>CALOAB010000021.1:0-659940 GCA_942491185.1 uncultured Alphaproteobacteria bacterium | reverse complement strand
GACGACGTCGACTCACAAGGAGAAGAAGCAAGTAGCACTCATCATCCACCGGACGATGCGACGTTTGCTTCGCTCGCTGTCAATCAAGCTTGCTTGGATGCACCAGTGGTACTTTGAAGTTTTTTTCTGCGGCTCGTCTCCTGCTACACCAGAACCTTGCGCAACTCGTCCACGCCGCATGTCCCAGAAGCGGGCTTCAATCAGCTCCACCAGTTTTCCCTGTACATGCTCTTTGGCGCATTCATTGGGCGGATGACAATGAACTTCCCCTCTTACAGGCTTCCAGTACAGCATCGACTCGGAGAAAATACACTCATTACTCCACACGTTGCACCGCCGACGTGATTTCAGCATACTCTGTTTGATCAAGCCCCCAACCAGAACAGGTGTTGGTGACAGAGTTGGTTAATGCATGGTTGGCGGCTAGCGGACTCTCTCTCCCCGATCGATGTTGAAGATTGTCGAGACGGAAGAAGATCGCGAGTATTGGCTTGACAGGACAGCAAGGTCGCTATTTGTAATGCCTACGGAGGCTACCACCCTCAAGTGCGATCATTTTATTTCAAGCCCATTCTCCTTTCTTTGAAGATAACGACCTACACTTGTTTTCTTCATTTGATATGGCGAACATGAAGGCGGAGAAGGATGCTTTCTGAAGAACTCATTATTGCTGGAGACGACAAGGATGACGACGACATTTGTACCAGTTAGCGCTCTTGCCGCCTCTCAAGGGTCGCTCGTGTAGAGTGTTCTGAGTGATGGATGCTTGCTTGTTTGTTTGCTGCTTGTCTGTTTCCCTTGTTTGCTTGGTTGATCGTTTCGTTGCTTGTTCGTTTGTTGTTTTTCTCTGTTTGGCTGCTTGATTCTCGCTTGTTTGCTCGTTGCTTGTTCGCTTCTTGTTGTTTTTGTGAGAGGAGTAATGGATGCTCGTGAAACCTAGACACTAATGCTTTCTTTCTTTCTTTCTTTCTTTCTTCTCTCTTCTCTCTATCACTGCAGGTTACCCACATAATGATTCAGTTAGGAGCTACATTTGGGCAATAATCGTGTCCTCTCGTTGAGTCGCTTGATGTTCTACGGATGCTTCTGTACGTGCAAGTAATCTCTTCAGAACCGTGGGCTAGATGACACCACTACGGATGTAGGTAACCATGAAGTCTATCCATGAACCAAAACTCATCATGTCACGTGAGCCCGCGTCGCGAGATAGGGGTCTTCGGGCCGAGCTCCCGCATTATAAGTCCGCCAGCGATCATCGACTATACCGGGCACGTCTTGCGTGGATGGCGGAATCATCAGATGCGTCTGTATCTTATCAAGCTCGTTCGATACAGTCGTGGCTCTCTCTCTCTCTTTCTTCAAGACACAAGTGGTTACTTAGACAACATTATAGAATGTGTTAACGGCGGTGAGGAGTACCTCATGCTTCTTCGATTGCTTGTAGCGAGATGCAGTCGACTCGAGTGTTTAGTTTCGTTTGTCTTGTACTCAGTCATTTAACTACTATGTGCATCATGTCACTTATAGCTACGCACACTTTGAAATATAAAACATCCACCACAGTACCGTAAGCTAGTGGATGCTCATACTCACCATACCCTCAGCGTATGCATGTGTATACTCCTTGTCTGTGGTACCGATAGTGCTCATCGTTTTTCCTCCAACGATACAGAGGTTGACTGAATCTCTCGTCGCATGACGCCTGGTCCTACAGCTCTTCGACAATGACGTTGCTCCAATCTCACGACGGCTCTTCGTTGGAGGTACCCACTATTCGTATTCTTCTAGTTCTTTGTCTTGGAATCTTTGTTTGGTTGGCTCTTGGCGGATTTTCGGTAGCTACTTCTGCAAGTGCGATAAAGCAAGCTTTCCGCGTCTTTAATGATATAAGCGCTTGAATACTGCCAGCAATAATTGCTTGTACTAGCTAGTGAGTGCAACAAAGATCCGGGTAAGAGAGTGAGACTCAGAGACACATAAATGGCTTGGCGGCCAAAGCAAAGCAACCATCACGAGACACTTACGGTCGTCAGCTGAAGTAAGAAAGCAGCACGATCCGAAGGAACAGAATATGAGTCCAGGTACCTGAAGAATATTGCGAAGGAACAGATAGGTTCCAGTTCAATGCCGCCGAGAACCGGTAGAGATGACGAAGTATCAGTTGCATTGCAATCATTTCTTTGATTGATCAGATTCTTGTCAAGCCATGCGGATAAACAACCCGTGCGACAGCTGCTACGCCATAATATCCAGCAAAAATACAAAACCAGGTACGGCTGGTTTGATTGTATACACATAACGGACTGCTAGTTCAAACGTACCCCAAGCCAGCAGCCGCTGAATGAATACCGGTAAAAGAATGCGCTTGATTCCTTCGTCATGCGATTTTACCATTGTCGTTAACGGACCCAAATCATCTTGAGCTCCACAAGTGTATGCAGAGGAGCGATTAAATCTTTGGCAGCCATGGCAATGCCACGCATCGTGTAAAGCGTGTCCGTCATGCTGTGCCGGACCAGCTCATCCACGCGACAAATCAGAGTGCACCACGATTTCGCCATGGATTCGGAGGCGAAACTCATCTTGTTTTGTCATGTGGTTCAGGAAGAGGATTCGGGTGATACCATCCTTTTAAAGAGTGTATCCAGTGCCGCTTGAAACACGTCTTGATTGCATGTATCAGTCCCGTATGGCTATTGTCCCTTGTGTTGCTCCTCGAGCATGCCGGCCGCTCGCACGAGTGCGACTGCACCCGAAGGATCATCCGTCTCTGTGGGGAGGAATGACATCGACGCAAACCAACATGGAAATCCCGAAAAAAACAACACATGCGACTCTGGTTCAGTGCTGGCAGAAGAACAGTGGAAGCTCTTTCCACAAGTCTCCCAAACAAACGAGACTCTTTCATACCACGATTTCCAGCAAATCAACCGACTTTTCTAAAACGGAGTTGTTCTTACTCATTTTATTAAGACGTAATAATTGATTAGGGAATCTGCGATGCTGCTAATCTAATTGCTGCTGAGAAAGAAAGCGACAGGGCGCGGCGCTCGTTCCATGATGTGATGCGCGAGAAATGAAGCAACAAAAGGCAATAACAATACACTCAGTGGAATAAAATCAATAAGGACCGTCTTGACATTCAAAGCATGGACGTTGGGGGCGCGTCTTTTGTGAGATTGTGTCATGTGCATCGACAAAGCATCGTCATCGCGTCATCGCCATCATAAAAAAGTGTCACCTGTCCTACGGGACTCGACTCGACTCAGGGGGTCCTTTGTGACCCGTCGCGCCCATCGCCATCTGAGCATGTGCCGATCCAGGGTATAACATCGACTAAATAGCTGGTTATTGCTCCAGCATGCGTCTACCTCTTTTTTTATATCAGCGCCCGTCTCATATCCTTTAGCTTGTTGGAGACCTGATTTCGCGAAGAATTATTCGCCACCAACGGGGCCAACGGGATAGAGAGACCCAGTTTTCCAACGTGTTTGCTCTGATCTCGAGCCGATTTTATCGTGTACTATAACCTTCAATGTGGCGCCCACAATCATCAATACTGCTTTCTTTTTTGTTCCGAGTCACTTGTTGTTGTGGTCTGCAAATGCTCTTTCCATCCTTCCTCGCTCGCCGGCACCATCAACAAGACTACGTTTTACTAACTTGTTCATGTCTGACAGTAGTGCTGACGAGAGTGAATCGATGGAAGCCATTCGTAGCCTCATTGACTTTCATGATGGTTGCTGGTCAGGAAAAGCGACTTCGTTTTCCGTTTCGCCGGACACCGCCGCGGGGATTGTCAACCAGAGGAAATTTCCGGAATACAAGACCACATGAAGCTTGGTGTAACATTGAGAATGGCATGTGCCTGACGGAAACGTTTGATTATAACGGCAAGATTTCCTCGCGAAATGCTGCAAATGACAAAATCCAACATGGACATTGATTCCGTCGATGGATCGTATTCACTCGACATGTCACTTCCAGACATTCCGTCTGATATAATTGGAACTGAGAAACTGTTGATTCTGTCAAGGATGCCGTCAATGGCAAAAATATTGTAGCTTGTCTAGCTGGAGGAGAAGCGGGTGTCGACCTTGCGGATGCCCTTTCCGAGTATCTTGGACTACGAACGAACGGTACCGAGATTCCCAATAAACGTGACAAAAAGATTCAGCAAGAGCTGATTCGAAAGATGGGTTTGAATCTGTTCGTGGAGCTGGAGGATCTCGATCTTCAAACGATCACAGAGAACGCCCAGGAGGCAGCTGCTCACCAAGGACGTGCGTCGGCACTCCTCCTTCAGGCGGGAAGAAGTATGGGCTCGCAGTGTTTGCAAACTATTGCCTTAGTCAAAAGTCTTGAATCTATTGTGGAAGAAAAAAAGAAGAATATGGCGGCCGCACCGAAAGATGGCAGTGTCGCTACTCGACGCTGTCTTGCATTCTTTGCTATCAGCCAGCGATAATGTCACATCGGGTGTCCTCAAGGAAGACGACAGTGGAATCCAAGAGGCTGGTGATGCGGGCCTCAAGCCTGCAGCCATTCCCAATCCAACTGCTGGCAAGACGGGCAGTACTGGTGGTATCGCCCCGACTAGTGCAGCTAGCGGAGCTGACTTCAAGGAAGCTCCTGGAAGCAGTAATCCTTCATCGACCGTAAGTGCTGTTATCTGCTCTCTCCCTCTTTCACTCCTTGTGATTCATTCGTGTATTCAAACAACTCATTGTTTTCTTTTTGTTTCTTGCTCGTACAGGATCTCTCTCGAGATGACGGAACGGAGACATTCTCGAGGCGGAAGCCAGCGAAACCAAGCGTCCCAAATGGGCGAAACTACCAGCCGGTACTTTTGAACCAATAGGCAAGCAAAAGAAAACAATCAATAATCCTCAACAAGGAGCATTGGACATGTTTGTCATCAAGCGTACCCGCAGCTCCGCTTTTGGTGGCACTACCGTGTCGCAAGGCGAGTGCACTGTCCAAGAGGCCAACGTGTCAATGGAGACTAGCGCCACCGAGCCAGAAACCGACGATTCTTTCTTGGAGTCTCCCAAGCCTATTCATTCTTCCAAGCCTGTTCGTATCAAGAGGAAGAAGCGTTTTTCCTTCATTAGCTCAGTCAGCTCCGGGTAGACTCAAGAGGCTCGGGAGTCGGACGAAGAATCGTTGCTCTGATCGACTCGAATGTGTCTGACTAGTAGTCGACAGCGACTGGTACCAGCGGTTGAGTCGAGAAGTCAACCGTTGAGTCATTGCACATTTTCATACTATGCTACCGACGTTG
Organism: uncultured Alphaproteobacteria bacterium; assembly: GCA_942491185.1. GTDB lineage: Bacteria > Pseudomonadota > Alphaproteobacteria > Geminicoccales > Geminicoccaceae > SLRI01. Next base: position 654,656 of record CALOAB010000021.1, on the reverse strand, counting down.
AATCCAAGACTGTGAATATCATCACCATAGATGGCGGCTGTCTGCCGGCTTGGAGCTGGCAGGCATTGAAATGCGCACTAATATGAACAAAGTAGAATATACATGTAATGTGTAATGATGTGGAGCTATGTGTTGTGCTCACAAACAAGTAAATACAGTAGTGCAGTATCTATCTATACGTCGCTAGCTATGCATAGATGTTGGAATAGACTTTTGCCAGCGTATCGGAGTGAGGATTCGAATAGTTCCGATAGATAGTGACCCGGAAAAGGAGGTCACTAGGTGGAATTACGCAAAACAATGCCAAGGCGTTAGTCCAAAGAGGCACGGAGGAACTGTTTGTAAGTCCGTAACAAACAAGACAAACATCAGATGATTAATCTTGTCAACAAGCTGATCTGTCATGTTCTGCTTCCAGCAATCTCAGGCCGCGGCGAGCGGCTTCGTCGGAATGCCCCCTGCAGCGGCAAGGATGGCATCACGTTCATCTTGGAGAACCAGCATTGCATCTTGAAGATTTGCGAATAGCTGCACTTCCCCCTCGCTCGGTGGTCTTGATATCGCGTTCCTTGGCCTTGACTGGCGCCTGCACGTCGAAGAATACGTGATTATGTGTATGAGTAACAGAACACATGGAGCATAAGACTCACCATGACATTTGTCGGTCGCAACCAACAAGGATACAGAAGACAGCCTTCCTGGGATTCTTCTGTAAGCTGCTGCAACCTCCTTTCTTTTCCTCTTTATGCAGGTAGGTTAAAGTCGAATTCGTTGAATCTTTGAGGCAAATGAGCAGAACCCATGAGTAGAATGAAATGAGAAAGGAAGATTAAGCGTGAGGAGATTGTTTAAAGCGTAGCATCGATATGCGCCACAAAAGTTCAACAAGTGTACATGCATGACAAAGGTTCAAAAAAGTGCGGTTTCCCGATTAGTCCATCCTTCAGGCCCGAGGTGGTTAGCCTTCCCTGCTCGTCTGGACTCACTAGAGTCTCCCCCATCTTGCGTGTGCAGAAAACAACAGCAGCGCGGAAAGCTTACCATTTCATCAACTCAAATCAAAAAAGTGGAGTTACAACAAGAGGTGCAGTGCGACATGCGAAGAAATTTGAGGTGCGCCAAACGACTCAACGGTCCAAAATTTTAAAATTTTAAGTATAATCATTGCGATACTTTTGGTTAGACTACTTAAGGGAATCAGATTGCGCCAGCATTTTTCAACGCACGCTCCCGTCACAAAAATCGCCTTTTTCCAACCGTCACCCGACCACACAATCACTTTCAACGCATATAATACCATTTTATGGCTTTTTGATTGCTAGTCTAGAATGACACGTAAAGCGAAAGGTAAAGCGAAAGATAATAAGAAGAAAAAGGAGGTGACGACTCCGGAGAGCCTCCTCAGAGGCGGTGATTCTTGTGCAATGAAATGACACCATAGAAGGAAATTCGAGACGCAGTGTTGGCTGGTAACGACAAGAAGAAATATCGTCTCAAGAACGCACCAGTCAATCGAGTCATTGAAGTGTGACAGTACATCTCAAAGTAACGTGTGCTCGAGGGTGAGCAACTGCTTTCCCGGTGATAATGGCAACAGATGGACTGCGCGATGAAAATTGCCCCATTGTCCGAAACATGAATACCTTCACTAAGGAGTACCGGTGATGTGTTCCTTGTGCCTGGTAATGAATCTCATTGTTGCATGTATCGCATCATGTTTAAGAAACAAAAGGATGCTAGTTACGGCTCTCAAGGGAACTTGCCGAATCATGTCGAGCCAATCAAGTCGAACAGTTTCTAACGACGGAAGGATTTCCGGTGGTTCTCAAACCTAACGAGTCGGCAGGATCTGATGGTGTAAAACTTTGTCATTCGATGGAGGAGGCGAAGCAGCACTTTGAAGTACTCGTGGGAGAGGCAGATGGTGAATGGAGGTGACTGCTACTTTTGTTTTCTCGTGAAGACCATCTAAAAGGAAAAGTATATGTTATCGACCACGTCTCCCGAGAAGGAGTTCCTGGACAATGATGGTTTGGGTTTACGACAAGAGAAATGCAAACGGGGCGGGTTTGTTTACTTTGGGTGTACTCCAGTCCGATCAGATAGTCCAAAGGCTTGGTGCTCATCCCGCATACGTTCGCAAACTCCTAGATGCACTCGGTATCAAGAACGGACCATCACACGGAGAGGTTATTACTCTTGAAGATGGACCATGTCTCGTCGAAATGAATTGCCGAGCAAGAGGTGGAGATGGGACTGGCGACCTGGCAAAAGCCCTCATTGGCGGATGGCCGCAAGTGGAGGCGACTGGGCATGCACATCTAGACGAGTTTCAGTTTTCTCGTGTTCCAGATCGGAATGCCCAGCGCCATTCAAGGCGTCTGGCGATGAAGGTATTTTTGTCAATTGATCCATGGAACTGTTAAGGTAACTCCGGGACCTGAATGATGAAACGACTGCGTGGTAACTTGTAAGTCTTGAGACGGGAGTCGAGCCTGATTCCAAAAGGTCGACCATACGATTGATCTTTTTTGGGAATTGGAAGTGTAATTTTTGATGCACAAGGACCCTGAAGTATTTACGGGAAATGGTAGGTTCATTTCGTTTTATGGAAGAGATTAACGGTCTTTTCGATTACGAGCCACCACCCGTATGAATTTTGAAAACCTCGTGCGGACTCTATTGCCATGCCAGAAATGGAATCAATGCACAAGCGAGTTTACTCATCGAGTGAGGCTGTACTGCTGGAATTAATAGAATGTCAAACGATCGTCCGGAGCTGCGAATGAGTATGGAGCCCGATCAAACGAATGACCACTATCGGAGTATCGAAAGAAGCCGTTGTGATTGTCGATCCGTACAGCACCGGTTGCTGTGTTTGTAAAGAATTCATGAATCGGGGATATCAGGTCATTGCGGGCAATGGACAAAATGGCTTTTCTGAACAAAATGAAGACTCACGTCCCGCTCGGTGTTGCTGAAGAGCTCAAGTACTATGCTGAAATGGACGAGAAAGCGTCCAGTAGTTGGGGCGGTTGCTGCTGCTCGCCAAACTGCTGGTATCTACCGCATTGTTACATGTATCGCTGAAGGTGAAGCTGGTGTTGACTTTGCGGATGCTCTTTCGGAAGCACTCAAGGTTCGAACCAACGGAACCGGACATTCCCAACAGACGCGACAAGAAGCTCCAACAAAAACTCATTCGAGAGCTGGTCTTCGATCCGTTCGTCAAGCAGGAAGTGTAAGAATTTGCACGGGGTGGAACCCTTTCTCAAGCGAGGCAAAAATTGCAGGTTGTGCTAAAGCCAGTGGAATCTGCCGGATCTGATGGAGTCAAGCTCTGCTACACCATGGAGGGGGCGAAGGGATCATTTCAACACACTGAAGAAGGCCAGATAGCTTACGACGGTGGATGTCCAGCCGTGCTCTGTCAGGAATTCTCAAAGGCCGTGAGTACATTACTGATCACGTGTCCCGTGACCTTTGTCGTCATCAACCTCCAGCCGGACAAAACATACAAAGTTTTTCTACTTGATTAAACAATGGTTCGCGCCTACATTACTCCATTCGTCACCTTGTTGTTGTTCTCGATCGGACCAACAAAAGGTGTCACAATCGAAGAGGTCCAACAACATGGTTCTTCATCCGATTGCTGGTCCGTTATCTACGACACTGTTTATGATTTTACAGAGTATGGATCATCTCACACATATGGGGGTGGTCCTGATAGAGTATGGTCGAGCTGCGGCGTCGACTACACAGACGACTTTGATCGAGTGCACGGAGACTCGATACACTATTTACAGTGGGATGGTATTGTTGAGATTGGAGCGCTGTCTCTAACTGAGCCTTCTCCAACAGAGGCACCTACACTGGCACCACCTCCAACAGACGTACCTACACCGGCACCACAGACGGTTGAACCGACTTCTGCTTCGACAACTCCAGAGCCTTCTCCTTCTCCTGCTACCGGTACCAATACTGCAACACAACCAACGCCACAACCTGTTACAACTCCAGAAACAACCCAGGCTCCAATAATACCTGACACAACAGCATCACCACCAACAATTGCCTCGACTACTTCAAAGCCGGAAACAAAGCCGGAAATATCAATGGACGAACTCTCTAACCACGACAATCCAGAAGATTGTTGGGTGCTCTTTTATGATCAAGTTTACGACCTCACCGAATACGCCTACAGACATCCAACGGTTGGTGAAGCTGCAATCCATCCTTATTGTGGAATAAATGGAACGGATGCGTTTGCCAATGTACACGAGAAGACGTACCTCGACAGGATTGACGATTTGAATGTAGGTACTATTTTGGAAGCAACAGATTCGACTGCTCCACCAACAGAACCACCGCAAGCAACAATCATTTCGGATGATGAGGTTGCAGCACATGATACTCCACAAGACTGTTGGGTAGTGTATTATAATTCAGTCTATGACATGACTGATTATGCTGTCGCTCACCCAGGTCCCGGTGCAGAAGCGATCCATCCCTGGTGCGGTCTCGATGCTACTACAGCTTTTGATGCTTTCCACCCGATAAGTTATCTGTCAAAGATTCAATACACCAAGGTTGCAGACCTTAGTACAAGTTCTGCTGCAAAGAAGAGTATATTCTTCATTGCAGCTTTGGGCTTCGTTTCTTTCATGACGGTCTGTTAGAATGATCGTGTATCTATGACTTCGTCGACATTGTCCCTAGCATATTGTACTGATATAGAATATGTTTGATCTAATAATACATGCATATACAGCAATCTACATATATGAATGTAGCTAGATAGAGATGCGATCGTGTCCATTCACCATTCGAATGTCTCGTCGTCAACTACAAAAGGCAAGCTACTAGTCGAGGCCTCTCACACGGCAAGTTGTCATGACTTGCTTGATGAGCTGATTTGGGCCGCAAACCGATACTCCAACGGAGGAGAGTCATTCATTTCGCACCATTCTTTCATATTGCCGACAATCTTTTCCAGGTTTGGTCGACAGCCCAGCACAATGCTGAGTTCTTCTTGAACCACGTTTCTCAAAAGAATCTCTCGTTGCCATCATCCATGGAGACAGAACTGCAGTTCTTATGCACTCGCTTGGACGAGCCTTGTGCATCGTTCTTGGTTTGAGGAAGGCTCGAGGAAGCATTTTCTGGCGGCATCTCACTATGCATATGGCCAACTTCGTTTCGGTTTGTTGAATAAGCAACACCTTGGCGGCAGAATAGCGAACGACTCATTCCAATCGTCACCAAGAATGCGTCGAAAAAGACTGCGAGTGCAAGCTGTAAAAGTGAAACGTATTCATCTCGCCATGTCTTGTTAAGAGTAAAGTAGTTTGCGAGGAACACGCCGAGAAGATAGCCACCTCCTGCTCCAACAGTAAGGACGAGAAGATGACCATATCCCATGACACTCTGTTGAAAATACCACTGCCTTCGCCTAGTTGATGCCGTCGCAGTAGACTTTGTGGCAGGTGAGTCGACATTGACGGCGACAAAGTCTCCTTCGTCTTCCTTTTCGGAAAGTGTAGCATGTACAATCACTTGCAATTCACAGCCTGCTTTCGTCTTGGAAAGAGATTGATAATACGCGAGCTCTCGTCTGTATAGCTCTACAACAGACTGCTTCCGGACTACCCATACTAGCACTGCGCGACGTACTTTGGAGAGACGTTCGCCATTCTCAACCAGCATTCGAATAGCACTCATCATTGGAGTCACGCCAATGCCGCCAGCGAACATGATTACGGCGGAATGATTGAGATAGCCCTGCATTTTCATGTGCGAGCTTCCATGGAACTGGTCCACAAAGATGCAAGTATGGGAGTATCGTGCTGGATCGAATCTTGTCGCGAGGCTCTCGAGTCCTCGAGTCCAGTCGCCAAGAACCTTGATATCCAGAGTCATTGAAGAATGCCCTGGTGACGAGGCGACGCTCCTGTAGGATGCCATTGTAGAAGCGATACGGCAGGGACCTTGTTTGTACCCACTGACCAGGTTCGAACTTGTATCCATCGAGAGCAATCTCCAGTCGAACGAACCCTCGCACAGGAGTTGTGAGACTGACAATTCGAATAGGACGTCGCGAGAGAGCAAAACCACAAACCTTGTCGAGTGTATATGCCGCCAATCCCGGTGCTGCATAGTAAATCATGTCATGGTAGTGAAGATGTAGGAGAACCATGCATGGAATGAATAGAAAGTGTGTGTAGTAGAACCACTCAAACTTGTTCCGCCGAAACCAAGAAAGAGAACACTGCACCGCTCCCACCCACAATCAGGCCTTTTTCACCCACAACTAAAAAAATCGAAGCGGGTTTTAACCCGTAACTGGCCAAGTTGCAGGTTTTGGAAAAACTGACAATGGGTTTCTCAACTTGAGGGTTTTATGCCACTTACTTGTGGGTTTTATTCCCAACTTATGGGTCTCGAAGCAGCCAAACCCATAACTTAAAGGCTTCCTTACGGGTTCTTGCTTTTTGTTTCCACGCGTAAGCGCGCGATTGATCAGCTGCGTGATGCCATCATCATCAGCGCAGCAAAAGATTTCGTTCAACCATCATCATATCATCATCATCATTGATTCATCTCTCCTTCATGCCCTACTCTCCCTTTTGTGACATACCAAATACACCAAGACACGGTAAGTCGCCATGTTGCTTTTTGTCGGCGTTAGTTGCTGGTTGAATGAAATGCGTCCCACAACTTTTTAGTTTTGTGCCGAGACTTTCGATTAGTGATTCCTCAGTCATATACTTTACTAACCTTTCCTCCTCTTTCTTTGTTCTCATCTCTTTTCCTTTGTGATATACCAAATGTACCCGTCGAGTCGACTCTGGATACCGGATCACACCCTCGCCCTCCAAGATTCGTTGCTCTCTAGTCCTCTCAAGTTCAGTTCTCTTCTGTCCCGAGTGCTGCTAGTGGAACAACATCTAATCCGGTTGATAGTACCCTATCCTAGTGCGTTGTTGTTCTTTTGGCTTCACTCTTGATTGAGGGGAACTGCTTTGTTTGGTTACGACTTCTCTTTTGGTGCGCTGGTCCAGCTTTGAGTGCCGATGCTTTTCAAGACTTTGCGATGACTCCCCGCCCCCACGTTCTCAACAACGATTCACTCTCCCAAGTGGTTCTGTTCAAATTCACGCCAATGTGTCCAAGTAGCCCGGTTACTACGCACTTTAGAGTGCTTTTCCCGTCGAAAAGCCATTGGAATGCATCCATCAATCCATCAACCCTTCCAACCATCAATCCATCGTTTCCATCCATCCATCCATCCATCCATCCATAGCTGTGGTTCCGACAACCCCTCCATTTATCTGCCCCTTCTCTTTATTTCCCCTCCACACTTTGTTGCATCTTGAATCGTACTGCGGCCTGGGTGAGTGGTACTGAACGTTGGACCCCGGGGGGTACCAGCGTGCGATCCAAGTGGTGACAATATTGTGGCTGAGCTCGGGTCTGAAATGACCAAGAACGGCAATATTGTCAGTGATTTCGACTCGTCGAGGAGTCGAATCACAGCCATTTGGGCAGAATGCCCATCTTGAGATACGGACATACGGTAGTTCCAGCGGGCCCTGGCGGGTTAAACTTCTGGAACTACCGTAGCCCTCGACACCCCCTCGCAATGTCGTGTGTTCGTTCATTGTCAATTGTTTCGTATTTCCAAACAACAACATGGCCAATGGTAGAAAAAGTATAATAAGTAAATGGTTTCCTTTTTTGTCGGTCGTCGACAAGTCGAATGGATATCCTTTTTATCTGCCTCTTTGCTTTTATCATTACTCTGTGGTTGGCTTTCAACCGATATACAACAGACTGTCGAATATCAATCGTTTTGCACTAATGCTTCTTCAATGTCTTCTTCATCATCGTAGGAAACTCCCAACGATATATCTGTCACAGTTAATCTTGCGCTTCCTCCCGAAGATGTATTCTCTGTGCATTCTCTGTTTCGTTGGAACGCTTGTAGCGCATGTAGCTACCATTCGCAGCCTTGGACGTTCTTGGTGACTCGCGAATAAAAGTCATTACGGGTTTGTAATTGTGGGTTAAGTCGACCCATAATCAGCCGTCGATTACGGGTCTAAGCGGGTGCAGTGTAGTGGAATGGCCAAAACGAAGCATATCCAGCCGTACGTGATGAGTCGAGATGTCTCTCGCGACTCATATGTCCCCCATGCCAATCCTGGATTCTCACAAGTATCGGAAGGCCACATGCACGCCTTGAACTGCCACGGCTGGACAAGGATGCAATGGCACAGGCAGCATGAACCACCACGACTGATACTCAAGAACAGCCACGGACAAGCCATCTATGAAACTGCCAGTGGCCCGTTCAAACTTTAGATAAAGAGATCCAACCAAAAACAGCTTTTGGATACAGGTATAAAGAGAAAGAGCATTGTAATGGCACACGTCTTTCCAAGGTTTAGTTTGTAGGACTTCGTACCACAACTTTGCTGCATCCCAGGTCGGTATCCAATCGTTGTAGAATTTGTTGACAGCTCGAGTAATAATGACGGCAATCTGCATACCTACAAAAAGTGCGAGCATGCAGAGCTCAAAGATTGTCCAGTACACTCCTCCCGTCCAATCATAAACGTCAGAGGGAGACGAATCGATCGTACCATAGTACGGCCTCGGCGTTGGAAGATGAATACCAAGACCAAGACAAGCAAGTGACACGGCTCCAGCAATCATGTAGTATACTCCAAGAAAGGTGAATATGCGCGCCCCTGACTTTCCCTCAAAGAAGTAAGTCGATTCAAACGTCGGAGGTCAAGACGGGGACGCATACTATGAACTACCCACCATGGAAACATGGAAGGAAGCGGAAGCTGGATCTGATCGAGCTGCTGCTGCTGCTGCCATGCACGATGAAGATGCACATGACGGTCTCGCAGTCTCACGAGGAGGAAGAAGTGCAAGTGTACGAGTCTTTTATTACCGTCATGTTGACAAACCGACAGCTGCCACTCGATAGTATTCATACAATGCTTCAAATGATGGTCATGTCTGGTTCCGACCACAAGTACAACAAGACGCCTCAACAGCTCAGTGTTTTTTTCAGCAACTGTGCAAGCAAGAAAAGATTGAGTGCGGACCAGACGGAATGTACAAACTCGTCAAGAGGGACAAGTAGAATTGAAATACTGTAGGATATCTGGGAATTTAGGTAACGGTATACTAGCTAGCTAGTTCCTCGGCGGTTGCTGACATTTTCACACAAACGACAAAGGTTCTTTTTGAAAAAGTATAGCCAGTCGATGCAGCTCTTCGAACTGCTTCGTTAATCCTTAGACAACAGTTACTCTCGACAATCGAACCTTGACTCTGCAGTAGCCTAAGTTCGACGTCGATAGTAAACAAGGCGAAATTGCAATAACTCCTTCCTAGTTTGTTAATGTTGTGAGACAATCTTTTCGAGACAAAGTGAATTTCCAGTCGAGAGCCAAAACCATGCCAATCCCAGAAAAGCCAGCCGAGATCATATTGAGCGATTCTTGGATCGTATTAACAATAGTAAGCAATCCCATTGATCGCTTACATGTGTACCACAGATAGATTTGTATCGTCCAATCCAAACTTCAGCGATCCACGTGCCAATTGTAAGAGCTTGTTCTTTCGTTAAATACCAAACGTATTCTTCAAGCCCTTCCTTTGACACTCCTTCGACTGTTGCTTGGGACACTCCGCAAAATCGGCGATTTTACTATCAAATTAGTGTACAAATGCGGAGTGTCCCCAGGATTTTCGCCTACCAGCCAGGTTAGTGACAACAGGCGGTTAGGCTCCTTCACTTAGCCTGCCCTTCAATGAGCTCCCATCTTCAATGAGCTCCCGCCTTGCCAAGTGCTCGACTGCACAGTGCCTGAAGTAACCACCCTCTCCTCACCTGAAAGAGGAGCTACTTATTAATCCATCTCAATTTATTAAATAGTTAGCGGACCCTGAGCCACTGGATTATCCCTCTGCAAGTCCTCGTCCACTTGGCTCCATAAGCGAGCTGCCTGTCTGTCGCTCCAATAAGCAACAAAGAGCACGGAGCGAAAACTTTTGAAATGTCAATCTGTTATATAAGTCCTCATGCATATATACTTTAGATTTAAGCACGACCAAAATACGGTATCCAATGACCCAAAATGACTGATGTCGAGAAACCTCCCGCGGGAAGAATCATCGGCATCAGCGCCAAGCTCTCAAACCAAAGCAATTAACACCAACATCATCATCAATTAACAACATGATTACTATTAACACACATGAAAAGGTGCATACAGTGCCTGAGACGCTTGCCGTTTCAAATGTTGCGCAGGAGAAGGACAGTGGATTGAGTGAGAAGAGTGTTTGTTGCGAGTATCCATCCGCGAATGCAGTCAGCGATTCTTCGACTGATGTCGCCACAACGACCGTCACGCTCAACGTGAATACTCCTCTCTCTCGTCCTTCTGTGTCTTTTTCTGCCAATAATGTACCTATATGGAAGGAGTCGACTCGAGATGGAAAACGTCGTCGTATTAATGAACCGCCAAGAACTAACCGACGGAGCAAGAAGAAATTATCATGGCGGCAACCACCTCGATGCTGGACTCGAAATGCGCGGCGAAGTGCTCCTCCTGAAGAGCGCAGTGGAGTCGCTGCAGCCATTGCAGAGTTTGAACAGCTGCGACTAGTCTCCGAAGCGTCAAGCTCTCCTGCTGCACCTGCTGGTGAATCGGGCGATTTGGAGGACACGCCTTTTGATGCTGCTGCCGTCGACTACAACGACATTGACTCACGTGAAGTTCCTTTCGACGCTGCCGACGTCGACTCATGTGAAAATTCTTTCGATGCTACTGCCGCCAATGACGTAGACTCATGTGAAGAGGCATCGCCTCCTACAGTTGCTGCCGACGATGACGACGTCGACTCACAAGGAGAAGAAGCAAGTAGCACTCATCATCCACCGGACGATGCGACGTTTGCTGCTCTCGCTGCTCAATCGAACTTGCTTGGATGCACCAGTGGTACTTTGAAGTTTTCTGCTGCGGCTCGACTCCTGCTGCACCAGAACCTTCGCCACAACTCGTCTACCGCCGCATGTCCCGAAGCTGACCAATCAACTCCACCAGTTTTCCCTGTACATGTACCACGGCGCGTTCATTGGGCGGATGACAATGAACTTTCCCTCTTTGTGGCTTCCGAATACAGCATCGACTCGGAGGCCATCACTGTTACTCCTGCATTGCCGCCGACAGGAGTTCCTGCTCCACCTGTTTTCAAGGCTTCAACCAGAGCCACAGTCATTGACAGAGAAGAAGCATCGCCTCCTACAGTTACAACTTGCGGCATGACGCCCAAGCAGAAATTTCAAACCATTCGTGTTCAGGCATTGGCAAGCGTGGCAGAAGCGAATCTCATTGTAGCAAGGGAAATCAAAAAGACGGAGTGGGAAGAGGAGAATGACTACTCTACTTCCATGGCGCCAACTTACGGCGTGACGCCCAAGCAGAAATTTCAAACCACTCGTGTTCAGGCATTGGCAAGTGTGGCAGAAGCAAATCTCATTGTAGCAAGGGAAATCAAAAAGATGGAGTGGGAAGAGGAGAATGACTACTCCACTTCCATGGCACCAACTTACGGCATGAGATCCAAGCAGAAATTTCAAACCATTCGTGTTCAGGCATTGGCAAGCGTGGCAGAAGCGAATCTCATTGTAGCAAAGGAAATAGAAAAGATGGAGTGGGAAGAGGAGAATGACTTGTCTCCCGTTCAAAACCTTGACGACGACGTCGACTCACAAGGAGAAGAAGCAAGAAGTACTCATCATCCATCGGACGATGCAACGCTTGCTGCTCTTGCTGCTCAATCAAACTTGCTTGGATGCACCGGTGGTACTTTGAAGTTTTCTGCTACGGCTCGTCTCCTGCTGCACCAGAACCTTCACCACAACTCGTCTACCGCCGCATGTCCCGAAGCTGACCAATCAACTCCACCAGTTTTCCCTGTACATGTACCACGGCGCGTTCATTGGGCGGATGACAATGAATTTCCCCTCTTTGTGGCTTCCGAGTACAGCATTGACTCGGAGGCCATCACTGTTACTCCTGCATTGCCGCCGACAGGAGTTCCTGCTCCACCTGTTTTCAAGTCTTCAACCAGAACCACAGTCACACCTTTTGATGCTGCTGCCGTCGACTGCAATTACATTACCTCACATGAAGTTCCTTTCGAAGCTGCCGACGTCGACTCATGTGAAGATTCTTTTGATGCTACTGCCGCCAATGACGTAGACTCATATGAAGAAGCATCGCCTCCTACAGTTGCTGCCGACGATGACGACGTCGACTCACAAGGAGAAGAAGCAAGTAGCACTCATCATCCACCGGACGATGCGACGTTTGCTGCTCTCGCTGCTCAATCGAACTTGCTTGGATGCACCAGTGGTACTTTGAAGTTTTCTGCTGCGGCTCGTCTCCTGCTACACCAGAACCTTCACCACAACTCGTCTACCGCCGCATGTCCCGAAGCTGACCAATCAACTCCACCAGTTTTCCCTGTACATGTACCACGGCGCATTCATTGGGCGGATGACAATGAACTTCCCCTCTTTGTGGCTTCCGAGTACAGCATCGACTCGGAGGCCATCACTGTTACTCCTGCATTGCCGCCGACAGGAGTTCCTGCTCCACCTGTTTTCAAGTCTTCAACCAGAACCACAGTCATTGACAGAGTTGGGTTAATGCATGAACGACGGCTAGCGGACTTTCTCTCTCTCCTCGATCAGTATTTGAAGATTGTCGAGACGGAAGAAGATCGCGAGTATTGGCTTGACAGGACAGCAAGGTCGCTATTTGTAATGCCTACGGAGGCTACCACCCTCAAGTGCGATCTATTTTATTTCAAGCCCATTCTCCCTTTCTTTGAAGATAACGACCTACCTTACATTTTCTCGATACTTGACGGCGAACATGAAGGCGGAGAAGGATGCTTTTGGAAACTCATTAATATTGCTGGAGACGACAAGGATGACGACGACATTGTACCAGTTCGCCGCTCTTGCCGCCTCTCAAGGGTCGCTCGTGTGAATTATGCCGAGTGATGGATGCTTGCTTGTTTGTTTGCTGCTTGTCTGTTTCCCTTGTTTGCTTGATTGATCGTTTCGTTGCTTGTTCGTTTGTTGTTTCTCTGTTTGGCTGCTTGATTCTCGCTTGTTTTGCTCGTTGCTTGTTCGCTTCTTGTTGTTTGCTTGAGAGGAGTAATGGATGCTCGTGAAACCTAGACACTAATGCTTTCTTTCTTTCTCTCTTTCTTTCTATCTTTTCCAGGTTACTACATATCGATTCAGTTGGGAGCTACATTTGGGCAATAATCGTGTCCTCTCGTTGAGTCACTTGATGTTCTACGGATGCTTCTGTACGTTACAGTAATATCTTCAAGACTAGGGGCTAGAAGACACCACTACGGTGTGGCTAACCATGAAGTCTATCCATGAACCAAAACTCATCATGTCACGTGAGCCCGTGCGGGGATAGGGGTCTTCGGGCCGAGCTCCCGCATTATAAATTCGCCAGCGATCATCGACTATACCGGGCACGTCTTGCGTGGATGGTGGAATCCTCCGGTGCGTCTGTATCTTATCAAGCTCGTTCGATACAGTCGTGGCTCTCTCTCTCTTTCTTCAAGACACAAGTAGTTGTAGACAACATTATAGAATGTGTTAACGGCGGTGGGAGTACCTCGTAGCTAGCTAGTTACTTGTAGCGAGATGCAGTCGACTCGAGTGTTTAGTTTCGTTTGTCTTGTACTACGTCATTGCTCTACTACATGCATCATGTCACTTAGCTACGCACACTTTGAAATATATACCATCCACCACAGTACCGTAAGCTAGTGGATGCTCGCCCTCACCATGCCACTCAAGCGTATGCATGTGTATACTCCTTGTCTGTGGTACCGATAGTGCTCATCGTTTTCCTCCAACGATACAGAGGTTGACTGAATCTCTCGTCACTACTTTACAAGTCGTACACTATTCGACAATGACGTTGCTCCAATCTCACGACGGCTCTTCGTTGGAGGTCACCCACTATTCGTACTCTTCTAGTTCTTTGTCTTGGAATCTTTGTTTGGTTGGCTCTTGGCGGATTTTCGGTAGCTACTTCTGCAAGTGCGATAAAGCAAGCTTTCCGCGTCTTTAATGGTATCGCTTGAATACTACCAGCAATAATTGCTTGTACTAGCTAGTGGAAGTTGCAACAAAGATCTAAATCAAGAGGTGAGACTCAGAGACACATAAATGGCTTGGCGGCCAAAGCAAAGCAGCCATCACGAGACACTTACGGTCGTCAGCTGAAGTAGAAAGCAGCACGATCCGAAGGAGCAGCCTTGAGTCCAGGTACCCGAAGAATATTGCGAAGGAACAGATAGGTTCCAAGTTCAATGCCGCCGAGAACCGGTAGAGATGACGAGGTATCAGTTGCATTGGAATATTTCTTTGATTGATCCGACTCTTGTCTCGCCATGGATAAACAAAAAGTGCGACAGCTGCCACCATATAATATCCAACCAAAAATACAAAACCAGGTACGGCTGGTTTGATTGTATACACATAACGGACTGCTAGTTCAAACGTACCCCAAGCCAACGGCACTGAACAGAGTACCAAAATACCGAGATTGCGCTTGATTCCTTCGTCATGGAGTTACCATTGTCGTTAACGGACCCAAATCATCTTGAGCTCCACAAGTGTATGCAGAGGAGCGATTAAATCTTTGGCAGCCATGGCAATGCCACGCATCGTTGTAGCAATGTCCGTCATGCTGTGCCGGACCAGCTCATTCACACGACAAATCAGAGTGCACCACGATTTCGCCATGGATTCGAGGCGAAACTCATCTTGTTTTGTCATGGTTCCAGGAAAGGATTCGAGTGAAATACCATCCTTTTCCAAGAGTGTATCCAGTGCCGCTTGAAACACGTCTTGATTGCATTTATCGGTCTGCGAGCGTCCCTTGTGCTGCTCCCAGAGCATGAGCCGCTCGCACGAGGGCGACTGCACCCGGAGGATCATCAGTCTCTGTGAGAGGAATGCCATCGAGTCAACCAACATGGAAATCCCGAAAGTACCAACACATGCGACTCTGGTTCAATGCTGGCAAGCAGAGTGGAAGCTCTTTCCACAAGTCTCCCAAACAAACGAGACTCTTTCATACCACGATTGATTTGTCTTGGAGCAAATCAACCGACTTTTCTAAAACGGAGTTGCTCTTACTCATTTTATTAAGACGTAATGATTGATTAGGGAATCTGCGATGTTGCTAATCCAATTGCTGCTGAGAAAGAAAGCGACAGGGCGCGGCGCTCGTTCCATGATGTGATGCGCGAGAAATGAAGCAACAAAAGGCAATAACAATACACTCAGTGGAATAGAAACCAATAAGGACCGTCTTGACATTCAAAGCAAGGACGTTGGGGGCGCGTCTTTTGTGAGATTTTTGCAACGACAAGGCACGTCGCGTCATCGCCATCACTCGACTCGACTCGGGGAGACTCGACCTCTTGGGGGACTCCCCCCGTCGCCCGTCGCCATCACAGCATGATGCTGCCGATCCATTGTCTATCGACTAAATAGCGGTTATTGCTCCAGCATAGCGTCTACCTCTTTTTATATCAGCGCCCGTCTCATATCCTTTAGCTTGTTGGAGACCTGATTTCGCGCGAAGAATTATTCCCACCAACGGGGGCCAACGGGATAGAGAGACCCAGTTTTCCAACGTGTTTGCTCTGATCTCGACCGATTTATCGTGCAATATAACTCAATGTGGCGCCCACAATCATCAATACTGCTCTTTTTTGTTCCGAGTCACTTGTTGTTGTGGTCTTCAAATGCCTTTTCCATCCTTCCTCGCTCGCCGGCACCATCAACAAGACTACATTTTACTAACTTGTTCATGTCTGACAGTAGTGCTGACGAGAGTGAATCGATGGAAGCCATTCGTAGCCTAATTGGTGCCTGAAGAGGAATTGGTTCAAGAAGACGACCTTGAAGTAACCCCAAAGGACTTTTGCGTCGCGATATTTTTCATCGTCTTTGGGGTTGTTGCATCAGTCGTTGCAGGTATCCTATCAAATATCTACGTGCAAATCAATGGGATCTTCTTTACGCCGCACTAAAAAAGGGTTACAGCAGTAGCTAGAATGATAAGGCGACTCAAGAGTATACAAATACAACTAAGGAGCTATGAACCTACGACAAAACCAATTACAATCGTTACGACCGACATGTGTTCCAGTTGTACTAGAACGGAAGCTAGTGCCCGCATGAAGCAAACGGTATCGAACCTTGTAATCTTGGGAAACCTAAAACGGAAAATAGCTTGATAGAAGTTTGTCTTTCGACGGCTTTATTGTCATAGCTAGCTACCGTACAGTGTAATGAAGCAAACGACAGCGAAAGACTCTCGTTTCCCCAGTTGTAGCACTTGAAACTTCCCCTGCGTTTCTCTCGGGGACAACGAACTGAAATTGAACGACGCTCATGGAGACTTCAAACTTTATTGTGGGATACTTTGTTTGTACTGTACACGTGCTGACGGGTTTGATTAATCACTTGGACTCTAGAGTCTGAGTGGTAGCAACACTTCTCCAAACGAAAGTCGGATGCCTTCGTGGCAAACATGGGCTCTTCAACGTAGTATTTCAAGTGATGCTTACTTTCAAGCATTGTGCTTGCAGTGCTATGGGGATCCATCATGTCTTCACCAGTTTCACTTGCTGTGGTAACCTTCTTTCATTTGCTCCATCAATGTTGATGAGTACGTATTGCCTGTATTGCTTGGTACGGCGTACTGTATTCCTTGTCGTCACCGCCTTTTGTTGTCATTGCTGAATCTTGCTCGGCGGTTCCTCGCGACATATTCAAATGTATACTCAAACGCAATAATAGTAAGGATGCTACGATCCTTCCAAGATTGTGACAAGGATAAGATGTAGCAGTCTAAGCAATATACATTTAGTTTTATATTGTAGCATTCTTTATACATGTTTGCTTCTCAAATTCCTTTTGCGTCACTCGTATACTGTGTATGAGGCTCCTGTACTAACGGATTCGGCGCAAAAAGGCAGGATTGGCTCGTAAAAGAGCATCCACGGCATCTACATTTTCCATTGATCCGTTGTTCCCTACATTCAAGATAGCTTGTTCGATAGGAAAGAGTCCAGAAACTGGATCGGCAATTTCCATTGCTGCCGGATGCTTAGAAGCGAGTAATCGAACGGATGCACCAAGACCATGTTGTAGAGCAGCATGCAAAGGTAGTGCACCATCAGCATACTGTTGCTGTATTTGGTTCGGAAAGATTTGCACTAGTGCTTCAATAAGGACATGCGGACACTTTGCTTCCAAGGCATGATGTAGGATGAAAGCGTCGTTGCCAGGCTCAAGTCGTGGTGCAAGAACGGTACATACTGGATGAGACTCGACCACTGCAATCATTTCATCGCTTGGAACTTGAGGGACATGATTGTAGTTGGTGACCATCTTGAGCAAGACTTTCTTTGCGTGCTGGCGAATATGTTGACGTGGAAGGTGTACAATGAAATTTTCAATGCGTTGCAAAGCCGTCTCATGATTGCGATCTTGAATAGAAATACATTCACAGTTGTAGCAAAGTAATTCCCACATTCTAGCAAGACCAAAATTCGGCCACGTGCTATAGTGTAAGGGCGTACCGACACTTCCGTCTTGCATTATTGTTGCCTCATTGTTGCCGCCGTAAAGGACTGCACGAAAGCATTCAATGTCGGGATGCTCCACTGCAAAGTGTAGCGGAATTAATCCATGCACATTTTGGGTGCGAAGTCCCTCTGGATGTGTATCAATGAGAAGTTGTACAACAGAAAGTGGCACTGGTGTATCATGTCCACGGATTCCCCTGCGAAGGACTCTGTGGATCGGCAGTTCTCCACGTTCATTCTCTTCTCTTGCCTCGTGCGGATGCTCTCGAATTCTCTTTTCTAATAAATGCCACACTGTAGGAAGAATGCCTCGTTCTTCCCCGTCGAATCGTTCGAATATCCAAACCGTGATTCCGCTTGCGTCGGCATCGTGCAAAAACTGAAACTCAGCTGGCAAATGCGGCTGTATTTCTCCATTATCGTTGACTGCTTCCGCCATCATGGGAATATATGTTTAGTGTATATATGAGAAGTGAGAAGCGCCTTTTTGATTGTGGGCGCCACTGATCGATGCCGTTCACCCGTTCACTTACCCGTTTGTTGTGAGAATCAGTGGTCTATATTAGGCTTCTGACCGATATTCAGCGCTGAATGATCGGTCTGTGGCCTAGTGTATAAGATCACTGATTCTCACAACAAAGCAGAGGTGATGAGGGATTGATCGGGGAAATCTTCATCCCGGCACTTGCTATATGCTCCGCAGTCGATGTCTTGCTCTCGCTTGGCTCTACGAGGTCTCATAGTTCTCGGAGCTCTAAACAGACCACTATGTAAGATCGGCAGCTATATTTCGCGGGCGGGATTCGACCGTCACTAGCTTTTGTTTTATTGAATCGTGGTCTTATGCCGCTAGGCCACTGACCGAATGTCACTTGTTGTGAGAATCAGTGGTCTTACGCCACTAGGCCACTGACCGAGTCACTCAGCGCTCAATGGCTCGGTCAGCGGCCTAGCGGCGCAAGACCGCTGACTCTCACAACAAAAGCTAGGACGGGGGGTCAACTCCGTCCGCGCCGAGAATTTGCGGCTGCCGAAATTTCTTCGCAGTGCTGCATGTTGTTGATGGCCTCACTCTGCCCTCATGAGGCAAATGAAGCTCGAAGATCAGTGAAGCGTGTGGCCGACCTAAATCGACTAGTTTCTCTGTGAGAAGTGGAAAGGCCACTGGGAGTGGAATCAGCGTCTGGGTAGGTCGGCACCAAGCGCACGCGATTCTAACAGCCTATAGTCGTGAGCATCAGTGGTGCAATGCCGTGATTACCGCGCGCTGTGAGCGGTTGAGGAGTGGCATGGTGAGACCGCGATTCTCAGACAAAAGCCAGTGACGGGGGTCGAGCCCGTGCGCCGAGAACTTGCGCCGCCGAGTTCATTGAGTGGCGCTGCCGCCAGAGCTCGAGAAAGCTATAAGACCTCGTAGAGCGAGCGAGAGCAAGACGTCGACTGCGGAGCAAGGGCGGGCGAAGATTCACTGCGCGGATGTCGGCAATCTCCTGTCGCTCGCTTTCTTCTTGTCTCTGGCCCGTGACCGATCACTCGCTGAATGACTCGGTGTGCTAGTGGCACAAGACCACTGTAGAAAAAGCCAGTGGCGGGGGGTCACTTCCCCCGCGCCGAGAATTGCAGCCTGCCGAAATTTCTTCAGCGCAAGTGGTTCTTGCGTCGGCATGTGCAAAAACTATGAAACTCAGCTGGCGAAAGGCGGCTGTGTTTCTCCATTATCGTTGACTGCTTCCGCCATCATGGGAATATATGTTTAGTGTATATATGAGAAGTGAGAAGCGCCCTTTGTTGATTGTGGGCGCCACTGATGCCGATGCCGTTCACCCGTTCCCCGTTCAAAGCGCCATTTTTGGGCATTTTGCGATTTTGCGCGCCTGCTTGGAATAAGAAGGACACGTGTCCTACTATCGCGATGAAACAGGCGGGCATGCTCGCTCGCTCACATTCAAACAGCCAAACAGCCAAACAGGCAAACAAAGACAAAGCTCTCGCAGGAGAACGCATCATCATCAGCAAGAGCATCATTACAGTGACACAGTGACGGACGATACTGTAGCTGTGCTGTGCCTCTTCTTCTCTTTAGTCTTTCTTACCGTCTCTGCGTTTCACCGTTCACCATGTCGGGTTTTTCGAATAACCAAATCAAGCGCTCTAGAGACGAGTTCGAGCCTTGCTCGAACGAGATCATTGCAGCCAAACAATCGGGCGCTCTCTTGCTCCCCGCTGCGGTACTAAAACATTATTCTGACGTCAATAGCTGGGAAACATATGTTTTGGCCACTGGAACAGAACACACGGAGGATGTCTTCAATCTTGCTGCGAACGACGGTCACAGAGAGCGGATGACTGACTCCATCGTTCGCGGCGTTGAAGGAATGTCTTATGTGGTTTGGCGAACCCAAGAAGTGTGCAAGAACGCTTCCACTTTGGCGGACGACAGTATTGCAGTGTTGGAACAGCAGCTTGCAATTGCCCGCGAGGCCAAAGAAAAGGTCAATGGCGTCAGCGCGACACTTCTCGACATGGATAAACGGTGCCATCCGGAACTACCCCCGATTGTCTTTCAAACGCGCCTTCGAGGTTATCCCGACCAGGTTTCGCTTGCTGCCGGAATGCCCTCGACGGATGGTTTGTCGCGTGAAGAGCTCCAACGCATTATCAACCAACTTCATTTATTGCTGGAGCATACTCAAGCTGCGCTCCAACGCATCGACGCCGCAGAGACGGACGACGCCGCCGGCAATGCCGAGAACGAAAAGCGCAATGCTACTGCCGCGAGACGTCCTTAATGCGCAGCTTCACTCAAGCCATGGGAATGTGTTGACCCTGGATGACGAGTTTTAGACTCCCCTCCTTGCAGTTAAACATTTTAGATACAAGTATTTTCAACTTAGTTACATACGAGTAATCGATTTAGTAGTTTACTGCAAGGTTTCCCCCTCTTCCGCCTGAGATAGCTGTGCCTCAGCCATATCCACGTTCTCCTCCTGTTCTAGCTGTGCTTTCATGGCGTCATCAAAGAACTTGCTGATGGATACATCTTCTGACAAACCCTTGCGCCGCCTCGTTTTGATTAGTAGCTCACGTGCCAAGACAGGAGGAGGACTAGGTTCGAGAGGATGAAGAATAATGCTTTTGTCGAGCGGTCTCCTGGCACCACGTTCCAATGATCAAAAACTGAATATACCATCGCTTGTCCTTGTGTAAACGTGCGAAGATCCGTCTCAAAACCAAAGCTATCCAAAACAGGCATGAATGCCTTCACGCTGCTTAAAGTGGATCCTGACATTGGTCGATCCTGTACAATATGACCTCGTCTCCTTGTCAGAATCGGCTGGATCGCATCAACAATCTCTCCTGGACACTGGATCTGGAGGCGATAAATGGGCTCCATAAGCCTGGGAGTCGCGGTAAGCAAGGCAGAGTGCACTGTTCGACGAGCCGTTGGGATTATCTGGCCGCCACCACGATGAATCGGTTTCTCCGCCAGTACTGCATCCAAGATTTTAATCTTGGTTCCGTGGACGGGTTCTTCGCACAATGGTCCCTCTCGAACAGCCCACTGGAATCCCTGTACGATGCTTGACTTGCACGTGTTCAGCAAAGTCTTATCCACTTCGCTTGGCAGCGTATCGTCCATTAAAATGTTTGTGCCTTGAGTGGGAGAAGCGCCAAATGCCCAAACTGACCGAGAGGACAATAGATCCCAATCATATTTTGTTTGAAAGTATCTTCCAACCTGTGTACACGAAGATGATAGTGGTCCGATGAGCAATATGCCATGTGATCCGATACATCATTGTCGGGAAATCAATGCACCTTTTTCTTGTCCCAACTGTGATTGACCTTTCCCGCTTCCAACTGTTCAGCAAGGCCATCGTCAAGCGGCTCTGCAATAAAGGTCAGCTTGTTTCTCTTGTTTGTTGTCTGTTGTCAATGGGAACGAGGAGCAAAGCAAGTATGATGAGTCACGTGATTGTAGCGTAACCATTCCGTGAGAGAAAACAATATCCTATACATACCTCAGAAAAGCACTTGACACTGCTAGTCTCCACGACAGTCTCGCGGAATCCAACCACTGGATCAGAAATTTTGACTTCGATATCGGAATACACGTGACGCAAGTCGTGCATCATGCAATCCATGTATAGCTCGCCCGTCCCAAAGAGAATATGCTCGCCACTCTCTTCCACTCGAGTCCTCGCCATGGGATAGGCTTTCGAGATACGGCGAAGACCTTCCACCATCTTTGGAAGTTCTGCGGGATTAAGAGGCTCGATAGCAAGCTTCATGGTCGATTCATTTCCAGCCTGTGGAAATTTGAGATGCTTAAAGATTTCGACGTCGTCTTCGTTCGCGGGATTATTCTCGTCACCTACAGTGCTAGTGATTGTGGCAGTCTTGGAAATGTTGGTATCTACTCCGTCAATGAGAACCCAATTTCCAGCCTTGGCCATGGTCACGTCGGTGCGGCTACGACCTCGAGGAATCGAGATTGCTTCGACTGTCGCCAGGGCCATGTCTTCGTCATCGTCTGGCGAATACGCTTCTCCCAAAACACGAACGCGATCGCCTTTATTGAAAGTATATTATACCAGAGATTCCAATGAGTAATGTACCTCAGGTGAGCATTATAAATAGCGGCGAAGTGACTTACCAGGACGAAGTGTACCAGAGTAAATTCTGCCAAAGGTGGAAAACGACATTCCATCAAACGAGGAATACATCTTGACACAATGAATCATGAGAGGTCCTCGGGGATCACACGCAACCATGGACTTTGCTACAGCTGAATCCTGGGGACCAGTGTAGCAGCGTGCCACCTTGCCCTTTGATGCAACCGATGGGCACGGGCTACATGAAACAATCAAGTAAAATGCATGAGTCAATGTAAACGTACGGTAAACGTACGACAATATCCTCACGACAAGCGCAAAGCAACCGCATCGTTAACGTACACATGCTTGACAATCATATCCATAAATCCTGCATTCGCAGTGGCAAAGAAACGGGAACATGCTGCTCTCAAAAGCGGACGAGCACTGGCACGAAGCTGTTCCTTACTCAACAAGACTCCAACACTTCTCAATAGCTTATTCACGTCAGTTTCTCGTTCCCCCAAGCACGCTGCATAAATCTTGTAAATGGGTCCCAACACGAGCGTGACAAAGGTCCGTTCCACTCCCGGCGTGGTGCAATCGCTCGACTTTTTATGAAACGTGTGTGTCGTTGGATCGAGAAACGAATCACCCCACAGGCGCTTGGCAAAGTCATTTACCTCATGTCAAACTTGCAACAATGACTTGTTTCTGTGTCCATCCAGCTCGTCAAGAATATGACACGTTGAAGCTTAACACCACCGCCTTTCCTCTTTCTATAAATGATGTTTCATTCCTGGAACGATTCGATTGCATACACCAATCACCACCACTAGCAACACAAGATCGATTCCCCAATGCATTTGAATATTTAGTCGATTGGGATTCTTTGGTTGTTATGGATAATATAATTTGCAAGAGTGAAACCACATAATCCAGGGACAGCTTCGAGTAGAGGCCTCACGATCGCTGTATGCAATGTGGCAATGGCATGAACGACGATGATGGATGCTGATGAGACTCTCCGGGCAATCTTACCAGCGTCTTTGAATCGAAAACGATGAATTGTGATTTAGTGTGAGAACAAGTGAGCAAACAGTCGTAGCTTGGCGTGACGTGCAACCGTCCGAGTGCGTGGATGAAGCAGCCGGTCAATCTCCCGCCTTCGTCAAGCTCATCATCTCACGGCAGCGGTTTGAGTCTTAACTCTCTCACACTATGGCCCATTCTTGTACTTTTGGTCGAGCTTCGCCTCGAACCTTTAACTCTGTTGGACTTTCTATCAACACTTTGCGTAAGTGTAGCTACGTCCTCTCGTAGTTGATGGTTATCCGTGTCAGGCAGTGGTCTGAATCTTGTCTTCTTGAGAACGATTGGCTTCTCGTAGAGACTGGCATTCTTCGTTCCTCGTTTCGACCTCTTGCTCCAATTTTATGACGCGAGATTCTTGAGCTCCCAACTCGACTTGTTGCGAGATTTTGTCAAGGACGGGGATAATAATGCCAAAACCAGAAGCATCAGCTCAGTGGAGATGAACCAGTTCACAGGCAAGCAACGACACATCCAAGAGACCACAAGTCCATGGCTGGCGATACTTCATTTGCATTCCTCAACACCTCCGGCACTGTATTGCCGACTGTTCCTCGTGGTATAGCATCATCCTGCTGATGTATATTGGTTGTGGTTGTCGTAGACATGCCCCATGGCCGATCCGAAGTCACACAGTTTCAACATGCCATTCTCACAAAGGAGAATGTTTTGCGTCTTGTTGAAAATGTAAATACTGTAATGCTTGCACCAATTGATGTATATAAGCAGATATAATCTCACTTGTACACCCATCACTGTCTTGTACTATACGGAGTATAGTAGGTACGAGTCAATGGCATGTTGCAAAGTACCTCGAGTAGTGTACACAATTCCAAGACGAAATACAAGCGCTCGTCACCATGAAGTGAGGCATGCAAGGATTTTATACGCGGAGAATCATGACATCTCTGAAAAATAGCTTGTTCTTGTCGTGTGGCGTGAACGAAGGAGGGCAGCCCCTGGGCAGAGCGGCGGAGCGCTGCCTTTGCCTTGACGGCAGCCTGCTTTTGAGGGGCTTTGTGGCGCCCGCGAAGGGCGGATCCAAAGGAGCCTTGGCCTATCAGTGCACCCACCATGTAATCATGAGTATTTGAGTGTCAAGGCGTCATAAAGTACTAAAGAGAGGGAGCCATAATGGGGATGAAAAAGTGCCGCCATCATGGGGTGGGGTGATTTATTCTTCTCCATCCGACAAAATGACTGTTGACGTAAATATTTTATCAACGGTCATAGCATTGGCGTCGCGGCATCATGATGCAAACACAATAATAAAACAAATAATATAAGCACCAGAAGAGCGCTTCTCAAGTGCATACGAATTCACCAATACATCACTATTGGCAAGATAATATGGCGGAAGTAGTCCACAACGATGGAGAGATTCTTGACGAAGCAAACTTGCTGTTTTTGCAGAATGCCAGCGCGCACGGCATTATCGATTGGATATTCGACAACCGATTCGACGAGGAAGCACAAGGCATTCCTCCTACAGTGTGGCATTTATTAGAAAAGAGAATTTGGGAGAATCCGCAAGAGGCAAGAGAAGTGAATGAAGGTGGAGATCTACCGATCCATAGTGTACTCCGTGATTCGCCACATCAAGAGGTGCCTCTTTCTGTTGTACAACTTCTCATTGATGCACATCCAGAGGGACTTCACACCCAAGAACAAGGTGGAGATATTCCGCTAATTTTTGCAGTTTTTTATCCCGACATTGAATGCTTTCGTGCAGTCCTTTACAGCGGCAACAAGGAGGCAACAATAATGCAAAACCGTCTCGGTGGATGGTACGCCCTTGCACTATAGCGTGTCCGGGTATTGGTCTTGCTAGAATGTGGGAATTACTTTGCTACAACTGTGAATGTATTTCTATTCAAGATCGCAATCATGAGACGGCTTTGCAACGCATTGAAAATTCCAGTGAACCATATATTCGCCAGCACGCAAAGAAAGTCTTGCTCAAGATGGTCACCAACTACAATCATGTCCCTCAAGTTCCAAGCGATGAAATGATTGCAGTGGTCGAGTCGCATCCAGTATGTACCGTTCTTGCACCACGACTCGAGCCTGGCAACGACGCTTTCATCCTACATCATGCCTTGGCGGCACACTGCCCTCTTGTCCTTATTGAAGCACTAGTGCAAATCTTTCCGAATCAAGTACAACAAGAATATACCGCTGGTCGCTTGCCTTTACACATTGCTCTACAGCACGGCCTTGGTGCATCGGTTCGAGTCCTCGCCTCCGCGTATCCCGCAGCCATGTTTGTTTCCGATCCTGTTACTGGCCGCTTACCCATCCAACAAGCTGTTTTGAATGTACGGATCGACGCATCTCTGGATAATGTAGATGCTGTGAATGCTCTTTTGCGAGCCAATCCTGCCTTTTTAGAGTGATTTGACAAACGTAGCGGTGTGAGAGACATTGAGCAGCTCAATCCGAATAGGAGTATGCTGCTGCATTGAAGTGGCATGTAAACGAAAGTATATATTTGCTATTCCATTATCCTACTATAGCTAGGAGTAAGTACGACTATGAAGTACGCTGTAGCTAGAGAAAAGCAGAACTACTGTAATAGCGTTCGTATAGCTGGAGCATTGCCACCAACATCATCATTCTTTCAACCAGGATACCGCCACTACTTTTTACACTCCAATTCATGAGCGATTTGCCACTGCAAGTCGATACATCGTTTTTGGCAAAAGGATACATTGAATTGAAGTAGCCCATCCAGCATGCTTGGTTCGAGCAGTCATAGCAAATGAATACTATGGAAAAAGTCTTCTTGTGGCGGCCACATCAGATTCCAAGCACTTCAACCGACAGACCAGAGTCAGCACATTCATTTGGACAATGCAAATGAATATCTTGACTGGTGTTATGCCATCAGTGACTGGCTGCAGCATTTATCACGCAAGGGCTTGTTTGAGCAACGCCGTAAGAGAATTTGTGTTTGCCAAGAAAAGCCTGTGAACAATCAAGAACAGTCCTCCAAAATGAGTTTCCGCCAGCGCAAGAAAGAATATATGCAAGGCGACCACGATCTTACCGTAATAACATAGAGAACGAATCCCAAACGAGTAGTCGGGCCCGTATTCGTGTAGAAGAAAAAGCGAGTGGCTTTGATTGAGACATGAAAGAGTCAACCGAGACCAGCCTCCGTTCCTTCCACACGAGAACAAGCTTGATCAGCAAAATACGTAGGGATTCCAAACACCAGCATCACGTTGGGTTAACTTGTACTACGCCCGGAAAAGTCAGAAGGCGCAAAGTGGACCACGACAGGAAAGCAAACGACGACAACGTCACAAGACCTGCCGACACACGATTTCGTCGTCAAGCAAGCAGAAATCGCAGCAGTATCATGTCCTTTCTCGCTTAGAGATTCTAATCCAGCAATGCCAATACCATTGCTGAGAGAGAACCAAGACAAATCATGTGATCGGTAGATTCAGCATGATGCACATGATTAGACACGAACGACTTCCAGTGAGTTTTCATTCCTTGAACGACATGCGAAAATGGGCACATCAGAGTCTTACCATGCATCGAGAATGAATCAATATATGTCAAATCAGTCCACAAGCGCTGTATATGTCCACACGCGTTGGTTTTAATTGAGATACTGCAACCGAGACCACCGCTTGTGATAATCCCAGCGTGAGAGAACAAAAGCTTGACTCGAGATTCACACGTGTGCAAAGAGGAAAATACGTAGGAGTATTAGTCGGCGTGGATAAAAAGAGTCCATGAGATGATAAGAGACGGCAGTTGAGGTGACGGATGTTTGATGCTCAATCACCTGAATCGCAAGTCCCTTCTTCTCACAGAGTCTTTGCATCCACTGATTACTGTCATTCTTCCTTCAACAAGAGCACCGTCGAGAGAATAGTGCGAAGAAAGCCTTTGAGAGATGCAAGGCGGAAGAGCTTGTTTACGCAAGCTCATGTTGCTATGGGCGGCTGTCAAAAGCAGGAGCAAATCAGTGAAAAGTTTTCCTGACAATGAGAGGTATGAACAAAGCACACAAGACGACAAGAATCTTACCGTGAACTAAGAAGCAAATCATGGCTACAGTAGTCGGGTCCGCAAGCGCGTGGATGGCGTCAACAACGGGCTTTGATTGAATCGCGAAAGAGTCAACCGAGACAAACTTCCACGTCCGTCGGTTCAGGCGTAGGCTCGGGTGTTTGGTTCCAGAGTTGGTTCCGGAGACGATTCCGTTGTTAGTTCCGGTATATGCTCAGGAATCTAGGAATCAGTTCCGGTGTCAATTCAGGCGTAGGCTCGGGTGTCGGTTCCGGCGTCAATTCAGGCGTCGACTCAGGTATCGGTTCCGGAGTCAGTTCAGGTGTCAAATCACGAGTCGGTTACGGAGTCAGTTCAGACGTGGGCTCTAGAGTAGACTCGGGTGTTGGTTCCGAAGTCAGCTCAGGCGTCGGTTCCAGAGTCGGTTCCGTAGACAATTCTGTTGTTGATTCCGGTATAGGCTCAGGAATCAGTTCAGGCGTCAACTCAGGCGCAGGCTCGGGTGTTGGTTCCGGCGTCAGTTCCGGCGTCAACTCAGGTATCGGTTACGGAGTCAGTTCAGACGTGGGCTCTAGAGTAGGCTCGGGTGTTGGTTCCACTGTCAGTTCAGGCGTCGGTTCCAGAGTCGGTTCCGTAGACGATTCCGGTGTAGGAGTCGGTCGAGTCAGGCGTCGGTTCAGTCGTAGGCTCGTGTGTTGGTTCCAGAGTCCGTTCAGGCGTCAGTTCAGGAGTTGGTTCAGACATGGGCTCTGGAGTAGGCTCGGGTGTTGGCTCCGCTGTTGGTTCCGGAGTTGGTTGAGGCGTCGGTTCCGTAGACAACTCCAAATAACGCTCAGGATTCGGTTCCGTAGACGATTCCAGAGTAGGGACGCTCAGGCGGGCGTCGGTTGGAGTAGCCTTTCGAGCCTCACAAGATTTGTCGCCTGGTTTCACGGCAACCCCTCGGGATGTATTCCTTCACTTGCTTTTGGCCGAAGGTCGTGTAGTTTCGACAACGTACCACTCACAGTTGATCGAATTTCGGGATCCAGAGTCCAGTCGCTCCTTGATAAAGCCATTCCATTAGTGTCTCTAATTCCATACGGGATACCACTCGGGGTACTCTTTGCAGCAAACTCTTGCTCTTGGTGCTCCAACAACAAGGGCATTGACAAACCGATGCAGCCATTTTAATCAACCAGAAGACAGAGTTCTGGCGCCACCGTGGTCTTGTTTGCGTGAGCAGAATCAGACCAGCCGTCAGAGTCTTCGCCGCCGCCATGATCGGATCCATGTTCGTACCAAGCAACAAGGAGTCCGAGAATCGAAGCACGGCTTGTTCCACTTCCTCTTGATGGCAACGGTCGATCTGGAAATGATTAATCTGCTCAAATACGAATTAATGGAAATACCCGAGGACAATGACTTTGATTCTTCGTCAAGTTCAGGCTGAGTATGGTGAAGGGAGGCACATTCTTCCAACGCATGGACTCTCAAGGAATGAAACAGATGACGACGCCACAACTGCCGGAGAGAAAGGCGTTCCGTCACCGCTGTCACTAAAAGAACGCCATCCAGTGCCAACAGTCGAACCTGACCTTCTCAACGACCGACGCCGAAAGATAGTAACCGGTAGAGCAGACTGTTCCCCAGCACTAGGAAATGGTCCAGTCATCAATGTTGATCCACCGTCATCGCCATCAGAGGAAGCATCCTCATCGTCATCTCTTCTCAACCGAGCAACTATATCCATGGCATGCTGATGCTCCGAACGCCGTAAATCATGATAGAACATTGGATCGTATTCGTCACAGAAATCAGCCCGTAATTCAAAGGCAGGAGGACAGATGCAGCACGAGACGATCCTTGATTTCGTTGCTTACCAATCACTCGGAGAACCTCAGCAAATACGTCTCCAAGAACACCACTACCGCTACTACTTCCGGTTAGTCCATTCTCATCGCGACGACTAGCAGCAATTGTTGCAGCTTCCATTGCTTCGCTATATGACCTTGGTTCAGCTGCTAAGAGCGTGCAATAATTCTCGCCTTATGCATGCTCGCACAGCAGAAGCAATCATCAGACGGTGATGTCGGAGGTGGTGGCGGCAATTCGGAAAAGAGGACACATATGGTTGCAAAGAAAGACTCGGACAATGCCGCCGCATGATCTGGGTCTTGCCGTCGTGGAGGATTCACCCATCCGCCGTTTCCCGACCCGTATCCACCACCTGTTGGACTCGAAGCATTTCCTGGGGCTCGTCGTTCTTGGTCGCAAAGGTATCCGTCCATACTGAATCGACTAATCAACAATCCAAAGACTCTTGCTGCTCCAAGCCCAGAACTGAGAGCTGAAGCCGACAATTGAACCAAAGTGAGATCTAAATCGCGGAAAGATCGACAAAGAAGCGAACTCGAGTAATTCCGCCATTCCTGCGGTCGAAAAGCAGCCAAACACCGTATCGGGTGGTCGGCGATATTCGCTGACACAGTCTTGGCACGTGCTGGAGTATGCCATACAATCGGGACCTGACGTCCACGCAACTCGACAATTAGCTGACCTCAACGTAGGACGAATCAAGGCTGTAAGCAGATGCTGATTTCCCAAACCCGGTGCCAGTGCTGAACCGTCACTGTAGTCGTCGTCAATTACTGGTAGCTTTCACCAATCTCGCGGGTTACTGTTTCTCACTTTGTCAGGTACGACAACGCTTTTCTCCAGAGACCTGTGTAACGGCAAGTGAAAGGACAAGAAATCACCAGCTAGTGGCGAGTGCGGCTGGTGCAGTGACAGCAGCCTGCCTCTTGTTCTGTTCTCATTGAAACATCTGAAGAAGACGAGGAGATTCTTCTGTCTTCACGTTGAGCTCCTTCGAGACGCAATGCACTCTTCTCTATTAGCTCAAGTTGCGCCTCTGTCGTTTTCATGCCAGTGGCACAAGCCAATGCGACGGCATTCTGCCCGCTACCAGCTGCAGTAGAAACATGTATCGCACTTCTCTGGTGAGCTTCCATCTGTAACAAGCCGTGAACTCCTCCTGGAGGTATCGGCAAGCCAGTCTCCGGCATTTCTTCACGGTAAAGCCATAGCTTGATTTCCCTGAGAAGAGAAGCAAAACGTCTCTCGCTGTTTGCGTAAATCAGTATCCACCACCATAACCGTTTCCGTCAAGCGCACCCACTTGACCCGTCGAAAGATGATACACGAGAGGATGCTTTTCAGCTGGGGGGGGAGTGGTGTCACTATATGTGGATGGAAGAGTTCCCCACAGTGCATGCGGTGACTTTCGATAGCGTTCCGATGGAATACGGTATAGCACTCGGTTGTAAAAGTTTAAATCCGTTCCTGTTTTGCAAGAATAGAATGTGAGCACATGTATCCAAATGAAATCAATTCACACGCAATAAAACAAGGATACATACCAGTGAGTTGAATTAGCGGCATTCATTCGGCATCCATTGGATGCATGTTCTGCTTCTGACGTAAGACGACGCCAGTTGTGGCGGAAGGGATTTGAATCGACGTTCATTCATTACCATTTTATTATTGACATCTGCAAGACAAGCCCATGCTGGAATCATGCGTGGTTCTCTCCATACTTGTACATTCCCAGATCATGAGACGTAACCACAAGGCCGCTTTGATTCTTCTTGCGATGATAACAAGAAACGTAAGAGAGATACAGCAGTGTCATATTCAGGACGTGATGTTTGTGGGGAAGAAGAATGGTGTTGGTAAATTTCTTGACGGAAGATGGAATGGCTTCCTTTCCATTCATGTCGGAAGAATAGTGCAACACCATGGCATCGCCCCACTGTTTTGCATTCACAGAAGAGACTCCCGTTAACTGCGCACGTCTCCAGCTCGTCGTCAAATCTCGTACTGATCTCCGATGACTGAGGAGTTCTCCACCACTGGTACTTCCTCGGCAAAACGATACACTTCGGCAGTACCAACGCATACGCCACCAGGCTTGAGGGTGGTCTCGGAACGACCATGAATCGCCATTCCGTCAGCTTCGCCAACAGAACCCTATCGTGCCCTCGTCAATATCATAGGCACACGTCTTGCCCGAACCCAATAGCTTAAAATTCACTCTTTCGCACTGGCAACAAAGGATTCTCAAGAGCAAAACTCAAACAAATATCCGTAAAACCTAAAATGAATGCCAACAAGACATTCTTCTTGACATGTTTTTAGACGTAATCAAAATTTTCCGATGCCCATGATAGGACCCGTTACAAAGATGACTCGCTAATTTTTCAAGTCATAATCTCGTCCCGGTCGAATACGGGCACGACAATGCAAATATCGGTGGCGTCGTTCCCAGGTGTGTAATACATTCCTTGGCCACCAAGTCCCATGGTAATGCCATTTTTGGATACGCAGCAAAGCCATCAAAGCACACGACTGCCGCACCCGCATGTATCGGTCGATTCCGAGTCCTTCAATTGACTTGATCCTGATTCAGTCTCAATTGGAGACGTACTGACGACAAGTTAAGTTGGGGGAGCGACGAGTGAGTCAATGACTGAATGGCAGGTGATGGAAGTAGAGTCTTTGTGTGAAGGCGCTATTCCACCTCAATTACCCTTGATACAGGAACAAACGGAAGACTTTGTCGATACTATTGTTGTTGTTGTTGCGGTATGATCCATTAGTGAATTGCCAATGGATTGCAAAATTTGTTCCCACCATTCCTTCCAACGAAGCTAGTATTTCCGCTTCATTCTTGTTGACTCGAATATTGCCAAGTCGTTGTAGAATCTGTGCAAAAGAGTCTTGTGAGAACATACTCAAAGACGGATGAATCCTGCCACAGTAAAGTGTTCAAGTCGACGATTTTCTCGATTGCAAACGGCCAATTCGCCGACGCGTTCGTCCCAAATGTATAGTCTACTGTGGCATGTTTGAAACTTGACACTCTATACCCGCACCACCAAATACGTGTACACTTCCGGGCTGGATCCATACAACCGGCGAACCGGCGGCGAGCTTGATTAATATACATCAGTGTCTTGCATGGTCGTCAGCTTATGAGCGCATGCTTTCCCAGGTTGTGGTTCTCCGGAATTCCATTGTGATGAGCACTTGGATGAATCATTTGCTTCCTTGTATTACTGTAAGTGAGAATGTCAAGGAAATGGGCATCATGCCCCACGGACAATAATGGCTCGAACGAGCGAATACACTACGTCCAATTTCTCCAGATCGCCTGTGTAAAAAGACTCACTTTCTTCACGAGCAAAGTGTTGAAAACAAAGAATGGCTTTTTAATATGTAGAAGCAACAGCAGGAGGCAGGAACGCAGGAACTTTCTTTGTGGCAGCTATGGGGCTTGACGCGTGTTAAAAACTGATTTTTCAAGTTCTTCCAATGCAACTAAGAGGAACCTAAGTTGATAGTATATGGTTTAAGAGTCTCTTAACAGCCACTAGCTTGTTCAATGGGCACTTTGTTGTGGATACATAGCACTTGATTCTGACAGCGTTTCGCGCGTGTAATGCGCGCGCACAGTGACACAGTCGCTCAAAATACCGATTATGTTGCACATCCACAAGATTTTGTAATCATGATAACAAGCCTCTATCACATAAACAAAGTCACCAAACTTGTTTTGATCCAACAAACACACAAATAACCCAAAAAACCTATGAATCTAAACTTAAACCCCCACTTCTCTCTTCATCATAACAGACAAAAATCTATCAATAACCACCCACCACCACACAAAGGCACACAGAAACAACTGTCTACCCACTACTACCTCTCTCTCTCTCTCGCCCTGCCCTTGCCACAAGTGAACAGCCCACACTTCACCAAAATTCTTCCTAAGATAGGCATCTCACTCCAATCCGTCACGCCCTCACACCCAAAACCCCACCCTCTCCCACAGCCCTATACACTCACAAAAACCACCCCTTCAACTGAATACACATATAACTTCACAAAAACCAAGCACTCGAGTCACTCATCCAGCCATATATGACACAGTCGCTCAAAATACCTTCAAAACGACCTTAACCACTAAGATATGCATACAGAGTATTCTTCAGTACTAAATGTAATAATAACAATGATTAAGATACCCATGGAGTCATTAGCTATCGTTTTGGATGCACGCAAACGAGTGGACAAACCCCAAAAAGTTAAACCAAATACTCTCAACTCACTCCATATTCCACAAAAGTATGAATTTGACCATGTACTCATGTAGGATGACAAACCATCAATATAACTCGACTATAAACACGCAAACCTGGTCGCCCATGTCGACTTTTGCATAGCTCAGGTGACTTCCTCGAGTCTTTATGAATATCGGCCAATAGATATATTCATCGACTCGTCGTGCACTCTTTGGAACCAGGGCCGGAATGAGTTCATGCCACGGAGCTCCAGGTAGTTCCAGCTTTTGTTCCATAATCTTTTCCCATTGCTGAGTCGAAATCTTTCCATCGGGTGCCACTTTTCGAAAGCAATCTTCCAGCTTACCAATTCTCGAGTCGAACAATGAGCGCAAGTCTTGCTCCATGACCATTTTGGAGGAAATGCTTCCCGCGTCGCTCGCCATGGCGCAAGCGGGTTTGACGGGAGTGTACAACTTTACCAATCCAGGAGTCTTCTCATCAACTTCGACGGAGTGTACATGATCCAACCTACCATTATTCCAACTTACAGTCGAAGAACAGGCAATGTCATTGGGCGGCGCGTTCCAACAATGAACTCGATACCACCAAACTCATGAGAGACATGCCCAAAGGAGTCGTTATCAAGACATTCATACGCTATGAATTGTGCTTTCAGAGAATGAAGAAAAATCTAGAGGAAATGGGATGGCTTCCAGATAACATGCCGGAAGAATTCAAACGTGCTCCCAAAACTGCCTAACTAGCTACTATTCGAGTAATACAATACTGCTGATACAGTATGAGAGAGAATGTGTCAACGTGGGAAAAATACCGGTATAGCTATTATTATGGAAACTTGGTAGTATCAACATTATTTAAAAAGTAAACTGTGGCATTCTACTTTAATATACCTGTAGGTACTCTCTTGTGACGAGATCTCCATTCTTTCTGAGTTCAGAAACGATACGGCCACTTGGGCTACTGCTTCTGATGTAGTTCATCATTCTACCCTCTACGACCAGAGAGTAACCCTAGCTAGCAGCTGCACGTTTCATTTCGACGACGATGCTGGAGTCACTGCTACTTCTTCGTCTCTTGGGTTGAACGTCCCGTTAGCACTCTCGGTCGCCGGTTTGGTACCCTCTCTTCCATTGAATTGAAAATAAGAGGACAAGTGGTAGAGTTGCCAAGAACTGGACACTTCCAGTCACCAAAAAGTTGAAAATAATGCCCTTGTATCCAACCAACAAGCCACCGATAGCGGCAGACCCACTCCACGAAAACATATTTACACTTTCAAGTGCACTCCACTTTGCTCGTTCGCTTTTCGGAACAGCATCCATCAATACGCTTTTTGTGAGCGCACTCGTGGCATTCATAAAGGACGTTCGAAGCAAGTAAAAGAAGCAAACACACCAAGTCGGGAAATGAAACACGTACGAACCAATCATGACTAGCATGCAAGCAATACCAATCCATTTAAAGACAACCGTCATTTTACACCGACCGACTCTTTGGGAAAAAACTTGGCCGCCATGCATGAGTACCGCTTGTCCGATTGGTGAAATAATGTACAGTATTTGAACAAGGACTGGACTCAGCTTGAGATTGTCGAAAAAGAAGATTGGAAAGTAGCGAATCGATAGACCGGAACCGAGGCCTGAAAGTACGTCGGCCGTCGCAATGAGTACCGGAATGAGTCGATGCTCTGGAATGCAACAATAGCAGTATTTAGAAGCCCTGATGTCACCTGTTTCACGTTCGAGAATAGTGTTTTCTTGAATGGAACTCTCGCTCTCATCCGTCGATCCTTCAGAAGAGGGCACCACTGTTTGGCTTTGCTCGTCGTTCTCATCGTCGTGAGGCGGTATGGCATCATCGTCGTTGAGACAGCAGAGAATAAACATGGCAGGAAGGCAAATAAGTTGCCCAGCATTCATTACTACAGAGCAATCCCGTATCGTCCATTTATCACCCAATACGGCAAAGAGAATGAGAGCAACGAAAGGACCAGTACAGTTGCCCATTTTTAAAATGATGGATCGTTTTGTAAAGTATAATGATCGGTCGCCTTCTTGGATACTATCGGCAAAGAGGGCAGATAATGATGTACTTGCAACACCCCAGAAGACTCCCCATATAGCTAATGCTACTGTCAGCCATATTAGCTCTCTTTCCATACAGAAAAGAGGGTCACTGCGACAGCAAGACAACCAACGCCCGAGGAAACCTTCAACATGGAGTCACGTCAATGGCGATCCGCCCAAACTCCAGTAGGAAAGGAAGCTATAAGCTGTGACATGCCCATGACGCCTGTAATAAACCCGACAGCTTCGGGATTGTCGTCTCGTAACAAGTAAACGAGCGTTGACAAAACTGATTGACTCCAAAGAGAACGGCCCGCAAAGGCAAACAGAGTAAAGGCTAGAATGAGGTTAATATTTCGACTCTGAACCTCGTTTGGTTGTTCATCTTGGATGCACTCTTGCGGCTCTTGTGAAGGTAAAAGTGGCTCTCTTAGGTGAAGCGAATTCTGAGGCGCCTGATTCGCTTGCTCTTCTCTTTCATCACTGTTGAACGATTCCTTCCCAACAACCCAAGAGTCTGCCAATAAGTTTCGCTTCCGCCGTACAACGAATCTATTATCATTGTCCATCTCGTCAACGCATGGGTCGTAATGCCATTGATGTCGCATTTATCACTGGCCGACCGAAGGGAGGACCAGTTTCTCACACTTTTAATTCGTAAGTCTCTTTGTTTAAGTCGTGTCATTACTTATTTACATGACATTCTTACTTAACAGTGCGACATTCTTCAGACACATTACTTATTAGTCAGACATTTGTCGTGTCAAGAAAATTGATGCCTCGTTCGCATCTTTGCGCTGCAAAGCCGCGTGACACCATTGCACTCGCGTGACACAGAGAAAGAAATATTAGTTGAAAGATTAGTGCCTGTCATTTATTCCATTTGAGTAATGAGTTCATCAAAATCTCAATGTCGCGTGCGGCTCTGTGATTACTTGGCTTCTCGACAAAGGATAAGGCGAGGGAGTGCAAGGAAGCGTGACGAAGAAATTTTTGAAATGCGCACGGGAAAGTCTGCATCGTCTGTCAAAAAGGAGTCTTCAAGGCAGAGAGCATGTAGATTAGAGAAGGAGCGCGTGAGGAATGCTGAGCGAGTGAAAAATGAGTCAGACAAAGAAAGGCATCGTCGCAAAGAGGCTGATAGAATTTGACACCAGATTCGACGTTCTTGTTATTATCCGCGAAATCGAACAGTCTCGGCTCATGATAGAGAGATTCTTCAAGGGAAATTGAAGAAGTTGTGCAGGTATCCAAATCATTCCGTTTTTCTTTCGATCGCACGAGTACAAAGGATCATGCAACTCCTCTTGATGTCGAGAAAGAAATAGGCGCTACACTAAGCGCCGCCATCAATCGCATTATGAGCCAAACCGACAAGATAATTCATGATCAATCTGTTTTTGAGTATTTTGCACAAAATAACTCTAGGCATTTTTATGTACGGCTACGCAGAACCTTGGGAGCGATTGAAGTTTGACCGCGATAAATTCCGCTCTTTTCGCAGCAATTTTATCTCGCATGCTCCGCAAAGATATTATGCCGACGTTCTTAAAATGGCGGCAAATGAGAACAATATCAAAAAAATAGTCATTTCTCTTGATGACTTAGAAAGCTTACATACAGATCAAATTTCAATGATAACTCTTTATTTCTGCAAATTAACTGAATGTCTCACAAAAATTCGCAATAGAACTTTTGATTACAGTCTCTGTACAAGTTGCAGACGCAATACTTATCAGAATCTTTGGCGCCGAGAGCGAATTAACTCTTATCATTTTCTTGACCCCTCCACGATATCAACAACCTGTGTCGCTTAGTGAAGTTTTTGAGCGGCGAATGCAATTTGTCATCAGCGCATTCGGTAAAGGAAAGTTGACTGATGGTTCTACAGTACGGGATCTAGACCGTTGGAGTGACGCTCAAGAGAAATTACTCGAAATTACCGATGCTCTTCAAAACTCTCGCGGCGAAACGCTCTTACACATAAATAACTTTGATCTACGAGAATCTCTTCGTTCGATAATGTCTATTTTAAAGAGCCCCTATTGGCACAATGAAACTATTGACGGTGCATTTGATCCGACTGAACTGTCCGTCACACCCGAAAATCGCGTTGGCCAACGTCCGACAGAGGCGATGGCTTTGCGCGCGTTCGCTCTTGACTCAGCAAATTCCTTCGACGAAACTCAATCAAGATGTATAATATATACCGAAATGATAGTAATGGGGATACTGACTTACTTAATATTTCCATCGCCCGATATTTTGAATGCAATCGAAGTGAGCCCGCTCCTTTTTGATTCACTTGTCTCGTGCCTGGAAGCGCTTTATGGAGATAACGGTAACCTGCTAACGTACATCGAAAGAGAGGTGCGAGCGTCTCAATTTCTCTATGATGACATGGTTGATGGACAGCGGGTGCTTGTTCCACGCGCAAATCTTCTTTGTTATTTGGAGCTTATATCGACTTCTTCTGTGTATACAGAACTTTGCTTGCCTTCGGTTTTTGTCGAACAAGGATTGATCGATGCATATACAGGCGCTGGACGACGGCTCGAAAGCGATCGTGACAGACTCTTGGTGCTTTTGGATTTCGCCGAGTATATAGCGCGGCGAGAAATTGACCAAATTTTCATGGCATGCGTTGGAATCATCGGCTTCTATTGGATTTTACGAGCTATTTTGGCTCTCGATCATGCGCACGGAGAATCGTGGACGGTGTTTCGGTATCACTTCGGAAATACGGAAATTACAAGACACTTAAGGATGACGAAGAAGTTGTTGACCGCCTTTTTAAGGCAAACAGTCGAATAGGCGAATTGGAAAAACTAGTTTCGCTTCGAGAACTCGCAAAGCCGTCTCTTTCGCTTGACGATTTTGTCGGAAAACTTGCGGAGGCATTCGATCGTGGCTTAAATTTTTCGCAGAGTCCGAGAGCTCGCAGAGGAACTCGGCATCAGCCACGAAGAATTATTTACGCATATACTTTCTATAGCACACCGCGGCTACCAATCACCAGTATTCATTTAAATGCCTCGCCCTGGCTTCCTTTCATTTCAAAAAAACAAGAGAATCAAATAGATGTCACAATTAGCGATATTTATTCTGAGAAAGTAAGCGCGATCCAAGATGATATCGAGAAACTTGCACATGTTGTGCAAAACCTTTCTGAAAAACAGGACGTCGTTCATAACGCATTGGATCTAGTCGACGCACTGCGAAGAGCCTCTGCTGAGCAACACAAACCTGGGCAATCCAAGAAATTTCTTAGTGAATGTCAGGATAAGCTGCAAA
The DNA here is from genome assembly GCA_942491185.1 of uncultured Alphaproteobacteria bacterium. GTDB lineage: Bacteria > Pseudomonadota > Alphaproteobacteria > Geminicoccales > Geminicoccaceae > SLRI01. The sequence continues at coordinate 615,716 of CALOAB010000021.1, read as the reverse complement.
GTACGCTGGCGGCGGCGCCAAGTGAGATCGGAAGGCGCATTATATCGTCCGGCGCCAATGCAGACAGTATTATTGACAATCGCTCAGGGATCTTCCACTTGATAATTCTATTTAAAAAAGTTTGGTCGTTGACATTGTTATTTTCTCCTTTTTCCCCCCCCCTTTCCCCCCCTCTCCCCTTTCCCCCCCTCTCTCTTCCCCCTCCCCCCCCTTCCCCCCCCCTCCCCCCCTTCCTCCCCTCCTCTCTTCCTTTCCTCCTCCCCCTTTCCTTCCTTTCTCTCCCCTTTCGTCCCCTCCTCTCTCCCCTCCTCGTCTCCCCCCCTCGTCTCTCTTTCCCCCCCTCCCTCCCCCCTTTTCCCCCCCTCTCTCCCCCTCTTCCCCCCTCCCCCCCGTGCCACTGCGCCTCGTGCTTCTCCTTCCTCGCACACCCCCAGTTGCGTATAGTGCAACGGAACCCGAGGCTTGTTGCATATAGTGTAACGGAACCTGGGAAATGTCGCATATAGCGACTCATTAGCGATGCTTATGTAGCGTATTTCGACTCATTCGGGGGAAACGAACCCGAGAACGAACCTGGGGGGCGACGAACGAACCTGCGGAATCGACGATCGAACCCGGGAAAACGACGAACGAACCCGGCGTTTGGCGAACGAACCCGACGGTACGGTTTGTCGCACCTGCGGGCCGCAAAGCCGCGCGGTTGCTGGGCCGGATGCTCGCGTGGGTGGTGGCGGCAGGCAGGCCGACGGGCACGGCACAGCCCGGCGGACAGTGCTCGCCGAACGACCCCGACCGCAGCTTGACGGCGCTTCCGGTCTAGGCTAATATTCCTTCTTCGTCGCTACCCGTGTTCCACCTCCCACCCAGACCTCCGCACCACCACTCCAACCGCCACCACCCCAAAAGACCGGAGGGGCCGGTGGGGAGGCGCGGCCTCCCCGCCATCTTCCCCTTCTTCGCCTATTCGCCCGTCTCGCCGACTGGCTTGAGCGTGACGCGCAGGGGGCCGGCGGGGCGGAGGGTTATGAGGGCTTCTGGGCGGGGTGTCGGGTCGTTTGTTGGCACCAGGTCGAAGTTGCGGACGATCATGGCCAGGGCCACGGTCATCTCGGTCATGGCGAGGTTGAGGCCGATGCAGCTGCGTGGGCCGCCGCCGAAGGGGAGGAAGCTCCAGGGGCGGCGCGTCTTGTTGCGCTCGCCCTGAAAGCGTCCGGGATCGAAGGCGAGCGGGTCCGGCCACCAGCGCTCGTCGCGGTGGAGCAGCCATGGGCTGAAGAGGACCAGCGCGCCTGCCGGGATCGGTTGGCCGAGGAGCTCGTCGTCAGCGCGAGCGCGTCGGCCGAACCAGGGTGCCGGTGGAAAGAGCCGCATGGCCTCGTTGACGACGGCCCGTGTTTGCACGAGCGCGCCGGCCTCTTCGGCGGATGGCCCGGCGTCGCCGAAGGTCGCTCGCGCCTCGGCGCGGACCTCGCTGGCGACGTCTTGGTGTCGCGCGAGGAGGTGCAGGGTCCAGGCCAGGCCGACGGCCGAGGTCTCGTGTCCGGCAAGCAGCGTGGTCATGGCCTCGTCGCGCAGCAGCCGCGTCTCTGCCTCGCCGGCCCGGCGTTGGCCTACCGGGCAAGTGTCGGGCGCGTAGGCCGTCTCGAGCGAGCGCAGGAGGTCGTCGTGGCCCTCGCCGCCGGTCCGCTCGTCGAGAATGCGGTCGACCGCCGCGTCCATGGCGTCGAGCGCTGCTTGAAACCGGCGGTTGGCCGGGGTCGGCAGCCAGGAAGGCCAATCGATCGGGCGCCAGAAGCGGTCGGCTACCTCCGACTGGGCGATGCGGATCGCCCAACCGATATCGTCGGTGGCGGCACGCCCGAACATGCAGCGGAGAATGATCTCGAGCGTGAGGGTCGACATCTCCTCGCCCATGTCGACCGTCGCTCCGGCTGGTCCGGAAGCTGCCCAGCTGCTGCACCGGTTGTGCACCACGCCCGCGATGGTCGGCACGAAACGGCGCACGGAAGCGGCGCTGAAATGCGGTTGCAGGAGCTTGCGTTGCCGCGCCCAGGCCTCGCCGTCGGCAGTCAAGAGGCCTTCGCCCAGCACCGGCTTGAGCCGGTCGTGGAACGGCGTGCGACCATAATTGTCGGATCGGGTCTGCAGCATCTGCCGCACCCCGTCGGGGTGGGTCATCAAGAAGACGGGCGGCAGCGCCGGCAGAGCCAGCCGAACCAGATCACCCTTAGCCGAAGCCTTCTCGAGCTCGCCCAGAACATCCCGCCGCAGCCCAGGCAAAGCGCCCAACACGGGCCACCCACCATGCACCGGAACAGGCTCCGCCACCCCCACCATCACCGCCCCAAAATCAAGGTGGGGCCAGTGGGGAGGCCAGCCTCCCCGCCATCTTCCCCTCTCGTCCTTCACTTGACCGACGAGAACGCCGTCGGCTGGAGAATCTGATTGCTGACACGCGTCAAGATCGGCCCATTCGCCTCGGTCTCGGCGCGCTTGGCCTGCCATTCGGGGTCGGCCATGAAGGCGGCCCATTTCTGCTCGCGCTCGGCCAGCGACTCCCAGGCAAGGAGGTAGACGAGCTGCTGGTTGCTCTCGCCGATGACCGTGGTCCAAAAGCCCGCCTGGCGGATGCCGAAGCGCTCCCAGATGGCGAGCGTGATGGTCTCGAAGCGGTCGAGCAGGGCCGGCAGCTTGCCCGGCACGCAGTGATAGACCCGCATTTCGTAGATCATGGCGGCAGCACCTCCCGTTCAGCGTTTGCCCGTTCGGGCGTGCTGGAACAGTTCGCCCTTTTCGGCGTCAGTTCAAGCAAGGTCCGCTGTGCCACGCCACCCTTGACGATTGTGCAGCACGCCTGAAGCAGCTACGCCCGAGCGACAACGAGGTCGGCCGCACCGCTCAATTCGACCTGCTGCGCGCCACCAGCTCCACAGCTTCATGATGGGCCCATGCGCTATCGTCCCGAGATCGACGGCCTTCGGGCCCTCGCCGTGCTGCCGGTCATCTTCCATCATGCCGGCTTCGGCCTGTTCAGCGGCGGCTTTGTCGGCGTCGACGTCTTCTTCGTCATCAGCGGCTACCTGATCACCACGATCATCCACCAGGAGATCGTCGCCGGCACGTTCTCGCTTGTGACCTTCTACGAGCGGCGCATCCGGCGCATCATCCCGGCCCTCTTCCTCGTCAGCATCGTCTGCCTGCCCTTTGCCTGGGCCTGGCTGATGCCGATCGAGCTCAAGGATTTCGGCCAGAGCCTGATCGCCGTCAATCTCTTCGCATCCAACATCCTGTTTTGGCTCGAGATCGATTATTTCGCGCCCGAGGCCGAGCTGAAGCCGCTGCTGCACACCTGGAGCCTCGCCGTCGAGGAGCAGTTCTACGTCTTCTTTCCGCTGCTCCTCCTGCTGCTCAAGCGCTTTCGCGAACCGGCCCTGGCCCTCATCCTGCTCGCGATCTCGGTCGCCAGCCTGGCACTGGCGCAATGGGCGTCCGGGGTGCACCCGATCGCCAATTTCTACCTGCTGCCGACCCGCGCCTGGGAGCTGGGCGTTGGTGCGGTCATCGCCATCGCGCTGCAGAACGGCATGCTGACCAACACTCGGGCGCGGCTCGTGGCGTCCATCGTGGGCCTGGCGCTCGTCCTCTATGCGATCTTCGTCTTCGACACGTCCGTGCCCTTCCCCAGCGTCTGGACCCTGATCCCCGTCCTCGGCACAGCACTGCTGCTCATCGGCGCCGAGCCCGGCAACCCGGTCGGCCGGCTGCTGGCGCTGCGCCCCTTGGTTCTCGTCGGCCTGATGAGCTACAGCGCCTATCTCTGGCACCAGCCCGTCCTCGTCTTCGCCCGCATCCGCAATATCGTGGAGCTGAGCGACCTGCAGATCTGGTCGCTCATCGCGCTCACGCTGGTGCTGGCCTATCTGAGCTGGCGGTTCGTCGAGCGGCCGTTCCGCCAGAAGGGGCTGATCCCGGCGCGGCGCATCTTCACCGCGGCCGCCACGTCGAGCGTGCTGCTGCTGGCGGCGGGCTCTGCCCTCCACATGACGAAGGGCTTCGCCGAGCGGCAGGTCGCAAACGGACAGTCGCGGGCTGAGCTCGAGGCGCGGATCCGCCCCAATCGCGGCCTCGGCGTCGATTGCGGCCAGTCTTTGCCGCTGGCACCGGAATGCCAGACCAGCGCTGCGCCCGAGATTGTCGTTTGGGGCGACTCCTTCGCCATGCATCTGACCAATGGCATCTTGGCCGCAGCCCCAGATGCCGCCATTGCCCAGCTGACTAAGCCGGTCTGTGGGCCGATCGTCGGGCTGGCGCCAATCACTGGCGCTTATCGCGGGCTTTGGTCCGAGGGTTGCCTCGCCTTCAACGACAATGTGGTCGACTGGCTCGGCCAGCATCCGTCGATCCGCTATGCGGTCCTGTCGTCGCCCTTCGAGTTCTATTTCGATCCGAAGAGCGCCTACCTGGTCGATGGCCAGATCGTCGACGCCGAGGCCGCGACCTTCGCCGAGGCCTTCGAAGCGACGCTCGCTTTGTTGCAGTCGATGGACATCACGCCGGTCGTCTTCACGCCGCCGCCGCTGACCAGCATCGATCATGGCCGTTGCCTCGTCTATGCGACGCTGTTCAGCGAGGATGCCCGGATCTGTGATTTCGCCGAGCACGACGTGCTGGACGGCTATCGCGCAGCCATGGACTATTTCCGAACGATCGACGACGAGCACGAAGTGGTCTGGCTCGAAGACCATCTCTGCGAGGACGGGGTGTGCCGGGCGTCGTTCGACGACGTCTTCGTCTTTGGCGACGGCAGTCACCTGTCACTCGAAGGCATCGACCTTCTCGGCCGTAGGTTCGACTTCTATCGCGCAATCACGGGCACGACCGCGCCTGCGGATACCAAGGACATCAAGAGCTAGCCGCCCCCGCACCGAGCAGGACGCCAAGGTCTGCTGGCGCCGATCGCCTGAGGGCGTCCAGCCGCCCGGTGGCGCCCAACGATTCAGCCTGTAACCGCATCGTCGAGAGCACGAGCGCCACCGACTCCGGTCCATGGATATGGCCACCAAAGAGCCCAGATACCGCCCGTCGGCGGCCCGCTCGGCACTGTCGCCACCACAGCCTGAACCGGCAGCTACAACCCGAGCCCGGCGCCATCGCCGGACACAATGGCAAAGCTGCGCGCTTTGACCTCTTTTCAATTTCATTATGTCAGGCTAGCTTGACACAGGACGCCGGCAAGATGCCGTAGCCGCCCGACTGCCCCGCCCAGGTTCCTGGAGGTAACCATGTCAGATTTGATTGTACGCGTTTACGAGACCGAGCAGCAGGCCAAGAGTGTCGTCAAGAAGCTCAAGGACGCTGGCTTCGCCGACGACGCGATCGTCCAGCTTGCGCCGGCGCCCGCCGAGGGCGATGAGGGCGCACCCAAGAAGTCGAAGGCTGGCGGGCCGCTTGCCGCTCTCTACGCGGAGCAGCTCCAGCAGGGTCGCTCGCTGGTCGGCGTCCGGGCGGCATTCGGCCAAGGCATGGCCGCCACCAATATCCTCGAGAGCGGCAACCCCCTCGCCGTCGAGCTCCCGGAGGCGCCCGAGTCCGCCAAGGCCAAGGACACACCGGCGGCCGCTGACTTCAGCGATGCGACGCCGTTCTCCAGGGCCCTGAACATGCCGGTCTTGAAGCGCAATTCGCCGACGCTGTTCTCCGACTACGTGGGCTGGTCGGTCGAGCCGAGCAAGCGCCACTATCTCACCACGAAACTCGCCGACGCCCACATGGCCGTCAGCGCGTCGTTCATGCCGCTCTTGTCGAGCATTGCCGCACCGTTCTCGTCCAAGGTCGGCATGCGGGTGCTCTCCGACAATGCGACACCGCTGTCGAGCAAGGCCAACATGGACGTGCTCAAGGACGATCCGACGCCGCTTTCGAGCAAGTTCAATCTGCGCGTCCTCTCCGACAACCCGGCACCGTTGTCGTCCAAGGTCGGCATGAAGCTGCTGTCCAAGGACGGCTGAGCCCGAGCCCTACCACACTTGGCCCGGGCCGGATCGTCCGGGCGGAATCGGCCTGTTTCGGCCACATTGACCTGCCAAGCACCCCGCCTCACCGCGGGGTGTTTTTTTTTGTCCGACACACACGATCGTCAAGCAAAGTTGACAGCCAATATGACAAAATTTGTTGACAGTCTTGGCCACGACGCCTAGCATTTACCCAGTGGAGGAAGTGGTTTTTCCTCACTTGGGAAGCCACCGAATGCTCTGATTCTTGGTTCCGCCAAGCGTCGGTCGTGTCTGGAGAGAGCTGAAGATCTCTTCAACTCACCAAAGGTCACGGCAAGCAGCGCCACTGTCTGTGCAATGTTTGTACAGTCGTTAGGTAGTTCATGACCTCTGTGGGGGAGTAATCCACATGGCAACTAACTTGGACGATCCGGATCGCGTATGGCCGACCGGACTGACGATCGCGGAATCGGAAGAGATCCACAAGCACATCATCGACGGTGCGCGGGTGTTCTTCGTGATCGCGCTGGTCGCTCATTTCTTGGCGGCCGTGTATTCCCCGTGGCTCGGGTAAGGAAGTAGCTATGAATCAAGGTAGGATCTGGTGCGTGGTCAACCCGACGGTTGGCTTGCCGTTGTTCCTGGGCGCAGTCGCGTTGATCGCATTCACCGTGCACTTCGCAATTCTCAACAACACAACGTGGTTTGCGCAGTATTGGGGCGGTTGAGCCCCGTCTGCCCTTCCGTGACATGCTGACGAGGGGTCGGGGACACCCGGCCCCTGTCTAGAGTGCCGAGGCGCGATGCAGCTTGAATGCTGATCGCGCTCAGGCGCTTTCTTGTGCTCGGGGAGTCGATAGCAAAGTGAACCGCATCGGCCGCACATTTATGAGGTCGTGGGTTTCGCTGGGCCCGCGCTTCCTCCCTTTCGCCGACGTCGCAACGCCGGAACTCACGCTCGGCCGCCTCCTGCGGCTGTCGCTGTTCCAGGTCTCCGTCGGCATGGTTCTGGTGCTGCTCGTCGGCACTCTTAATCGCGTAATGATCGTCGAGCTCGGCGTGCCGGCCTCGCTGGTCGGCATCATGATCGCGCTCCCCGTCGTCTTCGCGCCTTTTCGCGCACTCATCGGCTTTCGCTCGGACAACCATCGCTGCGCCCTCGGCTGGCGCCGCGTGCCGTTCATCTGGAAGGGTACGCTCTGGCAGTTCGGCGGCTTCGCCATCATGCCCTTCGCCCTGCTGGTCCTCGCCGGCAAGGGCAACGCCGTCAATTATCCCGAGTGGATCGGCCTCGCCTCGGCCGGCCTCGCCTTCCTCCTGGTCGGTGCCGGTGTGCACACCGTCCAGACCGCGGGCCTCGCTTTGGCGACGGACCTCACACCCCAGGAATCCCACGCCAAGGTCGTGGGCCTCATGTATGTCATGCTGCTCGTCGGCATGATCGTGAGCGCACTGTTCTTCGGCAAGGCACTGGAGAACTTCTCGCCCGGCCGTCTGGTGCAGGTGGTCCAGGGTGCCGCCGTTGCGACTATCGTCTTGAACGGTTTGGCACTTTGGAAGCAGGAAACCCGAAGACCGCCCCGCGGTGCCCCGGCCCCGGCGGCCGACCCGTCCTTCGCGGAGTCATGGGCTCTCTTCTGCAAGGGCGACCAGACCTATCGCCGATTGATCATTATCGGCCTCGGCACCATGGCGTTCGCCATGGCCGACATCCTGCTCGAGCCCTATGGCGGCCAGGTGCTCGACTTCTCGGTCGCTGCCACCACCAAGCTCACGGCACTCCTGGCATTCGGCGGCCTGCTCGGCTTCAGCTTCGCCTCCTACTCCCTCGGCAACGGCGCCGACGCCTATAGGATGGCCCAGAAAGGTGCCATCCTCGGCGTCCCGGCCTTCGTCTTGGTGATGATCTCGGCACCCATGGAGCTGCCGGCGTTCTTCCTCGTCGGCAATTTCATGATCGGCTTCGGCGCAGCACTCTTCGGCCACGGCACGCTGACCGCCACGATGAGCCGCGCGCCCAAGGATCAGGCAGGCCTCGCACTCGGCGCCTGGGGTGCCGTCCAGGCGACCGCCGCTGGTGTCGCCATGGCGCTCAGCGGCACCATCCGCGATCTGGTCAATCTGACTGCAACCGCAACGAACGGGCTTTGGGGCCTACCCGGCGTCGCCAATGGCTACATGACCGTCTACGCGCTGGAGATCGCCCTGCTCTTGGTCACCATCGCCGCCTCGATCCCCCTGCTTCGCCGCTCCACACGCCAGAGCAACGCCTGGGGCAGCGATAGCGGGCTCAGCGGCGACATGACCGGCCAGTCGCCCGAGCCACGCGGCGGCGGCGCCTCCTGAGCGCCCACCGCCGTGCCCGTTCTCGCGATCCTCGAGCACCCCGACCCGCGCCTTCGCCAGCCCTCGGCACCGGTGGACGTCTTCGACACTGAGGTTGCCCAGCTTGCCGACGACCTGCTCGAGACCCTCTACGCCACGAGCGGCATCGGCCTCTCGGCACCGCAAACCGGCGCCCATCGCCGTGTGCTGGTGATGGACCTCTCCGGCAACGCCTCGGACCCGCAGGTCTTCGTCAATCCGGAGATCCTGTCGCGCGCCGCCTTCGGCATCGTCGAGGAAAGCTGCCTCTCGGTGCCGGGCGTCACCGGCAATGTCTGGCGCGCGACGAAGATCAAGATCCGCGCCCAGGACCGCACCGGCCAGGCCATCGAGCGCGACCTCGACGGCATGCAGGCGGTCTGCCTGCAGCACGAGGTCGACCACCTCGACGGCAAGCTCTTCATCGACCGCTTGTGGTTCTTCCGCCGGCTGATGCTCCGCCTCAAGACCGCCCGGCGAGCCAAGGCGGCTTAGATCGGGATAGGAACCCAGGGGAGGATGATCCTCCCCTGGACCCCACCGGTATTTGGGTTAGCCGCCTTTTGATGTGGCTGGCTCGGCTGCGACATTGGCCCGGAGTGCGGCGCTCTCTTTTCTGGCAACAAGAGCGGTCAAGGCTTGCTCATAGGCCGCGGCCGTGGCGTCCGCGGTCAGCGCGGCGGCGCGTTTGCGGCACTCCTCGGCGACATGCTGGCGCTGTGCTGGATCGCCGGCGAGCTTGCTGATCGCCGCCGCCAGTGCCGCGACATCGTCGCTCGGCACCAGGGCACCCGTCCGCCCATCCTCGAGAAAATCCGCCTGGCCGCCGGCGCTGGCTGCCACCACCGGCAGGCCGTGCTGCATCGCCTCGAGATAGACGAGGCCGAAACCCTCATGCGCCGAGGCGAGGACGAAGAGGTCGGCCGCAGCGAGCGCACGGCGCTTGGCCGCCTCGTCGACATGACCGAGAAACCGCACGCGGCCGGCCACACCGAGCGCCGTCGCCAGCGCCTCCAGCCGCCGCCGCTCGGGCCCATCCCCCACAACGGTCAGCCGCACCTCGAGGCCGCTCAACGCGGCCAAGGCCTGGAGCAACCGGTCGACCCGCTTGCGTTTCACCAGCCGCGCGATCGAGACCAGCTCGATCGGCCCCCGCGCCTTCCCGTCGCCGCCGCGCTGCCCAGCAAGCGCCAGGCCCGGCGGTGCTGCCATGCCGTGCGGGATCACCTCGATCGGTTCGGCGACGCCATGCAGCCGCTGCGCCTTGAACACCAGATCACGACTCGGCGCGATGCGCAGATCAGCGCCATCCAGCAACCGCCGGAGCAACGGGCTCAGAAGTGGGTTCCTGGGCGGGGCGTACCACATGGTCGGCTCGAACACGTCGCCACCCATGATCGAGATCGCATGGCGCAAGCCGAAGCGCCGCGCCAGCCGCGCGCCCACCGTCCCCGACGGCACGACGAACCAGCTGACGACGAGATCGAAGACCAGTCTCCGGCAAAGCTCGGCCCCCAGCCTGAGCCCGGCCGGATAGAACGCCAGGAGCGACAGCAGCGAGGCCGCCTGCAGCTCCCGCCGGCCGGGCACCGCTGCCCGCCAGACATGCACGCCATCCACCACCTCGGCGGCCACGAGGCCGGGCGTGCCCGAGGTCAGCACATGGACCTCGTGCCGATGCGCCAACGCCCGGGCGACGCTCTGGCAAGCGACGCCGCCACCACCGCCCAAAGGCGGGTACTCGTAATTGACGAAGAGCAGCCGCATGCCACCCAGAATAACGCATGAGTTGATGGAACCCTAGCGCCATCGCGCTGACATCGCGCCGCCATGCGCAGGCATGCCGGCGAGGGGACTGGTCGCTCGGCCATGACTTCGCTATCCGGGCCGGACAGCTCAGCCGGCGACCGGCCGGCGTCACCAACTTGGAGCCGCGGATGCGCGAGATCGTCGAGACCTTCACCATCGACGAGGCCATGGTCGAGCGCTTCGCCACGCTCACCGGCGATCGCAACGCGCTGCACATGAACGCCGCCTTCGCGCGGCGCAGCCGCTACCGCCAGCGCGTCGCGCACGGCATGCTGGCGCTCGGCCAGATCGCCCGGCTGCAGCCGCACTTTCCGACCGAGACCCTGCGCTTTCGCTCGATCCAGGGCCGCTTCGAGGCGCCGATCCCGCTCGGCACCACGCTCCGCCTCGAAGTGATGCTGCCGCCGCCCGCATCCGGCCTGCAGCCCTTCGAGGCAAGCTGGATCAGCACCTCCGACGGCCGCACCGTCATCACCGCGACCGGCAGCCTGGCGCTGAGCGAACGGACAACCGCCAAGACCGCCGACGCCGATGGCCCGGCGTGCCTGCTGCTAGAGCCCGAAACCGAGCTGGTGCGCGGTCCTGAGGACCTGGTCGATGTGACCGAGCGCATGGCCTTCAGCGCCACGACAGCCGCGACCTCCGGCCTGGCGTCCCTCATGGGCATGGGCCAGGGCAGCCAGCTATGCCCCAACCTCGCCGCCATCCTGCTGCTCTCGACCCTGGTCGGCATGCGCCTGCCCGGCCGCCGCGCCACCTTCACCAGCTTCGCCATGACCTTCGCCCTGGACCTGGAACCAGACGTCGCGGCAGTGCTCGAAGGCGCGGTCACCAAGGTCTCGGCGGCAAGCGAGACGCTCATGGCCGATACAAGTGTCCTGGTCGGCGAGACCACGCTGGCGAGCGGCGAGATCCGCGCATTGGTCAACCCGCCGACCCGTGACATGCTGACCGCCGAGACGATCAAGGACCAGCATCTGAGCCTCGGTCTCACCGGCAAGACCGTCGTCGTCATCGGTGCCAGCCGCGGCATCGGCGAAACCGCGGCCAAGCTCTTTGCCATGCACGGGGCGTTGTGGTCGTCCACTATTTCCGCGGCGAGCAGGACGCCGCGGCGATCGCCCGGGAGATCGAGGAAGCCGGCGGCCAGGCCCGAGCACTGGGCTGCGACATCCGCGACGAAGCCGCGGTCGCGAGCTTCTTCGACGCCATCGTCCAAACCTCCGGCGGCATCGACGTGCTGGTCAACAACGCGGTCCAGGACTTCCGCCCCGAGCCGATCACCACGCTCGGCTGGGCCGATTTCGAGGCCGAGCTCGAGGTCTCGCTCAAGGGCCTGCACGCCTGCTGCAGCGCCGCCATCCCGCACATGAAGGCGGCGGGCGGCGGGCGGATCATCAACGTCTCGAGCATCGCCACCGACCAGCCGGTCAAGGGCCAGGCCCGCTACATCACCGCCAAGAGCGCGGTCGAGGGCTACACCAAGAGCCTCGCCATCGAGCTGGCCCGCGACAACATCCAGGCCAATCTCGTGGTCCCGGCGATGACCGAGACCGACCTCCTGGCCTCGATCCCGAGCGATTTCGTCCGGCGGATCGGCAGTGCCCGGGCGATGCGCCGCAACCTGCAGCCGATCGAGGTCGCCCAGGCGATGGTCTACCTGGCGTCCGACTGGGCAAAGGGCATGAGCGGGCAGCGGCTGGTCTTGAACCTCGGCGAAGCACCCTTCGCCTGAGCCGCCGCCGGTCCGACGTCAGGCGTCGGCCAGATAGCCGGCCAGCAGCTGGTCGAGCTGACCGAAGGTCTCGACCCCCTCGATCTCGTCCATCGAGAACTGCACGCCGAATGCCTCCTCGATCGCGGTCATCAACCGCAGATGGTTGAAAGAATCCCAGGTGGGGTGGCCATCCCGCTCGGTCTCGGGCGTCACCTCCGAGGGCTTGATCTCGAGCGTCTCGGCGATCACGTCAGCCAGCTTCTGGTTCAAGGGCTCTCGCTCCTTCGTTTTGTCGTTGTGCCACGTCGATTCCCGGCACCGGCAGCTCACGGGCCCTATCGACGGCGAGGACGTAGCGCGTGTTGCCGTCGCCGTCAGTGGCCTCCGCCACAAACCCTTGCCGCGTGTAGAAATCCGATGCCGGCTTGTTCTTCGCCGTCGGCCGAAACCAGCCGGTGATCTGCCCGCTTGGCGCATGCTCGCTGGCCACGGCCTTGAGCCGATTGCCGATGACGGTCTCGATGCCGCGCCCCATGGCCCGGCAGCTCATCATGACGCTGTCCACCTCGACAGCAGCAGGATCGCGGAGATCGAGGAGAAAAGCCGCGATGATGCCCAGGTCACCGAACCGGTCCTCGGCCTTGATCACCTCCAGATGCCAGTCGGCAGACGCGATGAACGTCTCGACCTCGCCCGGCTTGTAGCGCTTGGTCGTCAGGTTGAACTGGTTGGTCTTGGCGAACAATTGGTGCACCCGGGTCAGCTCGGCGCGCGTCGCTTCCCAGTGCGTGACGACGGTGCCCAGGCTCTCGAGATAGCTCTGCATGTCGCCCGCCACCGTCTGGCGGCTGGCTTCGCGCTCTGCCTGCTCGCGATACTGCTCGGTCTTGCGCTGGTCCTCGGCCACGATCGCGAGGCGCTCCAGCTCGGGCATATCGAGCAGCAGCCCGGCATAGGTCGACGGATCGCGCGGCAACTGGACGGTCGTGACCTCCGGCAGCATCTGCCGCACCAGCTCACACTCGGCCGGGTTGTCGTCGACGAAGACCAGGCTGTCCGTGCCGATATTCAGCTCGGCCGCGATTTCACGAATATTGGCGTGCTTGGGCTCCCAATTGATCCGCACAGCAGCGAAATCCTCGAGCCCGAGCGGCATCTCCGACCGCAGCCTGAACGCCTCCTCGACATCCGCTTGGTTGTTCTTGCTGCAGGCGGCGAGCAGCAGGCCCCGGCCCTGCACGCCCTTGATCGCCAGCTGGAAGGCGCGAAACGCCTCGCCCACCGGGTCACCCTCGGCGATGCGGATGCCGTCCGGCCCCTCCTCGCCCAAGACCCCGCCCCAGAGCGTGTTGTCGAGATCCAGCACGAGGCACTTCTTGGGCGGCAACACCAGCTGCGCGAGGTAGCGCGACAAGAGCTCGGCGATCCCCGGCAGCGCCGCCTCCGACCAGGCGAGCTTGGCCATAAAGCGCATGCGCGGATCACTCGCCGCCGTACGACCGGCCGAGGCCACCGCATGGTCGAGATCGACGACATGCACCTGCGGATCATCGGCGTAGGCCTCGAGCAGCCGCGCATTGGCCAGCGCATAGAGCGCCGCCTCGCCACCCTTGACCTTGGCGTCGGCAAGCCCGAGATGCGGCCGCCGCGGCCGCCAGAAATTGCCGATCAACAGGGTCGCCCTGGTCACGCCCCTGGCCGCCTCGACCCAGTCGCCGACCGCCGCCACCGCCTGGTCGACCAGCGCCCGCCGGGCCTCAGTCGAGAGCGGTGCCAGACCCGCCGGCAAAGCGGTCAGCACCTGCTGCAGGTCGAGCGAGAGGAAGATCACCTGCGGGTCGAGCTCAGCGATCCCAAGCGACGGGTCGAGCAGCATCTGCATGTGCTGCGCGAAGGGCCCGACATGGCTCTCGACCACCACGCCTCGGGTCAAGGCTGCTGCCGCGGTGCATTTGGCCAGCGGCTCGAGCGTGTGGTTGCCGAGCAACAAGAGGCGCAAATCGGCCGCCGGCTTCAGCTCGCCCAGCCGGCGGGCGATTCGCTCGGCGTCGCGCATCCCGAGCTTGCCCGTCTCCAGGCCGGCCACGGCAGTCAGCAGGCCACCCCGGTCGTCGGCAGCAGCCAGCCGTTCGCGCAGGTCGTTGCTCATCAACCCAATCCGCGGTTCAAGTCAGGTCCGTCCGGCATTGCGAAGACGCCCGGTCAACGCCGCCGAAACACTATCTTGGCCGGCGCGCCGCTGGCGACAACCTTTTCGGGCAGCCGGCCCGAGACGACCGAGCCCGGGCTTACAATCGTATGGTCGCCGATCACCGCACCATCCATCACCACGACATTGGCGCCAATCCAGACATCCTTGCCGATGCGGATGCCTTTCGACGTGGTGCCCTGGTGCTGCACCGGCACGTCCAGCTTGTCGTAGCGGTAATTGACCCCGACGATCACGGAATTGGGCCCGACCATCGTGTCGTCGCCGATCTCGACCCCGCCCTCGTCCGACGCCATGAAGACGCCGGTCGCCACCGCCACGCGCTCGCCGATCGCCAGCTTACCGTAGCTCGCCTTGATCTTCACGAAGGAGCTGATCTGCGCACCCCGGCCGATCGTGAGGTTGGGCGTCACCTCGACCTCGGCCCTGGGGCTGATCTTGCAGCCGAACTTCCAGAGGTAATAGACGCTGACCAGCGGCGCCGGCATGAGAAAGCGGCGAAGAAAATTGCTGAGCTGCATGGAACCGTGCCGACCTTTGACCCTGTTCGACCGCCGAGACGCAGTCCGAGCGACTGGCGGCGAAGACGCCATAACCATGCCGCCAGGAACCGGCGAAGTCCATCGGGCATCCGACTGGCGGCTCGAGAAACGATATGCTAACCCGCCGCCGTCCGCAGTGGACCCGCGCCCTCGGGTTGCCGTCCGCCGTTCGGGGAACCGATCCCATGGCGCCGTCGCTCGCCGTCCTGCTGGCCACGCGCACGCTCGACGGCCGCTCCGGCCCGGGCCAACGGAAGCGGCTGCAACAATGACGACAACGCCAGAGCTGATCGACCCGGCGACCACGATCGCAGGCCCACTCCTCGTCCTCGCACCGCATTCCGACGACGAGACGCTGGGCTGCGGTGCTACGATCGCCCGCCTCGCCCCGACCGTCCCGGTCCATGTCGCCTATGGCACCGACGGCCGGTTGTCGCCGATCGGCCCGGACGACAAGGCAGCACCCGACACCCAGACGCTGGTGGCCCTGCGCCAGACCGAGGCCCAAGAAGCCATGGCGCTGCTCGGCGTGCCGGTAGAGCAGCTCCACTTCCTCGGTCTGCCCGATGGCCGGCTCAACGCCGAGCAGGCCCGCCTGACGAGTGCGATCGAGGACCTGATCGACCGCCTGTGCCCGCGCACCGTCATGGCACCGTTCCGCTACGACCAGCACCCCGATCATCTGGCCATGCACCGCGCCGCCGTGGCGCTGCTGCGCAGCCGGGCCGACATCCAGCTGCTGCAATACTTCGTCTACTACCGCTACCCGCTGCTCGCCGAGCCGGACATTCGCAAGTGGGTGGCGCCGGAGCATTGTATCGGCGTCGACATGGCGCCGGTGCGGGTACGCAAGCGGCAGGCGCTCGACTGCTACCGCAGTCAGGTCACCTGCCACTTCCCCTGGCAACAGCGACCGTGCCTGATGCCGGCAATTCTCGACGATCATTGCGCCGGGATCGAGCAATTCGTCACCGCCCCACCGGACCTCGCCGATCACGCGCTCTTCACCGCGGATTCGTTGCGCCTGCGTCTCAACCTACGCTATGGGCCCCAGGCAGTTCTTTGGAAGAAGCGCCTGCTCGGCTAGAATCGCGTTCAATTGGCGTCGAAGCCAAGACCTGCTCCCTTACTCTAACAACGCTGGAGGCGCGCGGCGCAATGCCGGGCACAGACCGTCCTATCCGCGTCCTGCATGTCTGCGACAAGTTCGGCATCAGTGGGGCCACCGTGCACGGGGTCACGCGCCTCTTGAGCTGGTGGTTCCCGCGCTGGGACGCCGACGCTTTCGATTGCCGGCTGGTCGGGCTGCGCGCCTTCGACGCCTCGGCCCAGTTCCTCGTCGACCGCGGCACTGCGGTGCGCTGCCTCGACAAGGGCAAGCTCGACCCCTCGACGCTGACGGCGCTCACGCGGCTGATCCGCGAGGAAGGGATCGACATCATCCACATGCATGGCTACGGCGCCGCCAATTTCGGCCGCCTGGCAGCGCTCCGCGCCGGCATTCCGGCGATCGTCCACGAGCATTTCGTCGATCCGGCCATGCCGTTCCACCAGCGGATCGCCGATCGGCTGCTGGCGTCGGCGACGCGCATCGGCATCGCGGTCTCGCAATCGGTGCTCGACTTCATGGCGACCGAGCGGCATGTGCCACGCGAGCGCCTGCGGCTGATCGGCAATGGCGCGCCGATCGCCGACTTCGCGCCGGTCGACGCAGCGAGCGCCGCCGCCGCCCGCGCCGAGTGGCAGGTGCCGACCGACCGGCCGGTGATCGGCGCCATCGGCCGGCTCAACGACCAGAAGGGCTTCACCTACCTCATCCAGGCGATGAAGCTGCTGGCCGAGCGCGGCCACCAGCCCACGCTCATGCTGATCGGCGACGGTGACCTGCGCGAGCCCCTGGAAGCCGAGGCCCGCGAGCTGGGGCTTGCCGACCAGGTGATCTTCACCGGCTTTGCCGGCGACACCCGGGCACTGCAGACGCTGCTCGACATCCAGTGCTTTCCGTCGCTCTACGAGGGCACGCCCTTGACCCTTTTCGAGGCGATGGCCATGGCCAGGCCGATCATCTCGACCGGCGTCGACGGCCTGGGCGAGGTGCTCGACCACGGCGAGACGGCGCTGATCGTCCCGCCGCGCGACCCGGCGGCGCTCGCTTCGGCGATCGCCGAGCTGCTCGACGATCCGGCCCAGGCGGCCCGGCTCGGCGCCGCGGCCAAGGCGGCCAGCACTGTCTATGATATCCAAATCTCGGTCGACGCGATGGAGGCGATCTACCGCGAGGTGCTGGGCCGCCCGGCGGTTGCCGTCCCGCCGGCCGCCACGAACCGGTGAGCCACGAAAGACGAACGCGCGTCTGCCTCCTGGTCGAGACCTACCACCCGGTCATCGGCGGCGGCGAGACCCAGGCCCGGGCCCTCGCCGCCGGGCTCGGCGCGTTCGGCATCGACATGCGGGTCATCACCCGGCGCTCGGACGCGGCCTTCGCGGCGCACGAGATCATCGACGGCGTGCCGGTCCGCCGACTGGGACCGGTCGGCCCCGGCCACCTGAAGAAGTGGGCGATGCTGCCCGGGCTCTTCATCGAGCTCCTGAGAACGGCCCGCCTTGACGACGCGCTGCTGGTGTGCGGCTATCGGGTGCTGGGGATCGCGGCGCTGCCGGCCGGCAGACTGCTGCGCCAGCGCGTCGTCCTGAAAGGCGACAATAACGGCGAGATGTCGGGCGACTACTTCAAGGCCGGTGCCCGCAAGCTCGGCCTCGCCGGTGCACCACGCCTGGTGGCAGGGTTCATCGCGCTCCGCAACCGCCTGCTGCGCCGCGCCGATGCCTTCGTCAGCCTGTCCAGCGACATGCAGGATGAGCTGCTGGCGCACGGCGTGCCCGAGACGCGGATCGTCACCATCCCCAACAGTGTCGACGCGGCGCGCTTTGCCCGTCGCTCGGCGCCGGGCAAGATGGCCGTGCGCACGGCACTCGGCCTGCCCGAGAAGGGGCTCATCGTCCTCTTCACCGGCCGGCTCCTGGAGTCCAAAGGGGTCTTGGATCTCGTCCGGGCCTGGGCAGCACTAGCCCCCGGCCACCCGACCGCACGCCTCGTCATCGTCGGCTCCGGCAAGGGCCTGATGCACGATTGCGAGGCCGAGCTGCACGCCCTGATCGAGGCCAGCGGGCTGCGCGGCTCGGTCGTGACGACTGGCTTCGTGCGCAATGTCGAGGACTATCTCGCCGCTGCCGACATCTTCGCCTTCCCGACCACCGAGGAGGCGTTCGGCATCTCGCTGATCGAGGCGATGGCCGCCGGGCTCGCAGCCGTCGCGACACGAGTTGGCGGCATCAAGGATATCATCGAGCCCGAGACGAACGGGCTGCTGATCGAGGCGGGCGACCGTGCGGCGCTCGAGGCGGCCCTCAGGCGCCTGCTCGGCGACGATGCGCTGCGCCGCCGGCTCGGTGCGATGGCAGAGGCAACGGTGGCGGAGCGCTACACCACCGAGGCTGTGCTACGCCGCTATGCGTCGCTGCTCGAGAGTCTGGCCTCGGCACCACAGGGCCGGCCGGGACAGCCGGTCGCAGCCCTGCCCGAGAGGCTGCGCGACATCGAGCGGACCGGCGACTGAGCTCCAGTAGGCCGGCAGCGGCGAAGTTTTCGCCTCGGCGAGGCAACCAATCAACGCCAACGACTGTTTGACCGGGAGGTCGACAGCGCTAAGGTCGATCGCGGGTCGTTGCGCCTGCCGCCCGTCTCAGGGCGCAGGCAACCGGGAGGCACGTCGATGTCAACACTCACCAAGCTGCAGCGTCTGCACCGGACGGGGATGATCGGCATGGCGATCCGGGGTGCTCTCGGTGCCCAGGTCAGCCGCCTCGGGGACGCGGTGGGCTCGGAAGCGCTGACCTACAACAGCTGGACCTTCGACATGTTCTATCGCCTCGCGGTCGAGACCGCGCCGGCGATCGTCAACTGCGTGCTCAAGCGCTACCCCGAGACCAAGCGAGTGGTCGATCTCGGGGCCGGCACCGGCGCGCACGCCGCCGAATTCCGGAAGCGGGGCATCGACTGCCGAGCCTACGAATATGCCGAGAAGGCGCGACGGGTCGGCCTGGAGCGCCTGGGCGTGACGGTGCATCCCTTCGATCTGACCGAGCCCGAGCCCTGGGACGGCGAGCGCTACGATCTCGCTCTGACGCTCGAGGTAGCCGAGCACCTGCCGCCGATGCTCGGCGAACGACTGGTCGAGACCTGCGTCAAGTCGGCACCGCTTGTGCTGTTCAGCGCGGCGCCGCCGGGCCAGCGCGGGCAGGGGCACATCAACGAGCAGCCGAAGGAGTACTGGATCGAGCGGTTCGAGCGGCACGGCCACCGCCTCAACGCGGCGGCAACCGAAGCGTTTGCCGACGACCTGCGCCATGAGCTGATCCGCGGCATGCACATCGCCCGGAACGTGATGATCTTCGAAGGCTAAAGCCTGTCCGAAGGGTCTAAGTTTCAGGCACCGGCCATGCCGAGCGGCACCGGCTCGGCCTGCCACAGCCCAGCGAGCCGCGCACGCGCGGCATCGCCATGTGCCGGATCGGCCGCCCAATAGGTGCGCCGGCGCATGACGTCCTCGATCGTCGTCGCCGCGAGGTCCCGGCGCATCCGGGCAAGCCAGGCCTGCGCCGCGCCAGGGTCGAGGGCGAGAAAGGCAGCGGCATCGAGATCGAGCCCGACTGGCAGCGGCCGTGCGGGAGTCACCGCCGGCGCCCGAAGGCCCTGCCCATCGAAGAACGACGCCGCCACCGCCCGAGCGGTGGTCCATTTGACGCCGGAAACCGAGTGCAGGCCGATAGGTCCACCATCGGCGCCGTGATCGACAATGACCGGCCGCTTGGCCTGTGTCGGCAGGCCTGGTGCGGTGGCCGGCAGGTAGCCCGCGCGCACCTCGACGACATCGCTCAGGCCGACATCGAAGCCGCGCAGCGAGCGGTTCAGCGCCTCCAGAACGCCGTTGATTGCCGCCTCCGGCACCTGAGCCGACGCCGGCAGCGTCAGCGGGCCCGGGTGGGCCAGATGGCGGGTGCCGACCAGGATCCGCCCCTGGTGCGGATGCAGGAACAGCGTGCCGACGTCGCCTGGCTCGACCGCCACCGCCACGTCACCGCTGACCGGCGCCCGGTCGAGCAGCAGGTTGAAGGCGAGCGAGCCATGGAACAACGCCGGCCGGTCCCGATCGACGCCGGCTGCCAGCGCACGGCACCAGGGTCCGGCAGCATTGACGACCGCTCCGGCGCGAAACGACACCTCCCCGCCGCCGACACCGTCGCTCGCGACGACCCCGCTCGCCCGACCGCCCTCGACCGTGATCCGCCGCACGCGCATCCGGTTCAGCGCCGCACCGCCCAAGGCCACCGCCCAGCGCAGCCACTCGACCAGCAGCGCCTCGGACCGAGCCATCGCACCGTCCTGCCAGAAGGCAGCGCCCTGCAGACGGTCCGCGCGAAGGCCAGGCACAAGCCCCAGGGTAGCCTCTCGCGACAGCACCCGGCCGGCACGAAGATGGCGGGACGGCTCGACGCCGGCGTTGCGGTCCAGGCTCAAGAGCGCATCCAGCGGCAGCGCCAGGCGAAACACCGGCGGCCGCCGCAGCCCCTCGCCGTAGAGCGGCAGCAGGCAGTCGAGCGGTGCCGCGAGATCCGGAAAGTGGCGCAAGAACCAGCGCCGCTCGGCCATGCTCTGCCGAAAGCGGCCCAGATCGAGCGTTTGCAGGTAGCGGAAGCCGCCGTGCAGGATGCGCAGGCTGTGCCAGCTGGTCTCGCCGCCGAAATCCTCGGCCTCGAGCAGCAAGGCCCGCCGGCCGCGCCGTGCCGCCTCGAACAGCAACGCGACGCCGTAGGCGCCACCGCCGACGATCAGCCAATCGAAGGCCTCACCGCTCAGCCGATCGACGTCTCGTTCGAGGGACCCCACCAATGGTGGGGCGGTCATTGATCGCTCGTCCCGTAGGCCGATACTGGGGACTCGGCGGTGACGCTGCCGATCGAGGCGTAGATGAGACCCATCTGCTGCTTGAAGACGCGGTAGTTGTGCCGCTCGTCGACCAGTGCTCGGGCCGCCTTGCCACGCCGCTCGGCTTCCTCGGGGTCGCCGAAGGCGTGGATCAAGCCCTCTGCGAGGCCTTCCGGCGACGGGTCGACCAGGAAGGCGGTCCGCTCGTCCAGCACCTCTTGATGCGTCGGCAGCGCCGTGGCGACGATCGGTCGGCCGCTCGCCATGTAAGTGTAGATCTTGAACGGCGTCACCAGCGGCTCGAGCCGCGGCGAGACGACGGCGTCGGCGAGCCCCATGAACGCCGGCATCTCGGTGGTGGTCCGCATGCCAGTGAGGATCACCGCCTCGTCCAGCTCCGCCGACGGGACGCCGCTCGCGGCGAGGCAGGCAGCAGCGAAGCGCCGCATCTCCGCGACCTCGCCGGCATCGCCACCGACGACGACGAGCTGTGCCGTGGACAGCGACCGGCGCACAGCTCCCCAGGCCTGGATCAGGTCGCGAACGCCCTGCCGGCGGTCGAAGTTGCCCGTGTAGACACCGATCGGCCCGGCCCCGAGCCGCAATTCGCGGCGCAAGGCGGCCACGGCGCGCGGGTCGGGCGGGCTCAACATCTCCGGCAGCGGAATGTCCCGAAGCTCGAAGACCGGTGTTTGCGGGCTCTCGCGTCGGACCAGTGCTGTCAGGTGCGACGCCACGGTCACCGCGGCCTGCGCCCGCTTCAACACGAGACGGCGGATCAGTCGCGCCGGCGGCGCCAGCCGCCGTGCCACCGGGCTCGGGTGCGAGGCGAGTTGATGCTCGAGATCGCTGTCCAGATCGATGATCCCCGGCAACCCGCGCAGCCAGGCCAGCGGCAGGGTGAAGAACGCCGCCTCCTCGATCGCGTGCACCGCGACATAGCGCTGGCGAACCAGCGCCCACGCGACCATGAAGATCATCAGCACGTCGTAGGCGATCTTGGTGCCGGAGAACCCGATCGGAATCTTGCTCAGCCCCGGGATCGGCCATACCCGCATTTGCCGCACCTGCGGCAGGTCCAGCCGCTGGCCGTGCGGGAAGGTGAAAAGGTCGATCGCGTAGCCGGAATCGGCCAGTGCCTGGCACATCAGCCGGACGTTCATCGGCGTGCCGGCGAGCCGGAAGAAGGGCTGCGGCGAAACCAGCAGCACCCGCGGCAGGTCGCCGGCCCCACTGGGCTCGGATTGGTCGCGGCGCTGCACACTCATGCCGTCTGCCGCCTCGCCAGAAAGACCACCGGCGCGCCGATGAGCGCCGTCAGGCCGAGCCGGCGGCCGAGCCCCTCGAGCTTGGCCGAGCGTTCGGGCGAGCCGAGCTTGCGATGGATCACCATGGGCACCCAGAATTGCCTCGCTTGCCGAAACCCGGCAAAACCAGCGGCGCCCAACCAACGCCGCAGCTGCGCGCCAGTGTAGCAGAAATAGGGCCGGGTGTTGCCCTCCATGAGCCGCTTGATCCGGAACAACAGCGGCTCGAGCAGGTTGGCGCTCCAGAGCGGCGCGTAGTCGGCGACGACGACGTCACGGCTCACCCGCGCCATCTCACCGACAAGCGGCTCCGTCGCCTCGACATGGGCGAGCAGGCGAAAGCCCAGCACCAGATCGAAGCTGCGATCGGCGAACGGCAGTTGCCAGAGATCGGCGACGACGAGATGCACACGGTCGGGATGGCGCGCCTTGAGCTCGAGCAGCCGCTCGGCCCAGGCGGCCCGGCTGCCCTGCACCCAGACGTCGTAGCCGCGGCGCAGGAGCAATGCCGTGAGCTGGCCGTGGCCGCCGCCGACATCGAGCGCTTTCGGGCGGGTCGCGGCGACGCCGGCCGACGGGGGCAGCACCGAGTCCGTGGCCTGCTCTTGGACCTCGAGCAGGTAGGTGCCGACCGGGCCGGCGAAGCGACGCGCGTAGTCGGCGCTGGCGGTGTGCAAATCCGGCGTGCGCGTGTCGTGCTCCAGGCTGCCCTTGCCGGCCCCGCGCAGCTTGTCGAGACGGAGCGCCAGCTGGTCGCGAACGAAGCGCCACGGCCCGACCCGCCCTCCCCCGGGCGACGCAAAGGTGCGAAGCTCGGTCAACGGGCTCGAGAGCGCCGTCTTCAGATCGGCGAGAGGGTGCCGCGGATCGAGCTGTTGCTGCCACTCGACGCCGTAGCTGCCGACCCGGCCGACACCGTCGGCCAGTTGCAAGGGGTCGCTGCCAGGCAGGCAACGGCCGGCACCCGCCTCGCTGTCGGCAGCCGACCAACGGCGCAACAGTCGCGGCGTCGGCCAAAATCGCGGCCGGCCGCCATTGTCGCCGAGACACACGGCCGGACGCGGCGCCTGCTCGAGATAGGCGGCGAGCACGCGACCGCGGCGGCCCAGCCACTTGCCGAAGCCCCAGGGCAGCACGGCAATGCCGCCCGCCGCCCGGACGCTGTCGACCGTGGCGGCGAGCGGCGCCCTGTCGATCGGCCGCGCGGTGGTCGCGAGTGCCAGAACCTCGAGCCCCTCAGCGGTCACTGCCTGGAAGCCCTGCAGGATCCACACGTTGCAGCCGTCGCCATCTCGGCGCGCGATCAGCATGCCCGCCTCGGGCCCCGCCTGCAGCTGCCAGCGCCCAACCCGATCGACGCCGCTGAGTTCCGCGAAAACGTCCTCGCGGGCCGTCTCGGTGAGCGCCAGGACACCGAGCGCATCATCCTCGACGAGGCGGAGATTGCCCGCTGCCCGGTCGAGCCAGCGGGCGCGATCGAAGCTCGGGTAGCAATGGACATGCGCATCAAGACGAATGAGCTGGCGTGTCGCCGCAACCACCGCCACGCCGACAGGCGCGCGCTCGACCACCGTGGCTGGTACGAGACCGCTCACCGGTCCGCCAACACCCGCGACACGACCATCCGCCGACGCTGAGCCGGCAGGTCGGCGCAGCAAACCGTTGTGTTCGAGTCGACGATTAGCGCTCTCCCGTTGATCCAGCAGCGGCGAGCCATAGCTTCAGCCCTTCGATTTTCCAACGCCGGCCTCCGTGGTTAAATCGCCGACTTCCCAACTGCCAGCAATCTAACATAGTCCCTGACCCCAGCTTGTGGTCAATCGCGCCGCAGAAATCAACGTTCCGGCCTGATCACCGGTTCCGAGGTCGTGTTATGAGGATCCACCGTTTCACTGTTGACACGGTTGCAGCGACACCGAGGCGTCGCGCCGATGTTCCCTCGTCACACCCTGGTCTCGACAAGACATGGCTCGACCGCCGATAAGGCGGCTCGGGCCACGCGGGGCGCCCGGCGCCGCGCCGGTCAGGCCGTCGCCTCGGCAAGGACTGGCACGCGGCGAACCACGTAGAGCGGAGAGCGTGACATGGCAGCAGACGACGAGGGGCGGCGGCCGCCCATCCTGGTCACCGGCGCCACCGGCTTCGCCGGCGGTCATCTGGCGCTGCGGCTGCGCAAGAATGGCCATCCGGTGCGGGCCTTGGTGCGGCCGACGGGCAAGACCGACCACCTGCAGGCGGCCGGCGTCGAGCTGGTCACCGGCGACATCCGCGAGCGCGCCGACGTGGTCAAGGCGGCAGCAGGCGTCGAGAAGATCTACCATATCGCCGCCGTCTTTCGCACCGCGAGCCACCCCGACAGCTACTACGAGGACGTCAATGTCGGCGGCACGCTGAACGTGCTGGAGGCCGCGCGGCAGCACGGGGTCGCGCGCACCATCCATTGCTCGACCATCGGCGTGCACGGCGATGTGCAGGAGTTTCCCTGCACCGAGGACAGCCCCTTCAACCCGGGCGACATCTACCAGCGGACCAAGCTCGAGGGCGAGAACGCGGCCCAGGCGGCGTTCAAGGCCGGGCTGCCGGGGGTCGTGTTCCGCCCGGCGGGCATGTACGGGCCGGGCGATCTGCGCTTCTTGAAGCTGTTCAAGTCGGTCAATGATGGTCGCTTCATCATGTTCGGCTCGGGCGAGACCTTCTACCACCTCGTCTATGCCGACGACTTGACCGACGGCATCCTGCTCTGCGGCGAGCATCCCGACGCGCTTGGCGGCACCTTCATCATCGCCGGCGATCGCTGGGTCTCGCTGAACGAGTGGGTGGGCGAGATCGCCAAGGCGCTGGACGTGCCCAAGCCCAGGCTGCGCGTGCCGTATTGGCCGCTCGCCACCGGTGCGGCGCTGTGCGAGAGCTTGTGCAAGCCCTTGGGCATCGAGCCGCCGATCCACCGCCGCCGTGCCTCGTTCTTCATCAAGCACCGCGCCTTCTCGACCGAGCGGGCGCGGCGGGTCCTCGGCTACGCGCCAAAGGTGGCGCTGGCCGACGGTATCCGCCGCACGGTCGAGTGGTATGTCGCCGAAGGCCATATCACCCGGCGGCAAGCCGCCGCCTGAGCGCTCAGCCCCGGGCGTCGGCTGCAAACCGGCGCTGCTCCCCGCGCTCGACCCGATGAGCGGGCGCCGGGCCCGTGGCGAGCGCTCGACCGCCGGTTGCGACCGTGTGCCGTGGCCGACATTTTCGCACTGTCTGCGTACTTTTGCCGCATTGAGCTGAGCTGTCCGCACCACTTTCCCGTAAATCCGCCCTACGGCCGGCAGCAAACCTTTGGATCTGTTGACTGTTCCCGATAAGCGGTCGTTCCCGGCAAAGGGTCGGGAATCCTGTGACATATTGGTCGATGGCACGGCAAACGTCGGATGTGCGCGCTTTCGACCAATGTTCCCGGATTTCTCGCCGACTAAGAGATGCGCAACAGGTCGACGTGCCAGCGGCCTGATCAACAATTTTTGGCGTTGCACAGCTATGGGAGGTGTTATGCGGCAAGATAGCACTGAAGGGACCGCCTACTGGTCCGCCAATCTGAAACTGATTCGAAATCTTCTGATCGTCTGGGCGCTGGTGTCCTTCGGTTGCGGCATCCTGTTCCGGCCGTTCCTGTCTGGCATCGCCGTCGGCGGTACCGATCTCGGCTTTTGGTTCGCCCAGCAGGGCTCGATCCTCGTGTTCATCGTTCTGATCTTCTACTACGCCTTCAGGATGAACGCGCTCGATCGCAAATACGGCGCCGACGAGTAGTTCGGTACTGACGGAGAACGCGGATCATGGAACTCCAAACACTTATTTACGTCGTCGTCGGTGCCAGCTTCCTGCTCTATATCGGCATCGCGATCTGGGCCAAGGCTGGAACCACCGGCGAGTTCTACGCCGCCGGGCGTGGCATCCATCCGGTCATGAACGGCATGGCGACGGCCGCCGACTGGATGTCGGCTGCTTCTTTCATCTCGATGGCCGGCCTCATCGCCTTTGTCGGCTACGACAACTCCTCCTTCCTCATGGGTTGGACCGGTGGCTACGTGCTCCTGGCCTGTCTGCTCGCGCCCTATCTGCGCAAGTTCGGCAAGTACACGGTGCCCGAGTTCATCGGTGACCGGTTCTACTCGCAGAGTGCGCGGATCATCGCGGTCGTCTGCCTGATCGTCGCGTCGGTGACCTACGTCATCGGCCAGATGACGGGCGTCGGCGTGACCTTCGCCCGCTTCCTGCAGGTGGACGCGGCAACCGGCCTCTACATCGGTGCGGCGATCGTCTTCGTCTACGCTGTGCTGGGCGGCATGAAGGGCATCACCTACACCCAGGTGGCGCAGTACTGCGTGCTGATCACCGCCTACACGGTGCCGGCGATCTTC
Organism: uncultured Alphaproteobacteria bacterium; assembly: GCA_942491185.1. Taxonomy (GTDB): domain Bacteria; phylum Pseudomonadota; class Alphaproteobacteria; order Geminicoccales; family Geminicoccaceae; genus SLRI01. The sequence goes on along the minus strand of CALOAB010000021.1, from coordinate 589,386 downwards.
ATCTCGCTCAACATCACCGGCACCTTCTTGCCGCCGGTCGGCCTCTTCTCGGACACGGTCCAGGAAGGCGTGCCACTGCTCGTTCGCCTGAACGAGGTGGTGACCGATCTCGGCTTCAACTCCTATACCGGGCACCACACCAACACGCTGAACATGGTGCTCTTCACCATGTCGCTGATGATCGGCACGGCCGGCTTGCCGCACGTCATCATCCGCTTCTTCACCGTGCCGAAGGTGGCCGATGCCCGCTGGTCGGCGGGCTGGGCGCTGGTCTTCATCGCCCTGCTCTACCTCACGGCTCCGGCCGTCGGTGCCATGGCCCGTCTCAACGTCATGAACACCGTGCAGCCCGGCGAGGTCGGCTCCCCGGACGGCAGCCTGCTCTACGACGAGCGGCCCGATTGGTTCAGCACCTGGGAGACCACCGGCCTCATCGGGTGGGAGGACAAGAACGACGACGGTCGCATCCAGTTCTACAACGATGGCAATGCCGAGTTCGCGGCGAAAGCCGAGGAGTGGGGCTGGCGGGGCAACGAGCTCACCATCAACCGGGACATCCTGGTGCTCGCCAACCCGGAGATCGCGCAACTGCCCAACTGGGTGATCGCGCTGGTGGCTGCCGGCGGTCTAGCGGCCGCGCTCTCGACGGCAGCAGGCCTCCTGCTCGCCATCTCGTCCGCGATCAGCCACGACGTCATCAAGGGCACCCTCAACCCGAACATCTCGGAGAAGGGTGAGCTGCTTGCAGCACGTATCTCGATGACGTTCGCCATCATCCTGGCGACCTATCTGGGCCTCAATCCTCCCGGATTTGCGGCACAGACAGTGGCTTTGGCCTTCGGTATCGCCGCCGCCTCGATCTTCCCGGCATTGATGATGGGCATCTTCTTCCCGCGCATCAACAATGTGGGAGCGAGCTCCGGCATGCTCGCCGGCCTGTTGTTCACGGTCATCTACATCTTCATCTACAAGGGCTGGTTCTTCCTGCCCGGCACCAACCAGTTCCCCGACACCGCCGAGTACTGGGTGTTCGGAATCTCGCCTTTGTCGATCGGGACCATTGGCGCGATCGTCAACTTCGCCGTTGCCTACTTCGTCTCCAACGCGACCGAGGCACCGCCGAAGCACATCCAAGAGTTGGTCGAGAGCGTCCGCGTGCCACGCGGTGCAAGTGACGCCGTCAACCACTGAGACGACCAGCCGGCCAAGGCGGGGCGCCCCCTCGGGGGTGTCCCGCCACCGGCACCTCGAAGATCTTGACGTTGCCTCTGGACCCCGCTCACCTGATCGGGGTCCAGTCGTTTTTGGACCGGACGAGCGGGGCATCGCCTCGGAACGAGTGAGCGAGACGAGCGAGATGGCGCATCAGGGACCCGAGCTGACCACCTTTCTCGCCCAATTCCACCCGTTCGACCTCCTGGCCGACCAGGCGCTGGCCGATCTCATCGAGGCGGGCGAGATCCGCACCCTCGAGCAGGGTGCGGTGCTCTACGACAAGGGCGCCCGCGTTACGCATTTCTCGGTCGTGCTGGAAGGCATGATCGACGTCGTCACCGCCGACGGCGAGACCATCAATTGCTTCGCGCCCGGCGAAGGCATCGGGGCCCGCGGCATTCTCCGGGACGGCAAGGGCCCGAACCGGGCCGTCGCCGGCAGCGACACCCGCCTGCTCGCTTTGCCGAAGAAGGTCTTTCTCGACTATCTCGAAGCCAACCCGGAGTTCGCCAGCTTCTTCGAGCGGCTACGGATCGATCGCGACCGCAAGCCCATCTTCTCGGCCGATCGCGGCGACGCGCTGATCACCAACCGGCTGAGCGACATCATGACCCGCGAGCCGCTGAGCATCACGCCCGAGACGACGGTGCAGGACGCGGCGCAGATCATGCACGACAACGCCATCTCCTGCCTGCCGATCTGCAAGGACGGCGCGCTGGTCGGCATCTTGACCACCGGTGACATCGCCGGCCGTGTCATCGCCAAGGGGGGCAGCCACGAGACCCCGGCAGCCTCCGTGATGACACCCGACCCGCTGACCCTGCCATCCGACGGCCTGGTCTTCGATGCGCTCCTGGCAATGAGCGAGCGGCGAATCGGCCATCTGCCCATCGCCGATCGCGGCCGGCTGGTCGGCATCGTCACCCGCACCAATCTCATCCGCCGCCAGTCGATCTCCGTCGCGTTCATGATCGGCGACATCAACAAGGCCGATGCCGTCCCGGCGCTGAAGGGCGTCGTCGACCACGTGCCGCAGCTTCTGGCCCAGCTGGTCGGCGCCGGCGTCGAGGCCTTCAAGGTCGGCCTCTTGATCACCTCGGTGACCGACGCCGTCACCAAGCGCCTGATCCAGCTCGCCGAAACAAGGCTCGGCCCGCCGCCCGTGCCCTATCTCTGGCTCGCCTGCGGCAGCCAGGGGCGTCGCGAGCAGACCGGCACCTCGGATCAGGACAACTGCCTCATCCTCGACGAGAGCTTCGACGAAGCGGCGCACGGCGACTACTTCGCCAGCTTCGCCGCGGAGGTTTCCGACGGCCTGGACCAGTGCGGCTACGTCTATTGCCCGGGCGAGATGATGGCCACCACGCCGCGCTGGCGGGTCAAGGGCAGCCAGTGGCGCCGCTACTTCCAGCGCTGGATCAGCGAGCCCGATCCGATGGCGCAGATGCTCTCCTCGGTGATGTTCGACCTCAGGCCGATCTGGGGCACGACCGAGCTCTTCTCAGGCCTGCAGCGCGACACCTTGGAGGCAGCGCGGAAGAACACCATTTTCCGCGCCCACATGATCGCCAACTCGCTCAAGCACGTGCCGCCCTTGAGCCTCTTTCAGAGCTTCGCGCTGATCCGCTCGGGCGAGCACCGCAACACCCTGGATCTGAAGCTCAATGGGGTCGTGCCGATCGTCGATCTGGCGCGGGTCTACGCCCTCAACGGCGCCATCGAGGTGGTCAACACCCGTGAGCGGCTGTTCGCCGCGCGCGAGGCCGGCGTGCTCAGCGAGAGCGCGGCTGCCGATCTGGTCGATTGCTACGACCTGATCTCGCGCATCCGCCTCGAGCACCAGGCGCGGCAGGTCCGTGACGGCAAGAGGCCGGACAATTTCCTGCCGCCTTCGGTGCTCTCGGCGATGGAGCGCAAGCACCTCAAGGACGCGTTCGGCGTGGTCAAGGGCACCCAGGCCACGTTGCGCCTGCGTAGTGCCTGAGCAGCGGTCCATGGCAGCACAGCCACCGCCAGCCATGCCCAGAGCCGGGCCGGTGCCCGCAAGCGGTCGCGACCGTTGATCTGGACCCTGATCGGCACGCTGATGGTGGGCGTCACCGCCGCCTGCGTGGTGCTCATCTTCTTTCGGGTGAGCCGGCGGACGCTGCCCAAATGGACGCTGCCCGCCGCTGCCGGCTTCGCCATGTTCAGCTTCCATATCTGGTCCGACTACACCTGGATCGACCGGACGACGGCCGAGCTGCCAAGCCACGTCGTCGTCGCCGAGCGTTACCGCTCGAAGCACCCGATGCAGCCATGGACCTACATCCTGCCACGCCAGGACCGCTTCGCCGCGGTCGACCTCGACAAGATCCGCCACAACCCGTCGGTCGACGACATGGCGTTTGCCGTCATCTACCTCGTCACCCGCTATTACCCGACCGTCGAGACGCAGCAGCTCTTCGATTGCAACGAGCCCAGGCGTGCCGATGTCGGAAACGACTTCACATTTGACGAGCAGGGCCGCCCGGTCGATCCCGACTGGGTGACGCTCGAGCCGGACGATCCCGTGCGCCGGGTCGTCTGCGCCCAAGAAAAAACAAGCCGAAACGGCGCACCAACCACCAGCAAGACCACGCCACTGATCAGGGAGCATGCACGGTGGCAAACCAGAGCATCCTCGTCGTCGACGACGAGCCGGGTATCCGGCTCTACCTGAAGCGTCTGCTCGGCAATGCCGGCTTCGACGTCCGCACCGCCGCCGACGGCAACGAGGCGGTAACCTCGCTCGAGGCGGAGCCGCCCGACCTCGTGATCCTCGACGTCATGGTCGGCGGCCGTGACGGCTACGAGATCTGCGAGATCGTCAAGCGGGACCCGGCCAGTGCCGGGATCAAGGTCCTCATGCTCTCGGCCAAGAGCCGGGCGATCGAGATCGAGAAGGGCATGGCGCTGGGCGCCGACGCCTACCTCACCAAGCCGTTCTCGATGGACGAGCTCCGCGACATGGTCCGCGACCTGCTGGCCGGAGCCGGAGCCGGCGGCGGCGGCGGCGGCGGCGGCGGCGAAGGGAGCTGAGCCCTTGAACGACAGGCTGAGCCTCAGGCTGCGCGTCTTTCTGTTCTTCGCGCTGATCGCCATCGGCGGCTGTGCCGCGATCGCGGCTGCCATGGTCTATCTCGGCCGGACGGCAGCCGCACCCAAGGTCGACGACCTCGTGCTCATGGGCGGTGCGGCCGGCGGCGTGGTGCTCGGCCTTGCGACCTGGGTCTGGCTCAAGTTCGACGAGCATGTGGTCCGGCCGATAATCGCCGTCGGCAACCATCTCAAGGCCGTGACCCACGCCAAGGCCGAGCGCGCCATGCCCAAGGGCACCGCCCGCTATCTGGGCTTTCTCGAGCCCGTCGTGCAGGAGGTGACCAGCGCCTTCACCGAGACCCGCCGCGAGGTCGGCCGCACCGTCGCCAGTGCGACCCAGGGCAGCGAGCAAAAGAACCAGTACCTCGCCACCATCCTGCGCGACCTGCAGCAGGGCGTGGTCATCTGCAATCTCAGCCACCAGGTGCTGCTCTACAACCAGCGCGCGCTCGAGATCCTGCACGTCTCCGGCGAGATCGGCCTCGGCCGCTCGTTCTTTGCCGTGGTCACCGAGCAGCCCTTCCGCCACGCCCTGACCCGGCTCGAGAACCGCTTCACCCAGGTCCGCTACCCCGGCCACCCCGACGGCCTGGCCGTCCTGGTGATCGCCGCCACCATGACCGGCAACTACACGCTCAAGGCCCGGGTCTCGCTCACCCTCGGCAATGACGGCAAGGGCGGCCCGGACCAGCCGATCGGCTACGTCGTCATCTTCGAGGACGTCACCGACGAGCTGGCGGCCGGCATCTGGCGCGACCGCATGCTGCACGAGGTCACCAGCGACATGCGCCAGCGCGTCGCCAACCTCGCCATGGTCGGCGACCTCTTGACCCTGGACGATACGGTGGACGCCGAGGAGCGGGCAGCCGCGCGGGCCACCTTCCAGGAGGACGGCAAGGCGCTGGCCGAGCGGCTCGACCGGCTCGACGAGATCTCCTCCGACCTGCTGTCGAGCGCCTGGCCGATGACCCAGGTCTTCGCACCGACCCTGCTCCAGCTGGTCACCGAGCGCCGCTCCGAGGGCCGCCAGCTCGAGCTCGAGACCGCAAACAAGGAGGTCTGGCTGCACTGCGACAGCGCTGCCGTGGTCGACCTCGCCGACCGCCTGTTGAACCGCATTTGCGTCTTCGCCGGCTGCAAGCAGTTTCACCTGGCGATCGAGGCCAACGCCAGGCGGGCCAATCTCGACATCACCTGGAGCGGTGAGCCGGTCCCGGTGAAGGCGCTGGAAACCTGGCTCGAGGAGCGGCTCGACGATAGCCTGGGTGCCATGACCGGCAGCGACGTGCTCAGCCGCCACAAGACCGAGCTTTGGTGCGAAGCCGCTGGCCCGGGCCGGTCGCGGCTGCGCCTGCCGCTCACGACGATCGAGTTCGACGCGGCCCGGGTGGGTGGTCTGGAGCGCCTCGAGGCGCGCCCCGAGTTCTACGACTTCGACCTCTTCGCCCGCGCCAGCAGCGCATCGGTGGACGACACGCCGCTGCGCGACCTCACCTATGTGGTCTTCGACACCGAGACCACCGGGCTCGAGCCCTCGAAGGGCGACGAGATGGTGCAGATCGCCGGGGTTCGCATCGTCAACGGGCGAATGCTCCGGGGCGAGATCTTCAATTCCCTCATCCACCCCGGCCGCACCATTCCCCGCGTCTCGTCGGAGGTGCACGGCGTCACCGATGCCATGGTGGCCAGCGCCCCGCCGGTGAACGAGATCCTGCCCCGCTTCCACCGCTTCGTCGGCGACGCCGTGCTCGTCGCCCACAACGCCGCCTTCGACATGAAGTTCCTGACGCTGCGCCAGGCCGATGCCGGCGTCACCTTCACCAACCCCGTGCTGGATACCGTGCTCCTGGCAGCCGCCGTCTTCGGCGCCAATGAGAGCCTGACCCTCGACTCCCTGGCCGAGCGCTTCGCCATCAAGATCGCGGCTGAGGAGCGCCACACGGCGCTCGGCGACAGCCTCGCCACCGGCCACTCCCTGCTGCGCCTCATCGACCTCCTCGAGGCCGCCGGCGTCGTCACGCTGCGCGAAGCCTTCGACATCTCCCAGAAGCAAGCCGCCATCAGGCGGGCGCAGGGGAAGTATTGAGGAGCCGGCAGCCGCACCGCCGGCTGGATCACCTCGACGGCATTCGGGCCACCAGGATGGGAGAGACGACATGACCAACGATCTGGAAAAAGGCATCACCCGGGACGGCGAAGGCCAGGCCGGCAAGAGCTGGAACATCCTCGGCCAGACCTATTTTCCGAAGGCCGTCTGCGACAGCAGCTTCGCCTTCGAGACCAACAGCGCGCCCGGCCAGTTCGTGCCGGTCCACGTGCACCCCCACCAGGACGAGTTCATCCTCGTCCAGGAAGGTGTCTTGGATCTCAAGCTCGACGGCGAATGGACCCAGGCACGCGCCGGCGACCTGGTCCGCATGCCACGCGGCATCCCGCACGGCTACTTCAACAAGTCGGACAAGCCGGCCCGCGCCCTCTTCTGGGTGTCCCCCGCCGGCAAGCTCGCCGATCTCTTCGACAGCCTGCACGATCTCGCCGACGTCGAGGAGGTCGTGAAGCTGTCCGCCGCCCACGACGTCGACTTCCTCCCGCCCGAGGCCAACGAGTAGCCCCACCCGAACGGCGACCGCGCCGCCAGCCTCAGGGCGCAACCTTCTCGACCGCCGGGCGTTGCTCATGCTCGCGTCTCGCTCTCCGGGCGAGCTGCCTCCTTCGCTTCGGGAAGACGAGCACCATGGACCTCGTTCGCATCATCCTCTCAGTTCTGCTGCCGCCGCTCGGCGTGTTCCTGCAGGTCGGCATCGGCCCGCAATTCTGGATCAACATTCTGCTCACCTTGCTGGGCTACATTCCCGGCATCATCCACGCCGTCTGGATCATCGCCCGCCGCTGACCATGGACAACCCATCCGACAAGGACCGCGCGCTGGAGCGGCAAAAGCAGCTGGCCTACTGGCTCGACGACCGCTTTCGCATTCCTATCATCGGCTGGCGCCTCGGCTTCGACGGCATCATCGGCCTGGTGCCGGGCATCGGCGACGCGGCCACGACCCTGCTGGCACTCTATATCGTCAACGAGGCACGGCGCCTCGGCGTGCCACCGGCGAAGCTCGCGCACATGGGCGTCAATGTCGGGGTCGACACGCTGGTCGGGCTCGTGCCGCTGGTCGGCGACATCGCCGATCTCCGCTGGAAGGCCAATCGCCGCAACGTCAACCTGCTGATCGAGCATCTGGAGAGCGAGCGCGAGGACGTCGAGATCGACGCCGACAAGCAAAACGCCTGAAAGGGAAGTCCAAGTCTCCCGCAAGCCAGCCCTGCCGAAGAAGCGGGCGAACCGCACCCAATCGCCCGCAACAGAGCCGAGGCCGGGCCGCCAAGGACGGCCGCGTCTTCCTCGGCCTGCGTGGCGCCCTTGCTCCGCGGCTGGGCGGTGATCCTCGAACTCGATCTGCAGGTAAGGAAGCCCGGTCGGTTGAAGCCCCGCCGCAACAGCTACCGCGCGATGAAGCGCTCCTGCTCGTCCTCGACATAGGCGGTGAGCGCCGCCAGGTCGTCGCTGTCCCAGGCATAGGGCTCGGTCGCCATGGGCACGACCATGCAGAGCTGGACCATCTCCACGGCTGTCACCTCGTCCATGGCGAACATGTTCTGGCCCATGGCCACGCCGTGCGGGTAGGGCTGGAGGAAGGTGTCGTTGTAGTTCTCGAAATCGGTGTGGCAGGTGGTGCAGGTGGTGCAGGCGGCGCCGCTCTCGCCGATCGATGGATCGTCAAAGAGTGCGGCGCCACGCGCCACGAGGGCGGCACGGTCGCCCTCCGGCAGCGCCCAGCCTTCGGGCTGGGTGACGTCCGCTGCATCCTGAGCCCCAGCATCCACAGCCAAGGCACCCGCACTCATCGCGAGCGCGCCGAGCATCAGCGCCATGCGGTTGGCAAACCCATGCATCTCGCTCTCCCCAATCGGTCGGAATCCACTCCGACGTGAAGGGGGAAAGGGTAGCAAAGACACAGGCCCGACGCAGCGCGCGCACCGCCAGTGTCGCATGATCGTGAGACGTCGTGCATGTTCGTGAGAATCGGCCCGCCTGGCGGCCAGGGCTCAGGCCGTCACTCGGCGTCCGGAGACGCGATCAGCGCGATCTCGCGCGTCCAGGGCACGTCGACGATGCCCAGCAGGGTGTTGCCGCGCCCGGGATCCGGGGAGAGGTAGCAGCCCGGATCGGCGAGCGTCTGGTAGCAGTAGAGCGTGACGGTGGACCCCGGTCCATCCTCGACCGGCACCACCTCGTGCCCACTGCAACCGACGAGCCCGAGCAGGGCCAGCGTTATCGAGGTCGTCCGCATCGTCCATCCGCGCAACGGCACCGCGGATCGCCCAAGCGGCGATCCAGGCAGCACTCTACAGCATCTGCCACACCACTCGCTGCGAGACAGTGCCCGAGGCGCACGAGAAGGCGCCAGAAGGTTAATCCGGCGCGGGCGGCGGCTCCGTGTGCGCCAGGATGTTGACGAGCTTGCCGAACGGGTCGCGGACAAAGAACCGCCTGACGCCCCAGGGCTCGGTAACGGGCCCATAGAGAATCTCGAGCCCGGCGCTTTGCGCGCGCTGGAGGACCGCCTCGACATCGTCCACCTCGATCGACAGATCCGGCACCGCGGTGCCCGAGCCGCCCTCGCTGGCGATGCTGATCTGTGGCCGCGCCGCACCGTCGGCCGCAAAAGTGATGATCCAGCCATGGTCCATGACCAGCTCGAGCCCGAGGAGATCCTGGTAGAACCCCCGCGCCGACTGCAGATCCTCTGCCTCGACGTTGGCAACGATGCGGCGAACGGCCATGGCGCCTCCGATTTCGGAATGTCTCTAATGTCAGCTTCGCGCCTCGCGTGATATCATAACTCTAAGTATCTCTTGTCACGCGTCCATTGCACGGTCGCACTTTGAGGATCGACGACACAATGCAGCGCTCCAAGCGCGTTCGCTCCACCCTCCGGGCAACAGCCTTCGGGCTTGTCGTCCTGGCGCTCACAGCCTGCGCCAGCAGCCCGGATGTGGCCCTCGACCCCGGCTCCGACCCGATCGAGGCCCGCCAGCTCCTGGCCGCCGCCGCTGCGGAAGGGCCCGTGCTGGTCACCTGGCGCGGCGACCCACCGGTCTCCCCGCCGACAATGCTGCGTGCCGTCGAGCAGGGCGCCACCGGCCTCTCCTTCACCGCCACCGACGAGGGCGACGCCGCGCGCCGCTTCGTCTTCGACTTCACCGGCACCAACACCTCGCTCTGCGGCGACCCGCTGGAAGATCGCTCGACCGTTGGCCCCTACTTCGTCAAAGCCGCGTTTTGCGACGGCGATCGAGCCGTCTCGATGGCCGGCAGCGAGCCGGGCGGCGCCTCGGAGCGGCTGATCTGGCGGATGACCGGCCGGCTCGTGCCCGACGACTACCAGCAGACCTACGGCCTCAACGTCTTCGGCGGCAGTTTCGGCGTCGGGCTCGGCGGCTCGTTCGGCATCTTTTAGGCTACCCGTGGCTGCCGAACAGCCGCGCCAGCAGCTGCTCGGCCGCGTTCCCCGGTGTCGTCTCGCCCGCCGCCACGGCGGCTTCGAGCGCTACCAGCTCGTCCTTCAGCCCGAGCCGCAGGCGCTCCTCGAGCCCGGCCTGCAGGATCTGCCAGAGCCAGCGCCGCTGCTGATCGCTGCGCTTGGCCTGCAAGGCACCCGACTTGGCGAGCGTGGCGCGATGCTGCTCGATGGACGACCAGAGCTGGTCCAGCCCCTCGCCCTCGAGCGCGCTCAAGAGCATGACCGGCGGTTGCCAGTCGGTTGACGCCGGCTCGAGAATGGCGAGCGCACGCCGGTAGTGCGACGCTGCCTGCTCGGCGCGAAACCGGTTGTCACCCTCCGCCTTGTTGACGGAGATGAGATCGGCCAGCTCCAATATCCCCTTCTTGATGCCCTGCAGGTCATCGCCGGCGCCGGGCAGCATCATAACGAGGAAGAAGTCGACCATCCCGGCGACCATCACCTCGGACTGGCCCACACCCACCGTCTCGACGATTACGACGTCGAACCCCGCCGCCTCGCAGAGCAGCATGGTCTCCCGCGTCATCCGCGAGACGCCGCCCAAGGCCCCGCCCGAGGGCGAGGGCCGAATGTAGCTCGCGGGATCGACCGCTAGCCGTGCCATGCGCGTCTTGTCGCCGAGGATCGAGCCGCCGGTGCGTGACGAGGAGGGATCGACCGCCAGCACCGCCACCTTGTGGCCTTCGGCCGTGAGCTTGCTGCCGAGCGCGTCGATCAGCGTGCTCTTGCCGACCCCGGGCACGCCGGTGATACCGATCCGCCTAGCGGTCGAGTGGACCGGATCGGCATGCGGGATGACCGCCTCGAGCAAGGCCTTGGCCCGCGCCCGATGCGCCGGGTTGCGGCTCTCGACCAGCGTGATGGCCCGCGCCAGCACCGCCCGATTGCCGGAGCGGATGCCAGCCTCGAGCGTGGCAATCGACGGTAGCTCGACCAAGATGAGAGGCTATTCGGCCGCTGCAGATTGGTGACCGAGATCCTTGGCGAGCTTGTCGAGCAGGTCGACCGCGGCATCGGCGATGACCGTGCCGGGCGGGAAAATCGCCTTGGCACCGGCGGCCAACACCTCGTCATAATCCTGCGGCGGGATCACACCGCCCACCACGATCATGATATCGCCACGCCCCTGTTCCTCGAGCGCGGCCTTGAGCGCGGGCACGAGCGTCAGATGGCCAGCGGCGAGCGAACTCGCACCAACGATATGCACGTCGTTCTCGACCGCCTGCCGTGCCGCTTCCTCCGGCGTCTGGAAGAGCGGCCCGATATCGACGTCGAAGCCCAGATCGGCGAAGGCCGAGGCGATCACCTTCTGGCCCCGGTCGTGGCCGTCCTGGCCCATCTTGGCGACCAGGATGCGCGGCCTACGGCCCTCGATCTCGGCGAAGGCCTCGACCCGCTTGCGACAGTCGCCGACGGCCCCCATGGCACCCACCTCCTTGCCGTAGACCCCGGTGATCGAGCGAATCTCTGCCACATGGCGGCCCCAGACCTTCTCGAGCGCCTGGGTGATCTCGCCGACCGTGGCCTTGGCCCGGGCGGCATCGACCGCCAAGGCCAGGAGATTGCCCTCGGTGCTGCCGGCAGCCTGGGTGAGCGCGTCGAGCGCGCGTTTCAGCGCCAGCTCGTCACGCGACGCCTTCAGCTCCTGCAGCTTCTCGATCTGCTGGGCGCGGACCGAGCGGTTGTCCACCTTGAGCACGTCGACATGCTCGGGCTCGTCGAGGCGGTACTTGTTGACACCGACGACCGTCTGCCGGCCGCCGTCGATCCGCGCTTGCGTTCGCGCCGCCGCCTCCTCGATGCGCAGCTTCGGGATGCCCTGCTCGATGGCCCGGGCCATGCCGCCGGCCTTCTCGACCTCCTCGATATGCGCCCAGGCGCGATCGGCCAGGTCATGGGTCAGCCGCTCGATGAAGTAGCTGCCGCCCCAGGGATCGACCGTGCGGCAGGTGCCCGTCTCGTCCTTGACGAAGAGCTGGGTGTTGCGCGCGATCCTGGCGGAGAAGTCGGTCGGCAGCGCCAGCGCCTCGTCGAAGGCATTGGTGTGCAGGGACTGCGTGCCACCATGTGTCGCCGCCATCGCCTCGACACAGGTGCGCACGGCATTGTTCATGACGTCCTGGGCGGTGAGCGACCAGCCCGAGGTCTGGCTGTGCGTGCGCAGGCCGAGCGATTTCGGATTCGTCGCACCGAAACCCTTGACCAGCCGCGCCCAGAGCAGCCGGGCGGCGCGCATCTTCGCCACTTCCATGTAGTAGTTCATGCCGATGGCCCAGAAGAAGCTGAGCCTGGGCGCGAACTTGTCGACGCCGAGCCCGGCCTGCATGCCGGTGCGGATGTACTCGATGCCGTCGGCGAGCGTGTAGGCGAGCTCGAGGTCGGCCGTCGCACCGGCCTCCTGCATGTGATAGCCGGAGATGCTGATCGAGTTGAACTTGGGCATCTTCTCGGCGGTGAACTTGAAGATGTCGGCGATGATCCGCATCGAGGGCAGTGGCGGGTAGATGTAGGTGTTGCGGACCATGAACTCTTTGAGGATGTCGTTCTGGATGGTCCCGGACAGCTTCTCCAGCGGGACGCCCTGCTCCTCGCCGGCAACGATGTAGAGGGCGAGAACCGGTATGACAGCACCATTCATGGTCATCGAGACGCTCATGTGATCGAGCGGAATGCCGTCGAACAGCTGGCGCATGTCGAGGATCGAATCGATCGCCACACCGGCCATGCCGACATCGCCCGCGACCCGCGGATGATCGCTGTCATAGCCGCGATGGGTGGCCAGATCGAAGGCGATGGAGAGGCCCTTCTGCCCGGCACGGAGATTGCGCCGATAGAAGGCGTTGGACGCCGCAGCCGTCGAGAACCCGGCATATTGGCGGATCGTCCAGGGCTGGCCCACATACATCGTCGGGTAGGGGCCGCGGACGTAAGGCGGCAGGCCCGGATAGGTGTCGAGACTGTCGAGCCCGGCCAGGTCCGCCGGCCCGTAGAGCGGCTTGACGTCGATCGCCTCGGGCGTCTCCCAGAGCATCGATTCGGGCGCGGACCCGGCGCCGGCGGCAAACGCCTCGGGCCAGCCCGCATCCTTGGAGGTGAAGCGCTCGTTCAGCTTGTGGGTAGCAAAGCTCGGCACGCGGCTCATGCGGCATCTCCCAGCAGCAGCGACTGCACATCTTCGAGAAGGCCTAGCAGATTGACGCCGGTATAGACAAACCCGTCAATCCCGATCTCCTTGAGCGCCGGATCAGGCCGGCCAGCGGCGTAGACGGCCACAGCGCCATGGCCATGCAGCGCCTTGACCACTGGTGCTGCCTCGTCCGGGGCCTTGCGGTTGATCCCGCAAACGCACGCAATCGTGGTCTTGGCATCCGCCATGGCCGCGATGATCGCTGCTTCGTCCGTCTCGATCGGGGCGAGCACGCTCTCGATGCCGCCGGCAGCGAATGCGTTTTGCACCCAGGAGAGCTCGGCCGAATGACGGGCCAGAGGGCCCAGCCCGACCAGCAGAACCTGCGGCCTTCGGCCTTTCTCGGCCATCGCCACGTCGCTCAGGTCGCGCAGCCGCTCGAAGCCCTGCGCCAGGCGCATCGGATGCAAGGTCGCGGCAATGGGCCGGGGCGCCACCCGCTCGCCGACATGCCCCTTCGCCGCCTCGAAAAGCTCGGGCGGCAGGTCGACATCCGGGTGCAGCGGCTTTTCCGCGAGATCGGGAAACGTGCTGACCCCGGTGACCGGCTCGCGCCGGTGGGCGAGATCCGACAGCCGGTTGATGTAGGTGTGGGCGATGGTATCCTGCACCATGCCCTGGCGAAGCGCCGCCAGCATGCCGCCCTCGCCGTCGATGCCCTGGACCATCGGCCAGGCCTTGGCGGCCAGCTCACGGCTCAACGCCTCGACATAGTAGCTGCCGCCGGCGGGATCGATCACCCGGTGGAGATGGCTCTCCTCCATCAAGATGTGATGGATGTTGCGCGCGATCCGCCGGCCGACCCGGCCACCTTCGCCCCAGGCGCCGTCGAACGGCAGCACCGTCACGGTTGCGGCCCCGCCAATGGCAGCGGCGAAGCAGGCGGCCGTGGTCCTGAGCATGTTCACGTAAGGATCGCGGCGGGTCAGCATGCGTGACGCCGTCTTGAGCTCGAGCCGCATCGGCACATGGGACAGGCCGCACGCCTCGGTCACCTCGGCCCAGAGCCGCCGCGCCGCGCGACACTTGGCGATGGTGAGAAAGATATCGGCGTCCGCGGCGATCGTGAACCGCATCCGGGGCGCCAGCAGGTCGGGTCCGAGCCCGGCATTGTCGGCCGCCCGGAGATAATCGATGCCGGTGGCGATGGTGGCGGCGAGCTCCTCGGCCTCGCTGGCGCCGGCGGCGTGGTAGATCTCGCCATCGACATGCAGGAGGCCGAGCTTGGGCCAGGCGCCGATCGTCTTGTGCAGCAGCTCGACCGTGCCCTCGACCGCCGTCTCCGCCTCGGCCCTGCCCAGCGCCACCGCACCGATCGGATCGAGCCCGATATCGGCCCTGATCGTCGCCGGGTCGTGACCGCGCGTGGTCATCAGCGCCATGAACGCCTCGGCCGCCTCGACACCGCGGCCCGGCGCATCGAGCTCGAAGGCCGCCAGATCGAGCAGAACCCCATCGAGGAGGGCTGCCAGCCCGGCCTCGTCATAGGCCATCACCCCGTCGGGCTCGTCCTCGCCCTGGGCATAAGCCGTATCGAGCTTGAGCACGATCGAGCGAACGCCGTGCTCGAGATCCTCGAGAATGGCCTTATTGGAAACCGCCGGGTCTGGATGCTCGTGCCGCTGGCGGATATCCCAGCCATGCACCGTCTGGCCGGCAGCCGTGGCACCGCGCCAATAGGGCGCTGCACCCGGCACACCCGATTTCGGCGAAGGTGCCCGGTAGAGCGGCTGGATCTCGATCCCGTCCGCCGTCTTGCCGACCAGGCGCTCGAAGGGTGCTCCCTTGAGCGTTTTCTCGACCAGGGCGAGCCACGCCGCCTCGTCAGCCTCCGGCCAGTCGTCGACCATGGTCAAGCCGTCGCCGCCAACGCTCATCAGCCCCTCCCGCGAATGCGTCCCTGCCTCGCCCCGCCGGCAGCATCCCGCCAGCAAGCCACGCGATCATGGCGCCAATCGGCCTTCGGAGACAACCCGCTTGCGACATCGACGACCAAAGCCGGCGAACACCGGCAGCTCGGGCGCCGTCGACCTTCGCGCCATGAGCCCGCCTCAGCCCCGCGCGATCGCCGCCGCCACCCCACCCGTGACGGCCAGCAAGTCGGCGGCCGCCAGCTCGATCTGCAGCCCCCGCCGGCCGCCATTGACGATCACCGTGGCCTGACCGCTTGCAGCCTCGTCGAGAAACGTCCGGTGCCGCTTTTTCTGCCCGAACGGGCTGATGCCACCCTTCACGTAGCCCGTCGCCCGCTCGGCTTGCGGCACGTCGGCCATCGCCGCCCGCTTGCCGCCGGCAGCCTTGGCCAAGGCCTTCAAATCCACCTCGCGATCGACCGCCACGATCGCCACCACCAGCTCCTTGTCGTCGATGACCGCCATCAGCGTCTTGAACACCCGCTCCGGCGCCACGCCCATCGCCTCGGCCGCCTGGATCCCGATCTGTCCCGGTGCCGCCGCGAACTCGTACTCGTGCAGCGTGAAGCCCACCTTGGCCTTCTCCAGCGCCTGAACAGCCGGCGTCCCTTTGCTATGCTTGGCCACTTAACCTGCCCCACTCGCCGTCGCCACGGTGCAATGATAGAGCGCATTCGCCCGGTCAGAGCCAGCCTCGCTCCGCTCCACCATGAAGCCCGCCGCCGCCAGCGCCCGCTCCACCCGCTCGGGCGTGAACACCGCGCCATCCGGCGCCCGCTCGTTGTAGCCGACCACGAACCGCCCACCATGCGTGAGCACGCGGCGCACCTCCCCCAGCATTACGGGCAAATCCCGCCAGAAATAAATGACATTGACGCAGCACACCTTGTCGAACGCCCTTTCAGCGAAGGGGAGCGACCGCTCGCCGCCCTCCACCAGCTCCAGCCGCCCGGCAGCCACCGCCTCGGCAAAACGCCGCTCGGCCGAGCGCACCGCGAGCGTGGCGATATCGACGCCCGCGACCGACCCGGCCTTCGTCTCCGCCAGCACCCGCGCCAGGAGCGCCCCGCCGCCGAAGCCGATCTCCAGCACCCGCTCGCCCTCGCCCGGCGCCAGGGCGGCGAGCACCGCCGCGTTCATCCCCGAATTGGCGCGATTGAGGCGCCACAGCACCAGCCGCCCGGTGAGGCCCGACGGCCGGCCCAGCTGCCCGAGCAGGCTCACACGTCGCCCGGCGGAGGCCCGCTCACGACCTCGAGAAACCGCCCCATGTCGATATTCTGCCCGCTCACCACCATCACCGCATGGCGCCCCCGAAGATCGACCTTGCCGGCCAAGAGCGCCCCCACCCCCACCGACGCACCGCCCTCGGTCACCAGCCGCTCCTCCATGAACAAATGCCGCATCCCGGCCGCGATCTCCGCCTCGCTCAGCAACACCACCTCGTCCACCAGCCGCCGGCAGAGATCCAGCGTCACGCTATTGTCCGTCCCGATCCCGCCGCCCAGGCTGTCCGCCAGGCTCTTCACCTCCTCGACCTCCACGGGCTTGCCCGCCTGGAGGCTCGCATGCATCGCCGCCCCCTGCTCCATCGTGATCCCGATCATCCGGCAAGCCGGATTGGCCGTCTTCAGCGCGATCGCGATCCCGCCCAGCAACCCGCCGCCTGAGAGCGGCACCAGGCACGCATCCACCTCGGGCACATCCTCGAGGATCTCGAGGCCCACCGTCCCCTGGCCGGCCACCACGTCTGGATCGTCGAACGGCGAGACGTAGACCAGCCCCTCCTCCTCGACCATCCGCCCGGCCACCACCTCCGCCTCGTCCTGGCTCCGGCCTGTGACCACCAGCTCCGCCCCCGTCGCCCGAATGGCCGCGAGCTTGTTCGCCGGCACCAGCTCCGACACGCACACCACCGCCCTGACCCCGAGCCGCTTCGCCGCAAACGCCACCGCGCGGCCGTGATTGCCCGTCGAGACCGCGATCACGCCGCGCCCCCGCTCCGCCTCGCTCATCGACAAGAGCTTGTTGGTGGCGCCCCTCAGCTTGAACGCCCCGGTCTCCTGCAAAAGCTCCAGCTTCAACGACACGGCCCCACCCGCAACCTCCGACAAGCCCTGTGACGGCCGCATCGGCGTCCGCCGCACGAGCCCCGAAATCCGCGCCCGCGCGGCATAGAGGTCAGCAAGGGTCGGGCTGGGCATGACGTTTCCAAAGCTAAGAGTTCAGGCTGGTTTAGGTCGCAGAGCCCACAGCCGGCAACCGGAACCACAGTAAAGAACGGCGAGGAGGCTGGCCTCCTCGCGCTCCACCGGGATTTTTGGGGCGGGTGGAGCGGAGAGGCTGCGGGCGCCGCCTTAGAGCGACCGATAAAGCTCCAGCGTCGTGGCGGCGATGGCGTCCCAGCTGAAGTGGTCGAGCGCGCGCTGGCGGCCGGCCTTGCCCATCTTGGCGCAGAGCTCGGGATCGGCGGCGAGGCGGTTGATCGCCTGGGCGAGGCCGGTCGAGAAGGCCGCCGGGTCGATGGGCTCGAAGGTGCCGAGCTTCAGCGTCAGATCGACCAGCAGGCCCGTCTGCTCGGGCACCACCACCTCGGGGATGCCGCCCACCCGTGACGCCACGACGGCGGTCTCGCACGCCATGGCCTCCAGGTTGATGATGCCGAAGGGCTCGTAGACGGAGGGGCAGCAGAAGACCGCCGCGTGCTCGTAGAGCTGGATGATGTCGGCGCGCGGCAGCATCTCCCTGATCCACTTCACGCCCGGCCGGCCGGCGCTGACCTCGGCGACCCGCGCCTCCATCTCCCGGCCGATCTCCGGCGTATCGGGTGCCCCGGCACAGAGCACGATCTGCAGCTCCGGGTCGATCTCGGGGATGGCGTCGACCAGGTGGATGATGCCCTTCTGCCGGGTGATCCGGCCGACGAACAGCAGGAATGGCTTGGCCGGATCGACCCCGTGCCGCTCGAGCGCATCCGTCCGGCCGGTCGGCTTGTACTCGGCCGGATCGATGCCGTTGTGGATGACGTGGATGCGGGTGGGGTCGATGTCGAAGTGGCGGAGCACGTCCTCGCGGGTCTCGCGCGAGACCGCGATGATGGCATCGGCCTGCTCCATCGCCGTCCGCTCCATCCAGCTCGAGAGGCGATAGCCATTGCCGAGCTGCTCGGCCTTCCAGGGACGCAGCGGCTCGAGCGAGTGGATGCTGAGCACATAAGGCACGTCCCAGAGCTGCCGCGCGATCAGGCCGCCCATGTCGGTGTACCAGGTGTGGCAATGGACGACATCGGCGTCGATCGTGTCCTTGGCCATGGCGAGCGAGCGATGGAAGGCATCGAGCGCGCCGGCGAAGCGCGGATCGGTGTCTTCCTTGGCAGCATCCCAGGCCGGGTAGCCGCGAACGCTGAGCTTCGGATCGTCGTCACGCTGCTCGCCGAAGCAGCGGACATCGACCGCGACATGCCTGGCCAGCGCCCGGCTCAGATACTCGACATGCACGCCCGCCCCGCCATAGACATTGGGCGGGTACTCGTTGGTGAGCAGCGTCACCTTCTTCACGTCTCGCAAAATCGTCCTCCCCTGAACCGTTCTCGCCGGCACCGGCACGACATCGCGCCCGCCGCGCCTGGCAACCTCCCTCACCACCGACCGGCGCGTCCGGCGACAGACACACGGCCAGCGGGGAAACCTGCCGGCTTTTCCCGCGTTGGCTCACTTCCCCCGAGGTTACGGCCAGCAGAGGCAACTGCCCAGGCCGTTTCTGCTCTCCGCGCTCGCTGGCTGTCGGGCGTCTGGCACTGGCCAACGAGCGCAGCGAGGCGCAGAGCTCCGATCATGTCGGAGGGCCTGGAAGGCTTGATACTCGTAACGTTACGCGCTACATTGAATCATGATTCGATCCTTCCGGCATAAAGGATTGAGGCGGTTTTACGAGCGGGGCGAAGCCAAGGGGGTTCCCGCCGATCAGCTCAAGAAACTGACCAATATCCTGACGTTGCTCGATCAGGCAGAAGCGCCGGAGGACATGAACGCTTTCCCCGGATGGCGGCTGCATGCCCTGAAAGGTGACATGAAAGGCTTCTGGAGCCTGACCGTCACGGGCAACTGGCGGCTGATCTTTCGGATGGAATCCGGCGACGCCCATGATGTCGATCTGGTCGACTATCACTAGCGAGAAGGCGAATGGCGCGATGATGAAGAACCCGGCCCATCCAGGCGCCATCATTCGTGACGAGGTGATCGAGCCCCTCGGCTTGAGCGTGACCGCCGCCGCCGCTGCATTGGGCGTGGCCCGGCCAACCCTGTCGAAGGTCTTGAATGCCAGCGCGGCCCTGTCGCCGGAAATGGCCATCAGGATCGAGAAGGCGTTCGGGCCGAAGGCCGACCACATGCTCCGCGTGCAGCTCGCCTATGACCTGGCGCAGGCAAGGGCACGTGAAGGCGACATCAAGGTGGAACGCTACCGATCCACGGCGGATGCTGCTTCACGGTGAGTTTCGTGCTCCTCCTCGGGCGCTGCCATATGTATTGCGATTTGTGTTCACAAAATGATATGATCTAGGGAATGAAATTCAGCGGCTTCGATTGGGATGAGGGCAATATCGAGCATTGCCGCAAGCATGGACTGACCATCCCGGAGATCGAGCACGCGCTGAACTTTGGCGCGCTGGTGATCCTGCCCGATGTCGAGCACCCCGGTATGGAGCAACGGCAGATCGCGGCTGGAACGCTGCTGAATGGCGAACGCATCTTCGTCGCGTTCACGCTGCGGGAGGTGGGCGGACAGACCCGTCTACGGCCGATCAGCGCCAGACGAATGCACGAAGGAGAAGGACGCAAGTATGAGCAAGAAACTGCCCCCCCTGGAGACGGATGAGGCGGCACGCCGGTTTCTGGAGAGCACGGATCTGACCGATTATCTCGACCGGGCGAGCATGGCGCCACTGACGCGCGAGTTCGAGGCCAAGGACAAGGCCCTGACCCTGCGCCTGTCCGAGACCCTGCTGGCCGACATCAAGAAGAAGGCTTCATCCCTGGGAATGCCGGTGCAGAAATTCGTTCGCATGACGCTCGAAAACGCCATTCGCTGACGTGACCGAGCAGCGATTCTAGGTGATCGTTGTTATCGAGTCAGGAGATGACGAACGTGGCTGCTGACGCGGGGTGGCTTGTCGAGCAGAACCGCCGCCGAACGTTCCCTTCGATATCCCGCCCAAGGCCAAAAGCGCGTTGCTAACGAATCCCGCCCATCGCGAAGTAGTTATTCGCGACGCAGAGATCGAGCCGCTTGGCTCGAGTACGGCCGCCGCGATCGCTGTCGGCGTGACCTGGCCGAGCCTGTCCAACGTCCCGTCCTGAATGCCGACGTGACGCTGTCACCTGATACGGCACTCAAAGTCGAGAGAGCGTTTGGGCCGAAGGCAGCGCCGATGCAGCGTGGCGGATCGATTAGGAGCTGGCGCAGCCATGAGCAGGTAGCATCGAGATAATGGCGAAACGCTACCGACCTGCAAGGTCGCGATGCCGCAGAAACAATACCCGCAGATGGTCAACAGATCCCAACGTCGCTGCAACGACGCGATAAACCCCTTAATGGCCAATCGATCCGGTTGGCTGGCATCTCTGCGCCGTTCCTCACCAAAGAGCGTAAATATTCAGTCGTAGTGTGATACCTCCTACACAAGTTCTTAATGCATCCTCGTTCGGAATAGTAATAGTGTCAAATGGAGCCGACACCCGATTGCACGAGTACACTATGTTCAGTTTTCTTAAGAGGCTTTTTGGTCCAATACCTGCAAGAAACACCTCCAAAAATTTGAAGTGTAGATATAATAAAAAAGAAATAGGTCAAGGCGTCTATCTGCGAGAAATCAAAACTCCGTCTGCAGAATCGCATAATTCACAAAAATATTCGTCAGCAGCATCTCACATTTCTGGCCTGCCAAAAGCAGATGTTAAATTGGTTATCGATGGTGATACAGTTGTTGTTAGTATAGGGGGGCAAAGAGAAAAAATTCGCTTGGATTCCATCGACTGTCCTGAAGGTGATCAAGAATGGGGCAGCGCTGCAAAATATGGATTAGTAAAACTGATTGGCGGGCGATCTATTCAGCTCGAACAACAAGCAGTGGACATTTATGGGCGTATAGTAGCGACGATTTATGTATGGAATGAAACAAAAAATGAATGGTCCAATGTAAATGAAAGAATGGTCACTCTGGGCCATGCGTGGGTGATGCGCCTGTATTATAATCACTTAAGTAAGGATAGAAAAAATAAATTGAACCAGTTAGAGCGATGGGCGAGATCAAAAAAGGTCGGGCTATGGAGATCGCAGAATCCGATACCGCCTTGGAATTGGCGGAATAAATGCAAAAATACTTCGAGGTCATTAAATTAGCATGCTCGCTCTGTTGTTTATCGGGCAACATATTTAAACTGCGTCAACTACAGGCTAGAGCGGGCATGTGCAGTGCTGAAAAAATGAGAAATGCGTACAATGATCTTCGGATTTGAGCTTTCGGAAAATTCTGAGAATCAATCGCGCAGTGAGCGATGTAGCTTAGGATTGGTCCACGATTGGAAGGCGATCACCAACTCGATCTCGCATCTGCCGCAAAGTCATCACGCCGCCCGAACAGCCTCTTGGCGACCTACGCCTTCTCGTCACGGTTGGGCGCCGCGCGTTGGTGATCGACGTAGCCCTTGAGGACGGCGTTCATCAGCGTCTGGTAGCCTTTCCCCTGCGCCTTGAACCATTGCACCACCTCCGCATCGAGGCGCAGCGTCAGCTGCTTCTTGGGCTCGGGCAGCCCCACGGTGATGGTGTCCTCCCAACCCTCGTAGAGCTGCGGCGCCTCAGGATCGGCGCGACGGCGGCGCATCGCCTCTTCGTCGCTCATGTCGTGGTCGGTTCGATCATGCCCTTTGGCGACATGCTCTTTGATCTCATCCATCGTGTAGCGCACGATATGCTCAGATTTCTCAGTCATGGACGCAATGCGCGGAGGCGATCCGCACCCCTTCCTCTCGTTCGCTCCAGATACGACGTGGCAGCGGATTGTCGATGCCATGGCTGCCAGCCGGCAGTCGTCAAACTAGCGCGTCACGGCGCTGCCGTGCTCACCCCGCCGGGGCGGCGGCCATCCCGTCATCCATTGCCGGCTGTGCCGTCGCCGCACTGGCCGGTGAGGCTTGCAGCTTGGTGAGGCCGGAGAGCAGCCAGAAGCCGAGGCCGATGACGATGATCTCGGCCGTGATCGACAAGGAGAGGGCGAGCAGGCTCAGCACGTCGAGGGCGGAGATCCAGGTGGCGTCGTTGGCCGTGGTCTGGATCACCGGCACGCCGCCTTGCGGGAACTCGAGGAAGGTGAGCAGCATGCTGGAGACCTCGGCGATCATCACGATGGACGAGGCGAAGACGCTGAAGCCGCCGAGCAGCAGGCCGAAGCCGACCAGCTTGCGCAGCCCCGGTCTCTTCCACTTGCTGGCGCCTGTGGCGAGCCGCTTGCCGACGCGGATGTAGTAGAAGAAGAGGATCGTGGTGATGAGCAGGATGACCAGCACGGCCATGGCGAGCAGGCTGACCAGGGTGACGCCGCCGCTCGCTGTGGTGGCGTTGGGGCTCACGAAGTAGAACCACGAGCCGAGCACGACCGGCACGGCGCCCAAGGCGATCTGCAGCAGGAATCCCAGCCAGCCGGCCCGGCTGAAGCGCCGGCCGAGGCGATGCTCGACACCCTTTGCTGTCGATGTCCCGGTGTTCTCGTTCATAGCGCGTCCGTGCTCCCCCTAATGGCCAAGCCATCTGGCGTTCAACCCGTCCGAGCCGCGTGGCGCATCATCCGATCGCCACCCCTCCGCTGCGCGGTCCAAGGACGCTACCGGGCTGCTGCCACGACAGCAATTCGAAAATCGGTCGCACGCGGTACGTTCGCCATGCTATAATGAATGCTTATGGATAGCCGGCAGCCCGTCGCATATAGCGCAACGTTTTGGCCGGCGAACCCAAGAATGTCGCGTATAGCGCAACGAAACCCGAGCGCCGTTGCATATAGCGCAACGGAACCCGGGAAATGTCGCATATAGCGACTCATTAGCGTTGCTTATGTAGCGTATAGTGCAACAAATGCGCCTGGAAGGCCGGAAACGAACCCGGCGGGCGACGAACGAACCCACCATTTCGACGAGCGAACCCGAGAATCCGACGAACGAACCCGACCGCTCGGGGTCGAACCCGAGATGACAGTTTGTCGCAGTTTGGCCCGAATAGCGTGGTCCAGCCGTGCTGGCGTAGACCATTGGCGGGTGACGCTGGCAAGGTGCCGCTGCGCGTGCTGGAATCACCAAATGAACCCGAGACACGGACCATCAGGCACTGGCCGAATGGGCCGCAGCCACGAATGGGAAGGCAGGCGAGATGAGCGAGGACAAGCTGTTCGGCCTGGTCGCCATGCTGGCGCTGCTGCTCTGGCTCGGCGCCCGCATGCTGCCGGCGCAGTACCAGCAGACGGCGGAGCGGGTCGCCTTCGTCCTGATCGGCGGCGGCATCGCCGTGGCCGTGGTGATGACCGTGGCCCACTTCATGGGCTGACCGCCAGCCCCCGGCAGAGCGGGGCTCAGGGCCAGGCGGAGACGCCGAAGAGCCAGGGATGGGCCAGCAGGAGCGCGGCGAAGAGGGCCAGCGCCAGGCCGAGCCGCGGCCAGCCGATCTCGCTCCAGACGAGCTGCTGGCGGCCCTCGACGATGGCCATGAAGGGCACGAACGAGGTGCGCTGGACGAAGACCCCGAAGCCCGGCCGGCTGGCGCTGCTCATCCGCCAATCCTGCGCCGCCGCACCACCGAGCGCCAGCGCCCCCATGGCGCCGAAGAAGACCAGCGACGCCAGGTCGGGATTGGCCAGGAGGTGCGCAGCCGCCCAGATCGCGATGCCCCACATCAGCGGGTGGCGGGTGACCCGGAGCATGCCGCGCGCCGGCTCGGGCGCGTCCGGGTCCGGCGCCTGGCCGATCGCGGTGGGGTTGGGCTGGAGAACGGCGGTGACGATGAGCAGCAATGCCACCGGCATGACCAGGAAGGCGAGCCAGGCGCCGAGCGCGCCGCTGCTCCAAAGCGGCAGCAGCGGTGCCGCCCGGTAGGCCATGATCAGCCAGACCAGGGCCACGATGGAGACCAGCGAGTAGAGCAGCCGGTAGATCGCCTCGCCGACCCCGGCGATGAGCTGCGTGCGCAGCGGCGGCGTGGCGATGCCGATATGCGTCCCGACAAAGAAGAGAGCGGCCGTGATGAGGTCGATCATTCACTGTCTCATTAGGGAGCGGTCACGTGCAGGGAGCCATCCAAGCTCGCACCGCAAGCGTACGATAGCTATGGATCGCAGCACCGGGCAGCCTGCCGGCGCTCTAGCGAACCAAGGCCTCGCTACCATGTCAGTGTCCAAAGGGGAACCTATGCGCCTGCTTACAGCCTCGCTCGGCCTCCTGGCTCTGTTGCTCGCCGCAGCGCCGGCGCGTGCCGGTGATGCCTTCGACCTACGGCTTCACCGCCATCGAGGGCCATGCGCTGCCGCTGGAGCCCTATCGCGGTCAGCCGCTGCTCGTGGTCAACACGGCCTCCTTTTGCGGCTTCACGAGGCAGTACGGGGCGCTGCAGGCCCTTTGGGAGCGCTACCGCGAGCGCGGCCTCGTCGTGCTCGGGGTGCCGTCCGACGACTTCAACCAGGAGCTCGACGAGAACGGCGCCATCAAGGAATTCTGCGAGGTCAATTTCGGCATCGACTTCCCGATGACGGAGCGTGTCGCCGTGCGCGGGCCCGAGAGCCACCCGCTCTTCGCCCATATCCGCGGCGCGCTCGGCCAGGATGCCGGGCCAAGCTGGAATTTCTTCAAATACCTGATCGGCCCCGATGGACGCGTCCTCGAGGCCTGGCCTTCACGGATCGCGCCTGACGACCCGGCGATCACAACGGCCATCGAGGAGCAGCTGCCGGCCTCGTGATCGCGTGCCGGGCTTGAGCGCGCCGTCGATCACGCTTAAGCGAAGCGAGGCTGGCAGCCGAAGGATGGTCGATGACGGCGTTTCGCCTCGAGGTGCTGAGCTTGCGCCGGCTCAGGCTCTTCTCGGGCCTCGTGCTCATGGCCTTCGCGCTCACCCACTTCATCAACCATGCCTTCGGGCTCGTCTCGTTCACCGCCATGGACACGGCCCGGGGCTGGCTCGGCTTCTGGCACCGCTCGCCCTACTGGCAGCTCCTGCTCCTCGCCTTCCTCGTCCATATCCTGGCAGCACTCGTAGCACTCTATCGCCGCCGTCAGCTGCGCCTGCCGGCCTGGCAATGGCTGCAGCTCGGCACCGGCCTCCTCATCCCGCCCTTCCTCGCTCTGCACTACGTGGGCAGTCGAGGCGTCTTCCAGGCGCTCGGCATCCCGATCGGCTATGCCTTCGAGCTCTACATGATCTGGCCCAATCAGGCCTGGCAGCAGACCTGGCTCTTGCTCCTCGTCTGGGTTCACGGCTGTGTGGGTGTCCACTACTGGCTGCGTCTCGAGCCTTGGTATGGCCGTGTGGTCGATCTGCTCCTGGCCATGGCGGTTCTCGTTCCAGCACTGGCACTCGCCGGGTTCGTCACCGCTGGTCGGCAGCTCCAAGCCAAGGCCGCAGCCGAGCCCGAATGGCTGGCGGAGTTGGCAGCGAGGCAGCGCTGGCCCAGCGACGCGGCTGATCTCGCCTTCGTCTTCCAGGGCGAGACGCTGATCACCTGGGTGTTTCTGGCACTCGTTGCCTTGACGCTGATTGCCAGGCTGGCCCGCCAGCAATGGGTGGAACGACGCAACAGCGTCCTCGTTCGCTTCGCCGGCGATCGCGAGGTCCGCGTGCCCAAGGGAACGAGCCTGCTCGAAGCCAGCCGTGCCGCCGGCATCGCGCATGCGTCGGTATGCGGCGGGCGCGGGCGCTGCTCGACCTGCCGGGTGCAGGTCACCGACGGGCTGGATGGCTTGCCGCCACCGGCGCCAGCCGAGCAGCGCGTCCTGCAGCGGCTTTCGGCACCAAGCGACGTGCGCCTGGCGTGTCAGACCCGAGCGACCCGGCCCGTGGCCATGCGCCTGCTGATGCCGGCGACCACGGCCGTCCGCAACGCCCGGCGGCCGATGGACCCGAGCCACGGCGTCGAGCGGGAGGTCACCGTTCTCTTTGCCGATCTGCGCGGCTTCACGCGGCTGAGCGAGCAGCGGCTGCCCTACGACACCGTCTACGTCCTCAATCGCTATTTCCAGGCGATGGGGGCCGCCATCGAGGCCGCGGGCGGCCATGTCGACAAGTTCATCGGCGACGGCATCATGGCGCTTTTCGGTCTCGACGGCGATGCGTCGGCCGGCGCCAGGCGGTCGCTCAAGGCGGCGATCGCCATGGAGCAAGCGCTCGAGCGGCTCAACACGGAGCTCGAGGGCGATCTGCCGGAGCCGTTGCGAATGGTCGTGGCCCTGCACCAGGGCACGGCCATCGTCGGCGAGATGGGCTATGGCCGAAGCACGTCGCTCACCGCGATCGGCGACGCCGTCAACGTCACGAGCCGCCTCGAAGGCATCGCCAAGGAGAACGACGTGCCGCTGGTGGTCTCCGCCGAGCTGCTGGAGAGCGCCGGCGTCAGCGGGCTCGATCTGCCGACCCGAACGGTTGCCATCCGCGGTCGTCGTCAGCCGCTCGTCGTCTCGTTGATCCAGCAGCCCGAGGATCTGCCGACAATGACGCTCGAGCCGGTGGTCGGGCCGCCTCCCGGCCGCTGGTCCTGGACGGCTCGAGCCAGGATCGGCTGAGAAATCAGGGCCAGCCTGCGCGGTAGGCCTTCAGGCCGCAGCATCGACAGGCTTCAAGACGATCAGCGCGTAGGCAGGCAGCGCCACGAGCCCATCGCCGCCGAATGGCCGGTCGTTCCAGACGTCGTGCCATGGCCCAGAGCCGAGCGGCCGCGTGTCGATCTGCAGCTCGTGCTCGCTCAAATTGGCGATGACGACGATTCGCTGATCGCCGGCGTGGCGCTCGAAGGCCAGCACATAGCGCTCGTCGAGGTCGAGCAGGTCCAGCCGCCCGTTGCCGAGCACCGGCTCGTGGCGACGGAGCTGGCCAAGGCTAGTCAGTGCGGCGAGGACCCGGCCCTCGGGCGATTCTCGATCCTCGAGCGCGTTTGCGAGTCGCTCGTCGGAGAAGAACGGTCGATGCACCCAGCGATTGTCGGGGGCTTCCTCGGGCCGGCTCGCAAAGCTCCGATCGTTGAGCTGGGCGATCTCGTCGCCCAGATAGAGCAGTGGGATGCCGCCGATGGTGTAGGCCAGCGCATGCAGCAGGATGATGCGCCGGACGGCATGCTCGATCAGCATCGGCTCGCCCGCCTCGAGCGCGGCGTCGAGGCCGGCCAGCGCGGCGCAGGTGCCCGAGATCCGACAATCGCCCGTGCGCGGGTTCTCCTGGAACGGCAGGCCGCGGGCGAAGCTGCCGGGAAATCGACCGGTGTAGAAATCATTGAGAAAGCGGCGATGGCCGTCGGGATCGATGCCGAGCGCCACCATGTCCTCGTTGGCCATTCCCCAGCCGATATCGTCGTGGCTGCGCAGATAGTTGATCCAGCACGTGCCAGGCGGCGTCGAATGCCGGAGGCGCAGCACGTGGCGGAGATGGCGGGTGTCGCGGGTCGCGAGCGCGTCCCAGAGCGAGCACATCAGAAGCGGGTTGTAGGAGAGCCGGCACTCGTCGGGCCGCACGTAGCGGGCGACCTCGTCCGGGTGCACGATGGCCTCGGACTTGAAGACCAGCGACGGTGCCGCGATCGACGCTGCCGCGTTGAGCGCGCGCACGACCAGATGCGCCTCGGGCAGGTTCTCGCACGGCGTGCCGGCCGTCTTCCAGAGAAAGGGCACGGCATCCAGGCGCAGCACGTCGACGCCCTGATTGGCCAGGAACAGCATCTCGCCGAGGATGGCGTCGAGCAGGGCTGGGTTGGTGTAGTTCAGGTCCCACTGGAACGGATAGAACGTGCTCCAGATCCACTTCCCGCCATCGAGATCATCTCGCCAGATGAACGCATCACCGCCGCGTTCGGGAAAGATCTCGCGCAAATGCCGGGCAAAGGGCTCGACCGCGCCTCGATCGTCGAAAACCCAGTAGAAGGCCTGCTTCTCGGGGTCGCCGGCCTTGGCCGCCTTGGCCCAGGCGTGATCGTCGGCGGTGTGATTGAGGACGAAGTCCACGACCAGCGCCATGTCGCGACCGTGCAGCTCGCGCGCCAGATCGGCGAGCTGGGGCATCGTGCCGAGCCGCGGCGCCACCTCGCGGTAGCTCGAGACCGCATAGCCGCCATCGCTCGGCCCGTCCGGCACCCGGAAGAGCGGCATCAGGTGCAGATAGGTGACGCCCAGCCGCTCGAGATGCGGCAGCCGGTCGTAGAGCCCGAGAATGCTGCCGGCAAACCGATCGACATAGGCCATGGCGCCGATCTGCTCGTGGCCGCCGATCCAGTCTCGCGGCAGCACGGCATCGCGCTCGAGCAGATGAGCGGGTCGTGCGACCGCCGCCTCGATCGCGGTGCCGACGATGGTCTCCAGCTGCCAGGCAAAGTCCCACCGATGCCCGTAGAGCGGCAGCAGCGCCTCGACCAGCTGCGGCAAGGCGGCGGCGATCCTGGCCTCGATGGGCGCCCGCCGCTCGCCCGCCGCTTCGAGCAGCTTCGCGTGGCGCTGGCAGAGCCTGGCCAGAGCCGCATCCATGTCGACCGGCGTCATGTCGCCGTCGAGCGGTCGATGAGCCAGCGGACGGCGAAGCGCGGCATCTCGATGTCGGGCCCTGTCACCACCTCGCCGGCGAGGATGTCCTGCCAGCCGTCGGCTACCGCCAGCGTCAGGCGTTGCGCGGCGTCGGTAACATTGATCGCTGCCACCAGCCGCCGGCCGTCGGCGCCGCATCGCTCGATGACGAAGAGCGACGGATCGACATCGACCACGCGCTGCGCCGCGTCCGGATGCAAGGCGGGCTCGCTGGCCCGCGCCCGCAGAAGCCCGGCGATGCCGTCGAACACCCGGCGGCGGAGTGTGGCAGGATCGTCCAGGGCGCTGCCGATCGCCCTGGCGTCGAGCTTCTCGCGATTGATCGAGCGGTTGCGCCCGGTGGCCGCCATGCCGGCATGATCGGAGCGCGAGCCGAGCAATGAGTGGATGTAGATGCCGGGCAGCCCGGCCATCGCCAGGAGAATGCCGTGCGCCGCGACCATGGCGGCAGCGCGGGTCGCGTCATCGGCATCGGCCGGCACGAGGCCGTCGATATAGCTGATGTTCAGCTCGTAAGGCCGGGTGGAGCCATCCGGCAGCGAGCGCACGGAGACGGCGCCGCCGCGCTCGACGATGGTCGCCGCCATGGCGTCCACCGCTGCCGGCGGGAGCAGGCCCTCCAGCGGTCGCATGCCGATGCCGTCGTGGCTCGCCAGGAAATTGAAGAAGGTCGTCCCGGCCGGAGGCGGCGCCAGGTTTCCAGCCCAACCGCTCAGCGCCGACGCATCGCCGGTCTGAAACGCCTGCTGGACCAGCGGTGGCAGCGGGAACTGGTAGACGAGATGCGCCTCGGGCGCGCCATCGCCGAAATAGCTGATGTTCTCGGCATGCGGCACGTTGGTCTCGGTGATGATCAGCGTGCCCGGTGCCGCGCTCTCGACCACCGCCCGCATCACCTGGACCAGCGCATGCGTCTCCGGCAGATGCATGCAGCCGGTGCCGAGCCGTTTCCACATGAAGCCGATGGCGTCGAGCCGGATGAAGCGGGCACCCTTGGCGCAATAGTCGAGCAGGATATCGAGGATCTCGAGCAGCAGATCGGGATTGGCGTAGTTGAGATCGACCTGATCGTCGCTGAACGTCGTCCAGACATGGGCTGGGCCATCGACCGTCGCCACCTCGGTCAGCAGTGGCAAGGCCCGCGGTCGAACGACCGCCGAGTAGTCGGCGGACGGATCACAGCGAATGAAGTAGCCGGCATCGGGCTCACGCCCTTCCTTGAAATCCTGGAACCAGGCGCTCTTCGACGAGGCGTGGTTGATCACCGCATCGAACATCAGCTCGAAGTCGCCGGCCAGCGCCTCGACGTCGCGCCACTCGCCGACCGCCGGATCGACGGCGCGGTAGTCGCTCACCGAGAAGCCGTCATCCGAGGTCCAGGGGAAGAACGGCAGCAGGTGGACGGCAGAGAGCAGATCGCCGCCTCGCGCGGCGAGAAATCGCGCCAGGCTGGCGAGCGGCGCCACATCCGGCTCTTGCAGTGTGTCGGCATACGTGATGAGCATGGCATCACGTTGATCGAGCCAGGGGCGACGTGCCTGGATGCCGGGCCGCCAGCGGTCGACCAGGCGCGCGATTTGCGGCAGCAGAGCCGAGGCACGCTCGTCGCCGTAGACCAGCTGCAGTTGCGCTTCGATGGCGGCATTGAGGCTCTTTTCGGATCGACCGGCCATTGCTCATCCTCCCACAAACGTGCCGCAGTCTTGGTAGCGGCTCCGGCGCGCGGCTGCCATGGGGTGTGTCCGGCGTCGGTCCTGCTGAGGTGCATGAAATGACGCGACACGTCGATCGCCTGCTGCCAGGTCGTCCGCAACCGCTGGGTGCCACTGTCGAGCCCGGCGGGGTCAATTTTGCCGTGTTCTCCGCCCATGCCGAGCGCATCGAGCTCTGCCTGTTCGACGAGTCGGGCGGTCGTGAGCTGGCGCGGCTCGCCTTGCCCGAATGGACGGACGAGGTCTGGCACGGTTTCTTGCCCGACGCAGGCCCCGGCCTGGTCTATGGCTACCGTGCCCGCGGACCGTTCGCGCCACAGATCGGGCATCGCTTCGATCCGGCGAAGCTGCTGATCGATCCTTACACCCGTCGGCTCGCTGGTGGCTTTGCCCCAGAAGCCCTTCGACCCGGGGGCGCGGCCTGCAGCTTTGGTGTCGAGACGGCACCATTCGTCGCCAAGTCGGTTGTGACATCACCCGATCCGTCGGCCGCGGAGCGTCGGTCGAGCCTGTACACCGGACACGCCGAGACGCTGATCTACGAGGCCCACGCCAAGGGTCTGACCCAGCTGCACCCCGGCATCGCCGCCGGACGACGAGGCAGTTATGCGGCGCTCGGCGACCCCCTGATCATTGAGCATCTGAACCGGCTCGGCGTCACCGCGCTCGAATTGCTGCCGATCCAGGCTTTCGTCGACGAGCCGCATCTGCTCGCCAAAGGGCTCGTCAACTATTGGGGCTACAACCCGATCAACTGGTTCGTCGTGGAGCCACGCTACGCGATGAGCGACGCGCCGCTGGAGGAGCTGCGCGGTGCCATCCGAGCGCTGCATGCCGCCGGCATCGAGGTCATTTTGGACGTCGTCTACAACCATACGGGCGAAGGTGACGGCGAGGGGCCGTGCCTCGCCTATCGTGGCCTCGACAATGCCAGCTACTACCACCTCGATGCCCATGCCGCCGACGGCTACGCCAATCTCACCGGCTGCGGCAATACCATCGATGCGAGCCACCCCCAGGTCCTCCAGCTGATCATGGAGTCGCTCCGCTACTGGGTCGAGGTGATCGGTGTCGACGGCTTCCGCTTCGATCTGGCGGCCACCTTGGGCCGCGATCCTGCCGGCTTCGACAAGGGTGCCGGGTTCTTCGATTGCCTGAAGCAGGACCCGGTCTTGTCCACCGTCCGAATGATCGCCGAGCCCTGGGATATCGGGCCCGACGGCTATAAAATGGGTGGCTTCGGCCCGGGCTGGTCGGAGTGGAACGACCGCTACCGCGATACCGTCAGAGGCTTTTGGCGCGGCGACGAGGGGATGCTGCCGGATCTTGGCGCGCGGTTGCTGGGCTCTGCCGATCTGTTCGCCCATCAAGGCCGGCGGCCATGGTCGAGCATCAACTTCATAACCGCCCATGACGGCTTCACCATGGCCGATCTCGTGGCCCACAACGAGCGCCACAACGACGCCAATCTCGAAGGCAACCGCGACGGACACGGCCACAACCTCTCCTGGAACAACGGCGCCGAGGGCCCGAGCGCCGAGCCAGCCGTAACCGCCGCTCGCGCCCGCGATGTTCGCAATCTTCTGGCGACGCTGTTCCTCAGTCAGGGCACGGTCATGCTCGCCATGGGCGACGAGCTCGGCCGCAGCCAAATGGGCAACAACAACGCCTACTGCCAGGACAACGAGCTGTCCTGGCTCGACTGGCGCGCCGCCGACACCGACCTTGCAGCCTTCGTTGCCGAGCTTGCCGCGCTCCGGCGTGCCCATCCAGCGTTGCGCCGCGAGCAGTTCCTGCACGGCAACGTCACGGCCGAGGACGGCACGCCCGATGTCCAATGGCTGCTGCCCGATGGCCGGACCGCCGATCCAAGCTACTGGCAGGATCACAGCAACCGAGCCATCCTCCTGGCGATCGCCGGCGATGCCACTTCGGAGACCAATCGAGACGGGCAGCCGGCCATCGATTCGCGCCTCGTCATCGCGCTCAATGCCGGGCGCGAAGGCCTCGACCTGCAATTGCCGCCTGGCGATTGGTCGATCCGGCTGGATACCAGCGGCGAAGCGCGCCTCGACAGACTTCCCGCACGCGCGGTCGTGGTCCTCGAATCCCCTCCGGCCAGCGCTCAGCTCGGAAAATCGAGCCCCATCTCGCCATAGCGCTCGGCGTCGTCCTGCCAGCGCTCGCGCACCTTCACGAACAAGAAGAGATG
The DNA here is from genome assembly GCA_942491185.1 of uncultured Alphaproteobacteria bacterium. GTDB lineage: Bacteria > Pseudomonadota > Alphaproteobacteria > Geminicoccales > Geminicoccaceae > SLRI01. The sequence continues at coordinate 556,635 of CALOAB010000021.1, read as the reverse complement.
CACGCGGGCTTCGAGGATGACCTCGAGCTCCAGCCGGGCCGCCTCACCGATCGCCTTGATCTGCCGGCCACCCTTGCCGAGCACGATGCCCTTCTGGCTCGGGCGTTGGACATAGATCACCTGATCGATCCTGATCTCGCGGCCGTTCTCGGATTCGGCCCAAGCCTCGGTCTCGACCGTCGCGCTGTAGGGCAGCTCTTGATGCAGCTGCAAGAACAGCTTCTCGCGCGTGATCTCGGCGGCTATCGCCCGGTTCGACAGATCCGAGAGCTGATCCTCGGGGAACAGCCACGGTCCTTCAGGCAAGCTGCCCGCAACGGTGCTCAAGAGCTCCGGGCAGCCATTGCCGGTCTGGGCGGAGACCAGGAATGTCGCCCTGAACGACCCGCTCTTCTGCAGCTGCTCGATCAACGGCAAAAGATTGGCGGGCGGCACGAGGTCGATCTTGTTGATCACCAGGATCGGCGAAACCTTGATATCGGCTAGGCCCTCGAGCACCGCCTTGCCGGCAGCATCGAGGCCACGTTTGGCGTCGACCAGGAACAGGCAGAGGTCGGCATCGGCCGCAGCCGCCCACGCAGCCTGGACCATTGCGCGCTCCAACCGCTTTCGCGGGGCAAAGATCCCGGGCGTGTCGACGAACAGGATTTGCGTCGATTCCTGCATCGAGATGCCGATGATCCGGCGCCGGGTCGTCTGCACCTTGGGCGAGACGATCGACACCTTGGTGCCGACCAGCTGGTTCAGGAGCGTCGACTTGCCGACATTGGGAGCGCCCAGAATGGCGACGAATCCGGCGCGCGTTGGCCCGTCCCCTGGTTCTTGGCTCTCGAGACCCGCTTCCTCAATCATCCGCGCTGCTTTCGAGCTGGGCGAGCAGCACGCCGGCCGCTGCCTGCTCGGCAGCGCGTTTGGCGCCCGCCTCGGCGGTGGCACTGCCCAGGCCTTCGATCGATGCCTCGACAGTGAAGACCGGCGCGTGCGCCGGCCCTTCGCTGTCGAGCACTCGATAGCTCGGCAATGCGCGGCCGCGCGCCAGTGCCCAGACCTGTAGCATGGTCTTGGCGTCGCGCGGTGATTCGGTCATCTCCCTGACCCGTGTTTGCCAATAGCGGCGCACCAGTGCCGTGGCCGGCTCGTAGCCGCCGTCGAGGAAGACCGCGCCGATCAACGCTTCGCAGGCGTCGGCCAGAATGGTCGGGTTGGCCATGCCGCCGCTGCCATGGCCGCCATGCGCAACATCGAGCCAACGGTCCAGCCGGATTTCGCTCGCGACGTCGGCCAGCGTCTGGCGGCGGACGAGCATGGAATGGCGATGCGTGAGGCCGCCCTCCGCTTCATCCGGATACGTCTCGATCAAGAGATGCGCGACAGCGAGGCCCAGCACACGATCGCCGAGGAACTCCAACCGCTCATTGCTTCGCGCAGGCGTCCTTGTATGGCTCGGGCCATGTTTCGGGGTGTGGCTCGGCCGTCGTCCCCCAGCCAGCTTGCTGGCATGCGTGAGCGCCTCGGCCAGGAGGCTCGGGTCGGCGAAGCGATAGCCGATGACGGGCTGGATATCTTCGAGGTCGCCCGGGCGACCGCTCGTGCGACGAGGTGCCATCACCAGTGCTGGTCAGACAATGAGCTTGAAGATTCGATCATACCGGATCGCCCACGGCCATTTCCAGGGCTCCCAGATGCGAGCGGAGCCATCGACGGAGAACATCAAGATCTCGGCCCGTCCGATCAGGTTCTCGACGGGAATGAAGCCCACCGCATCAGTGCGGCTGTCGAGCGAGTTGTCGCGGTTGTCGCCCATGGCGAACACATGATCGGGCGGCACCTCGAACACACCGGTGTTGTCGAGACGCCCGCGCTCGGTCAGATCGAGAATCTCGTGGGAGCGGTCGGAGCCCGGCAAAGTCTCGAGGTAGAGCGGCACGGCGATCTGGCGACCGTCCATGTTGTCGACGAACCGGCCGATCGCCTCGACCTCCGCGGCCTCGCCATTGATGTGCAAGATGCCGTTCTTGACCTGTAGCCGGTCGCCGGGCAGGCCGACGATGCGCTTGATATAGTCGGTCTTGTTGTCGGACGGCAGCTTGAACACCGCGACGTCGCCACGCTCCGGCAAGGCACCGAACAAGCGTCCGGAAAAAAGTGGCAAGCTCAGCGGCAGCGAGTATTTGCTGTAGCCGTAGGCGAATTTCGACACGAACAGGTAATCGCCAACGAGCAGCGTCGGCTTCATCGAGCCCGAAGGTATGTTGAAGGGCTCATAGGCGAAGGTTCGCACGAAGAGTGCGATCGCGATCGCGTAGACAAGCGTCCGCAAGGTTTCTTTGACGCCACCTGTCTTGCGCGCTGTCATGACGACGTGCTCGCCCGAGTGACGGGATGAACTGGATGACACACGCTTGGCTATTGCTCTGCTCGCGGCGCTGATCGATTTTTCGGTGTGCCGCAGCCGCCGGGAAGGCGCCGGGATCGGCAAATCCGGAGCGCAACCTAACTGAGGGTGCCCCGCTGGTAAAGCGCCGCCGTCGCCGCTGGTGCGGCACTGATGATGACCATGGCGTGGGCCAGCGGTGGCTCGTCCGTCAGCGTCAACTCCAGCTTGGCGACCATGCCGTCCGGGGTCATGGCCACCAACCGCGCGGCGGCCCCCCCGCTGAGCTCCAGGACTGGCTGGCCGGTCGGGAGATTGACGACGCCGATCTCTCGCCAGAAGACGCCGCGGCTCAATCCCGTGCCCAAGGCTTTGGCGCAAGCCTCCTTCGCGGCATAACGCTTGGCATAGGTGTCGGCGCGGCGGAGACGTCGCTCGGCCTTGGCGCGCTCGGCCTCCGTGAAGCAACGTTGGGTGAACCGATCGCCAAACCGCTCCAAGGTTTTCTCGATGCGTCTGATATCGATGAGATCGCTGCCGATGCCGATGATCATGGAATCGTTCCCGAAGAGGTTTAGCAGCCGCTGCAATGGCGCCGTCGCAGTCGGTGCCGCCGCTCGAGCTCGACACCAAACCATGAGTGTTGCCGATCCAAATACCGTGTATCGCCTGTTGGAGCGATGCACTTGAGGGTGGCTGACGCGAATGCTCTTGGTTGACGCGACATTGGTTGGTGTCGGCGGCCTCCTGGGTGGCTTGGCTCGAGTAGGCATATCGAGCTTGGTCGCACTGGTTGCTGGTGACCGGTTCCCTTGGGGAACGCTTGCGGTCAACCTGTCTGGTGCTTTCGCCATTGGCTTGTTGGCAGGCTCCACGATCGGCGCATCCAGCCTTGGGCTCTTCTTGATGACTGGCGTTCTCGGCAGCTACACGACCGTCTCGACGTTCAGCCTGCAGACGCTTTTCCTGCTCGAGCAAGGGCTGATCGCACGAGCCCTGGCCAATATCGCAGGCTCGGTGCTGCTCTGCTTGCTTGCGGCGAGCGTCGGCTACCGACTGATGGTTGGATGAGCGAACGAGCGCGCCTCGTCATGGCCGCTGCCTCGGGCGCTGGCATTGGCGCCATTGCCCGCTGGTTGCTTGCCGTGCTCATCGAGGACCATGCGGCCGGCGGCTTCCCCTTGGCAACGCTCATCGCCAACGGCTCGGGCTCGTTCATCATCGGCGTCGCCGCCGCGTTGGCAACGACCGAGGGGCACGTCATGGCCAAGCCAGCCGTCCGGCAGTTCGTCATGGTCGGCTTTTGCGGCGGGCTGACGACGTTCTCGATCTTCAGCCTGGAAGCGCTCACCTTCATCCAGGCAGATCAACCCGCTCTGGCGAGCGTCTACGTCATTGGCTCGGTTGCCGTATGGCTCTGTGCCGTTTGGTCAGGATTCTCTCTCGCCCGGTGGCTGGTTTCTAGGAAGACACACCAGTCACCGGGCTGAGCAGCGCACTCAGTGAGCGATGCGCTGGCCGCTGGCCTTGTCGAAGATGTGGACGGCTTCGAGATTGGGGACGAGATTGATGCGATCGCCCGGCCGCAGCGGGTGCCGCTCGCGGAAGACGGCGTTAGCCTCGCCGCCTGCAAACCGGGTTACGACAAGGATCTCGGCGCCGGTCGGCTCGACGACGACGACCTCGGCCTCCGCGCCACCGAGGCCCTGGTCATCGCTGACGAGTGTCAGGTGCTCGGGTCGAATGCCGTAGACCACCTCTTGACCGTCGGTTCCGCCGACGTCGGTAGGCAGCGGCAGCCGGCTGCCGTCACTCGTGACGGCGACGACGGCGCCATTCTGCCGATCGATCCGCGCATTGATGAAGTTCATCGAGGGTGAGCCGATAAAGCCGGCAACGAACAGGTTGGCCGGATGATCGTAGAGGTCCAGGGGTGCCCCTATCTGCTCCACGTAGCCACCCTGCATCACGACGATCCGATCGGCCATGGTCAAGGCCTCGATCTGATCGTGGGTGACGTAGATCGATGTCGTCTTCAAGCGCTGGTGAAGTTCCTTGATCTCGGTCCGCATCTGCACGCGGAGCTTGGCGTCGAGATTGGACAAGGGCTCGTCGAAGAGGAACACCTGCGGATCGCGAACGATCGCCCGGCCCATCGCCACACGCTGCCGCTGACCGCCCGAGAGCTGCCGCGGGTAGCGCGCGAGGTACTCGCGCAAGCCCAGAATGTCGGCGGCCCTGTTGACCCGATCCTCGATGACGTTCTTAGGTGCCTTCGCGAGCTTCAGCGAGAAGGCCATGTTCTGCTGAACGGTCATGTGCGGGTAGAGGGCGTAGTTCTGGAAGACCATGGCGATGTCGCGGTCCTTCGGTGGCACGGTGTTGACCACCCGCCCGCCGATCGCGATCTCGCCCGAGTTGATCTCCTCCAACCCGGCGATCATGCGAAGCAACGTCGACTTGCCGCAGCCGGAAGGTCCCACCAGCACGACGAACTCGCCGTCCTCGATGTCAACCGACACCCCGTGCAACACCTGCACAGAGCCAAAGAACTTCTCGACATTGCGAACGTCGACGGCAGCCATCCTGTCCTCCTCCTGATCTGATCAGCACCTTAGCCGTCGCGCTGGTGAACCCGCAGCTCCAGCCGGCTTCGCGCATTCTTCGTACACGTCATACCACCATCTTGGCGGGTTTCTGGGCCGACGGCAATGGTCTCAGCTGTCACTGACCGGTCCGCTACGCGACGGCGGCGTGCAACCGACGGCAGAAGCGGACCACGCCGGTGCTTTCGTTGCGAACGCAGGCACCGGTGCCTGCTGGAGCCTACCAGTTCCCGGTGTTGGGCATCGAAGCCCACGGCTCGGCCTCGGGCAACGCCTCGCCCGACTGCAGCAACTCGATCGAGATGCCGTCCGGCGAGCGAACAAAGGCCATCCGACCATCACGAGGCGGCCGATTGATCGTGATCCCGCCGTCCATCAGTGACTGGCAGGTCGCATAGATATCATCGACCTCGTATGCGAGATGCCCGAAGTTTCGGCCGCCTTGGTACTCCTCGGGATCCCAATTGTAGGTCAGCTCGACGAGCGGCGCCTTGACCTCCCTGCCGGCGGCCTCGTCTTGGTCAGCGGCCAGGAAGACGAGCGTGAAGCGTCCCTTCTCCGACTCGGTGCGGCGTACCTCGTGCATGCCGAGCTTGCCGCAGTAGAAGTCCAGCGATTTTTCGATGTCGGTCACCCGAACCATGGTGTGCAAGTAGCGCATCTGTCCGCTTCCCCTGGATTGCCATTCGTCGAGCAGTACCTAGGGCGTTGATCGCGGCGTGCCAAGCCGCCGACCGTGAAAGGAAACCGCAGCATGCCGGACTTCGTCGATCGGGCCAAAGGCGCCATTGTCGGACAGTTCATTGGCGACGCGATGGCTCTCGGAAGTCACTGGCATTACAATCTCCTGGAGCGTGAGCGGCTCTATCCAGGCGGTATTCGGGGCTTCGAGAGACCGGCGCCCGGGCACTATCATGCAGGCCGGAACCCGGGCGACCCAACTCATTATGGCGACGCGGCAATGCTGCTGCTGGAGAGCCTGGTCGCTGATCGGGGGTTCGATGCGCGTGGGTTTGGACGCCGGTTCGTCAGGGCTTTCGACGCTGGCTACGCCGGCTATCGAGACAAGCCGACCCGCCTGACGATTGAGAATGCCAAGCCGCATCTCGGTGATCCGGCCTTCGCTTTTCAATCGGGTGCTGACGATTTTCAGACAGTGAGCATGTGCCGCATGGCGCCTGTCGCGGTGCTGTACGCAGGTCGTTCGGACCTTGACGCGGTCGTCGAGGCAGTTGTCCGAGTTACCCAGGCGAACGCCGAGGCCGTCGCGCACAACCAAGTGTTCGCGCGCATTCTTTCGGGTCTGCTAAGCGGCACGGCCATGGCGGCCGCGATCGACATCGCCTGCCGAGAGCAGACGGGTGCTGGCGCTGACCTCGTCCGCCTGCGCCGGAGCGATGCCATCGCCATGCGCGAGAAATCTGTCGTCGACGCGACGGGGCTGGTCGGCCGCTCATGCTACCTGCCATGCACGTTTCCAAGCATCCTTCATGCTTGCCTGAAGCATTCGGGCGATTTTAGCAACGCGGTCCTCGAAACCGTGCGAGCTGGTGGCGACAATGCAAGTCGGGCGGCGTGCGTCGGCGCAATGCTGGGAGCTGCGGTCGGCTTCTCAGCCATCCCTGAGGCGCTCATCGACAGGCTGAATGCCTCGAGGGCCATCCTCGCTCTGTGTGATCAACTCCTGCAACTCAGCGCGCAAAGCGACTCTTGAGCGGCACGCCGGTCCAAAGTGAGACAAGATGCGCGGCGGCCACCATCATGATGATCACGCCCAAGATCAGGATGGGGATTGGCGGCAGGAGCGGCAACTCACCGAGCCCTCGCTGGCGACGCTCTTGCCACGCTGCCCAGCCGGCCATGGCAAGCCCTAGAGAGAACACGGCCATGGTGGCGTATAGGCTCATCTTTCGGCCAGCATCGGCGTTTTTTCGCTGAGCAAAGCGCTGAGCTAGACTGGCGATACAACTGCCGACTCACTAAGAATCCCAAATGCAATTTGTTCTGCTAGATCTCAAAGTTCGAGTTAGCAACAAAATTGCTGTCGCGGAGCTGACCTGGGCTGCTAAGCGCACGCGATACGATACCGGCACGGACGGGCTGCTCGAGGATGGCATTGCTCACTGCATCGAGCCCGTCGTCGAAAGTCGACCGATTGGGCGACCATTCACGCATCTCCTCGAGGAAGCCGCTGTTCATGACCGACTGGTGCACGTGCAGGTGCCCGGCTGCAAGAATCGGATCAAGGGCACTCAAAATCCGATCGGTCTTTCCCCGCGTGGAATGGCGTTCGATCAGGGCTAGTGGATAATCCGAGCCGCGGAGTTCACGCCGCACTAGTGCGGGCAAGAACCGGCCTATGCCATTGGTCTCGATCGAAAGCCTGGTCTGATGATGGGACTTCGCGAAATCGATAGCATGTCGAATGAGCTGAGTCGCTTCGTCCACCTGCTCGAGGCAATCGGCATCGAAGGTCAGATAGTCGAGACCATGCAACCAATAGTGGCCGGCGCGGTCCACTAGGACAACAGCAATAGCACTACGATCGCCACGTCCCGGCCGACCGTAGGCAGGATCCCACCAGCACAAGCTGGACATCATGGTCTCTCGCCCGATGCTGAGCACGAGACGTCCCTGAGCCCAACGCGGCTGGAGCTCGTCAGAGTAAGGGACCAGTCGGTCGGGGTCGAGCTTCACGGCACCCGGCGGGCTTGGCTGCAACATCATCTGGCTGCGAAATCGCTGGGGTCCAGCGCTTCGCTTCAGGTCATCGATTGCTGCTGCCGGAAACCGCTCGGGCCAAGCACTCGAGCCGTCTGGCTGAACAAGCGGCAGGCACAACCGCTCGAATGAATGGAGGAAAGGCTTGTCCTCGCCGGTCTCTGTGCGGGCCCGGTCGGCATAGATCGAGTAATAGGTATGCGGCGTCCCCACAAAGAGCTGCACACCAGTCGGGACCAGGACGAAATCGATCTCGGCGAGTCGCTGCCGAAGCTGCTCTCGATTGGCCGCCGTGCTGCAGGTGTTGGGCACCTCGACATCATCACAGATGATGATGTTGGCACGGGTGCCGGTCAGGTTTCCGGTCAGCCCTCTCGCCAAAACAGACGGATCGCGATGATTCCGAGTTCGCACGACCGTGAACTGGTCTGCTGCCCAGTTCTTGGAACGTCGAGGCAACAAATGCACTGCCGCCGGGTGCTGCTCAATGACCCTTCGGATATTTCTGCTCATTTTGTTGGCCAACATTTGCTCGGCCGCAATAATGAGTATTCGGAGGTTAGGATTGCCTGTGAGCAGCCAGGCAGCGAACAATGCGACCAGCGTAGACTTGCCGGCGTCGCGAAACACCATGAGAAGGAGTCGGCGGTCGCCGGCAAGCCAGCGCTCATAAAGCCACCGGCAGACCGTCACGTGAAGAGCCGGCGTAGCAAGCCCGTGCAGCTTGTTCCAAACGATGACGAATTGTGGAAATGTGAGAAAGCCGATCTCGCCGTGCTTGGGCACGTCGCTCAACGGAGATGCCTCAAGCAACTGGCGATGCGTGATCCGCTTGTCGTTAGCGACATCGTCAGCCGAGCAAGTTGCGACGAAGCGTCGAGTTGCTCGTGCCCAGCAAACGATTCGTTGTATTCAAGAGATTGTTTCGTTGCCGCGTGCCGAAGGTGGCCCGGATCTGTTGCACACGCGCTGCGGCTGTCTCTCGCCGAGCCGCGCTATCGAGCTCTGCTTCCTTCTCCAGACCGCGAAGAATGGCATCGATTGAGCCGCCAGTTGTGGCAGTGCCGGTGGCGCCGGCCCTTGCGCGTTCGCTGGCTTGGCGGCGGCGTAGCGCACTTGCTTGCTGGCGTTCGGCTTCTCGGTCATCGCGCATGATTGCCGCGATCTGCCGATCGCGGTCCTTTTGCAGGTCCTTGTTCTGCTTTTGCGCCGCTTGCTGGCTGAGCGCCACATTCAAACCCAGGTTCGCAAGGCTGCTGAATCCGCCCATTACTCGTTCACCTTTGCTTCAACAGTTACGGAAAGGAGCTGAAACGGGTCCGGCCTGGCTTGCGCCAGCCGCCAAGGCAATGCGGCAGTGCCACGTCGCCAGCCCTGCGCCCTGACACTCAAGTCGAAAATGTCATTCACACCGGCCATTCGCCCGACCGTCACCGGCCGCATGCCGGAGCCGGTGTCGAGCATCAGGCCATGTGAAGGTCCCAGTCGGAGCCCGATACGGACCGGCCGATAGAGTGCATTCGATGCGCTGCCACGAGTACCGCCGGCAGTGATCGGCAGTCCTTCGACAGCGTTCTCGAATCCATGTCCCAAAACCAGGACGCTCGCCGGTTCGGACAGCTCCAAGGAGCCGTTGATGATGTCGCGCTCACCAAGCGACACACCATCAGCGAAGACATGATATCGACCGTCGCTCACGCCCTCGATAGCGTCCCAGAGCTGCGTTGGGGCTGGCGATGAGAAAGTGCGAAGGCCGTCGAGCATGCTCGCATCGTCGAGCTGCTCGACTTGCAAGCCGGAAGCCCTCTCGACGAGCATCACCAAGGCGTCGTCATGCATTGTCAGCGCGCGAATGGCGCCACCGGTCTCTTGCAGTGCCCAAGCGACGACGTTGCTGTTTCTGTCGATCGTGACCGCACATGCGCGCCCATCGGCGCGAGCGATCCAGAAGACGCGGAGTGCCTGATCGAATGTCATGTCGATCGGATCACGCATCAGATGCCGCGAGAGAACGGCGATGTCTGCTGCTTGGTACGCCTGCTCGGTGTCGGTGAAGAGAAACTCGCGAAGGTCGCGTCCGGTCCTACCGACGAAAATCGTGGCACCGTCGACGTCCACGGGAGCCAGCTGTCGATCATCGGGCGAGCCGACCCTGGTCTGAAGCTCCACTCTGGCCGTGCTGGGCGTCAGCGGGAAACCACCGATCGTCCACTCGCCGGCCGTGGTGAAGACCTGGAGGACCTTGCCGGAGAACAGTTGGCGTATCTCGTGGCGGCGCTCGGCGGTGATGCGAAAGGCGATGGCAGCGTCGTCGACCCCGTCGGCAAGGTCGAAATTGAACGGCCGACCGGAGCGCGAGAACCAAATTAAGTCGCCACGCTCGCGACAGCCGCCGAGCGCCAATCGGTTCTGATGCATGGCCGCCGTAGCCGGCCAGCCATGCAGCGCGGAGTGCGCCTGCTCGTCCCAGTCATAAGTGGCGGCAGTGTCGACGAGTGGCTCAAGAGTTCGAGCAAAGGCGAGCATGCCGTTCTGCTCAGGATCAACATAATCAACGAACAGCTGGCGACCCTTCAATCGGATGATCGTGCCCTTATGGCCATCCGAATCGAAAACGGGAGCGCTGCTGCGCAGTTGCACCGTGACATCACGTTGTCCTGCCGTTGTGGGGTCTGGTTCGTCGGGCTCCGGCACCGCCTGAAGTGCCACGTCCGAACGAGCAAACCTGGCAAAAGGCATTGCCACGCGCATATCGCTATCGTCGGCATTGAAGGCTGAGAACGAGATGTTTTGGATAGACCACTGGCCCGCATCGTCACGGCGCAACAGGCGTGGCTCCCAACCTGGATGACAAACCAAGACCGCTTCGTCGACTAGCGTGCAGTCTATGTTGCCAACCTCACCGATCGGCCAGGGCAGCCCCTGGAGGGTCTGCCTCAACAAATCGTTAGTTACGATGTGAACGACGTAATCACCAAAGACCAAGAGATCTCGGATCTCGCCATGCTCATAAGGGTAGAGCCGTCCGCCGTCCGGTACCGTCGCCAGATGCCTCGTGCCGGGTCGTCGAGCCACACCGCCTGTGCGCTGAACCAGCACATTCCGCAGCGTGGCTGCGCCCTCGTCATAGGCGCGAAGGTCGACGCGTCCGTAGAGCGCGGGATCGATTTCCCCTGACGTGAAGCTGGTTTTCGTTACTGTGACCTTGCTCATCAGCTGCGCGCCGCGATGAGCGTGAAGTCCTCGACAGCACGCGGCGTGTCCTGCTGGCTGTCGATCAACCTCGCGATCTTCAGCTCAGCTGATGCGAGTCGCTGCAACGCCTCGGCGCGGCTCGTCCCTTCTGTGAGAGGCAAACAGAGCTCCGCAGCGAGCTTGGCGACCAACACCTGCACAAAGAACGCTGGAAAGGTCGCCGTTGCCGGGCGTCGCTGGTGGTTGAGGACGACGTCGGTGCTATTGGCGTAGAGGCGATCGCCGGCAACGCGAAAATCCAGCCCGCGGCCTCGGCTGCTTGCACCAGCAGAAATCACGCGCAAGACGTCCGCTGGAAGAGCGAAGACGCGCGAATAGCCAGCCTGCGACGGCTCGTCGACTTCCTGGAGCACTGTCTCGAAGAGCGAGAAATGCCACGGATGCGCGGTGATAAGCGCGCGAAGCGTGATTTCGTAGAGGTGGCGCCCGACATCTGCCTCGACGGTCTCGTCGTCGAAGGAAGAAATCGCGTTGGCGCCAATCTTGACGAGCGCGACGGAGCAGATCTCGACATCGGTCAGAGTCATGATGCGGTTCGCTTGTGGCTGACGTCCGGGAGGTAACGCGCAAGAGAAATATTTTGTGCGCGCAACAGTTTGCCGATCGCGGCAGACCGGTGATGGATCACCGGTCTGCCTGGCGCTGCCGGCTGGCGGCGCCCTTGGTCGATCAGCTAGTCGGCGTTGATGGCACCGAACTGCGTGATGTTGCTCACATCCACGACGCCATTCTCATTGGTCAGAACGACGACGATTCCGTGCATCGGAGAGTCGTTGACGCCGCTGTTGACCAGCATGAAGTCGCCGGGACGCAGCATCTTGCTCGCCATATTGAAGTAGCCGGCGTTGTCGACCTCGGCGACGATATCGTCGGTGCGATAATGCCAAAGGGTGAAGCCGTTGGCATAAGAGATGGCACTGAGGCCACTCGACGAATAAGCCATGTTCAGCCCTCCTTGCAGGGCATCGCGACGACGCCGTCTTCGTCGATCAGCGCCGCACCCTGCGACATCGAGTTGGAGATGAAATGCGCGGCGCGGTCACCGTGCCAAGTGATGTCGGACTTCACGTCCTGGCCGATGGCATGACCGATCGCGCTCTTGTGGTACCAAAAGCAGTGTCGGACACTGCCTTCCATCGGGAGGCCAGAGTGCGGCATCCAGAGAGTGCCGAGCCAGACCTTGGCTTGAGTGCCTCGCCATGGCAGCTGCTCATCACCGACAAACTCGGCATTGGCGAACTCGGCGACGTTCAACAGGTCCGACCACTGCTTCCAACCGATCACGGCGTAGCGCTGGCCGTCGTCGGGCACATCGACCTCGCCGAGCATCTCGAAGGCTTGCAGGACCTTGTCCTTGGTAAGGCCGCTATTGTCCTGGCCTGCCACCTGAGTGGCCGTCTTGAGCGCCTCGAGAATCAGCTCGTCAGTCTTGCGGCCGAGAGCGAAAGCGCCGGCGTTTGCCAGCACCTGGCGCTCGTCGAGGTTGGTCTTCAGCTCGTCGAGCTGATCGACCCATTCGCCGGCGTAGTAGTCGACCAGCGTGGCCTCGATAGCGCTGAAGTCGACGTTCATGACCGGGACGATGCCATGCCGGGCCTTGGTCGAGGCCGCGCCCTTGCCGACCTTCTGAAACGTCGTCGAGCTACCCCGCACGCCGTTCTTGACGCGAACGGTCGCCCGAAGCTTGGAGCCCTGCCGCTGATAGGCCTCGTGGACTTCCCGTTCGAACTGCTTGGAAAACGCTTGATCAATGGTGATAGACATCGCGCACCTTGGAGTTGCTAGTCGCGATTAGGGGGGAGCCGCCGGTTGTCCTGGCGGGCCGTTGGCTCGGGCGATGGAGTGGCGACTGGGCAGGCCGGGGTCGGTTCTCTGCCGTTAATCGCTCGTCACCGGGTCAACTCGGATAGAGGTTGCGGTAGCCCGCTGTGACCCGCTGGACGATCTCGGGATCGCGATCGCGCCAATAGCGCGGATCACGAATGAGCTCGCGAAGGCTGTCCTCCGTGACACCTGCCTGACCAGAGCCAGCTTGGCCCACAATGTCGGGTTCAGCCTTACGCATCATTTGATGGAGTGCGAGAATGCCTTCGTAACTGCTTGCCAGCGCTGTTTGCAGCTCCTCAGGCAAGTTTGCCTCGGCATATGCTCGGATCTGTGCGGATGTCGTCCGCCAACCCTCGGGACCGCCAAAGTGCTGTTGCAGGCGATCCAGCTGCCGGGTCGCTTCCAGCTCTGCAGCTGCCTCATCGATCACCGGCAGCAGACGCTCGGCTGCGAGATCATAGACCATTTGCGCCTGGCGTTGCGTGAAGCCTGCCGAATGCAGCATCTCATTGAGATTGGGATCGGGGGCCACCAACGGGTGTGGCGCCGTGATCTCGTACGCTTCCGCTGTCTCGGGCCGGCCGAGAAGGCCCAATAGCCTGCTGACCCCTTCGACGTCGTCCTCGCCATCGGGGCGCGGCACCGAGCGACTGAGCCGCTTCTCCAACTCGCGATATGAGCGCAACAGCGCTTCCGTTCGGATCGTGCCCGCCTCACTGTCCCAGAATTTCTCCGGCACGTCGGCCGGGCGAGGCGTCGACTCCGCCGGGGCAGCAGGTTGTTCTGGCTCACCCGCGCTTGTCTCTTCCAGGTCGTGCGTTGCGCCGATCTCAGGGGCGTCGCATGGAGCCGAACCAGCGGGCTCACCAAGCCCGTTGGATGCGGTCAGTGCTTCGATTTCGTCGTTTTGCATGGTCAACCTCGAGGGCGGGCAAGTCGAAGGAGATAGGCAATGGCTGAGCGTTGGCCTTCGACATGGCGTAGCTCAGCATCGGAGGCAGTGGGCGCAACTCGTCGCTCGAGAATAGTCTGGCGAAGATGCTGGATGACCAGCTCGCCATTGCTTCCGACAAAGCATGCGGCGACGGCTTGGGCCAAGTCTTCGTCATGTTGTGAGGTCGACGCTGTGGCGGAAAACCAGGACCACCCCAGATCCTGATCGTCGTCATTCAGTTGCTGATCCACGGCGTATCACTCGTCGCTCGGGCTGAAGACCAGCTCGCGTGGCACGCCGAGCGTGTCCGCAAGCCAGCTGGCTGCTGCAGCAAGGTCGACGAACTGCCCGGCATCGCCGCCAAGCTTGCCGACCGTCTCGAGCCATAAGAGGGTGTTGCGGATTTCCTCGCGTGCCTGAACGCGTGCGAGAGGCGAACGATGATGGACATCTGCGATCGTTCCATCGAGTGCGACGGCCGGCACTTCGCCCCGTCGGCGCAAAATGGCGAGCGCGCGCTGCATCAGCGGATTGAGCAGCTCCGCTTGAAGTCGACCATAGATCGCACCGAGCAGGCGGGTCATCTCGGCGCTGCGCTCCAGCACCTCGGTAGCGGTCATTCGCCGATTGTTCACTTGTGCCAGTCGATCGGCCAACAAGGTGTGGCGAATGCGAGAGCGGAGATCGCTCAAGACCAGCTCTGAGACGTCGAAGCGACCTGGCGCCTGTAGTGGCGTCAATCCGGCCGACCCAGCGGCCTTTGGAATAATGCTTCCCGGCACCAGTCTGATGTTGGCCGGGTTCAGCACACCATCGTCTTCAGCCAGCCAGATTCCCGTTGCGGCGATCGAAGCGTTCTTCAAGACGAGCTCGACGACCTTGTTCGCCGTCTTGATGTCAGGCAGCGCCGTCATCACTGGCGAGCGGCCGTAGAGCTCACCGGTTCCTTTCATCCATCGAAATGTCAAAAAAGGAGGATGCTCGAACACGCCTTCGGCGAGCACCACGGGCGATCGAACGGCATCGCCTTGCACCGGGAGGATCGCCTGATAATGAAAATAGTTTCCTCGGGCGTTGACGCATTCCAGCAGCTCGAGCTTGCCCTCGGGTGTGGCAGAAAGCGGGTCGCCTATGCCAGCAAGTTGCTGGCAGTCGGCGAAGCGTCTGCGAATGCCTGAGAGCGTCGCCGTGGTTACCCGGAAATGACGCTCTATGTCGCCGTTCCCGTCTCCATCGAGATAGATCTCCGCCGCCGGAATTGCTGTGAAGCGAAAAGCGGAAGTGCAGCCGACTGGCGCCTCCTCGAAGAGCAGAGTAGCAGTGCCCGTCGTCACGAGATCGAGAAAGCACTGATGAATCTCGACCGAAAAGTTCGAGCGATCGAAATGGCCTTGGACCCTCGAAGCCGCAGAATCGAGTATCTCTGCGAGTTCATGCCTGTCGGCGTCGTCGACGTCATGGCCAGGGCGCAAGCCGAACCAACGCGACCATGGTGGGGTCAGCTCAGCAAGCAGGCTCGCCGCCAGCTGCTCGACGGCGTCGGGAGCCGTACCGTCGAATAACCGCTCGGCATGGTTGCTTCCGGCAAAGGCTCCGTGTGACAGACCGTGCCCACGCATCGGCAGAGCATAAGCGTAGCAATCGCGCCACAGCTGCTCCCAACCAAGTCGCCGCTCTCGCGCCTCGGCGAACCTCTCGAACACTGCCGGCAGTGACGCATCCGTCATGCACCGTTCCAATCAAGCTGAAGTACATTTAGGAATATATCCCTTTTATGTCAGCCTGTCAACGCCATTCCCCGCTGCGATGAGCAAGGTGCGAAAAGAGTTGGTGGGGGGTGATAACCCAAGCCTGATTGCAGCCGATAATCCGCTTGCATATCTCCACGCAATTGAGCGGGCGGAGCCAACACGCGGATCCTCGGCACTTGTCGAACTCACCTCTGACAACGCTGGCACCCAGCGCAGCCAGCGACGACATCAAGGCTCGCGAAGGGAGGGCCGGCGCGTCTTGCAGCAAGACGCGGTCGCTCGTGGGATCACAAAGCAACCAGCCATCGGCACCCTCACGGCAGGCGAAGCAATGGCGAAAGCCGCGCTTGAGCCATGCGAGGCACGGTGCCCGCACCTGCATTTGGAAGCCGACTATGAGCACCCGCGGATCTCCTTCATGGGAGAAAGAATATATACCTAGTGACGCCATTTGCATAGTAAGACATTCTCAGCGGTAGTTTCAATCGGAGCGGAACCGCTGCCATGCTGACTCATGAACAGATCTGGCGGGGTGTGGACCGTCTGGCCTTGCGCAATGGATTGTCGCCATCAGGCTTGGCCAAGCGTGCCGGACTTGATCCGACGACGTTCAACAAGAGCAAACGGGTTACTCAGGACGGGAAACAACGCTGGCCAGGCACAGAAAGTCTGTCGAAGATACTCGAAGCAACTCAGGCGAACTTGGCCGACTTCGTCTCATTGATTGACGAAATGCCTGTGACGCAGCTAAAAGCAACAGATCTCAAGCTCCGTTCTATTCGCATGTCACAGATCTCTGAAGAGTCATTCGATAAATCAGGCTTTCCCAAAGACACTGATTGGGAAGAAGTCGACTTTCCGGCGATTGATGATCCGCGCGCTTATATTATCGAGTTAGACAAAGACATGGCGCAGGAATTCTGTCGTCCTGGATCTTTTTTGGTGGTTTCTCCGTCAAGCAGCGTCCGACGGCATGACCGAGTGATCGTCAAGACCAAGCAAGGCAGCTTGATTGTTGGCACTATCAAGCGAAAAGCACCGCAGCAGTACGTTATCGCCACAGTCAACAACCCTTCGGCCGATCTCTCGCTAAATGCCAAAGATATTGCTTGGATTGGGCGTATCGTGTGGGTGAGCCAATAGCAGCGGTGCAGGTGAGTTGCGCTGGACCGGCTAGTGACGTGTCATGGCACCAGTGACAAAATCATACTCTGCTTCCAGAACGTGCTCTGCCCCTACGCGACTTAGGAAAGATGAATATAGACCGAACCCACTGACTGGAAACGGCGGCATGCGCACTAGCGAGTGACGCTGCAGGTAGGAGGCAAGGCGGACCTCTTCCGGTGGCGTTCGAAAACGTGCAATAGTGACGTGTGGGACAAACTTGCGTCGACCTCTTGGGGCTCCGACATCGGCGACGCAGGCGCTGACCGAGCGCCGAAGCCTGTCAAGCCCGAGACCGCCACATGCACCTACCCAAAGCTGGCGCACTGCCCCTCTGGGTGGGAAGTGGCCGAGGCCACGCAATTCCAGGTCGAATGGCGATTGCCTCACGCTGGATAGTCGCTCGCCAAGGTCTGCAAACGTGCCATCATCAACATTGCCGACAAAACTCAGCGTCAGGTGCATATCCTCGGGCGCCACCCAGCTGACATGCGGTAGCCCACGACACATGCGATCGAGCGCATCAGCCACCTCGGATGGCATGGGGAGTGCTACGAAGAGCCGGGGCACGGGTGCTTCGATTGATCTGGCATGCTGGGTGCGGCGACCTCGATCGGAGATAGGTGCGTCCTGTCACGGTCCCGGCAGTCTTGCCAAACTGCGACGACGCCCATACGTACACCGTTCCGTATGCTCTTATGGTTCGGCAGCAACCTGCTGATCTTGAAACTGAACATTTCAGCTGATTGGCGACGAAATTGGCATCTGACGGTTTCATTCGCGAGGTCGACGATGAGCTGCAGCGTGATCGCATGGCAATGCTGTGGAAGCGCTTCGGGCCGCTGATGATCGGTCTTGCGAGTTTGGTGGTTCTTGCAACCGCTGGCAAGGTAGCGTGGGATGCGTGGCAGGCACGCCAGCTGGAACAACAGGGCGCTGCCTTTGCCGAGGCCGAGGCCACCCTGGACAGGGATGATCCAGTCGCAGCCGCAGCAGAGTTTGCTTCGCTGGCAGATGCCCAAGGTGGCGACTCTAGCGCCATCGCACGCTTGCGCGAAGCGGAGGCCCGGCTTGCTTCCGACGACCCTGAAGCGGCTCTGACGCTACTTAACCAAGTGGCATCGACCGAGGGCATCGACCCGATTTTTCGTGACTTTGCCGCAGTTGCTGCAGCGCAACGTAACGTCGCTATGGGGCAGGCTGAACGCGCCCGGGAGCTGCTTGCAACGCGAGCGGGGCCTGACTCGCCATTCCACCACTCGGCCAGAGAGCTCGCCGCGATCGCAGCGCTTGAGGCTGGGAGCATCCCAGATGCGACAGAGCTACTGTTGGAGCTTCGAGCAGATACTCTTACGCCGGTCGACCTGAGGCAGCGGGTCGAAGAGCTCTTGGCGCTTCTCGGCGTCACCGAGGAAGGTCCATCGTCTGACGCCCAAGTGTCAGACAACGAGTCATGAACGACTGTCCAGGGCTGTTCTCCAAGACGACGATTTCGATTCGGTTGCTCTCATCGATCGCGTTGGTCCTTGCGCTCGCAGGCTGCGGTGGGTGGCTTGGCGGTGTAGACGAGACGCCGCTGCCGGGTGAGCGAATTCCGGTAATGCTTCTCAATGAGGGTATCGCGGCCGATCCCCGAGTAGCCAATCTGAACGTCGTATTGCCGGCGCCGGAGTCGGTATCTGATTGGCCCTTGCCGGGCGGCAATCCGGCAAACGCTATGCAACATCTTTTTCTCGCCGATGATCTGCAATTGGTTTGGCGGGCCGACATCGGCGCTGGTAGCGGTGGTGCAAGCCAATTGCTCGCCAGGCCGATCGTTGCCGAAGGGCGCGTCTTCACGGTCGATAGCGAAGGACAAGTCAGCGCGTTTTCAATCGGCGGCGGCGAGCGGCTATGGCGAGTGACGCCTGCCGGCATGCGGTCCGCCGATCGGCTGCCTTCTGGCGGTCTTGCATTCGCTCAGGGAATTCTCCTGGTGAGCACCGGCAGCGGTAGTGTGCTCGCGTTAGATTCAGACAACGGCGATGAGCTTTGGCGCACGCGGCTCTTGGCACCCATTCGCACAGCTCCGACCGCTATCGGTGATCTTGTCTTGGTGACCACGAGCGCTAACGAAACAGTGGCACTCGACTTGTTGGCGGGCGACGTGCTTTGGCAGCATGTCGGGTTTTTCGAGCAGGCGGCAATTCTCGGCGGTGCGACGCCGGCCGCGAACGATCGCCTCGCCGTGGTCGCTTATTCTTCCGGCGAGATTTTTGCGCTCGATCTCGATGACGGCCGCCCGATTTGGTCCGACACGGTGCTTCGCCCACGGCGCACTTTGGCGATTGGCGCAATCAGCGATATCACTGGCAGCCCGGTCATCGACGATGGGCGGGTGATTGTTGCGGGCAATGGGGGCGAGATGGCTTCCTTCGACCTCGCCAACGGCTCGCGCGCCTGGAACCTTGATGTCACGTCGCGGCACACACCGTGGGTCGCCGGTGATTTCATTTACGTCCTGACGGATCGAAACGAGGTGGTCGCTGTGGTGCGCCAGGGCGGTATTGTGCGCTGGGTCAGCCCCCTCGAGCGTTTGCGCGATCCAGATGATCCCGAATCTTCGCGCATTTTCTGGGCTGGGCCGTTGTTGGCCGGCGACCGATTGATCCTGGCGGGCTCGACTGGCGAAGCCATATCGATTTCGCCGTATACCGGTGAGATCCTCGGCCGCTTGACACTGCCGGGCCCGGTTGCACTGCCGCCCGTTGTTGCCGACGGCACGCTCTTCCTGCTTACCAACGGTGGCGACCTGCTCGCCTACCGGTAGCAGCGCCACGGCGTAGAAAAAATGACCAGCCGCGTCGCCATCATCGGCCGACCGAATGTCGGCAAGTCGACCCTGTTCAATCGCCTGACCGGCGGCAAACGGGCAATCGTGCACGATACGCCTGGCGTTACGCGCGACCGGCTAGAGGGTGAAGCCTCGCTGTTCGACATCTCGTTCACGGCCGTGGACACAGCGGGGCTCGAGGTCGGGATGAGGCAGCAGCTTTCGGAGCGGCTCGTCGCGCAGACCTTGGCCGGGCTCGAGAGCGCGGATGTTGGTCTGTTCGTCATTGACGTGCGCGCCGGCATCACGCCGCTGGATCAAGAGATAGCCGGCATGTTGCGCCGGCAAGCCAAGCCGGTGATCGTTGTTGCCAACAAATGCGAGGCGAGGTCTGGCGAGGCCGAGGGGCAGGCCGCATGGAGCCTCGGTCTTGGCGCCCCGATCTCGATTTCGGCTGAGCATGGACAAGGGCTGGAAGCCCTCGCCGACGCTCTGCGGCCCCATACAGGCTTCGATTCAGTTGCTGACTTGGGAGGCGCTCCAGCAGCGTTGGAGGACGATGAAGATGGCCCGCTGCACTTGGCCATTGTCGGTCGGCCGAATGTCGGCAAATCGTCCCTGATCAACAGACTGATCAAAGAGCAACGCCTTCTAACCGGACCGGAGCCGGGCCTCACACGCGATGCTGTCGGGATCGAATGGCAATGGCGTGACCGCGCGATTCGGCTGGTCGACACGGCAGGGCTGCGACGCAAGACGCGGATCGAAGCGCCGGTCGAGAAGCTCTCGGCGTCCGCCAGCCTTCGGGCGATCCGCATGAGCCATGTGGCGGTGCTCCTGGTGGATGCCACCGAGGCCTTGGAGAAACAGGAGCTGACGATTGCCAACCGGGTGCTGACCGAAGGCCGGGCTCTGGTGGTCGCGGTCAACAAATGGGACCTTGTCGACAACCCGGACGAAACGCTTGCCGAGATCCGCTTCCGGTTGAAGCACAAGCTGGCGCAACTCAAGAACCTGCCGCTGGTGACGATGTCGGTGAAGACCGGACGCGGCGTCGACAAGCTCTTGCCGACGGTCGTCGAGACCGTTGATCGCTGGTCGTCCCGGATCTCGACAGGCAAGCTCAACCGCTGGCTGGCGGCTGCCATCGACAAGAACCCACCGCCCATGGCGCAGAACCGGCGGATCAAGATCCGCTATGCGACGCAGGTCAGCACGCGGCCGCCGACGATAGCGCTCTTCGCCAACAAGCCGGAAGGCGAGCTGCCCAGCGCGTACAAGCGCTACCTCGAGACCAGCTTCGTCGAGACCTTCGGGCTGGGAGGCATCGCCGTTCGGCTGGTCGTGCGGCATGGCGACAATCCCTACCACGACGGGTAAGACGCGCGCCGTTCTGGCGACCCCTGGCAAGCCTGTGTCGCAAATGGAGGCTTTTGGTCGCGTTCGGCGCTTTGCATGCGCGCCATGACGGCCTAGCGGTCGCTGCATCGGGCAGGAGACGGCATGGCGCGCAATCGTCGGGGCAGGGAACGGAAGGACCGCAGCGGCGGAGCCGAGCAGCTGCCCTGGAGCCGAGTGTTCAACACCGCTCCGCCCTGGGAGATGCTGGCGCCAGAGCAGCTCGATGCCATCGACGACGCAGCCTTCACCATCCTCGAGGAGATCGGGCTCGACTTCCTGTCGGGCGAGGCGATGCCGATCCTCGCGGCCGGCGGTGCTGTGGTCGAGCCGGGCAGTCAGCGGGTGCGCTTCGGGCGTGACGTGATCCGCCACTGGGTCGGCAAGGCGCCGGCGACGTTCATGCTCAAGGCCCGCGATCCGGCGCATGATGTCGGCTTCGGCGGGCGCGAGATGGTCTTCTCGCTGATCGCCTCGGCGCCCAATTGCTCGGACCTCGACGCCGGCCGACGGCCCGGGTCGTTCGAGGATTTCTGCCGGTTCGTGCGGCTCGGCGAGGCGATGAACGCGGTGCACGTGTTCGGCGGCTACCCGGTCGAGCCCGTCGATCTGCCGGCGCCGACCCGCCATCTCGACTGCCAGCGCGCCTTCGTCGAGCTCGGCACCAAGGCCGTCCACGCCTACTCGCTCGGCCGCACGCGGATCCTGGATGCGGTCGAGATCGTCAAGCTCGGCTACGGGCTCGACGACGCCGAGCTGGCCGAGGCACCGCGGCTGATCTCGATCATCAACACCAGCTCGCCGCTCCGGCTCGATGGGCCGATGATCCAGGGGATGCTGGAGCTGGCGCCGCGCAACCAGTGCGTGGTGATCACGCCCTTCACGCTCTCGGGCGCCATGGCGCCGGCGACGGTGGCAGGCGCGCTGGCCCAGCAGCATGCCGAGGCGCTGGCGGGGATCGCCTTCTACCAGATGATCCATGCCGGTGCGCCCTGTGTCTACGGGGGTTTCACGTCGAACGTGGACATGAAGTCCGGGGCGCCGGCCTTCGGCACGCCGGAGTTCTTCCGGGCCACCGTGATCAGCGGCCAGCTGGCGCGGCGCTGGGGGCTGCCCTATCGCGGCTCCAACGCCAATGCCGCCAATTCCGTGGATGCGCAGGCGGCCTACGAGTCGATGTTCAGCCTTTGGGCCTGCGTCGCCGGCGGGGTCAACTTCGTCAAGCATGCGGCCGGCTGGCTGGAGGGCGGGCTGGTCTGCTCGCTGGAGAAGGCGGTGCTGGATGCGGAGCTGATCCAGATGATCCGCGAGTGCCTCACGCCCATTGCCATCGACGACGACACGCTGGGGCTGGACGCCGTCCGCGAGGTCGGGCCCGGGGGGCATTTTTTCGGGGCGGCGCATACACTTGCCCGCTTCGAGAACGCCTTCTACGCGCCCATGATCTCGGACTGGCGCAACTTCGAGAGCTGGCAGGAGGCGGGCGCGCCGGATGCGGCGCGGCATGCCAATGAGCGGGCCAAGGCGCTGCTCGCAGGTTATGAGCAGCCGCCGCTCGATCCGGGGCGCAAGGAGGCCATCGATGCCTTCGTCGAGCGCCGCAAGCGCGAGGGCGGGGTGCTCTCCGAATGACTTTTAAGCCAATGGAATCAGCAGGATGAGTGACCTTCCGAGCAGCGTTCGCTACCTCGTCGTGGGTGCTGGCATACACGGCCTCTCGACCGCCTGGCACCTCGCCATGAAGCTCGAGCAGACCGGCCGCGGCAAGGGCTCGGACGTGCTGCTGGTCGACAAGACCGGCCCTGGTGCTGGCGCCACGGGCGTGGCCTGCGGCTGTGTCCGCAACCTCTACATGACCAGCCCGCTGCACACGATCCTGCGCCATTCGGTCGATGTCTGGCAGTCCGATCCGGTCAATTTCGGCTTCCAGCAGGTGGGCTACGTCTCGGTCGGCGAGGCCAACCAGTCGGCCGACTACGAGACCATGCACAAGAGCCAGAACGACGCCGGCTATGCCTCCGACGTCTATCTGGGCAAGGACGCCAAGGCCTTCCTCAAGGGGCTCTGGCCGGACTTCAACACCGAGCGCGCCGACTGCGTCCTGCACGAGAAGCCGTCCGGCTATGCCGGCACCCACACCGCCATCGCCGGCCTCGCGGGCAAGTGCCGGCAGTGGGGCGTCGACATGCGCTCAGGCGTCGAGGTCCAGGGCTACGATCGGACCGGCGACCAGATCACCGGCGTCATCACCAACCAGGGCACGATCAAGGCCGAGATGGTGGTGATCTGTGCCGGCGCCTGGGTGCAGAAGCACTGGGAATGGCTGGGCAAGCCGGCCACCCTCGACCTCCACTACCCGGATGGCGGGGTGGCCTCGGGCCAGGACATGTGGACCTTCTGGCGGCTGCTCGAAGGCGAGGTCTATCTCAATGGCGCTGGCTCCTATCGAACGGCCGACGACCGCGACCCGCCGGTCCTGCATGTCGAGCTGATGAACACGCCCGTGGTCACCGAGGACGGCCGGGAATTCCCCGACCAGCACTTCTACACCTATGTCCGCTACGCCGCGGAGCGGGTGGGCGCACCGGGCGTGCAGGGCGGGACCATCCCCATCAAGATCGGCCCGGAGGCCATGCTCGACCCCTATGGCCACGCCAACCCGCTCTACCAGGCGGACGACTGGTTCCCCGACTACTACTGCGCCACGCTGGCCTACCTCATGGACCGCTTCAAGGGCTGCCGCGCCCACTACAAGGAGCGCCCGAACGGCGGCATCGGCGCCTTCACGCCGGACAACGTGCCGATCTTCGACTGGGTGGCTTCCAACGCCTACATGGTCGCCGACAGCAATCACGGCTTCAAGATGATCGGCGTCGGCAAGCTCCTCGCCGACGAGCTGGTCACCGGCGAAACCAGCACGGCGCTCGCCCCCTTCAGCCTCGGCCGCTACGCCGCCGGCCGAACCTTCGGCGACCGCAACTCCAACTGCCCCTGGGTCTAGTCGTCGTACATAGGATTATAGTCTGATTGGCCGGCTGAGGTCAAGCGCACGCTCGGGTTCCTTCGGCGATTCTTACCGGCTCTCCAGCCCAAGCAACGGCCAAGCTGCACCGCACCGCGATTCATGCTATGATCTGAGCCACTTGGAGTGGGAGGGTGCGACAAACCGTACCCTCGGGTTCGTTCGTCAAAGCCCAGGTTCGATCGTCGGATTCCCGGGTTCGTTCGTCGATTCGGCAGGTTCGTTCGTAGCCCAAAGGCGTCGTTCCCGGGTTCGTTTCCCCCGAATGAGTCGATATATGCTACATAAGCATCGCTTATGAATCGATATATGCGACATTCTCAGGTTCCCGTTGCACTATACGCAACAAACCTCGGGTTCCGTTGCGCTATACGCAACAAATCCGAGCGGCCGTTGCGGTATATGCAACGAAAAGCGCCGTCTGGGCTTGTTGGGATAAGCGTTCGTTATGGAAGAATGCGAGGAGGATGATCCTCCTCGCGCTCCACCGTCACTTTGGGCTGGTGGCCGTGTGAACGGCTTGGCAGAACAATCGGGTTTCAGAAGCCGCTTGGTGGCGACGGAGGGTAAAGGGTTAAGGAGGGAGGTCTCCCTCCCTAGCTAGAAGAGGCCAGAAGTGAGGTGCCGCGCACCTTTGGCCCAGCTTGGCAACGCCGTCGCCTAAAACGGGAAGTGAGCCCTGTAGGTCCCAACGAATGGCGCTTTTCAGATCCAGGGCTGCACATTAGTTGAGGCGACGGATGCTTCTGCACTAGCTATTGGCGTTGCTGCAGGCCGTTTTGGGACGACTAGCCGTAAAGAGGCGGTAACCCTTCTGTCGGGTGCAACGATCGAAATATGCCCTGCCCAGTGAAAGGGGTATTCCTCAAGTATTCCTAGAATGAGGGTTTGGAAGCACCTCCATCTAGACGACTCCAGGGACTTGTCGCATTGCCATGACGGCAAAGTGTATCACTACGCATCCGGCTCTTGTTGAGGTCATTGTGAGTACGATGGCACATGTACGGCGGTTCAGGGGATTGGACATGTACAGAACAGTCAGTTATCTCGATGAGACTTTCTAATTGAGGTCACCGCAAGCGCGGATAGCCTTGCGTGATACGGTGGCATGTTGAACAACTTACTCGAGGACATTATCTAGGCGTTCAATGCGAGCATACCTGGTGGAAAAACGTTTTCGAAAACCAAAATCGGGAGACGGATAGGAACCCCTTTTCAATTTCAGCTCAAATGACCCGGATCGTATTTTCCGCAAAACACTATTCCGCCATATGGCGGATGGACGGCGTTCAGCACGGTTGTCGAAAAGCGTGCCAGTGGAAGTCTGGAAATCACTACTTGGATCTCGAAAAAAACATTTAAGGAGAGCGCATTGACACTAGAGTACATCGGAATGCATTATAAAGAAGGCTAAAAAGATACTACTTAAGCGCGCGGACCCACACGGTGCTGGATTTGTTTTTATCTCACGTTATTTAACCGTGAAGCGCTCGTCTTCGACGATACTTTGCTAATCGAGTTTTCTTGATCAATCCGAGGTCCGTCGAGCCCGAGGGTGTACAGCCGAAATGTAATCAAATGTCGCCACAGTATTGAGTCGCCAGGGAGTTCGACTATCAGATCGTATGGAATTATCCGGTGGAATGAACTCGTTGCATTCTCCAGGTTTTAGTGCTCAATAACATCGTGCTCTGGCAGAATCGCGAGCGGATTGCCACGTTCGGCCTCGAGTTGGAGGAACTCGAGTGAAATGGTTCAGTGATGACATGCTGCATGCAGCTACTAAAGCAACCTTCGCTCGAGCCGCATAATCCATGACCCGCTGATCTGCGCAAGAAAATTGGAACTTCTCTGGCCCAGAACTACGATGTTGAGCGGCGTCGCTAGGGCCATGCGGTCATCAGGAGTAAAATTACACGAAGCAAAGTAACTGGCACCATCATGGCCTAACTGCTCGCAGAATCCTAATGCATGCTAAGCTGTCTGATATTGTTTTCTCGAGACTCGCAGAGCCAAGAACCGATTGAAGTTAATCGTCTGCTTCGGTTCTAATGGAGAACAATCATCTGGGCTGGATCAACTAATTCGGTCATTGGGGCTCGCTATATGGATCATTAAGACCTATGGCCGAGACGCAGTCGTTGGCATTTCGTGGCATTGTTCGATATACTCTGAATGACAAGCTTGAGAGCACAGCTAACAATTGTCGAACATATCTGGTCATAGTCGAACGTGCAAGGGATGTCGATGATAGTTCAGTGGAATTTTTCACGATCAATCCTACAGCTTACTTGTGCGCTTCCGCGGGCTTTTTCAGCGTGAGGGATCTTGCGGCTGGAGAATATGAAATTTCTGGAGGATGGATCGCTATGAGAAGGAAGTGCAGATGATGAAACGTTAGCGACGATGCCCAAATCTTACTGGTCACTGTTGCGAGCATCAGGGGGTAACTACACCGATCATTTCGTCATCCGATGATGGGACACCGTCCATTTGGACTTTGGATATTCCGTCGTGACCGGCAAGGACTAATGCCGATCTGTCTGCCATGCCGCCCACATGGCCGCCTGGATGGCGATGGGCAGTCTTTCGGGTCCGGTCGGTTTGCCACGGTTTGTTCGTCCCCGATATGGCGATGCGGATGGGAGGAGCTCTGTCCGGCGACGGCGTCAGGAGCTCTGGGGCTATCTGGTGGCACTGAGACGGTCGAGAAGGCCTAGACTGGATTGTGTGGGCAGCGACGAGAGCTGCGGTCACGAGTGCGGTCCGCCGGTGCGTCTGCACCGCCGAGGCACGCCTTGCCACGCCACTGGCCGGATGTCGGGTGAAGGGAGCGAGGCCGGCCAAGGCAGCGGCTCTGGCGAGGGCGGATGCCAGCTCGGGCAGCTCGGCGAGGAGGGTGCGGGCGGTGGTAGGCAAGCCGGGAACCGAGGCTGAGGAGATCCTCGGCTCGGCGCCACCATGGCGAGTGCGAAAGTAGCCACGCGATCTCTCAGTTGGTCTCGGCCAGTCCGATCTTTCAGGGCTCCGAGGAGAGTTCGATGCCCCTCTTCACGCCCCGAAGCCCGATTCTGTATAGCTGGCGTCGGCGCCGATGATCTGGATGAATCTTCCGGCGCAGCGGGATCAGGTCGGTCACGCCAGGGTGTCGGCGTAGTGTTCTCGACGTGCTTGGAGGCCAGCGCATAACAGGGAGAAATGCACGATCGGGGCCGCGATGGCCTTTGCCGAACTGTCTGCGCAGAACGCCCGAACCGCGCCGGAATTGACACCACCACTGCGCCTTCGACCTCGACGGCCGGATATATTCCTCGGCGGCGGATCTCGCCGCCCCCCCCCCCCGGGCCTCGCCAGCCGGTAGCACGTGAACGTCCAGGCGCAGCTTCGACACGTCGATCCCGACAACGATCTCACTGCTGACCGCACCGATGACCTTGTCCATCCGATCCCATCCTTGCCGAAACGGGCTCGCCTCGCGGCCCTGGCGACTGTTCGGGTTCGATGGAACGACGGCCGGGCCCAGGCGGCCGACCAACCTCAGGATCCGGGCCCCGCCACCGCAGCCGGCAATCTACCAGAAGGAGGAGCATCATCCTCCTCGCATCTTTGTCCGGTTTTCCATTGGCCTGTAGAGTGAGCGGGCACAGGGGGAGCTGGGATTGAGGAGGGTGCGGGTTACCAATCGTCGGGCGCGGTTGCTGTTGCTCGAGCTTTATGGGTTGAGTCGGCCGTTGCGGCGGCGGATGGATCGGCGTGGGCTGGCGGAGCTGATCGATCGGTTGGGTTATGTGCAGGTCGACAGCATCAACACGGTCGAGCGTGCGCATCACATGATCCTGCTGGCGCGCTCGGATGGGTATCGGCGGCGTGATTTCGAGCGGTTGCTGCATGACGACCGGGCTTTGTTCGAGAACTGGACGCATGATGCGGCGGTCATTCCGAGCGCGTATTTTCGTTACTGGCAGCTGCGGTTCGAGCGCGAGCACGAGCGGATGCGGGAGCGGTGGCGGCTTTGGCACGGGTCGCCGTTCGAGGCGGTGGTCGACGAGGTTCGCGAGCGGGTGTCGAGGGAGGGGCCGCTGCTGGCGCGGGAGCTGGCCGAGCCGCGTGCAGGCGGTGCGGCGGGTGGCTGGTGGCAGTGGCATCCATCGAAGGCGGCGCTGGAGTTTCTCTGGCGGACGGGTGAGCTGGCGGTTGCCCGGCGTGAGGGGTTCCAGAAGGTTTATGACCTGGTCGAGCGGGTGATTCCGGATCAGCACCGGCCGGGCGGGGTCGACCATGAGGCGCTGGTGGAGTGGGCCTGCCGGTCGGCGTTCGCGCGGATGGGCTTTGCGACCTCGGGCGAGATGGCGGCGTTCTGGGCCAGCATCACCAAGCAGGAGGCGGCGGCGTGGTGTGCCCGGCAGCGGGGTGGTGAGCTGGTCGAGGTGGAGATCGAGGGGTGGAATGGTGCCGGGCCGCGGGTTTCGTTGATGCCGGCGGCGATGCTCGAGCGGCTGGACGACCTGCCGGAGCCGCCGCGGCGGGTGCGGCTGTTGAGCCCGTTCGATCCGCTGATCCGCGACCGGCGGCGGCTGGAGCATGTGTTCGGCTTCGATTACCGGATCGAGGTGTTCGTGCCCGAGGCCCGGCGCAAGTACGGCTACTACGTCTTCCCGCTGCTCGAGGGCGACCGGCTGGTGGGTCGGATCGACATGAAGCACGACCGGGCCTGTGGCACGATCAACGTCACGGGCCTCTGGTGGGAGAAGGGCGTGCGCCGGTCGAAGGCGCGGGATCAGGCGCTCGAAGCCGACATTGCGCGGATCGGCAGGTTCATCGGCGCCGAGCGGATTGCCTTTGCCGACGGGTATCAGCGCGGCTCTGGATGAGGCCGGTGCCCGGCTTCGCGGGCTGTTCGGCGACAATGAATGGCAAGTATGCTAAGTGAAAGCCCTGAAAACAATCAGGGGGAAGGAATATGCCGACTTATGTCGGGCTCGCGAGCTGGACCGATCAGGGGATCAAGGGGGTCAAGGACTCGGGCAAGCGCTACGACGCGTTCAAGGCGCTGGTCGAGGGCAAGGGCGGCAAAGTCCATTCGATGTACATGACGATGGGCGCCGTCGACATGGTGGTTACCTACGACCTGCCGAGCGACGAGGCCGCGGCGGAGGTGGCGTTGAAGCTGGGCGCCTCGGGCAACGTCCGCACCCAGACGCTCAAGGCCTTCGACGAGGCCACCTACCGCAAGCTCACCGCCGGTCTTTAAGGCGGCGGCCGGCGCCAAGTCATGGTGGAGCGCGAGGAGGCCAGCCTCCTCGCTTGCTTCTCTTGATTGCGAAGACTGTCTGGCTACTCAGCGGCGGGGGATGTGGTCGGGGGAGCCTTTTGCCGGGTAGTCGAGGCTGTCCTCGAGGCGGTCGCGCTCTTCCGCTTCGAATTCGGGGAAGGGCAGCTTGCCGGTCATGCGCAGGTGGTGGATTTCGGTTTCCGCCTGTTCGAGTCGCTCGGTATCCAGGCCGCCGTCGCGGCCGAGATAGGCGGTTTGCGACGGCAGGGCGAACCCGGTGCCGGCGGCTTTGATGGCTTCGCCGATGCGCAGGAGGATGTCTTCCTTGATGGCGAGGAAGCTGTCTTGATCCCGGCAGCGCAGGTAGGCGAAGATTTCGATGTCCTTGGACGAGACGCCGTAGTCGACGAAGCGGACGCGGGCGGGGTCGGGGGTCACCATCGGGTGGCCGAGCAGCAGTGCCCGCAGTCTGGCGAGGACGAAGCGAAGCTGGTCCTCGGTGGTGTCGTAGCGCAGCCGAAGCGTGGTTTGGAGCAGGCGTTGGTCGCGGGCGGTGAAGTTGTCGAGCTTCATGTCGGAGAACTCGGCGTTGGGCACGGTGACGATGGTTCGCTCCAGCGAGCGGATGCGGGTGGAGTGCAGGCCGATGGATTCGACGGTGCCGATCTGGTCGCCGTAGCGGCAGAAATCGCCGACGCGGACGGGGCGGTTGGCGAAGAGGATCATGCTGCCGATGAAGTTGGCGATGGTCTTTTGCGCGGCGAGCGCCACGGCGAGGCCACCGACACCGAGGCCGGCGAGCACCGGGATCATATCGGCGCCGAGGTCTTGGGCGCCTTCGATCACGAGCCAGGCGGCAAGCGAGAAGCCGATCACGGCAGCACTGATCCGCAACATGCTGGAGTCGATGCCGCCGTCGCGAATTCTCGGTGAGTGGATGACGGTCTCGGCGATGGCCTTGCAGAAGGTGACGATCGCCCAGGCGGTCATGACGATGACGATCGCGTTGCCGATGGTCTTGATGGCCTCCATGGTCATGCCGGTGATGTTGATGACGTTGTCGATGACGTAGATGACGGCGGTGACGATCAGTGCCACGCCGAGGGGGGCGAGTGGCTTCAGCCAGCTGTCCAGCGGTGGCCGCCGGCGCATTGCGCTACGGTGGAAGAGCCAGAAGATGGCGACGGCAGCGGCGGCGAGGAGCGGAATGGCGACCACCAGGCCGATCCACTGCCAGACGGCTTGACCGCCATAGACCTCGCTGAAGAGCGGTGGCAGGTTGCCGACGAAGCGCCCGAGAGGCGATGCCGCCGCGATCAGGTAGCCGGGCGTCGAGATGTAGTGCTCGTAGAAGCCCTCCGATTTCTGCAGGTTCTCGAAGCCGAGGGCCAAGGCGCCGAGGTCCTGCTGTCGATAGGGCAGGTCCGCTACCGCCGCGTAGGTGGCGCCGGCTTTGGCGACGGTGTCGGCGCTGAACAGGAACTCGCCCTGGCGGTCGCCCTCGCTGATCTCGACGATGGTGATCGTGGTGTCTGGATAGTGCCAGGTCAGCGGGGTGACGCCTTGCGCGAAGGCGCCGGTGGCGCCTTGCCGGGCGTGGGTGACCATCCGCCTGTCGGGGGTGGCGGACGGGTGCGGTAGCTGCAGCCGATCGAAGATCTCCTTCAGCTGGAGAGCTGCCTCGATGCCGTGATCCTGGCGAATGGCTTCAGACGTTTGGCTGAGATCCAAGGTGGCGACGGCGCGGCGCAGATAGTTGTCGGCCTCCTCCTCGATCGCCTGCGCCTCTTCTTGCGTCATCGTCGGCGGGTCGGCTGCCAGTGCCTCGCTGGCCTGCTTCGCGAGCTCGTAGGCGCGATTGATGTTGGTGAGAAAGCCGAGCAGCGTCGAGCGGGGGCTGGAAGTGTCCACCAGCTTGAGGCGGCTGCGTATCCGACCCTGCAGGCCGTCGCCCATCACCTCGGACTGCAGAAAGTCCTCATAGATGCCCGCCGTGGCGCCCGCCTGGTAGGGCAGATGCCTGGCCATGACGTAGAGTCTGTCCAGTTGCGCGATGGTGTCGGCGGCGAACAGGAAAGCCCCGGCGCGCGGGCCGGATGCCTCCTGGCGGATCGTGATCTTGGTGTCGGGAATGCTCCAGGCGGTGATGCTCTCGTCGGCGACCTCGAGCGCGCCCGGGATCTGGTCGAAGGGCGGCAGGTCGACACGATCGAGCAGCTCTTTCAGCATGAAGAAGCGCTGGTCGCGCACCGTGGTCGAGTTGCCGTCGGCGGTGGCGCTGAAGTCGAGCGTTTCGGCCGCGCGCGCTTGGGCCCGGATGCTCGCCGGCGTCAGCTCGCCGCTGCGCCAGGCGTCGATGAACACGTTGGCGTTGGTCAAGAACGTCTGCAGCGTCGCGCGCGGACTCGACATGTCGGCCGGCTTGAGCGGTTGCAGGTCGACATCGACGTCGACCTCCTGGGCCGTTGCCGCGGGCAGCCAGAACGCGACCAGAACTGCCATCAACATGGCGGCGCGCCGGACCGCGCCGATCCATTTTGACGTGGCCTCCATCCATTCCCCTCCGTCCACAGCATGGCTTGCCGCGCAGGAGGCTTCCCGCACGGCCGCCGGCGATTGCAGCATGCCGCAGCCTGCCTGCTTGTGCCAATGGCGTCTGCCCGGGGACCAGCGGCGGCACGATTCGAGCCGGGCGCTGGACAGGCGGCCGTGGGCGGGGCTAGAGCCAGGGCCATCTGTTCATCGGGAGGCTCGTCACGTGTCACGTATTGGAATGCTCTTGCCGGCCGCTTCGCGGTGTTGTTGCGGACTGGCTTTGGCGGGTTTGCTCACGCTGTTGCCGCCGGCATCGGCGTCGGCTGCCGAGTGTCTCGGCGTCACCTTGCCGGACAGCTCGGAGGTTGCCGGGCAGACATTGGTGTTGAATGGGGTCGGGCCGCGGCTCGCGACCTTTCTCAACGTCAAGGTCTATGCGGCCGGGCTCTATCTGCCGGCCAAGTCGAGCGATGCTGCGGCGATCATCGCGGCCGACGAGGCGCGGCAGATCCAGCTGCATTTCGTCCGCGCTGTCGACGGCGAGGAGATCGCCGGGGCCTGGTCGGATGGCTTCAAGGACAATGCCGGCGACGGGCTCGGCGCGCTCGAGCCGCGCATCGCGCAGCTGGGTGGGATGATGGAGGACATGGCCGAGGGCGATGTCATGATGTTCACTTATGTCCCAGGGACGGGCACCGAGGTGACGATCGACGGCACGGCCAAGGGCACGATCGAGGGTGCCGATTTCGCCAGCACATTGTTTGCCATCTGGCTCGGCGATCCGCCCAATGACGAGATCAAGGCGGGGCTGCTCGGCGGAGGTTGCTGAGCGCAGCAAGGGTTCCCGGCAAGCGCTGGATCAGAGCGTCTTGTACATGATGGTGGTCGAGTCGAAGCGCTCGCCGGTGGGGTCCAGACAGTAGCCGGGGATGACGCCGACTGTTTGATAGCCGAGTACCGTGTAGAGCGGCTCGGAGGGATCGCCGGTGCGCGTGTCGAGCGTCAGCAGGCGGCGGCCGAGGCGGGCGGCGCGGTTGTGCAGGTCGACCATCAAGGCGCGGGCGATACCCCGGCGGCGCTGGGTGGGGTGGACGAGCAGCTTGGCGACGTCGGCGCGGTGCGGCTGGTTGGGCGGGGTGTCGAGGCCGAGCTGGACCGTGCCGATCAGGGCACCCGCCGTCTCGGCCACGAGCAGCAGCCGGGTCTGGGCGCGCACGCCCGGCAGCACCTTGTCCCGCCAGAAGGCCTCGCTGGCGCTGGCTTCGAACGGTAGCACGAAGCCGATGCTGGCGCCGTCCAGCACGCAGTCACGGAGCAGTGCTCCGAGCTTATGGAGACGCCGCTCGACGGCTTCGGCCGAGAGCTCGAGGATGGCGCAGGGCGGTGTGTCGCTCATGTGGCGCTACACGACGAAGAGGAGGTAGCGCGCGCCGCGATCCGGCGGCGTGGTGAAGGTGCTGCGGCCGAAGAGCTGGTAGCGCAGGCAATCGCCGGGGCCGAGCGCGTAGCTGCCGGCGCTGGGCGGATCGTCGATGGTGATCGTGAGCGTACCGTCGCGCAGCAGCAAATGATGCTCGAGGCCGGGACGGGGTGGTGCGTCGTAGGCGATGCGGGTGGCAGGCTCCAGCGTGACCTCGATCGCCTCGCCGGCCAGGGCGCCGGCCGGTGGCGAGACGACCCGGCGGCGAAAGCCGATCGCCGGGTCCTGCCAGACCGCCTGCGCGGCCGCCGGGATCAAGGCCGTGAAGGTCTGCTCGACGGTGGTCATGAGCCTGGAAAGCGTCATCCCATAGGCGGCGCAGAGCCGGCCGAGCACAGCTGCCGTCGGGCTCACCTCGGCGTTCTCCAGCCGTGACAGGGCGGCCCGGCTGACACCGGCACGATCCGCCAGCTGATCGAGCGTCCAGCCGCGCTCGGCACGCAGCGCCTTGAGGCGGTGGGCGAGCCGCTGGTCGAGGGTCGGGCTTTCCAGCTGCATTTCCATATACGAGAATTTATCCCATATTCGGGATCGATGCAACCGGCCAGCAATGCGCTCTCGGTTAACCGGGCCTTTACCGTCGGTCGCTAGAGTCGCCGTCGATGGCGGATGGCAAAGCGCACATGACACAGTTTGGGCACGAACCGGCGGGTCAGCGACCCCACATCGAGCGGCGAGGCGCCGCTGCCGGTCACCGGCCCAATTGCTGGGGTTGGCGCTTCAGCGCGAGGCGCTGGGCTTCGGGCTGCCTCGAGGCGCTGCTGCTCGCTGTATTTCTGGCGATCGTCGCTGCCGCTGCCTGCCCTAGAGCAATTGCCAGCGATGCGACGACCGATGCGCCGAACGCTGCGGCGACGCTCGCACCCTGCAGCCAACGCTACGCGACCGTGTCGCGCATCGCCCTGCCGGCGGGCGTGGCAGCCGATGCGGCGATCCGCGCCGCCTTCCACCCGACGCGGGTGTGGGGTCTGGCCGAGAACGTGCGGATCGTGACGCCCGAATCCAGCGGCGGTGCCGTGCTGGCCGTGCGCTACCCCAAGGGCTCGATCGCACCGTCGAGCGATGCACCGCGCGGTGGCGCCGGCTTCGTCAGTCGTGCCGGCATGGCCCAAGGTGTCGAGGCCGCCTGCCTCAGCTATCGCCTGCGCTTCGCACCCGGCTTCGCCTTCGCCCGCGGCGGCAAGCTGCCGGGACTGTATGGCGGCAATGGGCCGGTCGGCGGTGCGGTGGCCGATGCCGGCTTCTCGGCGCGGCTGATGTGGCGCCAGGACGGTGATGGCGAGCTCTATGCGTATCTACCGGACTCCACAACCCGGCATGGTCGGAGCCTCGGCCGCGGCAACTGGCGGTTCCCGAGCGGACGCTGGGTCACCGTGGAGGAGGAGATCGTCCTCAACGACCCGGCCCGGGCCAATGGCATTGCCCGGATCTGGATCGCCGGCGCGCTCCGCTTCGAGGCTACTGGGCTGGTGCTCAGGCGCGATCCAAGCGTGCAGATCGAGGGCTTGATGTTCTCGACCTTCTTCGGCGGTCGCGACCCGTCCTGGGCGTCGCCCAAGGACCAGGAGGCGCTGTTCGCCGATTTCGCCCTGCATCTGCCCACCCGCGCTGAACCGGGCGATGCGTTGGCAGCACTGGCGGTGCCGCGATCTAAACGGAGACCCGGCCGACGGCTGAGGGCCTGGATCGAGCTCCAATTTGCAGACCAAGCTGGGCGCAAGTCGGTTGCATCGATCGGCCGTCCCTGCCCGCTTCGCGATGTAGGATGCCCATCCCCAGACATGTCGATCGTTCACATCTTGGAACAGAATCGGGTGCACAGCTGTCTACTTGGTGATGGCGGCATGATGAAGCGCCGTTCGGCAGAGCCGCGCCGTTGAACGCGCCGCCGACCAACCCAGGGAAGGAAACAGCGTCATGGATAGGCTCGGGTCGACCAAGGGAGCTGCGTTCTTGCACCAGATGGGGCTGCGGAGCGCGGTCCTCATTCTGGCTGCCATTCTCATGGCTGGTGCCCTTACCGGCTGCGACGACGGCGGCGAGACCGGCGGTGACGCCGAACCGCCGGCGACCACCAACTAGCCAGCGCTCCTGCCGCCCGCGTCGCTCGACAGCGGCGCGGGCGAACGCATCGTCTCTAAATGAGTGGCATCAGGCGGCGATGGCGATCTTCAGCACGCCGTCCCGCTGGTTGGCGAAGAGGTCGTAGGCGGCCTCGATCTCATCCAACTCGAAGTGGTGGGTGACGAGCGGGCCAAGATCCAGCCGACCGCTGGCGATGACGTTCATCAACCGCCGCATGCGCTCCTTGCCGCCGGGGCAGAGCGAGCTGACGATCTTGTTGTCGCCGAGCCCGGCGTGGAAGGCGGCGAGCGGAATCCTGAGGTCGTCGCTGTAGACGCCGAGGCTGGAGAGCGTGCCGCCGGGCTTGAGCACCTCGAGGCAGCTCTCGAAGGTGGTCTGCAGGCCCAAGGCCTCGATCGCCGCATCGACGCCGCGGCCATGGGTCAGCGCCATGATGGCCTCGACCGGGTCGCTCTGCTTGAAATCGACGACCTCGTCAGCGCCCAACCGCCGGGCCATGGCGAGCCGCTCGGGCACGCTGTCGACGGCGATAATCATCGTGGCCCCGCGCAGCCTGGCGCCGGCCGTGGCGCATAGCCCGATCGGGCGCTGGGCGAAGACGGCCACGGTGTCGCCGAGCTTGATGTTGGCGGCCTCGGCGCCGGCGAAGCCCGTCGACATGATGTCCGGGCACATCAGCACCTGCTCGTCGGAAAGAGCCTGTTTGAGACATTTTCATGGCATTTCATCGACTTGCGATCGACCGCGGGCGCGAAGCCGAGCGCGGCTCGAGGCCGTGCGGCGTGGCCGGGCCGTCCTGGCTGTGCAGGCCGTCGAGGCAGGCATGGCTGTGGCCCGACGGGCAGATGGCGCCGGCGATCACCCACTGGCCCTATTGGTAGCCGACGACGTTCGAGCCCAGCTTTTGGATCGTGTTCACGGGCTCGTGGCCGATGGTCAGGCCGCGCTCGACCGGGTACTCGCCTTTCAGGATATGGACATCGGTGCCGCAGATCGTGGTGGTCGTGATCTTGATCAGTGCGTCGTTGGCGCCGACGTCCCGGATCGGCTTCTCGTCCAGCACGATGCGGCCCGGCTCGATGAAGAGTGTGGCTTTCATGGTCTCTGGCATGGCTACACCCTCGCTTCATTGGTCGATTGCCGACTACGATAGCATGGAGCGGGCTGGCGGCGTTTGCGCTGGATCAAGGGGCTCTGAGCCAGGGTCGTGACCAGAAGGAGTATGGCTGGCGATGCAGATGGCGATCGGCGCCGACTATCCCGAGATCCGCGATTCGGTCGCGCGAATCTGTGCCGGGTTTCCAGGCGCCTACTGGCGCGAGCTCGAGGCCACTGCCGCCTACCCCACGGCGTTCGTCGAGGCGCTGACCGAGAGCGGCTATCTGGCGGCGTTGATCCCGGAAGCCTTTGGCGGTGCCGGGCTGCCGCTCAGGGCGGCCGCGGTGATCCTCGAGACCATTCATGCCGCGGGCTGCAGTGCTGCTGCCTGCCATGCGCAGATGTACACCATGGGCACCCTGCTGCGGCACGGCTCGGCGGCGCAGCAGGAGCGCTACCTGCCGGCGATCGCGCGGGGCGAGCTGCGGCTGCAGGCCTTCGGCGTGACGGAGCCCGGCAGTGGCACCGACACGCCGGCGCTGAAGACCCGCGCGGTGCGCCAGGGCGATCGCTACGTGGTGCACGGGCAGAAGATCTGGACCAGCCGGGCGTTGCATTCGGACCTGATGCTGCTGCTCTGCCGGACGACGCCGCTCGACGACTGCCGCAAGCGGTCGGACGGGCTTTCGGTGCTGCTGGTCGATCTGCGCGACGCCGTCGGCAACGGCATCGAGATCCGGCCGATCGAGACGATGATCAACCACCAGACGACCGAGATCTTCATCGACGGGCTCGAGGTGCCGGCGGCCAACCTGATCGGCCAGGAGGGAAAGGGCTTTCGCTACATCCTCGATGGGATGAACGCCGAGCGGATCCTGCTCTCGGGCGAGGCCGTGGGCGATGGCCGCTGGTTCATCGAGCGGGCGGTTGCCTATGCCAAGGAGCGCGCGGTCTTCGACCGGCCGATCGGCCAGAACCAGGGCATCCAGTTTCCGCTGGCCAAGGCGCTGGCCAGGCTCGATGCCGCCGAGCTGATGGCGCGGCAGGCGGCCGCCCTCTTCGATGCCGGCGAGCCTTGTGGTCGCGAGGCGAACAGCGCCAAGCTGCTCACCGCCGAGGCGGCCTGGGAGGCGGCCGAGGCCTGCTTTCAGACCTTCGGCGGCTTCGCCTTCGCCAAGGAATACGACATCGAGCGCAAATGGCGCGAATGCCGGCTGTTCCAGACAGCACCCATCTCGACGAACATGGTACTGGCCTACCTGGCGCAGACGGTGCTCGGGCTGCCGCGCGGGTATTGAGGGTGTAGAGTGAGCAGCTCGCGAGGCGGCGTCACCGTGGCCGCATCCGAACGTTCAGGTCATGGACCTTCGCCGAAATACTTCGCGCGCATTTCCTCGATCAGGTCGCTTTCCTTCGCGGCCAGGAGCTCGATGGTCAAGGGCCTGAGCAGCGGGCTGCGGAGCGCGACGCCGAAGCCGTACTTGTCGGGCTCGAAGATCGGTCCGACGACGTCGACAGGCACATCCGGGTTCGTGTGCTGGAAGTATTCGAGAACCGGCGCGTCGCCGATGATGGCCGCAATCTGGCCGCTGGTCAGCGCCGCTACAGACTCGTCGATGTGCGGGTAGGTGCGAAAGCGCAGGCCCATCTCGCGGGCGAAGGCCTCCGCCGTGCTGCCGGTGGCGACACCGACACGCTGGTCGGCAAGGTCGTCCAGGTTGCGGATCTGATTGGTCAAGGACAGGGTCGTCATGACGCTGGTCACCGACGCCGTGACATAGGAGAGCACAGCGATCCCGCAGATCAGCCAGAACGCGGCCCAGATGCGCCCGACCCAGCCGAACAGGTTCTTGCGGCTGACCGGGCGACCGGACGTCGCGATCGACATGACGGAGTAGAAGCTGTCGGCGATGCCGTCCCGCCAGCGGCGCGGGAAGTCCGGATCGAAGCGCCGGTCGAAGAGCGTGAAGAGCACTGTTGCGACGACGATGACGAGTGCCAGCCAGCCATAGGCCTGCAAATGGCCGGCATCGATCAGCCCGGTGAAAAGGGCGCCGGCGCCGACCCCCTGGTCGGTGTTGACCATGATGCGCAGGCCCGCATCGAACCAGGGTTGGGTGAAATTGATGCGCTCGTGACGGCCCTTGGTGATGGTGAGATTGGTGACGGCGATGTCGACGTCGCCAGCCTCCGTGGCATCGACCAGCTCCTTGAGCGTCTCGAAGGCGATGTAGTTGCTCTCGACGTTCCGATTGGCGGCCATGCCCTCCCAGAGCTCGATCGCCATGCCGGAAAACGCGCCGTCCTCCTCCATCACGAAGGGCGGGCTGACATAGACACCCACATCGAGGACCCGTTCGGGTGCCGCAGTCTCCTGGGCATGCGGAACGGCTGCCGACAGCATGCCCGCGAGCAACACGACGGTCAGCAGCAGGAACCGCAGCCAGCTTTGCTCGCGCATGGCCATGCTACCGAGGGTGCGCATCGACGCTGATCTCGATGTCCGGGTCACTGGTGTCCACACGACAGATCGCCTTCCTCGCAGTCGAGCTGGTCCTTCAGGAGTTGGGTCTGTGCCTGTGCGAGGCCAGTGCGGCAGGTCGATTGGAGCATCGAATGGATGCTCCCGCCGCGGGCCCCGAACGTGGCGAAGTCGCACTGCGCATCGCGATAGGCGATCCAGGCCCGCCAAGCCGCCTCCAGCTTCTCGCGTCCTTGAGGGCTGACCGTCTCGATGAGCGCCACGTAGGTCGCCCCGAGCTCCGCGTCGGCTGCCTGCAACGCCTGCTCCGCACACATGGTCATCGTGGTCTGATCGACAGGGTCGGCGCAGTCGCTATCGCTTGCCGAGGCCCGCTCACTGCCCAACATGAGCAGCAGGGCAAAGCACGGCGCCGAGAGCCTTCCAGTCATGGCTTTGTCCTCGGGTCGGTGAGTGCCACTGCAGCGGCCTACTTGGTCGTGTAGCCACCGTTGACGAGGATCGTCTGGCCGGTCATCCACCAGCCCTCGGAGACCATGAAGCGAATCCAGGGGGCGATGTCCTCGATGTCCGTGAGGCCGGTCTTCGAGAAGGGCGAGAGCGCCGCCGCGGTCTTGTGGTAGCCAACAGCGTCCTCGCCTTCGGCCGGATAGAAGAAGGGCGTGTCCATCGGGCCCGGCCCGATCGCATTGACCGAGATGCCGCGGGCCCCGAATTCCTTCGACGCGGCACGGGTGAAATGCTCGACCGGCGCCTTCAGTCCCTCATAAGCCGCGTAGAACGGCGTGTAGGCGCCGAGCAGCGAGGTCACGATGGTGCAGATCTTGCCGTTGTCGTTGACCGCCTTGCCCGCCTCCTTGAGGAACAAGAAGGCGGATTTCACGTTCACGGCCGAGGATTGGTCGAATTCCGCCTCGGTCGTCTCGACGATCGGCTTCTTCATGACCATGCCGACCGTGTTGATGGCGATGTCGGGTCGGCCCACCGCGGCAACGGCATCGGCGAACAGCTTCTCCATCGACGCAGCACGGGTCAGATCAGCCTGGAAGGCGACCGCTTGGGCACCTGCCGCCTTGACCGCGGCGACCGTTTCCTCGGCCGCGGCCTCTGGTCGCGTCGCTGTTGTAGTGGATGGCGATGGCCTTGGCGCCGTGCCGAGCGAACTCGCGCGCCAGGAGCCCGCCTAGGTTCTTGGCACCGCCGGCGATCAAGACGGTCTTGCCGTCGATTCCGTTCCTCGACATGGCGTCTTCCTCTCGGGTTGTGCACAGCGATCGAGCGGAAGATGATCGGTCGGACATCGCGGATAAAGGCGCCATACTTGACAGCAGCGGTCGGAAAATCCGAACAATCGTGCATGGACCGAATCCGCCAGATGCAGATCTTCATCCAGGTGATGGAGAGCGGCAATTTCACCCGGGCTGCCGAGGCGCTGGCCATCCCGCGCTCGACCGTATCGACCGAGATTCAGGCGCTGGAGGATCGCCTGAAGGCGCAGCTGCTGTTGCGGACGACCCGCAAGGTCGTGCCGACGCAGGACGGCAGGCGGTTCCTGGAGACCGCCCGCGACATCGTCGACGCGGTGGCCGCCGCCGAAGGCATGTTTCGACGGACCGACCTGCGTCTTGCCGGGCGGCTGCGGGTCGATGTGCCGAGCCGCATCGGGCGCAAGCTCGTCCTCCCGGCGCTGCCCGCGTTCATGGCCGAGCATCCCGACCTGACCATCGATCTGAGCGCCAGCGACAGGATGGTGGATCTCGTCGCCGACAGCGTCGATTGCGCGCTCCGCCTCGGCGTGCTGGACGATTCCGAGCTCGTCTGTCGCAATCTGGGCGAGGTGGCCTTCGTGACCTGTGCCAGTCCAGGCTATCTGGCGCGACACGGGACGCCTGAGACGATCGACGATCTGCGGTTACATGTCCTGGTCAACTACGCGCCCCGACTGCCGGCCATGTCGGCGACGCTCGAATTCGAGAAGGATGGGCGTCAGCAAGAGATCGAGATGCGGAGCGCTGTCACCGTCGATGGTGCGGAAGCCTATATCGCGGCGGCGCTCGCCGGTCTCGGCCTGATCCAGGTTCCGGCCTTCGATGTCCATGACCTGCTCGAAGCGGGAGCGTTCATCGAGGTCCTCCCGCAAGAGAGACCGCCACGCGTGCCCCTGTCATTTCTGTTCGTGAGACGGCGCAACCTCTCGCCCAAGGTCCGGGTGTTCTTCCGCTGGCTGGAGGCGATACTCGAGCAGCACGACGTCATTTCACGCCGGCCAGCAGGCTGAGTCCGATCTGGAGCATCTCTCAACGAAGACCGCCGAGCGGGTCGGCGAATGAGCGGGTCGCCCCAAAGTGTCGCAGCCGCCTAGGATGCTGCAGTGCGGTATGCTACTGGTTGCCCGGTTTTCTGGAGGCTTGAGTCAACCATGAGCAAGACCGCAACGGGTCGATTCTTCGAGGATTTCAGGCTGGGCGAGGTGATCGTCCATGCGACGCCGCGCACCGTAAGATACTCTGACGCGGCGATCTACACGGCGCTCACCGGCAGCCGGTTCCTGCCGCAATGCTCAATACCGCAGGCGATGGCCAATGGCCACGAGACGATGCCGATCGACGAGCTGCTGGCCTTTCACATCATCTTCGGCAAGTCGGTGCCCGACATCTCGCTCAATGCCGCGGCCAATCTCGGCTATGCCGAGGGGCGCTTTCACCGGCTCGTGATGCCCAGCGACACGCTCACCGCGCACTCCGAGATCATCGGGCTCAAGGAGACATCGAGCCACCGGACCGGCATCGTCTTCCTGCGGACGACGGGCACGGACCAGGAGGGCCGGCCGGTGCTCGAGTATTGCCGCTGGGTGCTGGTGAAGAAACGCGACCCCGCCAGCGCTGCACCGAAGACCATCGTGCCCGACCTCGCCGAGAGCGTTCCGGCAGCCACGCTCGCGGCACCGAGCGGACTCGGCCCGCTGAAGCTCGACCCGGTGACCAGCGGCTCGCCGTTCACCTTCGAGGACTACGCCATCGGCGAGCGGATCGACCATGTCGACGGCATGGGCATCATGGACAGCGAGCACCGGCTCGCCACCCGCCTCTACCAGAACACCGCACGCGTGCATTTCGACGACTATGTCGAGCGCAGCGGGCGGCTCGGCTCGGTGATCGTCTATGGCGGCGTGGTCATCAGCCTGGCTCGCGCCCTTTCCTTCAACGGGCTCGGCAATCTCTGGCACCTCCTGGCGATCAATGGCGGCACCCACGCCAACCCGGCGCAGGCCGGCGACACGGTTCACGCCTGGTCGGAGGTGCTCGACAAGGCGCCGCTCGCCGACCGTGACGATTGTGCCGCGATCAGGCTCCGGCTGGTCGCCACCCGCAACCGCGCCTGCCACGACTTCCCGTTCAAGGACGCCGACGGCCACTATTTGCCCGAGGTGCTGCTCGACCTCGACTATTGGGGGCTGATGCCGACCAGGGCTGCTCTCAAGGACTTGATCAGCCGGAAGGTCAGGTTGACCCGTGGCCCGACCGGCCGTGCCGTTTTCGGCAGCGCATGCTGCCAGTGATGCTGCAGCGCGCCGGCCATCACCAGGCACGAGCCGGCGGGTAGGTCGAGCCCCAGCCGTTGCTCGCGGTCGCGCTTGTGCTTGAGGCGAAACCGCCGAATGGCGCCGAATGACAGGCTGGCGATCACCGGGTCGCGCCCCAGCGCGCGCTCGTCGTCGCTGTGCCAGCCCATGCTGTCCTTGCCGTCCCGGTAGAGATTGGCGAGCACGCTGTTGAACGAGGCCCCGGCGATCGTCTCGGCCGCCTGCTTGAGCTCGTGGAGCAATGGCAGCCAGGGCCGGGGCGGGTTGTCGATGCCGCTATAGTGGTAGCCGGCATCGCCGTACCAGGCGGTCAGTCGCGGCAGCTCGATGCGGCGGCCCATGATTCGGGCTGTGTCCTGCCGCCAATCGATCTCGGCGAGGAGGCGCTCGAGCATCTGCTCCGGATTTGCCACCGCGTCGGGCACCAGCCTGAGCTCGCCGTCGCCCGGCACCAGGTTGCCGGCTGGGTCGGGCAGCTGCACAGGCCGATCAGGCCTGCATGGTCGGGATCTCGTGGATGTGGATGTCGTGGGCGGCATAGCGGCCGAGGATCTCCAACGCCAGGCGTGCCTCCGCCTCGTCGGCGGTGCGCACCCAGAGCAGGATGCCGCCGCGCTCGAGCTGCTCCTCGAGCCAGGTGGCATGGCGCTTGTCCATCCAGCTGGCGAGCACCTTGCCGATCAAGGCACCGGTGACCGCGGTGCCGGCGATGGCCACAGCGACGGCGCCGGCCGAGGCGACCACCGTGCCGGCGGCGATCAGGGTCGGCAGGGTCGTCATCGAGCCCATGATCATGCCCTCGCGCCGCTCGACCGTCCGGCTGGAGACGAAGGCGGTGCGCGGCGCTGCCGGATCGTCCTCGAGGTCCTCCACCCGCTCGTACATCCGGCCGAGCTTGCGCTCCACCGTCGCGTGCCCGGCGAGCAGGCTGATAGCGTCGGCGGCAAAGCCAGCCTCGCGCAGCTCCTCGACCGCCGTCTCCAGCGAGTCGACATCCTCCATAACCGCCACCGCTTCGCGCACCTTCGCGTCCTCGCGCATCGAAACCCCCAGCTCGCCGGCCACCAAAGGCCCGCCCGAAAGCTATTCTAGCAGCCCAGGGCGCGGCCCGCGACAGCCGGCTTGGCGTACGCCAGAGGCGTTTGCAGCACAATTGCCACGCAAAGCGCGAGGCTGCATCGAGGCTCGCCGTGGACAGCGATCCTTAACGGCGGTTAATCATGGTCGCCGAAGCCGGCAGCAGAGATGACCCGACGCGCTGGGGATGAGAGACGCCAATGAACAAGCAGAGACCAGGCTCCGGCAGGCTGCTCGCGGCGCTCTTGCTCGTGACAACGACCGCACTCGCCGGTTGTGGTGGTGGGGGAGGTAGCGGTGGCGGCGGCGGATCGCCCAGCCCGACATCCGCGCCGACCCCGAGCGCCCCGTCGCCGAGCCCGGCACCCCCGCCGGCTCCGGCACCACCCCCGGCCTCACCTTTCCAGGTGTCGAATCCTTTTGCTCGATCCGGCGCCACGAGCGTCGACCAGGTGCGTGTCGACGACCTCAGGATCTTCGGCGACAGCTACTCCGAGCGCAATTATGGCGGCGTCACGACGACCTGGGGCACGGTGCTGGAGCGGCAGGGCACGGTGGCCGATCTCGAGAACTACGCCATTGGCGGCGCCCGTGCAGCGTCAGGCTTCTCGATCGCGTTCGACCGGCAGCTCGACACGTGGGAGAACGCGAACAGCCGGATCGGCGCCGGCGATCTCACCGCGGTCTATTTCGGCTACAACGATCTCGGCCAGGACCTTGCCGCCGGCCGCGCCGGTTATCGGGCCGGCATCGACCGGCTGGTCGCCGCGGGTGCCGCCGGCAGCGACCGCAAGCTCTTCGTCACGCTGCTGACCGACTGGACCCGCAGCCCCGGAATCAGCAGCGACTTCCGCGGCCGGGTCAACGATTGGAACGGTTTCGTCGCCGGCATCGCCAACGGCAACGACAACATCATCGCCGTCGACCTCTTCACCGTCTTCGAGAAGATCTACGACAATCCGGGGCGATTCGGCTTCACCAATGTCTCGACCGTCGACGCCGACCGCTCGGACAGCGATGCGCTCTTCTTCGATAGTCTGCATTTCGGCGATCGTGGCCAGGACATCATCGCGCGGGTCTACCGCCACTACCTGACGCGCGCCTGGGACTGGGCCAACACGCTGGATTCGGGCGGCAGCACCGCCCGCCAGCTCAACCGCGACATCGACAATGGCCTCCTGGTTCTCGGGCTCGACGACACCACCGCCGACCGGCCGCTCGGGCTCTCCACCTTCGCTTTCGGCAATGCGGGCCTCGCCACGGCCCATACCGTCGCCTTCGGCGAGCGGGTGGATGGTCGCCTGGGCATGACCACGGGTGCCGC
Organism: uncultured Alphaproteobacteria bacterium; assembly: GCA_942491185.1. GTDB lineage: Bacteria > Pseudomonadota > Alphaproteobacteria > Geminicoccales > Geminicoccaceae > SLRI01. Next base: position 511,835 of record CALOAB010000021.1, on the reverse strand, counting down.
GGCTGCCGCCAGCGATCCGACCCGCCTGGGCTTCAGCGAGGCCTACAGGCGGACATCCGAGGCCGGCGGCGTCGCACTGGATGTCAATCTCGGTGCCAACGGAAGTGGCCAGGCACGACGCTTCGGCCTCGCCGTCTCGCGCTACGACGATGCCTCGGGCAGCTCGGACTCGGCGACGTCGCTCGTCCAGGAGCAGAGCTCGGACGCGGTGTCGCTCTACTGGCAGCAGGCGGCGGCCGGGTTCCAGGCCACCACCCAGTTCTCCTACCTGCAGCACCAGTTCGAGGACCGCTCCAACGACGAGATCCTGGGCAATAGCGGCGTCAGCGAGCACGCCGGCAGAACCTGGGCGCTCGACCAGAAGATCGCGCGGCCGACCCGCGTCGGCAGCAACACCTTCGTGCCCTGGGCGTCGCTCGGCTACCAGATGCACGAGCTCGATCCTTACGAGGCGGAAAGCCTCTACACCTCCGATGTCAGCTTCAGCGGCGCCACTGCGAGCGACGTGCTGGGTGCTCTGGGTCTCGATGTCCGCCACGAGCCGATCGATCTCGGCGGCGGTCGGCATCTCTGGCTGAAGGCAGGCGCCAGCTACCTCGCCAGCCTCTACCGCGACGATGTCGAGGTGACCATGAGCGAGGCGGCGCTGCCCGGGCTGAGCCAGCAGCAGACCATCGAGCGCGATCAGATCGAGCGCATCGACGTCTCCTTCGGCGCCGTCCTGGGCCTCAACCCCGACCTCAATCTGCGCGCGGCCTACGCCTTCACCACCGACCGCGTCGACCACGATCAACTGGTCCGCTTCAGCCTCGACTACCGCTTCTGATCGAGCGGCTTATCAGACTTTAGGGCAAAGGCGACGGGGCCGGGTCGCCGGCGCGGCTGGCGGCGCTGCGATAGGGTGAGGCGACGCGCTGATCGGTGAGGAACGCCCGGTCGTCGAGGGCACCCAGGAAAGCCAGGAGCGCTGCCTGCTCCGCCCCGCTCAAGCGGTCCGTGCCGCCCTGGCCGCGGCGGCCCTGCAGCCGATCGCCGGGTCCTCGAAGAGCGCCAGCCCAGCGCCACCGCCGTGAGCGCCAGCAAGACCAAGAGCCAAACCACAAGGGTACGGCTGCATGACCTCGACCCATCATTGGCCATGGGAGGGCAACGAGACGGCGAAGCCTAGCGCGAATCCGCCATGCTGGCCAAACCGGCGCGATCAGACCAGCGCATCGCGCTGGGGAACGCGCGCGGAGCTGCGGACGACCAGGGAAGCCGGGATCTGCGCCCGCCGTGGCGGTGCCGCGGGCCGCTCGATGCGCTCGAACAACACCCCTGCTGTGGCTTCGACGATGCTGTCGATCTTCTGATGGATCGTGGTGAGGTCGTAGGATGGCCAGGCCGCTTGCGGCACGTCGTCGAAGCCGACGACCGAGACGTCGTCGGGCACGCGCAGGCCGAGCTCGAAGCGGATGACGTCCATCACCGCGAGCGCCATCTGATCGCTGCAGGCGAAGACGGCATCGGGCCGCTCGGCGGCCGGTCGATCGAACAGCTGGCGGGCGGCCTCACGCGCCGGCTCGGTCTCGAAGTCACCGACCGCCCGGTCGAACAGCGGCATGCCGAGACTGTGCAGCGTCCTGCGAAAACCCGACTCGCGGCCGTCCTGCGCCGAGGTGCCGGCGAGCCCGGCAATATAGGCGATCCGGCGATGGCCGCCGGCAACGAGGAATCTCGCGACCTCCGCCGCACCCGACTCGTTGTCGACGCTGACGCTCGAAACCCGCGGGTCAGCTTGAAAACGGTTGAACAGAATGACCGGCACCCCGGCTCGCGAGCAGGCGCTCACCCAATCCGCCGACAGCGAAACCGAGGCCAGGATCACCCCGTCGACGCGGTACTGGAGGAACGCCTCGACCGTCTCGTCCGCCGTCTCCTTGGGCTCGGTGAAGAACATCATCGTCTGATAGCCGGACCGCCGCAGCCGACGGCACAGGCACTCCACCGCCAATGGGTAGTAGTAGTTCCCGAGATAGCCGATGGTGATGCCGATCAGGTACGAGCGATGGGTGATCAGCGAGCCGGCGAGGCGATTGGGATGATAGCCGAGTGACGCCGCAGCCCGCATCACCTTGTCGCGCATGGCAGCACTCACCGGCGCACCCGGCGTGAACACGCGGCTCACCGCCGATTGCGAGACCCCGGCGAGCTTGGCGACATCTGTGGAGTTGACGTTGGCCTTGATCATGTCGGGCCAGACAGACCTGTTCGAGCATTGCTCGTGGCACAGCCAACGTCACTGGTCGCTCGGGCTTCGGCCAAGCGCCTGATCCTCGATGCGAGGACGCGTTTTCTGAGGCTCATCGCAGTGCCAAGCTGGACGTCGGCCGAGTTGCAGCTCCGACCGAGCACGAACCGGAACAATTGGCTGGCGGGTCAAAGCAAGGGGGCTGTCCGAACGATACGCTCAGATTGTAATAGGACCGACCAGCCAATGCTGGTCGGAGCGGCAGGATTTGAACCTGCGACCTCCGGTCCCCCAGACCGATGCGCTACCAGGCTGCGCTACGCTCCGACACGCCTCTATCTAGCCGGCTGAAAGCAGCCGGGCAATGGTGGCTTTGCATGATGGTGTGCCGGGCATTGCTGCGTGCCCGGCTTGCGACGCCGGGACGGCCGCTCAGCCGTCCACCGCTTCCAGCAGGGTGCTCAGGTCCCGGCGAAGCTCCACGAGCGTAGACCGCAGCTGCCGCAGCCGCTCGTTGTCGGCCGACGCCGCTACGGCATCGCCCGACGGCATGGCTGCCTCGCCGGGCTGCGCTGCGGGCTCCGTCGAGGGAGCATCGGCAGTCGGCGTGTCGGGCGCGGCTGCGGCAGGTGTCGCCGACGCGGCCGGTGCAGGGTCTTCGATAGTGCCCTCGAGCTGCGGCTGCAGCGGCGCTGCGGTGGTCTTGGCGGTTGCCTTGTCAGCCGACTGCGCGGCCGGCGCCGGCTTTGCGCGTCGCTGGCGCAGCAGCTTCTGCGCGCCCTTGATGGTGTAGCCCTCGTCGTAGAGCAGCGCGCGAATCTCGCGCAGCAGCTCGATATCCTCGGGCCGGTAGTAGCGTCGGCCGCCGCCACGCTTGAGCGGCCGCACTTGCGGGAACTTGCTCTCCCAAAAGCGCAGCACGTGCTGGGCGACCTTGAGCTCGTCCGCGACCTCGCTGATGGTGCGGAAGGCGGCCTGTGACTTGCCGCCACGCGCGGCGGTCATCGGCGCCTCGGCTGCATTGCCGCTCATCTCCACGCTAGGTTGCTGCTGGCGGGTTGATACGGTCCTTCAACACTTGCGAGGCGCGAAAGACCAGCACCCGACGAGGCAGGATCGGCACCTCCTCACCGGTCTTGGGATTGCGTCCGATCCGCTCGCCCTTCTCGCGCACGGCAAACGTGCCGAACGACGAGATCTTGACCGTGCCGTTGACGACGAGGGCGTGCGACATCTCCTCGAGAATCGAATCGACCAGCTCTGCGGATTCGCTGCGCGACAGGCCGACCTCCTGATAGACGGCCTCGGCGAGCTGTGCCCGCGTCACGGTGTTGCTCGCCATCTGTCGAGCTCCCCCTCTCGCAGCCTCATCGAACGAACAAAACGCTAGATGACACAAGGGGTTCCGTCAACATGACGGAACGGTCACGTGGCAATTGCGAAACCGCTGAGCGCAGTCACGACAGCACAAGCTACCAGCGCGCGAGCGTGGCCCCCCAGGCGAAGCCGCCGCCCATGGCGTTCATCAACAACAGATCGCCCCGCTCGAGCCGGCCGCTGGCCTGCAGGTGGTCGAGAGCCAGCGGAATCGAGGCTGCCGAGGTGTTGGCATGGTCCTCCACGGTGACCACCACCTTGGCGGCCGGGATGGCCAGCCGCTTGCCCACGCCGTCGATGATCCGCCGGTTCGCCTGGTGCGGGATCAGCCAGTCGACATCGGCAATGGCGAGCCCCGCATCATCGAGCACGCGCTTGGCAGCGGCGCTGAGCTGGGTCACCGCATGGCGGAACACCTCGCGGCCGTTCATCCGCAGATGCCCGACGGTCTGCGTCGAGGACGGCCCGCCATCGACCTGCAGATGCGCATAATGCCGGCCATCAGCCGCGAGGAAGGTGGCGAGAATGCCCTGGTCCTGGGCGTTGCCCGCCGTCTCGCCGGCGCTGAGGACGACCGCCCCGGCGCCGTCGCCGAACAGCACGCAGGTCGATCGATCGGTCCAGTCCAGAATGCGCGAGAAGGTCTCCGCACCGATGACCAGCGCGGTCTCGGCCTGGCCAGCCTTGATGAAATTGTCGGCAGTGGCCATCGCATAGGCGAAGCCGGCGCAGACCGCCTGGAGATCGAAGGCGATGCCGGGTCCGGCGGCGAGCTTGCGCTGCACCGCGGTCGCGGTCGCCGGAAAGGTATGGTCCGGGGTCGAGGTGGCGACGACGATGAGGTCGACCGCCTCAGGCGCGATGCCGGCCTGGGCCAAGGCCCGCTCCGCGGCGCGGGTCGCCAGATCGGAGGTCAGCTCGCCCGGTGCTGCGATGTGCCGCCTGCCAATGCCGGTGCGCTCGCGAATCCACGCGTCCGAGGTGTCGAGCTCGAGCGCCAGATCGTCATTGGTGACGATCCGTTCGGGCAGATAGGCGCCGACGGCGCGCAGGATCGAGCGGCGCATCAGCGAAAGGTCTCCTGAAGGTGGCCGTGCGGGATTGCGTCTATACCCCTGTCACTAGCGCGCCCGGTGGTCACCAAGCCAGTGAAACCGCGCCGCGGGGCATGATGGCCCGGTCAGCCGGCGACATCAGCCGTTGACCGCTTGCGCCTTGGCTGCCGGATCGCCGGACACCAGCGTCATCTCGTCGATGATCCGGTCATTGGTGCCCCGCTTGACGAACGTGACCGCGGCGTTGATCGCCGAGGCGAAGCCCAGCGCGTCGGTGCCGCCATGGCTTTTCACCACCACGCCGTTGACCCCGAGGAAGAGCGCGCCGTTGTAGAGGCGCGGATCGAAGCGGTCGCGCAGGCCGCGTAGCGCCGGTCGCGCCAGCAGGTAGCCGAGCTTGCCGCGCCAGGAGCTGGCGAAGGAGTCCCGCAGCCCCTGGGTGAACAGCCCGGCCGTGCCCTCGGCGATCTTCAGCGCCACATTGCCGGTGAAGCCGTCGGTGACCACGACGTCGACCCTGCCGGTGGTGACATCCGTGCCCTCGACGAAGCCGGCATAGTCGATCTCCAGCTCGCTGTCGCGAAGCAGCGCTGCGGCCTGGCGAACCACGCCGTCGCCCTTGAGCTCCTCGGTGCCGACATTGAGGATGCCGACCCGGGGCTTGGCCACACCGAGCACGGCGCGCGCATAGACCTCGCCCATGACCGCGAACTGGAACAGGTTCTCGGCCGAGCACTCGACATTGGCGCCGAGATCGAGAAACACCACCGGATTGCCCTTGGACGGCATGACGCTGGCGATCGCCGGCCGGTCGATGCCGGTGAGCGTGCGCAGCGTGAACATCGCCATGGCCATCAGGGCCCCGGTATTGCCGGCCGAGACGGCGGCACCGGCCTCGCCGTCGCGCACCGCATTGATGGCCAGGCGCATCGAGGAGTTGCGGCCCTGGCGCAGCGCCGACGACGGCTTGGCGTCGGCCGCAACGGAATCGGGCGTGTGGCGCAGCTCGGTGGCCTGGGCCAAGGCCGGATGCGCATCGACGAGGCCGTTGATCCTCTCCATGTCGCCGAACAGCAGGAAGCGAAGCTCAGGTCGCCGCTCGAGCGCCAGTGCGGCGCCGGCAATGACGATCTCGGGCGCGTCGTCGCCGCCCATGCCGTCGAGTGCCACGGTGACCGTCATCGTCGCACCTGCCGCAGGGCAAGAGCTGCACAGTCGGCGATCGCGCGGCGGCGATCGCCGGCACTGCGGTCGAGAACGACCGCACGGTCAATCATGGGCCAGCTCATTGTTCAGCGCCTCTTCGACCGGTCACGCAACGCGGCGAGTGCCGCGAAGGCAGAGCGCGCGGCCGAATCCGCTGCGTCGTTGTAGCTGCGCAGCACGGCTGGCGCATCGGCGGCATGGGGGTAGGGATCGAGCGCCAGCGACAGCTCCTCGACGGCGATCTCGCCCAGGTCGAGCAGGTCGCCGGTGAGCGGCTCGGGCTCCTCGTCGTCCGGTGAGACGATCACCTCGGCTTCGGTTTCCTCGCCATCGGTGATGAAATAGCGCTCCACCGGCACCTCGACGTTCGCCGGGACCGGCTCCAGCGTCACCACGCAGCGTTGCGTGGCGTCGGCCTCGGCAGTGCCCCGGACGATCAACACGCCGTCGCGCGGCCCCTTGTCGATTCGACCCTCGAAGCGCAACGCCTTCAGCGACACGAGATCGAGGCGACGCGCCACGGCACGGCATTCGCCGGGCGTCGCCTCGATGGTGAAGCCATGGCCACCCGAGGCAGGCAGATGGCGCAGCTTGAACAGCCGTGAGAACTCGACCTCGTCCGGCAACCGACGATCCTCTCTCCATTGAGCGTGCTCGGGCCACCCAGCATACCTGGGCTATAGCGCGTACACGGGCGATTTGGCATGCCCGAGCGCCGGACCCGTCGCTGTCGCCTGCTCCGTAGCGATCCGCCTCTCTCCCGAGGCCGGACAGCCGCGCCGAAAACGCTTCAGACTGGCAATGGCGCCACGGCGTCCCCGCCAAAGCCACGCACAACCAACTGGCTTAGGCTACCCGATTGCGGCGAGGGAGGCTAGGCAGATAGGCAAGGTGGGTCAACCCGCCGATTGCCGGGCCGGAACCCCTGCCCGAGCCCCAGCGTGGCGGTGCTCAGGCGGAGGATGCGGCAGTCGTGCCGGGGCTGGCCGCATGGCTCGGAGCTGGGCTGGCTTCGGGGTTGGTGGCTGGAGCAGCCGGCAGGGGTGCGATCTCGCAGCGGCCCTCGAGCAGCTCACTGGCCGGAACGGCGGCGAGGCGCTGCTCCTCCTCGAGCAGATAGGCGGCGAGTGCCAGCATGCCGGGCTCGATTGTCGCCCGATCAGGGGCGGGAGCGACCACCGCCGTCTGGCGCCCGGCCTTGGCCGCTGCGACGTCGCCGACGCGGTGAAAGATGTTGCGTTCCAGCACGTCGGCGATGCCGGCCACGTCCTTGGCATCGAGGCAGGGATCGAGGGCCCGGCAACGGGCGAGGAAGGTCTGCGCCGCCCGCTTGACGTGCTTGCCGACCGACAGGTCACCGACGCCCTGCTCACGGATGTTGCGATCGACATCGGCGAACATCACGTCGAAGATATCCTGCGCCACGATCTTGCCGGCAGCGCCCTCGTCGCGCAGCCGGCGGATGAACAAGGCGGCGTGCGCGCCGATCAGCTCCAGCCGCCCGTCAGGTGTGTCCGGAACCCCCCAATCGGCATAGAAGCGTGGCTCCCGCGCCCGGGCGACGATCACATGATAAAGGGCGAAAGCCTTGGCGAGCCTCGCCCGGTCGGCCTTGCGGCCGATCAGCCAGCCGCTGAATCGACCGAAAAGCCCCCGGCTGACCGGCCAAGAGGCTTGTTCACGATTTGACGTCATTCTACACCCGACGGTAACTGGCATTTCGCGCAATGCGGGAAGGCACGGCCATTGTCATGCAACCCGCTGAACGCGCACCACCAAGAGGTAGTCGTTATGGCCACAAAATCGAGTGCGGCCGCGTTGCTGCTGTCGCTGGGTCTCCTCGCCTGCTCGCCGCAGGTGGTGAAGCATGGGCACACGATCGAGCCGGCGGATCTGGCGCGGATCTCGCCGGGCGTGTCGTCGCGCGAGGATGTGGCCCGGCTGCTCGGCAGCCCCTCGACCATCGCGACCTTCGACGACGAGCGCTGGTACTATGTCAGCCAGCGCCGCGAGATACGCTCGTTCTTCCAGAACGACATCACCAACCAGGACGTGGTGACGATCGTCTTCGACGACATCGGCACGGTCACCGAGGTGGCGCAGCTCGACCTGGAGCAGGCGGTCGACGTCAAGCCCAGCACCGACCAGACCCGCACGCTCGGCAACGAGATCGGCATCGTCGAGCAGCTGCTCGGCAATATCGGCCGCTTCGGCGACCCGGGACAAGGCGGGGTGGGCCAGGGCAGGCCGCCCGGCGGGTAGCCTGACAGGCTGCTGAAAAGCAAAGAGCCCGGCCGCTGCTGCGACCGGGCTCTTTTCTATTGGTGCCCTGAGGCAGGGTCGGCTCAGTGCCCGCCGAGGGCTGCCAGGATCAGCAGCGCCACGATGTTGATGATCTTGATCATCGGGTTGATCGCCGGGCCGGCGGTGTCCTTGTAGGGATCGCCGACGGTGTCGCCGGTGACCGCCGCCTTGTGCGCCTCCGAGCCCTTGCCGCCGTAATTGCCTTCCTCGATCAGCTTCTTGGCGTTGTCCCAGGCACCGCCACCCGAGGTCATCGAGATGGCGACGAAGATGCCGGTCACGATCGTGCCGAGCAGCATCGAGCCCAAGGCCGTGAAGGCCGCCGACTGACCGGCGATGGCGTTGACCGCGAAGTAGACCACGACCGGGGCCAGGACCGGCAGCAGCGAGGGGATGATCATCTCCTTGATCGCCGCCTTGGTCAGCAGGTCGACCGCCCGGCCATAATCGGGCTTGGACGTGCCGGCCATGATGCCGCTGTCCTCGCGGAACTGGCGCCGCACCTCCTCGACGATGGCACCCGCAGCGCGGCCGACCGCCTGCATGCCCATCGAGCCGAAGAGATAGGGCAGCATGCCGCCGATGAAGAGGCCGATCACGACATAGGGGTCGGAGAGGACGAAGGTGACCGCCAGGTCCGGGAAGTAGAAGTTCAGATCCTGGACATAGGCCGCGAACAGCACCAGTGCGGCAAGCCCGGCCGAGCCGATGGCATAGCCCTTGGTCACCGCCTTGGTGGTGTTGCCCACCGCGTCGAGCGCGTCCGTCGTCTCACGCACATTGGCCGGCAGGTCGGCCATCTCGGCAATGCCACCGGCATTGTCGGTGACCGGGCCGTAGGCGTCGAGCGAGACCACGAGGCCGGTCATCGCCAGCATGGTGGTAGCGGCCAGCGCGATGCCGAAGAGCCCGGCGCTCAGATAGGCGAGCAGAATGCCAGCGCAGATCACCAGGACCGGCAGGGCCGTCGACTCCATCGAGACCGCGAGGCCCTGGATGACGTTGGTGCCGTGGCCTGTGGTCGACGACTTGGCGATGCTCTTGACCGGGCGGTAGTTGGTGCCGGTGTAGTACTCGGTGATCCACATGAGCGCACCGGTGACGCCAAGACCGATGATCGTGCAGTAATAGGCCTGAAGGCCACCGAACTCGGCCACCGCCAAGCCGCCAACCGTGGCGACATAGCCGGTCGAGCCGAGGCCCAAGACCAGCCAGGTGAAGGGCAGGAGCAGCACGACCGAGATGCCCGCGGCACTCCAGAAGCCCTTGTAGAGGGCGCCCATGATGCTCTTCTTCGGGCCGAGCTTGACCATGTAGGTGCCGGCCAGCGAGCCCAGGAGGCAGACGCCGCCGATCACCAGCGGGTAGAGCATCAGCGTCGCCGACACGTCGGCGGTGAAGAAGATGGCCGCCAGCAGCATGGTCGCCACCACGGTCACCGCGTAGGTCTCGAACAGATCGGCGGCCATGCCGGCGCAGTCGCCCACATTGTCACCGACATTGTCGGCGATGACGGCCGGGTTGCGCGGATCGTCCTCTGGGATACCGGCTTCCACCTTGCCGACCAGATCGGCGCCGACATCTGCACCCTTGGTGAAGATGCCGCCGCCGAGCCGGGCGAAGATGGAGATGAGCGACGCGCCGAAGCTGAGTCCGACCAGGGCTTCGAGAATGGTGCGGAGATCGACGCCGATGATCATCAAGATGCCGTAGTAGCCAGCAACCGAGAGCAGCCCGAGCGCCACCACCAGCATGCCGGTGACGGCACCGGCCTTGAAGGCGACGTCGAGGCCGGCGGCGAGGCCGTTCTCGCCAGATGCCGCCTGCGCCGTGCGCACATTGGCCTGCACCGAGACGTTCATGCCGATATAGCCGGCGAGGCCGGAGAGCACGGCACCGATCAGGTAGCCGATGCCGACCGCGAAGCCGAGAAAGACAGTGAGGAGGACGAACACGACGACACCGACGATGGCGATCGTCATGTATTGTCGGTTGAGATAGGCGGTCGCACCCTCCTGAACGGCAGCAGCGATCTCCTGCATCCGCTCATTGCCGGCGGGCAACGCCAGGATATTGCTTCGCGTGACGATGCCGTAGGCAACCCCAGCACCACCACAGCCGATCACCAGGATCAGCAGGAACCACTCGAAACCCGACATACCTTCCTCACCCCTCGCAAAAATAAAGAGCCCGACCAAACGATCGGGCCCCATAGCCAGACCCTCGGCAATCGACATGCCACCATTGCCCAAGGCAGCGATCGCACCGGCCCTCATAGCGTTGCGGTCCAAGGGTGTCCATGCGCCTGCCCGCCGCGCCCCCTTGCCGGACTGTCGCTGCCCAGGAAACAAAGCGTTTCTGCAGAGCCCCTGTCGAACGATGCCCGGCCGCGCCAGTTGAAAGTTCATCGTTATCAACCCAGGGGGAGATCAGACATGCCTGCTCACATCCGTCGCACCGTGCTAGCCGCCACAGCCATTGCCGCGATCGGCGGCGCGTTCAGCGTCAACCCGGCCGCTGCCGCCGACCCCTACAGCTTCGACACGACACACACCGAGGTCATCTTCTCGTATAGCCACCTCGGCAACAGCCGAGCCTATGGGGAGTTCCGCTCCTTCGACGGCGAGATCGTGCTCGATCGGGACGACCCGAGCCAGAGCCGCATCGCCATCACCATCGACCCGGCCGGCATCGACACCGGTGTCGACGCCTTCGATTCGCACCTCATGAGCGCCGACTTCTTCGACGTCGAAACGTTCCCCGAGATCACCTTTGTCAGTACCGCAGTAGAACCAACGGGCGATACGACGGCCCAGGTCACCGGCGATCTGACCATCAAGGACAACACGCGGCCGGTCGTCCTCGATGTGACCCTGAACTATATCGGTGAGCATCAGCTCGCCGAGTACATCCCGGACCTTGCCGGCATGGAAGTTGCTGGCTTCTCGGCCAGCACGACGCTGCTCAGAAGCGAGTTCGGCCTCGGCATGATGGTGCCGGCGGTGGGTGACGAGGTCGAGCTGATCATCGAGACCGAGCTGTTGCGGCCGATGGATCTCGTCGACTGAGACTTTGAGAGAGACGGAGATCGACCATGCGTCTGACCAACACCGATGACGGCTACGGCGTCGTCCACTGGCTCATCCATTGGGGCACGGCCGGGCTCGTCGCCTGGCTCTTCTATCTCGGTCTGACCATGGTCGATCTGCCGCTCAGCCCGGCCAAGTTCCAGGACTATGCGCTGCACAAGTCGCTCGGCCTCACCGTGCTCATGCTGGTGCTGCTCCGCCTGCTCTGGCGCTGGCTCACGCCGGCCCCGCCCTTGCCCGATGGCATGCGCCGGCACGAGGCGGTCCTGGCCAAGGCCGTGCATCACGGCATCTACCTCTTGATCGTGTTGATCCCGCTCACCGGCTGGCTCTACTCCTCAGCCACCGCCAGCCCGGCCAACTATTTCGGCTATGTCACCGTTCCCGACCTGATGCCGGCAAGCGAGGCGGCAGCCAAGCTCTTGCGGCTCGTGCACGACATTGCCGGCAAGCTGCTGCTCTTTCTGCTGGCACTGCATGTCATCGGCGCGCTCAAGCACCATTTCCTCGACCACGACGACGTTCTCAAACGCATGCTACGACCGTTGAAGGATTGATCCGATGCGCTGCTCCCCAGCTCCGGCCACCGCTGCTCTCACAGCCGGCATTCTTGCCCTGGCACTCATTGCCACGCCCAACGACAGCGCGGCGCGCGACTGGCAGACGATCGCGGACGAGAGCAGCATTGCTTTCAGCTTTATACAAATGGGCTCGTCGATCACCGGCCAGTTCGCCGAGTTTGCCACCGAGATCACGTTCGATCCCGGCGATCTGGCCAATGCCAGCGTCACCACCGAGATCGCCATCGACAGTGTCGATACCGGCAATGGCGAGCGCGACGCGGGGATCACCGGCGCCGACTGGTTCGACACGGCAACCTATCCTGTGGCCACCTTCACCAGCACGAGCTTCGCCCACTCAGGCGGCGACGACTACCTGGTGACCGGCGATCTCACGATTCGCGACATCACCGAGACGGTGGAGCTGCCGATGACCATCACCGTCGACGGTGGCCAGGCCACGGCCAACGGCAGCATCGAGCTCGACCGCCGCACCTTCGAGGTCGGCCAGGGCGACTGGGCGACCGACGCCGCGGTCGGCTACGCCGTCGTTATCGAGATCGCGGTCCTGGCCACGGCTGCGGACTAGGTCCCCGCGTCGACGACGGGATCGAGTGAAGCCGGCTCCAGCCCGAACGTCTCCACCAAGCCCTTTTCGCCGGAGCTCGTCACGATGACGGCGCGGCTGCTTCGTACCTGCTCGATCCAGCCGAGCGCCGTCAGCCGCTCCGCGAGACCGGCCCCGACCGCTCCGCCGACGTGAAAGCGCCGCTCGCTCCAGTCGAGGCAGGGGCGGCAGAACACCCGGCGTCGCCGCGCCAGACCCTCGAGGTCGAGCCCGAGATCGGCGAGCAGCCGGGCGCCCGAAGCCGTGACCACGCCACCATCGCCATCCCACTCGACATGCCGCCCGGCCACCATCTGCTCGGCGATCGCGACGCCCAGCCTGCCGGCCAGATGATCGTAGCAGGTGCGTGCCCGAACGAGCGCCGCATCCTTATCGGAGCGCGGTCTCGATCGCGGCTTTGCGGCTCCGGCCGCCGCCACCATCATCGTTTCGAGCAGCTCGGCTACGGCAGGTGAGGCAATTCGATAGTAGCGGTAGCGACCCTGACGCAGGCAGGCGAGGAGCCCCGTCTCGATCAGTCGGGTAAGGTGGCCGCTCGCGGTCTGCGGCGTCACCCGCGCCTCATGCGCGAGCTCGCCCGCGGTGAGCGCCTCGTTGCCCAAGAGCGCCGTCAGCATCCGCACCCGCCCGGTGTCGCCTAGCGCAGCGCCGATCTCGGCGATCGAAGCTTCTCCAGCAAAGCCGCTCAATTGCAATGCCTCCAGCAGGGCCACGAAAGGTCGAGCATATGCCGACCTCGCCCCTCTGTCAGCGCTCGACAGTTCGGAACGCACCGAAGCGTCCGAAAGAGACGGCAAGCGTCCGCCGGCGCATCCTTGCCACGCTTTCGGATTACCGGCCCGAGGCCGAATCGAGGCAGGCGCACTCGATCGGCATGCTCGTTTCATCATCGGCAAACGGCAACGAAGGAGAAGCAAATGAGTGATTCAATGCTTCGGACGATTAGGCCATTCGGCACTGGTTTGGGTCTGCGGCTTGCGCGCGGCCTCCGCGGGTGGCTCGTTTCAGCCCTTCGCCGCCAGCAGCAACGCCAGGCGCTTTGCCAGCTGGACGACCGGCTGCTGCGCGACATCGGCACCGACCGGGACGATGCCCGATTCGAGGCGGCAAAGCCCTTCTGGCGCTGACTGTCGGGTGCCCGGCGGGCACTGATTGCTCGGGTTTCTGCAAAGCTCATTGCAACTGTGACCGCGATCACGGTGAGCGCTCGATGCTGCGCCTATCCATTGGCTCAACGGACGGCTTCGCCAGGCACGCGGGCGTGCAACGGGGGCAGTCACCAAAGCGGGGATCGGACCAATGAACGAGACGATAATCGGTGGACAGGCAGCCCAATCGCAACACGGGTCGGCAGCGACGGTCCTCACCTCGGTCGGTCGCTGGGTGCAGCGCTGCTACGGCCGTGCCCGGCAGCGGCGGCAACTGGGCGAGCTCGACCTCCGCCTCAAGAACGACATCGGTGTGACGCAGGTCGACGTCATGTCCGAGAGCGCCAAGCCTTTCTGGCGCTAGGCCGCGACCCTCGACCACTGACCGGCGCGGCACTGGGCCACGCCGGAGCCCACGATGACGAATGGGAACAACCATGCGCAAGCTCATGATTCTGTCAGCCACCGTTCTTCTGGCCAGCGCCGGCGGCGCCTTCGCCGAGGACAACGCCGACCTGCTCCAGCCGGTCAGCTTCGGTGCCGTGACCGGTGACGCGGAGAAGGACACCATGGCCTACGATCCGGCCGCGCCCTCCGACCTCTGGGTTCGCTTCGAGAAGGATTGCGGCGGGCAGAGCGCGCCGATCCAGGAGGCCTCGCTCGACCAGCCGGCTCCTAGCGCCAATCCGCATGCCTATCAGACGACGGTGACGCGCATCGCCAAGAGCGACTAGCCACGCTCGACCGCGCCGATCGCTGCAGTGGCGGTCGGCGCGGCGCACCCGACACCGGGCCATGGTCGAGCGGTCGTCACCGCTCTGCCATGGCCCGAAACGCTGTCCGGCTGACTGGCATCCAGGCCTTGGCGCCAGCTTGACACCAACGTGCCGCCGACCCATCAGCGTTGGTCCGGTGCAGGAGCATGAGGAGCAAGGGCGGTGCAGTTTCTTCATTTGAGCGAGGACGAGACGGGCACGTCCTTTTTCGTCGATCGCGACATCGCCATGACCACGACCGACTTCGCGCCGCCGGCCCCGCCCATGCCGATCTCGGCCACCGAGCCCGCCAAGGGCCTGCTCTACCTCGTGCTCCCCGCCGGCTGGGGTGGTGCCAAGCATCGCTCGCCGCGCCGCCAGGTTGCGTTCTGCCTCTCGGGCCGGCTGCGCGTCGAGGCCGGCAATGGCGAGATCCGCGAGCTCGGCCAGGGCGGCATCTGGCGGATGGAGGATGTGAACGGCACCGGGCACACCACCACCGTGCTGGGCCCGGACGACGTGCAGCTCGCCATCGTCCAGCTCGAGTGACCGGTATCGGCCGGCTGGCCGGCGAACGAGCGATGCGCTAAGCCGGCTGCACCGTCTGGTCACACCCGGAGCTTGAGATGTTCACCAGGGACGAGCTCGAGGCCGCCCGAGCCCTCGTTCACGGCGTCATGCCGCCGACCCCGCAATATGCCTGGCCGCTGCTCGCCGAGCGCGCCGGCTCGGAGGTCTGGGTCAAGCACGAGAACCACACGCCCACCGGCGCCTTCAAGGTCAGAGGCGGCCTCGTCTACATGGACTGGCTCGCCCGGGCGCATCCCGAGGTGTCCAGCGTCATCTCGGCAACCCGCGGCAATCACGGCCAGAGCATTGCGTTCGCCGCCGCGCTGCACGGGCTGCGCTCCGTGATCGTCGTTCCCGAAGGCAATAGCAGCGAGAAGAACGCGGCGATGCGGGCCTTCGGCGCCGAGCTGGTCGTCCACGGGGCCGACTTCGACGCCGCCCGCGAGGAAGCCAAGCGTCTCGCCGAGCGTGAGGGCCATTGGATGCTGGCCTCCTTCGACCCGTTGTTGGTGCGCGGCGTCGCTACTTATGCGCTGGAGCTGTTCACCGCTGTCGCCGACCTCGATACCATCTATGTGCCGATCGGCCTCGGCTCCGGCATCGCCGGGCTGATCCGCACCCGCGACCTGCTCGGCCGGAAGACAGAGATCGTGGGCGTCGTCAGCGAGGCGCTGCCGGCTTATGCGCTCTCCTTCGAGGCGGGCCGGGTGATCACCACCGAGCCCGCGGAAACGATCGCCGACGGCATGGCGACCCGCATCCCAGAGCCCCAGGCGCTCGACGTCATCCTCGGCGGTTGCGCCCGGGTGATCCGGCTCAGCGAAGAGGAGATCACAGCGGCGATCCGTGCCTATTGGACCGACACCCACAACCTCGCCGAAGGAGCAGGGGCAGCACCACTCGCCGGCCTGCTCAAGGAGAAGCACGCCATGGCCGGCAAGAGCTGCGCCGTCATCCTCTGCGGCGGCAATATCGACCTCGACTGGTTTCGCGATTCCGTTCTGACCTGAACCTTTGCGCGGCGCCCCTTCCGACCTACAAGAGCGCGCGTTGCTACCCGATCTCAACCAGGAAGCCAGTGCCGTGGCCTTCAGCGAAGACATCCAGCCCGACCGCGCCGCCTTTCGCGAGTCTTATGATGCCGGCCGGGCGCAGGTGGTCTGGACGACGCTCGTCGCCGACCTCGAGACCCCCGTCTCGGCGACACTCAAGCTCGCCGAGGGCCGGCCCTACAGCTTCCTTCTGGAGAGCGTGACCGGCGGTGCGGTGCGCGGCCGCTACTCGATGATCGGCACCAAGCCCGACCTGGTCTGGCGCTGCCGCGGCGATGCGGCCGAGATCAACCGCAACGCCCGCTTCGATCTCACGAGCTTCACCGCCGACGAGCGGCCGTCGCTGGCGAGCCTCCGCGCCGTGCTGGCCGAGAGCCGCATCGATCTGCCAGCCGAGCTGCCGCCCATGGCCGCCGGGCTCTTCGGCTTCATGACCTACGACATGATCCGCCTGTTCGAGCCCACTGTGCCGGCCGCCAATCCGGACCCGCTCGGCATCTTCGATTCGGTCTTTCTGCGGCCGACCCTGGTTGCCGTCTTCGACAACATCAAGGATTCGCTGACCATCGTGACGCCGGTCTACCCGGACCCGACGCTCGGTGCGGATCGGGCTTATGACCTGGCGCTGGAGCGCCTGGCCGATGCCGAGGCCGACATGGGTCGCGGCGTCGGCGCCTCGCGCCCGGCGCATGCCGGCGCCCCGCCGACGCCGGTCTCGAACACCAGCCGCGAGGCCTATCACCAGATGGTCGAGCGGGCCAAAGAGTACATCATGGCGGGCGACATCTTCCAGGTCGTCCCCTCGCAGCGCTTCGCCGTCCCCTTCGACCAGCCGCCCTTCGCGCTCTACCGCTCGCTGCGCCGGCTCAACCCCTCGCCCTTCCTCTTCTTCCTCGATCTCGACGGTTATGCGCTCGTGGGCTCGAGCCCGGAGATCCTGGTCCGGGTCAGGGATGGCAGGGTCACCGTCCGCCCGCTGGCGGGGACAAGGCCCAGGGGTGCTACGCCGGAGGAGGACGAGGCGCTGGCCGCCGATCTCATGGCCGACCCCAAGGAGCTGGCCGAGCACCTGATGCTGCTCGATCTCGGCCGCAACGATGTCGGCCGCGTCGCCAAGATCGGCACGGTCAGCGTCACCGAGAAGATGACGGTCGAGCGCTACAGCCACGTCATGCACATCGTCTCGAATGTCGAGGGCGATCTCCGCGACGACTGCGACGTCATCGACGCGCTGCTCGCCGGCTTTCCCGCCGGCACCGTCTCCGGCGCGCCCAAGGTCCGCGCCATGCAGATCATCGACGAGCTGGAGGGCGCCAAGCGCGCCTTCTACGCCGGTGCGGTCGGCTACATCGCCGCCGACGGCGACATGGACACCTGCATCGCGCTCCGCACCGCGCTGATCAAGGACGGCACCATGTACGTCCAGGCCGGCGGCGGCGTGGTCGCCGACAGCGACCCGGAAGCCGAGTACCAGGAAAGCTGCAACAAGGCCCGCGCGCTGATTCGCGCAGCCGAGGAAGCCGTCAGGTACGCCAGCCGCGGGCGGTAGGCGGCGTTGGCGCTTGATCCCAAAATGGGATCAGAGTACATTCAGCCATGCGCGTGATCGCACGGCGAACCCTCATGGCCTTTTGGGGTGCTCATGCGGACGCCGAGCAGCCGTTGCGTGCGTGGTTCAGGTTCGCCAGGCAGGCCGATTGGGACACGCCGGCGGCGGTGAAGCGGGACTATCGCAATGCCAGCTTTCTCTCCGACAACCGTGTCTGCTTCAATATCGCCGGCAACAAATATCGCCTGATTGTCAGGATGAACTATCGCAGTCGTATCGCGTATATCCGCTTCATCGGCACGCATGCCGAATACGACAGGATCGATGCCAATAGCGTTTAGTGACGAGAGCGAAGGCCTATGGACATCAAGCCGATCAAGACGGAAGCCGATTATCGGGCAGCACTCGCCGAACTCGACAAGCTGATGCATGTCGAGGACGACGGGCCGGAGGCTGATCGCCTCGACGTTCTCGCCACCCTCGTCGATGCCTGGGAAGAGAAGCACGATCCGATCGACGATCCCGATCCGGTCGAGGCAATCCTCCATCGCATGGAAGCCCTCGGGCTCGAGCGCAAGGATCTGGAACCGCTGATCGGCGGCCGCGGCCGCGTCTCCGAGGTGCTGGGCCGCAAGCGTCCACTGACTATGGCCATGGTCCGCCGCCTGCATGCCACGCTGAGCATCCCAGCCGAAACGCTGATCAAGCCGTATTCACTCGCCTGATAGCGTCCTCGCAGTTCCTACGCGCCTACCCCAGCTTCTGGCAGACCGCGATGATGCGCTTGCCGGCTTCCTCGAGGAGGTCGGTCGCGGTTGCGTAGGAGATGCGGAAGTGGGGGTCGAGGCCGAAGGCCGAGCCGTGCACCACCGCGACGCCGCCGTCCTCCAGGAGGAACTTGGCGAAGGCCTCGGAGCTTTCGATCACCGCCCCGTCCGGGGTCTTGCGGCCGATCACGCCGGCACAGCTCGGATAGACGTAGAAGGCGCCTTCGGGCGTCGGGCATTCCAGGCCCGGGGCCTGGTTCAGGAGATCGACGATGATGTCGCGGCGCTGAACGAAGACGGCGTTGCGCTCGGGCAGGAAGTCTTGTGAGCCGTTGAGGGCAGCCACGGCTGCTGCCTGGCTGATCGATGACGGGTTGGAGGTGCTCTGCGACTGCACCTTGCCCATGGCCTTGATCAGTTCGGCCGGGCCGCCGGCATAGCCGATCCGCCAGCCGGTCATGGCATAGGCCTTGGAGACGCCGTTGACGGTGAGCGTCCGGCCGTAGAGCTCGGGCGTCACCTGGGCCGGCGTGGTGAAGCGGAAGTCGCCGTAGACCAGGTGCTCGTACATGTCGTCGGTCATGACGTGGACATGGGCATGCTTGATCAGCACCTCGCCCAGCGCCTTCAGCTCGGCCTCGGTGTAGGCCGAGCCGGTCGGGTTGGAGGGCGAGTTCAAGATCAGCCACTTGGTCTTCGCTGTGATCGCGGCCTCCAGCTGGTCCGGCTGCAGCTTGAAGTTGCTCGCGGCCGGGCAGTCGATGGCCACGGGCGTGCCGCCGGCGAGCAGCACCATGTCGGGGTAGGAGACCCAGTAGGGGGCGGGGATCAGCACCTCGTCGCCCGGGTCGATGGTGGCCACGAGCGCGTTGTAGAGCACCTGCTTGCCGCCGGTGCCGACCGTCACCTCGGTGGGCTTGTAGGTGAGGCCGTTCTCGCGCGCGAACTTGGCGCAGATCGCGTCCTTCAGCGCCGGCGTGCCGTCGACCGCGGTGTACTTGGTGTCACCGTCGCGGATCGCCTGGATCGCCGCTTCCTTGATGTGGTCCGGCGTGTCGAAATCCGGCTCACCGGCGCCGAGGCCGATGATGTCGCGACCGGCGGCCTTGAGCTCGCGGGCGAGATTGGTCACCGCGATGGTTGGTGACGGCTTGATGCGAGCGAGACTCTTGGCGATGAGCGCCATGACGCGTCCTCCGGATGTCACGAAAAAGTACCGCTCCGTATGGCGCGAATCTATGGCCGCAACAAGGCCCGGCGGGCCCGCCGCCCATCCGAAGCTGGCGCCCGCAACTTGACAGGCAGCGCCGGCCGGTAAGATTATCCAGCATCGACGGGATCTTCACCCCACGCACGCTCTCCAGGGACGGGAGGTCGAGGATGAGATCTGAAGGCGCCAAGACGAGGCGGCATACCAAGGGCAGCGGCGTGTGGACGACCGTCGGCTGGCTGGTCTTCGCCGTCCCGTTTTGCCTCTACATCATCTTGCAGCTCGCCCAAGGGTCCGGTCTCGGCGTCACCTTCGGCGCCTGATCTACCACTGCTCCACCACCCACCGGACCGCAAATCCAGCAGGGATCGAAAGGGAGGATCATCCTCCCTTTCCGCTTTTTCCAAACCCTTGAGCGCGCTCACCGGCCCGTGCGGGTGCTTCTCGTGCGGGTAGGGGTGGTGATGATGGTCGTGGCCATGCGCGTGATCATGGTCGTGCCCATGATCGTGGCTGTGCGCATGTGAATGGTCGTGGGCCTCGGCCACCCGGCAGGCGCCGGTGCAGAAGGTGTCGCACAAGGAGCAGTCCTCGACCGACGAGCCCGGTGCCGAGGCGCCCTTGCCCTCGACGTGGTGGTGGTGGCTCTCTTGCGGCGCCCCGACCTCGTGCTCGAAGCCCAGCACCTGGGCGCGGTACTTGCAGAGCGAGCAGTTCATCAGGTTCGAGCCCTCGAGGATCTCGCGGACCCGGTCGGCGAAGGTCTCGATCACCAGCGGGTGGTCGTTGAGGTAGCCGGCCTCGATGAACTGGATCGTGGGATGCCTTGCCGCCACCTCGCGGGTGAAGCCGTAGATGCGATCGATCAGGATGCCGGTGAAGAGGAAATAGGGAAAGACGACCACCCGCTTGTAGCCGAGCTTCGCCACATGCTCGAGGCAGGGCTCGACCAAGGGGAATGTGACCCCGGAATAGCCCGTCTCGCACCAGCCGAAGCCCATGCCCTCCCAGAGCATGCGGGCGATCTTCGCGACATTCGAGTTGGCGTCCGGGTCCGAGGCGCCGCGGCCGATGACGACGAGGCAGACCTCGTGATTGGGCAGCTCTCCGTGCTCACGGTTGGCCCGGTCGACAGCTTCCTGCACCCGATCGCCGGCGGCTCGGATCATCTTCAGGTCGACCGCCAGCTCGCGGCCGTAGTCGATCTTGATGCCGTGCTTGGCCTGGTAGGTGTTGAGCACCGAGGGGATGTCGTTCTTGGCGTGGCCGGCGGCGAACAGCATGCCCGGGACCGCCAGGATGCGCTCGCAACCGGATTCCCTGAGCTTGTCCAGCCCGTCGCGGATGACCGGGTTGGCGAACTCCAGATAGCCGTGCTCGACCGGCCAATCGGGGAAGTGCAGGCGCAACTTCTCGGCCACGACGGCGAATTCGGCCACTGCCGCCTTGGACCTCGAGCCATGGCCACAGACCATCACCCCCATCCGCTCGTTTCCCGCCTGCTCGCGCATCGGCCACTCCAGCTGAACCCTGAGATTGCGACATAGCGGCTGCGCCGAGAAAGGCAAAGAGAGGGCCGTCCGGACCGCCACGGATGGTCGCATGTTGCAGTGCAGTTCGATATGCTCGGTTTGCCGGCGCGGGCAGGCGTACGGCCAAGAGCATGGAACGCCTCAGCAATATGACACTGAAGACGCAAATCGTGGTGGTCGGCGGCGGCGCCGGCGGGCTCGAGCTCATGACACGGCTCGCTCGCAAGTATGGCCGAAGCGCGGATTTCGACCTCATCCTCGTCGAGCGCAATCGGACGCATATCTGGAAGCCCTTGCTGCACGAGGTGGCCGCCGGCTCGCTCGACGCCAATCTCGACGAGGTGGGCTACAGCAGCCACGGGCATCGCTGGGGCTACCGCTACTTCAAGGGCACACTCGAGGATATCGACCGGGCCGCCGGGCAGATCGTCATCGCCCCCATTCTCGATGAGGACAGCACCGAGATCATGGGGCGGCATCGCATCCGCTACGACTACCTGGTCCTTGCGGTGGGCTCGGTGTCCAACGATTTCGGCACCAAGGGCGTTGCCGAGCACTGCATGTTCCTCGACCAGCGGGAAACCGCCGACCGCTTCCGCCAGCGGCTCTTGAACCATTGCCTCGGCGTGTCGCGATCGATGTCCACGGCACCCGGCACGGAGGCCTATGTCGACATCGCCATCGTCGGCGGCGGTGCCACCGGCGTCGAGCTCGCAGCCGAGCTCTACAATGCCGCTGCCGCCTTGCGCCACTACGGCCTCGAGACCTTCGACGAGAGCCGGCTCAGGGTCACGCTGCTCGAGGCCGGCCCGCGCATTCTTCCGGCCCTGCCTGAGAAGCTCGCCAAGGCGGCGCACCAGGAGCTGGAGGGCCTTGGCGTTCGCGTCCTCACCAACACGGCCGTCACCGAGGTCACGTCTGAAGCCATGCACACGAGTGACGGCGAGGCCATCAAGGCCGACCTCAAGGTCTGGGCCGCCGGGATCAAGGGGGCTCCCTATCTCGAGGGCATCGGCGGGCTCGAGACCAATCGGCTGAGCCAGCTCGTCGTCCGTCCGACGCTGCAGACCAGCCGCGACGATCGGATCTTCGCCTTGGGCGATTGCGCCAGCCTGACCCTGCCGGACGCCGAGCGGCCGATCCCGCCGCGCGCCCAGGCAGCGCACCAGATGGCCGAGACCGTTCACAAGAACCTGGCACGGCTGCTGGATGGCCGGCCGCTCGTGCCCTTCATCTACCGCGACCGCGGCTCGCTGGTCTCGCTCAGCCGGTTCTCCACCGTCGGCAGCCTGATGGGCAATCTCGTCGGCGGGCGGATGGCGATCGAGGGTCGGCTGGCGCGCGTGGTCTACATCTCGCTCTACCGGATGCACCTGATCGCCATCCATGGCTGGCTCAAGGGCCTGGCGATGATCGCGGTTGGCCACGTCAACCAGGTCGTTCGCCCGAAGCTCAAGCTGCACTGATCCAACCGATGCCCGATACCGACCCCCGCCGCCATGCCCCGGCCACGCTGCGCAACCGCGACGCCATCCTGGCCGTGCTGCAGGCCGAGCTGCCACCGGCCGGCCTGCTGCTCGAGATCGCGAGCGGCAGCGGCGAGCATGCCGCGTTCATGGCGCAGCACCTGCCGAGAACGCTACGCTGGCAGCCATCCGACGCCGACGCGAGCCAGCTCGCCGGCATCGACGCACATGCGCGGACCTCAGCCACACCCAACATCGAGCCCGCCATCCAGGTCGACGTCACAGCACCGGTCTGGCCGATCACCCGGGCCGACGCGATCTTCGCCGCCAATCTCGTGCACATCGCACCATGGGCGGTTGCGGAAGGCCTCTTTGTCGGTGCCGGGCGACTGCTGGGCAAAGGCGCGCCCGTGATCCTTTATGGCCCCTTCAAGCGCGATGGCCGCCACACCGCGGCGTCCAACGCCGCGTTCGACGAGGGCCTCAGGGCGCGCGATCCCGACTGGGGCGTGCGCTGCCTCGATGCCGAGCTCATGCCCCTGGCCGAGCGCGCCGGCTTCGCGCTCGTCACCATCCACGACATGCCGGCCAACAATCTCGCCGTCGTCTGGCGCAGGGTCTGAGCCAGGCGGTGGCCGCTCAATCGCTGCCGGGCAGGCCGCGCAGGACCGCGCGCAGCTTTGGTGCCACGTGGTCGATAAAGGCCCGGGCTTTTGCCGCCGATCGCCTGCCCTCGACGGTGATCAGGCTGACCGGCACGGGCGGCTCCTCGAAGGCGTCGAGCACGATGCGCAGCGACCCTCGGGCCAGCGGCTCGGCCACCTGGTAGATCGGCACGCGGGTCAGCCCAAAGCCTGAAATCGCGGCATCGATCGCCACCTCCGGCTGGCTGACCTTGAGGCGCGGCTCGAGCTTGACCGTCAGCGATCGATTGCTGCTCGCCGGGTCGACGAAGCGCCAGGTCTCACCGCTCGACAGGCTGGTCGGCACGATCAGCTGATAGCTCGCCAGGTCCCGGGGCGTTGCCGGCACGCCTTGGCGCTCGAGAAACGCGGGTGCGCCAACGACGACTCGACGCACCTGCCCGAGCCGGATCGCGACCAGCGACGAGGCACCGAGCTCGCCGATCCGCAAGCCCACATCGATGCCCTCCTCGACCAGATCGACCACGCGGTCGAGCAGGACGAGCTCGACTGCGACCTCGGGGTAGCGGTCGAGAAAGCCGGGCAGCGCCGGGCCGATATGCAGCCGGCCGAACTGCGTCGGTGCGGTCACCCGGAGCGTGCCGCGCGGTGCCGCATGGCTGCCGGCCGCCGCCGCCTCGGCCTCGTCGACCTCGGCCAGGATGCGGCCGCAATCGGCGAGGTAGCGGGCACCCGCCTCGGTGAGCCGGACCCGTCGCGTCGTTCGGGTGAGCAGGCGCGCGCCGAGCCGCGCCTCGAGCCCGGCCACCGCCCGGGTCACCGCCACTGGAGAAATGTTGAGCTGCCGGGCGGCGGCCGCCAGCCCACCCAGCTCGGCGACGCTGCGAAAGACCGCCATGGCCTCGAGTCGGTCCATTATTTCACTCACTGCAATAATCTCTTGCCGAATAGGCTTATTATCGACTCAGCGCAACGGGTCCATCTTCAAGGCATCACGTCGATCAGCCGCAGGAGACAAGCGATGGCCACCGCGTTTGCCGAGATCACCTTCACCGATGCCGTCAAGGCCGCCCAGGAGCGGCACGGCTCGCGCGCCAGCTATGCCCGCATGGAGACCGAAACGGCCCCGCGCCGCGACCGCCTGACCGCCAAGGAGCGGCAGTTCATCGCCGCCCGCGACGGCTTCTACCAGGCGACCGTCAATGAAGATGGCTGGCCGTATGTGCAGTTCCGTGGCGGCCTGCCGGGCTTTCTCGAGGTGCTCGACGAGCGGACCATCGCCTACGCCGATTTCAGCGGCAACAAGCAGTATCTGAGCACCGGCAACCTGGCCCAAAACGAGCGCATCGCGCTGATCTTGATGGATTATGCCGGGCGGCGACGGCTCAAGCTCTGGGGCCGAGCCAGCCTCGTCGATGTCGCGGCCGATCCGTTCCTGATCGAGCGGCTCACCGATCCGGCCTACCCGGCCAAGGTCGAACGGGCCGTTGTCATCCGGATCGAGGCGCTCGATTGGAACTGCCCGCAGCACATCACCCAGCGTTTCACCGAGGCCGAGCTCGAGGCGGCGCTGACACCGGTTCGTGAGGAGATCGTCGCCCTTCGCGCCGAGAACGAGCGGCTGCGAGCTGCCGACTCGCAGCACGCCCTGTAGCACGATCGGCCGGGCACGCCGTCACTTGCTACCGCCTGTGGCGCTGCCAAGGGTCGCATTCCAGCACTTTCCCCGCTTCGGCACTCTGCTGCGGTGGCTCGGCTAAAGTGGACGCGTCTCGCCGAGTCATCGCGTCGCGTCCAGCCTTGCCAACTGCGGAGCCGTTACATGTCGAGCGACCCGACCCATCTGGCAGCCGCCGAGCGCCTGGTGGCGCATCTGGGCAAGCTCATCGACGTGCCGCTCGTGGTCAGACTTTGGGACGGCAGGCGCCTGTCTATCGGCAAGCCAGGGGCGACGCCGATCGGGACCATCGCCATCGCGGGGCCAGAGGTCATAGGCGCGCTGCTCCGCCGGCCCACCCTCGACACCTTCTTTCGCCAGTTCGTGATGGGCAGCATCGGGCTCGAGGACCAGGACCTGCTCGCCTTCTTCGAGCACGCCGTCAGCCAGCGAAAGACCCGCCGGCCGAGCTGGCGCCAGGCGCTATCTGGCTTACCCGTCGGTGCTGCCTTCGCGCTTGCCAGGGTGACCGGCGCCACCACCAGCCCGACCCACGCCTTCGCCGGCGACACCGAGGTGCGCAGCGCCGAGCGGCGCGACGACAAGGCGTTCGTGCAGTTCCACTACGACGCCAGCAACGACTTCTACGCCCTCTTCCTCGACGCCCAGATGGTCTATTCCTGCGCCTATTTCGAGGACTTCGCGAACGACATCGACGCCGCCCAGACGGCCAAGCTCGACCTCATCTGCAGGAAGCTCCGCCTCCAGCCCGGCGAGCGCTTTCTCGATATCGGCTGCGGCTGGGGCGCGCTGCTGCGTCACGCCGCCCGGCATTACGGCGTCCAGGCGCACGGCGTCACCCTCAGCCAAGCGCAGCACGACTACGCCATTGCCCGGATCGAGCAAGAGGGCCTGGCCGACCGGATCACCGTCGAGCTCAAGGACTTTCGCGAGCTGACCGGAAGCTTCGACAAGATCGCCAGCATCGGCATGTACGAGCATGTCGGCATCGACAACTACCGCGCCTACTTCAAGAAGCTGCGCTCGCTGCTCACCGATGACGGCATCCTGCTCAATCACGGCATCACGCGGCGCGCCAAGCGTGAGGGCAAGCGCTTTCGCCGCCCCAGCGCCACAAGGCAGATCATCCTCGACTACATCTTCCCCGGCGCCGAGCTCGACCATATCGGCCATACCGTCCAGGTGATGGAGACCACCGGCCTCGAGGTGCACGACGTCGAGGGCCTGCGCCGCCACTACGCGCAAACCTGCCGCCTCTGGTACCAGCGGCTGACCGCCGCCCACGACGCCGCCATCGGCCATGTCGGGCCTGAGCGCTTTCGCATGTGGCAGGCCTATCTGGCCGGCGTCACCATCGGCTTCGAGACCGGCCCGCTGCGCCTCTTCCAGGTGGTGGCGACCAAGGGTGGCCAGGCCAGCGCATCGCCACTGCCGCCGACCCGCGCTGATCTTTATGGTGAGCGCTCGTAGCGTTGGCGTCCGATCTGGCGATCAGAGCAGCGCTCCGCTAGGCATACGGCATGGAAGCCCCGCGCACCATTCGCCGCCTCGCCGCCATCCTCGTCGCGGATGTCGTCGGTATCTATCCGGTTTTTCTCGGAATCGCCGAACAGTCCGATATTGCCTCGTCGCGCCCCTTTCTCGAAGCATGATCGTAGGCAAGCGGATGATCGTGTCGTTGGTGTTGCCAGCGACCAGCCTCTGGCGGAACTGGTGCAGCCGCAGGATCCGCAAATAGCTCTGGGGTCCAAGGCCGGCGAGGTCCTTGAAGGCGCGATGCAG
Organism: uncultured Alphaproteobacteria bacterium; assembly: GCA_942491185.1. Classification (GTDB taxonomy): domain Bacteria; phylum Pseudomonadota; class Alphaproteobacteria; order Geminicoccales; family Geminicoccaceae; genus SLRI01. The sequence continues at coordinate 485,233 of CALOAB010000021.1, read as the reverse complement.
GCTGCGTTTGCTGGTGCCCAGGCCGTCGGCCATGGCATCGAGGCTCGTGACCACCCACTCCTTTTCCAGCCGTTCGGCCCGTTGCAACAGCTGGAACTGCCGCGTGCCCTCATCGACCGGAACACAACGCCCGCTCCTCGCCAGGTCGCACAGGCGACCGAGCAGCAATCGTGTCCGCAGGGACACATCGCCCGCGAGACGCGCACCCAACAGAGTCAGCAACCGCCGGGGCGGACGGGCGCCACAACCCGAGCGGCGCGGCAGCGAGCCGGTCGAACGCGCGGAGGGCGAGAAGCTGAGCGCAGCCAACAGGCAGAATCGTTCCGCCTTGCCGAACACGAGGGCGTGAGACGTTTCAATCTCGTGCCCGCGCCAGTAGGCCGACCCGCCTGCGGCCAGCATGAAGCTAACCGACACGAAGTCGGGTGGGGCACGCATGCGCACCCGCAGCGGCTTGCCCACGCGCTCCGAAGAAATCGTCAGATCGCCGATGGTGATGCTGGTCTGTCCATACCCCAGGTGGCCGGGGGCAAGTTGCACGAACTCGAACTCCATCCCCGCCTGGGCAGAATAGACGCTCATCAAGTCATCGAGTGAGAGAAGCGGTTCGCCGAACAAGCCGGGATACGCCCTTTTTCTGGTCTGCGGGTGACGGACAATCGCAGCGTTCCGACAAAGTGCCTTCCTGCATTTTGGCAGGATTCGGCTTTCTTGACCGCGTCAGTAGCACGAGATGGTCGACAGCTGCCAACACGGTGCATTGCCGGACGACCATGTCCCGGTGTGCCGCCCCAACGCTGGAGGACACATCGATGTCAGACGACGCGAAGACACCCGACACACCGAACGGCACGGACAACGGGGCAGACGCGCCTGCGGGTGTTGGACGGCGCAACGTCCTGCAGGGCGCCGGGGTCTCGGGCCTGGCGCTCCTGGCCGCCGGTGCAGGCGCCGGGCAGGCGCAGGCGCAAGCCAACGGTCCAATCGCTGCCCCGGAAGGCCCCATGTGGACGCGTCGTGTCATCCCTGGTGCGGAAGCGCGGGGCCAGTGGCCGGAGAGCACGCATTACGCGTGGTTCGAATTCCCGACTGAGGACCCGGCCAAGATCGAGGTCTGGGGCCACACGGATGCTACCTCCTATGCACCCGGCGAGACGGTGAACCTGCACGTGACAACGACGGCGGCCACGTTCGACGTGACGGTCATCCGCGACGGGGGCGTCGCCGAGACGGTTCTCGAACGGACAGGCATCACCGGCCAGTTCACCCCGACCCCCCGAACCGTCTTCGAGACCGGCACGGGTTGGCCCGTCGGCTTCAGCTTCGACATACCCTCCACGTGGCGGAGCGGCGGCTATGTGGTCATCCTGAAGGCGACCGACGCGAATGGCCAGAGCGTCGAACAGGAAGCGTTCTTTATCTTGCGCGCGGCGGAAGCCTCGGCCGACGCCATCGCGTTCGTCGCAGCGACGACCACGTGGCAAGCCTATAACGACTGGGGCGGCTCCAATTTCTACGAAGGCGTGAGCACCGGTTCGGACGGCGAGCTGCAGCTTCTCTTCTGCCCCACCACCAGCGTACAGCGCCCCTGGGCGCGCGGGTTCATCCGCATCCCCGAGGGCGCCCCGCGCATCCCCTTCTCGGAGCCGCTTCCGATGGGCTCCGCGCCGCGCTACCCCAACCTCGAATGGGCCTATGCGCGAGGCTACGGCAAGTATTGCGCCGCCGCCGGCTGGGCGAGCTTTGACAGGCATTTCGCGCGGTGGGCGGAACAGAACGGCTATGAACTGCACTACTTCGCGCAGGACGATCTGCATCGGGATCGCTCTGTTCTGAACGGCTACAAGACACTCGTCATGGTCGGCCACGATGAATACCACAGCCTGGCCGAGCGCGATGCCATCGACGGCTTTGTCGAAGCAGGCGGTCATCTGGCGCGATTTGGCGGCAACCAGATCTGGCAGGCGCGTCGCGAGAATGGTCAACTCGTCTGCTACAAGTCCCGCGCGGCCACCGAAGACCCGGTCCGCGACGATCCCGCGCTGCGGCATACGCTCACGACGGTCTGGGAAGCGGAGGGCGTCAACCGGCCGGCAGCCCAGACCTGGGGCATCGGTGGCGTTCATGGTGTCTATGCCAAGCTCGGCGGGTTCCAGCCCCGAGCCAGTGGCGGCTACACCGTCTACCGCCCCAAGCACTGGGCGCTGCAGGGCACCGACCTCTACTATGGCGACTTGCTGGGGGCGAGTTCCACCCTTGCCGGATTCGAGGGCGACAGTGTGCTCTACACCTTTGAATACGGCTTGCCCGTCCCGACGGGCGAGCTCGGTGCGCTACCGAACACCGAGATCATTGCAATGTCGTTGTGCGGCACCGAAGAAGAGAACCACGGGAATTACGGCACCTACCTTTATGCGGGAGCCTCCGACTTGGAGGGCATCTCAACGTTGCTCTACGGCGAGGCCAACGATGAAACGCGTGCCAAGGTGCGATACGGCGCATCCATGATGGTGAACGTGCCGAAGGGGAATGGCGATATTTTCAACGGCGGCACGACCGAATGGGTCAATGCCCTGAAACAACGCGATCCGTACGTCGAGAAGATCACGCGCAACGTGCTGGACCGCTACCAGAGCTGAGCGCTGCCCCTCTGATGGTGTGCAGAGCCCGCACCGTCGCTTTCCGGGACGCCTCCTTTCGGAACTGTTGAACCTCCTGGCCGACTTTCCACTTCTCCGCTCAGCTCATCGGCCGCGCCTACTCGGTGACCAAGACCGCACCGGGCGCGCCTGTCCAGTCAAGACCAGCCACCGCCGCCTAGGCCTGCCACCCATCCAAGAAGGCGGAGGGGGCCACGGGGGGAACTCAGTTCCCCCGCCTTCTTCAAGGCCGTCCGGCGCGCGCCGCGCGGTGGCGGCGGGCGGCATCCGATGTGGCGGCGGGGGGTGGCTTGCGCTAGGCAGGAGGGATGGAAGTCGAACGCACGATCCGTCGTCTCGCCGCGATTCTCGTTGCGGATGTCGTGGGCTACTCGCGCCTCATGGCCGATGACGAAGCCGGCGCGCTGGCGGCGCTGAACCGGCACCGGGAAGTCGCGTTCGACCCGGTCGTGGCGCGGCACAATGGCCGGATCGTCAAGCTGATGGGCGACGGGACCCTCGTCGAGTTCCGCAGCGTGGTCGATGCCGTGGCCTGCGCCGTCGCCATCCAGCAGGCGGCGGCCGAGGCCGAAGCCGGCCCGATCATGACCTTGCGGATCGGCGTCAATCTCGGCGACATCATCATCCAGGGCGACGACATCTACGGCGACGGCGTCAACATCGCGGCCCGGCTGGAGCCGCTGGCGCCGCCGGGGGGAGTCTGCATCTCGTCGGTGGTGAACGAGAGCCTGCGCGACCGCGCCGATGTCGTCTTCGTCGATGGCGGCGAGGTGGCGGTGAAGAACATCGACCGGCCGATCAAGGTGTGGCGCTGGCATCCGGCAGATGGCGCGGCGCCGGCGCGCGGCGCCAGCCCGTCCCCACGGCCGGCGGAGCGCGCGCCCGAGGGCCGGTCGATCGCCGTGCTGGCGTTCGCCAACATGTCGGGCGAGCCTGAGCAGGAGTATTTCTCCGACGGCATCGCCGAGGACATCATCACCGATCTGAGCAAGGTTTCCGGCCTCCTGGTGATCGCCCGGAACTCCAGCTTCGCCTACAAGGGAAAGTCGGTCGACCTGCGTGACGTTGGTCGCGAGCTGGGCGTCGACCACGTTCTGGAGGGCAGCGTGCGGCGGGCCGGCCAGCGGGTGCGGATCACGGCCCAGCTGATCGACACGCGCAGCGGCGGTCATCTCTGGGCCGATCGCTACGACCGCGAGCTGACCGATGTCTTTGCGGTGCAGGACGAGGTGACGCTGCAGATCGTGAGCGCGCTCAAGGTCAGGCTGTCACCCGCTGAGCAAGCCGCCATTGCCAGCATCGGCACGACCAGCATGGCCGCGCATGACAGCTTTCTGCGTTTGCGCACCCTGATCTTCTCGCCGGGCCTGACCCCGGCCCGCTGGCAGCGCGGCATCGCCGAGGGCTTTCGCGCCATCGAGCTGGATCCGGGATACGTGCAGGCCCGCGCATTGACCTCGATCTGCCATTGGCTGGACTTCCACAATCACTGGTCAGGCGATGCGCCCGAGGTCGTGGCGGCCAAGGCCCAGGCGCTCGCCGACCGCGCCATCGAGCTCGATCCGGCCGACCCGCTCGCCAACCATGCGATCGCCGTCGCCGCCAGGTGGCGGGGCGACTACGACCTGGCGGCCAGCGCCATCGACAAGACGCTGGCGAGAAACGCCGACTATGCCTTGGGTCTGTTCACGCGAAGCGAGATCGCGCTCGCCGCGGGCCGGCACCAGGACGCGATCGCCGATCTCGAGCATGCGATGCGCATCGATCCGGCCTGGACCCATCAATATCTGCAGAACATCGGCATGGCGCATTTGCTGCTCGGCCATTTCGAGACGGCTGCCCTCGTCTTCCGTGAGCGTCTGCTCCTGGCCAAGGACACCGACATCGGCCGCGCTTGGCTCGCCTCGGCATTGGGCCACCTGGGCGAGCTCGACGAGGCGCGCCAGACATGGGCAGATCTGATGGCCATCAATCCCGCCTTCGCCATCGAGCCACGCCTGGCCCGACAGCGATTCGCAAACCCAGCCGACGTCGACCGGGTCATGGCGGGCCTGGCCAAGGCCGGGCTGCCCGCTCGGCCATAGTTGGCGTAATGGTACTCGACCAACGGCACTCGGCCGAACGCGCCGCCGGGCGGGGGGCGCAGCTCAGAACCCTTCGAGCACCAGCTTGCCGCGGGCCTTGCCGCTTTCGAGGATGGCATGGGCGCGCTTCAGGTTGGCGGCGTTGATGGTCCCGAGCGTCTCGGTCGCCGTCGACTTGACCTTGCCGGCATCGAGTAGCCCCGAGACCTCGTTCAGGATCTGACCCTGCCGGGCGATGTCGGCCGTCTGGAACAGCGAGCGGGTGAACATCAGCTCCCAGTGCGTGGAGATGCTCTTCGCCTTGAACGGCATGACGTCGAGGGTGTCCGGATCGTCGATCAGGCCGAAGCGGCCTTGCGGTGCGATCAGCTCGGCGATCTGGCCCAGATAGCTGCCCGTGTGGGTGGTGGAGAAGACGAAGCCCGGCGCACCGATGCCGAGCGCCTCGATCTGTGGTGGCAGGGGCTTGCTGTGATCGATCGCGTGATGCGCGCCGAGCTCGTTCACCCAGGCTCGCGTCTCGGGGCGGGACGCTGTGGCGATGACGGTGACGTCGGTCAGTGCCCGCAACAGCTGGATCGCGATCGAGCCGACCCCGCCCGAGCCGCCGATGATCAGAACCGCTGGCGTCGCACCCGGCACTGGATCGGTGACGCGAAGCCGGTCGAACAGCATCTCGTAGGCCGTCAGTGTCGTGAGCGGCAGTGCCGCGGCCTCGGCGGCGGACGCGCTTTGCGGCTTCCTGCCGACGATGCGCTCATCGACCAGGTGGAGCTCGGCATTGGTGCCTTGGCGATCGATGGCACCAGCATACCAGACCGGGTCGCCAGGCTTGAACATCGAGGCCTCGTCCCCGACCGCCACCACCTCGCCCACAGCATCCCAGCCGAGGACGATCGGCTGGCCGTCTTCCGAAGCTCGCCGCATCCGCACCTTGTAGTCTACGGGATTGACCGAGATCGCCTGCACCCTGACCAGCAGGTCATGACCAGTGGGGCTCGGCGCCTCCAGCTCGAAATCGAAGAGCGAATCGTCCTGGTCGATCGGCTTCGAGGCCGTGTAGCCGACGGCTTTCATGGCGTTTCTCCTGGGGTTGAGGGCAGCGGCCCGCTCGTCGTGGCCGGGTCACTTTTGACTTCCGTAGACCGGGCCGGCGTATGAGCGGATGGGCGAGCTAGGGCAAGTACGCACACATTTGGCTTATAGATACGAGATGGATACCGAAGACTTGCCTGAACGCCCCGCCACGTCGCGGTTCGACCGCTACGATTGCAGCGACGGCTGTCCGGTCGAGGCAGCGCTCGAGCAGATCGCCGGCAAGTGGAAGGGTCTTATCCTTTTTCACCTGATGGACGAGACCCTCAGGTTCAGCGAGCTGTCCCGGCGGGTGGGCGGGGTCACGCAGCGCAGCCTGACCAAGCAGCTGCGCGAGCTCGAAGCGGACGGCATCGTGCACCGGCAGGTCTTCGCCGTGGTGCCGCCCAAGGTGGAGTACCGCCTGACCGAAAAGGGCCAGCACCTGCGCGACGTGATCGAGGCGCTCCGCCATTGGGGCGCGCGGCACCCGAGAGCGACACCGGCTGCCCTGCCACTCTAGCCCCGTCGGCGCCGGCTGCGCTCCGAGATCGTGATGCCGGCCAAAATGATGGTGAGCGCCAGCACGGCGCCCAGGTCGAGGGGCTCGGCCAGGACGATGACGCCCAGGAGGAAGCCGTAGACGGGGATCAGGTAGTTGATCAGCGCCAGGAACGAGGCGCCCGCCGCTGTCACCAGGCGGAGCATGATCACCGTTGGGACCGCCGTGCCGAGGACGGCGAGCCCGAGCACGGCGGCACCCGAGGGTGACACCAGCTCGCCCATGGCCGGCAAGCCGCCGGCGAGCGCCGGCGGCAGGGTCATCAGTGCAGACGCGGTGAGCGTGCAGGCGGCGAACGCGACCACGTCGCCCGCGGGGCGATTGCGGGCGACGATCACGTTGATGGAGTAGCAGAGCGCCCCGCCCAGGATCGCCAGCTCGTAGACCAGAATGGTGCTGGCGCCGGAGAGCTCGCGGAGGATCTGCGGGCCGACCAGCACGAGGATGCCGACGAAGCCCAAAACGAAGCCCGCGGCCTTGCCACGCGTCAGCCGCTCGCCCTCGACCAGAAAGTGGGCCAGCAGGATGGTGGCCAGCGGCATGACCGCGAAGAACACGACCGTCAGGCTGGCCGGAACCTGCGTCTGCCCCCAGGTGATGGCGAGGAACGGCAGCGCATTGCCGGTGAAGCCGCAGGCGATGAAGAAGAGCAAATGGCGCTTGCCCAGCTGCACCGGCCGGCGCTGCACCAGCACGACGATCCAGAGCAGTGCGGCGCCCAGGGTCAGGCGGATGGCCACCACGTCGATCGGCTCGAGGGCGGCCACCGCGATCTTGTTCATCGCCGGCGAGCTGCCCCAAAGGAGCGTGATCGACAGCAGCATCAGCCAATGCGCGAGCGGTCGTGTCGCCTCGGCCGCTCGTGCCACGTCCACTTGCGGCAACTCCCCTGTTTCATGCTTCGCGACGGTCTGGTGCCCGCCTCTACGCCGAATGGAACCGGGCAGCTAGTAGCAGCCCGCCACCTTGCCCCTGAGCTGGACCAGCGCCAGCACGGTGTCGATCGTCGGCGTCGGCACCTCGACCAGCCGGCCCATCTCCTGGACCGCGGTCACCAGCGCGTCGATCTCCATGGGCCGGCCGCGCTCGAGGTCCTGCAGCATCGAGGTCTTGTGCGCGCCGACAGCAGCCCCGCCGGCGATCCGCTTGTCGACCGAGATCGGAAAGCGCACGCCGAGCTTCTCGCCGATCGCCTGCGCCTCGAGCATCATGCCGCGGGCCACGGCCGACGTGCCGGGGTCGGTGCAGATCACGTCCAGGGTCGCCCCGGTGAGCGCACTGATCGGGTTGAACGACAGATTGCCCCAGAGCTTGACCCAGAGCTCGTCCCTGATCTTGGGCCGGATCGGCGCCTTGAGCCCGGCCTCGATCAACGCCGCCGACAGCGCCTCGACCCTGGCCGTCCGCTCGCCCGAGGGCTCGCCCAGGGAGAACCGGTCGCCCTCGACCAGCTCGACCACGCCCGGCTCCACCACCTCGGCCGCCGGATAGACGACGCAGCCGATGATCCGTTCCGGGCCGATCCCCTGCCACTGCACGTCGCCCGGATCGACGCTCGGCAGCCGCTGCCCGGCATGCGGCCCATCGAGCCCGTGAAAATACCACCAGGGCACGCCGTTGACCGCCATGACGACGGCCGTCTCCGGGCCGAGCAGCGGCTGCATCTTCTCGACCACGCCCGGCACCTGATGCGCCTTCAAGGTGACGATCACATAGTCCTGCACGCCCAGCTCGGCCGGGTCCTCGGCGGCGCTGACGGGCACCGTGAACCGCTCGTCACCGTCGACCAGCGTCAGCCCGTTCGCCTGCATCGCCGCCAGATGCGGCCCACGTGCCACGAGGCCGACTTCGGCCGTGCTCGCCTTGGCGAGCCTGGCGGCCAGCAGCCCGCCGATGGCGCCAGCACCATAGATGCAGACCTTCACGTCCCCAGACCCAGCTTCTCGGCGAGGCCGATGCGCTGCAGCTTGCCGGTCGCACCCTTGGGGATCTCGTCCAGGATCACCACCCGCCGTGGCACCTTGAAGTCGGCGAGCCGGCCGGCGGCGAAATCACGGATCGCCCGCTCGTCGGCGCTTTCGCCCTCGCGCAGCACGACCGCCGCCGCCACCTCCTCGCCGAGCTTGGCGTGCGGCATGGCGAAGGTCACGACCTGGGCGACAGCCGGGTGGTCCATCAGCACCTCGTCGACCTCGAGCGGGCTCACCTTCTCGCCGCCCCGGTTGATGATCTCCTTCAAGCGCCCGGTGATCCGGAGATAGCCGGCTTCGTCCATGATCCCCTGGTCGCCCGTGCGGAACCAGCGCTGGCCCTCGTTCGTGAAGAAGTTCGCCGCATTGGCCGCCTCGTTGGCCTCGTAGCCCGGCGTCACGTTGGGCCCGCTGATCACCACCTCGCCGGTGCCGCCGGTTGCCACGAAATGCCCCTCGGTATCGGCGATCTTGACCTCTGGCCCGGCCGCGATGCCGACCGAGCCCGCCTTGCGGGGTGCCGGCGGCAGCGGGTTCGAGGTCATCTGGTGCGTCGCCTCGGTCATGCCGTAGCTCTCGATCACCGGCGCTCCGAAGGTCTCCTCGAGCGCCTGCATGACCTGCGGCGGCAGGGAGGCCGAGGACGACCGGATCAGCCGGAGTGGTGCTGCCTCGATGACCGCCTTGTTGCGCTCGGCCCGGGTCAGGATCGCCTGATGCATCGTCGGCACGGCCGTGTACCAGGTGGGCTTCACCGTCTCCAGCCAGCCGAAGAAGCGGAGCGCGTTGAAGCCCGGCGTGCAGGAAACCGAGGCGCCGGCCGCGAGCGAGGCCGAGACGGCCGCGATCAGCCCATGGATATGAAAGAGCGGCATGATGTTGAGGCAGCGATCGGCGGGCTCCAGCCGAAGCGTCTGGCCGATATGCTTGGCCGAGGCCGCGAGATTGCGCTGCAAGAGCGGCACGATCTTGGGCCTCGACGTGGTGCCCGACGTGTGCAGCACCAGCGCCACATCATCAGCCTGTGCGGGCTCGGGCCGCGCCGCCATCCCGCCGCCGGTTTCTGCGGTGAGCCGGAACGAGCCGGCAGGTCCCGCTGCGTCATGCGCCAGCCGGAGCACTTTCGCCCCATGCCGCCTTGCTGCCTCGACCGCCGGCCCGTCCTCGTTCTCGGCCACGATGAGCGCCTTCGCACCCAGATCGGACAGATAGAAGTCGAGCTCCTCGGCCCGGTAGGCGGCGTTCAAGGGTGCCGTGGTCGCCCAGGCCGCGACCGTGATGAAGGCGGCCGCCATCTCCGGGCCGTTGGGCAGGATGATGGCCACCCGATCGCCCCGGCCAATGCCGGCCGCCGCCAGGCTCTCGCCGACGCTCTGGCTGAGCTCGTGCAGTCCGGCGAAGTCGAGCCAGTCGCGGTCGGGCGCGCCGATGGCGGCCGTGGTCGCGGGATGGCCGGCCAGGAGCTCGGTGATCGTGGTCATGTGTCAATCCGCTGATGGTCGAGGGCGCTGGAGGCCGGGCATAGCCCGAAACGTGCAGACTCGAAAGGGCGAGCGCCTTGGCCCAGGCGACCCCGACCCTGGCATGAACCTTGCGGCAAACGCTCGAGATGGCCCAAGCTACGACCCGTCGCCGCAACAAGGAGCACGCCAGTGACCAAAGACATCCTCTGCGCCTTCAGCATCCACTGCGACGCCGTCGCCGGCTGGCTCGGCTCCTATGGCGGCACCGACAGCCCGGGCGACATCTCGCGCGGCGTCTTCGCCGGCGAGGTCGGCATGCCCCGCATCTTGAAGCTGTTCGACCGCTTCGACATCAAGCAGTCCTGGTTCATTCCCGGCCACACCATCGAATCGTTCCCCGACGAGTGCGCCATGGTGGCCGAGGCCGGCCACGAGATCGGCCTGCACGGCTACAGCCACGAGAACCCGCTGGCGATGAGCTACGAGCAGGAGGAGGCCGTCTTCGACAAGTCGATCGCACTGATCGAGAAGCTCACCGGCAAGCGCCCCACCGGCTACGTGGCACCCTGGTGGGAGGTCTCGACCAACTCCGTCGACATCCTCTTGAAGAACGGCATCGCCTACGACCACAGCCTGATGCACAAGGACTTCGAGCCCTACTACGTCCGCGTCGGCGACGAGTGGACCGCCATCGACTACAAGCAGCCGGCCGAGACCTGGATGAAGCCCTTCACCCGCGGCAAGCTCACGCCCTTGGTCGAGATCCCCGCTTCCTGGTACCTCGACGACCTGCCGCCGATGATGTTCATCAAGGCCTTCCCCAACAGCCACGGCTACGTCAATCCGCGCGACATGGAGGAGATGTGGCGCGATACTTTCGATTGGGTCTACCGCGAGCACGACTACGCCGTCTTCCCGATGACCATCCACCCCGACGTCTCCGGCCGCCCCCAGGTCCTGGCAATGCTCGAGCGCCTGATCGCCTACATGCTCAAGCACCCAGGCGTCCGCTTCGTCCGCCTCGACGATTTGACCGAGGACTTCAAGAAGCGGGTACCGCCGCCGGTCGAGTGACGGGCGTGAGCTCGTCAGCCGGCCATCTTGGCGCAGTTGTTGAACCACAAAGTGCTGCCAACATTCGAGACAGAAGAGACGCGGATCGACGCCATCATGTCGGAGTATCGATGGCTGAGAGGCCTTCACTCCGACTTCTGGTGGAGAGGTGGTTGGCAGACCGCGTACCGGCCGGGAGTTCAGCGGCCGGCCGATCTGGCGCCGCTCGACAATCGGTTCCGCGTCCAAGGCGGCTACATTTGGTTCAAGAAGATCGAGGAAATTCAAACGCTTCTCGACACTTGGCCATAGCACTCCAATCGTGAGCGCCCCATCTTCGCTGCCGCAACCATCGCCGAAGGTCTGGCGAAACAATTCGACACTTTCCCATGCGCCGGCCTGAACCGGAAATTGAAAGGCGTACAGCCGAGTTCCATCTTGCGACCCGCGTGAAAGCATGGTTAATTCTATTATCAGTTCAGCGCTTGGGAGACATACCATGCGGAAGATTCTTTTGGCGGCTACGGTCGCGGGTTTTGCTGCGATCGCGCTTCCTGCTCAGACGCAGGCATTCTCTTTCTTTGGGAGTTCCGGATTCGGTGGTTCTGGGTCCGGAGGGTTTAACTTTATGTCGATGGGTGCTCCAACCAGCACATCGTTTGGCGGGTTCGGTGGCTCGACCGGCGGTGGTGGGTCGAGCGGCATCGGCGGTGGGTACTTTGCGAATATCGCTGCTGGGTTGGTTAACAATGCGAAGCGTTCCCCACCGGTTTACGCATTTGCGCGACGATCCCGATTATCGGAAAGTCTCTTGATGATGGCTCGGCCCAGCCCGTTTCGGCCTCGGTGGTGGGCTTTTCTGACGGGCTTTATGGTCGGGTTGAGCGGCGCAGAGGCGCGCGCCCTTTTTCCTGAGTGTTGTCGATGCGTCGTTTTCAGCTTGCTATCGTTTTCGTCGCCGCTAGCTCATTGATTGTTTTTGGTGGCTGGTTGAGCATTAATGCGTTGTTGCGAGCGCCGAGCTGGCAAGCGGTCCGAATAGCTTATTTTGACCAACAGGTTCGTGAAGAAACCTACGATAGAGCGCTGCAGGCGTTGCAGGGTTCTCGCTATTGGTTGCAGCGTCACCAAACGATTTCTGAAATTGGCTTGCTTCATTACAATGTCGGACGACAGGAGCGCGATGTCGAGAAGCGCGACGCGTTCTATGGGTTGAGCCTCGAGGCGTTCAACGACAGCCTGCGGCTATCGCCGCTGCAGCCGACTGCCTGGGCAATCGTCGCCCTGATGCTCGATGAACAAGGGTTGCGGGACGAATCGGCGGCGGCTCTCGATTGGTCGATGAAGACCGGGTACTTCGTGGAGCGTCTTCGAGAGGGCCGGACAGTCCTCGGGCTGGCACTCTGGGACGCGGTGACCGACGAAACTCGCGACCGATTGATGCATTCGATCGTACCGACTTTCCGGCGAGCGCCTGAAATCGTGACGGAAGGTGCTGTTGGCGCCGGAATCGTCGACGATCTGGCCGAGCGCTTCGCCGCTTGGCCATCGGAAGACCAGGACGAAGACCTGGAAGCGAAAGACGGTGACTATGGCTCGGTGCTTGCAGCCGAGTTCGCCGTTGCCGCCGAGAGCCTGAAACAAGCCAGGCTCGACAGAGCCGGTGGGGAGACCGATGACATGCGCCGGTTGTATGCTGCCCTGGCGATCCTGACCGCGAGCAATGTGCCGCTACTCGCCGAGGCCATGACCATCGACCAGTATCTGAGTGTCACGCGCGGCGAGGACGAGCTGCGCTCACCCGACAGTGTCAATGATTACCTGATCGGCGTGCTCGACGCCTTGCTGGTCCTTGGTGACTTCAATAAGCGCGGCGGCGAGCCGCTGTTCTGCATGCCGCGCCAGGATCTTCTCAATTACGATGTGATCTATTTCCGTGCCACGCTCGATTCCATGCTGGAGCAGATGGAACGGGAGATGCCCGAGTTCGATACGCTGTCGAAGACCCGCAGCATCGGGCTGGCCTCGCTGCAGCTGCTCAGCTTCCTGCACCCCTGCGAGACCGAGCCGGAGCAGGCCGAGGCGCCCGGCTAGCATGATGCTTTGCCGGCCGGCGCGTCAGTAGAACTCGGACAACCCGTCATTCCAGATGCCGATGCCGCGGGTGCGAGCCAGCCGCTCCAGGGAGCGATAGAAACCCGGAGCGTCCTCGCGGGCGAAGGCCCATCCCTGCCGCAGCAGCTCGGCCGCCAGATCGACGCGCTCGTCCAGCAGCCGTCGAGCGGCGACGGTGCATTGCGCCTCAATGATGCCGGAGCGGCGCCTGCCGACCGGCGCGCACTTCACGAAGCCGCTCACAAGATCGTCGAGAATCAGCACAGCGGGCGGGCCGCAGCGGACGGGCCGCAATGAACGCCGGCAGACCCGATCGAAGGTCGGCACATCGATCCCGGCCAGCGCCACTTCGTGGCCGTCAACGATCAGCGTTCCCGCATCGGTGACCCGTGCAAGGCCGCTCAGCGTTCGAGCACCTGCTGCTGGGGCCGCGGCCACTGCGAGCAGCCAAACGGCGGAGGCCGAAAGGACTGCGCGCCGCCCGAAGGTGCTCGCGCCGCCGCCTCTAATAGATGGGAAAGCGGGCACAAAGTGCGGCGACACGGCTGCGGGTCGCTTCCTCGACTGCGGCATTGCCGTCCGGTCCATTGGCGGCGAGCCCGTCCAGCACGTCGCTGATCAGTGACCCGACCTCACGGAACTCGGCGAGGCCGAAGCCACGGGTCGTGCCGGCGGGGGTGCCGAGGCGGATGCCCGAGGTCACCGTGGGCTTTTCCGGATCGAACGGCACGCCGTTCTTGTTGCAGGTGATGTTGGCCCGCTCGAGCGCCGCCTCGGCGGCGTTGCCCTTCACACCTTTCGGCCGGAGATCGACCAGCATCAGGTGGTTGTCGGTGCCGCCCGAGACGATCTCGCAGCCGCGCTCCTTGATCACCCCGGCCAGCGCCTTGGCATTGTCGACCACGGCCTGCTGGTAGGCCTTGAAATCGGGCTCCAGCGCCTCGCCGAAAGCGACGGCCTTAGCCGCGATGACATGCATCAAGGGGCCACCCTGCAGGCCGGGGAACACGGCCGAGTTGATCTTCTTGCCCAGGGCCTCGTCATTGGCGAGGATCAGGCCGCCGCGCGGGCCGCGGAGCGTCTTGTGGGTCGTCGTCGTCACGACGTGCGCATGCGGCAGCGGCGATGGGTGCAGCCCGGCCGCGACCAGGCCCGCGATATGCGCCATGTCGACGAAGAAGATGGCGTCGACCTTGTCGGCGATGGCGCGAAAGCGCGCGAAGTCGATGACCCTGGAATAGGCCGAGGCACCGGCGATGACCATCTTCGGGCGATGCTCGAGGGCGAGGCGCTCGATCTCGTCGTAGTCGAGCAGCCCGTCATCGGCGCGCACGCCGTACTGCACCGCCTTGAACCACTTGCCCGAGAGCGCCGGCCGGGCGCCGTGCGTCAGGTGACCGCCGGCGTCGAGCGACATGCCGAGGATGGTGTCGCCGGGCTGCAGCAAGGCCAGCATCACTGCCCCGTTGGCCTGGGCGCCCGAATGCGGCTGCACATTGGCGAAGCTGCAGCCGAACAGCTTCTTGACGCGGTCGATCGCCAGCGCTTCGGCGACGTCGACATATTCGCAGCCGCCATAGTAGCGCTTGGTGGGATAGCCCTCGGCGTATTTGTTGGTCAGCACCGAGCCTTGCGCCTCGAGCACGGCACGGCTGACGATGTTCTCCGACGCGATGAGCTCGATCTGCGTCTGCTGCCGATCGAGCTCCTGGTCGATCGCCCTGGCGATGGCCGGATCGGCATCGGCGAGACGCCGCCCGAAGAAACCGTTGCCACCAGTCGCCAGCGGTCTTGCCTGGGCCATGCTCAACACTCCACCAGATTGACGGCGAGCCCTCCCAAGGAGGTCTCCTTGTAATTCGTGCTCATGTCGCGACCGGTCTGTCGCATGGTCGAGATGACCTTGTCGAGCGAGACATGATGCTCGCCGTCGCCACGCAGCGCCAGCCGCGCGGCATTGATCGCCTTGACCGCACCCATGGTGTTGCGCTCGATGCAGGGGATTTGCACCAGCCCACCGATCGGATCGCAGGTCAGACCGAGATTGTGCTCCATGCCGATCTCCGCCGCGTTTTCGATCTGCTGGTTGCTCCCGCCCATCACCGCGCAGAGCGCACCGGCGGCCATCGAGCAGGCGACACCCACCTCGCCCTGGCAGCCGACCTCGGCCGCCGAGATCGAGGCGTTCTCCTTATAGAGTTGACCGATGGCGGCCGCCGTCAAGAGGAAGGTCTCGATGCCCTTGGCGTCGGCGCCGGGCACGAAGCGATCATAATAGGCCAGCACGGCAGGGATCACCCCGGCAGCGCCGTTGGTGGGTGCGGTCACCACCCGGCCGCCGGCGGCGTTCTCCTCGTTGACCGCGAGCGCGTAGAGATTGACCCAGTCGAGCACGGTGAGCTGGTCCTTGAGCCCGGCCTCCGGCCGGGCGCAGAGTTCTTGCCGCATTCTTGCCGCACGACGGCGAACCTGTAGCCCACCCGGCAAGACGCCATGCTCCCGGCAACCACGCTCGATCGAGGCCTCCATCGCCTGCCAGAGCTGCTGAAGGCTGCTGCGGATCTCGGTCTCGTCGCGCAACGCTGCTTCGTTCGCCATGACGATCTGGGCGATCGAGAGCCCGCTCTCCTTACCGATCACCAGCAGCTCCTCAGCGGTCTGGAACGGATGGGGCGGTGCCACATTGCGGCCCTGGTCGGCCGGCTGCTCGGTTTCCGCATCGCTGAGCACGAAGCCGCCACCGACCGAGAAGTAGACCTCGGCCAGGAGCACCGCCCCGTCACCGCCGGTGGCTGTGAAGCGCATGCCGTTCGAATGCTTGGTCATCGTCTCGAACTGGCGGAACACCAGGTCTTTCGCCTCGGCGAAGGCGATCTCGCGGCGGCCCATGAGCTTCAGGCTGCCCCGCTCGCGGATGCGGGCGACGAGCTGCTCGGCGGCGTCCGGATCCACCTGGTCCGGCACCTCGCCGGCAAGGCCGAGCAGGATGGCCTTGTCGGTGGCGTGGCCCTTGCCGGTGAGCGCCAGCGAGCCGTAGAGCTCGACCTCGACCCGCTCCACCGCGTCCAGCACGCCGGCGGTCTCGAGCGCCAGGAGAAACCGATGCGCGGCCCACATCGGCCCCACGGTGTGCGAGCTGGAGGGTCCGATGCCGATCTTGAAGAGGTCGAAGACGCTGACGACCATGGCCGCGCTCCTTAACGGGATGGCGGAGCCTAGCCGTCGCCACCGGCCATTTCTGTCGACAGCGCGACAGGAAGCGTCAGCTGTTGGATTGCAGCGCCAAGGCGCGCTCGTACTCTTCCTCGCTCATCGACGCGCGAACCCGGCGCCGCATCTCGATCGCCGGCAGATAGCCGGAGTCGACGGAGCGTTTCAGCCAGACATAGGCCATGACGAGATCCGTCTCACCGAGCCGGCCCTCGAACAGCAACGAGCCGAGATAGAATTGTGCGCGCATGTCGCCGCTCATGGCCAAGGACCGCCAGATTCGACCGGCCAGCTGATACTCACCTGCACGGTAGGCTTCGACGCCGTCGGCCGCCGTTTGCCGCCCGCCGTCGAAGGTGATCATTCGACCCGGCTGGCGCTCGCTGGATGGGGCCACAATATGACCGTCGGACCCGCCGGTGGCGCTGGTGGCTGAGCTCTCGGCGGTCGAGCTCGTCGCGGTGCCGTGGGTCGAGTCGTGCAGCAGAAGATCCGCCAAGTCGCCCGCCGGCGCCTCGAGCAGCTCTGGCAGCGACGACTGATCATCCTCGGGATGGGCGCTCGCTTCTGGCTCGATCGACTGATCGCCGCCAGCGGCGGGCTCGGGCAGCGACTCGATGCCCGGCGCCGGTGCCTCACGAGACTGGATCTCCGCCAGCCTCCCGGCCAGAGCATCCTGGGAGGCGATCATGCTGTCGATCTTGGCCGTCAGCCGGTCGCGGTCGGCTTCCACCTCGGCGACCCGCTGCGCCAGCTCACGGGATTGAATCGCTTCCGCGCCGAGCAGATCGCGAAAGCGCGCGGCCTCCTTGGCCAGCGCGCCCACCTCGGTCTCGACCGACCGCAGCGCCTGCTCTGTCGGCGCCAGCGCCTCGGCGAGCCGCGTTTGCTCCTCGAGCAGTGCCTGACGCTCGCGCGCCAGGCGATCGAGCAGCTCTTCCGGCGGCGGCACCGTGCCCTCGATGCGATTGGGATCGAGCGCGCGCTGCTGCTCGGAGATGATCAGCAGGCCGAGGACGAACGCCAGCAAGATCGCCAGAAGCGCAATGTAGCGATCGAGCCTGATCGGTGGCGCCGTGTCATCGGCGGTCATGCTGCTGGCGTCCTGCTCGCGAGCTGCAAACAAACCGTTAGTGCTTCCCAACGCGCTCGCCAGCAATGCCGGGAAGTGAATTTTCCGGAACCACACTCAGCAGCGAACATCCAAGTACGCATAGGGGTTAGGAAGCCCTTTTTTTCGACAGGCCGCTGACGGCACGTCGTCTTCTCAACTTCCGGTTCTAGTCAGGTCGCCCTTGAACTCCATCGAGCAGAACGTGCCACCTTGAAACATATCACCGACCGGATCGGCGGCCAGCTTTGCCTGTGCTGCCAGCGCCTCGGTTGCATGGTCCTCGGCCCGATGAACCGGCGAATAGCCGAGGCGATAGGCCGAGCGGTTGTCCCACCAGGAGCGTTCGTTCAGGCTCTCGCCGTACACGATCGCGTGATGCAGCTCTGGATGCTCCAGGCCGATGCGGCAGAGCTGGGCCAGATCCTCCGGATGCAGCCAGATCGAGAGACGTCGCTGGTCGATTGGCGCCAAGCCGACATTGCCGATACGGATCGACAGGACGCGCATGCCGTACTTGTCGGCGAAGAAGGCGCCCGCCGCTTCACCGAAGGCCTTCGAGACGCCGTAGCGGCTGTCCGGTCGCACCGGCTCGTCGACGCCGACCCGGTCGCGCCGCCGATAGAAGCCCATGGCATGGTTCGACGACGCGAAGATCACGCGCCCGACGCCAGCCGCGCGGGCCGCCTCGAGCAGGTTCCACAAACCCACGATATTGGCGCTGTGGATCGCTTCCCAGGAGCCCTCGACCGAATGGCCACCGAGGTGAACGATCCCCTCGACCCCAGCGCAGGCCACGGCCAGAGAAGACGGGTCCGTGAGGTCTGCCTTGACGAACCGCTCGTTGCCCACGGCATCGTCGACCGGCTCGCGGTCCGACAGCACGAGCTCGTCGCACATCTCGCGCAGATACGGTCGCAGCATGCCGGCGACCCCACCTTTGGCGCCGGTCAGCAGAACCCGTCGCATCGTCTCGTTTCCTCCATTCGCCGCCGATCAGCTGATTAAGCAATGGCTTAGGTCGCCAGCGTGCATTGATCAACCAACAATCATGAAGTGAATGAGACTGCATTATCGTACGCCTTGCGATCAGGGCCGACCCTTGCGCCCCAACGGACGTCCCCTTAGCTCCGATAGTTGGCTCAAAAGCGCGTCGTCCCCGTTCGCGGCCTGCGAGGGCCAGGGAGGATGTGGAGGCTGATCGATGGGCGATGGCGCCCGCGAACTGTCATCGAGCCGTGGCGGACTGGTTGCCATCGGTAATCTCAAGGGCGGTGTCGGCAAGAGCACCGTTGCCGTCGGCATTGCCGGTGCCATGGCCAGCGCCGGCAAGCCCGTGGCGTTGGTCGATGGCGACCCGCAAGCCACCAGCAGCCGTTGGCTGACCAGCCGCGAGCAGCCGATCTGGGTCGACACGCTCGACATCGCCACACTGTCCTCAGTGGAGACGTGGCTCGAGCAGGCCGAGCGGCTGGTGCGCGTGCACGGCACCGTGCTCGTCGATCTGCCGGCGGTGATCGGCCCGGCGATGGCCGCGGCCTTCATGCTGGCCCGGGTGATCATCGTGCCCGTCTCGCTGTCGCCAGTGGACATCGACGGCACGACTCGCGTCCTCAAGCATATTCGTGCCGCCCGCAACGAGCGCGGCGGCCGCGGGCCTGCAGTCCTGATCGTGCCCAACAAGCTGCCGCGGCGCATCGGCGTGGAGCGCGATTTCGCCGATGCTTTCGATCAGTTCGGCGAGCCGGTCGTGGCCGGGTTGTCGCTCATGCCGGAGCACGGCCGGGCGTTCGCCGCCGGCGCCTGGGTCGGTGACGTGGCACCCGGCTCGCGCGCGCATCTGGAGGTCCTGGCGCTGGAGACGGCGCTCGCCCGAACCATCGAGCAGACACCGCCGGCACCACGCCTCGAGATGGCCCGACGCTCCAGGCGCGAGCAGCAACGCTCCGAGATGATCGCCGCCTTGCGCTCGCCGGGCCAGTCGATCGGCACGGTGCCGGTGGCGAAGCGGCGATGGTGGCAACGGTTCCTGGCGTCCTGAGCGCGTCCGCGCATTGCCACGAAATCCTTGCGCAAGCCGCGTCATCGCCGCAAATCGAAAGGCGCCGCAAGCCAGAAGGCGCCGTTGACCAGCTGACGGCGCCAACGAGGCGACAGGGTCAGTGATCGAGGAGGATGGCAAATGGGCTACGCGATCGAGCATATCGAAGGTATCGGCAGCGCCTATGGCGCCAAGCTGCGCGCGGTGGGCATTGGCTCGACCACCGCTTTGCTCAAGGCGGCGGCCGATCCGGCGGGTCGCAAGAAGCTGGCGGCGGAGGCCGGTGTCGATCACGGCCGCATCCTCGCCTGGGCCAACATGGCCGACCTGATGCGCATCAACGGCGTCGGCAAGCAATTCGCCGAGCTGCTCGAGGCCGCCGGCGTCGACACGGTCAAGGAGCTCAAGATGCGCAACGCCGCCAACCTGGCCGAGCGCATGGCCGAGGTGAATGCCGCAAAGAAGTTGACGCGGGTGGTGCCGGCCGAGAGCATGGTCGCGAAGTGGATCGCCGAGGCCAAGGATCTGGCGCCGATCTTGACCTATTGAGCGACCGGTTGGTCGAACGACATCAAAGACAGGGGCGGCAGGCCCGAGAAAGGACGACAGAGCATGCTCGGTGGGCTGATGAAGAAGCTGTTCGGCGGCGGTGACGCCGGCGAGGACGGCGGCGACAAGCCGATTGGCGATGCGGCCGAGCACAAGGGGTGCGCCATCCAGCCCATCGTCATGCAGAAGGGCAGCCAGTATCTGACCGCCGGGATCATCAGCAAAGAGTTTCCCGATGGCGAGCGCGCGCATCGCTTCGTTCGCGCCGATACGCACGGCTCCACCGACCAGGCGCACGAGTTCGCCATCGTCAAGGGCCGGCAGATCATCGACGAGCAGGGCGACCGCCTCTTCGACCTGAAGCCCTGACCTCGATGCCACTCGAGGATCCGCGCGGCGTTGTCCTCAGCGGCAGCTCGGACGGCGCGCTCGACCTCTTTGAAACGGCTCTCGATGACGTCTTGAGCTTTCATGGCGACCCGATCGGTGCCGCGGATGCCGCCCTCGAGCGCGATCCCGGCCTCGTCTCGGCAGCGCTGCTGAAGGCTCATGTCCTCACCTTCTCGCTGCATCCCGGCTTCATGAAGAAGGCTGCAGGTTGCCTGACGGCCGCCACCGAGCTTTCGATGAACCCGCGCGAGCAGCTGCATGCGGCGGCGATCAGGGCCTGGCTCGACGGCGAGATCGCCCAGGCACGGGCCGGGTTCGATACGATCCTCGAAACCTGGCCGCGCGACCTCATGGCCTTGATGTTCGCGCATCAGGCCGATTTCTTCGGTGCTGACGAAGAGGCCCTGCTCCACCGGCCGACCAACGCCCTCGCCGCCTGGCCGGACGATCTGGCCGGTCGCGGCTATGTGCTGGCGATGCGTGCCTTCGGGCTGGAGGAGGCCGGTCGGCTTGCCGAGGCCGAGGCGGCAGCGCGAGAGGCGCTCGCCGCCAATCCGCGCGACGCCTGGGCGCTGCATGCGGTGGCGCATGTCCTGGAGATGCAGGGGCGCGACGCCGAGGGGATCGCCTGGTACGCCGAGCGGCGTGCCGATTGGGCCGAGGATTGCTTCTTCGCCGTGCACAATTGGTGGCACTGGGCGCTCTACCATGTCGACCGGGACGAGCCGGCAGCGGCGCTGGCGCTCTATGACGAGGGGCTGGCGCCAGACCCGCGGGCGATCACGCTCAATCTGTGCGATGCCGCTTCGCTGCTCTGGCGGTTGCAGCTCGCCGGCCACCCGGTCGGCGAGCGCTTCGCGGCGCTGGCAGACGCCTTCGATGCGCCGGCAAGCCGGCCGATCCACGTCTTCAACGATGTCCACGCCATGCTGGCCTTCGTCGGCGCTGGCCGGCTCGACCGGGCGGCGGCACATCTGACCATGCTGGAGGCCGCGGCCGGCGGCGGCGGGCGGCACGGCGCAATGCTGCGCCAGCTGGGCGTTCCGGTCTGCCGGGCGCTGCTGGCGTTCGGCCAGGGTCAGTGGGCGGCAGCTTCACATGCGCTCGAGCGGGCGATGCCGGACGAGCAGCTGATGACCGGCAGCCGGGCGCAGCGCGATGTGCTCGTGATGACGCTGATCGAGGCCGCCTTGCGCGCCGGCGAGCGGCAGAGTGCGCGCCGCTTGCTGCAGCCGAGGGCCGCCGCCAAGCCCGAAAGCGCGCGCATCGCACGCGACCTGACGCGCTGCGGCTGAGAGCCGGCCCACGCACCGTCTAGGCGCGGACCGGCTCACCGATCAGCCAATGCCAATGTTCGTCAATCCTTGACGAAGTCGACCTCGTCCTCTTCGTCGTCCTCGTATTCGTCGTCGTCGTCATAGTCCTGGTCGTCAGCGTCCTCGGCGTCCAGGTCATGGTTTTCGACAGGACGGGGCGTGTGGGCGCGGGCGATGTAGTCGGTGAGGTCATTGAGCTCGACGAAGAAATCAGCCTGACGACGCAGCTCGTCGGCAACCATCGGCGGTTGCGTCTTGATCGTGCTGATGACGCTCACCTTGATGCCCTTGCGCTGCAGCGCCTCGATCAGCCGGCGGAAATCACCATCGCCGGTCATCAAGATCACGTGGTCGACCGACTCGGCGATCTCCATGGCGTCGACGGTGATCTCGACGTCCATGTTGCCCTTGAACTTGCGCCGGCCGGTGCCGTGGCTGAACTCCTTCAGCGGCTTGGTCACCATGGTGTAGCCATTGTAGTCGAGCCAATCGACCAAGGGCCGGATCGGCGAGTACTCCTGCTCGTCGAGCAGCGCCGTGTAGTAGTAAGCGCGGAGCAGTCGGCCGCTGCTGGCGAAAACCTCCAACAGGCGGCGGTAGTCGACGTCGTAGCCCAGCGATTTGGCCGTCTGGTAGAGATTGGCACCGTCGATGAACACGCAGAAGCGCTCGTCTGGGTGAAAGTGCTTGAAGGCCGAAGGCCTGGCCATTTTGGGGCTCCAATGCTGATGGCGCGGTCGTTGCCGCTGTGTCGATCTCTAAAATGTAGCTGGCGACGGAGCGCCGCTTCGACATTTGACGTTAAAGATAGTGCTGGACAATACCCAGGCACGGGGCTGTCTCCAAGCACGCTCTGTGCATATTTATGATTTTTGACAAATGCCCACTGCGCGGGCCCTCTGTTGCGCGCGATAGGCGATCAACTGCGCCTGGTTTCGCCAAATAGTGTCGTGCCGCGGCTTGCGCCGGATGACACCATTCGAGTCGGTCGGGTCCACCCGACACTGCCGCACTGCAGCGAACGCTTGTGTTGTGCTGCAGAACCCCTAAATTCGATTGATCACCAGCAACCGAGCAGTGGATTATCATGGCCCGTATTACCGTCGAAGATTGCGTCGAGCGCGTCCCCAGCCGTTTCGAGCTGGTTATGCTCGCGGCCCAGCGGGCGCGTGACGTCTCAGCTGGTGCGACGCCGACGATCGATCGTGACAACGACAAGAATCCGGTCGTGGCCTTGCGCGAGATCGCGGATGAGACCATCGACCTGGAGCATCTGCGCTACGAGCTGATCCACGGCCTGCGCCGCCATTCCGACACCGATGGCGACATGTCGGATGATCTGGCGCAAGAGCTCGAGAGCCTGATCCCCAGCCGTCCGCCGGTCGATGACGACATGATGCCCGACGGCATCGACTACGGCGCCGGGGACATCGTCGACGAGGACTGATGAAAACCTGCTGCCATGGTATATGCCTGAGCGCCGAGGATCGAGAGCAACCCCGATCTCCCGTGGTTGCCCGATCTCTGACGAATAGTCGGCAGGTCAGCTGAATGACCGAGGCCGTCGTGAAACCGCAAGCTCAAGCAAGCACGGACACGATGGTCGAGACCGCGGGCGCGGCTACCGCTGAGCTTGCCCGACAGGCGATCTCTGGCGAGGTCGCGGCGCCCAAACCCAAGGCCAGGGTCAAGCGCGCCGCTGCCAAGCCGAGCGCCAGGAAGTCGCGCGCCGCCGTGTCGGCGAAACCCGGCTCGCCCCCGCCGGAGCCCAGCGCTTCATCGGCCAGTGCTGCACCGACCAGCCCTCCGTCGACCGGCTCGGCATCCGGTATCACGCCCGTGGCCAAGGAGGCCGCGTCGGAGGCCAAGCCGGCGCCGAGCCGCAAGATCATGCGGCAATACGAGCTGGTGGAGCTCGTCCGCAGCTACGACCCGACGGTCGACGAGGACCTGCTCAACGGCGCTTATGTCTTTGCCATGCGGGCCCACGGCACGCAGAAGCGGGCGTCGGGTGACCCGTTCTTTCATCACCCGGTCGAGGTCGCGGGCATCCTCGCCGGCCTCAAGCTCGATGCCGCCTCGATCGCCACCGGCCTCCTGCACGACACGGTCGAGGACACCGGCGCCAAGCTCGAGGATATCCGCGAGCGGTTCGGCGAGACGGTAGCGCGCCTCGTCGATGGCGTGACCAAGCTCAACAAGCTCGAGCTGCAATCGGCGCACACCGCCCAAGCCGAGAACTTCGGCAAGCTGCTGGTGGCGATGTCCGAGGACATCCGCGTGCTGCTGGTCAAGCTCGCCGACCGCCTGCACAACATGCGCACGCTGAACTTCGTCAAGCCGGAGAAGCGTCAGCGCGTGGCGCGCGAGACCATGGAGATCTATGCGCCCTTGGCCGAGCGGATCGGCATGGAACGTCTCAAGGCCGAGCTCGAGGACCTGGCCTTCGCCGAGCTCATTCCCGAGGCACGGGAGAGCGTGGTGCATCGCCTGCAGCAGCTGCGGCGCGACGACACCGATCTGGTCGAGCGGATCATTGCCGAGCTCAAGGCGAAGCTCGACGATGCCGGGATCGAGGCGGAGATCGTCGGCCGCGAGAAGTCGGCGCTCTCCATCTGGACCAAGATGGAGCGCAAGAACGTCTCGTTCGAGCAGCTCTCCGACATCATGGCTTTTCGCGTCCTCGTCGACAATGTCGGCGAATGCTACGCGGCGCTCGGCATCATCCATGCGGCCTACGCGATGCTGCCGGGCCGCTTCAAGGATTTCATCTCCACACCGAAGCAGAACGGCTACCGCTCGGTGCACACCACGATCATCGGCCCCGAGCAGCGCAAGATCGAGGTGCAGATCCGCACCCGCCAGATGCACGATGTGGCCGAGCTCGGCGTCGCCGCGCACTGGGCCTACAAGCAGGAAAGCCGGGTCACCGAAGGCAAGCAGTATCGCTGGATCCGCGAGCTCTTGGACATCCTCGAGCACACGGCCGATCCCGAGGACTTTCTCGCCAACACCAAGCTCGCGATGTTCCAGGACCAGGTGTTCTGCTTCACGCCGCGGGGCGATCTGATCGCCTTGCCGCGGGGCGCGACGCCGGTCGACTTCGCCTATGCGGTCCATTCCGAGGTCGGCGACCATTGCGTCGGCGCCAAGGTCGACGGCCGCATGGTCCAGCTCCGCCATCTCCTCGACAATGGCGACCAGGTCGAGATCATCACCAGCCGCAATGCCTGGCCGTCGGCGGCCTGGGAGCGCTTCGTCGTCACCGGCAAGGCCAAGGCGCGGATCCGCCGCCTGCTGAAGACGCGGCAGCGCGACGATTACCTGCATCGCGGCCGCGAGATGCTGAACCGCGCCGCCAAGGCCGAGAACCAGCACCCGACCGAGCGGCAGCTCGAGCAGGCGGCGACCGCGCTGGGCCAGCCCGGGCTCGACGACATGCTCGTCCAGATCGGCGAGGGCCAGCTCGCGGCGCGCCTCGTGCTCCAGGCCATCCCGGCACCGCCGATGCGCTTGCCCGGCAAGCGGGCGCCGGGCACCGGTGCCGCGCTCGACCCGGCCGCCGAAGCTGAGAACATCCTCCTCTTCAAGCGGCCGCCGAGCGAGCCCGCCGAGCAGCCGTCGGGCAAGATCGCCGGGCTGCCGTCGGGCATTGCCTATCAGTTCGCCGGCTGTTGCCGGCCGATCCACGGCGATCCGATCGTCGGCGTGGTGCGCACCGGTCGGCCGATCAGCATTCACTGCCGCGACTGCGCCACGGTGGAGCGGATGAGCGAGAGCGAGCATCGCTTCGTCGATGTCGGCTGGAACGACGGCGCCAGCGACCCGATCGCCACGCGGATCGCCGTGATGGTCAACAACCAGCCCGGCGCGCTCGGGACCGTCACCACCATCATCGGCAAGAGCGAGGGCAATATCGTCGACGTCAAGGTCGGCCGGCGCTCGCACGACCTCTACGAGATGCTGCTCGATGTCGAGGTCACCAATGTCGAGCAGCTGCAGCGCATCATGGCGGCACTGCGCGCCAACCCGATCGTCAGCGCGGTCGAGCGCAGTCGCTCGTGAGGGGGCGCTCGTGAGCAGCTTGGGCGGGCGCCTGTCCGAGGCCGAGGTGATGGCCGAGTTCCGGGCGGCGGAAGCGCTCCTCGAGGGCCATTTCATCCTCACCAGCGGCCGGCGCAGCGGCCATTACATGCAATGCGCCCGGGTGATGATCGACCCGGCCCGGGGCGAGCGGCTGTGCCGGGCCCTGGCGGCAGCACTGCACGACCAGCAGCCGGGCCTCGCGCCGGATGCCGTGGTGGCGCCGGCCATGGGCGGCATCCTGGTCGGCTACGAGCTGGCCCGGCAGCTGGGCTGCGACTCGTTCTTCACCGAGCGGGTCGATGGCCGCTTCGCGCTCCGGCGCGGCTTCGCGCTGCCGGCTGGTGCACGCGTGCTGATCGCCGAGGACGTGGTCACGACCGGGCTGTCCTTGCGCGAGTGTGCGGACTGCGTGCGCGAGCTGGGCGGCGTTCCGGTGGCCGCCGCCTGCCTGGTCGACCGCTCGAACGGCACGGCCGAGCTGGGCATGCCCCTCACGGCGCTGCTGACGGTCGATTTCCCGACCTACGCGCCCGAGGAGGTGCCGCCGGCGCTGGCCGCCATCCCGGCGATCAAGCCCGGCTCGCGCGGGCTGCGCTGAGCGCGAATGTGTCCCTGCCGCGAGATCGGCTTGCCAAATAATCAACTATAGCGTTAGTTATTTCCGCTTGAAGCAACCGAGCGGATCATCTTGGCCACAACCGTCAACGCGCCCACCATCGCCCGGGTCGACACCGTGGCCTTCATCGGCCTCGAGGCCGTGTCGGTCGACGTCGAGGTCCAGCTCGGCGGCGGCATGCCGTCCTTCTCCATCGTCGGGCTCGCCGACAAGGCGGTGGCCGAGAGCCGGGACCGGATCAGGGCAGCGCTCTCGGCGATGAGCCTGGCGCTGCCGGCGAAGCGGATCACGGTCAACCTGGCGCCGGGCGACCTGGTCAAGGAGGGCAGCCATTACGACCTGCCGATAGCACTCGGCCTGTTGATCGTCATGGGCCTGCTCGAGCGGGATGCGGTTGCCGGCAAGCTCGTCGTCGGTGAGCTGGCGCTCGATGGCAGCCTCCGGCCGGTGAGCGGGGTGCTGGCGGCCACCCTGGCTGCGGCCGAGCGGGGCATGGGCATCGTCTGCCCGCTGGCCTCGGGCGGCGAGGCGGCCTGGCTCGCCGAGACCGTCGAGATCACCGCAGCACCCGACCTCTACGCGCTGGTCGGCCACTGCCGTGGCGATGCCATCCTGCCGCAGCCGACGCCCGTCGGACCGAGCGGGCCGGCGGTCCACCCCGACCTCAAGGACGTGAAGGGCCAGGAGACCGCCAAGCGCGCGCTCGAGGTGGCGGCAGCCGGTTCCCACAACATCCTCATGGTCGGCCCGCCCGGCGCCGGCAAGTCGATGCTGGCGAGCCGGTTGCCCGGCATCCTGCCGCCTTTGACCTCGCCCGAGATCCTCGAGCTGGGGTTGATCCGCAGCGTCGGCGGCAGGCTCGAGGCCGGACGGCTGCCCGAGGGAAGGCCGTTTCGCAGCCCGCACCATGCGGCCTCCATGGCGGCCATGGTCGGCGGCGGCCGCGACGCCAGGCCGGGCGAGATCAGCCTCGCCCATCGCGGCGTGCTCTTTCTCGACGAGCTGCCCGAGTTCGGCCGGCAGGTGCTCGAGAGCCTGCGCCAGCCGTTGGAGAGCGGCTCGGTCACCGTGGCCCGGGCCAACCACCACGCCACCTACCCGGCCCGCTTCCAGCTGGTGGCGGCCATGAACCCCTGCCGCTGCGGCTATCTCGACGATCCGGGCCTCGCCTGCGCCAAGGCGCCGCGCTGTGCCGAGGACTACCAAAAGCGCATCTCCGGGCCGCTCTTCGACCGCATCGACCTGCATGTCGAGGTGGCGGCATTGAGCGCTCAGGACCTGACCTTGCCGGTGCCGGGCGAAGGCTCGGCGGAGGTGGCGGCCCGCGTCGCCGCAGCGCGTGAGCTGCAGGCAGATCGCCTGACCAGCCTCGATGTCACCACACCCCAGCTCAACAGCGAGCTGGAAGGCGAGCTCTTGGACAAGATCTGCGAAGCGGAGCCCGCGGCGGCCGAGCTGCTCACCCGCGCCATGGAGCGGCTACGCTTCTCGGCCCGCGGCTACTACCGCGTGCTACGCGTCGCCCGCACGCTGGCCGACCTCGAAGCCTCGTCGCTGGTCAAGAAGATCCACGTCGCCGAAGCGATCGGCTTCAGAAGGCGAGCGCCGGGTCGCCAGGCGGCTTGAAAGCGGGCAGGCCTGCTTCAGACATCAACACCTTCTGACGAACCTTGCAGGGTCAAGAAAGGAACATCTACTTGGAACGATGTCACATATTACTGCGTCACGAAGTTTCACCGCCAGCATTGGATCAGGAGTAAAGATGAATGTTCACAAGCATAGCCCGTGTGGTCTCAGTTCTCATCTTTCTTGTCGGTTTAGCTCGAGCAGCGATAGGCTTAGCGATTGCAAGCGGATCAATCATAGAACCTGAGCCCGGCGCTTACCTTGGCAACTCCACGACGGGCGAAGCAATTGATCGCGGCATCCTTTACATGTTGATTGCTGTCTTTCTTGGAGTCCTAGCCGAGATAAGCCACTCGCTGCGCAAGGCCAGGACGCATGAGGCGACGACTAGTACGCCCGAAACAGCCGAGACGACGCTCAAGATGCCTCAATGATGCGTGCTGAGACAGCGTGCCAAAAGAACTCAAACCAAGAGCATACCGCGATCTTTCAGCCCTCCCCCCATTCATAGCTCGTCATCACCGCCGTCGCGGCGGCGAGGTCGGCTAGGGCTTGGTCGAGGGCGTCGATCGTGTCCTGGCGCTGCTGCTCGGCGGCGGGGCTGACGTGGTCGGCGCCGGGGATGGCTTCGATGGTCGAGACCAGCTGGCTCTGGGCGGAGCGCATCAGCAGCATGGTTTGCGCCCGATCACCGTCGGCTGCCGTCTCGGGTGCCGTGCGCAGGCGCTCGAGGTGGCGATCGATGCGCCGGGCGACGAGGCGCAGTGCGGCGATGGACCAGGCGATGCCGCCATCGGCAATGCCGGCCGCAGCGGCGCCCGGATTGCCGTCATCGCCTGCCGTCGCGTGATCGCGAAGGGCTGCGGCATGGGCCTCGCCGGCGGCGAGGTCGTGCTCCAGTGCGGCGAGCGCTGTCCCCACATCGAGCTGGGCAACGCCGGCGCTCGGCGCCAGTGCGAGGCACGCGAGCGCCAGCACCATGATCAGCCCGCGTATCATTCCGCTGCCTTGCCGCGCGCCATTCACCCGATTCCCACATCCCCGCTGCTCCAGGTCATGATGCTACAGTAGGGTGAACATCCCGTTAACACCTCGATGGGTCGGGGTGTCGGTTGATGCGGCTTGACGGGCCGATCCGGCTTGGCTAGCTAGTCCGTCAGTAGGCGGCCGTTCGCGGCCGCTTTTTCTTGTTTGCTCCCGACATGTGAGGACGGGTCATGGCCAGACGTTGCAGTCTGACGGGCAAGGGCGTGCAGGCCGGCAACAATGTCAGCCACGCCAAGAACAGAACGCGGCGGCGTTTTCTGCCGAACATCCAGAGCCGGCGGCTCTACAGCGAGACGCTGGGCCGCAGCATCCGCTTGCGGATTGCTGCCAACACGCTGCGCACGATCGAAAAGCGCGGCGGGCTCGACGGCTTTCTCCTGACCACCAGCGAGGCGAAGCTGCCGAGCGACATGGTCCGCGTGCGCCGGCTGCTCGAGGCTACCAAGGCGCCGGCGGCCGAAGCCGCGAGCTGACCGCTTTCGGCTTTTCGCCCTGATGTCGAGCACTGAGCGAAGCGGCGGCCGCATCATCGTGGCCGCGGTGGTGGCGATGGCGGTCATCGTCGTCGCCTCCAATATCCTGGTCCAGTATCCGGTCAATGACTGGCTGACCTGGGGTGCTTTCACCTATCCGGTGGCCTTTCTGGTGACCGATCTGGCCAATCGCCGGCTCGGACCGGCGGCAGCTAGGCGCGTGGTCTATCTGGGCTTCGCGCTCGCCGTCATCTGCTCGATCTGGCTGGCCACGCCGCGCATCGCACTGGCCTCGGGCACGGCCTTCCTGGTGGCCCAGCTTCTCGACGTGCTGTTGTTCGACCGCTTGCGGCAGGGCACGTGGTGGCGGGCGCCGCTGGTCTCGTCGGCCGTGGCCTCGACCATCGACACCGCTCTCTTCTTCAGCCTCGCCTTCGCGCTCACCGGGCTGCCCTGGGTCGGCTGGGCCTTGGGCGATCTCGCCGTCAAGCTCGTCGTGGCGCTCGCCATGCTGGTGCCGTTCCGTCTGCTCATGAGCCCAAGGGATGCGCTGAGCGCCCGCCAGCCGGCCTGACCGGCAGCACCACCGTCTGCCCTCAAGACTCCTCGGCCAGCACCAGCAGCAGCGTTCGCTGCAATGGTGACTGGTTGTCGTCGGCAACCAGTAGAAGCAGACGTCCCTCACCCGCCCGCTCGAGCACGGCAACCCCTTCGTAGTTCTCGCCGAGCGGGCTCGTGCTGATGCGCAGGATCTCCTCGCCCTCGAGCGTGCCGTTGATCGGCATCTCTTCGAGCGGGCTCACCGTCAGCCGGCTGCGCCAGCCGCCGAGCACGCTCACCGCACGCTCGAGCACGTAGAGCCGCCCGGCAGCGGTGGCGGCACCCACCGGGCTGAAGCCATCGGCGACGACATAGCCGAACGGTGCGGTCACGCCGTCCTCGAGCGTCACGCCTGACGCCACGCCCGGCGCCAGGCGACCTCCTTCACTGAGCGCGATCAGCGTGCCGTCGGGCCAGGCGGCCAGGGCCTCGAGCCCGGCATTGCGCGATGCGCCGTCGACCAGGCTCTCGTCACTCAAACGCTCGGTGGACCAGCTGCCGTCGTCATTGGCGCGCAGCCGGCGCACGCTGCCGTCATGCTCGAAGCCGGCCAGGAGATCGCCGCTCGGGCCTCGGGCCAGCGCCTCGCTGTCGAGCGGCCGGCGGTCCGCCTCGTCACGCCTGAGCTCGAAGGCCTGCCAGTCGGCGAGCCGTAGCGGCTCGGCGCCGGACCCGCTCGCGATGGTCGCTCGCCAGAGGCTGGCCCGATCGCTGAGCAGCCAAAGGGTGCGGCCATCTGTCTCGATGCCGGAGAAGCCGCCGAAGCGCGGATCGCTGCTGGTGAGCTCGTAAGCTGCCAGCAGCCGCAAGCCGGCGCCGACCTCGATGCCCGGAACGTCGAGAGCGAGCGGCGTGATCCTGACGGCAGGCGACGCCTCCGGTATCGCCGGTGCTGCGGCGCAGCCGGCACCGAGCAGGGCCATGATTGCCACGAACGACCGCAGAATCGTCCATTGCCGTATTCCTCTCGCACCCGCTTTGCTGCACAAACCGCCTCGATGTCCCACGCTTTGACCCTGGCCTTGGTGTTCGCCCTCGTCATGCACGCTGCCTGGCTCTGCCATGTGGCGGCCGCCGGCTGGGCGGCGATGCGGCGGCTGACGCTCGATCCGTTGACGCTGCTGGCGGCACCGCTCGCCGCTGCGGTCGGTATGGCATTGCTGGTCGAGGCCGTCACCGCCGGCATCGCCAGCGGCGCGCCGCGCCTTGCCGGCTGGCTCGCCGCCGCAGCGGCGCTGTTCCTCGCCTTGCTGCTCCAGGAATCGACGCGCACCGGCCGGCTGTGGCGGGCGACAGGCGCCAACGCGCCGGGGCTGGTCGCCAGCGGCGTGCCGATCGCACCAGCGCTGCCGCTCGTCCTGGGCCTGCTGCTGGCCATCCTCGCCGGCGTTCTGGCGCCGCCGCCTGCCGTGGTCGATTGGCTGCCGCTCGCCGGCCTGGTGGTCCTGGCGCTGGCCCTGCCGGACCGGCCGCGTGGCCGGGCGACGCAGCTGGCACTGGCCGCCTGGCTCGCCGGGCTCGTCTTCGGCGGCCTCGAGCTCATGCTGCCACCCCTCGCCCATGCCGTGCTGGTGGCGCTGCTCGCCACGGCGGGCTTGCGCGCCCTTGGCCCGCGCCTCGCGCGCAGCGTCTCGTCCTAGGCGGCTCACGGCTCATGGCACCGCTGCTCACGGCGCTCGTTCCGTTCCTCCTGCTGCCGGCACTGCTGGCCGCGCTCGGCTCCCCTGCGGCCCTGCCGTTTGCCGGCTTTGCCGTTGCTGTCCTCTTGCTGGTGCCGGCCGCCCAGGTGGTGATCGGGCTCGCCCGGCTGCCCATTCTTTGCCTCGGCGGCATCGCCGCACTCGGCGCCAGCGCCATGCCACTTCTGATCTTCGATCTCGACTGGCGGCCGGCCATCGCCTTGGCCGCTTCACCCTTGCTCGGCCTGGTCGCCGGCGGCCTGCTCTGGCTGTTGGTGCGCGGCCTCAGCCAGGCGCTCGTTGCCGCGCTGACGCTGCCGCTGCTGCTGGCGCTGGCCGTGCTGCCGGCGGTGACAGCCGATTCCGACCGCAACCTGCCCGGCTTCGCGCTCGAGCCGATGCTGCTCCTGCCGGTCGGCGTGGCGCTGGTCCTGCTCCTCGCGGTTCGCCAGTTTCTGGCGTCGCCCGCGGCACGACTGCATGAAGCAGCGGCCTTGGCCGCCCTGCCGGCGGACGGGCTCGGTCTCGACGGCCGTGCCGTGGCGCTCACCGCCTGCCTGCTCGCCGGCGCGCTCAGCGCCATCGGCGGTGCGCTGATGGCCCTGGGCCCGGCGCCGATCATCACCGTCGATGCGGGCGACTGGGTGGCGCTCTCGCTGGCGCTGGCCGTGATCGGCCGGCTCGGCGGCATCCGCCTCGGTGCAGCACTGCTCGCTTCATTGCCGTTGTTGCTCATGCCCAAGCTCACGGTGGCGCTGGCACCGAGCTTCCTCGACCTGACGCTCGCGGCGACGCTTCTGGCACTGGTCCTGCAGCTGTTGATTCGCGGCGACGGCTCGCCCAGCTGGCAGTCACCGGCACCGACGGCCGCCAGCACCGGTCTGGCGACGCCGCGGCTGGCCGAACGATGAGCGATCTCGTCCTCAATTCCCCGCTTCGTCCGCTGCTCGAGCTCATCGACGTGCGGCTCGATCGGCAAGCTGGCAAGGGCCCCGCCGGCCACCCGCTCGGCCCACTCAGCTGCGGCTTCGACGAGTCGACGATCACCGGCCTGATCGGCCTCAGCGGGGCCGGCCGCGAGGCGATGCTCGAGCTGATCGCCGGCCACGTGGCGCCGGCCGCCGGCAGCCTGCGGTTCGGTGGTCTGCGAATCGATCGCTTCTCGCCGAGTGCTAGGGCGCGACTCGGCATCAGCATCATGCGCCGGCAGCGGCTGGTGCCCGGCTGCACGCTGCGGACCATGCTGGCGCTTGCCCGGGCGGTGGTCGCGAGGCCCGCCTGGCGGCTGGTCCTCGACATTGCGACCGGGCCGAATGCCACCGACCGCGAGGACATCGCCGCCATTCTCGACTTCCTCGACATCAGCCACCTGGCCGAGCGGTCGGTGGCCAGCCTCGGTGGGCTCGAGGCGCGTCTCGGCGAGCTTGCCCGCTGCCTGATCCAGCGGCCACGGCTGCTCCTCTTGGAGCGACCGCTCGGCGGGCTGCTGGCCGAGGATCGGACGACGCTGGCGCGCTGCCTCGCCCGGTTGCGGCGCGCCGACCTGACGCTGGTCGTGATGGAGGACGATCTGGCGACGCTCGGCCGGCTCGCCGATCGCTGCCTGGTCCTCGAACGAGGCCAGCTCATTGCCGACGCACCGCCTGCCGTCATCGGCTCGAGCTCCAGGGTGTTTCACCTGCTGACCGGCTCGACGCTCTGATGACGGCGCTGCTCGAGGTGAACACGCTCGCCGCCGTCGCCGACGGCAACTGGTTGTTGCGCGACGTGACCATCGAGGTGGCCGAGGGCAGCACCGTGGCGCTGGTCGGCGGTGCTGGCGCCGGCAAGACGCTGCTGCTCCAGCTGCTGCTCGGGCTCGCTGAGCGACGCGGCGGCGGCATTCGGCTGGCAGGAGAGGACATCGGCGGGCTGACCCCGGGCCAGCGGCAGCGGCTCGGGTTGCGCTGCGCCTTCCAGCGTCCGCCGGTCTTTCCCGGACTCGACGTCCGCGAGCATCTGGCGCTGGCGGCACCGTCGGTGAAGCTCGAGGCCCATGCCATCGAGCGGCTGGCCGACCTCATCCCCGAGCTGACCGGCTGCCTCGACCAGCCGGTGTCCAGCCTCGATGCGCCACTCCTCAGGCTGGTCGATCTCGGCCGGGCGCTGCTCGGCCTGCCGCGGGTGCTGTTGATCGACGATCTCTTCGCCACGATCGGCAGCGCTCGTGCGGCGGATCTGGTCCATGCCCTGGCCGAGCAGGGCTACACGCTCCTGGTCGCCGACCGCTACGCGGCACCTGTGCTGGCGGTGGCCGATCGTGGCTATGTGCTGGCCCAGGGCCGGCTGGTGGCCACAGGGACACCCGAGGAGCTGCTCGCCGACCAGCGCCTGCTGTTCAGCTGCGCCGGCGACCCCAACGCCTACGCCGACGATTGATCCACAAGGAAACCAGCCGTCGTCGCGGGCCATGAGGTCGAGCACCCTGCCAGCAAAAGCAAACGGCCCGCCGAGGCGGGCCGTTCGTCGTCGGGTCAGGAGGCTGAAAGCCTACTCGCGATTGCCGAAGAGGTGCAGCAGCATCATGAAGAGGTTGATGAAGTTGAGGTAGAGGCTCAACGCACCCATGATGGCGACCTTGGTCATCATCTCGGTGCCGGCAAGCTCGGTGTACTCTTCCTTGATCCGCTGCGTGTCCCAGGCGGTGAGGCCGGTGAAGACCAGAACACCGATCACGCTGATGGCGAACTGCAGCGCCGTGCTGCCGATGAAGATGTTAACCAGCGACGCGATGACGATGCCGATCAGGCCCATGAACAGAAACGAGCCGAACTTCGAGAGATCGCGCTTGGTCGTGTAGCCGTAGAGGCTCATGGCACCAAACGTGCCGGCGGTGATGAAGAACACGCGCGCGATGCTGGTGCCGGTAAAGACGATGAAGATGCTGGCCATCGACAGGCCCATCACCACCGCAAACGCCCAGAAGGTGAGCTGCACGGCGCTCACGCTCATGGTGCGCACCTTGGCGCCGAGCGCGAAGATGAAGCCAAGCGGTGCCAGCATGACCACCCACTTGAGCGGGGTGCCGAAAATCAGGTTCAAGAGCGCCGGCGAGGAGGCGACCACCAGTGCGGTGAGCCCGGTCAGCGCCAGCGCCAGACCCATGTAGTTATAGACCGACAGCATGTGGCTCCGGAGCCCAGCATCAAGCTGCTCGGCACCGACCCGGCCATGCGCCAGTCCTTGACCCATCCGTGGTTCCATTTTCAAACACCTCTTTCGTGCGAGCTGGGAAACGAGCAAAACCGCGTTTTCGTATATGGCGGAAACGCTTGGTCATTCAAGCGGAACCGGATCGTTTTGCCACGTCATGACATGCGGATGCCCATTTATGACTGAAGTTTCATCTACGCGCATGAGCCGTTTCTAAAGTATTACCTCAAGAGGCTGCTGAAACATTCAAGCGCCGCGCAGGATGGTCGCCGCTGGCACGGCGAGGACCCGGCGCAGGCCCACCGCGCCGATCACCAGCGTCAGCAGCACGGCGGCAATCGGGACTGCCGTGGCCAGCAGCGGCGCTGCCTGCCAGCTCATGTCGAGCCCGAAGCGTACGACGACGAACGAGGTGACGATGCCGATGAGCGCGCCCAGAGTGGCGGCGACCAGACCCAGCATCGCATACTGGGTGAGGAAGATGGCGCCGATCTGCCGGCGCTCGGCACCCACCACCTTGAACAGCACGCTACGGCGGAGCTGCTCGCGCCGTGCCGCCGCCAGAGCGCTGGTCAGCACGGCAAGCCCAGTGACGAGCGTCACGCCCGCCATCAGCCGGACCGCGAGGCCGATCGTGCCGAGCACGGTCTCGACCCGGGCGATCACCTCGTCGATGGCAAACGGCGTGACGTTCGGCAGCTCGCGGGCCAACCGGTCGATCAGCGCCGTCTGGTCCGCCGTGCCGGCATCGACTGTGGACACGAGAGTGTGCGGCGCCTGGTCGATCACCCCTGGGCTGAGCACGAAGATGAAGTCGACCCTGGCTTCCGACCAGTCGATCTCGCGCCTGAGGCTCGCGATCTCTGCTTCCAGCGTGCGGCCCATGACGTTGAAGGTGAGCGTGTCGCCGACGCCGACGCCATAGCCGATCGCCACCTCGTCCTCGACGGAGACCAAAGGCTTACCGGCGTAATCCTCCGGCCACCAGCTGCCGGCGACAATGGTGTCGGCCGGCGGTGCCTCGCTGCGATAGGAGAGGCCGCGATCGCGGCGCACCGACCAGCGGACATTTTCGTCGATGTCGACCGCGTCGACCGGCTGGCCGCCGATCCTCACCACGCGTGCGCGCAGCACCGGCTCCATCTGCAAGACGCGCGCCGGCGGGAACTCCGCGACCAGGGCCTCGAAGGTCTCGCGTTGATCCGGCTGGATGTCGATGAAGATGGCGCTGGGCGCCGCCTCCGGCCGGCCTTCGGCGAGCTCGCGGGAGATATTGTGCTCGACCAGGAGGACAGTGGTGAGGACGGCCGTGCCGGCGGCCAGCGCCACGACCGACGCCACTGCCGCCCGCTCGCCGCGGCGGAGCTGGCTCAAGGCCAGGCGGAGGAGGCCGCGGCTGCGCCGGGCCAAGCCACCGGCCGCCTGCAGCCCGAGCCCGGCCAGCGTGCGAATGAGCGCTGCCGCCACGGCAAGGACGGCAATGAAGACCAGCGCCAGCTTGGGATCGGGAACGGCGAGCAGCGCCGTCGCCAAGAGAACGACCACGGCGGCGACCAGCCAAGGCCAGCGTCGCGGCGGGCCGTCGGCCGCGCCTGTGCTCACCGCGGGTGCTGCCTCGTCGTCACGAAAGAGTGCTGCCGGCGTGATGGACGCCGCCCTGAGCAGGGGCAATGCCGTGAACAAGGCAGCCGTCGCCAGCGCGAACAGGGCGGCCGAAAGGATGGCGCCGGGGTGGACACCAATCGAGATGCTGAAGGGCAAGAGGCCAGCCGGCACCAGCAGCGCCGCGAACGGCAGCGCCGAGCCGATCAGCGCCCCCAGCAGGAGACCACCGGCGCACAGCAGGGCCACCTGCAGGCCGCAGATGATCGCAACATCGCGGCCCGTGGTGCCGATGCAGCGCAGCGTGGCGATCGTCCGCTGCCGGCTCTTCAGATGCGCATCGACGACGATGCCGACACCGAGCCCGCCGATCAGCAGCGACGCGATGCCGGCGAGCGAGAGGTAGCTGGCGAGCCGGTCGGTGAAGCGGGCGACCCGCGGCTGGACCGATTCGAAGGTGCGCGCCCGCCAGTGCGATTCCGGAAAGTCGCGGGCCAGCGCTTCGGCATGCGCGGTGGCCGCTGTCGGATCGGCTATTGCTAGAGCATAGTTGTGCCGGGCGAGGGCACCCGGCGCCAGGATCTGCAGCCTATCGAGCGTCTCCTGGCTCACCATGAGCCGCGGACCGAGGCCGACATAGCGGCCGCCCAGGCGGTCCGGCTCGACCTCCAGCACAGCGCGGATCTCGACCCGGCCGGTGCCGAGCTCGAGGCTATCGCCGACCTCGACCTGGAGGCGCTGCAACAGGCTGGCCTCGGCCAAGGCGCCGTTGTCGGCGAGTGCGGCCTCCAGCGACTGCTCGGCGCTGATGCTGACGGAACCGTAAAGGGGATAGAGCTCGTCGACCGCCCTGAGCGAGGTCGCCACCTGCCGGCCGTTGTCGGCAAAGGCGATGGCGTTGGTGGCGACCGAGTGGCTGAGCGTGGCGTCCGCCGGCACGAGCTGGGCGAGCTCGTCCGCCGGGATCGTGCGGTTGGTCGATTCGATCACGACGTCGCCGCCGAGCAGCGTTCTCGCGTCGCGCTCCACCGTCTGCGTGACGCTTTCGCGGAGCGAGCCGATCCCGGTGATGGTGGCGACGCCGAGGGTCAAGCAGGCGAGGATGATCAACGCCGCGGTGCGGCTGCCGCGCAGATCACGCCAGGCAATCCTGGCCAGTGCGCCGATGCTCAGGCTGCTCACGAGGCAGCACCGGCGAAGACGCGCTCGGGCTTTGTCTCCGGCGATAGCTGGCCGTCGCTCATCCGCCGGGTCTCGTCGGAGAGTGCGGCCAGCGCCGGGTCGTGGGTGATGAGGAAGAGCGTGGCCTTGTGCCGCTCGCGGGCGGCGAAGATCAGCTCGGCGATCTGCTTGCCCGTGCTGCGGTCGAGATTGCCGGTGGGCTCGTCGGCGAGCAGGAGCTCGGGCTCGTTGGCGAGTGCTCGGGCCAATGCCACGCGCTGCTGCTCGCCACCGGAGAGCTGGGTCGGGTAATGCTCGAGGCGGCCTTCGAGACCGACTTCGGCGAGCCCTGCCCTGGCCCGCTCGAACGCGTCCTTGTCGCCAGCGAGCTCCAGCGGGAGGGCCACATTCTCGAGCGCGGTCATGGTCGAGATCAGGTGAAACGACTGGAACAGCACGCCTACCCGTTGACGGCGGAACAGTGCCAACCCATCCTCGGTGAGCGTCGAAAGGTCGGTGCCGGCGACCTCGACCGTGCCGCTGGTCGGCCGCTCGATGCCGCCGATAATGGCGAGCAGGCTGGATTTGCCGGAGCCGGAAGGGCCGACGACGCTCAGGCTGGTGCCGCGGGCGACGTCGAGATCGACGCCGCGTAAGATGTGCACGGGCCCAGCACTGCTGGCCAAGCTCAACTGGACGTCTCGCAACCTGATCATGAATGCCGGGCTTTCATCGATGAACCAATACATGACCAGAAATGGGACCCGGCGGAGGTTCCTCAACCACTTGACCGGATTAGGCATCGCGATCGGCGCTTTTGGCGCTGTGCTCGGTAGCGCTGCCCCCACCGCCTCGGCGTCTGACGGCTGCCGCCTCGTCGTCCTCGGCGATTCGCTCGCGGCCGGCTACGGGGTGGCACTTGAGGACAGCTTTCCGCAGCAGCTCGAGCGCGCGCTCGCTACCGAAGAGGTTGCCTGCGAGGTGATCAATGCCGGCGTCTCCGGCGACACCTCGGCCGGCGGGGTCTCGCGGCTCGACTGGGTGCTGGGCGACCAGCCGACGCATCTGCTGGTCGAGCTCGGCGGCAATGATGCGCTTCGCGCGCTGCCGGTCGAGCAGCTCGAGGCCAATCTGGCGGCGATCATCGAGGGCGGTCGGGACGCCGGTGCTGCGGTGATGCTGGCTGGCATGCTGGCGCCGCCCAATCTCGGCGCGCGCTACACCGAGGCGTTCGCCGACGTCTACACGCGGCTCGCCGAGACCTACGGCGTGCCGCTCTATCCCTTCTTCCTCGCCGGCGCGATCGAGGATCCAGCGCTCATGCAAGACGACGGCATCCACCCCAATGCGGCGGGGGTGGCGGTCATGGTCGAGGGTATGCTGCCCGTGGTGGCCGCCTGGCTGGAGCAGCCGGCAGGCTGACCACGGCTCAATTGCCTGATAGTCGAGTCAAGCCCTCTTTGCCCTTGACGATCGACCACCTCTGACCTGATCTATCGCCGATCAGAGAGGTCCAGGCGCTCTCGCCGCTCCGGTGCTACGGCATGACTTACCCACATCTTGTTGATAGTAATGGGGATACCGTGAGAGTTGTGGGCGATGGTGTGGATAAGCACCCGGACAAGCCCGGGGAATGCTGGTAGCCGTAGCGGCAAGAATTACGCAGCAGGCATTGCGGCATAGTGTCCCCGCGTCGCTCTGGTGGATCGTTTCCGGGCTCTAATAGCGGCAACGCACATCGAGACGGCCAGCCTGCAGGGGCTGCTGAGGGAGGACAAGAAATGTCGGACATCTACAAGGTCGATCCGGATTGGGCCGCCAAGTCGCACTGCGATGCCGCGACCTACGCGCGGCTGTACGAGGACTCGATCGCGAACCCCGACGCCTTCTGGGCCAAGCAGGCCGAGCGGCTCGACTGGTCGAAGCAGCCGACCAAGATCAAGAACACCTCGTTCGAAGGTGATGTCTCGATCAAGTGGTTCGAGGATGGCGAGCTCAACGTCTGCTACAACTGCGTCGACCGCCACCTGGCGACGCGGGCCAATCAGGTCGCCATCATCTGGGAGGGCGACGATCCCAAGGTCGACAAGCGGGTCACCTATCGCGAGCTCTATCGCAATGTCTGCCGGGTCGCCAACATCCTCAAGTCGATGGGCGTTAAGAAGGGCGATCGGATCACCATCTACCTGCCGATGATCCCCGAGGCCGCCTACACCATGCTCGCCTGCGCCAGGCTCGGCGCCATTCACTCGGTCGTCTTCGGCGGCTTCTCGCCGGACAGCCTGTCAGACCGGGTCAATGGCTGCGAGTCGAAGGTGATCGTCACCGCCGACGGCGGGCTGCGCGGCGGCCGGAGCGTCCCCTTGAAGGCCAACGCCGACAAGGCGCTCGAGAAATGCGGCAAGGACGTCAAGATCTTGATGTTCCGCCATACCGGCCTCGACGTGAAGATGACCGAGGGCCGCGATGTCGACGGCATGGCAGCGATGCAGGAAGCCGATGACGAATGCGACTACGAGCGCATGAACGCCGAGGACCCGCTCTTCATCCTCTACACCTCCGGCTCGACGGGCATGCCCAAGGGCGTCCTGCACACCACCGGCGGCTACCTGCTCTACGCCGCGCTGACCCACGAGTACGTCTTCGATTACCGGGACGGCGACGTCTACTGGTGCACGGCCGATGTCGGCTGGGTCACCGGGCACAGCTACATCGTCTATGGGCCGCTCGCCAATGGCGCCACGACGCTGATGTTCGAGGGTGTGCCCAACTACCCCGACATGTCCCGTTTCTGGAATGTCGTCGACAAGCACGCGGTGACGATCTTCTACACCGCACCCACCGCCATCCGGGCGCTGATGCAAAAGGGCGACGACCCGGTCAAGGCGACCTCGCGCAAGACGCTCCGCCTGCTGGGCTCGGTCGGCGAGCCGATCAATCCGGAAGCCTGGCGCTGGTACTACGAGGTGGTGGGCGACAGCCGCTGCCCGGTCGTCGACACCTGGTGGCAGACCGAGACCGGCGGCATCCTGATCACGCCGCTGGCCGGCGCCATCGACCTCAAGCCCGGCTCGGCGACCAAGCCCTTCTTCGGCGTCCAGCCGGCTCTCGTCGACAATGACGGCACCCCGGTCGAGGGCGAAGGCGAAGGCAACCTGATCATCAAGGACAGCTGGCCCGGCCAGATGCGCACGGTCTACGGCGACCACGAGCGCTTCATCCAGACCTACTTCTCGACCTTCCCCGGCGTCTACGTCACCGGCGACGGCGCCAAGCGCGACGCCGACGGCTACTACTGGATCACCGGCCGCGTCGACGACGTGATCAACGTCTCCGGCCACCGCATGGGCACGGCCGAGGTCGAGAGCTCGCTCGTGGCGCACCCGGCCGTGGCCGAGGCCGCCGTCGTCGGCTTCCCCCACGACATCAAGGGCCAGGGCATCTACTGCTACGTCACCCTGCAGTCCGGCATCGAGCCGTCCGAGGAGCTGCGCAAGGACCTCGTCAAGCACGTCCGCGACGACATCGGCCCAATCGCCTCCCCCGACTTCATCCAATGGGCGCCAGGCCTGCCCAAGACCCGCTCCGGCAAGATCATGCGCCGCATCCTGCGCAAAATCGCCGCCAACGAGCACGACGCGCTGGGCGACACCAGCACGCTCGCCGACCCGGCCGTGGTCGACGACCTGGTGGCGAACCGCAAGGGCGCTTGAGCGGAGAGTAAGGGAAGATCTGGGGAGGCAGCTGCCTCCCCAGGCCCCACCTTTATTTTGGGCGGGGGTCGATGATGTTTGATTTGGTGAAGATCGGGCGGGCTCTTGCATTGCTACGGTACGGGCAAGATGGTCGAGATCGAAAGGGCAAAACAGGCCCAAGCTCAGGCCGCGAGCATACGGTGATCGCACCGGCTTTGGTCGAGCGCGGCGAGACGCTGGACGCTGACCCGCGACGGCTAAACCGGTCGTCCGGATCGTCCCCATCACCGAGCGCCACCCGGGCCTGCTCAATATTGCAGACGCCATCGGCATGGCGCCAGACTTCGATCGCGAGCGCCAGAATGGCTGGTGGATACTTTTTTCTTTCGCTTCGTGTGTTATGGCGGCTCGAATAAAGTCGCATGCATCATGAGGACAACCTCGAAAAGAGACAAAAAAACAAAAGAAAAATAAAGGCTCGCTATATTTCTAGCAAAGAGTCTGTCAATCGGCTCGAAAAGTTAAGAGACGATTTGATTTTGTTTTTAAGTGACATCGAGAATGAGGCAAAAAATAACAGAGTAAGGCTGGCCGACGGCACAATAGATTTACTAGCTGCGAGCAAAAAAAGCAAAAGAATTGCGCAAGGAATGTTTCGATTTTTTGCCGTAATTTGCAAAAAAACAGCGATTTTTGTGACATACTTGTGCTATCAGACACTACTACTGAAGAGCAATTCAAGTTTTTTCTTGGCTCAGTAACATTGAGTGATTATATTCACGGAGGTGCCTATTTTTCAATAATGGATGCCGCTTTATCTCAAACAATAGATTCAAAAATATCTTTTATCCAAAAGATTTGCGGTGACGCAATACAAAATTTAGAAAAAGAAAGGTCAGAAATGTTACACAAATTTTACTTAAAGTTCGAAAGATAATTGCAGATTGAATAGATAGGCTCAGGGAGATACCTCCCTTTTTAGCCATTGCGCCCTGTTTCGGTCCATCGCAGAGGTCACGAGGGCAAGGGGGACACTTGCCTTTTACCCATCGCGCCCCGTTTCGATCCGTTGCAGAGCTAATGTGCGGGCCGGGACACCTCCCCGTTTAATCTTTCCACGGAAGTGCGCCACCGCCAGCCATCACAACGCGAAATCCTCACGAAACCGGTCGATCTGGTGCATGCGCTCGTGGAGGATTGTGACGATGCCGATGTCGCCGTCAGTGAGTCTTCGCCAGTAGACGATGTGGCGTTCGTAGCGGAAGAAAAAGCCGTCGACGCCGAATGCTGCCGGGACGGGTCTCGATGCGACGGCGTGGTTGTCGATCTTGTCGAAGGCGGCGAAGAGGCCGGTGATGTAGCGATCCGCTTGCTCGGTGCCCCAGCGTTCGCTGGTGTAGCGGTAGATGTCGTCGAGGCGGTGCGAGGCCGCTTCCTGGATGCGGATGGCGGCCATCCGTTTCAGGTCTTGTTGCGGGCGATGACCTCGGCGGCCGTCAGCTCGTGGTAGGATGACTCCGGTGCGGCGAAGGCATGGCCGAGCTCGGCCTTCAGCCGCTCGAAGGCCTCCTGCTCCGTGCGCTCCTTGTCACGGCGGATCAGGTCGCGGATGTACTCGCTGACATTCTCGTAGGACCCGCTGTCGCCGACATTGGCGGCAACGAAATCGCTGAGCGCGCCGCTGATGCGAACCGTCATCGTCGTCGTGCGCGGCAAGGCATCCTCCGTCACGTAAGCCATGTCTTCAATATAACCAATATCGCACACACCGACAACAGGCAGCCTCGGCGAGTTTTCGCTGCCCAAGCCTCGGCCAAGCCAAATCTCGGTGGTGCGCGAGGAGGCCCGGCCTCCTCGCCTCTTCTCAGACCCCCGTCACCTCGCTTGCCAGGATCGCACCGCGGGAGGCCATGAAGTAGAGGCCCATGTGGTGGGTTTCGGCTTTGGGGTGGGCGGCGGTTTCGGGGAGGCCGAGCTCCTTGGTGGCTTCGAGTGGCAGGTCGTAGGTGGCGGTGGCGGGCTCGAGGACGGTGATGTCCTTGAGGGTTGGCATGAGGCCGTGATTGCGGGCCGAGAGCATGGTGAGGACGAAGTCCATCACGCAGATGTCGGTGCAGATGCCGGTGACGAGGACGGCTTCGAGGCGGTGGCCGACGACCCAGTCGACGACCTTGTTGTGGCTGGTGCCGTGGCCCTTGAAGGTCTGCTCGATGGCGCCGATGAAGCCGTTGATGCAGTCCTTGCGGATGAGCGTGGCGTGGGGGTCGTCGTCGAGCCAGGCCAGCTCGGGCACGAAGTTCTCCTCGCCGGTGCCGCGCTCGCAGTGGGGCGGGTAGGGCGGCTCGGGCTTGCCGGGCTCGTGGGTGTCGAGGAAGGCGAGGATCGGCCAGCGCTGGGCGGTGAAGGCGCGGGCGAGCTTGTCGGTTTGCTCGACCATGCCGGCGATCTGGGCGTCGGGCGTGGGCGGGGCGAGGTTGCCGGCGCCGACGGTGCAGAAGCCGTTGACCTGGTCGACGATGACCAGGCCGGTGGGCTGGGCGTCGACGGCGTAGGGACGGGTCGCGATCGGCAGGGCCTCTTTGAGGGCCTCGTGCAGGGTGTTGCTCGTCATGGTCGGCACTCCTCCGCTTGACCCATTGCTTGATTGAGCGACTAAACAACGGGCAACGGGCGGATGCAACGACGGACGAGGAGAGGTTAGTGAGAATTGGCGTGATCGGCTGTGCCGGGCGGATGGGCAGGGCCAATCTGGCGGCGCTGCTGGCGACCGAGGGTGTGAGCCTGGTGGGCGGCACGGAGCGGGCGGGGAAGTGCTGCGATCGGCGAGGATCTGGGCGTGCTGGCCGGGCAGGAGCCTGTCGGCGTCAAATGCAGCAGTGACAACGCGGCCTTGATGACGGCGGCACATGTGGTGATCGAGTTCTCGGTGCCCGAGGCCACGGTCGCCAATGCCAGGCTCGCGGCCGAGCATGGCTGCGCGCATGTCATCGGCACGACGGGGCTGGGCGACGCGGATCGGGCGGCATTGGCCGAGGCGGCCAAGCGGACGGCCATCGTCTGGGCGCCCAATATGAGCCTCGGCGTCAACCTGCTCCTGGGCCTGGCCGAGAAGGTGGCGGCCAGCCTGGGCGAAGACTTCGACATCGAGATCGTCGAGATGCACCACCGGCACAAGGTGGATGCGCCATCGGGCACGGCGCTCGCCATCGGCGAGGCGGCGGCCAGGGGGCGGGGGCGGACGCTCGACGAGCTGGCGGTGCGCGGTCGCGATGGCATCACCGGGGCGCGAGCGCCGGGTGCGATCGGCTTCGCGGCGTTGCGAGGCGGCGACGTGGTGGGCGACCATA
Source organism: uncultured Alphaproteobacteria bacterium (assembly GCA_942491185.1). GTDB lineage: Bacteria > Pseudomonadota > Alphaproteobacteria > Geminicoccales > Geminicoccaceae > SLRI01. The sequence goes on along the minus strand of CALOAB010000021.1, from coordinate 440,511 downwards.
CGATCACCTTTGCCGGCGAGGGCGAGCGGCTGGAGCTGACCCACAAGGCGTCGAGCCGGACGATCTACAGCGCCGGTGCGGTCAGGGCGGCGCTCTGGGCCGGCCAGCAGCAGCCGGGGCTCTACGGCATGAGCGACGTGCTGGGGCTCTAGTCGCGTCTCAGCGCTTGTTCGCGAGCCACTCGCGCGAGGCGGTTTCCTGGGCTTCGAGCACCGGCACGAAGGCCGGATGGGCCACGGCGCGCTCGTGCCAGGCGGCGAGGGCCGGCGGCAGGTCGAGGGGCTCGCCCAGATGCTCGAGCATCAGCCGGGCCATGAGCAAGGTCGGCGGGTAGGCGAGATCGGCGAGCGTGATCTCGGGCCCGGCGAGCCAGGGGTCGGGGGTGGTCATGGCCGCCAGATCGGCGAGGCGGGTCTTGAAGAGGGCCAGCTGCTGCTCGACCACATCGGTCTCGCGGCTGTGCGGCACGAGGTGCGGGAAGAGCGTGCGCAGGATGGGCTCGAGCCGGGTGTCGTGGAAGCGCGCGATCTGCCGGCAGCGGGCGCGGGCCTTGACGTCGACCGGCAGGAGCGGCGGCTCGGGGAAGGCCTCGTTCAGGTACTCGACGATGGTCTCGCTCTCGCTCAGCACGAGAGCGTCGCCGCTGCCGTCATCATGCACGATCGCCGGGATGGTGCCGGCCGGGACGACCGCCTTGTAGCTGGGCGAGGCGTAGCCGCCGGGTGGCGGCACGGTCTCGTAGGCCACGCCCTTGAGGCGGAGAGCGACCTCGACCTTGGCGGCGAAGTTGCTGATCGGCAGGCTGTAGAAGGTGATCACTGGCGACTGTCGGTTGGGGGGCCGGACCGTCAGTTGGCGAGGTTCCATTTCACCTGCTGCTCGGCGAACCAGCCGCTGGCGTGGTTGAGCGCGATCCAGTGGTTGACGTAGTTGATCCACACTTGGTCGGTCTGCGGCAGGAGGAAGGCGCCCGGGCGGCGCGAGCGCGGCTGCTCGACCTTGACGACGGCGAGCTCGGGGTAGGTGGCGGTGAGCTGGGCGGCGTCGACATTGCTGGTGATGCTGGCGGTGGCGCGGCCGGAGATGACCTCCTGCCATTCGCGCGCCGGCGCCTCGACGGTCTTGATCTCGGCGTTCTCGAAGTAGCTGCGCGCCTGCTGCTCGAAGACGGTGCCGAGCGTGACGGCGATGGTCACGCCTTCCTGGTCGAGATCCGCCCAGCTGGCGAACTGGTCGACAGTGGCGGCCTGGGTCATCGGCACGGTCGAGAACTCGACATAAGGATCGCTGAAGCCGGCGACTGCGGCGCGGTCCATGCTGAGCGAGGCGCTGGTCGTCATGTCGTACTTGTCGGCGACGATGCCGGCGACCAGGGTCTTCCAGTCGGTCGGCACGTACTCGATCTCGACACCCATGTCGGCCGCCAGCTTCTCGACGGCGTCGATGTCGTAGCCCTCGAGCTCGTTGGTCCCGGGGTTCCGGAAGCTCATCGGGTTGAAGTCACCCGTCGTGCCAACGCGGAGCACACCGGATTCGAGGATGCCCTGCAGGCGCGAGGTCTCCTGGGCGGCAGCGTTGCTGGCTAGCGGCAGGACGGCCAAGGCGGCCAGGGCGAGCATGCGCAAGGTCGGCATGATGGGTGTCTCCGGGGCGAAACGTGAAGGCAGTGACGTCGGCGGGATATGGCGGGCGCTCCGGACATTGTCCATGCTGCGTTGCCCGAGCGTCGTTGACGATGCCGCGATCACTCTTGCCGCGCCGCCGATCTGACCTTGCCGCTAGGGCATTGTCCTTTAGGTATCACGGCGCTGGTAGCGGTTAAGGGCAGGAATCGAGCATGGCGGAGCCGATCATTCGGCTGGAGGGCGTCTCCAAGTCTTTCGGGACGTTTCAGGCGCTAAAGGACATCGACCTCGACGTGGCGCTCGGCGAGCGGATGGTGGTCTGCGGTCCCTCCGGGTCCGGCAAGTCGACGCTGATCCGCTGCATCAACCGGCTCGAGCAGCATGATGCCGGGCGAATTACGGTCGACGGCACGGAGCTCGACGACGACACCAGGCATATCGCGCGGATCCGCGCCGAGATCGGCATGGTGTTCCAGCAGTTCAACCTGTTTCCGCATCTGACCGTGCTGCGCAACCTGACGCTGGCGCCGATGCGCACCCGCGGGCTCGGCAGCAAGGAAGCCGAGGAGCTCGCCCGGCACTATCTCGAGCGGGTGCGCATCCCCGAGCAGGCCGACAAGTACCCGGCGCAGCTGTCGGGCGGCCAGCAGCAGCGAGTCGCCATTGCGCGGTCCTTGTGCATGCGGCCGAAGATCATGCTGTTCGACGAGCCGACCTCGGCGCTCGATCCCGAGATGATCACGGAAGTGCTCGACGTCATGGTCGAGCTCGCCCGGGAAGGCATGACGATGATCGTCGTGACCCACGAGATGGGCTTCGCGCGCGAGGTCGCCGACACCATGGTGTTCATGGATTCGGGCGAGATCGTCGAGCAGGCGCCGCCGGAGCGGTTCTTCGCCAGCCCCGAAAGCGAGCGGGCAAAGCTCTTTCTCGGGCGTATCCTTGCGCATTGATCGGGTTCGCGAACGCCAGCGCCGCCTGATTCTCGTCGGCGCCGGCACGCTCCTGCTCGCCGGCTGCAGCGGCCAGGGCTACACCTGGGGCTGGTATGTCGTCTCGCCGCTAACCGCCCAGGGCCAGGGCAATATCGCCTTCCTGACGTCGGGGCTCTGGCAGACCATCGCCGTGTCGCTGCTGGCGATCGCGATCTCGATCCCGCTCGGGCTGCTGGTGGCCTTGCCCGGCTTCTCGCGCCGACCGTGGCTGCGGGCGCTCAATCGCGGCTATGTCGAGTTCGTCCGCTCGATCCCGATCCTGCCGCTGATGCTCTGGGTCTATTACGGCCTGCCGGTGCTGACCGGCATCAATTTCGATCCCTTCGTGGCAGGTGTCTTGACGCTGATCATCTCCGACAGCGCGTTCGAGGCCGAGATTTTCAGGGGCGGCCTGCAATCGATCGAGCGCGGCCAGCACGAGGCGGCGGATGCGCTCGGCCTCTCCGCCCTGGACAAGCTCTGGTACGTCATCTTGCCTCAGGCGATCCGGCGCATCCTGCCGCCCTTGGGCAACCAGTTCGTCTACGTCCTCAAGATGTCGTCGCTGCTCTCGGTGATCGGCGTGTTCGAGCTGACCAAGAAAGCCAACGAGCTGGTGGTGACGCTGTACCGGCCGCTGGAAATCTACAGCTTCTTGATCCTCGAATACTTCCTGCTCGTGGTGATCGTCTCGGCGGGTGTGCGCTGGCTCGAACGAAGGCTCGCCGCCGATGAAGGACGTGGGGCACGCTAACAGGCTGCTCGATCTGACGGATCTGCGCCTCTTGCCAACCTTATCTTAACCCTTGCCTGCTAGCGTGACGTTGAAACCACTGTCGTTGGCAAGGGGAGGCGGCTGCTTGACGGTCTTGGTCGAACAGGGTCCAGGCTCTCTGGCGGCGTGCCCCGCTCCGCCGGCGGAGCGTTGGTTCGCCAGCCATGAGCTGCGCACAGCCCTCCAGGCCGTTCGCGGCGGTCTCGATCTCTTGCTCACCTCAGCGGCGCGCGGCCTGTCGACGTCACAGCTCGAGGCCGTGAGCCTGATCGCCGGGGCCGCCACCGATCTCGAGCGTCAGGCCGACGAGCTCGCCGAGCTTTGGCAGCTCATCGAAAGCCCACCGCCGCCAGCGCAGCAGGTCGGGCTTCGGTGTCTGCTTGCATTGCCACCGGTTGATCGGTGGATGTCGCCGCAGCCGGCCCTCACTGCGGCGTGGGACGGGCTCGAGGTTCGCGTGCAGCCGGAGATGGCGATGCGTGCGTTCGCGCGCTTTCGGCAGCTCGCTGGGGATGACGAGGCGATGCCGCTCGAGCTGATCGCGGTCGGGCAGCATGACGTCGCGCTCAGGCTTGCAGTGCCGCCGCCGCTCGCCGGCGATCGGGCGATCGGCTGGCGTCTGGCACAAGAACTCTGCCGCCACGCGGGCTTCGACTGTGTGCCGCAGAGCACAACCGGATGCACACTGACCTTGCAACGGGTCGCCGCGGCGCCAGCGTCGGATTGATAAGACGATCGGGCGGCGTTCGGCTGTGCACCGTCGGTCGAGCGCAAGTCGATGATATGCCCAGCTAGCTGCTTGAATGTCATCCAGCAGGCGCGATCGTCAGTCGGGACGACGAGGGGCTCGAAGACCGATCGGCCACCGGATGAGGTGCCCGGCCGCCGCGACACCTCGATTTGGCGGTCGATGCGACCCGAGATGCGCGCAAGCATCGCACCGTGCACGGCAGCGCCCTAGGCGGGGCGATGGTTGAGGCGTCGGCATGGGCAGGCGAGCGAATGGTCGGCCAGACTGGCTGCGACCGAGCTGTTGCAACATGGCCATTGCTTGACTTTGCGATTGTCGGTTTGTCTTGATTTTCTCGTTTTCTCCGGTACTTAAATATGACGTGAGGTGCGCGCGACGCTGACGGGGAGAGTGTCGGTCTTGCGCTTGTATCGTAAATGCGGACGACGTCGCGCCGCCCAGGCCTTAAGCGGTGGCTTGGTTCCGTCGATTGCCTGACATCGCTCTTCAACTGGTCGATGCTCCGTCAATCGCCTCCATTTGGCCGGCCTGCGTAGCTATCGATCGTCAGGATTGATGTGCTCGCCGCACCAGCCGAGATGTTGTGACCGAGCATGACAGCAGCTTCGACGGCGGCGATGCCGATGATGTCCCGAGTTCGGCATGTCTCAGGGTTCGGCGTGGCAGCGGCTAGCGCTGCGGTTGCCGGGTGAGACATCGGGGGTTGGCGCCGGTTGACTGGGCATTGAGGGTTTGCGGCTGGATCGAGCGTCGTCGTGATCGGGTGGTGGCTGGAAAGCCACAGGCGTCGATCTGCGAGGCTGGTCTAAGCGTTGTTGGCCGCGAGACCACTGTGCCTGCCGGAGGCCAATGATGGTGCTCACGTCAGGCTGTGCTCGCGGTAGAAGGTCGGCGCCACTCCCGGTCGACAGCGACGGCGCATGGATGGTGCTTGCACGCTGTCTCCGCACGCGGATCAAGAATGTCGAAAGCATGACCGGACCCAAAGGCCCTGATCATGGAAGAAGGAAGACGGGTGAACAGCAATAATCGGAACTCGATGTTTCCGTTTCGCCGCGGAGGCGGCAAGAAACGCGGCAAGCCGCAAGGCCAGGGCCACCAAGGTCAGGGCGGAGGCCATCAAGGTCAGGGCGGTGGGCGGCGGCAGGGCGGTGGCGGTGGCGGCCGACGCATACCGAATTCGGCCGCCGAGATGCTCGGCACCTTGCAACCGACGACCAAGTCGCTGGCCCAGGTGCTCGCCGGCAATACCCGCGCCTCGGGTCAGGTCGTGCATGCCCGCAATATTCTCGCTCAGGCCGAACGTCTGGTCGGCGAGCGCGCTGTGGATCGCCTGCCGCCGAAGCAGCGCGAGGAGTTCCTCGAGCAGTATGCACGGCTCAAATTGACCCTGGCCGACGCCGACGACACCGCCGAGGCCGAAGCCGCGCGAGAAGAGCCCGCGCCGGCGGCGCCGCCCGTCACGATGGATCGCCTGCGCGAGCTGGCGCTCAGCCTGGCGGCCGGCAGCGCTTCTGAAGAGCCGGATGCGTCCGAGGCCGACACTCCCCCGGCTGGTGAGCATGCCGAGGCGGCAGCTGGCGATGAGGTCGCAGGGGCGACGACGACTGACGAAACTGTCGACGGCCAGCCAGCCACCGAGCCGCCTGCTGCCAAGCGGGCTAGCAAATCGATACGCACCAAGCGTGGCGATACGCTTCGCTTGAAGACGACAGTGCGGCAGGAGCCGGCAGACGAGAGCGAAGAGCACCAAGCTGAGGCGGCTCGCTGAGCCGGGCGTGCAGATCGTGTAGAGTGCCGCACGCGGTGCATGGCGAGCGGCGACGAGCGCGCGCCGCGCTGGCGCCCCGATCGAGAGTTCGGCAATGGCGCAAACGATTCGAGTGTGAGCCAGCCACGCGCTGGCACCGCTGACGTGGTGGCCGCCTATCTCCGCCGGCATTAACGAAAAATTCTGAACCCGCTGCGATGATGATCGGCGCTGAACGGGCGGCTCGCCCTCCGTCGGTTCGATTGCGCGTCGAAATGGATTTGTTCGCTCCGCCGATTGAACTATGTTTGGGGACGTCGAGATGAATGACCGTGCCGAGCGACGGAAGCTGTTGGGACCATGAAGGACGGGTGGGACGAGGACCGGGTCGTCAAGGGCGACGTGGCGACAAAGCCGCGGACGCGGACGCAGCGGCCGTCGCTGTACAAGGTCCTGCTGCTGAACGACGACTACACACCGATGGAGTTCGTGGTGCATGTGCTCGAGCGGTTCTTCAACAAGAGCCGCGAGGACGCCACGCGGATCATGTGGCACGTGCATCAAAAAGGGGTCGGCATCTGCGGCGTCTTCACCTTCGAGATCGCCGAGACCAAGGTCACCCAGGTCACCGAATTTGCCCGGCAAAACCAGCATCCGCTGCAATGCACGATGGAGAAGGAGTGACGGGCTCGCTGTCCTCCACCCCGCACACGACCGGCTCTCGCCGAGCTGCCGATGGCCGGCCTCTGCCTGGACGCTGGCGGTGGGCATGCCAGTTCGGCTACACTCGAGAAATTGGTGATCGGTATGGCGCTGTGAGCGCTCTCGCTCATCATCGGTTCGGCTAGGAGGTACGATGCTCTCGCGCACCCTGGAAAAGACGCTTCGTCGGGCGCTCGCCCTCGCCAATGCGCGACAGCACGAATACGCCACCCTCGAGCATCTGTTGATGGCGTTGAGTGAGGACCAGGACGCGGTCGCGGTGATGAAGGCCTGCGCCGTCGAGATCGACAAGCTCCGCCTGGCATTGACTGATTTTCTCGATCATGAGCTCTCCGGGCTCGTCGTCGACGGCGTCGTCGACGCCAAGGCGACGGCCGGCTTCCAGCGCGTCATTCAACGCGCCGCCATCCACGTTCAGTCGTCGGGCCGCAGTGAGGTCACCGGTGCCAATGTGCTGGTCGCCCTGTTTTCCGAGCGCGAATCACACGCTGTCTGGTTTCTGCAAGAGCAGAACATGTCCAGGCTCGATGCGGTCAACTACATCGCGCATGGGATCGCCAAGAAGCCAAGCCTCAATGAGGAGCGGAAGGTGAAGGGTGCGGAGGAAGCGAGCCAGAGCGAGGAGAAGCGCGAGCCCGGCAGCGAAGCGCTATCGACTTACTGCGTCAATCTCAACGACAAGGCGGCGGCGGGCAAGATCGACATCCTGATCGGCCGGCAGCACGAGATCGAGCGGACCATCCAGATCCTTTGCCGCCGCTCGAAGAACAACCCGCTCTTCGTCGGCGATCCGGGGGTCGGCAAGACCGCGATCGCCGAGGGCTTGGCATTGAGGATCATCCGCGGCGAGGTGCCCGAGGTTCTCAAGAACGCCATCATCTTCGCCCTCGATATGGGAGCACTGCTCGCCGGCACGCGCTATCGTGGCGATTTCGAGGAGCGTCTCAAGGCGGTGATCGGCGAGCTCGAGGCCAATGATCGAGCCGTGCTGTTCATCGATGAGATCCACACGGTGATCGGTGCGGGCGCGACGAGCGGCGGCTCGCTCGACGCCTCGAACATCCTCAAGCCGGCCTTGGCGGGTGGCTCGCTGCGCTGCATCGGCTCGACGACCTACAAGGAGTTCCGCAACTATTTCGAGAAGGACCGGGCGCTGGTCCGCCGCTTCCAGAAGATCGACGTGCCGGAGCCTTCGGAGGACGAGGCCGTCAAGATCCTCCAGGGGCTGCGGCCGAGCTTCGAGGAGCATCACCGGATCAAGTACTCGACCGGTGCCTTGAAGGCCGCGGTCAAGCTTTCCAATCGCTACATCCACGACCGCAAGCTGCCGGACAAGGCGATCGACGTGATCGACGAGGTCGGTGCCGCGCAGATGCTCAAGCCCGAGGGCCAGCGCCGCAAGACGGTAGGTGCCAAGGACATCGAGGAGATCGTGGCGAAGATCGCCCGCGTGCCCATCAAGGCGGTCAATGCGCGGGACAAGAGCGCCCTGAAGACCCTCGGCGACGACCTCAAGCAGGTCGTCTTCGGCCAGAACCAGGCAATTGAGGCGTTGGCCTCGGCGATCAAGCTAAGCCGTGCAGGCCTGCGCGATCCGCAAAAGCCGATTGGCTGCTATCTCTTCTCGGGTCCGACCGGCGTCGGCAAGACCGAGGTGGCGCGCCAGCTGGCGTCGATCATGGCGATCGAGATCGTCCGCTTCGACATGTCCGAGTACATGGAGCGGCACGCCGTGTCGCGGCTGATCGGTGCCCCTCCTGGCTATGTCGGCTTCGATCAGGGCGGACTCTTGACCGATTCGATCGACCAGCACCCGCATGCCGTGCTGCTGCTCGACGAGATCGAGAAGGCGCACCCGGACGTCTTCAACATCCTCCTGCAGGTCATGGATTACGGCAAGCTCACCGATAACAACGGCAAGACGGTCGATTTCCGGAACGTCATCTTGATCATGACGACGAATGCCGGTGCTGCCGACATGAGCAAGCCGGTGATGGGCTTCGGCGGTGTCGCCCGGGCCGGCGAGGACACCGAAGCCATCAAGCGGCTGTTCACGCCCGAGTTCCGTAACCGGCTCGATGCGACGATCCCGTTTGCTGGACTGACGCCCAAGATCATCCGCTCGGTGGTCGACAAGTTCGTGGCCCAGCTGGCAGCTCAGCTCGCCGATCGGCGGGTGTCGATCGAGCTCGACGGCGATGCCAAGGCCTGGCTCGCCGAGCGCGGCTACGATCCGCTCTATGGCGCCCGGCCACTCGCCCGGGTGATCGAGGAGCACATCAAGAAGCCGCTCGCGGACGAGCTGCTGTTCGGCCGCCTCGCCAAGGGCGGCAGGGTGACGGTGACCATCCAGGCGGACAAGCCGGTCTTCGTCATTACGCCCACCGGCGAGCCCCTGCCCTTCCTGCCGGCACCGGCTGCTGCCGATGGCGACGGGCCGGAGCCCGACGAGAGTGCGCCGGACGCGGAGCTGCCCGAGACAGTGGGCTGACTGCCGGCCAGCCACCGACGAAGGCAACCGGCTTGGGCGTCGAGTGTATGCTGGCGCGGCATCTCGGGGGTGGGCAGGCTCCGAAAACCGCGCTCTCGAGTATTGTTGGGCGCCACGACGATAGGCGACATTGTCGGTTCAGGCGTCCGCCTCGGAAGTAGTCGCGGTGTCTCATCGGATAACGGCTGAGCGCCGGCGAGGCGCCGAGTGCGGGTCGATGCAGGAGCATCGGCCGAGCCATGCCCTCAAGCCGCCGCCAGCCGACCAGAGGTGACGTCGGCGCGTTGCGAGTGGGGACGCCGCAACCTCACATGGCAGCAACTGCTTCGTCCTTGGCTGACCGACGAGGCTCCAGCAGGCCATCCAACGCCGCGCATCTGCTCGTTGCCAAGCTCATGAAACACCGCCAAGACGGGCGAAACGGACATTGATGCCTTCAGCTCAGCAAGAAAAGCGGTCCATGACCTCTATCGCCATTCGGATGGCCGATCCCGGCGATCCCGCGATGCGCTCGCTGGTTTCGGCCCTCGACGACTATCTGGCCGGGCTCTACCCGGCCGAGAGCAACCACGGCCTCTCCCTGGCGGCCTTGCAGGCCAACGATGTTCGCTTCATTGCGGCTGAGCTCGACGGTCGGCCGGTCGGCTGTGCGGCGCTCCGCCTCGATCTGGCCTACGGCGAGGTGAAGCGGATGTTCGTCCTGCCGGAGACGAGGGGTGCGGGCATCGGGCGGGCGATGTTGGCGCATCTGGAAGTGCTGGCGCGAGCGCAAGGCTTGCCTTGCCTACGCCTGGAAACGGGAGTGGCGCAACCCGAGGCGATCGAGCTGTACCGAGCTGCGGGGTTTCGCCGGATTTCGCCGTTCTCACCCTATCGACCCGATCCGCTCAGTATCTTCATGGAGAAGGCACTGGAGCGTAGCGCGGCGGCAGGGGTGGAGCCGCGCCTCGCATGGTCTGGCAGCGCGCCCTAGCGATGCCATATCAGGCGGGTAACCGATCCGGCGGCTCCCTGCTGCCGATCTAGACATTTTTTGCCTTTCGACGTGCCCGCCGCGTTCGAGCGGCGTGAGGAGACGAGACCATGGACCATCTCAAGATCACGACAGCGCCGCCCACGGCCGAGAGCATCCAGCATCTGCTGGCGGATTTCGACCGCTACCTGGCCGAGCTGCACCCGGCGGATAGTGGCTACGGTCTCAAGGTCGAGGCGCTGCAATCGCCCAATGTCCGCTTCGTCTTCGTCGAGAACGAGGATGGGGTGATCGCCTGTGGGGCCGTGCGCCTCGACGATGATTTCGCCGAAATCAAGCGGATGTACGTGGTGCCGAAGATGCGCCGGAAGGGCGTTGCCCGCCGTCTGCTGCAGCATTTGGAGATGGCGACGGCCAGCGCCGGCCGCTCGGCGGTCCGGCTGGAGACCAGCACGGCCCAGCCCGAGGCCATCGCGCTTTACGAGGGCGCCGGCTTCGGCCGGATCGACGCTTTCCCGCCCTACGAGCCCGACCCGCGCAGCGTTTTCATGGAAAAGCCCGTTGCCCCGGCGGACCAAGGCCTCGGGCGGGCGGGCTCGTTTCCCTGAGCTCAGGGTCGTGATCCGTCACTTCGGGCGACTGCGACTGCAATGAAACACTCAGATTCATAGCCTCAGCGCACAGTCACCTGCTGCTTTACGATCACGACCAGGAGGCGCTGTTGCCCTGTTCTGCGCAGCAGCGCCACGACGACGCTCGTTGTACGAGTTCTGATCGCGACGTTGAGCCGGGCTTGCGGGAGAGGCGCGAAGACGTTGGCGAGGTCGCGCAAGCAGGAGATTGTCAAATGCGCACCGCCAGAACCGAGGGCGCGCATGTCGGCGCGATCATTGCTGAACCGATGCTTGCAGCGCCTTTGGATCAGGCGGCAGCCGGACGCCAAGGCATTGAAGCCGAACAAGGTGCGCAAAGCGTGCCCCTTCGCTTCCTCTCACATCGCCCGAACGTCAATTTCGAGGACTACAGCGCCAACGGGGTGAAGCTCGTCATGTCCGGCGCGCCAGGGGCGTAGTGCCAGATGGCGGGGTCGTTGGGGAGTGGGGGAAGCGCGATCAGGCTCGAGCTGACGGTGCCGTAGGCGGTGTCGGTGTGGATGCACATGGCGTCCCTGGGGTCGCCGGTCTCGGTCGCGGTGGAGGCGAGAAGAAGCTGCCAGCTCGACCAGTCGGCCTGATCAGGATCGGGGGTGTCGGCGGTGCGGAACAGCGGCAGATAGCGGCGGATGCGGGGCGAGCTGGTGTCGTCGAGCTCGCGCGAGGTGAGCATGGCGAGGCCCGGATCCAGCGCCTGGGAGCGGACCATGCCGTCGCCGGCATGGCGGATCCAAAAGGCGTTGGCGGCATCGGCAACGAGCAGGTTGAACGGGCGGTAGGCATCGGGGTCGAGATGGGCCAGTGCGGCGGCTGCGGCATCGGCGTCTGCATGGTCGAGGGCTTCGAGAACCAGCTCGCCGCGGCTGCGCTTGCCAGCCTCTGCCCCCAGCGTGCCCTGGCGGTTGAGGATGGCAGCGACGACGCCGAAATCGTTGAGGCCCATCCAGCTGCCGCCCGCCTCGTCGTCACGTCCGGCGACCACGTCCGGGCGGTCGGGCCAGTGGCGGCCGGGCGCGGTGCTCGACCTGGTGGCTAGCTCGTCGCGGTTGGCGGCGAGCAGCAGGGGAAAGCGCGGGTGCGTCGGTCGCCTCAGGATGATCACGGAGCACATGGGTGGGGCTGGCCTCCATTGGTCGCATACCACGTGTTGGCGGGGCGGCGTTCAGCAGCATATATAAGGTGTTAGGAAAAGTGACTTGGGAGGGGAACGGTATGACGACGTTCGACAGTCGCGAGAAGGGCGAAGAGGCGCTCTACAAGCACGACCAGGAGCTGGGCTTCAAGATCCGCAATCGGCGCAACAAGCTGTTTGGCATATGGCTGGCCGAGACCCATCTCGGCAAGAGCGGCGAAGACGCCTTCGCCTATGCCAAGGGAACAGTGATGGCCGCCTTCGAGCACGCGGGCGACGAGGCGCTGCTCGAAAAGGTGAAGGCGGATCTTGCTGAAGCTGGGGTCGAGCTCAGCGATTTCCTCTTGGAGAAGCACCTGGCCGAGTGCCAGGCGATCGCCAAGACGCAGGTCATGGCGGAATGAGCGAGGCGCGCGCCGAGCCGTCGACGCCAGCCGAGAAGGCCGCCGACAGCAGCCCGAGGCAGCCGAAGGCGACGCCGGCCGTGCCGCTCGCCGATTCGACCGAAAGCACGACCGTGCCGCCAGCGGTGGGCGTGGCCGAGGGTGCCGTGCAGCCGAAGGGCGAGCATGGCGGGCCCAAGGGACCGGAGCCGACGCGCTATGGCGACTGGGAGAAAGGTGGTCGCTGCTTCGACTTCTGAGGCCGCGCGCGATCGAGTGCCGCCACTGGCGGTGGTGTTGATCGTCGCGATCTCGTTGCTCTGGGGCTTTAACTGGCCGGCGATGAAGGTCGTGGTGAGCCAGCTCTCGCCTTGGACCTTTCGGGTGATCTGCGTCAGCCTCGCTGGCGGCTGCCTGTTGCTGCTTGGCCGGCTGAGTGGCGAGCGGGTGATACCGCGGGCCGGCGCTTGGCTGCCATTGGCGCTGATGGCGTTCTTCACCGTTACGCTTTGGCACATGCTGACCGCCTTCGCGCTGCTGAGCATCGGCGGCGGGCGGGCTGCCGTGCTCGCCTTCACCATGCCGATATGGGCGGCGATGCTGAGCGTGCTCGTCCTCGGCGAGCAGTTGCGCTGGCGGCAGCTCACCGCGCTCGGGCTCGGGCTCGGCGGCATCGCGCTCTTGCTGCTGCCGGAGCTGGACCGCCCGGGCGCGCTGCCCATCGGCTACTTCTTGATGATCGGGGCCGCGATGTGCTGGGCGATCGGCACGGTACGGCAGAAGCGCTTCGACTGGCAGATCGGCATGCTGTCGCTGAGCGGCTGGCAGCTGGTCATCGGCGGTATCCCGATCGTCGGGGTATGGGCCGTGCTCGAGCCCTCGCCCGACTTCTCCAGGCTGACACCGCTCGGCATCGCCGCCCTCGCCTATATCATCCTGGTGGCGCTGGTCTTCTGCTTCTCCTCCTATATCCGCCTGGTCTCGCTCCTCCCGGCCAACGTCGCGGCGATCAGCACGCTGGCCATTCCCGTGGTCGGTCTCTGGAGCTCGGCGCTGCTGCTCGGCGAACCCGTCGGCCCGGCCGACGCCATCGCCCTGGTGCTGATCGTCTCGGCATTGGCGCTGGTGCTGCTGCGCCGGTCCACCCCGGTAGGGTCCAAGTGAGGCCGAGTGGGCGACACAGTACGCCCGAGGCAGCACGGTTGATGCCGCGCGGCGCTTTCTTCGTGCAGGTAGAACCGATATAAGGGCCACCAAAGACGCGAAGTGAGCCATCACCAGACAGGATTGCACATGGCAGAGACCGTGACGGCGCGGCGGACGGACGATCGCCAACGGGCATTGGATGCGGCAATCGCCCAGATCGAGCGCTCCTTCGGCAAGGGCTCGGTGATGCGGCTCGGCAAGGCCGAGCAGCTGGCCGATATCGAAACGATCTCGACGGGCTCGCTGGGTCTCGATATCGGCCTCGGTGTCGGCGGCTTGCCGCGTGGCCGGGTGGTCGAGATCTACGGACCAGAGAGCTCGGGCAAGACGACTTTGACCCTGCACGTCATCGCCGAGGCGCAGAAAGCGGGCGGTGCCTGCGCCTTCATCGATGCCGAGCACGCGCTCGACCCCGGCTATGCACGGAAGCTCGGCGTCAACCTCGACGATCTCCTGATCAGCCAGCCCGATACCGGCGAGCAGGCGCTCGAGATCGCCGACACGCTGGTCCGCTCGGGTGCGATCGACGTGATCGTCATCGACAGTGTCGCCGCACTGGTGCCCAAGGCCGAGCTCGAGGGCGAGATGGGCGACAGCCATGTCGGCCTTCAGGCCCGGCTGATGAGCCAGGCGCTGCGGAAGCTCACCGCCTCGATCAGCCGGTCGAAGACGATGGTCGTCTTCACCAACCAGATCCGCTCCAAGATCGGCGTGATGTTCGGCAGCCCGGAGACGACGACCGGCGGCAACGCACTCAAGTTCTACGCGTCCGTCAGGCTCGATATCCGCCGGATCGGCCAGGTCAAGGAGAAGGACGAGACGGTCGGCAACCAGACCCGGGTCAAGGTGGTCAAGAACAAGGTGGCGCCGCCGTTCCGCATCGTCGAGTTCGACATCATGTACGGCGAGGGCATCTCGAAGATGGGCGAGCTGGTCGACCTCGGCATCAAGGCCGGCCTGGTCGAGAAGTCCGGCTCGTGGTTCTCCTACGGCAGCCAGCGCATCGGCCAGGGTCGCGAGAACGCCAAGTCGTTCCTGCGCGCAAACCCGGCCATGGCGGACGAGATCGAGGCCGCAATCCGCACGGCAGCCGGCATCGGCGGCAATGGTGAAGGTGCGGGGATCGATCTCCTCGACGAGGATCGCAGCGTCGAGGACGACTAGGCGACTCCGGTCTTCACGCGGCCGGGCCTTGCGGTGAGCTGCGCCGTTCGCTCGTCGGGCCGTGGCGGCGATCCGACGCCGGGCAATCGGTGGGACCTCGGGTAAGTGCCGGGACCGGCGCGGCGCCGACATCGCTTTGCTGCGGCGCGGTCAAAGGCTATGACTGCGCCAACGCGACCCGGAGAACGCCCAGGCAATGCAAACCGTCAACGACATTCGCACGACCTTTCTCGACTATTTCGCGAAGCACGGCCATGCCGTCGTGCCGTCCAGCCCGCTCGTGCCGCACAACGACCCGTCATTGCTTTTCACCAATGCCGGCATGGTGCAGTTCAAGAACGTCTTCACCGGGATCGAGCACCGTGACTACGACCGTGCCGTCACCTCGCAGAAATGCGTGCGCGCCGGCGGCAAGCACAACGACCTGGACAATGTCGGCTACACTGCCCGGCATCACACTTTCTTCGAGATGCTCGGCAATTTCTCGTTCGGCGACTACTTCAAGGACGTCGCGATCGAGCTCGCCTGGAACCTGATCACCAAGGAGTACGGCCTGCCGGCCGACCGGCTGATCGCGACGGTCTATGCCGAGGACGACGAGGCGTTCGATCTCTGGAAGAAGATCGCCGGATTGCCGGAGGAGCGGATCATCCGCATCGCCACCTCCGACAATTTCTGGTCGATGGGCGAGACGGGTCCCTGCGGCCCGTGCTCGGAGATCTTCTTCGACCATGGCCCCGACGTGGCGGGTGGGCCCCCGGGAAGCCCGGACGAGGACGGTGACCGGTTCATCGAGATCTGGAATCTCGTCTTCATGCAGTACGAGCAGGTCGACGCGGCGACGCGCGTGAACCTGCCGAGCCCGTCGATCGACACCGGCATGGGGCTCGAGCGGATCGCCGCGGTCCTCCAGGGCCATCACGACAATTACGACATCGACCTGTTCCAGAAACTGATTGCGCAGTCGGTCGAGCTCACCGGCACGCCCGCCGCCGGCCCGACCAAGGCGTCGCACAAGGTGATCGCCGACCATCTGCGCGCCAGCTCGTTCCTCATCGCCGACGGCGTGACGCCGGCCAATGACGGCCGCGGCTACGTGCTCAGGCGGATCATGCGGCGTGGCATGCGACACGCCCACCTGCTGGGTGCCGCCGAGCCATTGCTCTATCGCCTGGCACCGGTCCTGGTGACCGAGATGGGCAAGGCCTTTCCGGAGCTGGAGCGTGCCGAGGCCTCGATCGTCGAGTGGCTGAAGCTGGAGGAGACCAATTTCCGTCGCACGCTGGAGCGCGGGCTGAGGCTGCTCGACGATGCGGTGAGCGAGCTGCCGGATGACAAGGCCCTGCCGGGCGAGACGGCGTTCAAGCTCTACGACACTTACGGCTTTCCCCTCGACCTCACCGAGGACGCGCTGCGCGCCAGCGGCCGCGCGGTCGACAATGCCGGCTTCAAGGCAGCGATGGAGCGGCAGCGCGCCGAGGCGCGGCGACACTGGAAGGGCTCGGGCGCCGAGGCGACGGCACCGCTCTGGTTCGAGCTCCTGGAGGAGCACGGCAAGACAGAGTTTCTGGGCTACGCCACGGGCGAGGCCGACGCGCGGATCATCGCACTGGTCGTCGACGGTGCCCCGGTCGAGAGCGTTGCCGTCGAGCCCGGCGCGGCAACCGGGCCGGAGCTGGAGGTGGTGACCAACCAGACGCCGTTCTACGCCGAATCCGGTGGCCAGCTCGGCGATACCGGCTGGCTCATGGGCCACGAGCTCGAGGCCACGGTCACCGACACGACCAAGCGGCTGGGCGAGCTCTGGGTGCATCATGTGCGGCTGGAGAAAGGTCGGCTCAGCGTCGGCGACACGGTTCATCTGCAGATCGATGCTCAGCGGCGAGACCGGCTGCGACGCGCCCATTCGGCGACGCATCTGCTGCACGCAGCACTCCGCCACCGGCTCGGCGACCATGTGGCGCAGAAGGGCTCGCTGGTGGCGCCCGACCGGCTGCGCTTCGATTTCAGCCAGCCCCGAGCCATGAATCACGACGACATTCAGGCCGTGGAACGCGAGATCAACCATTACGTTCAGCAGAACGACGGGGTCGAGGTCAGGGTGATGGGCCGCGACGAGGCCGTGGCCGAGGGCGCCATGGCGCTGTTCGGCGAAAAATACGGCGATGAGGTCAGGGTGGTGACCATGGGCGAAGCGGCCGATGGTGGCACCTATTCGATGGAGCTCTGCGGCGGCACCCATGCGCGGCGCACGGGCGACATCGCGCTGGTCAAGCTGGTCGGCGAAACGTCCGTGTCGGCCGGTGTGCGCCGTGTCGAGGCGCTGACGGGGGCCGCGGCACTCGCCCATATCGAGGCCGAGGAGCGCTGGCTCGAGACCACGGCCGCAGCGCTCAAGACCGTCCCCTCGGCGGTGCCCGACCGGGTGCAGGAGCTGCTGGGCGAAAAGCGGAAGCTCGAGCAGGAGCTGGCGGAGCTGCGGCGGCGGCTCGCCACCGGTGCCACCCAGGACGAGGCGGCCGCCAAGCGAGTCGGCGACATTGCCTTCACGGGCCGCCAGCTCGAGGGCGTGCCGGCCAAGGAGCTGCGCTCCGCGGCCGATAGCCTCAAGCAGGGGATGGGTAGTGGCGTTGTGGCGCTGGTCGCTGTCAATGAAGGCAAGGCAGCCGTTGTGGTCAGTGTCAGCAACGACCTCGAGAGTCGGGTGAACGCGGTCGAGCTGGTCAAGAGCGGCGTCGCTGCGGTCGGCGGCAAGGGCGGTGGTGGCCGCGCCGATTTCGCCCAGGGCGGTGGTCCAGATGGGGCGGCGGCATCGGCAGCAATCGCGGCAATCGAGCAAAGACTCGCAGCGATGGTCGCCGGCTGAACTTAGAAACAACGATCAGGTTGGCAACGAACCGTGCTCTATACCCTCGTCGACATGCAGCGCCGGCTCCTCGACCCCTGGCTCAACGGCCTCAAGCTCGGCGCCGAGCTGCCGCCATTGCAGCGCCTCTTGATGGCGCAGCACACGCTGCTCGAGCGGACGCTCGGCGCTGGTGACGGTGTGCCGGTGCCGATCGAGGCGGCAGTGGCCCGCGACCACCCCGGTGTGTCGAGTGCCGAGACGGTGGATGAAGGACCGTTCTCACGCCTCGTTCGACTGCGCGGCGCCCGTGACAAGCCTGGTGGCGAGGCGCCGACGATTTTCGTGGTGGCGCCCTACTCGGGCTATGCCGGCGCCGTGCTGGGCGAGCTCGCTGCGGCATTGCTGCCGATGGGCGATCTCTATTTCCTCGACTGGACGGATGCCCGCTTCGTGCCGACCGCCTATGGCCCGTTCGGCCTCTCCGAGCAGTTGGCCGTGGTCCTGGGCGCGCTCAAGAAGATCGACAAACCAGCGCATGTGCTTGGCGTTTCGCAGTCAGGTGCGGTGACACTGGCGGCAGTCGCACTGGCGGCAGCGTCGGCCGGGAGCCTGCCATCGCCCTCGTCGCTCGCCTTGCTCGGCTCGCCGATCGGCGCCGCCCAGACCCGCTCGGCAGCCGACTGGCTGCTCGCCGGGCTCGAGCCCGCCCATCTCGAGAACAGCATGATCTCGGTCGTGCCGGATCGCTTTCCGGGTGCCGGACGGCGGGTTTATCCGGGAATGCTGCAGCTGCTGGCGCTCTGTCTCGCCAACCCCACGACCTATCTCCAGACGCAGGCCGGGCTCTGGGCCGAGCTGATCACCGACAATCAGGGTGCTTATGCGCGCCAGCACGGCGATCTGCACCGGGTCGCCGATGTGCCGGCCGAGATCTTCATCGAGCAGGTGCATCAGCTGATGCGCGAGCCGGTACTCTCGGCAGACGGCCTGGTGATCGGCAGCCACGAGATCCCCGAAGGCGGCCTGGGGCAGCTGCCCATCTTGACGATCGAAGCCGGCCGCGACGAGCTGGTGGGTGCAGGAGCGACGCATGCAGCACAGGTCCTGGGGGGAGCCGGCTCGAGCCGCATGACGGTCGAGACGGCCTCGCACTACACGCTGTTTGGCGGCGCTGTCCTCACGAACGAGGTGGCGCCACGCCTGCGTGCCTTCATCGAGCAAGCTGGCTGATCGCCAGCCCCGTTCGTCAACCGCGCCGCGTTCCCGCCGCGTCCAGAACCACCTCGAGCGTGACGTGGCGGAGGTCGAGCGTGCGCTTGCCGGCCTCCTCGAAGCTGACGGTAACGCGCGTACCGATCGCCGACTGCACCCGGCCAAGCCCCCAATCGGGCTGGTCGGGGTGGCGAACGACGACACCGGGTCCGAGATCCATCGACATCCCCTGAGCATAGCCGTTCGGTCGTTCAGCGTAAATTAACCAGTGGCTGCGATGATCCCGCAAGAACTGGCGGCGCGCGCTCTATCGACTTGTGCTGGCGCCGCATGGGATGGCGCGATGGATGAGTTGCTGGGCGCGTTCGTCGCCGATTGCCGCCGGAGCCTAACTGCGCTCGAGAGTGAGCTCTGCCGTCTCGCGCAGCAGCCTAACGATACCAATTTGCTCGCCTGCGTTTTCCGCGGCGTGCATACGATCAAGGGCACATGCGGCTTCCTCGACCTGAGCCGGCTGCACGACATCGCCCATGCCATCGAGGATGTGCTGGGCAAGCTGCGCTGCGGCGAGCTCGGGGCAGATGGGCCGCTGATCACGCTCATGCTCGAGGCACTGGATGGCATTGCCGCGATCCTCGATGGGCTCGACAGAACCGGCCTGGAGCCGGCAGGTGACGACAGACCACTGATCGCAGCACTCGAAGCGCTTGCGGCGGGTGGCGTGGATGAGTTGGGCTCGACCCGTGATCCATCGCCGAGAGCCTGGCGGCAAAGCGATGCATTGGCTCCAGCTTCATGCCTCAACCGGAGCGATGAGATCATGAGTGGGCTGCAGGCAGGCGTCGAAGAGACCCGCGTGGAGCGAATGGGTGCTGCGTGGCGCCCGCTGCCGCGGCTTGTCCGTCATTTGGCGATCGAGCTGGACAAGCCGATGGCGCTGGAGATGCGCGGCACCGAGATCGAGATCGACGGTTGCCTGATCGAGCCGATCAAGGCTTCACTCCTTCATTTGGTTCGCAACGCTGCCGACCACGGGCTCGAGGGCCCGGCCGAGCGTCGCCGACGCGGCAAGCGGGAAGAGGGGCGGATCGCCGTCGCTGTCTGTCGCCAAGCAGACCATGTCGTGATCGAGGTGAGCGACGACGGCAGAGGTCTCGATACCGAGCAGATCAGGAAAGCGGCCGTCACCAGCCAGCACGTCGGCCCGGCTGACGCCGCCACAATGACAGCGGGAGACTGCCAGCGACTTATCTTTCGGCCCGGCTTCTCGACCGCCCAGACCGTCACGCCCGTCTCGGGCCGCGGTGTCGGCCTGGATGCGGTCCGCGCCGGCATCGAGCAGGTGGGCGGGACGATCGAGGTCTGCTCGGTGCCCGGTCGAGGCGCCGTCTTCGCCTTGCAGGTTCCATGCACGCCGGCGAAGGCCGCGGCAGGAACAGTCGGGGTCGAGGATGAGCGCCGCGTATCGTTCGGGTCCAATGCCGTTGACGCCGGCTCAAAGGGCCAGCGCACCGCGAAGCGCACTGACGCAAGTCGTCGGAAGCACACCTGTCGGCCGGCAGCGACAGCCCGCCCGGATCGAAAATCGGTGGTGCCCGCACCCAGATTCTGACCCCTTGCCGTCAATGGCGGCTCGCGAGCTGCCATGATCGTGCGGCAGGCAATGCCTCGACACGCTGCAGCCGCACATTTCACGATGTCTGTATCGCTATCGTGATGCCGAGCATCGCTCGACTTGCCTCAGATAGTAGCGTTGACAGGCTGAAATCGACCGTGGGAAACGGCTGCTGCCAGCATGCGCTCATGTCTCGAGAGACGCGATCGCGGTCGTTCCTCGACAGACGAAGCCAGATTTGGAGTTGCGAGGCTGTCGCAGCTTCATAGCGTCGCGGACCCGATGGTCGCCAACCTCCCGAAAAGGCGATCTGCTCGCTCAGCTGATAGACAATGCAACGCCCGCCTTCCTCGGCGAGCCGACGTTTCCGGTCCGCTGGCGAGGGGCTCCAGCTTTGCAGCATGGCTTGGCCGATGCCCTGGCATCGGACTGCGCTCGGCACAGCCAGGGCGGTCGATCGCAAATCGACATCTGCTCGAGAGTTCGGTGTGGAACCGAAACCGCTTGCGGCCGACGGCCTCCGGTTTCTTCGACGGCAAGACGCGCAAATGTCAGGCATCGCCAGGTAGTGGCCGATGCGATGGCGTTGAGCGATTAGCCTGCCTTGCCAGGAGATCCTTGCGTCTGCGCGTGCCCTTTGATGGGGCGTCTCACAAGCCTGGGTCGGCTCCGGCGCATTGTCGCAGCGATGGCGACAAAAAGGGGCGTGGCCTCGGTCGTGATACGGCTATGGTGAAGAGGCGTCGCTGGCAGGCGGGCGCCAAGGCAGCCATGGGGAGGTTGGACGATGCGATTGAAGGGCAAGCGAGCGCTGGTCACCGGCGCCGCATCCGGGTTCGGGCGAGCGATCGCCGAGACGTATGTGCGGGCAGGGGCCAAGGTGGCGCTGGTCGACATCAACGGCGACGCGGCCGAGGCGGCGGCCGCCGTGATCGGCGACCGCGCTTTGCCGATCGCCTGCGACGTCGCCGATGGGGCCGCGGTCAAGGGTGCCGTCGAGCAGGCCATCAAATCATTCGGCGGGCTCGACATCGTCGTCAACAATGCCGGCGTCAGCCACAAGAACCGGCCGATGCTGGAGGTCGACGAGGCCGAGTTCGATCGCATCTTCGCCGTCAACGTCAAGGCGATCTACCATATGGCGCATGCCGTGGTGCCGCATTTCCGTGCGGCCGGCAGTGGGGTCATTCTCAATGTCGGCTCGACCGCCGGCATACGGCCACGGCCCGGGCTCACCTGGTACAATGCGTCGAAGGGCGCGGCGAACCTGCTCAGCAAGTCGATGGCGGTGGAGCTGGCGCCCGACCGCATCCGGGTTTGCGCGCTGGCCCCGGTGATGGGTGAGACAGCACTTCTGGAGACCTTCATGGGCGTTCCCGACACGCCGGAGAACCGGGCCAAGTTCGTCGCCACCATTCCGCTCGGCCGGATGAGCCAGCCGCAGGACATCGCCAACGCGGCGCTCTGGCTGGCGTCGGACGATGCCGGCTTCATCACCGGCGTGGTGCTCGAGGTCGATGGCGGTCGCTGTGTCTGACACTTCCTCCGGGCCGGCCTATCGGCCACTCTTCCCGCTTGGCGCCGACCAGACTGTCTATCGCAGGCTCGACCTGCCGGCGCCTGTGCCCCTCGACGTCGGCGAACGCCGCTTTCTGGAGGTCCCGCCCGAAACACTCGAGCAACTGGCCGAGACCGCGTTCTTCGACGTCCAGCACCTCTTCCGCTCGAGTCACCTCGGGCAGCTCCAGGCCGTGGTCCGCGATCAGGCGAGCTCCACGGCCGACCGGTTCGTGAGCTATGAGCTGTTGAAGAACGCGGTGATCGCCGCCGGGCGGATTTTTCCGTCCTGCCAGGACACCGGCACAGCCATCGTCATGGGCAAGAAGGGCCAGGCGGTCCTGACCGTCGGCGACGACCGCGAGCCCTTGTCGCGCGGCATCGCGAACGCCTACGCGCGCTACAATCTCCGCTTCAGCCAGCTCGCGGCCACCAGCATGACCGAGGAGCGCAACACGGCCACCAACCTGCCGGCCCAACTCGACATCGAGGCCGTGCCCGGCGATCGCTTCGACTTCTTGATGATCGCCAAGGGCGGCGGCTCGGCCAACAAGACCTTTCTCTTCCAGGAGACCCGACGCCTGCTCGATCCCGACGCCATGGTCGCCTGGCTCGGCGAGAAGGTGGCGGAGATCGGCACTACTGCCTGTCCACCCTACCACCTCGCCATCGCCGTGGGCGGGCTCTCGGCCGAGCAATGCCTGAAGGCGGTCAAGCTCGCCTCGACCCGCGAGCTCGACGGCCTGCCGCCGGCCGGCGACGGCCTCGGCGGAGCGTTTCGCGACCACGACCTCGAGCAGCGGGTGCTGGCGATGACCCGCGACCTCGGCATCGGCGCCCAGTTCGGCGGGCGCAATTTCTGCCACGACGTGCGCATTGTCCGGCTGCCGCGGCACAGCGCGTCGCTGCCGATCGGCATCGCGGTCTCCTGCTCGGCCGATCGGCAGATCAAGGCCAGGATCGATGCCGAAGGCGTCTTTCTCGAGGCGCTGGAGGAGGACCCCGCGCGCTACCTGCCGGATGTGAGGCTCGACCTCGAGAGCCCCACGCCGATCGATCTCGACCGACCGATGGCCGCCATTCGAGCGGATTTGGGCAAGCTCGAGGTCGGGGCCGCGGTGCAGCTTTCGGGCACCTTGATCGTCGCGCGCGATATCGTGCATGCAAGGCTGGCAGCAGCGCTCGAGCGGGGCGAGGCGCTGCCGACCTACATGAAGGATCATCCGATCTATTATGCCGGACCGGCGAAGACGCCGGAGGGCCATGCGTCGGGCAGCTTCGGTCCGACCACCGCGGCACGCATGGATGGCTTCATGCCGGCATTTCAGGCGGCCGGCGCGGCGCTCGTGACGCTCGCCAAGGGCAATCGCAGTGCTGCGGTGCGCGACAGCTGCGCCCAGCATGGCGGCTTCTATCTGGCGACGATCGGCGGCACCGCGGCACGGCTCGGCCGCGACATGATCGAGCAGGTCGAGGTCGTCGATTTCGCCGAGCTCGGGATGGAGGCCGTCTGGCGAATCCGGGTGCGCAATGTCCCGGCCTTTCTGGTGATCGACGACAAGGGCAACGATTTCTATCGACGGCTCGCCCGGCGACGGGCGCAACCGGCAGAAAGCCGGTAGCGAATGGTCGCTATCGGTTGGTCGATAGTCAGGTGCGGCCGGCCAGCGTCTCGAACATGACGACACAGCCGCGACGGCCCGGGTCGGACGCCGGTGCTGAGAGGGCGACGGCGATCGCCTGCGCCGTCCGCACCTTGCCGGGCGAGACGTAGGTGGCATTGAAGCCGGCACGCGCCATCCGGCCATCGAGCAGGCTCGACCACATGTCGCGCATGCCGGGGCCGCGCAGGATCATGATGTTGTCGAGGCGCTGGCCGACCGTGGCCTTGCCGTCGAGATTCAACCATAACGCGAACGAACGGTTGAACTGGCGAATGGCGCGCTCGCCGTCGATCGTCAGCGCCGGCAGCGGGCAGGCTTCCAGCACGCGGGCGAGATCCTGAGTGTTGCCGGCCAGCGCCAGCTTGTCCATCTCGCGCTGCAGCGTCTCGGTCCGCAGCCGGGCGTGGACCAGGGCATAGGTGCGGAGCGTCGAAGCGAGATTGGTCCGCTCGGGACTGGCGGCCGCGACCTCGTTGACAAGCCCGGAGAGCCTGAGATGGCGCTGCGTGGCGACCAACTTCAAGTAATCCCAGAAATCGCTCTCCAGCTTGATCGAGGTTCGCACCTCGCCGATACGCATCGTCTTCCGAATCATGTGGTAAAGTCCCCACGTCAGGCGCCGATATGCATCATGATACACACCTCGGCTCCGCTTTCCGATTGAGTAGAGTAAATGCGCTCGATAGGTTAGATTCAGGTTAACATGAACGCGAAAAGCGTCCTCTCGCAACGCAGGAGCCCCCCATGACCGAACGGACGTTGTCGCAAGCGCCCGCCGGCGACGGCTTCGATGACACCGGCATCGAGCAAGATGTCATCGTGCTCGCCCAGGCCGAGAGCCCGGCCGATGGCGATGTCGCGACGAGCTTGCCGCGCGATCTCGTGCAACTCGATGAGGAGATCGAGGCGACCGCGCAAGAGCAGGCGGCCATCGATCAGCTTCCGGTGACGGATATCGACGTCGGGCCATTGGCCGCTGGTGAGCGGCGCTTCGTCGACGTGGCGCCCAACAGCGTCGTCTCGCTGGCCGCACCCGTCTACGATCCGGCCAGCGCCACCTATGCCGTCAGCGCCAACGACCTCGTCGTGACGCTCGCCAATGGTGGCGTCCTGGTCTTGGTCGGCTTCTTCGCACCGAGCGAGGCACCGCCCTTGCTGCGGGTTCTCGACGGCCCCGCGACGCCCGCCAGCGAGCTGCTGTTGCGTGCCGAGGCCGCGCCGGATGTCGACCAGGACGGCGGCACCCAGGACATCGAGACCGTGATCGGCGTGATCAGCGGCGGCGCCCAGTTCCGCTCCTACGAACAGGGCGATATCGGCGACGGGCTCGAGCCGCTCGGGCCGCTCGGTCCGACAGCGCTCGCCGGCGCGCCCCCGGAGCCGCCCCTCGAGACGCCACGGGACGACGGTGTCGACGATGACAACAACAATGGCCCACCGCCGCCCGACAACGGGCCCACGGTCGAGCTGCGCGCCAACATCGAGGCCTCGATCGGCGAACAATCCAGCCCTGCGTTCAACCCGGTGACGACGCCCCTTCTGCCGGATATCGCGGTGGGCGTGGACATCCCGCCGGACCAGGTCAACAACGTCGATCAACGCAACCTGACGCTCGATGTCGAACGCGAGGTGGTCGTTCGCTTCATCTTCGAGAACTCGATTTCGATCGATTCGCTGTTCGTCCACGAGATCGGCCCGAACGGCGAATTCGAGAACGTTCGACTGGTGTTCGAGGGCGTGAACAAGCCTGGCGACCCGCTGTCCAACCTGCTGGTGACGCCGCTCGGCACCGAGTTCTCGCTCGGCACCTACGAGGCGGGCACCGAGCTCGGCTTCATCTTCGTCAATGATGGTCTGCGGTTGAACGATTTCGACAGTCTCGAGGGTGGCAGCTACGAGGTCTTCAGCCGATTGACAGGCGAGCCCACGACGATCTTCGACACCCACAATCCGGCCAAGCCCTGGCAGCAGCCGAGCGTGGTTCATGTCGCCGACGACGGCACGCTGACGCCGATCATCGGCAGCCGGACCTACTTCACGGCTGACGGCACACCGGAAACGCCGAACGTCAACCAGCTCAATCCGACCGACCAGGCCCAGTTCGTCTCCGGCTGGAACGACACCGAAGGGTTTCTCGAGATCGCCGCCGAGGACACCTTCGGACCGGACGGCGATCGCGACTTCTCCTCGCTGCAATTCGGTGTGCGGTTTCTTTCGGCCGTCGAACCGGCCTTGGTGATCAACGACGCTGCGGCCGGCCTCGGCGCCGTGATCACCGACCCCGACAGCACGGAGATGCAGGCTGCGGCGATCACGCTCGACGGCCTCGCCGGCGATCGGCTGGTCCTCGATCCGGCCGTGCTCGATGGCACCGGCATCACGGCCACGCAGGTGAGCGACAGCGAGATCAACCTCGACGGCCTGTCCTCGATTGCCAACTACGAGGCGGCGATCAATGCCACGGCCATCGCTGTCGACCTCGAGAACGTCCAGCTCGGCAATCGCGAGATTGCCGTCACGGTCGAGGATCCCGAAGGCAACACCGGTGACTCCAGCACGATCTTCACGCTGGAGGACAAGCTCGTCGTCGGCACCAATGGTCCTGACACGATCGTCGGCACCGACACGCCGACGGGTCAGCTGGGGGATGTCATCTCGTCGCTTGCCGGCGATGACGATATCGACAGCCTGAGCGGTGATGACTTCGTCGACGCCGGTGACGGCGACGACACGCTCACCACCTCCGGCGCCGGGATGAACACGTTCATCGGCAGCACCGGTGTCGACCAGATCACCCTCAATCCGGGCGCTGACAGGGTGCTCATCACCGGGCTCGGCGATGGCGCTGACACCATCGTCAACTTCAACGCCAGCGAAGGCGATCGGCTCGACCTGACCGAGCTGTTCCGCGACAGCGACATCACCGATGCCACCGTCGCCTCTTTCGTCAGCAACAGCGCCTACGCGGACGGCATCCAGGTGCAGGCCGACCTCGATGGCCCCGGCACCCACCAGCGGCCGGTCACCATCGCCTTCCTCCAACAGCCGACCGGAGTCGCCGTCGGCGCCGATCCCTCGACCTACGTCATCACGCCGGACAACGACACGGCGGCAGCCTGACGACCAACCGTCTCGCCTGAGCGGCTTCGCGATCGGCTCAGGCACGACGATCCCCGACCAAAGCCGGCATCCGATCTCGGATGCCGGCTTTTGCTTGACCACCTGCGACACCGACAGCGGCGCGAAGCGACCGGGGTCGGGTTGAAGCGCTGCGCGTCTATCGGTAGATACAATGCAGCATTTAGTGGTTGATCAGGAGAGGGGGGCCTCAGTCATCATGGCGCGCAACAAGATCGCACTCGTCGGAGCCGGACAAATCGGCGGCACGCTGGCACTGTTGGCCGGGCTCAAGAATTTGGGCGATGTCGTGCTCTTCGATGTCGCCGAGGGCATGCCGGCCGGCAAGGCCCTGGACCTTGCCCAGAGCGCACCGGTCGAGGGCTTCGACGCCGTGCTGGCCGGCAGCAACGACTATGCCGCCATCGCCGGCGCCGACGTGGTGATCGTCACGGCCGGCATCCCGCGCAAGCCGGGCATGAGCCGGGACGATCTGATCGCCACCAATGCTGGCATCGTGAAGACCGTGGGTGCTGCGATCGCCAAGCATTGCCCGGACGCCTTCGTCATCGTCATCACCAACCCCTTGGACGCCATGGTCTGGGCGATGCAGAAGGTCTCGGGCCTGCCGCCGGCCAAGGTGGTCGGCATGGCGGGCGTGCTCGACAGCGCTCGCTTCCGCCATTTCCTCGCCGACGAGTTCAAGGTCTCGGTCGAGGACGTGACCGCCTTCGTGCTTGGTGGCCACGGCGATACGATGGTGCCGCTGGTCCGCTACTCGACCGTCGCCGGCATCCCGCTGCCCGACCTCGTCAAGCTGGGCTGGACCACCCAGGCGAAGCTCGATGCCATCGTCCAGCGCACCCGTGACGGCGGCGCCGAGATCGTCGGCCTGCTGAAGACCGGCTCGGCGTTCTATGCCCCGGCCTCGGCAGCGATCGCCATGGCCGAGAGCTACCTGCTCGACAAGAAGCGGGTCCTGCCCTGCGCCGCGCATCTCACCGGCCAATACGGCGTCAGCGACATCTATGTCGGCGTGCCCGTGGTCATCGGCGCCGGTGGCGTCGAGCGGGTGGTCGAGATCACCCTCAACGCGGACGAGCAGGCCGCCTTCGACAATTCCGTTGCCGCCGTGAAAGAGCTTTGCGGCGCCGTGAAGCTCTAGGCCTGAGAAAGGGCGCAAGCCATGAACATCCATGAATACCAGGCCAAGGCGCTGCTCGCCGAGTACGGCGTTGCGACGCTGGCCGGCCGGGTGGCCTACACGCCGGAGGAAGCCGAGCAGGCGGCCCGGGCGCTGGGCAGCCCGATCTCGGTCGTCAAGGCACAGATCCACGCCGGCGGGCGCGGCAAGGGCGGTGGCGTCAAGCTCGCCCGCTCGGTCGAGGAGGTCCGCCAGCTCGCCGACCAGATGCTCGGCATGACGCTGGTGACCCATCAGACCGGGCCCGAGGGCCGCACGGTCAAGCGGGTCTATATCGAGGAAGGCTGCGACATCGCGCGTGAGCTCTACCTCGGTGCCGTGATCGACCGGGCAACCTCGCGGATCACCTTCATGGCCTCGACCGAGGGCGGTGTCGAGATCGAGGAGGTGGCCGCCAAGAGCCCTGAGAAGATCATCAAGGTGGCGATCGACCCGGCCACCGGCTTCATGCCGTTCCATGGCCGCCAGCTGGCCTACGGGCTCGGCCTCGAAGGCACCGCGGTGAAGAAGGCGGTCGCCTTCATGATGGGTCTCTATCGCTGCATCATCGAGCGTGACGCCAGCCTGGTCGAGATCAACCCGCTGGTCATCACCGGCACGGGCGACGTCATCGCACTCGATGCGAAGATGAACTTCGACAGCAACGCGCTCTACCGGCAGCCGAAGATCGTCGATCTGCGCGATCTCGACGAGGAGAACGAGCAGGAGATCGAGGCATCGCGCCACGAGCTCAACTACATCAAGCTCGACGGCAACATCGCGTGCATGGTCAACGGCGCCGGGCTCGCCATGGCGACCATGGACATCATCAAGCTGTTCGGCGGCGAGCCCGCCAACTTCCTCGATGTCGGCGGTGCCGCGACCAAGGAGCGGGTGACCGCGGCGTTCAAGCTGCTGCTCGCCGATCCGCATGTCGAAGGCGTCCTCGTCAACATCTTCGGCGGCATCATGCGCTGCGACGTCATCGCCGAAGGCGTGGTCGCCGCTGCCCGTGAGGTCAATCTGCACGTCCCGCTGGTCGTTCGGCTCGAGGGCACGAATGTCGATATCGGCAGGCAGGTGCTGGCCGACTCCGGGCTTCCAATCACCTCGGCCGACGATCTGGCGGATGCCGCCCAGAAGATCGTCGCCGCCGTCAAAGGGGCAGGCTGATGGCCGTACTCGTCGACAAGAACACCAAGGTCATTTGCCAGGGCTTCACCGGCGCGCAGGGCACATTCCACTCCGAGCAGGCCATTAGCTACGGCACGCGCATGGTCGGTGGCGTGACGCCGGGCAGGGGCGGCGAGCAGCATCTGGGCCTACCGGTCTTCGATACGGTCGCCGCGGCCAAGGCCGGCACGGATGCCGATGCCAGCGTCATCTACGTGCCAGCACCTTTCGCGGCCGACGCCGTCCTCGAGGCGATCGAAGCCGGCATCAAGCTCGTCGTCTGCATCACCGAGGGCATCCCGGTGATGGACATGATCAAGGTGAAGCGGGCCTTGATCGGCTCCGACACCGTGCTCATCGGCCCCAACTGCCCGGGCATCATCACCCCCGACCAGTGCAAGATCGGCATCATGCCGGGCCACATCCACCAGGCCGGCAAGATCGGCATCGTCTCGCGCTCCGGCACGCTGACCTATGAGGCCGTGGCGCAAACGACCGTCAACGGGCTCGGCCAGACGACTTGCATCGGCATCGGTGGCGATCCGGTCAAGGGCATGGAGTTCATCGACACGCTCGAGCTCTTCCTCGCCGACGAGGCGACGCAGGGCATCATCATGATCGGTGAGATCGGCGGCACCGCCGAGGAGGAGGCTGCCGAGTTCCTCAAGGCGAGCCGGATCAAGAAACCGGTCGCGGGCTTCATCGCCGGGCGCACCGCACCTCCGGGACGTCGCATGGGCCATGCCGGTGCGATCATCTCCGGCGGCAAGGGTGGTGCCGAGGAGAAGATCGAGGCAATGCGCTCTGCCGGCATCGTGATCGCCGAAAATCCGGCAACCATCGGCAAGGCCATGGTGGAAGCGCTCGGCAAGGGCTAAGAAATGGCTGGCGGGCAGCCGGTATAATGGGCGCTTCGGGGCCGCACGCAAATCCCCCGGAGCCGAGCGGGGGTTGAACAGAAGTTCATGGCGACGCGAAAAGAGCTCGAGCAGACCGGCTTTCTCTATGGCGGCAACTCCAGCTTCATCGAGGAGTTGTTCGCCCGCTACCTGAGCGATCCGGCGAGCGTGGAGCCGAGCTGGCGAGGCTATTTCGACGGTCTCGAGACTGAGGATCGGTCGCTCTTCAACCAGGCCCAGGCGGCCCTGCAGCCGCGTCCCTCCGGCGCGGCGCAGCCGCACAGCTCGGCACTGGGCGAGCCCGCCAACCTCAACCGTCCGCTACCGAGCGGGTCGCTCGACGACGAGGCCACCAAGAGCCTGATCCGCGATCATCTGCGGATCATCATGCTGATCCGCGCCTACCGCGTGCGTGGCCACCTCATGGCCAAGCTCGACCCGCTGAAGCTGGGCGGCACGCCGCACCATCCCGAGCTCGACTACCACAGCTACGGCTTCACCGACGCCGATCTGGACCGCGAGTTCTATCTCGACTTCGTCCTCGGCCTGGAGACGGCGACGCTGGCTCAGGTGATGGACGTCCTGCAGAAGACCTACAGCTCGACCGTCGGCATCGAGTTCCTGCACATCCAAGACGCGGACCAGAAGAGCTGGCTGCAACAGCGCATCGAGAGCGCTGGGGGCATGTTCGACACCAATGCCGAGGAGAAGCGTGCGATCCTCGAGCATCTGACCGAGACCGAGGGCTTCGAGCAGTTCCTCCACGTCAAGTTTCCGGGCACCAAGCGCTTCGGCCTCGACGGCGGCGAGAGCGCCATCGCGGCGATGGAGACGATGATCCGCCGCAGCGCCGAGCTCGGCGTCGACGAGATCGTCATCGGCATGCCGCATCGCGGCCGGCTCAACGTGCTGGCCAATGTCATGGGCAAGCCCTACTCGGCGATCTTCAGCGAGTTCCAGGGTGGCGCCGGGCGTAACGACGTGCTCGGCTCCGGCGACGTCAAGTACCATCTCGGCACCTCGACCGACCGGGTGCTGCCAGACGGCCGCGAGGTGCATCTCTCGCTCACCGCCAACCCGTCGCATCTCGAGGCGGTCAATCCGGTCGTCATGGGCAAGGTTCGCGCCAAGCAGCGACAGAAGGACGACATCGATCGCTCGCGCGTCATGGGCATCCTCCTGCATGGCGACGCCGCCTTCGCTGGCCAGGGCGTGGTGCACGAGTGCCTCGAGATGTCGGAGCTCCGGGGCTACCGGGTCGGCGGCACGCTGCATCTGATCGTCAACAACCAGATCGGCTTCACCACCAGCCCGGCCTATGCGCGGAGCTCGCCCTATCCGTCGGACGTCGCCCGCGGCATCCAGGCGCCGATCTTCCACGTCAACGGCGACGATCCGGTGGCCGTGACCCACGTCTCCCGCCTCGCCGCCGAGTTCCGCCAGAAATTCAAGAAGGACGTGGTCATCGACATGTGGTGCTACCGCCGCCACGGCCACAACGAGGGCGACGAGCCGGGCTTCACCCAGCCCTTGATGTACAAGCGGATCGCCCAGCACCCGACCGTCCGGCAGGTCTATGTCCAGCGGCTCGAGCGCGAGAAGGTGATCGACGCCGGCTACGGCCAGCAGCTGCACGATGATTTCAACAAGCAGCTCGAGGCGGCGCACGAGGCGGCGCGCAGCTACAAGCGCAACAAGGTGGACTGGCTCGAGGGTGCGTGGGCAGGATTGAAGGCCTCACCCACCGAGTACGAGCGCGGCAGCACCGCCTGCAGCCTCGATCGGGTGCAGGAGATCGGTCTGAAGATGACCGATCTGCCCAAGGAGCTGAACGTCCACCCCAGGCTGAAGCGGGTGATCGGCCAGCGGCGCAAGGCGATCGAGTCGGGCGAGGGCATCGACTGGGCGACGGCCGAGCATCTGGCTTTCGGCTCGCTGATGCTCGAGGGTTTTCCGGTCCGGCTCTCCGGCCAGGATGTCGGCCGCGGCACGTTCTCGCAACGCCACGCAGCGATCTACGACCAGGTCAGCGAGGAGAAGTACCACCCGCTGATGCATCTCGACCCGAAGCAGGCGAGCTTCGAGGTGGTCGACAGCTTCCTCTCGGAGGAAGGCGTGCTGGGCTTCGAGTACGGCCACACGCTCGCCGATCCGAACTGCCTGACCTTGTGGGAGGCGCAGTTCGGCGACTTCGCCAATGGCGCGCAGGTCTATTTCGACCAGTTCATCGCCCCGGGCGAGGCCAAGTGGTTGCGCTTCTCCGGCCTGGTCTGCCTGTTGCCGCATGGCATGGAGGGCCAGGGTCCCGAGCACAGCTCGGCCAGGCTCGAGCGGTTCCTGCAGCTCTTCGCCGAGGACAATATCCAGGTCTGCAACGTCACGACGCCGGCCAACTACTTCCACATGCTGCGGCGCCAGCTGCATCGCGATTTCCGGAAGCCACTGATCGTGATGACGCCCAAGTCGCTGCTCCGGCACAAGCGCTGCGTCTCGTCGTTGGCCGATTTCGGGCCGGATACGAGCTTCCACCGGGTGATGTACGAGAACGCGCCGAGCAAGGCCGACGCGGCCGTCGAGCGGGTCGTGATGTGCTCGGGCAAGGTCTATTACGACCTGCTGGCCGCCCGCGAGGAGAAGGGTCTCGACGACAAGGTCGCGCTGATCAGGCTCGAGGAGCTGGCGCCGTTTCCGGAAGAGGCGCTGTCCGACGAGCTGGAGCGCTACGGGAAGGATGTGCGCTTCGTCTGGTGCCAGGAGGAGCCTCGGAACCAGGGGGCGTGGTTCTTCGCAGCACCGCGGATCGAGAACCTGCTCGAGGCGCGCGGCAGCACCCATCGCCGTCTGCAATATGCCGGCCGCAAGCCTGGCGCCGCCCCGGCCACCGGCTTTCACGCCCAGCATGAGCGTGAGCAGCGAGCGCTGGTCGAGGAAGCACTGGTCGGTCAGGCGAGCCGGTCGTAAGCTCGATCCGGATTCCAGCTACGATCGATAGACAAGAAGGATTGGTGATGAGCGGCGAGATCAGGGTGCCGACGCTGGGTGAGTCGGTAAGCGAGGCGACGATTGCGCGCTGGCTGAAGAAGGCCGGCGATGCGGTCAAGGCGGATGAGCCCTTGGTCGAGCTCGAGACGGACAAGGTCAGCCTCGAGGTGCCAGCGCCCATGGCGGGTGTGCTCGCCGAGATCACGGTGGAGGAGGGCACCGACGTCGAGGTGGGAGCGCTCCTGGGCATGATCGCCGAGGGTGATGGTGCTGCGGCGGCCGAGGCACCGGCCAAGGCCGAGAAGCCCGCCGAGCAGAAATCCGCCCCGGCCCCGGCGGAAAAGAGCGATGGTGCCGGCAAGAGCGGCCCTGCGGCGCGCAAGCTCGCGGCCGAGAAGGGTCTCGAGATCGCCGAGATCGACGGCACCGGGCCCAAGGGCAATGTCACCAAGGGTGACGTGCAGAAGGCCGAGAAGCCGGCTCAGGCACCGAGTCCTGGGTCGGCGCCAGCAGCACCCGCACCCTCGACCGGGCGCCAGGAGCGGGTCAAGATGACCCGGCTCAGGAAGCGGATCGCCGAGCGGCTCAAGGAGGCGCAGAACACGGCTGCCATGCTCACCACCTTCAACGAGGTGGACATGTCGGCGGTCATGAATCTGCGCAAATCGTATCAGGACGCATTCGTCAAGAAGCACGGCATCAAGCTCGGCTTCATGTCGTTCTTCGTGAAGGCCTGCATCGACGCGCTCAAGGCCTATCCGGCGGTCAATGCCGAGATCGACGGCGACGAGGTGGTCTACAAGCATTTCTACGACATCGGCGTCGCGGTCAGCTCCGATGCCGGCCTCGTCGTACCGGTGGTGCGTGGTGCGGATGCGATGAACCTGGCGCAGATCGAAGGCGCCATCACCGATCTCGGCACGCGCGCGAAGAGCGGCAAGCTCGCCATGGAGGAGCTGACCGGCGGCACCTTCACCATCACCAATGGCGGCATCTTCGGCTCGATGCTGTCGACGCCGATCCTCAACCCGCCGCAGGTCGGCATTCTCGGCATGCACAACATCGTGCAGCGCCCGGTGGTGCTGCCGGACGGCAAGATCGAGGCGCGGCCGATGATGTATCTGGCACTCTCCTACGACCACCGGATCATCGACGGCCGCGAGGCGGTGACCTTCCTGGTCAGGGTCAAGCAGTGCATCGAGGACCCGACCCGGATGCTGCTCGACGCCTGAGGCCCAAGCGTGCCCGTCGGCTACTGCACGCGCCTGGCGCGGGCCTCGGCGCGGACGTTGAGCCAGATGCCGCTGAAGATCACGGCGGCGCCTAAGAAGATCCAGGGATCGAGGCGCTCGCCGTAGAGCAGGAGGCCGATCACGGCGATGATCGGCATGCGGACGAACTCCATGGGCAGGACGACGACGGCGTCGGCGGAGGCAAGGGCTCGGGCCAAGCAGTAATGCGCGCTGAGGCCGCTGACCGCGACGCCGGCGAGCCAGGGTGCCTCGGCCAGCGTCGGCGTCACCCAGAGCGGAATGGCAAACGGCAGGCACAACAGTGTCTGGACCACGGACATCCAAAAGAGGATGCCCCAGGGCTGGTCGGTGCGAACCAGCTTCTTGGTCATCGCGTTGATGATCCCAAAGCACATGGCTGCACCCAGGATGGCGAAAACGGCGGGCTCGACCGCGGCCACGCCTGGGCGAACGATGATCAAGACACCGACGAAACCGGCCACGAGCGCCAGCACACGCCACCGGGTGAGCCGTTCGCCAAGCAGCAGAACGGCGGTCATGGCACCCCAGATGGGCGAGGTGAACTCGACCGCGAAGACCTGTGCGAGGGGCAGCAAGCCGAGCGATATGATCCACAGCACCTGACCGACGAAATGGATCGTGTGGCGGGTCAGCTGCAGCACCGGCTGCTTTGAGCGCAGCACCTCGAGGTCGGTGCGAACGATGACGAGACCGATGAACAGGCCGCCGAAGATGCTGCGCAAGAGCAGGATCTGAAAGGCGCTCATGGTCGCCAGGAGCTCGCGCGCGGCCACCGCCATGGTGCAGAACGACAGGATGGCGCCGACCATCCAGAGCGCGGCACGAAGCGTGGCGTCGGCTCGCTCGCTCGGTTGGTTCATGACTGTCCGTATAGCAATCGTGCCGAGCCGGAGCCGGCGTTGATCGGTGCCGCGCTAGCGCTTGCGCCGCGGCGCCGGGGCGCGCTGCGCCGCCTCGACGGCGAGTCGTGCCCATTGCAGCATGATCTCAGCGTCGTCGAGGCAGTCGGCCGGCGCTTCGTGGTAGCTCATCACGGCAGGCTTGCCACGCTTGCCGGCATAGACGAAGGCGCTGCAGCCGGCGGCCTCGAAGGTCGCTCGGGTATCGCTGTCGGTCTTGAGATAAAGGCGATCATCGGCGACCAGTGCGATCATGCGATCGACATGGAAGATGCCGAAGCCGCCGAACATCGAGCGCGCGCGCATCGTGCCCAGGGGCTCGAGGAGCTCCAGGATATGATCGACGATTGGATCGCGCTTCGCCATCTGTCTATTGGTCTTTGAAGAAGAAAGGCCGCCCGAAGGCGGCCTTTCCGTGAGCACGGTGGTCATCCGGGCCCTGGAAAATCCGATGCGGGTCAGACCGACAGCAGAGGCTGCTCCGCTGCCGACACCGACGCCACAGGTCCAAACGACCGCCCCGTCATCTCACTCGACATAGGATCACCTCCTTTCAGCTTGTTGCACCTGGACGGAGTTCGCCACCGATCGGCGGCGGCGTCAAGCCCTCGAATTGTCCACTTGGTGCCCTGGGGTTTGTGATCGACCTGCCGTGCTCTACAAGGACGGCCAAACGGTCGCCAGTTGATCGCGGAACGACTGGTCGAGCAGTGTTGGGAAGGGGACGACATGAGCGACGAGAGCTTCGATCTGGTGGTCATCGGCGGCGGCCCGGGTGGCTATGTCGCGGCCATCAAGGCAGCACAGCTCGGCATGAAGGTGGCCTGCGTCGAGAAGCGAGGCAGCCTCGGCGGCACCTGCCTCAATGTCGGCTGCATTCCGTCGAAGGCGCTGCTCCATTCCTCGCATCTCTACCACGAGGCCAAGAGCGGGCTCGACAAGCACGGGATCAAGGTCACGGGCGTCGAGCTCGACCTGGATGCCATGATGGACAACAAGGACGAGGTGGTGGAGACCCTGACCAAAGGCATCGAGGGCCTCTTCAAGAAGAACAAGGTCGCCTATGTCGTGGGCCACGGCGCCATCGACGGCCCTGGCAAGGTCAAGGTGACGCTCCAGGACGGCGGCGAGCGGGTGCTCGAGGCCAAGAGCATCGTCATCGCCACGGGCTCGGAGAGCACACCCTTGCCCGGTGTCGAGGTGGACGAGGAGCGGATCGTCAGCTCGACGGGCGCGCTGGAGCTCGAGGCTGTGCCGGAGCATCTGGTGGTCATCGGCGGCGGCTATATCGGCCTCGAGATGGGCGCCGTCTGGCACCGGCTGGGCAGCAAGGTCACGGTCGTGGAGTTTCTCGACCGGATCACGCCCGGCATGGACGGCGAGGTCAGCAAGCAGTTCCAGCGGATCCTGACCAAGCAGGGCATCGCGTTCAAGCTCGGCACCAAGGTCACCGGCGTCGAATCCAAGGGCAAGCAGCTCGGCGTGACGGTCGAGCCGGCCAAAGGCGGCAAGGCCGAGACGATCGCCTGCGACGTCGTGCTGGTGGCGATTGGCCGTCGTCCCTACACTGAGGGGCTGGGGCTCGAGAGCGTCGGCATCACGCCTGACAAGCGCGGCATGATCGAGATCGACGACCATTTCCGCACCTCGGCCGAGGGCATCTATGCCATCGGCGACGTCGTCAGGGGTGCCATGCTGGCGCACAAGGCGGAGGAGGAGGGCGTCGCCATTGCCGAGATGCTGGCCGGCCAGCGGCCGCATATCGACTACGACAAAATTCCTGGCGTCGTCTACACCGAGCCCGAGGTGGCGGCGATCGGCAAGACCGAGGAGCAGCTCAAGGAGGCCGGTATCGCCTACAAGGCCGGCAAGTTTCCGTTCATGGCCAATAGCCGCGGGCGGTCGACCGGGCAGACGGACGGTTTCGTCAAGCTGCTGGCCGATGCCGAGACCGACGAAATCCTCGGCGCCCATATCATCGGCGCCGATGCCGGGACCATGATCGGCGAGATCGCGGTCGCCATGGAGTTCGGCGCCTCGGCCGAGGATCTGGCCCGCACCAGCCATGCGCATCCGACGCTCGAGGAGGCGATCAAGGAGGCGGCGCTGGCGGTCTTCGCCAAGCCGATCCACATCTGACCAGCAGCGGATCGATGGAGATAAAAGGAATTATTGCCTAGATAATAGGAATAGTTTACGTTCCCGGCCTCACTCTTGCCGGGGAACATTTCATGCCCTCGATCTTCCGCTTTCTCGACGATGGCACGGCCGAGCTGCGTCGTGCCTTTGCGCGCATGCCCGACATCGAGCGCCTGCTCGCCGGTGACTACCCGCTGCCGGAGTACCGACGGCTGCTCGAGCGGTTGCGCCGCGGCTTCGCGGCGATCGAGCTCTACGCCTTCGATGATCTCTCGGAGACGCAGCAGCAGGCGGTTGGCCGGCATCGGTCGACCTGGCGGCTGAGCCACGATATCGGCATTCTGGGCGGCACGACGCCCATGCCGTCGCGGCTGGAGGATCTCGAGAACGCCGGCGCCCTCGCCAGCATCTCGGCCAAGCTCGGCGCGCAATTCGCGCTTGCCGGCATCCTCGAAACCCTGGCGGCAGCGCATCGACCACTGCGCCGCCGCTTCGGCGCCAAGACCCTGTCCTGCCTGCTGTTCAATGCCAGCCGCGACCCCGGCTTCCGCCGTTTTCGGGCAGCGGTCGACGAGCTGATCGAGGGCATGGGTTCGGAGCTCGACTGGGCCGAAGCACTGGCCGGCGCCCGGCGCGCGCTTCGCACGGTCAGGCACGGGCTGATGGAGGCTTCCGGTGCCAGCTCGACGTCCAGCCCGACAGTAGTCGATCTGCCGAGCTGAGCCACGCCATCGGCCAATTCGCCACAAGCTTTGACAGCGACCCTCCATCGAGTCGTCTGGGCTGTACGTTTTTCACGGTGCCGACACCACGCTGTTCACGTTTTCTTTCCGCCGACGGCCCATCATCCCTGTGAGGCAGCAGATCGACATGACGCTGCGATGGACGCGGTGGTGCGATGTCGCCAAACGGATTAGCCGGCCACCGCGCAACGCAGCCAACCCCTGACATCAAGGACGGGAGGCAGCGGTGATGGAACTCGGCGCTGGAGGTTCTGGCGGAACGGTTTTCGGTCTTCAATCACGCCAGCTGGCGCTGATCCTCGTCTCTGCCGTGGGCTACGCGCTGGCCACGCTCGGCATGAAGCTGGCATCGACCTCGTTGACCGTCATGGCTGTCCTGGTCATCTGCATCGGCTTCGTCGCTGCGGCGCTCGCCGAGATCAGCCTGCTCCGTCATGCCAATCTCGGCGTGATCTACATCACCATCGTCGGCGTCGAGACCTTGCTGGTGCTCGGCATCGCGGCGGTGATCGGCGAGGGTCTCGATCTTCGCCGGATCATGGGCGCAACCTTCGTCGTGGCCGGCCTGGCGCTCGTGTCGCACTGAGCAGAGCCCTACTCCGCCGCCTCGGCATAGGCCTCGAGCGGCGGGCAGGTGCAGACCACGTGGCGATCGCCGAAGACATTGTCGACGCGGGCGACCGGTGGCCAGTACTTGTCGTTGGGGTCGCCGCCCAAGGGCGTGAAGGCGGTGGCCTTGTCATAAGGCCGGTCCCACTCGCCGAGCAGCAGGTCGGCGGTGTGCGGCGCGTGGCGCAGCGGGTTGCTCGCCCGATCGCTCTGGCCGCGCTCGATGGCGCGGATCTCGTCGCGGATGCCGATCATGGCGTCGCAGAACCGGTCGAGCTCGGTCTTGGCCTCGCTTTCCGTGGGCTCGATCATCATCGTCTCCGGCACCGGCCAGGACATGGTCGGCGCGTGGAAGCCGTAATCGACCAGCCGCTTGGCGACGTCCTCCGAGCTGATGCCCGTCTCTTGCTTGATGTCGCGAAAGTCGATGATGCACTCGTGTGCGACGCGCCCGCCGCGGCCGGTGTAGACGACGGGGTAGTGGTCCTGGAGCCGGGTGGCGATGTAGTTGGCGTTGAGGATGGCGAGCTCGCTCGCATGGGTGAGCCCGGCACCACCCATCATGGCGATATAGGCCCAGGTGATCGGCAGGATGGAGGGTGAGCCGAAGGCAGCGGCCGAGACAGTGCCGAGGCTCTCCGCGCTGCCCTCACCGGTCACCGGATGGCCGGGCAGGAAGGGTGCGAGATGCGCCTTGACGCCGATCGGGCCCATGCCCGGCCCGCCGCCGCCATGCGGGATGCAGAAGGTCTTGTGCAGGTTCATGTGGCTGACATCGGCGCCGATCTCGGCCGGCTGGCACAGACCCACCATGGCGTTCAGATTGGCGCCGTCCATGTAGACCTGCCCACCGTGGCTGTGGACGACGGCGCAGACCTCCTTGACGTTCGCCTCGAAGACGCCGTGGGTCGACGGATAGGTGATCATCAGCGCCGCGAGCCGGTCCTCGTGGGCCTTCGCCTTCGCGGTCAGATCGGCAATGTCGACATTGCCGTCCTCGTCACAGGCGACCACCACGACGCGCATGCCGGCCATGACGGCGCTGGCCGGGTTGGTGCCGTGCGCGGATGACGGAATGAGGCAGACATCGCGCTCGGCATCGCCGCGCGAGCGGTGATAGGCGCGGATGCTCAAAAGACCAGCATACTCGCCCTGGCTGCCGGCATTGGGCTGCAGCGATACCGCATCGAAGCCGGTGATCCGGCAGAGCCAGTCCTCGAGGTCGGCGAACAGCTCCTGGTAGCCAGTGGTCTGGCTCTTTGGTGCGAAGGGATGGATGTGCGCGAAGCCGGCCATGCTCACCGGCATCATCTCGGTCGCCGCATTGAGCTTCATGGTGCAGGAGCCCAGGGGGATCATCGAGCGATCGAGCGCCAGATCCTTGAGCTGCAGCTTGCGGAGATAGCGCAGCATCTGGGTCTCGCTGCGATGCATGCCGAAGACCGGGTGGGTGAGATAGGGGCTCTGGCGGACCAGCGGCTCGGGCAGGCCGGCAGCAGGCTTGGCCGTGCTTGCTGCGCCGAGCAGCGAAGCCAGCTGGTCGACTTCCTCGGCGGTGACGGTCTCGTCGAGCGACAGCGCCAGGTGATCGGCGTCGATCGGCCGGAGGTTGAAGCCGGCTTCCGCCGCTGCCTCGAGGACCGAACCGGCCTTGCCGGGCAGGCTGAGCGTCAGCGTGTCGAAAAAGTGGTCGTTGACCCGCTTGATGCCGGCGGCGTCGAGACGGCCGGCCAGGTCGGCGGTGCGCCCGTGCACCCGTCGCGCGATGGCCTCCAGGCCGCGGCCGCCATGCCAGACCGCGTACATCCCGGCCATGACGGCCAGCAGCACCTGGGCAGTGCAGATGTTGCTGGTGGCCTTCTCGCGACGGATGTGCTGCTCGCGGGTCTGCAGCGCCATCCTGAGCGCCGGCTTGCCGCGCGCATCCTGGCTGACACCGATGATGCGGCCGGGAATCGAGCGCTTGACGGCGTCCTTGGCGGCGAAGAAGGCGGCATGCGGGCCGCCCATGCCCATGGGCACGCCGAAGCGCTGGGCCGAGCCGAGCACGATGTCGGCACCCCATTTGCCGGGCGCCTCGAGCAGGCAGAGTGCGAGGAGATCGCTGGCGACGGTGACGATGGCGCCCGCCGCATGCAGCGCCTCGGCGGCGGCGCGGAGGTCGCGGATCTCGCCCGAGGAGCCGGGATAGGCCAGCAGCGCGCCGAAGACCTGGTCGGCCTCGAGGTCGTCCAGCGGATCGCCCTCGACCAGCTCGATGCCGAGCGGTACCGCCCGGGTCGCCAGCACGGCCTTGGTTTGCGGATGGGTGTCGGCGTCGACGAAGAAGGCACTGGCCTTGCTCTTCGAGCTCCGCCTGGCGAGCGTCATCGCCTCGGCAGCGGCCGTTGCCTCGTCGAGCAGCGAGGCGTTGGCGATCTCCATGCCGGTGAGGTCGATGACCGCCTGCTGCCAGTTCAAGAGCGCCTCGAGCCGGCCCTGG
Source organism: uncultured Alphaproteobacteria bacterium (assembly GCA_942491185.1). GTDB lineage: Bacteria > Pseudomonadota > Alphaproteobacteria > Geminicoccales > Geminicoccaceae > SLRI01. The sequence continues at coordinate 399,515 of CALOAB010000021.1, read as the reverse complement.
CTGACCTCGGCCTGATAGGGCGTGTAGGCGGTGTACCAGCCGGGATTTTCGAAGAGATTGCGCAGCAGGACGGAGGGCGTGTGGGTGCCGTAGTAGCCCATGCCGATGAGCGAGCGCTTGACTTCGTTCTGACCCGCCAGCTCAGCCAGCCGGGCCAGCGCCTCGGGCTCGCTCAGAGGCTGCGGCAGCTCGAGCGGGCTCGACTGGCGGATCGCCGCTGGCACCGTTTCGTCGATGAGGGCACCCAGCGAGGCGGCACCAACCACGTCCAGCATGGCTCGGATCTCGCCGCCGTCGGGCCCGACATGGCGCTCCACGAAGGGGCCGAAGCGCGCCTCGTCCCCGGTGTGCGTCGCCGAACGGTTCTCCGAGCGCGGCAAGGTCTCGACGTTACCCATGGGCAATGGCTCCAGCTCTGTGTCGAACGAACGGCGTCGCCGTCGCTGCTAATCGATCGTCTTGAGAAAGGCCTGATAGGCATCGGCGTCCATCAGTCCCTCGAGCTCGCTCTTGTCCGTGAGCTCGAGCTTGAAGAACCAGGCGGCGCCCTCGGCGTCCTCGTTGACCATGGCCGGGCTGTCCTCGAGCGCGCTGTTGCTCTCGACCACCTTGCCGGTGGCCGGCGCATAGACATCAGACGCGGCCTTGACGCTCTCGACCACGGCCGCATCGCCGCCCTTGGTCACGTCACGCCCGGCCTCCGGCAGCTCGACGAAGACGACATCACCCAGCTGCTCCTGCGCATGATTGGTGATGCCCACCGTGGCGATGTCGCCTTCGACATCGAGCCACTCGTGATCCTTGGTGAAATAGCGCGCCATCGTAGGTGTCCTCTCAGCGATGATAGCGGTGCGGAACGAAGGGCAGCTTGGTGACCTCTGCCGGCACAGGCTTGCCGCGCAGCTCGATGACGAGTGCCGTGCCGGCCTTGGCGAGCGCCGTCTTGACGTAGCCCATGGCAATCGGGGCTCCGACGGTGGGGCCGAAGCCGCCACTGGTCACCACGCCGACACTGTTGCCAGCGCTATCCATGATGGTGGCACCCTCGCGCGCCGGGGCGCGGCCCTCGGGCCTGAGGCCGACCAGGCGGCGCTCGGCGCCGTCCTTCAGCTCAGCCAAGATGCGCTCGGCGCCGGGAAAGCCGCCCTCCTCGCGCCGCCGCTTGCCGATGGTCCAGGCCAGCGCCGCCTCGATCGGGCTCGTGGTCGTGTCGATATCGTGGCCGTAGAGGCACAAGCCCGCCTCGAGCCTGAGCGAATCCCGGGCACCGAGGCCTGCCGGAGCCACCGCCTCGTTGGCGAGCAGGGTGCGGGCCAGCTTCTGCGCATGGTCCTGGTGCACGGAGATCTCGAAGCCGTCCTCGCCGGTGTAGCCGAGCCGTGAGACCCGAACCGCGAGACCGGAAAGCTGCAGCTCGCGGCTCTCCATGAACGCCAAATCGGCCACCTCGGGCGCCATCGCCGCCAGCACCTCGACGGCGGCCGGTCCCTGCAGCGCCAGAAGAGCGCGGTCGTCGAGCAGGCGAACCTCGTGGTCCGGGAGCTGCGCCTGAAGATGCGCCAGGTCCTCGTCGCGGCCACCGGCGTTGACGACGACGAAGAGGCCGTTCTCGCTGGCGGTGATGATCAGGTCATCGATGATGCCGCCGGCGTCATTGGTGAGCTGGGTGTAGCGGGCACGGGCCGCGGCCAGGCTTTGGATGTCGGCCGGGACCACGCGCTCGATGGCAGCCGCCGCAGCGGGGCCGGTGATGGCCACCTGGCCCATGTGCGAGACGTCGAAGAGGGCGGCACGCTCGCGGGCCTGGCTGTGCTCCTTGAGGATGCCGGACGGATACTGCACCGGCATCGACCAGCCGGCGAAGTCGACCATGCGGCCACCGAGCTCACGGTGCAGCTGATCCAAAGGCGTCGTTTTGAGCGCGGACACAGATCAAGGCCTCATGGTGGCGTCAGGGACGGGACCGAGTCATCCCGTTTAGACGCCCCCTCTGTCCTTGACCTGAGAGATTCAGACGCGAGCGTGAGCCCGTCGTCTTCCCCGTCGGTGGGGTGCCCTCGCACCCGCTCTCCAGAGGGCCAACTCGCGCGCGGTCCTGGGGCCTGAGAGTTTCCGGGGCGGTTGCTCCTTCGGCGCCGGCAAGATCGCAAGACCTGTCCGGGCTCTCCCACGCACGATTACAGCCAACGATGATGGTAGCGTGCCGCAGGCCGTGGTCAAGCGAGGCTTTGCTGGCGCGGCGATGTTCGCAGGCTGCCGAAGAGGTTAGGGCTTCGATCAACTCGAAGCACAGCTGCTTGATGCATGGGCTGCCGATCACGCTTTTTGCGCTATCTGTCCTCGCATCACGGATCGCTCGAAAGGTCAGTTCGCATATGTTGCAAGCTCCGAAAGCGGCTCTTGTCGCCCTCGCCGTGGGTCTGGCCAGCCCGCTCGCCGGTCATGCCGACGAGGCCATTCTCGCCGGCGGCTGCTTTTGGTGCGTCGAGGCGGACATGGACAAGGTGCCGGGCGTCTCCGAGACGGTCTCCGGCTATATCGGCGGCTGGACCGAGAACCCGACCTACTCGAGCCATTCCTCGGACGGGCACCTGGAGGCGGTGAAGGTCACCTTCGACCCCGAGGTCACGAGCTATCGCGAGCTGCTCGACATTTTCTGGCGGACCATCGACGTCAAGGATGCGCGTGGTCAGTTCTGCGACCGGGGGCCCAGCTATCGCACCGCCATCTTCGTCGCCGACGACGAGCAGCGCGTGGTCGCCGAGGCGTCCAAGGCGGCAGCAGAGGAAGCTCTCGGGTGACGAGATCGTCACCGAGATCATCGATGCCACGGCCTTCTGGCCGGCCGAGGACTACCACCAGGATTATTATCTGGAGAGCTCGGTGCGCTACGCCGGCTACCGCTACGCTTGCGGCCGCGACCGGCGGGTCAAGCAGGTTTGGGGCGACGCCGCCTATCAGGGGATCGAGAAGGACTGAACGGCATTAGGCTGCTCGAAGCCTGTGGCGCCTCAGCTCGGCTGCCAGTTCTTGGCCCGCTCCTCGGCCTCCTCGATCTGCGACTCGCTCATCTTTTTCGCCACGGTCTTGAGATCGCGCGACGCGAGCGGCCAGACCGCGGTTCGCTTGCGGCTTGCGATCTCGAACCACATATGCGCGGTGACGAAATCGCGCTGAACCACGAGACCATGCGCGTACAGCTTGCCGAGATTGTACTGCGCCCTGACCTCGCCCTGGTCAGCCGCCAGACGGTACCATTTCAATGCCTCGCTCTGGCTGCGCGTCGTGCCGAAGCCGTAGTGGTACATGAAGCCGAGATGGTACTGCGCTCGCGCAAAACCGGCCTCGGCGCCACGCTGATACCAATAGAAAGCCTGCTCGCGATCCTGTGGCACACCGTAGCCGTTGTCGTACATCATGCCGAGATAGGTCTCAGCCCTGGGGTCGCCGGCCTCGGCCAAAGGCCGCCAGATTTCCACGGCCCGAACGAAATTGCCCTTCTCGGCCGCTTCCTTGCCGTCCATCACCCCTTGGGCGACGACAGCGGGTGCCGCCAACAAGGCGAGCACGAGAACGACCACTTGCAAGATATAGCGCGTTTGCACGAGCTTCCCTTTCCAGGATAGGCCTGACGCGAGCACGAATGAGTTCCCCAGCAGCGGGATATGCCACCCGGCCATCCGAGCTGCAAGCTTGGCGTCGGATCCTGCCGCCGGCTAGCGTTCCGGGCTGGAGCCGCAGTCGCTCCGTTGTTAGCATCACCGAACGGGCGGCCGGCTCGGTATGACATGAGGGTCGAAGGCAGTGACGAGCGAAGACACCCTGGCGTCGACGGCAAGCGATCGGTCGCCGGCCGAAGGTTTAGCGCCAGCAGCACAGCCCGGGGTCTGGGCGCCGCCCTTAGCTGCGGCAGCACCGCGTGGGCTCTGCACCGATTGCGGCGTCTCGCGCACCGCGAGCGCCAAGGATTGCGGCCAGGCGTGTCAGTTCATCCAGCCGGATTACCCCGGGCTCGAGGCCAAGGTGCATGGCCGTCCGCGCGACCCTGAGCGTGGCGACGAACGGTTCTTCGGGCCCTACCGGCGCATGCTCAAGGCAGCGCTCGTACCGCCGAGCGAAGGGGCGCAATGGACCGGGATCGCAACGCGACTCGGCGAGCGCCTGCTCGCGACCGAGACGGTCGACGCGGTCCTCACCATGGCGCCGGACCCGCACGATCGCTGGCGGCCGGTGCCGGTGATCGTCACCGACCCTGCCGGCATGGCGCAGTGCCGCGGCATGCGCATGGGCTATGCACCGCTCCTGGCGCTGCTCGAGCCCGCCCGTGCTGCCGGCTTCAAGCGGCTCGCGGTGATTGGGATTCCCTGCCAGGTCTATGCGCTCCGGGCGCTCGAGGAAGAGCTCGGCCTGGAGCGGCTCTATGTCATCGGCACGCCCTGCTCGGACAACACGACCACCGAGCGGTTCCACGAATTCCTGGCGCTGCTCGATCCGGCGCCCGAGACCATCAGCTATCTGGAGTTCCGTGCCGACTACCATGTCGAGCTGCGCTTCACCGATGGCCGGAAGCGGCGCGAGGTCCCCTTCCTCAAGCTGCCGATCTCGAAGCTGCCGCCGGATTTCTTCCCGCTGACCTGCCGAACCTGTGTCGACTACACCAATGTGCTGGCCGACATCACGGTCGGCTACATGGGCGGCGAGGGCGAGCAATGGCTGCTGGTCAGGAACGAGCGTGGCGAGGCGTTGGTCGAGCTCCTGGGCGACGAGCTGCACAGTTCCGAGCCCGGCAGCAGCGGCAAGCGCCAGGGCTCGGTGCGCGGCTTCAAGAGCAATGTCGAGCGCGCTGCCGGTGGCCTGCCGCTGCGCGCCATGCCCGACTGGCTGCGGCCGCTGATGGGCTGGCTGATGCCGAAGATCGGACCCAAGGGCCTCGAGTTCGCCCGGGCACGGCTGGAGATGAAGGCGCTCGAGACGGTGCTGCACCTGCGCCGCCAGCATCCGAAGCGGATTCGCAACATGGTGCCGGAGCATGTCTGGCGCATCGTTGCACCCTACGACCTGCAGCCCACCGAGGACGAGCGGCGGCGGGACGTGATCGGGCCGAGCTCGAAGCCTTCCAAAGAGCTGTAAAGTTCGCCGACGGCTCGAGACACGATGCCGCCGCGCAATCTGGCGACCGCCAATGCTCGGCAGAGATGTCGCAATCAGAAAATAGCTTTGAAGGCTGTAACAACCAAGTTGAACTCAACTACTAAGTGGAAATTGGGATCAATTGCGCATGGCGCCGACGCCGCTTCATCCCGCGATCGGGCGCAAGAAACCTGCATCACTGACCGACACCGTGGGCCAGTGCGCGAGGTGACCCGGCGAGACGAACGGCCCGGCTAGCGGTTGGCTCAGTCGGCAGCGTCCGCCACGCCACCGTGGGTGATCACGAGCGGCAGCAGCCTGGCGGTGGCGACCCACTCCGCGACCTCCTCCAACGTCGGCGAGCGCCGCGCCAACCGCTCGCGCACATTGTAGTCGCGCAACGTCGCATGCAGCTTCCCGGCTTCCTGCTCAGCCAGCTGCTCGATCTCGAGGACGCCCACGTCCTCGAGCATCAGCCCGAACACGGTGCCGATTCCACGAATGCGCGCGAGGTCGGCACGGCGGACCAGCTGCAGCAGGATCGCGGGATCGATACCCGTTGCCGCCACCAGCTCCGCCCGCCGCGATGCAGCGGCGGCCGCCACCAGCAGCTGGGCGCAGGTAGTGATGCGCTGCCGCTTCAGCTTGACCCGGACTGAAGCGGGCACACCGCGCAACTTGCTGATCGGCAGCCCGTGATCGACGCCGAGAAATCTCCGGTCTTCAGGTTCGCCCATGTATCGGTAGCCCATATCCACAACAGCAACGTCATTTCTGGCGAGGTCTTCTCGACCAACGCTGCGCATGCAATGTGATTGGTCGGCTCATTGTTGGATCCACCTCGGACCCGGCTCGAAATCCGGCGTCAGGGTGACTATCTGCAATTCGCGGGCCAGCGGATTTTTATCTATTACTATCAATGTGATAGTTACCGCAGAGCAACGATTGTCCGCGCCGGAGCAAGACTGTGGCCGGTTATCATGGAAAGTCTGTAAGCGAATGAGTCAGCCGTTTGGCGACACTTGCCGGCTAGCGCATGCACCGGGCTGCGCCACGGCCGGCCGGCAGCAGGTCGCCACTAGGGCAGCGCGACGGGAACTTCCGGGCCCCAGCCGTCGACACTGTCATGCGCCCGCACGGTGACCTGCTCTGTGCCGCCCGGGATGGCGACGCCCGAGAGCGAGCGGGTGAAGGGCTGCTCGTCGACATGCGGGTGCAACAGCACACGCTCGCCCAGCACCGTCCCATCAGGCCCGAGCACCTGCCACTTGTCGGCATAGTGCTCCCAGCCCGTGTCCGGGTGACGCACGGTCACCGAGAAGCGCCAGCTGCCGGCGGCCTCGGGCGTGGCCTCGACGCCGACCACGATGGCCTCACCGGCCACGGCCGAAAGCGGCAGGAGCAACGAGACCGCTATGGCCCAGATGATGATCGGTCGCGACATGACCTGCCCTCTCCTTAGCATTTTCACAATCACGGGCGCGGCAGCGCCTTGGCCCGCTGCCAGAGCGCTTCCAATGCCTCGAGGTCGAGGCGCTCCAATGGTGCGTCGCTGGTTCGCTCCATGGCGCGAAACCGGTGCTCGAACTTGGCATTGGCGCGCCTGAGCGCGGTCTCGGGATCGAGGCCGAGGCGGCGTGCGTGGTTGACCAGGGTGAAGAGCAGGTCGCCCAGCTCTTCCTCGCGCTCGGCGGGACTGGCACTCTCCAGCTCGTCCAGCTCCTCGTTCACCTTGGCCCTGACGCCGTCGAGATCGGGCCAGTCGAAGCCGACCCGGGCCGCCCGCTTCTGCAGCTTGAAGGCCCGGGTCAAGGCCGGCAAACCGTGCGGCAGGTCGTCCAGCGCACTCGGCGCTGCATCGCTGGCTGCGGCTTTCGCAGCCCGCTCCTCGGCCTTGGTCGCTTCCCAGTGCTCGCGCTGGGCCGCGGCCGTGCGCACCTCCAGCTCGGCGAAGACGTGCGGGTGGCGGGCAACGAGCTTGTCGGCAACGGCGCGGGCCACGTCCTCGAAGGCGAAGAGACCTGCCTCCTCGGCCATCTGTGCATGGTAGACGACCTGCAGCAGGAGATCGCCCAGCTCGCCCGGCAGCTCGTCCCAGGCCTGCCGCTCGATCACGTCGGCGACCTCGTAGGCCTCCTCGATGGTGTAGGGGGCGATCGTGGCGAAGGTCTGCTCGACGTCCCAGGGACAACCACGCTCCGGGTCGCGCAACCGGCGCATCACGGCGAGCAGCCGGTCGATCGGGCGGGCTTGTGGCGGCTGCTCACTCAAAGCAGGCTGCCCTGGGCCTTGCCGGCGTCCGCTTCCTTTGCCGGAGCTTTGGCGCGCGGCTTGCGCCTGGCGCGGGGTCTAGGCTCGAGAGCAGCATCGTCACCCGTCGGCACGACGCCCAGCCGGCCATCCGCGAACTCGATCTCGAGGCGGCTCTCAGCCGCAGCCGCTTCACGCCGGGTGGCGAGACCCTTCACGCCATGCACCAGCGCGTAGCCCCGCTCGAGCACGCGGCGGTGGCTCAGGCTTTCCAAGAGCTTGGTCGGTCCATCGAGGCGCCGGTCGAGCGTGTCGAGGGTCGTCTCGATGGCGGCATCGAGCTTTGCCTGCGGCAGCCGGTCGAGGTCGCGTGTGGCATTGCCGAGGCGATCACGGGCCAGCTCGGCGAGACGGGCATGGCGGGTCGCGACACGCTCCAGCTTCTCATCGAGCAGCACGAGCGGCGTGCGCAGCTTCAACCGCTCGCCCAGATCGTCGAGCCGCTGCTCGCTGTAGCGCAGCTGTGCCGCCGGGTCCGGCAGGCCACGGGCGAGCCCATCGAGCTGCCGACGTCGCTCGGCGAGGCCGCGCTCGCTGCCATGGATCAGCCGCTCGCCGAGCCCGTCCAGCGTGGCCATGAGCTCGGCCCGGACCGGCACCGCGATCTCGGCGGCGGCGGTCGGCGTCGGCGCCCGCCGGTCGGCGACGAAGTCGATCAGCGTCGTGTCGGTCTCGTGCCCCACGGCCGAGATCACCGGAATGCGGCAGGCGGCGACGGCGCGCGCGACGATCTCCTCGTTGAAGGCCCAGAGATCCTCGATCGAGCCGCCGCCGCGGGCGACGATCAGCACGTCGAGCGGCGGTATCGCACCCTCTTGGTTGAGCCGATCGAAGCCCTCGATGGCAGCCGCGATCTGCTCGGCGGCACCCTCGCCCTGGACCAGCACCGGCCAGAGCAGGACGTGCCTCGGGAAGCGCTCGGCCAGGCGGTGCAGGATGTCGCGGATGACGGCACCGGTGGGCGAGGTGACGATGCCGATGCGGGTCGGCAAATACGGGATCGGGCGCTTGCGCGCCTCGTCGAACAGCCCTTCGGCGGCGAGCCGCTGCTTGCGCTCCTCGAAGAGCGCCATGAGCGCGCCGGCGCCCGCCGGCTCCATGTGCTCGATGACCAGCTGGTAGCGCGAGCGACCGGGATAGGTGGTCAGCCGGCCGGTGCAGATCACCTCGAGCCCGTCCTCCGGGCGGAAGGCGAGCTTGCCCGCGGTGCCGCGCCAGCAGACGCCGTCGAGCACCGCCTTCTCGTCCTTGAGCGCGAGGTAGAGATGGCCCGAGGCGGCCCGCTTGAAGCCGGAGATCTCGCCCCTGATGCGGACCAGGCCGTAAGCGTCCTCGATCGTCTTCTTGAGCGAGAAGGCGATCTCGGAGACCGTGAACTCGTGCAGGTTGGTCGCCATGACGCCTGCCGTCGTAGCAAATCGCCAGCGCGCCGGCTACGCGGCGGCGAGCGATCGTGCTATCCTTCGGGTAACGGATTGGAGAGCGGTGATGCGTGAGCTTGCCGTCGAGCGGATGACGGTGGACGAATTCCTCGATTGGGATGACGGCACTGAAACACGCTACGAGCTGGAAGACGGCCAGCCCGTGGCGATGGCCTCGGCGACGCCAGAGCACAACGAGATCGCTCTAGCCATCTCGCTGGCATTGAGCAGCCGCATTCCGTCTAACTGCCGGATCATACCGAACCAAGCCGTTCGCCGAGCCGATGACCATTGGCGCAGCTATGTACCCGACGTGCTCGTCACCTGCGAGCCGCGGGACAAGGCGAAGAAAGCGATCGAGGCGCCGCGCCTGATCGTCGAGGTGCTGTCACCGTCGACCGCGTCGAACGATCACGGCGACAAGTTCGACTTCTACCGCGCCATCCCGAGCGTCGAGGAAATTCTCTTCGTCGCCTCGACCACCCAGCGAATCGAGGCCTGGCGACGCGTCGACGGTGAATGGCACGCCCAGCTGCTGGGCAAGGGTGCCGTGCTCACGCTCGCCGCCTGCGACACGCCGATCCCGCTCGACGCGATCTACGGCAACGTCCTCGACTGAGACCGCTTGCGGCTCAGATGTAGCCTTCCTCGATCAGCGCCTGGGCGATCTGCACGGTGTTGAGCGCCGCCCCCTTGCGCAGATTGTCGGCGACGACCCACATGGCGAGGCCGTGCGGGACGGTCGGGTCCTTGCGGATGCGCGAGACGAAAGTCGCGTGGTCGCCGACGCAATCGATCTGCGTCACGTACTCGTCCTCCTCGGGCCGGTCGACCACCAGCAGGCCGGTGAAGTCGTATAGCGCGTTCCTGGCGTCGTCCGGCTCCAGGGGCTCCTCGAACTCGACATTGAGCGAGAGCGCGTGGCCGACGAACACCGGGCACGCGGACGCAGGTGGCGGCGACCTCGATCTCGGGATCGAGAATCTTCTGCGTCTCGACCATCATCTTCCACTCTTCCTTGGTCGAGCCGTCCTCGAGGAAGCTGTCGATCCGCGGGATGCAGTTGAAGGCGATCTGCTTCGTCAGGACCTTGGGCTCCTTGCGATCGTTCATGTAGATCGCCTTGGTCTGCTCGAAGAGCTCGTCCATGGCTTCCTGGCCGGCGCCGCTCACCGATTGGTAGGTGCTGACGACCACCCGGCGGATGCGGGCGATGTCGTGCAAGGGCTTCAGCGCCATGACCATCTGGATGGTCGAGCAGTTGGGGTTGGCGATGATGTTCTTGGCACGAAAGCCCTCGAGCGCCTCGGGATTGACCTCCGGCACGACCAGCGGCACGTCGGGATCCATGCGAAACTGCGAGGTGTTGTCGACGACGATGCAGCCGGCAGCAGCAGCCCGAGGTGCGTGGATGGCGGAGACCGACGCCCCCGGCGAGAAGAGCGCCAGATCGACGCCCTCGAAGTCGAAGCTGGACAGCTCCTTGACCTTGAGGCGCTTGTCGTCGCCGAAGGCCACCTCGTTGCCGACCGAGCGCTCCGACGCGAGCGGGATCACCTCGTCGGCCGGAAAGCGCAGCTCGTCGAGGATGTTGAGGATTTCCTGGCCGACCGCACCTGTGGCGCCGGCAACGGCTACACGATAGCCCATGGTCGATTGTCCCGGTGTTGGCTCACCAAGGCGTCGTCGGCGACAGCCTTGGCGGCAGAAGAATGATCAGGCGACGGCGGCGTCGAGCGTCTCCAGCACCGCCTTGCCCATCGCCTCGGTCGATACCTGGCGCATGCCCGTCTGCATGATGTCCGGCGTTCGCAAGCCCTGGTCGAGCACAGCCGCGATCGCCTTCTCCAGACGGTCGGCCTGCTCGCCCAGATCGAACGAGTAGCGCAGCGTCATGGCGAAGCTCAACAGCATGGCCAGCGGGTTCGCCTTGCCCTCGCCGGCGATGTCCGGCGCCGAGCCGTGCACCGGCTCGTAGAGCGCTTTTCGCCGACCGGTCTGGTCGGGAGCACCGAGCGAGGCCGAGGGCAGCATGCCGAGCGAGCCCGTGAGCATCGCTGCCGCATCGGAGAGGATGTCCCCGAACAGATTGTCGGTGACGATCACGTCGAACTGCTTGGGCCGGCGCACCAGCTGCATGGCGCAATTGTCGGCGTACATGTGGCTGAGCTCGACGTCCTGGAACTGCTCGGCGTGCAGCTTCGTCACCTCCTCGCGCCAGAGCACGCCCGTGTGCATGACATTGGCCTTCTCGACCGAGGTCACGCGGTTGTTGCGCTTCCTCGCCAGCTCGAAGGCGACTGCGGCGATTCGGCGGATCTCCGGCGTCGTGTAGACCTGCGTGTCGACCCCGCGCCTGGTGCCATCAGCCAGGGTCTCGATGCCCCTGGGCTCGCCGAAATAGACGCCGCCGGTGAGCTCCCTCAAGATCAGGATGTCGAGACCCTCGACCAACTCCGGCTTCAGCGAGCTGGCCTCGGCCAATGCCGGAAAGACCATGGCCGGGCGGAGATTGGCGAAGAGCTCCAGCTCCTTGCGCAAGCGCAGCAGGCCCTGCTCCGGCTTCAGGTGGAAGGGGTTGGCGTCGTATTGGGGGCCGCCGACGGCACCGAACACGACGGCGTCCGCGGCCTTGGCGAGCGCCATCGTGCTATCGGCCACCGGCACGCCGTGGGCGTCGAGGGCAGCGCCGCCGACGAGATCGCGCTCGCACTCGAACTTCAAGCCCTCGCGGTCGCCGAGCCAGGCGATGACGCGCTCGACCTCGGTCATCACCTCGGGGCCGATGCCGTCACCGGGCAGGAGCAGGAGATTGCCGACCTGATTCATGGAGGGTCCGCCGTATCGAAGAGAGTAGGGAAAAGAGGAGAGACGAGACTCAGGCGGCGGTGCCGCGGTAGAGCCAGGGTTGGCCCGTCTGCTGCTGCGCCTCGAAGCCGTCGATCGACGTGCCCTTGACCAGCGTGAGCGCAATATCGTCGAGGCCGTTCAGCATGCAGTGCTTGCGGAAGGCATCGACCTCGAACGTTATCGGCTCGTTGCCGGTCGGCCGGGTGATGGTCTGGGTCTCGAGGTCGATGGTGAACGGCCGCCCTTGCGCGTTCTCCGCCTCCTTCATCAGGAGCTCGACCGTCTCCTGGGGCAACTCGATCGGCAAGATGCCGTTCTTGAAGCAGTTGTTGAAGAAGATGTCGGCGAAGGAGGGCGCGATCACACAGCGAATGCCGAAATCCAGGAGCGCCCACGGCGCATGCTCACGGCTCGAGCCGCAACCAAAGTTCTCACCAGCGATCAGCACCTCGGCCTGGCGATAGGGCTCCTTGTTCAAGACGAAGCCCGGCTGTTCCTTGCCGCTCTGGTCGTAGCGCATCTCGTCGAACAGATTCTTGCCGAGCCCGGTCCGCTTGATCGTCTTCAGGAATTGCTTGGGGATGATCATGTCGGTGTCGACATTGATCATCGGCAACGGGGCGGCAATCCCGGAAAGGGTCGTGAAGGCGTGCATGAGCGGAGTCCGTTGAGCGTCTAGCTATGGGCTCTCATAAGCGTTCGAAAGCCTGTGGGCAAGCGGATGGCGGGGAGGCTGGCCTCCCCACCGGCCCCACCGGTACTTTGGGGTGGAGTGGGTCGGGGCGGCGTTGTTTCTCTTGCGGGGCGAAGAGGCTAAATGGGGCGAGTATTCCCGTTGGCCCCCGGGTCAGGTCTGGGGAACATTCGCGGACTGTCGGCATGGAGGAGACGCAGCATGGACCGGTTCACCGGCGGTTGCTTGTGCGGCAACGTCCGACTTGTGGCGTCGGGCCCCCCCTACCGGGTCGGCATTTGCCATTGCCTGGACTGTCGCAAGCATCATGGCGCGCTCTTCTATGCCGCCGCGGTGTTTCCCGCGGATGCAGTGACGATCGACGGCGAGACGCGCGACTACGCCGGACGGTTCTTCTGTCCACGCTGCGGCTCATCCGTCTTCGCACGTAGCGGCGACGAGATCGAGGTGCACCTCGGCGCCCTCGACGCCCCCGACCAACTGCTGCCGACCTACGAAAGCTGGACGATCCGCCGCGAAGCCTGGCTGCCGCCGTTTCCAGGCACGCGACGCTACGAACGCGATCGCGGGGACGCGGGACGCGCTGAGACGTAGGACAGAAAGAAAAGCAGGGAGGATGATCCTCCCTGCACCCACCGGATTTTTGGCAGTAGCGAGTTTCGGTGGCGGAGCGCTGGTCGACGGCGCGGATCGTTGACAGTCGTCGCAGCCGGGTACAGCATCCGCAGCCGGTTGGGCCCGGTACGGCTGGCATGCGGAACCATTGATCGCGCGCCGCCATCATCAGCGCCATCCAGATCCGGGTCCAAGTCCCCAGCTGCCAGAACCGGCGGAAATAGGCGTAGATCGTCGAGCACGACGAGAACCCCTCGGGCAGCATTCGCCACTGACAGCCGGTCCGCAGCAGATAGAGGATCGCGTTCAGCACCTCGCGCAACGCCGTCGTCCGTCGCCGCCCGCCCCACTTCGCTAGTGGCAGCATCGGCTCGATCACCGCGAACTCTTCGTGCGGAAGATCGCTTGCGTAGCGGCGCCCCAACCGCTGATACTGACGGGGAGCGGGATCGTTCCACATGTCCATGGCCGCCTTGCTCCTGGCAGAACAAGGAAGTCATAAGTGACTGATTCTGCTCAGCAACACTTCCGATAGGCTCTAAGTTCTCAAGGAGAGGACCAACATGTCGACTTCAGAGTTCCCGTTTTCCTGGCCATCTGTCAGTTTCCGAATGCCTGGTGGCGGCGATGTTTGGATGGACTACAATCCGTGGACGAATTGGGGTGTGTCAAGCACAACGGTCGGCAGTCCACAGATTGAATCAGGGATTTTCCACGACGTTGCTTTGCCGGGAAAACAACTAGGGAGATTAATGGATGCCGTAGATGGCTTGGCAACGATTCTCCAAAATGAGCGACAAGATCTTCTGAAGAAATACCCCGAGCCGGCATTGGCGCTTAAAGAGCTAGTAGACTTGGCAAATAAAATTGACGTCAAGAAGATGGAACTCAAGAAATCCGTCGAATCTGAAGCGACGGATGCGCTTAGTCGTTTAGAAAAAGCGAATGCTCAGGCCTACAAATCACTGATCGGAAAGTTGCACGCGCAGGTGGAGAAGGACGACTAATCGGGTGGAATAAAGCGCACGGCGCTAAGCGAACTCTGGGCAGCTCTAGCAGCGAGAGGGACACGTCCCTTCTTTACCATTCGAAAAGTGCCTACCCGCTCATCGCATCCGCCGGGTGTATTCGTCGACCAGGGCGCGGATCATGCGTTGGTAGGGGACGCGTTGCTTGGTGGCTTCGCGTTTGAAGAACTCGACGGAGCGGCGGCTGAGGGCGAGGGTGACTTTCACGGTGTCGTCGCGCGGCACGAGCTGGTCGGGGGGTGGGAGTGTGTCGGTGACGCGGTGGAGGTCGCCGGCGATCTCGCCCTGGTCGTCGGTGTAGTCAGCCGTTCTCGCTTTCATAGGCCCTTCTTCCTTTGCGCCAGTAGCCGGCGCCGATGAGGCGAATCGTGTTGCCCCTGACGGTGAAGCGGACGGTCATGCCGAGGCAGAAGTAGCGAGGCTCGGCTGCGCCGTGCGCCTCGTCCACCGCAATCACGCGCTGCGGGTCGAGAAAGGCGTGCTGTCCCTCTGTAAAGCCGACGCCGTGTTTGACGCGGTTGAACGCATCCTTGGTGTCGTCCCACTCAAACGACCTCGTCACGCTAGCGCAACAACCATATCAACGCCCATACTTTCGGCAATATCTTTCGCCATAACCCCAAGGTAACGGAGGGTGCAGGGAGGCGGGCCTCCCTGCTTTCTTCCCCAGCGGCCGCGAGGCCGCTTCGCTGGCTCAGGCCTGGTTCGCCACCTCGATGAGGTTGCCGTCGGGGTCGCGGAAGTAGAGGGAGGTGATGGGGCCTATCGCACCGGTGCGGGGGACGGGGCCTTCGAGGGTGGGGAAGCCTTGGGCTGCCATGCGCTTGGCCACGTCGGCGAGGGGGGTGTCGGTGAGGAAGCAGAGGTCGGCTGAGCCTGGGGTGGGTTGGGTGGCCTTGGGCTCGAACTCGCGGCCCTGGTGGTGGATGTTGATCTTTTGCTGGCCGAAGGCCAGGGCTTCGCGGCCCTCTCCGAAGGTGGTCCAGGTCATGCCGAGGCCGTCGACGTAGAAGCGGCGGGTGGCTTCGGGGTCGGTGATGGTGATGACCAGGTGATCCAGGGCCTTGATCATCGCTCTTCCATGCGCTGGACGGCGTCCTCGTTCATGCCGAGGTGGTGGCCGATCTCGTGGGTGAGGACGTCGAAGACGACCTCGTCGAGGGGGCAGCCGCGCTCGCACCATTCGACCAGGATCGGCATGCGGAAGAGGAAGATCATCTCGGGCTCGGCGGGTGGCAGGGCCGAGTGGCGCTCGCCGATGGGCACGGCCTGGTAGAGGCCGGTGAGCTCGAGCGGGTCGTCGATCTGCATGGCCTCGAGCAGCGCCTCGTCGGGCCAGTCGCGGACGACCACGGGCACCGGGCCCATGAGCTCGCGGATCTCAGCCGGCAGCTCGGCCAGGATGGCCTCGCCGATGCGGGCGATGTCGTCGATGGTAGGGGCAATCGCAGTGTCGTCCGGGAGCAACTCGGCGTTCGTCACATGGCCCTCCCCCAAAATTCCGCAGGGGCATGGGGACGATCATCGTCCCCACAACACTTTCCTATCCCCTACTCTTCGCCGAGCCACTTATACATGACGAAGGCGTCGATGAGGCCCTTCTCGGCATGCCGGAAGGCCTTGGGCAGGCGTCCTATGCGGGTGAAGCCCAGGGCGTCCCAGATGCGGATCGAGGCCACGTTGTCGGCGACGACGAGGTTGAACTGCAGCGCCAGGTAGCCGTGCTCGCGGGCGGCGGTCAGGCAGTGCTCGCCCATGGCGCGGCCGACGCCCTTGCCAGCGGCGGCGGGCGCCACGATGAAGCCGGCATTGGCCACATGGCTGCCGAGGCCGGGCTTGTTGTCGGTGAGATAGTAGCTGCCGAGCAGCTGATCACCATCGGTGGCGACGAGCACCGCTCGGTGCTCGTCGACCCACCAGTGGCTTGCCTCGGCCTCGGTCGTGCCGGGCAGCAGCGGGTAGGTGGCACCCGCCTCGAGGATCGGCTGAATGATCGCCCAGACGGCCGGCCAGTCGGTCGGCGCGTAGGGTCGGATCGTGAGCGTCACTTGGGTGCTAGACGAAGCGCCCCGTCGAGGCGGATGGTCTCGCCGTTGAGCAGGGTGTTGCGGATCATCTCCATGACCAGCGACGCGTATTCCTCGGGATGGCCCAGCCGCGACGGGAACGGCACGGCGGCACCGAGCGAGTCCTGAACCGCCTCCGGCAGGCCGGCGACCATGGGCGTCTTGAGGATGCCGGGCGCGATGGCCAGGACACGGATGCCGGAGCGGGCGAGATCGCGCGCTGCCGGCAGGGTCAGGGCGGCGATACCGCCCTTCGACGCCGAGTACGCCGCCTGGCCGATCTGGCCCTCGAAGGCGGCGACCGATGCGGTGTTGATGATGACGCCACGCTCGCCGTCGTCGTTGAGCGCCGGGGCGCTGCTCATCGCCGCGGCAGCCAGCCGGAGCATGTTGAAGCTGCCGATCAGGTTGACGCGGATGACCTGCTCGAAATCGGCGAGCGGCATCGCCCCTTCGCGGCCGACGATGCGCGCACCCGGCGCAATGCCGGCGCAGTTGACCAGGACGCGGGGCGGACCGAGGCCGCCGACGATGGCTGCGAAGGCGGCCTCGGCGGCCGCCGCATCGCTGACGTCGAGCACCTCGAACCGGCAGCCCAGCTCTGCTGCGGCAGCACCGACGCGCTCGGCGTCACGATCGACCAGAACGACCTTGGCACCAGCTCCGGCGAGCGCCTTGGCGGTGGCGTTGCCGAGGCCGGAGGCGGCCCCGGTGACAATGGCAACTTGCCCTTCGAGCTGCATGGCAGTGCTCCTCTCTCATTTTCGCGGACACGAACAATTCGAGCTGCGCCCTGCCGTCGTCAGCCCCTTACGTCGCTGGTCAGCCCAGCTTCTTCGTCACTTCTCCGATGGATGCCTGCATCACCCGCTGCGCGGCGTCGCCGCCGAGCTTCTCGGTCAAGAGCTTGCGGGTGGTGGCAACGGTGAGATCGGCGGCCCGGCTGCGCACCTCGGCCATGGCGCGGGCCTCTTCCTGGGCGATCCGCTCCTCGGCCTGCCTGGTGCGCCGCTCGACGAGCTGCTCGAACTCGTCCTTGAGCCGCTGCTGCAGCCGCTCGGTCTCGGCTTCGGCCTGGGCCTGGATGTCGGCCGCCAGGCTCTTGCCTTCGTGCAGCTGCCGGCGATGCCGGGCCAGCATCTCCTTCGCTTCCTCGTGCAGCCGCTTGGCCTCGTCGAGCTCGCTCTTGATCTGCAGGGCGCGCTTGTCGAGCCCGCCCAGCACATGCAGCTTGAACGGCTTCCACACCAGCACGATGAGGATGATGAGGGCGACGAGCAGCCAGAGCTCGATCATCAGGCGACCTCTTTCTGCACGGCGGCAAGCGCCGCCTTGGCCTCGTCGGCCGTCACGTTGACACCCGCCAGGCGCTGCATCGCGGCCTGTGCTACCTCGACCGCCACGCCCTCGAGCTCGGCCAGGGCCTGCCCGCGTGCCTTGTCGATCGAGGCTTCGGCCGCGCGGATCTTGGCGCCGAGATCCTTGTCCAGCGCCGCCGTGCGCGTGCTCACCTCGGCATTGACGGCGTCGCGGGTCGCCGTGATAGCGCGGCCGGCCTGCTCTTGCGCCTCGGCCACGACCTTGGCGTACTCCTCGGCAGCCGCCTCGGCCTCGGCCCGCAGGTTGGCCGCCTTGTCGAGATCGTTGGAGATGCGCTCCTGACGTGCCTCGAGGATGTCGGCGACCCTCGGCAGGGCCTTCTTCTTGAGCAGGTAGTAGAGGACAGAGAAGGTGATAATGAGCCAGAGAATCTGGGTGGCGTAGAAGCCGGCGTCGAGCTGCGGCATCCCGGCACCTTCGCCGCCATGCGCCTCGCTCTGCTCCATCTCTTCGGTCAGCAGACCCTCGGACGCAGCCTCGCTCGCCGGCGTCTCGACCGCATCCTCGGCCATGACCGGGAGAGCAGTGAGCGGCAGCAGGCTGCCTGCTATCAGCAGGGAGCCGGCAATGGCCAAGAGCACGGCAAGCGCCGTCCGTCGCATCATCATCGATCCTCGATTGTCGTCCTGCCCTGCTGGTGCTGCCCGGCGAGCCCGGCAGCACCAACGATCGCGTGGCTCAGGTGAACAGGACGAGGAAGGCGATCAGCAGCGCGAACAGCGCCACCGCCTCGACCAGCGCGAAGCCGATGATGGCATAGGGGAAGACGCGCTGCTGCACGGACGGGTTGCGACCGACCGTGGCGATCAGGGTCGCGAAGATGTTGCCGATGCCGATGCCGACACCAAAAAGGGCGATGGTGGCGATACCGGCGCCGATCATCTTCGCAGCTTCGAGTTCCATCGATCAACTCCACTCGGGTTTTGTCAAAAAAGACACTTGGTTGAAACACTGTTGGACGGCGGATCCAGCTTCTGCGGCACTAGGCCGATCAGTGCATGTGGATCGCGTCGTGCAGGTAGATGCAGGTCAAAACGGTAAAGATGTAAGCCTGGAGGAACGCCACCGCGATCTCGAAGCCGGTGAGCGCCACGGCGACGGCGAGCGGCGCCACGCCGAAGACGCCGAGCGCGATGATGAAGCCCGCGAACACCTTCATCATGGTGTGGCCGGCCATCATGTTGACGAAAAGCCGGACCGAGAGGCTGATCGGCCGCACGCAATAGGAGATGATCTCGATCGGCACAATCAGCGGCACCATGTAGCCCGGCGCGCCATGCGGCACGAAGAAGCCCAGGAACTTCACGCCGTGCAGATAGAAGCCGTAGACGGTGACGCCGACCCAGACGCAGATCGCCATGAAGAAGGTGACGATGATGTGGCTGGTGAAGGTGAAGCTGCCCGGAATCATCCCCAGCATGTTGCCGAGGAGAATGAACATGAACATCGTGAAGATGAGCGGGAAGAAGCGCATGCCTTCCTTGCCGGCATTCTCGCGAATGAGGCCGGCAACGAACTCGTAAGACAGCTCGACCAGGGATTGGATGCGGCCCGGCACCATGGCGTGCTGCCGCGTGCCCTGGACAACCAGCACATAGACGGCGATCGACGTGATCACCATCCACAGCGCGGAATTGGTGAAAGACAAGTCAACACCCTCGATCAGGATGTTGACAATGGGCTTGATCTCGAACTGCTCGAGAGGACTGGCCACCCGTGTACCCCGCTCAATCGCCGCGCGGGGTCACCCTCCGCCCTCGGCTAAAGTCCCGTCATGTCGATGACCGAGGCCCATCGGACCTGTCGTCACCGTCACCCAGATATCGCCGCATGCTGCGAAAGGCATTCAACATGCCCGCCGCGGCACCCAGCATGAAACCAACGATCAGCAGGAACGGCCCGGTATCCAGCCAACGATCCAACGCCCATCCGAGCAGGCTGCCCCCGCCCACCCCGACGATGATCTCGATCCCGGCCTGCAACCCGCTGCCCCAGTTCATGGGTCGCTGGTCAGCCGTGTCGGGCTCGCCGTCTCGTGCCTGCCGCGTGCCTTTCAGCTTCGCGAGGCGGGCGTCGAAATCCTCGAACCCGGACGGTTTCTTCGGCTCCGGCATCCGTCCCTCACCCAGCCCGCACCACGCGCACGACCAAAGGGTCGCGCCTTCGGTCCTGACCAAGGCGCCGCGAACCTAGAAATGCGCCACTCTGGTGTCAATGGTTCTGGCTGCCGTCGCCGGTTCGCCACGTTGCCGCACCGGCACCAGCTCAGCGCCGCGCCGACGAAGACTCAGGCACTTTCCTTGAAGCGCTCGGCCTCGTCGAAGGCAACCGACACCAGCTTCGAGACACCGCGCTCGGCCATGGTAACGCCGAACAGCCGGTGCATCCGCGCCATGGTCAAGGGATGGTGGGTGACGACCAGGAAGCGGGTCTTGGTCTCCTTGGCCATCTCCTCGAGCAGATCGGCGAAGCGCTCGACATTGGCATCGTCGAGTGCGGCGTCGACCTCGTCCAGTACGCAGAGCGGCGAGGGCTGGGTGAGGAAGAAGGCGAAAACCAGCGCCAGCGCCGTCAGGCTCTTCTCGCCACCGGACAAGAGTCGAATGTTCTGCAACTTCTTGCCGGGCGGCATCGCTTCCAGCTCGAGCCCGGCGTTCAAGGGATCGTCCATGTTGGTCAGGCGCAGATGCGCCTTGCCGCCGCCGAAAAGGCGCTGGAAGAGCTGGCGGAAATGCCGGTCGACGTCCTCGAAAACGGCTTCGAGCCGTGTCCGCGCCTCCCGGTTCAGCGTGCCGATGGCGCGCTGCAGCCGCTCGACCGCTTCCTGGAGCTCGGCCGCGTCGCTTTCCAGGTCAGCGATCTCGGTGGCCAGCTCCTCGCATTCCAGCGCTGCCCGCAGGTTGACCGCACCCAGCCGCTCCCGGCTCGCCTTGAGCTTGTCGAGCCTGACCTCGAGCGCTGCTGGCGGCTCGCTCCTGAGCGCCTCGCCGATCTCGGTGTCGGCGACAGCATCGAGTATGGCGGTGATCGACTGGCCGAGCCGGCGCGCGGTTTCCCGCTCCAGCTCTTGCTGGGCTTCGGCTTGTCGCTCGACCTCGGCCTCGGCGAGCGCCATCGCTTCGCGCGCCTCGGCGAGAGCCGCCTCGCCAAGCCGCCGCTCACTCTCCAGGCGGGCCAGCTCTGCTTCAGCGGCCTGCAGCGCCGCTGCCGCCTCGCTCGATGCCGCTTCGGCCGCCGTCAGCTCGGCTTGAAGCGCATCGCTCCCGGACGTCGCCAGTCGGGCTGATTGCTCGGCGCGCTCCGCGTCCAAGACCTCCAGCCGCCCGGCCGCCGCCAGCCGCTCGGTCTCGCGCCGCTCCAGGTCGGCAGCGAGATGCGCCGTCTCCTCGTCAAGGGCCCGAAGCCGCGCCTCGGCGCTCGATTGCTCCGCATCGATGGCGAGCTGGCGACCGCGCAGTCGATCGAGCTCGGCACTCGCCTCGGCCGTCTCGGCCTCGAGTGCCTCTCGCCGGGCGCGCGCATCGCCCAGCGCAGCAGCACCAGCCTCGATCGTCTCGTCCAGCGCTTCCAGCTCCTGGCGCAGCTGTGCTGCCTCAGCGGCGAGCCCGGTCGTCGCGTCCTGGCGGTGCGCCTTGCGCAGCGATGCCTCGCCGGCCCGGCGCTCGTAGAGTAGGCGTGCCGCCAGCGCTTCCTGGGCAGCCTGCCTCTCAGCAGCCTCTGCGGACGCCAGCGCCGCATCCGCAGCCTGCAACGCGGCCTCGCCCTGATCGAGGGCGGTGCGGTGTGATGCAGCCTCGGTATCGGCTGCGGCCACCGCCGCCCGCGCCGCGTCCAGGGCAGCATCGAGGTCGGCGGTCGCCGCATCGGCCAGTGTCAGCTCGATGGCGGCCAGCGCCGTCTCGTGCTCGGCCCGCTCGCTGGCGACCCTAGCGAGCACAGTGGCCAACCGCTCGGCCTCGGCCTGGCACCGCGCCGCCTGCTCGCGCGCCGCCTCGAGCGCCAGTGCAGCACGCTCGATCTGCGGTCCGAGCGTCGCCTGTTCGGTGCGCAGCGCCTCGGCCTCGGCTGCGGCCGAAGCGAGGACATCCTTGGCCACCTCCAGCTCGCTCGCCAGATCGCGCTCGGTCGTCGCCAGCTCGTCCAATTGCCCGGCGATCGCCTGGGCCCGCTGCCGCCTGGCGAGCTTGGCACGGATCGGGTCATCGGCCTCGATGCCCCGGACGAACCCGTCCCAGCGCCACAAACCGCCATCGCGGGTGACGAGCCGCTGGCCCTGCGCCAGTGTCGATTGCAGCCGTGCCGCCGCCGTCGCATCGGCGACCATGCCAACCTGGGCAAGCCGCCGCGCCAATGCCGGGGCACCCGTCACGAACCGGTCGAGCGGTGTGGCGTCTGCGGGCAGTTCCGGCCGGGCGCCGGCTGTTAGCGCCAACGATTCCGTCCAGAAGGCAGCGGCAGCATTGTCCGTGCCGGCCATCAGGTCATCGCCGAGGGCAGCCACCAGCGCCGTCTCGTGGCCTGGCTCGACCACGATGCCATCGAGCACCGGGGAGGCCTCGACCGGCTCGGCGAGCGAGGCCAGTGCCGCAGCCTCGGCCTCGAGCCTGACCCGCTCGCTCGCCACCTCGCCCAACCTCGCGCTCAAGCCGTCATGCTGCTCACCGGCGGCGGCGAGCTGCTGCTCGTCACCGGCGATCGCCTCATCCAGGGCGGCCAGACGGTCACGCATCGCCTGGAGGTCGGTCTCGCTCGTCACTGGTGCTGCCGACTCGGCTTCGGCCAGGCCCTTGCGCTCGGCCTCGAGCCGCTCGGCCTCGCTGGCCAGCTGCTGGCGGGCGCGGCTGTGCCAATCGCGACGCTCGTGCTGGGCAGTGATCGCGGTGCGTTGGCGGTCCGCCTCGGCCTCGAGCCCGGCCAGGCGCTTCGTCTCCTCCTGAGCCCGGCTCGTCGCCGAGGCGAGCGCGCTGCGCTGGCTGTCCAGCGGCTCGGCGGCGGCATTGCGCTCGGCCCGGGTCGTCTCGACCAGAGCCGCGGCCGCAGCAACCGTCGCCTCGGCCGCCTCGTGCTTGCGCACGGCGGCCTCGACCAGCGCATCGTCGGCAACCTCGCCCAGCCGCTCGAGCTCGAGCTGCACGGCGCGCAGGCGGCGATGCCGCTCGTCGTGGCGGGTGCGATCGGCCTCGAGCCGG
Source organism: uncultured Alphaproteobacteria bacterium (assembly GCA_942491185.1). GTDB lineage: Bacteria > Pseudomonadota > Alphaproteobacteria > Geminicoccales > Geminicoccaceae > SLRI01. The sequence goes on along the minus strand of CALOAB010000021.1, from coordinate 376,832 downwards.
CGCTCGATCTCGGCCTCGGTCGTGATCGCCTCGCGCCGCGCGTCGTCGAGACGTGCCCGGCTCTCGCCTGCCGTCACGACAGCCGGTCCGATCGCCTGGCTTTCGTGCACCAGTGCAGCGTAGGTGGCCTCGAGCTCGGCCTTGCTGCTCACGATCGTCGCCTGGCGGGCGCTACCGGCTTCGATGGCGCGGGCCAGCCCGTCCAGCCGTGCCGCGGTCTCGTCGCGATCGGCGATCAACCGCTCCAGCGCCGTCTGCTTCTGGGCGGTCGCCTCGGCCTGTCGATCGTGCCGTTCGGTGAGCCGGGCGAGGAGAGCGGCCGCCACGGCCGCGGCGTCGCGAAGTGCTGGCAGTCGGGCGCCGGCAGCCTCATGCGCCGCCTCGGCCGCCAGGGCCAGGGAGCGACGCTCGCCCTGCGTCAGCCGGGCCTCGCCGAGCGCCGTGCCGGCAGCCTCCAGGGCGGCCCTGCCGGCGGTGATCCGCGCGCGCACCAGATAGGCGTCGAGGGCCCTGATCTGCGCCTGCAGCTTCTTGTAGCGCTCGGCTTCCTTCGCCTGCTTCTCGAGCGCCGCCCGGCGGTCGGCGAGGATCACCAGCTGGTCGGTCACCCGCTCAAGATTATTGAGCGTAGCCTGTAGCTTGAGCTCGGCTTCGCGCCGTCGGCTGTGCATGCCGCCGATGCCGGCTGCTTCCTCGAGCAGTCGGCGGCGCTCCTCTGGCTTGGCCTCGACGATGAAGCCGACCTGGCCCTGGCCGACGATGGCCGGGCTTTTCGCGCCGGCGCCGGCATCGGCGAACAGCAGCTGGATGTCCCGGGCACGGACCTCGCGGCCATTGAGACGATAGAGCGAGCCGGTGCCGCGGCCGATCCGCCGGCTGATCTCGAGGTCCTCGGAATGCGGCAGAACGTGGACGGCCGCGCCCGGATCGGCGACCGGCGGGCGTTTCAGGCCCAACGACACGTCAGCGAGATCGAAGGCGGCGCGCATCGCCGAGCCGCCGAAGATGACGTCGTCCATCTCGCCGCCGCGCAGGCCCTTGGCCGAGCTTTCGCCCATGACCCAGCGCAACGCCTCGACGACATTGGACTTGCCGCAGCCGTTCGGCCCGACGATGCCGGTTAGGCCCGGGCCGATCTCCAGCTCGGTAGCATCACAGAACGATTTGAAGCCGCTGACACGAAGGCGGACGAATTCCAAGGCGCTACCACAACATCTGGTGCAGGTTGCGCGAACCTACCGCCAGATCCCGTGAAGGCAAGCACTCGTGAGGCTCAGGGCGTCGCGGCTTCGATCAGTGTGGCGAATTCGTCGATCGACTGATTGCCGGTCATCATCTCGCCGTTGATGATGAACGATGGCGTCGAGCTGATCTGGAATTCCTCCTGGCCATCGAGCCGGACCTGCAGGACCGCGTCCTGCATCGCCTCGCTGGCGAGGCAGGCTTCCGCCTTGTCCCGTGGCAGGCCGCCGAGCCCGGCGAGCTGGATCAGCGATTCCGTGGGATCCTCCGAGCGCGCCCAGCGCGACTGGCTGGCGAACAGGGCATCGAGGAAGGCGAAATAGCGATCCGGCCCGGCGCAATGCGCGATCACCGCGGCGTTCAGCGCGTTCTGGTCGAGCGGGAAGTCGCGATAGACGATCTTGGCTTGGCCGGTCTCGACGAAGCGCTCCTTGAGCGCCGGCAGCGTGTCGGTGTGAAAGGCCGCGCAATGCGGGCAGGTCAGCGAGGAGTACTCGATGATCGTCACCGGTGCCGCGGGATCGCCCAGGACCCGCTCGCCGACCGCCGGAGTACCGACTGCGTCCTGCGCCAACGGCGCGCCGAGGGGCAACCCCAGGGCCATCGCCAGTGCCATCGAGCCGACCAGGTATCGCCGCTTCATCCGCCGCTCCTTCGAGAAACAAGCCGTAAGTTGGGAGAGCATATAGGCGGCCCGGGGCCAAGCGGACAAGCTGCGCTGACGCTCACGTTTGCGACACCGACGCCGGCTCGGGGCTCGGTCGAGCGGTGATCAGCTGCCGAGCTGGCGGGCCTTGATGCTGCGGCCGAGCGATTGGAGGGCCGCACCGAGCGCAGCGTCGGCGATGGGTGCCACCTCGTCGGCCACCGCCCCCTCCTCGGCCGCCGAGAGCGTTCGCAGCACCGGTGGTGCCGGCGGTGCCGGCAAGGGGCGGGAAGGCATCTGGATGAAGCGCAGCCGGGCGGCGGCCGGAAAGCCGAAATAGTCGTTGACCCGCTCGAGCACCTGCGGCGCGATGTGCTGCAGCTCCAGCGCGGCACCGCCGGCGGCCTGCAAGACAAGCGTGCCACCGCTGGCCGTGCCGCGGCGAAACTCGAGCTGCACCGGGTGACAGCGCCGGGCGAGTCCGACGCCGACGATCTTGGGCCATTGGTCGACCACCTCGACCGCGGCAAAGCCCCGCCGCCGGGCCGCCGGCGTGAGCAGCTGGGTCAGCAGCCGCGACAGTGCAGCCGTGCTCCGTTGGCGCTGCGTGTTGATCGCCGGCTTGGTTGGCTGCATCAGCTGGTTCTGAGGCTGCCTCTGGTCCATTGCAGATCGCTTGACCACGTTCGTGTCTCTCGCCTGTCGCTCGCACCATCAGGATAAGCTGCCCGTGCCGCCACCGCCAGCCCCCCTGCCAGCCACGCCTGCCCGGCTCCGTGCCGCACTCCTCGCCTGGTACGATGGCGCCAAGCGGACGCTGCCCTGGCGTGCGCCGCCCGGCGAGACGGCCGATCCCTGGGCGGTGCTGGTCAGCGAGATCATGCTGCAGCAGACCACCGTGGCTACGGTCGGCCCGCGCTTCGCGCCGTTCCTCGAGCGCTTTCCAAGCCCGGCCGTGATGGCGGCAGCGCCACTCGACGACGTGCTGCACGCCTGGCAGGGCCTCGGCTACTACCGTCGCGCCCGCGGTCTGCACGCGGCGGCCGTGGCGATCACCGAACGGCATGGCGGGCAGCTGCCGGGCACCGTCGAGGCGCTGGAGACGCTCCCCGGCATCGGCCCGTACACGGCAGCGGCCGTGGCCGCCATCGCCTTCGGCGCGGCCGCCGTGCCGATCGACGGCAATGTCGCGCGCGTGCTGGCCCGGCTGCTCGACCACGATGCCGTGCTCAGCCCGACCAAGGCCGAGCTCCGGCCGGCAGCACAAGCGCTCGCCGCCAGCGAGCGTGCCGGCGATTTCGCCCAGGCAGTGATGGAGCTGGGCGCACTGGTCTGCACGCCGCGCCAGCCCGCCTGCTCGAGCTGCCCCTGGGCGTTCGCCTGTCGGGCGCATGCGGCGGGCCATGCCGCGAGCTTGCCGGTCAAGGCGGCCAAGGCGGCGCGACCGACGCGCCATGCCGTGGCCATGCTGATCCGCGACGACGAGGGCCGGCTCTGCCTGCGCCGCCGGCCGGACCAAGGCCTGCTCGGCGGCATGATCGAGCTGCCGACAGGGACCATGGCCGATCGCCCGTTCACCAGCGAGGCCGCCCTTCTGGCCACGGTTCCGGCGGCTGATTGGCAGGCGCTACCGGGCAGCGTGCGGCACGTGTTCACCCATTTCGCGATTGAGCTGGTGGTGGTCGAGGGCACACCGTCGGCGCCGATCGAGGACAGCTTTTTCCACCCGCCCAATCGGCTGGCCGAGCTGGCGCTGCCGACGCTGACCCGCAAGCTGCTGCGCCATGTGGGGATTGCAGCCTAGCCGCCCTTGAGCGCCATCGCGCGGCGGTAGAGGTCGCGGCGCGGCCGGCCGGTGCGCTCGGCGATGAGCGCTGCGGCCCGGCTCGGCGCGTGCTCGGCGAGCGCCTCGACGAGCAGGGCATCCACCGTCTCGTCGTCATGCGGCTCGGCGGCGTCGGCTGGCGGGCCGATCACCAGCACGATCTCGCCCTTGGGTGCCGGCTCGCCGGCCAATGCCTCGCTGAGCGCGTCGAGCGTGCCGCGCCTGACCTCCTCGTGCAGCTTGGTGAGCTCGCGCGCGATCGCCGCTTCGCGCGGTCCGAGCAAAGCTGCGGCATCAGCGAGGCACGCGGCCAGGCGATTGGGCGACTCGAAGATGACCAGGGTCGCGGGGACAGCGGCAAGCTCGGCCAGCACCTTGCGCCTGGCATTGGCCTTGGCCGGCAGGAAGCCCTGAAAAAAGAACCGATCGGTGGGCAGGCCCGAGATCGCGAGCGCCATCAGCACGGCCGACGGCCCGGGCACGGCGGTCACCATGACGCCCGCCTCGATCGCTTCCCTGACCAGCTTGTGGCCGGGATCGGCGATGGCCGGCATGCCGGCGTCGCTGATCAGCGCCAGGCTGGCGCCGTTGGTGAGCTCCTCGATGAGCTTCGGGCGGACGCGCGCGGCATTGTGCTCGTGATAGGGCTTGAGCCGCGTCTTGACCTGCATGGCCTGGAGCAAACGGCCGCTATGGCGCGTGTCCTCGCAGAGCACGGCGTCGACGGCCGCCAGGACCGCGGCGGCCCGAGCGCTGATATCACCGAGATTGCCGATGGGCGTGGCGACCAGATAAAGCCCGCTCGCGAGTTTACTCGCCGACGACGAACCCCTAGTTTCCGTTTGGTCGGGCATACCCGACCCTCCAGTTGTTGCTTGGTCGGGTATTCCCGACAAGGCCTTCATCCTCTCGAGCCTGGTTCCCGCATGGCGCGATCAAGCCTGACCTTTCCGAAGCTCGCCGCCGCCGGCCTGCTGCTGCTGCTCGCCGGCTGCGCCTCGCAATCCGAGCCGGTCTATCAGGATCCGGCAGCGGTGGCACCTGTGCCCGAGGTGGCGGAGCCGTTGCCGACCGGGCCGGTCAAGGTGGCGCTCTTGCTGCCGCTGACCGGCGAGGCCGCGATGGTCGGCCAGGACATGCTCGAGGCGGCGCAGATAGCGCTCTTCGATGTCGGACAGACCGACATGGTGTTGCTCCCGCGCGACACTGGCGGAACGATCGCAGGTGCCTCGGCGGCGGCACGCTCGGCGATCGACGCCGGCGCCGAGCTGATCTTGGGTCCACTCTTCGCCAGCTCGACCGGCGCCGTTGGCGCCATTGCGCGTGAGCACGACCTCAAGGTGATCTCGTTCTCCAACGACGCGTCAGTGGCCGGCGACAATGTCTGGGTGGTGGGCTTTCGCCCCGAGGAGCAGGTCCGCCGCGTCATCGAGTTCGCGCAGAGCCAGGGGCTCGCTCGGATCGGTGCGCTGGCGCCGGACGATGCCTATGGCCAGCGAGCGATCAACGGCTTCGAGGACGCCATGGGCGCGTCCAGGACCATCGGTGTCGATGGCTCGGCCCATGTCTTCTACCCGCCCGATGAGCGCGAGGCGGCGCGCATCGTGCGTGATTTCACCGGCTATCGCGAGCCGCCCGAAGGCTCCATCGGCGTCAGCGGCAACACCCGCCAGTTCGATGCGCTGTTGCTCGCCGATGGCGGCTCGCGGCTGCGCTCGATGGCGGCTCTGCTGGTGTATTACGACGTCGATCCGCTGACCACGCGACCGCTCGGCACCATGCTCTGGGAGGGTGACCCGCGGCTGCTGTTCGAGGAGACGCTGCAGGGCGGCTGGTATGCCAGCGTGTCGCCCGAGGGCGAGCGGGCGTTTCAGGCGCGATTCCAGCAGGCGTTCGGCCGGGACCCGGTGGCGCTCGCCGGCCTCGCCTACGATGCCACGGCGCTCGCCGCCGTGGTCGCCAACAGCGATCGCGCCTTCCCACGCGATCTGCTCACCGATCCGAGCGGCTTTGTCGGCCGTGCCGGGATCTTTCGCCTGCGGCCCGAAGGCACCACCGAGCACGGGCTCGCCGTGCTCGAGATCGACAACGGCACGGCGCGCGTCGTCGAGCCGGCGCCCAGCAGCTTCCTCGTGGCATTCCTCGGTCAATAGGCGGTCAGCTCACCATCAACGGGCTGCTATCGACCTGCCGGCACGGGCCCGGTGACGGATTAGGGGTGGGTGGACAACCTTAAGGCGACGTTTTATAGGCCTAATCTATCAGTAGTTTAGATCAGGCACTGGTCATCAGCCATGACGTCCTCGTCCGAATCGGCATCGCCGGCAGTCGCCGCCACTCCGGATCATCTCGCCGCCACGACCGGCCACGGCTCGGTCGTCACGATCGACGCCTTGCGCGGCCAGCCACGCTTGCTGACCGGCGCCAACAACGATGGCGAGGTCGAGGAGACGCTGCTGCAATGCAGCCAGCGACCGATCGTCAGGCTGCTCATTGTCGAGGGGCAGGAGGATGATTTCGACGTCACCGAGCAGCTGCTCTCCCAAGCACCCGAGACCCGCTTCGAGGTGGTCTGGGCGACGACGGTGGAAGCCGGTCTGCGCCGTCTCGCCGGCGAGAGCTTCGATGCCTGCCTGGTGGCGCTCGACCTGCCCGGCAGGTCAGGGCTCGACTTCGTCGACGTAGCACTTCGCCGCGGCTTCGAGCGGCCGATCATCCTGCTCGGCGAGGGCGCTGACGAGGAGGTGGAGCACGCCGCGATCCAGGCCGGGGTCGCCGACTTCCTCGACAAGGAGGAATGCGACACCGGCCGGCTCGATCGCTGCATTCGTTTCGCCATCAGCCGCAGTCGCAACCTGCGACGGCTCGACCCGCCAGCGGCCAGCGACGTGCTCACCGGGCTCGCCAATCGCACGCTCTTCCTCGAGCGGCTGACGGCGGCCCTCGCCCAGGCACGGCACAACCGCTTGGGCGCCGCCGTTCTCGCCATCGATCTCGACGGCTTCGGCCCGATCAACGAACGGCTCGGCTACGACGCCGGCGACCGTTTGTTGACCATCGTCGCCGAGCGGCTCGGCCATCGGCTGCGCGACAGCGACACGATCGGCCGGTTTGCCGGCGACAGCTTCGCGGTGCTGCTCGAGAACCTACAGCGGCCAGAAGACGCCGCACTGGTCGTGCAGAAGCTGATGGAGGTGATCGAGGCGCCGATGGCATTGGCCGGCGAGGTGCTGCGCCTGACCGCGAGCTTCGGCGTCACGCTGTACCCGATCGATGCCAGCGCGCCGGATGAGATCCTCAGGCTCGCCGATGCCGCCATGCACCGCGCCAAGGCCGCGGGCGGCCGGGCCTGCCGCTTCCACGATCCGAGCCTGTCGGCCGCCAGCGGCCGCATCGTGCCGATGCTCGCCCAGCGCATGGTCGAGCCGGCCCCCAAGGGTGGCCTCGACCAGGCCCTGGAAGAGGGCCGCTTCGAGCTCTTCTTTCAGCCGCAGATCACGCTCCGCTCGCCGCTCGTGGGCCTCACCGCGCGACCGCGGCTGAACGATCCCGAGCGCGGCAGCCTCGGCCCCGATCGGTTTTTGGGCATGGTCGACGAGATCAGCTTTCTCGATCGGTTGACGCTTTGGATCGCCGAGGTCGGCGCCATCCAGCTCGCCGCCTGGCGCGGCACCGGCTGCCGGGTCGACCATCTGGCCATCCCGTTGCACGGTGCCAACCCTCTGGCCTGGCTCGATCTCACCGACCGCGTGCTCGCCATCTTCGAGCGCCATGGCCTGGCACCATCCAGTCTCGAGCTGGAGGTCGACGAGGCCCCATTCTATCAGGACTTCGCCCTCCAGGCCGGCAATATCGCCAAGCTCAAGGCCAAGGGGCCGCGCCTCGCGGTCAAGGGCTATGGCAGCGAGATGGTCTCGCTCACCTTGCTGCGCGGCTGTCCGCCCGACACGCTCAAGCTGGCCCAGGCCTTGCTCGACGGCGTGCCTGGAGACCGCCACCGCACGCTTTTTGCCGATGCCGTGATCCAGCTCGGCCGGCATCTGGGCTTGCGCCTCGTCGCCGAGGCCGTGCCGAGCAACAGCCAGCTGCAGCTGGTCAAGCGGGCCGGCTGCGACGCCGCCGAATGCACGATGAGCGACCCGGCGATGCCCGCCGAGGAGGCTCGCCTCTGGCTGTCGCGCAGCCAGCGCCGGCGCGAGACGCTGCTCTAACGGGCTGCCGCTACTCGGCGGGACAGCCCCCTGCAGCCCTTGGGCTCCGGAGCCACGGCCCGAGCTCGAGGTGAGCCCTCTCATGCGACCGACGACCCCGCGCCAGAAATCGACCGTGGTGTGGCGCAGCATGAGCAACGCCGGGGTCAGGACGAGGGTGAGCAGGGTCGCGAAGGCGAGGCCGCCGGCGACGGCCGTGGCGAGCTGCGCCCACCAGTCGGTCGACGGGCCGCCCGCCGTGATCTGCCGGGTGAAGAGGTCGATATTGAGCTTCAACACCATCGGCATCAGGCCGAGGATGGTCGTCACCGTGGTCAGCAGCACCGGCCGCAGGCGCTGGGCGCCGGTGCGCAGGATGGCCTCGCGGTGGCTCAGCCCCCGCTTCACCAGCTCGTTATAGGTGTCGATCAGCACGATGTTGTTGTTCACGACGATGCCGGCGAGCGCGATGACGCCGACGCCCGACATGACGATGCCGAAGGGCTGGTTGGTGACCAGGAGCCCGAGCAGCACGCCCACGGTCGAGAAGACGATGGCGGATAGAATGAGCCCGGCCTGGTAGAAGCTGTTGAACTGGGTCACCAGGATGATGGCGATCAGGAACAGCGCCACCCCGAAGGCCTTGCTGAGAAAGGCCTGGGCATCACGCTGCTCCTCGTCCTCGCCCTTGAAGACGACCGAGACGGCCGGATCGAATTCCTGCGCGGCCAGCCAGGTCCGTATCTCCTGCACCTTGTCGTCGGCGAGCACGCCGGGCGCCACATCGGCGGTGACGGTGTAGACCCGCCGCCCGTCGATCCGCGTCAGATCGCCGGTGCGTGGCTCCGGGGTCAGGCTGACGAAGCTGGAGACCGGCACGGTGCCGACCTCGGTGTTGACGATCAGCCGGTCGAGCTGGTGGAGGTTGCGGTGCTCGTGCGGGAAGCGGGCGCGGATGTCGACCTCGTCGTCGGCCTCGTCCGGCCGGTAGGTGCCGAGCAGCACGCCGTTGCTTACCAGCTGCACATGCGCGCCCACCGTGGCGATGTCGGTGCCGAGCCTGGACGCCGCCTCGCGGTCGACCCGCATCTTCCACTCGATGCCGGGGATCGGCCGGCTGTCGGTGACCTCGCGCAAACCCGTCATCTGGTCGACATGGCTGCGTATGGTCTCGACGACCGGCTGCAACCGGTCCGGCAAGGTCGAGCCGATCTCGATCTGGATGGGCTTGCCGACCGGCGGGCCGGCCTCCTCCTCGCGCTGCTCGACATGGATGCCGGCGAGCCCTGCCGTTCGCTCCTCGATCTCGGCGAAGATCTCGACAGCCGGTCGCCTGATCTGCCAGGGCTCGAACTCGAGCTGGAGGATGCCGACGACGTCCTCGTCGATGCCGTCGCCACGAAAGCTGAGGCCGGTGCGGGCGTAGACCTGGCGGATGCCGTCGATCGGCACGACCTGGCGCTCGACCTGCTGCAGCAATTCGTCGAGCTCGTGGATCGAGTGGTCGCCACGCGCATGGACCATGAGCTGGGCTCGCTCGGGCTCGACCGCGGGGAAGAACTCGACGCCACGGCCGAAGCTGCCATAGGCGGCATAGGCACCGATCGCGATCACGAGGGCGGCAAAAGCGACCAGCGCCGGCTGGCGCAGCACCCGCTCGAGCAGCCGGACATAAGCCCCAGTGAGCCCGCCGAGGTCGCGCAGATTGCCGCCCTCGGTGGCGCTCAGTCGCTTCATCGCCTCAGGATCGGTGGCGGTGGACTTGCCGAAGAGCGAGCCCAGCGCCGGCACGAAGACGAGCGCCATGGCGAGCGAGGCGGTGAGCGTGGCGAGCAGCGTGATCGGCAGATACTGCATGAACTCGCCAACGATCCCAGGCCAGAACACCAGCGGCAGGAAGGCGGCGAGCGTGGTCAGCGTGGCAGCCGTTATCGGCATCGCCATCCTGGTCGCAGCGATGCGGTAGGCATCGCGCTTGCCCAAGCCCTCGGCCATCTTGCGATCGGCGAGCTCGGTGACGACGATGGCACCGTCGACCAGCATGCCGACCGCGAGAATGAGGCCGAACAGCACGACCATGTTGACGGTCATGCCGAAGACGCCGAGCACCAGGATGCCGGTGAGGAACGAGCCCGGCACGGCAAAGCCGACGAGCAAGGCCGATCTGAGGCCCAAGGCCGCCACCACGACAATCATGACGAGCAGCACGGCAGCGAGCACGTTGTTCTGCAGGTCCGTCAGCATCTGGTTGACGTTGTCGGACTTGTCCTGGGCAAAGCCGACCTCGAGATTGGCCGGCCACTCCGCCTTGGCCGCCTCGACCACGGCGCGGACATCGGCGATCGTGTCGATGATGTTGGCGCCGATGCGCTTGGAGACCTCGAGCGCCAGGGCCGGCCGGCCGTCAACTCGGGCGAAGCCTTCCGGGTCCTTGAAGGTGCTGTGCACGGTGGCGATGTCGCCGATCCGCACGACCGCCTCGCCATCGGTCTTGATCGGCAGGCTCATCAAGTCCTCGAAGGTCTCGAAGACACCCGGCACCTCGATGTTGAAGCGCCCACCGCCGGCATCCAGGGCACCGGCGGCGACGATCTGGTTGTTGCTGTCGACGGCGCGCACAACGTCGTCCAGCTGGAGGCCATAGCTCTCGACCTTGAGCGGGTCGATGAGCACCTCGAGCAGCTCGTCGCGCTTGCCGGCGATCTCCACCTCGAGCACGTTCCTGACCGTTTCGATCCGGTCCTGCAGGTCGAGCGCTATCCGCAGCAGCGCGCGTTCCGGCACATCGCCCGACAGAGTCACGACGAGCACGGGAAAGAGCGCCAGGTTGACCTCCTCGACCGAGGGCTCGTCGGTGCCGGCCGGGAACTCGGCCTTGGCGCGATCGACCTTGTCCCGGACATCGATCACTGCCTGATCGATGTCGACGCCGGTATCGAACTCGATGGTGACCGTGGCGCGCCCCTGGGTGGCGACCGATTCGATCTCCTTCACGCCCTCGAGGCCCTGCAGCTCGGTCTCCACCGGCCGCGCCAGCAGCCGCTCGGCATCGAAGGCCGAGATGCCCTCATAGGGCACCGAGACGTAGACGATGGGGATCTGGACGTCCGGCTCGGCTTCCTTGGGGATGTTCAGATAGGTCGTGAGCCCCGCCACCACGAGAAGTGCGAGCACCATCAGCACGGTCCGGGTGCGGCCGAGGGCAGCCTCGATCAGGGTTTTCATCGGAGCGCTCCCGAACCCTCCGCCGACCCCGCCAGCTGCGCGGCGAGCGCCTCCTCATCGGTCGCCTCGACACTCTGGCCCGGGCTGACGAAACCCTGGCCCACGGTGATGATCCGCAGCCGCTCGGGCAGGCCCTGTAGCCAGACGGCTCCAGCCTCCGCGCGCACGATGTCGGCGGCGTGGAAGGTCACGGTGGACGCCTCGTCGACCGCCTTGATGCCGAGCACGCCGTCGTCATCGAGCACCAGGATGCCGGGCGAGACCCGATGCGCCGGAACCGGATCGAGGACGATCCCCACCTCGGTGCTGGTGCCGGCGGGAATCGCCAGATCGGCGTTGGCCACCTCGATCTCCACCAGGAAGGTGCGGGTCTGCTCCTTGGCCTGGCGGGCAACGAAGCGCACCCGGCCCTCGTGGCGGCTGCCGTCGACGAGGCGGAGCGTCGCCGTATCGCCCGGCTTGATCCAGTGGATCGAGGCTTCGGGCACGTCGGTGGCGACAATGATCGGGTCGAGATCGACGATCTGCGCGATCGGGTCGCCGACATCGACGAAGCTGCCGATCTCGACCGGCTGCTCTTCCAGCACGCCCTTGAAGGGTGCGGTGATCTCGGTGTGGTCGAGCTCGACCTCGGCACGGCGCAAGTAGAAGCGGGCATATTCGAGCGCCGCCTTGGCCTCGGCCACCCGTGTCTCGGCCTGGAAGCCGCGCTCGCCCAAGGTGCGCGCCGCCTCATACTCGATGGTCCGCTGGTCCAGGCTGGCTCGGGCCTCGAGCACCGAGGCCTCGCGATCGCGGTGATCGAGCCGCGCCAGGACCTCGCCGGCCTCGACCGGGTCGCCTTTCTCCTTGAGCAGCTCGGCCAGCCGTCCCGAGGTTTCAGCGGCGATCAGCACCGAGCGATCGGCCTCGGTGCGGCCATTGAGCACGACGAGCCGGGCCATCGGCTCGGCCATGGAGACGCGCGTGCGCACCGCCGTCAGGCGCTCCGCTGGAGCCTCGGGCTCGGAGATCGGTCCCTCCGCCACCGGAGTCTCGGGCGTGTCGCCGCCGCCGAGCCCGAGATAAGGCGAGGCCAGCCAGCCGGCGACCGCGAGCGCGATGAGCACCGCAATCAGGGTCGAGCGGCGCATGGCTATTCTCCCGCCAGGGCGGCAGGCGGCGGTGCGGCGCGGTCATTCGCCGGCGTGCGGCCCGCTTCGGCCGGCTCGGCCTCGAGCACCGGCTCGCCACGCAGCGCCCGGTCGAGCTGCGGCCGCTGCCGGTTGCAGTAGGCCAAGGCGGCGGTCAGCACTGTTCGGCCGAAGCCGAGCGCAAATTGCTGGCCCGGCGTGAGCTCAGGCGCCGTGTCGTCGCGATCGAAGAAGCCCAGCTCGTCGCCCAGCGTCGCCTCGAAGCGGTCGATCATCTGGCCCAGCACCGCGTCCACCCGCTCAGGCGGCAGCAAATGGGCGAAGTACATCAGCGCCAGGAACTCCGAGCGCACCTTGTGGCGCGGCGGGGTCTCGACCAGCTCGGCCGCCAGTGCGGCGCGCCCCTCGGCGGTGATCCGGTAGATCTTCTTGTCGGGCCGCTTTTTCTGCTCGACGCTTTGCGAGGTGACGAGGCCGTCGCGCTGCAGCTCGGCGAGTGCCGGGTAGATCGAGCCGAAGCCGGCCACGAAGAAATGTCGGAACACCTCCTCGCAACGCCGCTTGATCTCGTAGCCGCTGCGGTCCTCCTCGCTGAGCACACCGAGGCAGAGGGTCTTGACGTCCATAAAGAGTCCGTCCCAATTATGACGAAGTGATATATATAGGATCGATATAGGGACGCAACCCTGTTGCGACTCAGATGTCGGTCGCCTCGTTCGTCGCCTCCTCGATCATCCATTCGACGATCCGGCGCTGCACCCGGCCGAGCGCCTCATCGAACGCGGTGATGATGAAATCGAGCGAGGTTCCCTCGGCGCGCACCGATTCCTTGGCCGAGAACGTCGCCATGGATTCGCGCCGCGGCATGCGCAAGAGGCGGGTCTGCAGCTGGACGGTAGCCAATGGCGGGTTGCTCAAGCCGTCGTCGTAGTCCGCTTGAAACTCCCGGATGAAGGCGCGCAGGATGAAGTCCGGGCGCAGCCCGACCGATTCCGGGCTCAAGACGTCGAAGGCACCGCTGGCATCGAGCGATTCGGCGAGCAGCACCTGGACCATGATCGGCACCACCTCGACCCAGAGCGCATCGGCGAAGTAGTCGAGCCCGGTAGGGTCGGGGCGAAGCGCGATCCGCGCGGTGTTGAGCCCGCTGGCAGCGCTCGGCGGCTCGACCAGGACGCGCACGCCGAGCCAATCCTGATTCGGATCGAAGGTCGTCTTCGGCGTCAGCCGGTGCAGCGTCGGCGGCCGCCGGCGGGTCAGCGTGAACGACGTGCAGGCGCCGAGCGCCAGGGCCGAGGCGCCGACCAGGGTGGCCCGGCGCGCGTGTCTCATCCGGCTCATTGCGGCGTGAACCCCCGCTGATTGCCACCGATCAGGAAACCTGCCGGGTCGCGCTCGAAGTCGGTGGCGATACGGTTCAACGCAGCGACCAGAATGCGCACCTCGCGGACCATCTCGCTGAACTCGTAGAGCCCGCCATTGCCGAAATCCTGCAAGGGCTGCTCACCGTCGGCGAGCACGCGGTCGGCCCGCCAGGCGAGATTGCGGGCCGCACTGGCAGCAGCGCCCATCTCGTCGAGCGCCGCTACACCGCTGCCGGTGACGGCGGTGACCTCATCGGCCAGCGTCCCGGTCAGCCGCTCGCCCTGCTCGAGCAGCGAGGCGAGGCGAAGCAGCATTTGCCGTGTATCGCCGCCCAGATTGCCGGAGTCGGCGAGCAGCTGGTCGATCTCGTCGGTGCGGCCGGCGATGGTCGTGGTTACCTGCTCGAGATTATCCATGGTGGTCGCGAGCCGGGCGATGTTCTCCTCGGAAAGGGCGGTGGCAACGCGCTCCATGACGGCGACGCCGCGCGACAGCAGCTGCGGGGTCGAGGTAAAGAGCTGCTCGATCGCCGAGACACGTCCCTCGATACGCGGCGGCCCGTCATCGGCCTCGAGCATCGCGGCAGCGGGATCTCCGCCGGTGAGCTCGACCGCCAGGAGCCCGGTCACGCCCTGCGGCATGAGCCCGGCCGTGGTGTCGACCGTGACCGGCGTGCTCTGGTCGATCTCCACCTCGACCACGACCTCGTCGGGCATCCCCGGATCGAAGCCGATGTCGCTGACCCGGCCGACGGGCACGCCCCGATAGACGACCTGGCTGCCTTCCTGCAGGCCGAAGACCGAGCCTGGGAAGGCGATCTCGTAGATGGTGAAGGCGGTGTCGACCTCGCGCTTGGCGAGCCAGACGCCGAATATGGCGGTGCCGATGCTGAGCAGCAGCACGAAGATGCCGACAATGAGATGGCTGGCGCGGGTTTCCATTACTTCCCCTGGAGGTCTTTGACCGGAGCCGGCCGCCGCCTGGGCTTCGACCGCCGGGCCGGCTTGGCCCGTGGCTGGGCGTCAGGCGGGCCAGCGGCGGCTGGAGCGGTGGTCTGTGTGTCTGCGGCCAGCGGAGCGGCGGCTTGGGCGTCGACGACTTGGGCATCCGCACCGTTGGCGGCCGCCCGACCGCGCGGTCCGTTGAAATAGTCATGGATCCACGGGTGCGGCTGGGCTCTGATCTCCGCCAGCGTACCGGTTACCGCCTGCTTGTCGACCAGCACCATGACGCGATCGGCAATCCGGTTGAGGCTGTCGAGATCGTGGGTGATCATCACCACGGTGAGGCCGAGCGCCTGCTGCAGCGAGCGGATCAGCTCGTCGAAGGCAGCGGCACCGATCGGATCGAGCCCGGCGGTCGGCTCGTCGAGAAAGAGGATCTCGGGATCGAGCGCCAACGCCCGGGCGAGCCCGGCGCGCTTGCGCATGCCGCCAGAGAGCTCGGACGGGAACTTGTCGGCAGCGCTCGGCTCGAGCCCGGCCAGCGCCAGCTTGAGCCCGGCGATCTCGTCGATCAGCGCCGGCCTGAGCTTGTGCCAGGTCTTGAGCGGCACGGCGATGTTCTGCGCCACGGTGAGCGAGCTGAACAGAGCGCCGTCCTGAAACAGCATGCCGGTGCGCGCCCGCAGCGCCTGGCGATCGGCGTCGTCGAGCTCGCCCAGCTCCTTGCCGAACAGCCGAATCCGGCCGGCGGCAGGCTGCATCAACCCGGTGATCTCGCGGATCAGCACGGACTTCCCGGTGCCGGAGCCACCCACCACCGCCAGCACCTCGCCTTGTCGGACCTGAAGCTCGAGCCCGTCATGGATCACCGTCTGGCCGAATGACGTGACCAGCCCCTCGATCTCGATGACATGGCTAAATCGCGCCATTGCTCAGAGCCCAAAGGTCGCAAAGAGGATCGAGAATGCGGCATTGACGATGATGACGAGGAAGATGCCGACGACGACCGATTGCGTGGTGCGCTCACCGACGCTTGCCGCATCGCCCTTCACCTGGAGGCCCATGTAGCAGCCGACCGCGGCGATCAGAACGGCGAAGACCGGCGCCTTGATCATCCCGGCGACGAAGAGATCGACGCCAACGGCCGACTGCAGCTGGCGCAGGAAGAGCACGAGCGGAATGTCGAGGGCGAAGACGACGACGATGCCGCCGCCGACCAGCGCCATGATGTTGGCGAGGAAGGTGAGCAAAGGGAGTGCTATGACCAGCGCCAGGATGCGCGGCGTGACCAGCACGTCGAGCCGGTCGAGGCCGATGACCTCCATGGCATCGAGCTCCTGGTTGACCTTCATCGTGCCGATCTGCGCCGTGAAGGCACTGCCGGAGCGGCCGGCCACCATGATCGCCGTCAGCATCACGCCGAGCTCGCGCAGTGTGGCGACGGCCAGCAGGTTGACGGTGAAGAGCTCGGCGCCGAACTGGCGCAGCTGATCGGCGCCTTGATAGGCGAGCACGACCCCGATCAAAAAAGCCATGAGCGCCACGATGGGCACCGCCTTGACGCCGGTCTGCTCGATGTGGTGGGCCACGGCCGAGAACCGCAGCCGCCACGGCATCACCAGTTGGCGCAGGAACGCCAGGGTGACGGCACCCGAGAACGACAGAAAGCAGCCGCAGCCCTGGATCAGCTCGACGGTCGTCTGGCCGAGCGACTCGACCAGCCGCCGGACCGGGTGGCCAAGGGGCTGGGCGCGGCACGGCTGCGGCTTGATGCTGCTGATGCGGTCGAGCAGCTCGCGGTGCGCCGGCTGGGCACCGACCAGCTCGACGCCGATACCCCGCTCCTCGAGGACGCGAATGGTGCGTATGATCAGCCAGCCGCCGGCGGTGTCCATCGACTGCAGCCGCTCGAGGACGAGGCGGACCTGACGCGGCGCCCCCTCGCCGATGCGGGCAAGCCCCTCGAGCAAGGCGCGGTCGAGCGCCGCCAGCTCGGGCAAACGCCAGTCGCCGCCGCAGAACAGGAGGCCGGTATCCGCCTGCCGCGCCGTTTTAAGCCAACCTGCCACGCTCGATATGCTCCGCCAAGACGAGACGCCGATCCTACCCAGGGTCGGCGCAGGCGCAAGCAGGGTTCAGCGCGGCGGTTGCGCGGATGTCAACACGCCGACGCCAGCCAGCGCCGATGGTGTCAGGTGGGCTCGCCCTCGAGAAGCTCGCGCAGTGGCTCCAGGTGCGCCCGAGCGGCCGGCAGATGCGGGTGCACCTCGAGCGCCGCCTCGAAGCTGCGCAACGCCACCGCCGGTCGCCGGTTGCGCATCATGATCAGGCCGAGGCCGGAGAGCGCGCCGAAATGCCGGGGCTCGAGCGCCAGGGTCTTCTCGATGTCCCTGATCGACGCCGCGTCATTGCCCATTAAATAGTGGAGCGTCGCCCGCCGATTCCAGGCTTCAGCGAAATCCGGCGAGCGCGCGATCAACCGGTTGAAGCTGATGATCGCGATCGGAAAGACCCGCTTCGCCATCGCATCGCTGCCCTGCCGGAGCAGCCGGGCGCTGGAGCTGTCGTCGATCTCGTGCCAGATCGACCAGATCTCCGCCTCGATGTCGGCCGCGGTCTCCGGAGTCGCTGCTTCGTTCAGGCTCGAGAACAACTCATCGAGCCGCGGATCGTCCTGTCCGGCTTGCGATGTTTGGCCAAGAGCGGCCAGGAGGAGCACCAATCCGGCGATGAGCGGTCGCATGGCGAGGGCCTCATAGTTGGTTCCACCATCTAAACAGATGGTGCCCTGAGCCCGGCGCGGCCAGCCCCGTACTGCTGCCTGCAGCTTGGCCGCCCGCCGTTTATCCGCCTGCCGATTTCCGCTATCGGTCCCCTTCAACCATTGGCCAGGGCAGCGGCGGGCGCGGCCGTCTGCTCCAGCGCCCGCGCCTCGAGCGCATCCAAGGACCGCCGCAACAGGTGATCGATCTCCACCATGTCGTAAACGCTGACATGGGTGCTGTCGGGGATCGTCTCGACCAACACCGGGTCGACCAGCGATTCGATCAGCTCCGCCGAGCGCTCGGCCGGCACGATCCGGTCGTTCGAGGCGAGAATCACCGCGGTCGGCACAGGCTTGTCGCGCAAATGCTCGATGCTGCGGAACGGGTTCTTGATCAAATAGCGGACCGGCACGCCGACATAGCGTTTCTTGGCGATGGCCTCGATCGAGTCGAAAGGTGTCACCAGCAGCTGACCGGCGATCGGCCGGTTGGCAGCGAGATAGGCCGCGACGCCGGAGCCGAGGCTGAAGCCGAAGGTGTAGACGCGCTCCGGCGCCATGCCCTTGACCATCGTGTCGTAAATCTGCAGCGCATCGGCGAACAGCGCCTGCTCGGTCGGCGTGCCGCTGGATGGCGCGTAGCCGCGAAAGTGGAAGACGACGACGTCGACATCGTCGAGGCGATGGGCGATGAAGGTCGTGCAGTCGTCGGCGTTCCAGCCATTGCCCGAGAACCCGATGACAAGGCCGCGGCTCGGCCGGCGGGCGCGCACCAGATTGCCGACGATGGTCTCGCCGTCCGCGGTGCGCAGCTCCAGCCGCTCGTTGCCCTCGGGCAGCGGATAGTTGGGCTCGGCTGCAAGGTCACGCCGGTACACGAGCTTGTCCTGCAAGACGTACAACGCACCGACATAGATGCCGTAGAGTGCCACAGCACTGAGGATCAAATTCACCTGGGTACTCCGCCGTCGCTGCAGCGATCGGGATCGGTTGGGACATGATGGACGACCATGAGAGATAGGGAGGCCGAGGCCGAGATGCCAGCCGAGCTGCTGCCGACGGCGCTGGTCACCGGGGGTGCTGTGCGGGTCGGGCGGACCCTGGCGCTGACCATGGCGAGGCTCGGCTTTGCCGTGGCGATCCATTGCCGACGCTCCACCGAGGCCGCGGCAGCGCTGGCCCATGAGATCATCGAGGAAGGCGGTCACGCGGTGGTGGTCGAGGCCGATCTCGCCGATGGGTCTGCGGCTGGCGCACTCGTCGGTCGGGCAGCTTCGGCGCTGGGCCAGCCCGTAGGCGTGCTGGTCAGCAACGCCGCCACGTTCATGGCCGATCAGCTCGAGACGCTCGACGCAGCACGGCTGCGCCACCAGCTCGCGGTCAATCTCGAAGCACCATTGCTCATCGCCCAGGCTTATGTGGCAGCCCTGCCGACGGATCGCCCGGGCCTCATCGTCACGCTCGGCGACCAGCGCACGGCCAATCCCACCGCCAGCTATCTGAGCTACTCGGTGAGCAAGGCCGGGCTCGACATGGCGACGGCAGTCCTGGCGCGGCAGCTGGCACCGAGGATCAGGGTCAATGCGCTGGCCCTGGGCCAAGTGCTGGCGGCTCCGGCCATGAGCGCTGCACGGTTCGACGCCCTGGTCGAGGCGACACCGCTCGGCCGCTCGACCGGCCTTGCAGAGATCGCCCAGGCCTTGGAGCTGATCGTCCGCTCGCCCTCGATGACCGGCACCACGCTCAGGCTGGATAGCGGCATGGCGATGGGCTGGGCCTATCCCGCCAAAGGCCGGCGTTGAGGCTCAGCTCTGGCTGAAGGCGAGGTGCACACCGGTTGCGTCGGCCGGCTGGACCAGCAAGGCGTCACTCTTCTCAGCGACGAACGGCACCTGCTGCTGCGCCAGAAAGCGCGCTGTGACCGTTGTATCCGCGACCGCGATCTCGAGCACCGCCAGGCGCGGCTTCGGGGCGCTCGTCGGCAGATCGAAGGCCGGATGCAGCAGGCCGGCATCGTCCGGCGTCGCCAGCAGGATCGGCGCACCGCCGGTCTGGACCGTCCGGATCCGGTCGGTTCGGGTGACGGCAGCACTGCCCACCAGCTGCTCGGCGAGCCGCGCCAACGGCTCGACATCGTCGGCGATGATGGTGACCCCGGCAACGCCGACGGCCCCGTTCGGGTGGCGCAGCCAGGCCGGCCGACGCATCGGCTCCGGGGTCAAATGATGACAGGCGAAGACGTTGATCCCGGCACTTTCGGCAGCGTCGATCGTGACATTGGTGAAGCCGAGCTCGAGCGGCGGCGTCTCGCTCTCCAAGAGGCGGGTGAGCGGCCGGGCAGCTGCCGAGGTCAGCCCCGCGGCCTGCCACGCGGCTGCGGTGGCGGCCGGATCGGCGCTGGCGAGCGCCATGCCGAGCAGCCCCTGCCCGTTCTCGGCCAGACGTTCGTCGAGGCCGTTGCTGAAGGCGTTCGGGTCGACGATGCCCAGCAACTCCAGGTAATCGCGCTCGAACATGACGCAATAATTGGCGGTGGCCCAGCCCACATGACGGCCCCGCGGCGTCGAGTTGAAGCCCAGGCGGCCCCATTGGCCACGGGCCGCCTCGAGGTCGTGGACGCCAATGATCAGGTGGTCGAGGCCTGCAATGGCACGTTGCACGGGCGGGCTCCTTCGGTTACCGGCTGCTCGCGCGTGAGGGTAGCAGACTGCCAGCGCCAGGGCAGCACCGCCCGCGGCCCGCGATCGAGCGAGAGGAGGCGACCCGTGACCATCGGCATTATCTGCGCCATTCCGCAGGAGCTGGAGCATCTCGCATCGGCCATCCCGGCGCCGGCGACAGAGACGCACGGGCAGCTCGTCTTCCAGCGAGGCGGGCTCGACGGTCATGACGTGGTGCTCGCCGGCGGCGGGGTCGGCAAGGTCAACGCGGCCGTCACAGCGACGCTGCTCGCCGATCGGTTCGCCTGCCGCTGCCTCCTCTTCTCGGGCGTCGCCGGCGGCCTCGATCCGGCGCTCGGCGTCGGCGATGTGGTGATCGGCGAGCGGACGCTGCAGCATGATGCGGGAATCCTGCAGGCGGAGCGCATCCACACCTACCAAGCCGGCCATATTCCGTTCTTCAACCCGACCGACCAGCTGGGTTACCGCCCGCCGGCCGAGCTGCTGGCGCGGGTTCGAGGCCGCCTCGAGGGCTTCACGCTGCCGCCACTTTCCGCTGCGGCTGCCGGTGGCCAGGAGCGCACACCGTCGATCACCTTCGGCACCATCCTCACCGGCGATCAGTTCTTGAACTGCGAGGCCACGCGCGAGCGGTTGTTCGCCGAGCTCGGTGGCAAGGCGATCGAGATGGAAGGCGGTGCCGTCGGGCAGGTGGCCGAGGCCTTCGCCATTCCGCATCTGGTCATTCGCGCGCTCTCCGATCTGGCAGGCGCCGAATCGGCGAGCGATTTCGGCCGCTTCGTCGAGGAGGTGGCGGCGGGCTCGGCAGCAATCCTGCGGCGCCTTCTCCAGGCCATCTAGCCTGCGACACCGAACGCGCCCGAGCTCGTTTCAGCAGCCGCGGTTGTTGCATCGACCGTAAAGACCGACGCCGGTGCGCACGTCGAGCTCGATGAAGGTCAGCCGACGTTCGAGCGCCTCGATCCGGCGATTGGTCATCTGCATCTGCAGGCAGAGGCGAAAGGCATCGCTGCCCTGCTCGAAGCCGGCCTCGTCGCAGACCGCCTGCTCGAACGCCTGGATCTCCTCTGGTGTCGGGCCCGTCTCGCAAGCGGCAAGCCCGAGGCAGAGCCCGATGAGCGCGAGCCCGCGACCGATCATGGCCAGGCTCGGGCGATTGCGGCCGGCGTCGGCCGGGATGGAACGGGCTGCGGCTCCACAGCCGTGCCGAGATAGAGCAGGCCGATGATGCTCTCGTCGGCAGCAAGGCCGAGGCCGTCTCGAACAGTGCTGGATGCGGCATTGCCACCGGTCGCCCATTTGCCGGCAAAGCCCATCGCGTGAGCCGCGAGCAGCAGATTGTGCACCGCACACGCCGCCGAGGCCTGCTGCTCCCAGGCCGGGATCTTGGGATGAAGAGGATCGAGCCGGGCAATTCCGACAACGATCAGCGGCGCCCTGCACGGTGCGCGTCGCTGCTTCTCGATCTCGGCAGCACTCGTCTCCGGTCGCTCCACCAGCAGGCCCTGGACGAAGAGTTCGCCCAGGTGCTCGCGCCCGGCGCCACGGATGACGAGGAAGCGCCAGGGGCACAATTTGCCGTGATCCGGGGCGGCAGCAGCGGCCTCCAGCATGCGGCTCAGCGCCGCATCGTCAGGCGCTGGCTCGGCCATTTTCACCGGCGGGACCGTCACCCGCGTTAAGATCGCCTCGAGCGCCTGCATCGCTTCTCCTCTGGGCTTCACCACCGAATCCCGCTTCTTCGCTCAGCGTCTGATCTGCGGAGCTACCGAGGTGTCGTCAACGCTTTCTTTAGCAAGCTATGATCTAATCACGATCGGCCTAGCGGCGGTTTGTCCCTTGATGCTGCGCGGCGTCAAAGGCATGCTGCGGTGCACTAACGCTGGAATGACGACCCGGCAACGTGAGCGCCGTCGGCTCCGGGGGCGCGGCATGTCGGGGTCGGAGTCCAACGGACCGCAACAAGGAGCTGCTCGATGTCCGACTACGGCTATGCGCTCGAAGACCTGGAGATCGGGATGAGCGCTTCGTTCGCGAAGACGATCACCGACGCGGATATTCTCATGTTCGCCGGCGTCTCGGGCGATACCAATCCCGTCCACCTCAACGAGGAGTTCGCTGGCGCCACGCCGTTCAAGGGACGGATCGCGCATGGCATGCTCACCGCCAGCCTCATCTCGACGGCGCTCGGCACCAAGCTGCCCGGCGCCGGCTGTGTCTATCTCTCGCAGACGATGAAGTTCCTGGCCCCGGTTCGTGCCGGCGAGACGGTGCGTGCCGTCGTCACGGTCAGGGAGATCGAGCAGGAGAAGCGGCGCGTGACCCTGGACACCGTTTGCCGGGTCACCGGCCACGACGTCATGATCGGCGAGGCCAAGCTCGTAATCCCGGCGCGCGCGGAGAGCTAGGCAGCCGCTTGGGCTGGTGAGGCGATCCGCCCGGTGCGGCCGGCTTGAGCGGCCAAAGGTCGCTCTCAGCTCCCGGCCGCCTTTAGCTTCGCGCTGCTTCTAGCTTCGGGTGTTGGCCGGTTGGGGCCTTGCAGCTCTTGGGACGCGGATCGAGCAACACTGCTCGCCAAGTGTCGGCATGAGCGCCGCGTCGCCCGCGGGCCAGGCGGACGGGTTCGGCGATCACTCGGTGATGCCGCTAGGGAGCGACATGGTCGAGCGCGTGCGGTGCAGTGCCAACGACCAGGCTCGATGACAGCTGTTCGATGATCGGTGCCGCGGCCTAACGGATGTCGAGATAGTCGAAGACCATGGCGGTGGCGCCGAAGCGGCGGCGGACGGATGGCCAGTCGACCAGCTCGCGCTGCTGGACGAGCTGCGGCAGGGGGCGGTCGTCGAGATTGAAGTCGGCCGAGGCCTCCTCGAGGCTCAAGGCGCCATCGCCGTCCTCGTCATAAAGATACATGCCGTTGCCGATGCCGATCGTGTCGACGAGCACGAAGCCCAGCTGCAGCGCGCGAAGGTCGATAGGATCGAGAGATTGCGCGTTGGCAGCGGTCCAAACGCGCATGTCAGCGTTCAGCCGCTCGATCTCAGCCTGGTCCGCGACGCCGTCCGCGTTGGCGTCTGCGAGGTCGAAGAAGCGCTCGGCGCAAACGCTGGACGCATCCCGCGCGCAAGCGCCGGCGAGTCTGCGGATCGTCTGGTCGAATGCTGCCTCATCGGCACTGACCGAAGGTGAGGCCGCAAGCGCCAGCACAGCGAGCACGAGGGGCAGCACGGTGCTGCGCAAGACCCAATAGACCTTTGCAGACCGGCGGCACTGCGGCCGCTTAGCCAGTATCGACGATCCGCTTGAGCTCATAGAGCAACTCCAAGGCGGCGCGTGGCGAGAGGTCATCTGGATGCACCAGGTCCAGCCGCTCGGCAAGCGTTGTCAGATGGGTGGGAACGCTCGCCGGTCGTGCGCTCTGCGGCCGGCTCGCGGCGCGAAACAGAGGCAGGTCGTCGGCGATCTCGGCGGGTGCCGCCCTGGCCTCCCCGGCCTCCAGCTTCTCCAGCACGGCCTGCGCTCGTTCGAGGACGGCCACCGGCAAGCCGGCGAGCCTGGCCACGTGCAGGCCGTAAGATCGGTCCGCCGTGCCGGCCACGACCTCGTGCAGGAAGACCACATCGCCCTGCCATTCCTTGACCCGGACGGTATAGGCGCCGAGCGCGTCGAGCGTGGCCGAGAGGGCGGTCAGCTCATGATAGTGTGTAGCGAAGAGGCCGCGGCAATGGTTGACCTCGTGCAGGTGCTCGACCACGGCCCAGGCGAGCGAGAGGCCGTCATAGGTCGCGGTGCCGCGGCCGATCTCGTCGAGGATGACGAAGCTACGGTCGGTGGCCTGGTTCAAGATGGTCGCGGTCTCGACCATCTCGACCATGAAGGTGGATTGGCCGCGCGCCAGATCGTCAGCGGCGCCAACCCGGCTGAAAAGCTTGTCGACGAGGCCGAGCCGGGCAGCCTTGGCCGGGACGAAGCTGCCCATCTGCGCCAGAACGACGATGACCGCGTTCTGCCGCAAAAAAGTGCTCTTGCCAGCCATGTTTGGGCCGGTGAGCAGCCACAGGCGCTCCGCTTCCTCGAGCCGGCAATCATTGGCGACGAAGCGCTGCCGCTCTGCCGCCAGCGCCGCCTCGACCACCGGATGCCGGGCCCCCTGGATGGCGAAGTCGAGCCCGTCAGTGAGCACCGGTGCTACCCAGTCGGCCTCGACGGCGAGCACCGCCAGGGCCGTTGCCACGTCGATCTCGGCCAGCGCCTGGGCGGTGGCGGCGATGGCGTCGCCCGCTTCCAGCACCTCGCCGCGCAAGCTCTCGAACAGCTCGAGCTCGAGCTGCAGCGCCTGATCGGCAGCGCTGCTGAGCTTCTGCTCCAGCTCGGACAAGGCATCGGTGCCGAACCGGCTGGCATTGACCATGCCCTGCCGCTGGCGGAACGCAGCCGGCACCTTCTTGGCGTGGGTCGCGGTCACCTCGATGAAGAAGCCCAGCATGTTGTTGTGGCGGATCTTCAAGGACGGGATGCCGGTCTCGTCCCGATAACGTGTCTCGAGTGCTGCGATGTGCCGGCGGCCCTGATCGCGGAGCGCCCTGAGCTCGTCGAGCTCGGGCATCGCCCCAGCGCAGATAAACCCACCGTCACGTGCCAGATGTGGTGGCGAAGCCTCGAGCAGCGTGTCGAGCCGATCGACGAGAGCGCCGGTATCGGCGATCCGCGCCGCCAACCCCGCCAGCGCCGGCTCGCGTCGCTCCAACCCTGCCTGCAGGGTCCGCGCGGCCGCGAGCCCGCTCGCAAGGGCACGCAGATCGCGCGGGCCGCCACGGCCGAGCACGAGTCGTGAGAGGGCACGGGCGATATCGGGCACGCCCTTGAGCCGCTCGCGGCAGCCATCGCGGGCCGCTGCATCAGTGGTGAAGCCTTGGACCTCGGCGAGCCGGGCCTGGATCGGCGGCAGGCTGGCGAGCGGTGCCGCCAGGCGCTCGGCCAGCAGCCGGGCACCGGCCCCGGTGAGCGTGCGGTCGATGGTGGCGAGCAGCGAGCCCTGGCGGCGACCTTCGAGGCTGGCGAGCAGCTCCAGATTGCGCCGGGTCGCCGGATCGATGCGCAGGCAGGTCTCGGGCTCGATACGCTGCGGCCGGTCGAGGCGCGGCAACAGGCCTTTTTGCGTTTGCGCCAGATAATCGAGGATGGCGCCGGCAGCCGCGATCTCGACCCGCTCGAAGCGGCCGAAGCCATCCAGTGTCTTGACGCCGAACTGCCGCATCAGCCGGTCGCCGGCGGCGAGGCTGTCGAAGGCCGGCTGCTCGAGCACGGTGAAGCGGGAGCGCCAAGCGGCGAGCGACCGGCCGAGCTCGGTATCTTCGGCGAGATTGCGGCCGACCAGGACTTCACCCGGCTCGAGCCTCGCGAGGAGGGGGGCCAGATCGCCCAGGTCCTGCCGCCTCGGTGCGAAAGGCACCGGTGGTGATGTCGACCCAGGCGCAGGCGTGGCGCGCATCGCCATCGCCACCGATCCGAGCGATGGCAGCCAGGTAGTTGTTGCGCTTGGCGTCGAGCAAGCTCTCCTCGGTGAGCGTGCCCGGCGTGACGATGCGCACCACCTCGCGTTTGACGACGCTCTTCGCGCCGCGCTTCTTGGCTTCGGCCGGGTCCTCGACCTGCTCGCAGATGGCGACCTTGAAGCCCGCCTTGATCAATCGCTCGAGATAGGTCTCCGCCGAATGCACCGGCACGCCGCACATCGGAATGTCCTGGCCGGCATGCTGGCCGCGCTTGGTGAGCGCAATGTCAAGAGCCGGGGCGGCAGCCTCGGCGTCGGCGAAGAACAGCTCGTAGAAATCGCCCATGCGGAAGAACAGCAGCGAGCCCGGATGGGCCGCCTTGGTCGCCTGGTACTGGGCAATCATCGGACTCACCCGGTCGCCCGGCAGCGTCGCAGCTGCCGCCGCGGGGCTTCCCGACCGGGTTCTCTCAGATACCGGCATCAGCAACCTATGGTTGAAATTCTTGTTGCCATGATCCTCGTATTTTCTATCATCGGTAATCGGGACAACAAGCGCTCTCAGACATCGTCATGAGCGCCAGTATCGACGAGGAACCGGCGCCGGTCGAGCAGCGTCGGTCCTCGGCGGCAGCGGAACTGCGCCGAGCAGGTTCGCACGAGCGACACGATGCCGTGGGGACGGCATCCAGGGCATGCGGGGCCGAGGCGGCGGCTCCGGAGCGAAAAGGGGCAGTCATGAGGTCGATCCAGGCGGTCGGGCAAGGGTCATGTGGCGCGCGGCAGCAGGCAGGCATGCCGGTATCGCCAAGAGCGCGATCGGGAAACGTGATCAGGGGCCGAGCCAGATGGTGAGGCCGGCATTGACGTGCGAGGCGTTTCTCAAGGACCAGGTGCCGAACGGCTGGCGCGCCGCTGCCGGCTATGCGCGGCGGCTCTCGACGCGGCTGCAATTCCTGCCGTGGTCCGATCGGGTTCGGCTGATGGACGACTTCATCTGGGGCGAGGCACGGCGGCTGCTCTCCAACGACGAGATCACGGCCGTCATCAACCGCCAGCCCTACACGCTGGCGACCAGCCACGCGATCCTCGAATACACCACCATGTGCAGTGCCGTGATGACATCGGTGCTGATCCTGCTCGAGGAGAGCGGCAGGGCCGATTGCCCGCATCATGCGCTGGTGCTGCTGCTGTCGCGGGAAACCGAGCATCAAGACGCGGCGGTCGACTGGGTGCGCGAGGGCGGCTTCGCCAGCCTGCAGACGGAGATGACGACCCTGCCGGGCTTCGCCTTTCTCTACCTCGCGGTCTATCCCAACGATTCGGCGGAGAGCTTCATGGCGCGCGACGCCTTTTGGACGGCGATGCTCGGCTATTGAGCCAGGGTGGCGCTCGCTGCCGCCGACGCCAGCGCCGCGCGGACCGGCGCGAAGCTCCGGCGGTGGTGCGCGCAAGCACCCTGTCGGACAAGTGCGGCTCGATGCATCGCGGTCGGGTAGCCGGCATGCCGCTCGAAGCCATAAGCAGGATGCCGGGCACCCAGCCGAGCGAGCAACCGGTCGCGGGCGACCTTGGCGATGATCGAGGCCGCACCGATCTCGGCAATCAGCGCATCACCCCTGACGATGCACTGCACCTTCTGCCCGAGTTGCGGATCGAGGTGACCGTCGACCAGGACCTCGAGGCGCTGTGCGCCGATCTGCGACCGCAAGCGGGCAAAGGCCCGGCGCATCGCGAGATGGCTGGCGGCCAGGATGTTCAGCCGATCGATCTCGGCCACCGACGCGGCGCCCAGGGCCCAGATTGCGCGCTCGCGGATGAGCAGCGCCAGCATCTCGCGGCGCGGCTGTGTGAGCTTCTTCGAATCGGTGATCCCCTCGATCGGTTCGGGCAGATGCACGGCAGCCGCCAGAACCGGCCCGGCCAGGGGCCCGCGACCGACTTCGTCGATGCCAATGCGAATCATCTGGCCAGTCAGACCGTCACGAACGGCTTGCCGGCCAGCCGGCTGCCGGGCGGATCTCGCCCACCACATCGCCGGCACGGTTGCGCAACTTGGGCCGGGCGAAATCGGCAAGCGCTGCCAGCGCCTGGTCGTCCAGCGCCTCGAGGGCGACAAGCGTGGCGATCAGTGCTGTCTCGGCAGCACGGGTGGCGCCATCCTCGGCCTTGAGCCCGATGCCGAGCCCGCGCTCGGGCAAGGCCGCCCAGAACACGCCTTCCGCTCCGGTCTTGGCGAGCACCGACGGGGCAGCCTGCATCAACGCCGTGCACAGCCGGCCGGTGCCCGCGACATACCAGGGCTCAGCCCGCATCGCCGCACCGAGACGGTGGATCGCGGCGCGCCGCGCTGGCTCCAGATCGGACGGATCGGCAAAGCGGGCAGCCATCCGCGCCAGGCCTTCGAGCGAGACGGTCCAGGCGGGGATGCCGCAGCCGTCGATGCCGGGCGGCTCGGGCATCGTCTCGCCGGCCATGGCTTCGAGCACGTCACGAATGCGCATCTGGACCGGATGCTCGGGACGCTCGTAGCCGGCCACGGGCTCGCCCAGATGGACGGCCGTGCTCAGCATGCCCGAGTGCTTGCCGGAGCAGTTGTTGTGCACCCGGGTCGGCGTATCACCGCGCCGCTGCATCGCGGCGGACGTGGGCTTGTGCGATGGCAGCTGCGGCCCGCAGGCGAGGTCGTCGGGCCCGAGGCCCAGCCGGCCGAGCCAAGCGGTCACGACCTCGGTATGGCCCGGCTCGCCGCCGTGCGAGGCGCAGGCCAGCGCCAGCTCGATCGCATCGAGCTGCAGCGCATCGGCGGCACCGCTTTCGATCAGCGGGATCGCCTGGATGGGCTTCACCGCCGAGCGGGGAAAGACACGAAGGGTGGGATCGCCGCGCGCCATCTTGATGCCACCCGCGGCATCGGCGATCACCACGGCGACCCGGTGACGGCTTTCAACGCGATCACCGCGACAGACCTCGACAGCAACGGGTGTTGCGTCAGTTTCGCCCATGCTCCCTGCAGCCCCCCGAAAAACGACGCGTCACAGCCCTGAAAGCCAGGCGGCCCATTGGTCAGGCTGCTCTTCGGCGGTCGGTGTCGAACAGGCTGGACAGCTGCCCCAGAACGGTGCCGCCGAGCTGCTCCGGATCGGAGATGGTGACGGCGCGCCGGTAGTAGCGGGTGACGTCGTGGCCGATGCCGATCGCCAGCAACTCCACCTCCGAGCGGGTCTCGATCCAGTCGATCACCTCGCGCAGATGCTTCTCGAGGTAGTTGCCGGGATTGGCCGAGAGCGTGCTGTCGTCGACCGGCGCACCATCGGAGATGACCATGAGGATGCGGCGCTGCTCGGCGCGGCCGAGCAGGCGGTTATGCGCCCACAGAGATCGCCTCGCCGTCGATGTTCTCCTTCAGCAGGCCCTCGCGCAGCATCAGCCCGAGATTGGGCCTGGAGCGCCGCCAGGGCGCGTCGGCGGGCTTGTAGACGATGTGGCGCAGATCGTTCAGTCGGCCGGGACCGGCAGGCTTGCCGGCGCGCAGCCAGGACTCCCGCGATTGTCCGCCTTTCCAGGCACGCGTCGTGAATCCCAGGATCTCGACCTTGACGCCGCAGCGCTCCAGCGTGCGGGCGAGAATGTCGGCGGTCATTGCGGCAACGGCGATCGGTCGGCCGCGCATCGAGCCGGAATTGTCGATCAGCAGGGTCACGACCGTGTCGCGGAACTCGGTCTCCTTCTCCATCTTGTAGGAGAGCGGCACGGTCGGGTTGATGATGATCCGGGTCAGGCGCGCAGCGTCCAGGATGCCTTCGTCGAGGTCGAAATCCCAGCTCCGCTGCTGTTGCGCCATGAGCTTGCGCTGCAGCCGATTGGCGATGCGCCCGATCATCCCCTCGAAGCGGGAGAGATTGGCATCGAGCTGGGCGCGCAGCCGGGTGAGCTCGGCATTGCCGCAGAGGTCGCTCACGCCCACCACCTCGTCGAACTGCGTGGTGAACACGCGATACGCCAGCTGATCGGCGCCTGGCGGCAGGTCCTTGGGCTGGTTGGTGCGCGGGTCCTCGCCGGCGTCCTCCTCGGCACCGTCCTGCATCTCGTCGTCGCTGCGCGACGCCTCCTCGGCGGCCATCTCCTCCTCGGAGCTGTCCTCGGCCGAGCTTTCCTGGGCGTCGGCACGCTGCGGCTCGTCGCCGGCCTCGTCGTCCTCGCCGGTCGAGGGCTCGCTCGGCCCGTCCTCGCTCTCCGCGTCCTCGCTCTCGTCGTCGGCCGAGTCCGGCTCCGGCTGCTCAGAGAGCGCTTCGCTGAGCCCGAGATCGGTCATCAGCTCGCGGACGCGACGCGCGAAGGCGTCCTGGTCACTGGCCATGGCATCGAGCTCGGGCAGCGCGTCCTCGACCTTGCCATCGAGCCAGTCGCGCCAGGCGTCGAGCTGCACCGCCTGCGCCTGGCTCAGCCGGTAGCCCTGCAGCCGCTCGCGCATGTAGAGCTCGACGATCTCGGCGACGCTGGCATCCTGGCCCGGCGCCGCCTCGCTTTCGCCGGGCTCCGACGTGCGGCGTCGAAACAGCTCCTCCAGGTTCGAGCGCACGCCGGCCATGTCGCGTCCACCAACCAGCTCGACGCGCAGCTGCTCGAGGCCCTCGAACAAGAGGCCGGCGACCTCGCCGTCCGGCACCATCCGGCGATGCAGCGTGCCGTCGTGATAGCGCCGGCGCAGCGCCTGGCTGTCGGCCTCGCCGCGCACCCTGGCGATCTCGCCTGTCGGCATGTCCTGACGCGGCGGCGCGACCCGAACCACCTCGGCGGTGCCAGCGGGCCCACGACGGTTGCCCGAGCGAAGGGCGAACTCGAGCTTCGGGTCCTCGGCAATGGCCCGCGCGGTGGCCCCGAGCGCCCGCTCGAAAGCGTCCAGACGATCCTTCAACGCGCCATCACCTTTGCTGCCCTGCTCGAGACCGGCCCGCGTCAGGCGACCATCAGATTGGCCGCGGACTCCGGCAGCTCCTTGCCGAAGCAGCGCTGGTAGTACTCGGCGATGGTCGCGCGCTCGGCCTCGTCGCACTTGTTGAGGAAGGTGACCCGGAACGCGAAGCCGACATCGCCGAAGATTTCGGTGTTCTCGGCCCAGGTGAGCACCGTCCGCGGCGACATGACGGTGGAGATGTCACCGGCGATGAAGCCCGCCCTGGTCAGGTCGGCGAGACGCACCATGGACGCAATGGTCTTGCGCCCTTCAGCCGTGTCGTAGCGCGGGCACTTGGCGAGGATGATCCGGCATTCGTCGTCATGCGGCAGGTAGTTGAGCTGAACGACGACGCTCCAGCGATCCATCTGACCCTGATTGATCTGCTGGGTGCCGTGGTAGAGCCCCGAGGTGTCGCCGAGCCCGACCGTGTTCGCCGTCGCGAACAGCCGGAAGGACGGATGCGGGCGGAGGATCTTGTTCTGGTCGAGCAGCGTCATCCGGCCCTGCGCCTCGAGCACGCGCTGGATGACGAACATGACGTCCGGGCGGCCGGCATCGTACTCGTCGAAGACCAGTGCGACGGGGTGCTGCAGCGACCAGGGCAGGATACCTTCGCGGTACTCGGTCACCTGCTGGCCCTGGCGCAGCACGATCGCATCCTTGCCGATCAAATCGATGCGGCTGATGTGGCTGTCGAGATTGACCCGCACGCAGGGCCAGTTCAGCCGGGCAGCGACCTGCTCGATATGGGTCGACTTGCCGGTGCCGTGATAGCCCTGGATCATCACCCGCCGATTGTGGGTGAAGCCGGCGAGGATGGCGAGCGTGGTCGGCCGGTCGAACTGGTAGGTGGGGTCGATCTCCGGCACGTAGTCGGTGCGCTGGGCAAAGCCCATGACGCGCAGCTCGGCATCGATGCCGAACGTCTCGCGCACGTCGAGTTGCCGATCTGGATGCGCCGGCAGCTCCAGCTGATCCTCGGCGTCGATAACTGAGCCCTCGCGTGGCAAGTCGTCCTCCTCCGTTTGGCGGGGTAGCGGCGTCCGCCAGCATTTATGCCGTCCGACGCCCTACCCTTGCAAGATCGTTCGGCGTGGCCTTGCGGCAAGCCGGCAAGGGGTCGCGTCTGCTCAGAGCACGACGAAACCGGCAAGTCCGGCACCGATCACCACAGCCCAGGCCGGTAGCTGCCAGGCCGCAAGAGCGACGAAGGCGGCAGCGGCGATCGCCATGGCCATGGCCGAGGTGACGCCGGCACTGAAGACGGGATCATAGAGTGCTGCAGCCAACAAGCCAACGACCGCAGCATTGACCCCGCTCAGCGCACGGCGTGCCAGCGGTGCCGAGCGAAGCAGGTCCCAGAACGGCAGCCCGCCGATGATCAACAGCGCCGACGGCAGGAAGATGGCCAGAAGCGCCAGCGTTGCGCCTAAGAGGCCCGTCGGCGGCGTCTGCATCACCGCACCGAGATAGGCCGCGAAGGTGAAGAGCGGACCGGGCACTGCCTGGGCCGCACCGTAGCCGGCAAGAAAGGCCTCGCGACCGACGAGTCCGCCGTCGACGAACTCGGCCTGCAGCAGCGGCAGGACGACATGCCCGCCGCCGAACACCAGCGCACCGGCGCGGTAGAAGCCGTCGATCAGCCGCAAGACGCCGCTCTCGCTGGCGACCAGCGGCAGGAGGACGAGCAGGGAAGCGAAGACGACGAGTGCGATCACCGCGGTTCGGCGCCCGACGGCATGACCCAGCGTCTCGTCCTCGACGGCAGGGTCGACCGCGGGCCGGAGCCAGGCGAGGCCGATCAAAGCGCCCAGCGCGATCATCGCCACCTGGCCGAGTGCCGTCGGTATCAGCATGGCGCCGATCATCGCGGCAACCGCGATCGTCGCGCGCTCACGGTCAGGCGTCAGGCTCTTGGCCATGCCGAGCACCGCATGCGCCACGACCGCCACGGCGGCGGCCTTGAGCCCCTGGATCCAGCCAGTGCCCGCAATCGACTCGAGGCTGCCAGCAGCATAGGCGAAGAGCACGAGCAGGATCGCCGATGGCAGGGTGAAGGCGAGCCAAGCGGCGAGCATGCCGGGGTAGCCGGCACGCATCAGCCCGATCGCCATGCCGACCTGGCTCGAGGCGGGGCCGGGCAGGAACTGGCAGAGTGCGACGAGATCGGCGTAGGCCCGGTCGCTCAGCCATTTGTGCCGGGCGACGAAGGCCTCGCGGAAATAGCCCAGATGCGCCACCGGCCCGCCGAACGAGGTGAGGCCGAGCCCGAGAAAGACGCGGAACACTTCGGCAGATGTGCCGGGCAACGCGCGCTCGCCGCCGCCGCTCACCGCAAGAAGCCCGCGACGCGACGCTCCACCACCCGTTTTCCGGCCATGCCGCTCCCCCGCCGTCACCGCGCCAAAGCTCGAAGTAACGCCTCGGCCACTCGGGTCAACGGGCCGTTTGACGCCGTGGCATCGCTGCTAGTTGCAGACGTTGCCGTCGACGACATTGCCTTGCGAGACCATCGCCCCGCTGAAGGTGTCCATGAAGCGGATGCGGGTGCCCTGCACCAGCGCGTACTGGCAATCCTCGCCCGTGCCCGGATAGACGTAGCAGATCTCGTTGCCGTAGACCCCCCAGTTGCCGGCATAGATCTCGAAGTCGCGGCCGAGCAGGGTTCCGTTGGCGTCGTGGTACTCGCAGTAGGAGGTGCCGTCGCCGAGCTGGCCGATTACGGTTTTGCCGGAAAGAGTATCGACGACCGTCTGTCCGTCGCTGAAGTTCAATTGGGGACGCGCGCAAGCGGCGAGCGTGAGGCAGACGAACGTGACGGTGAGCATGGTCTGTGGCTTGATCATCCGGTCCAATCCTTGCTTTGAAACCCGTGGCGATGGGTCTTGGTCGTTGGCTCGGGGCATTAGTAGCGATCAGCCAAATGCTGTCTTGGCTGGACTTTTTCGACCCTCGATTCTTGCGAGGGTCGCCACCGCGGATGGATAGCCCATGCGGGTATTGCTCACCGGCTCGTCGGGATGGCTCGGCCAGACCCTGGGCCCGATGCTGGAAACTGCAGGTCACGAGGTCGTCGGGCTCGACCTCACCCCCGGCCCGACGACACGAGTCGTAGGCTCGATCAGCGATGCAGCTCTTGTCCACAAGATCGTGCTCGAGCAGGGCATCGAGGCCATCATCCATGCGGCGACCTTGCACAAGCCGCATGTCGAGAGCGCGAGCCGATCGGCCTTCGTCGCCACCAACGTCCAGGGCACGCTCAATCTCCTGGAGGCCGCGACAGCCACGGGCGCCCGTGTCGACCGCTTCGTCTTCACCTCGACCACGTCCTTGATGATCTCGGCCGAGATTCGTGCCGGACGGGCCGGCGGCGCCAGCCGGGCGGCCTGGATCACCGACGCCATGACGGGGCTCCGCCCGCGCAACATCTACGGCGTGACGAAGCTCGCGGCCGAGCATCTCTGTCGGCTGCACCACGAGCTCTTCGACCTGCCGATGGTGATCCTGCGCACGTCGCGCTTCTTCCCGGAGGCCGACGACATGGCGCATGCCATCCCGCATTCCGACGCCAACACCAAGGCGAACGAGCTGCTGTTTCGCCGGCTCACCGTCGAGGACGCGGCAGCAGCGCATCTCTGTGCGTTGGAGAAGGCGCCTTCGCTCGGCTTCGACAGCTTCATCGTCTCGGCGCCGACACCGTTCTGTCCGGAGGACTGCGCCGAGCTGCTGGTCAACGCGCCGGCCGTGGTCGAGCGCTATTTTCCAGGCTACCAGGCGATCTACGACAGGCTCGGTTGGACCATGTTCGAGAGCATCGATCGGGTCTACGACGCGAGCCGTGCTGCCGAGCGCCTGGGCTTCGTCTGCCGGACGGGCTTTGCGGAGAAGCTACGCCAGCTGACGGCCGGGCTCGATCGGGGTCTCAATCCACCGACATCGCCAGGATCATCGAGAGATGGCTGAAGGGCTTGCCCGTCTCGGCGTGCCAGGCGTTGAAGATCGACTGGAGCTTGGCCTGCGCCGCCTTGCTCTTGAGCGGACCGTCGAACGCCTGCCAATGGGCGAGGCTGCGGACGACCGGGTCGGTCGGAACGAACGTGTCCTTGCCCATCATCCGGAGGAAATAGGGGGTGGAGTTGCCGCCCAGATGCTTCATTCGGCGCGCGAGATCGGCCCAGAGCCCGGTGATGTCGGTCGACGGCCAATGGGCGACGTAGCCGGCGAAGCTGCCGTGCTCGGCCGCGAGGTCGCACATCGCCCGGGCGTTCAGCCGTGTCGCCTGGAGCTTTCCCATATGGCGGATGAGACGCTTGTCCTCGAGCATCGCCTCCAGGTCCTCGTCATGGAAGCCAGCGACCCGATCCGGGACGAAGCCCTGGAAGACCTCCTCGAAGACCGGCCACTTGTTGTCGACCAGCTCGTGCTTGAGGCCTGCCTGGAAGACGCGCCGGGTCATGGTCGAGAGCCAGCGATCGTCGGGGATGGCCTCGAGCTCGGCCGTGCTCCTCGGCTTGGGCAGGC
Source organism: uncultured Alphaproteobacteria bacterium (assembly GCA_942491185.1). Taxonomy (GTDB): domain Bacteria; phylum Pseudomonadota; class Alphaproteobacteria; order Geminicoccales; family Geminicoccaceae; genus SLRI01. The sequence goes on along the minus strand of CALOAB010000021.1, from coordinate 341,842 downwards.
GCTTGGCGATAGCGGCGCTGCCGTGGCGCAGCAGGGCCGCCTCCTCGATGACCTGGAAGGTGACGGGGAGCATGGGTCCTCGCGCATGGTGACATTGATATCACGATCGTGAGCCTTCGCGATCGGCGAGTGATAGAACAGGTATTGCAACTTTAGCGTGCTTTCGGTCAGTCTAGACGGATGTTGGATCGCCGCCAATTCCTGTTGCTCTCAGTCTCGGCTGCTGCCGTTGCAACCGCGGTTGGGGCGCGCGCGTCCAGAGACCGCATCACCGCCTCGACCTATTGGAGCCCGGTCCTGGGCCGGGCGATGCCCTACCTGACCCATTCGGCCGAAGGTGCCGGGGACGACGCACCGGTGCTCTACCTGCTGCACGGCCATGGCGGCGGTGAATGGGATTGGGTGAGGGCCGGCGGTGCCATCGAGACGGTCGACCAAATGGTCGAGGCGCGGATGCTGCCGCCCCTGCACGTCGTCCTGCCGGGCGTCGGCAATAGCTGGTACGTCGACGGGCCAGCGCCGCATGGTCCCGTGGCGACGACGCTCCTCGATGGGCTGATGCCGGTGGTCGAGCAGGCGCTCGCACCAGAGGCCGCGTGGCGCGGCGTCATCGGGCTCTCCATGGGCGGCTTCGGCGCACTCCATCTGGGCCTCCAGCAGCCGAAGCGCTGGCGGTTCATCGGTGCGTTGAGCCCGGCGATCTTCACGCCTGGCAGCCAATTCCCGGGCTTCCAGCTGCAGCTCTTCTCAGGCGCCTTCGGCGATCCGTTCGATCGCGCTCGCTTCGCGGCTGCCAACCCCTTCAACCGCGTGCCAGCACTCGCCCGTGCTGAAGAGCGGCCGGAGCTCTACCTCTCCTGTGGCATCGAGGACTTCTTCGGGCTGGCTGTCGGAACGCGCGCCTTCGGCGAGGCTTTGGCAGACGCCGCCGTGCCGGCCACGGTGCTGATCAAGTCCGGCCGCCATGACTGGGCCTACTGGCGCGCCGAGCTGCCCGAGGCCCTGGCAGCGCTCGGCTCGACGGTCAGCTGAGGACGTCTCGCGCCCGCCGATGAGCGAGCCTGACGCGTCGGCCTCAGCTTGCGAGCCAGGTCGTGTTGAGGATGTGGTACTTCGACGGGTGAGCCGGAAAGGCCCGCACCTGCTCGCTGGTCATGGTGTAGATCGGCCGCCAGAGCGGCTGGACGATCGCACCGCTGCCCTGCAGCAACTCCTCCACCACCGCCATCTTCTCGCGGCGCTCGTCCGCATCGAAGATCGCCTCGGCTTCGTCCAGTGCTGCATCGAAGGCCGGGCTCGAGAAGTGGCTTTCGTTCCAGGGCACGCCCGAACGGTAGGCCTGCGACAGCACCATCGTGCCCAATGGCCGATGCGCCCAGGAGGTGGCGCCGAACGGCGTGGCCGTCCAGATCTCCCAGAACTTGCTGGCGGGCATCAGGTTGACATTGAGGCGGATGCCGGCGTCGGCCAGCTGGTCGCGCATCGCCTCGCACACGCTCTGCTGCCAGACACCGTCGGTGTTGCCGACATCGATGGTGAGCTCGATGCCGTCCGGGTAGCCGGCCTCGACCAGAAGCGCCTTCGCCGCCTCGACGTCGCGCGGCTGGACAGGCAACTCGAAATACTCGGGGTGAATCGGCGAGACGTGGTGGTTCTCGCCCCGATCGGCGTCCGAGCCGAAGACGATCTCGGCGATGACGGTGTTGTCGACGGCGAGCTGCACGGCCCTCCTCAGCCGCTCGTCGTCGAACGGCGCCACATCGACCTGCATGCGGCAAACGAGGCAATAGGCGGTCCGAGCGGCGAGGATGGTGCCGGGCAGGCTTTCGGCTAAGGGCATCTGCTCCGGCCCGAACTCGAAGATCGCATCGACGCTGCCGCCAGCCAGCGCCACGAGCTGGTTCTCGACCGCGAAATTGAAGTAGTGGATCTCGTCGAGAAAGACCTCACCGCCCCAATAGGTGAAGGGCTGCCCGTCGCTTCGCTCGGTGATCCGCTCGAGGATGCAGCGCTCGCCGACCACCAGCTCCTTCAAGGTGTAGGCGCCGGTGCCGATCGGGTTGTCCGACCATGGTGCGGTGAAGGACGGATGCGCGATCGCGCAGGCGAAATTGGACAAATCCTCGGGCACCGACAGCACCGGCTTGTCGAGATGCAGCCGCAGCGTCAGTGGGTCGACCACCTCGACCGCACCCTCGACCGGTCGGCGCACCGGATTGCCGTCGGCGTCGGTCTCGCCGGTTTCGGCCACCAGCGCACTGAAAGTGGACATGCCGATATTGGCGGAGCCCAGCGTCGGCTCGAGCCAACGGCGGATGTTCCAGGCGACGTCCTCGGCCGTGAACGGATCACCATTGTGCCAGGTGATGCCGTCGCGAAACGTGATGTCCCAGGTCTTCAGATCGTCCGACGGCTGCCAGCCCGAGGCCAGCATGGGCCGGGTGATGTTGTCGCTGCCGGCCATCGCCACGTAGTCCAGCACATGTCGCGCCTGGTTCGCCGACTCACCCCAGGAGAAGAGGGCAGGATCGTCGAGCTTCTGCACGCCCATCCCGATCCGCAAGATGCCGCCGGGCTTGGCATCGGCGTCGGCCGGCGGAAACGGCAGATCGGCAACCGTCTGGGCACCAGCCGGCTCGGCCAGGCCCGCCAGCGCATAGGCACTTGCGGCAGAGACGCCGAACAGGGTCGCGAGCCGCACGAACTGGCGGCGATCGAGCTTCTCGGCAGCCAGCTGCTGCTTGGCCTGGTCAAGGAGGTGGCGATTGGGATCGAGGGTCATCGGTGAAGCTCTCCGCGCTGGTTCGAAGACGACCCGCCAGCCGGGACGCCACTGCGTCAGTAATGAGTTAGGTCCTTGCCGATAGACGACTAGTCGTCCCACTCGGGCGCGATGGCGACATCGACGACGCGGCCCTTGGGCGAGCCCATGCCGCTAATCTGCGCCATCTCGGCCTCGCTGAGCTGAAAGTCGAAGCAATCGAGATTCTCGGCGATTCGCTTTTCGTTCGAGCTGCGCGGAATGGCGATCACGCCATCCTGCTGGACCAGCCAGCGCAGCGCCACCTGGGTCGCCGACTTGCCGTGCGCCTTGCCGATCTCACCCAAAGTCGGATCGCTCACGACCTTGCCGCGGGCGATCGGACAATAGGCGGTGAGCGCCATGCCGTGCCTGGCCAGCGTTGCCAGCACCTTGGTCTGGCTCAGATAGGGGTGGTACTCGACCTGATTGGTGACCAAGGGCGCCGCCGAGAGACTGACCGCCTCGTCGATCATCGCTGTGGTGAAGTTGCTGATCCCGATATGCTTGGTGTGACCGGCCTCGCGGGCGGCGTTCAGGGCCTCAATGGTCTCGGCCAAGGGCACCGTCTTCGACGGCCAGTGGAGCAGCAGCAAATCGACCTGGTCGACGCCCAGGAGCTTCAGCCGCTCGTCGGTCGCCCGGCGAAAAGCGTCAGATGTGAATTCGTCGGGCCAAATCTTGGTGGTGAGGAAGATCTCGTCACGGGCAATGCCCGAGCTCTTGATCCCAGCACCAACGGGCGTCTCGTTCTTGTACATCTGCGCCGTGTCGACATGCCGGTAGCCGAGCCCGATCGCGTGCTCGACCAGATGCTGGACGCGATCGCTGGGCAGATCCCAGGTGCCGAAGCCGATGGCCGGAATGGCAGCGCCATTGACGTTGACCGTATGCATGAAGCGGCTCCCCTTTTCTTTTGCTGCGAACGCGGCTGCCCTCGTCCCGGGGGCGAGACGCGTCTATAACGCGCCCGACCCGCCTTTACCAAACTGCCTGACATCTGCGAATTGGATGAACCAATGCCCGAGATCGATCCCGGCCTGCGTCTTGCCGCCTGCGAAGCCGTGGCCCGCGAGGCCGGCAGCCTGGCGCGACGCTTCTACGAGGGGCGTGACAGCCTGGAGATCGAGCACAAAGGTGCCCAGGACCTGGTGAGCCGTGCCGACCGCGAGGTGGAGACGCTGATCCGTGATCGCCTGGCCGCGCTCTTCCCGGATGACGGCTTCGTCGGCGAGGAGCACGACCATGCCCTCGTCCCGAGCGATGTCGGCGGGCATTGGGTGATCGACCCGATCGACGGCACCTGGTGCTTCTTGAACGGCATCAACTCGTGGTGCGTCAGCCTGGCCTATGAGCGGGCCGGCAAGGTCGAGGTGGGCGTCGTCTACGACCCCATGGCCGGCGAGCTGTTCTCCGCCAGGCGCGGCGGCGGGGCGCGGCTGAACGGGCTGCCGATCCGGGTTGCCGACGCCACGTCGCTCAGCGACGGCTCGGTCAGCCTCGGCTACTCGCTACGCGTTCCGGTCGAGACGATGCTACCTCTGTTCGAGAAGCTGCTTCGCGCCCGCGGCGTCTACCAGCGGCATGGCAGCGGCGCGCTCGGCCTCGCCTGGACGGCGGTGGGCCGGCTGATCGGCTATCTGGAGCCGCACATGAACAGCTGGGATTGCCTCGCCGGGATGCTCCTGATCGAGGAAGCGGGCGGCTTCGCTAACGACTTCCTCGCCCAGAACGGCCTGATCAATGGCAACCCGGTCATCGCGGGGCCCACGCCGCTGCGCGCCGAGCTCGAGCGCCTGACCTCGCATTGGTCGTCAGAGGCCTGACGGCGGCGTGCCAGTCAGGCGCGCCGCCGTTTGACCAAGGGTGTCAGCTAGCTGGACGGCTCGCCCAGATGCTCGTCGGCCTCCTCGACGACGACGTCGATCTCCACCGCACCGGCGGTCTCGAAGACCAGGTCCATGTGGAAGAACTCGCCGTGGACGAAGGCCTGCTGCACGCCTTCGAGCTCGAGCCAGATGGCGCCTGGCTGCAGCGTCAGCACCTGGCCGGGCTCGACCCGGATGGCGCTCAGGTCCTGCACGGCAAGCGTGCCCTCGCCGTCCACCGCCTGGGCCTGCATGACGACCTCAGGCGCGAAGTCGACGCTGGCCTGGAGCAGCCTGTCGGCGTCGGCGCCATTGTTCTGGATGGTCAGATAGACCTTGCTGGCGTGGCCGGCCTCGGCGGTCTCGTAGGTCCAGGCGTGGCTGACGACAATCTCGCCAACTGCGAACGTGTCGCCGGCGTGATGCGCCACAGCTGCACCGGCCGCCATCACCGCGATGCCGGCACCCATGATCAGATTACGCATGTCGAGTTCTCCCCCGGGACCACCCGTCCCACTACTTGATTGGCGTCGAGATGGCAGGTCTCCTGGCTCGCAGCTCGACGCCCCGACCAGCCTTCCCACGGGACTTGCCCGCAGTGGCCCACATTGGTCGACGGCTCGCTGCTCACAGTTGCGGGGGCAGCCCCGGTATCGGCGACGCTGACGCGCCCTCCCCACCGGATTCCCTTTTCAGCCTCAGGTCGAGGCACCATCACCCGCCAGGGTCGTCGAGCGGCGCCGCGGCGTCAAGACCGATCGACGGTCACCCGATGTCGCGGTTGCTCGCAGCAGCAAAGAAGCGCCGGATCCAGCGTGCCGCATTGGCGGCATCCGGCGCCGCACCGCTCTCGCCCAAGAGCGCGAGCGCCGGTGCGGCGCGCTCCTCCGGGATCAGCTTGCCGCGTCGCATGGTGATCAACGCCCGCTCATAGGCGTTGTCGAACTCCGGGTGCGCCTGGATCGACATCGCGTGGCCGCCATAGGCCAGGGCTGCATAGGGGCAGAAATCCGAGCGCGCGATCACCCTGGCACCGTCCGGCAGGCTCGAGACCTGGTCCTGGTGCATGGCGTTGAGCGTCATCGTCTGAGCCTCGCCATCCATCCACGCCGGCCGCTCGACCACCTCGTATTCGTGCGGCCCGACGCCCCAGCCGGCCGACGCTTTCTCGACCCGGGCACCGAGTGCCTGTGCCAGGATCTGGTGCCCGAAACAGATGCCTACGACTGGCACCTTGGCGGCGACCGCATCCTTGAGGAAGGCTTCCAGCCGCCGAATCCAGGGCTCCGTGTCGTAGGCGCCGAAGCGCGAGCCGGTGACCAGCCAGCCATCCGCGTCGTGCACCGATGCCGGCAGCGTGCCGTCGATCACCGGGTAGGTCACGTAATCGAGATCGGGTCCGAGCAGCTCCGCGAAGACGCGCGGATAGGGGCCGTGCGCCTCGAGCCCCTCGGGCGGGCGGCCGGTCTCGAGGATCCCGATCCTCATGGATCCGCGCCAAACAACACAGCGAGCGGCGGACCCACGATGCGAAAGCCGCGATCGGCAAAAGCCGCGTTGATCCCGGCCACGTCAGGCGGCCCATCCGCCATCAGAAACGGCCCGAGATCCTGGAACACTTCCTCCGAACCGGCGCCAGGGCTCAAGGTGAACAACAGCCGGCCCTCGGTCTCGCCGGTGTTCCAAAAACCATGCTCGGCGCCGGATGGAACGACGGCCGTGTCACCCGGCCCGGCCGGGTAGCGCTGGCCCGCGATCATGAACTCGTAAGACCCTTCGAGCACACGAAACACCTCGATCTGGTGCTCATGGACATGCAGCGGCGGGCCACCCTTGGGTGCGGTCCGTTCGTCGAACATGGCAAAGGCGCCGCCCGTGGCCTTGCTCGGCACGAGGACGCGGATCGAGATCCCGGGGAAATCGATGCCACGGTGGTCGGCTGCAGCTTCGAAGAATGGCGTCGTCGTGGCGCTCGACATGGCGCGAATCGTTCCTTCCGGCTCAGAGCCTGTCCGAAGAGTTTCCGAGGCATTTCATCGATTTGCGATCGACCGCCGGCGCGAAGCCGAGCGCAGTCCGATGCTGGAGCATCGGCCAAGCTCGGCGACAAAGCCGGAGCCGATCGCAAGCCGACCGAAGGTGAGCTTGGCAGCGAGCACCTGCTTCGTCGTTGGTCGACCGACGATGCTCCAGCATCGACGGCCGACCAACTCTTCGCATTTGCTGACTGCCAAGCTCATGAAATGCCTCGGAAACTCTTCGGATAGGCTCTCAGATCTCGGCAGCGATCGCAAGGCCCAGCGCGGTGGTGGTTGCCTCGCCACCCATGTCGGGTGTCAACAGGCTCGGTTGCAAGAGGACACGCTCGATGGCGCCCATGATCGCAGCGGCGGCGGCCGGCTCGCCCAGATGGTCGAGCAGCATCGCCGCCGACCAGATTTGGCCGATCGGGTTGGCGATGCCCTGGCCGGCGATGTCCGGCGCCGAGCCGTGCACCGGCTCGAACATCGAGGGCCAGAGCCGCTCGGGGTTGAGGTTGGCCGACGGCGCTATGCCGATCGTGCCGGTCACCGCCGGTCCGAGATCGGAGAGGATGTCGCCGAAGAGGTTGGAGCCGACCACCACGTCGAACCAGTCCGGATGACGAACGAAATGCGCAGTCAGAATGTCGATGTGGAACTTGTCGGTGGCAATGTCGGGATAGTCATTGGCCACTGCTGCGAAGCGCTCGTCCCAATAGGGCATGGTGTGGATGATGCCGTTCGACTTGGTCGCCGAGGTCAGCTTGCGGCGCGGTCGCGTCATCGCGAGCTCGAAGGCGTAGCGGCAGACGCGGTCGACGCCGTGGCGGGTGAAGACGCTCTCCTGCACCGCCATCTCCTGCGGTGTGCCGGTGTAGAGGCGCCCGCCGATCTCCGAGTACTCGCCCTCGACATTCTCACGCACGATCATGAAGTCGATGTCGCCGGGCCGGCGATCGGCGAGCGGGCACTTGACGCCCTCGAGCAGCCGCACCGGGCGAAGATTGACGTACTGGTCGAAGCGCCGGCGGATCGGGATCAAGAGGCCCCAGAGCGAGACGTGGTCGGGAACGGTGGGCCAGCCCACGGCGCCTAAGAAGATCGCGTCATGGCCGGCGATGCCCTCCAGCCCGTCCTCCGGCATGAAGTGGCCGGTTCGGGTGTAGCGGTCGCAGCTCCAATCCAGCTCGTCGAACGCAAGATCGAGACCGAAGCGGCTCGCGACCTTCTCCAGCGCGCGGATCCCCTCGGGCACGACCTCACGGCCGATCCCGTCACCGGCGATCACTGCGATACGATAGGACGGCATGACTTCTCCCCGATCGACACCAGACCGCGTCTATAGGTGCAAGGGTCGCAGGGTGGAAGAGCTGGGCTGGTGCGGCGCCTGGCAATTGGCTAGTGGTGCGCCCGCCATGATCGATCATCGCCGCTATGCCTCGACCGCCGCCCGGTCCGCTCCACGACCCGCTCTCGAGCAGGTCGCCGCTGCGCCCATCTTGGCCTGATCGTCGATGACTGAGCGACTGACCGGATCGATTTGGCGCCATTGGGCCTTGGCCGTGCTGGCCTTGGCGCTCGCCGCACTCGCCCTTTTCCAGCTGCTGGCCGGCGAGCGTTCGGTCCAGATCTCGACCGCCGCGGTGGGCGCGACGCCGGTCACCATCTACGAGACGATCGACGGGACAGCCGGGCCGCCGGTGGTCATCGCGCACGGCTTCGCCGGCTCCGAGGCCTTGATGCGCTCCTTCGCGCTCACCCTCGCCCGGAACGGCTACACGGCGATCACCTTCGACTTCCTCGGCCACGGCAAACATCCAGAGCCGATCCGCGGCAATGTCGTCACGGGCGACGGCGTGATGGACGCGATGATCGGCCAGCTCGGCGAGGTGGCCGATTTCGCCCGCGAGCGGACCGGCCAGGAAGCGATCGCCGTGCTCGGCCATTCGATGGCGTCCGACCTCATCGTTCGCTTTGCACAGGCCGAGGGCGACGGCGTTCAGGCCGTGGTCGCCGTCTCGATGTTCGCGCCGACACTGGATGCCACGAGCCCCAACAACCTGCTCGTGATCGTCGGCGGCCTGGAGCCGCAGGCCCTCAAGGACGAGGCACTGCGCGCGGTTGAGCTAGTCGCTGGCGAGTTGGTGGCAGAAGGTATCACGGTCGGCAACGTCGCAGACGGGACGGCGCGGCGGGCGGCGTTCGCCGATGGGGTCGAGCATGTGGCCGTGCTCTACGCCAAGGAGAGCATGAGCGAGACGGTGCAGTGGCTGGACACGGCCTTTGCCCGGACGAGTGCGCAGGCGATCATCGCCGAGGGACCTTGGATCCTCCTCTTGCTCCTCGGCCTCGTGCTGCTCGGGCGGCCGCTGAGCCGGCTCTTGCCCACTGTGGCCGTACCGCCGCGCGGGGCAGGGCTGCCCTGGCGCCGGCTCTGGCTCGCCGGGCTGGCACCTGCCTTGCTCACGCCGCTCATCCTGCGCTTCGTGCCGACCGACGTTCTGCCGCTGCTGCTCGGCGACTATCTCCTGACCCATTTCGCGGTCTACGGCCTGCTCACCTGGGCAGCGCTTCGGCTGTTGGTGCCCAAGATGGAGGATGCGGCACGCGACGAGGCAGCGCCCGAAGGCCACATCGCATATGGCCGACTGGCGCTCGCGGCGATGGTGCTGCTGATCTACGCCGTGCTCGTCGTCGGGGTCGCGATCGACCGGTTCGTCACCGTGTTCATCCCCATACCCGAGCGCCTGCCGCTGGTGGCAGCACTGGTGCTCGGCACCCTGCCCTATTTTCTCGCCGATGAATGGCTCACCCGAGGGCGAACCGCCGCGCGCGGGGCCTATCCCTTCACCAAGCTCTTGTTCCTCGGCTCGCTGGCCTTCGCCATAGCACTCGATTTCGAGCGGCTGTTCTTCCTGGCGATGATCGTGCCGATCATTCTGGCCTTCTTCATCGTCTATGGCCTGTTCAGCGGCTGGGCCTTTGCGCGGACCGGCCATCCCTTCTGTGGCGGCCTCGCCAACGCGGTAGCCTTCGCGATCGCTATCGCCGTCACCTTCCCGATGGTCGTGGGCTAGGCGCCGTCACGGTTGTCTTTGACAACCGTAAAGCGAAAGTGCAAACAGCGGTTCTTCAACTACGCTGCGTTGCAACATAGCCCTCGGACAATCGTCGTAGCAGATGGACGGCCGGACCCACACAGCGGGGCCACAGGCTTCGGCGCGGCGCTTGACGCTCAATGTCGTCGCCATGGTGCTCGGCAAGATGGCGGCCGTCGTCATCGGCCTCGCGACGATCGCGCTCCTCACCCGCTATCTCGGTCCCGAGGGCTTCGGCCACTACCGGACGGTGCTCACCGTGCTGGCCGTGGCGGCGATCTGCTCCGATCTCGGCCTGCAGATGGTCGTGCTGCGCGAGGTGTCGCGCCCCGATCAGGATGCCGGCCACGTGCTCGGCGCCGGCATCGCGCTGCGCATGATCCTGACCAGCCTAGCGGTCATCGGCGGCGGTATCGTGGCCCTGCTGCTGCCCTATCCCGAGATCGTCAAGATCGGCGTCTTCATCGCCGCACCCTACTACATCATGCTGCAATCCAGCTTCCTGCTCGGCGCCTTCTTCCTGAAGCATCTCCGGCAGGACCAGCTGATGGCGGGCGAGGTCTTGGGCGGCGTGGTCATGCTCGGCGGCCTCAGCCTCGCCGTCCTGCTCGATGGGGGCGTGCTCGGAACGCTGGTCGCCATGGTGGTCGGCGGTCTGGCACAATTCGCCCTGCTCTGGCTCTGGGCGCGACGGCTCGAGCCCTTCAAGCTCGCGATCGATCCGGGCACCTGGCGCTTCCTCCTGCTCACCGGCCTGCCGATCGCCGGCTCGGAGATCGCGCTCATGGTGATCCTCCGCGGCGACATCCTGCTCCTGTCGATCCTCGACAGTGCGACGGCCGTCGGCCTCTACGGCGTGCCGAGCAAGATCTTCGAGATCCTCGGCAGCCTCGCCACGCTGTTTGCCGGCATGATGATGCCGCTCTTCGTCACCGCCTTGGCCGCCAGCAGTGCTGCGCGGATCGCCGAGACGCTCGGCCACTCGCTCGACGTGATGCTGATCTTCGGTGGCGGGGTCGTCGCCTGCTGCCTCGCCTTCTCGCGTGAGATCGTCGTGCTGGTCGCCGGCGATGCGTTCGCTGCGGCCGCGCCGACGCTGGTCCTGATCGCCATCGCCAGCGCCGGGCATGGGCTGGCACAGATCTACCGGCACCTGCTGACCGCGATGAACAAGGCCGAGCTCGCCATGCGGGTCGACGTGGTCGGCATGGTCGCAGCCATCGTCCTCTACGTCACGCTCATCCGCGGCTACTCGCAGGTCGGTGCCGGCATCGCCACAGCGCTGGTGGAGTGCGGGCTGGCACTCGGTCTGGCCTTGATGCTGGCCCGGCTCGGCGTCGGCGGCGTCCTGCCGCGCTCATGGATCAAGGTCACGGTCGTGACGCTCGTTACCGCCTATGCCATGCGCTGGCTCAACGACCAGGGGCTGCACTGGCTCTTGACCCTGCCGCTCGGCGGGATCGGTTATCTGGGCCTCCTGGTGATCGCAGGCGCCATCCCGATCGCCTATCTGCGGCGTGTGCTGCGCAAGGACGCGCCTGTCGAGGATGCGGCAACCGGCGGCTAGCTGATGACATGGACGGCGAGCCCGGCCGCATGGACGAAGCAGAGCTTGTTGCCCTCGAGGTCGCGGGCATAGGCGCCATAATAGTCCGGCCCGTAATGCCGGCGCAGCCCGGGAGCGCCCTCGTCGCTGCCGCCCTGCGCGATGGCCGCCTGCCAGGCCGCGTCGATCGCGGCTCGTGACGCGGCGGCGAAGCTCACCTGGCTGCCGTTGCCGGCAACGGCCGGCCCCCCGTTCCAGGGCAGCTGCACGCAGAACTGCGGCCAAGTGCAGCCCGGCACCGTCCAGGTGATGCCGTCCGGGCCGCCGTCCGGCTTGTTCTCGTCTGGGTTTCGGGTCAGCCCCAAGGGCGCCAGCACCGCATCGTAGAAACGCCCGAGGCGTTCCAAGTCCCTGGCACCTACGATGATGTGCGAGAACATTGTGGGCCTGCCGAGGGTCAGGCCGAGGTGTCGGCAGTGGCATAGGCATTGGCCAGCTGCCGCGTGCGCTCGACCATCGAGTAGAGGCCGTTGGCGCGGCCGGGAGTCAGCATCTTGCCGAGCCCCACACGCTCGAAGACCTCGGGCGGGTTGGCGATGATCGCCTCGGGTGCACGCTGGTCGTAGAGCTGCAGCAACAGGCTGATCAGCCCCTTGACGATCACGGCATCGCTGTCGGCGCGCAGGCCGATGCGGCGGGTAGCGGGGTCCAGCTCGGCCACCAGCCAGACCTGGCTCTGGCAGCCGCGCACCCGGTTGGCCTCGGTCTTGAGCTCGTCCGGCAAGGGCGGCAGGTCCTTGCCCAGCTCGATGATGTGCTCGATCTTGTCGCGAACGTCGTCGAAGAGCGCGAAATCCTCCTCGATGGCGGCAGCTGCCTCGCCGATCTCGTTTGCCTGATCGCTCATGCGTCCCCTGTCCAAAGCCGTATCAGCCCTCATATGCTGACGTGGCGGTGCGGGGTCAACGCTGCCCCGTCATGAACCACGAGACGATTCGGAGCCAAGGTGCGACGTATTCTGGTCTTTCAGCACAGCGACGACTCACCGCTCGGGATCATGGCGCCACTGCTCGACGAAGCAGGTGCGGTGGTCGAGCTGATCCATGGTGAGAACGGCTGCACCATCCCCGCCGATGCCGGCGATGCGGCTGGCATGATCATGCTGGGTGGGGTGATGAGCGCTAATGACGATGCCCGCTGCCCGCATTTTCCCGAGCTTCTGCAGCTGATCTGCGACTTCACCGCTGCCGCCAAGCCGGTGCTCGGCGTCTGCCTCGGCGGCCAGCTGATGGCCCGCGCACTCGGTGGCCGCGTTCATGAGCAGGCGAAGAGCGAGTACGGGTTCACGGCGTTGCATGGCCGCGCCGGGGTCGAGCGCGACCCGCTCTTGCGCGGCATCGCTTTGCCGGCGCATGTCATGCAGTGGCACAACGACCATTTCGAGCCGCCCGATCACGCCACGCCGCTGCTCGAGAGCACGCTTTGCCCGGGCCAGGCCTTTCGCGCCGGCGAGCGCAGCTGGGGCTTTCAGTGCCATTTCGAGGTGGACGAGACGATCGTCGCCAGATGGGCCGGACTGCGTGCGGAACTGACCAGCGATCCGGACGTTGTTCCGGCGACCGCGGCCGCCGCTGAGCGCCATCTGGCCGATGCCATGGCGTTCGGCCGGACAGTGACCACCCGCTGGCTCTCCCTCTTGCCCGAGTGACCCTGTGCCATGCGCCTCTTCGCCTGCCAGAGCTGCGGCCAGATGGTCTATTTCGAGAACACGTCGTGCACGCGCTGCGGCGCCGTGCTCGCCTTCGCGCCCGACACGCTGACGGTGCAGGCCCTGCCAGCGGGCGATGACGCGCGGGGACATGCGGCGCATGACGAACGCTACCGCCACTGTGCCAATCGCAGCGCGCATGATGTCTGCAACTGGCTGGTCGAGGCCGGCGACCCGGACCCGTTTTGTGTCGCCTGTCGGCTGAACCAGACCATCCCGGACCTGTCGGTGCCGGGCAACGACCTGCTGTGGCGGCGGCTCGAGCTGGAGAAGCGGCGGCTGGTCTACAGCCTGCTGCGGCTCGGCCTGCCCATCGTGTCCCGGGCCGATGATCCGGCCGGGCTCGCGTTTGCCTTCCTCGCCGACACCGCACCCAGCTTCAACGAGAGCGGCCGGGTGCTGACCGGCCATGCAGCCGGGCTGATCACGCTCAACGTTGCCGAGGCGGATCCTGTGGTGCGCGAGCAGATGCGCGCCCAGATGGCCGAGCCCTACCGGACCATTCTGGGCCACTTCCGCCACGAGAGTGGCCATTACTATTGGGATTGCCTGGTCCGCGGCGGTCCATGGCTCGAAGAGGTGCGGGCACTCTTCGGCGACGACACCTTGGACTACGCCGCAGCCCTGGATCGCCACTACCAGAACGGACCGGTCGCCGATTGGCCGGAGCGCTTCGTCAGCGCCTATGCCAGCACCCATCCCTGGGAGGACTGGGCCGAGAGCTGGGCGCACTATCTGAATATCGTCGACACGCTGGAGACAGCGGCCGCCTTCGGCCTCGCCGTGCGGCCTCGGGTCGGCACCAGCGCCGATCTCTATGTCGAGGCCGGCATCGATCCCTACGGCGAGGCGGACTTTCGGGTCATCCTGGCGCACTGGCTGCCACTCACCTATGCTCTGAACAGCCTGAATCGCAGCATGGGCCACGAGCACGTCTACCCCTTCGTTCTACCGGCACCAGTGATCGAAAAGCTCGATCTCGTGCACCGGATCGTCAGCGGCACGCGCGCTGGCGCGCCGGGCGAGCCATGACGGAGAACGCGGCTGGCGAAGCAGCCGAGGCATTGCTGCTGCAGATCGTCGATGCGGTGGCGGCCGAACTCCGGCCCGGCCGGGCGCCGCGACCGGCGACATTGCAGAGCGGGCTGGACCATGATCTGGGCTACGACAGCCTCGGCCGGGTCGAGCTGACCAGCCGCCTCGACGACGCGTTCGATGTGTCGCTGCCCGAGCGGGTGGCCATCGAGGCAGAGACCCCAGCGGACCTGCTGGCCGCCATCCGCCTGGCCCCGGCGCGCGCGACGCCCGGCCCGCCGCGCCGCGCTCGACCGACGAATCGGCGTCCTGCGCCCAGCGGCGACATGACCGTGCCGGCGGACGCCGTGACCTGGACCGAGGTGCTCGATTTCCACGATGCCGAGCGACCGGAGGCGGTCGCGATCCGCTTTCACAGCGACGACGGCCATGAGCCGGTGCTCACCTTCAGCGATCTCGTGGCCGAGGCCGAGGCGATCGCCGGCGGGCTGCGCGCGCTCGGTGTCGAGCCGGGCGCTGCCGTCTCGCTGATGCTGCCGAGCGGGCCCGACTATTTTCGCTGCTTCGCCGGGATCTGGCTCGCCGGCGCCGTGCCGGTGCCGATCTACCCGCCCTTCCGGCCGAGCCATATCGAGGAGCATGTGCACCGGCAGACCGGCATCCTCGCCAACTGCGAGGCCGTCTGCCTCATCACCACAGACGAGCTGGCGCGGGTTGCCGGTCTCCTGCGCGAGCAGGTGCCGAGCCTGAACGCCGTCGTCACGACCGACGCGCTCAAAGGCGAACGGGCACCACGGCCCGCCGTCACGAGCGAGCAGACCGCTCTCCTGCAATACACCTCGGGCAGCACCGCCGCACCCAAAGGCGTCGTCTTGAGCCACGCCAATCTGCTCGCCAATGTCCGGGCGATCGGCGACGGCGTGGCTGTCCGCCCGGACGACGTCACGGTCAGCTGGCTGCCGCTCTATCACGACATGGGGCTGATCGGCGCCTGGCTCGGCTCGCTCTATCACGGCGTGCCGCTGGTCTTGATGTCGCCCCTGGCCTTCATCGGCCGGCCGGTGCGTTGGCTCGAGGCGATCCACCGGCATCGTGGCACGATCACCGCCGCCCCCAATTTCGCCTTCGACCTCTGCACACGACGCATCCGCGACGAGGATCTGGCCGGGCTCGACCTCTCGAGCCTGCGCGCGGTCTACAATGGCGCAGAGCCCGTGAGCGTCGAGACGATGCAGCGCTTCACCGAGCGCTTCGCAAGCTGTGGCTTCCGGCCCGAGGCGATGATGCCGGTCTACGGGCTGGCCGAGGCCTCAGTCGCACTCACCTTTCCGCCGCTCGGTCGTCGCCCACTGATCGACACGATCGACCGGCGGCGCCTGGCAGTCTCGGGCGAGGCCCGGCCCGTTCCCCTCGATACCGAGGGTGCCAGACGGCTAGTGGCCTGCGGCCGCCCTTTGCCGGGCCATGAAGTGCGCATCGTCGACGAGGCCGATCGCGAGCTCTCCGACCGGCACGAAGGCCACATCCAGTTCCGCGGCCCATCGACCACCAAGGGCTATCTGCACAACCCCGAGGCCAATGCCCGGCTGCTACACGGCGACTGGCTCGATTCCGGCGATCTCGGCTACATCGCCCAGAGCGACCTCTACGTCACCGGCCGGGTCAAGGACATCATCATCAAGGCCGGGCGCAACATCTATCCAGAGGAGCTGGAGGCCGCGGTCGGCGCCATCGACGGCGTTCGAGCCGGCTGCGTGGCGGTCTTCGGCATCCAGGGCGCCACGCAGGACAGCAGCGGCGGCGAGCAGCTCGTCGTGATGGCCGAAAGCCGCAAGACCGGCGAAGCCGACCGCGAGCGGCTATCACGCTCGATCGAGGCGCTGGCCCTCGACCTCACCGGGATGCCTGCGGACCAGGTCGTGCTGGCGCCGCCGAACACGGTCTTGAAGACCTCGAGCGGCAAGATCCGCCGCGACGCGTGTCGCCAGCTCTTCGAGCGCGGTGCCGTCGGTGAGAAGCGCCGGCCGGTCTGGCAGCAGGTCGTGGCGCTCAAGCTCGCGAGCATCGGCCCCCGGCTCGCCCGCTGGCGTCGTCGCGCCGGCGCCTCGCTGTTTGCGATCTGGGGCTGGCTGTTGGTCGCCGTGCTCGCACCGTTGGGCTGGCTCTGCGTGCTCGTTCTGCCGTCAATCGAGAGTCGCTGGGCGGTCTCTGGCGTGATTCTGCGGCTCTTGGCGCGCCTGAGCGGTACGCCGCTCGAGGTGCGCGGTCTCGAGCATCTGCCGGACGGACCGGCCGTGCTGGTCGCCAACCATGCGAGCTATCTCGACGGCTTCGCGCTCGTCGCAGCCCTGCCCCGACCGGTGTCGTTCGTCGCCAAGAGCGAGCTCGGCGAGCACTGGGTGGTGGGTGCCATCCTGCGACGTCTGGGTGCCGTCCTGGTCGAGCGGTTCGACACGGCGCGGAGTATCGCCGATGCGACGTCGCTGGGCGAGCAGGCAGCGGCGACCGATCGGCCGCTGCTGTTTTTCCCCGAAGGCACATTCGATCGAATGCCCGGCCTCTTGCCCTTCCACATGGGTGCCTTCCTGATCGCCGCCCGGCACCGCCTGCCGCTCGTGCCGGTCGCCATCAAGGGCACGCGCTCGATGCTCCGCTCGGAGGTCTGGTTTCCGCGGTCCGGTCGCATCGAGATCAGCGTCGGCGAGCCCATCGCCCCGTCAGCAGAGCAAGACGACTGGGCCAGCGCCATGGCCCTTCGCGACACGGCACGCCGCTTCATCGAAGCCGGCAGCGGTGAGGCGTCGCTTGACCGCTGACGCGTCCGACGTGAGCGCTACTCGATGGCGAGCAGGTCGCTGACCTCCAGCAGGATCATCTCGTTATTGTCGGCAGTGCCGGGACGGCGGCCGATTGAGCCTGGATAGTTGTTGTCGTTGCCGACGATGATGTGGCGCTCGTCGACGATGTCGACATTCTCGATGGTGACGAAGGGGAAGCTGAAGACCTCGTCGATCGTGCCGTCCTGCGCCACAGCCTTCGGGTCGGCGATGGCCATGAGATCGATAAAGCCCTTCTTGGCGACGACCCCATGCTCGTCGACGCTCTCCAGGTCGATCAGATAGACGCGCTTGAACTCGGCCGGCTCCTCCATCCCGAGGCGCGAGTCGCCCTGCTCCCAGTCGCGCTCGATGACCAGCGCCCGCCGCTCGTCGATCATGTTGAAGTCGCCGATGGCGTGCGCCGCATCGTCCAGAGGATAGTAGCGGATCGCATCGGCCCAGCCGCCGCCGGTCGTGTCGAAGCTCATGATCCGGACGACCGGGCGGTCGCCCTTGCTCTCGAAGGTGCCGGCCTCGGCGTCGTAGATCTGGCCTTCCAGCATCGGCAGCAGCGTCGTGCCGTCAGGGGCGAGCGCCAGGCCCTCGTAGCCGCGCGAGCGCCGGAGATTGAAGCTCGGCGCCGCCTCGCTCGGATCGGCCTGGAGCGCCAGCCGGTGATGGTCCGGCGATTGGACCAGGAGCCCGCCGGCGTCGGTCTCGAAGAAATCCGTCACCTGCCCTTCGGCATCGACACTGATGAGGTAGGGCCCAAACTCGTCGCCGATCCAAAACCCGTCGCCCACCGGCTGGATGCCCTCGATGTCGAGATCGGCGCCGGTGAGGTAGCGGGTGTCGCTGTGCTCGGTGGTGATCGGGTAGGGGATCACGCGGTCGGGATCAGAGAGAAAGATCGTCTCGTCGAGCAGCAGCCGGCCGCTCTCCCAATCGGGCCTCGCGGTGTGGAACATCAAGATGGCGTCGGCCGAGTTCGCCCGGCTGCCGAAGCCGTTGTCGGTGAGCAGCAGATAGCGACCGCCACCCAGGTGCCTGATGCCCGAGAAGCCCTGCACCGGCTGGCCCGGGAACGGTCGGCCGAGCCCGGTTCCCTCGTTCAAATTGCCATAGAGCTGCTCGGTCCGCTCGTTGTCGTTGAACCGACCGGAGACGAAGAGCGCGTTCGGCGCGTCGGCCGGTGGCATGACGAAGGTCTGCGCCGGCAGGACCACATGGCCTTCGAGCGTGGCGATCACCTCGACGGGCTCGGTATGGGCGATGGCCGGCGCGAGCAGGGTCAAGGCGGCGATGGTCGGCAGATGTCGCATGTGGCCCTCCACGGATGACGTGATGTCATGTGGACCTAGCAGCCGATTATGCGTGGCCGATGACGATCGCCGCACGGTCTGCGCAATTGCGACAGTTCAACCCAGAGCCGCAGGCTTCGGCCCGCCGGTGGCCCAATCGAGCAGCTCGACCGTGTGGCAGACAGGGACGCCGGTGCCGGTGCGCAACTGGGTGATGCAGCCGATGTTTCCGGTGGCGATCACCTGCGGTCGGGTGCGCTCGAGCTGCTTGACCTTGCGCGCCTTGAGCTGGCCCGAGATCTCCGGCTCCATGATGTTGTAGATGCCGGCCGAGCCGCAGCAGAGATGCGCCTCGGCCGGCTCCTTGACCTTGAAGCCGGCGTCGCGAAGGAGCTGGGTCGGCGGCGTCTTCAGCTTCTGGCCGTGCTGCATCGAGCAGGCCGAGTGATAGGTCACCGATAGCGCCGGATCGATCTGCGGCGGCTGCAGGCCGAGCTCGACCATGAACTCGGTCACATCCTTGGACAGCGCCGCGACGGTCGCTGCCTTCCCGGCGTAGGCCGCATCCTCGCGCAGCATGAAGCCGTAGTCCTTGACGGTCGTGCCGCAGCCCGACGCGTTGATGACAATGGCATCCAGCGGCTCCGCCTCGTGCGCGGCGAGCCAGGCGTCGATATTGGCTTTGACGCTGCGATGCGCCAGCGTCTCCTTGCCCATGTGGTGGGTGAGCGCGCCGCAGCAGCCGGCCTTCGGCGCGATCACCACCTCGACGCCATGGCGCGTCAGGAGGCGGATGGTGGCATCGTTGATCTCCGGTGCCAGCACCTGCTGGGCACAGCCGGCGAGCAGTGCCACCCTGGCCCGCCTGGTCCCTTCCGCCTTGTGCACCTGCGGCTTCGCGGCGGGCGAAGCCGCCTTCGGCCCGCCCTTGGGCGCCAGCTCGAGCATCGCCCGCATTCGGCCCTTGAACAGCGGAGCCGCCGGCCGGCTGATGGTGGCACCGAGCAGCGCCAGGCGAAACAGCCCCGGCCGCGGCAGGACCGTCGCCAGCACATCGCGCATCAGCCGCTCGACCAGCGGTCGCTGATAAGTTCGCTCGATGTGGATGCGCGCATGATCGACGAGGTGCATGTAGTGCACGTCGGACGGACAGGTGGTCATGCAGGAGAGGCAGGAGAGGCAGCGATCGATATGCTTGACCGTCTTCGCATCGGCCGGCCGGCCTTCCTCGAGCATGCTCTTGATGAGATAGATGCGGCCGCGCGGGCTATCGAGCTCGTCGCCGAGCAGCACATAGGTCGGACAGGTGGCGGTGCAGAAGCCGCAATGCACGCAGGTCCTGAGGATCTTCTCGGACTCGCGGACACCGGGATCCTCGAGCTGCGCCGCGCTGAAGGTCGTTTTCATGAGATTTCTCGAAAGCTGATACGGCTCGCGCTGCTCGCTGTTCGGGCGTAGAGGCGACGGGCCACGAAACGGACCGGGGCTGGCTGGAGCAGAGGATGCAAGCGGCGGGAGGCGCGCTCAAGGGCTACGGGCTCGGGCTGGTCGGCATGCTGCTCTTCAGCCTGTCGCTGCCGGCGACGCGCCTCGCCGTGCCCGAGCTGGGCCCCGAATTCGTGACGGCGGCGCGGGTCGGGCTCGCCGGCCTCCTGGCGGCGAGCTACCTCGCGATCGCCCGCAAACGGCCGCCGGCGCGCCGGCATTGGCCGGACCTCGGCCTGGTCGTGCTGGGCGTCGTCATCGGCTTTCCGCTGTTCTCCGCACTCGCCATGCGCGAGGTCGAGGCGAGCCATGGCGGCGTGGTGCTGGCGATCATGCCGCTGATGACGGTCGTCACCGGCGCGCTCGTCGCCGGCGAGCGGCCGAGCCGTCGGTTTTGGCTGGCGGCCATCGGCGGCACCAGCGTCGTCCTCGCCTTCGTGCTCTACCGCAGCGGCGGCCAACTGGCCGTGGCCGATCTCTATCTCGTCGCCGCCGGACTGAGCCGCAGCCTTCGGCTATGCCGGCGGCGGCCGAATCGCGACGCGCTTGCCAGCGCTCGACGTCATCGCCTGGGCGCTGGCCGCGATGCTGTTGCCGGCAGCGCTGCTGACCCTCGCCTACTGGCCCGCCGAGCCGCAGCAGGTCAGCGCGCAAGCGTGGTGGGCCGTCGTCTACGCCGCTGCCTTTCCGCAGTTCATCGCCTTTTTCTTCTGGTATGGCGGGCTCGCCAGCGGTGGGATCGGCAAGGTCGGCCAGCTGCAGCTCCTCCAGGTCTATTGCACCCTTGGCTTCAGCGCGCTCCTGCTGGGCGAGCGCACCAGCCTCATCACCTGGCTCGCGGCACTCCTGACCATGGTCTTCGTCTGGCTGGCTCGGCAGGCACCGGTCGGCCGGGTCCGCGAGACCAGGGCTCATCTCAAACACCGGGGTACATCAGGCCCGGATTGAACAGCCCCTTCGGATCATGGCTGGCCTTGATCGCAGCGGTGAGCCGGGCCACCGCCATGGGCTGAGGCTCGAAGACATCGATTCGCCCGCGCAGCTCGGGCGAGCCGCGTACCAGGGTCGCGTGCCCGCTCGTCTCGTGCACGCCTCGACGAATGGCGGCAGCACCAGCATCCTCGATCTCCGGCGTCGCCAGCCAGATGAGCCCACCCGACCAGTCGTAGAGGACACGGATCGGCAAGACGCTGGCCAGCCGTGCGACCAGCCCGGCACCGGCGCGCGGCGGCACGCTGATCCGCCAGACCGCATGCTCCCTGGGCTCGACCAGCGGCAGGACGTCGCGCACCTCCCGCCAAAGCGCCGTGGCGTCGGGCGCATCGACCCGTTCAGGGACACCGTACTCGGCAAACAGCTCGCGCAACCGGCCGCTGCGATAGTCGAGCTGCTCGGTGAAGCCTTCGAGGCGGAGCAGGGTTCGAGCAGTGTCGAGGCCAGCCCCGGCAGGCAGATGCGCCGCACCGGTGATCTCGAACGGCGTGCCCATGGCAGCGCACATCAGCGCGTTGGCGCGGGCGTCGTCGAGACCGCCATAGACCAGCGTGGTCATCGCCGGCGGGCCGCGGAATGACCTTGAAGATCACCTCGGTCAGCAGGCCCAGCGTGCCCATGGCACCCGCCTGCAGCTTGACCAGGTCGAGGCCGGTGACGTTCTTCATCACCCGGCCGCCGCTCTTGATGATCTCGCCCTTGCCATTGACCAGCCGCACGCCGATCAGGCTGTCCCGCGCCGCCCCGGCGAAGACCCGGCGCGGGCCTGAGATGTTGCCGGCGGCAATCGCACCGATGGTGGGCTCGCCGCCGCTTGCGAAGAGCGGACGATGGTCCATGGGCTCGAAGGACAGCATCTGGTTCTTGGCAGCCAGCGTCGCCTCGATCTCGGCCAAAGGCGTTCCGGCCCGGGCACCGACCACCATCTCGGCCGGCTCGTAGAGGGTCACGCCGGTCAGCCGCCGGCTGGTGAGCGTCGCCGCTGTCTGGATCGCACGGCCGAGCGTGGCCCGCGTGCCGCCACCGCAAAGACGCAGCGGCGCCTTGGCATCGGCGACGAGTGAAGCAGCCTCGGCCTCGCTCTCGGGTGCCAGCTCCGTCATGCGGCGAGCGGCGCGCCGGACCCTGGCTCTGGCTCCAGCTCGGCGAGCTTGGCGTCGAGCGGGAACACCTTGCCGGGGTTCATCAGGCCCTTGGCATCGAAGACAGCCCGGACGCGGAGCTGCTGCTGCAGATCGGCCTCGTTGAACTGATGGCGCATCAGGTCGCGCTTCTCGATGCCGACGCCGTGCTCGCCGGTGAGGCAGCCGCCCACCTCGACGCAGAGCTTGAGAATGTCGTTGCCGGCCTGCTCCGCCCGCATCGCGTCCTCGGCATCGTTGATGTTGTAGAGGATCAGCGGGTGCAGATTGCCGTCGCCGGCATGGAAGACGTTGGCGACCCGGAGCCCGTAGCCCCGGCAGATCTCACCGATCCGCGGCAGCACCTCGGCGAGCCGGCCGGTCGGGATCGTGCCATCCATGCAGATATAGTCGGCGATCTTGCCGGTGGCGCCGAAGGCCGACTTGCGGCCCTTCCAGATCTGCGCCGTCTCGGTCGCCGAGCGGCTCTCCTTGATCGTCTGCACGTCGTGCCGCCGGGCAATCTCGATGATCCGGGCGAGTGCCGCGTCCATCTCCTCGTCCGAGCCTTCGACCTCGACGATCAGCATCGCCTCGGCGTCGAGCGGATAGCCGGCATGCGCGAAGGACTCGGTGATCTCGATGGCCGGCTTGTCCATGAACTCGATGGCCACCGGCACGATGCCATTGGCCAGAACCTCGGCGACACAGGCACCGGCCGCCGCTGATGAGCCAAAGCCGAACAGCACCGGACGGGCGCCCTCGGCCAATGGCAGAATCCTGACGGTGGCCTCGGTGACAACGCCGAGCTGGCCTTCCGAGCCGCAGACCAACCCCAAAAGGTCATAGCCTGCCGAATCGAGATGCGCGCCGCCGAGCTCGACCACCGTGCCGTCGGCCATCACCAGGGTCACCCCCAAGAGATTGTTGGTGGTGACGCCGTATTTCAGGCAATGCGCGCCGCCGGCGTTCATCGCGATGTTGCCGGCAATCGTGCAGGCGAGCTGCGAGGATGGATCGGGCGCGTAGAAGAAGCCCTCGTCGGCGATGTGCTGGCTGATGGCGATATTGGTGATCCCGGCCTGCACCCGGGCCGCCCGATTGGCGTAGTCGACGTCGAGCATGCGGTTCATCTTGGCGACGCCCATGACGACGCAATCGGTGTTGGGAATCGCACCGCCGGCGAGCGACGTGCCCGCACCGCGCGGCACCACAGGCACGCCCTCGCGATGGCAAAAGGCGAGGATGCGGCTCACCTCCTCGGTCGTCGACGGCAGCACGACGGCGAGTGGCACGCGCGAATAGGCCGTGAAGCCATCGGTCTCGTAGGGGACGAGCTCATGGGCGTCGGTGATCAACGCCTCGCCCGGCAGGAGCTCGGCCAATCCTGCGACCAACCGTTCGCGCTTGGCCAGGACCGCCGCGTCGGCCGCTCGTATGGTGATGGCGCCCATGCTTCGCCTCCACTGATGTTCGTTCGAAAAGTGGCACGCGGCCGTGCCTGGAACAATAGCCCAGCCGACAAGCGCGACAGCACGTCAGGTCGAGACACCAGCAACAGAGCGACCTCCAACGGATGACAGGCCGCCGTCAGACGGCCGATCAAGCCGGCTGCTTGGCCGCCTTGTCGCCCTCGTGCTCACTGAGACCGGTGCCCGCCACGTCGTCGAGATTGAGGGACGGATCGAGGCAGAGGATCTCCTCGAACTCGTTGACGTTGTGGATCTCGGTGCCCATCGCGATGTTGGTGACCCGCTCGGTGATGAATTCGAGCACCACCGGCACCTGATGCTCGCGCATCAATGATTGCGCCTGGTCGAACGCTTCCTTGAACTGATTGGGGCTGGTCACCCGAACGGATTTGCAGCCCAGCCCCTCGGCGACGGCACAGTGATCGACGCCATAGCCCGGAATCGTCTCGTTGGGGTCGGCGTTGATGTTGTCGAAGGCGAGGCTGACCTCGAAATCGATGTCGAAATTGCGCTGGGCCTGGCGAATCAGCCCGAGATAGGAGTTGTTGATGACGACGTGGAGGTAGGGGAGCTTGTGCTGTGCGCCGACCGCCAGCTCCTCGATCATGAACTGGAAGTCGTAGTCGCCGGAGAGCGCCACGATTGGCCGGTCCGGGTCGGCCGCGCGAACGCCGAGTGCAGCCGGCAGGGTCCAGCCCAAAGGGCCGGCCTGGCCACAGTTGATCCAGTTGCGTGGCTTGTAGACATGGAGGAACTGGGCGCCGGCGATCTGCGACAGGCCGATGGTCGTGACGTAGCAGGTGTCGCGATCGAAAACCTCGTTCATCTCCTGGTAGACGCGCTGCGGCTTCAGCGGCACCTGATCGAAATGCGACTTGCGCAGCATGCTCTGCTTGAGGTGCAGGCAGCGGCCGGCCCAGCTCGAGCGATCCACGAGCTTGCCGGCATCGCGCCATTCCGTCGCCACCTCAACGAACAGATCGAGGGCAGCCTTGGCATCCGAGGTGATGCCGAAATCGGGGTTGAACACGCGACCGATCTGGGTCGGCTCGATGTCGACATGAACGAATGTGCGCCCCTCGGTGTAGGCGTCGATCGAGCCGGTGTGGCGGTTGGCCCAACGATTGCCGATACCGAGCACGAAATCGGACGCCATGAAGGTGGCATTGCCGTAGCGATGGCTGGTCTGCAGCCCGACCATGCCGGCCATGAGATCGTGGTCGTCGGGAATCGCACCCCAGCCCATCAGCGTCGGGATGACCGGCACGCCGGTCACCTCGGCGAACGCCACGAGCTCGGCCGAGGCATCGGCGTTGATGACGCCGCCGCCGGCGACGATCAGCGGCCGCTCGGCCTCGTTCAGCATGGCGAGCGCGCGCTCGATCTGCGGCCGCGTCGCCGCTGGCTTGTAGGCCGGCAGCGGCGCATAGGTGTCGATGTCGAACTCGATCTCGGTCGTCTGCACGTCGACCGGCAGGTCGATGAGGACAGGACCGGGCCGGCCCGAGCGCATCAGGTGGAAGGCCTTCTGGAAGGCCCGCGGCACCTGCCCAGGCTCGAGGATCGTCTGTGCCCATTTGGCCACTGGTGCTGCGATCGCGGCGATGTCGACCGCCTGGAAATCCTCCTTGTGCAAGCGCGCGCGCGGTGCTTGGCCGGTGATGCACAGGATCGGGATCGAATCGGCGATGGCCGAGTAGAGCCCGGTGATCATGTCGGTGCCGGCGGGACCCGAGGTGCCGATGCACACACCAATATTGCCTGCCGCGGCGCGGGTGTAGCCCTCGGCCATGTGCGCAGCACCCTCGACATGCCGACCCAGGATGTGGCGGATCGACCGCCGCTTCGCCAGAGCCGCGTAGAGCGGGTTGATCGCGGCACCGGGCACGCCGAAAGCGGTGGTCACGCCCTCCTTCTCGAGCACGAGAACGGCGGCCTCGATCGCGGTCATCCTGGCCATCGTCTTTGCCTCCCAAGGACTATTGTGGACCTTGGCGAAAGTTAGGCCATTTCCCGGCAGGTCTCAATGATTTCGAAATTCAATTCCACAATGCGGGATAGAGCTATTTTTCTTTTTCATCCCAATGCTTTGTCTGACCACCCACCAGCTCGGTGACGACTGTGGCGGCCTGGCGAACGAGCCCACCGATCAGGCTCATGGCCGCCTCGTCGATCCGCGCCGATGGTCCCGAGACCGAAAGCGCAGCAAGCGGCTGACCCTCCTCGTCGAGCACCGACGATGCCACGCAACGCAGACCCACGGCATGTTCCTCGTCATCGATGGCAAAGCCCAGCACCCGGATCCTCTCGAGATCGGCCTTCAGCCGCTGTGGTGTGTCGAGCGTTTTGTCGGTTGTGCGGGGCAGGCCATGCGCCTGCAGGACTTTGGCCACCTCGTCGACCGGCAGATGCGCCAGAATCGCCTTGCCGGCACCGGAGCAATGCAGCTTGACCCGGCCACCCGGCCGGGCGATGGCCCGCATCATCTGCCGCGATTCGACCTGCGCCATGCAGACCGCCTCGCCCCCTTCCTCGATGTAGAGGTTCGCCGTCTCGCCGGTCGCTTCCATCAGATGGCGCATCTGCGGTCGAGCAAGCGAGACGACATCGCGCGAGCGCCGAAAGGCCTGGCCAACGACGAAGCTCTGCACCCCCACCTGCCAAACGCCTTCGCCTGCGATGAAGCGGACGAAGTGACGGCTCTCCAGCGTGGTCAAGAGACGGTGCGCCGTCGATGGCGCGAGGCCGACGACTTGCGCCACATCAGACAGCGTCATGCCGTCCGTGGTCTCGGCGAGCGTCTCGAGAATTGCCAGAGCCCTGGTCAGCGACTGCACCTGGCCGCTGTCCCGAGCACCTGTCGGAGCAGCTGCGGTGCGACGGGACGGGCGACGAATGACGGCCATGCAGCGATCCTGGCGGTTGCGCGAGCAGCACGCAGCGATGCGCGCCGCATCGAAGCAAGATCCTCCAGCTCCGCTAGCGGATGCCAACCGATATGGGAAGCACGACCCGCCATTCGCTGGCCGAGATCAGGGCCTCGGCGCCTGGAGCGCCGGCATTGTCGTCAAGCCACCACGCCGCACCGACGATCGCCCACGACGCTCGTTCCGACGCTAGCCGAGCCATTCCCGAGCCAAGGTCACATCACGCCACGCCAAACGGCAACCGCTCAATGACGATCCGGCGGGCTAGCGCCGGGCCAGACGCGATGACCAGGGGTCACATCGACGATACGTCCAAGAACGCCGACGACGGCGGACCACCCGCCGTCATGAGCTAACTCTCGGCTGCTGAGGGACCCCGGATCATCAGGTGCCCGATCAGAACGTGAGCGTGACGTTCACCGTATCAGTGTAGCTACCGCCCGGCACATTCTGGCCGCCAGGGATCGTGCCATAGACCGGCACCGTGCCCGAGTCCGGCACGAGCAGCACGAGCTGTTGCGCTTCCGCGCCGGTGCCCCAGACTTGGTTGCGGGCGGAGTTCCGATAGAGCTGATACCTGAGAGAGTCGCCATCGCCATTAGCCATGGATCGATCGGTGACATTGCCGACAGTGCCGCCATCGAGCGAGACGGTCAGCGTGCCGGCCGCACAGTTGTTGTAGCTGATGGTGCCCTCGGCATTCAGCGCCGCCTGCTGACCGGCACTATAGGTGCCAAAATCGATCGTCGAGCCCTCGATGGAGCAGGATTCCTGAACGGTCACCTGCACGGTGAGGATATCGGTTTCCTGCGCTTCGGCCGAGGTGCCGGCAAGTGCTACCAACGCACCGGCGACGAGGAGACGAGGCTTCCAGGACGAGAGCATGTGAAAGTCCCTATTTTTGGCGCCACTTGGCGCATTAGGCGTTCAGGAGCGGCGCTGTTGCCGCTCGGCATGCCGGGACTTTAGCCCTGCCGGGCTTACGAAACGGTTAACGTAATCGCGTTTTTCAGCACGTTTTGCCCGGCGGTCAGCGGCCGGACGGCGCTGCTCAATCGAGGCCGAACAGTCGATCGCGATTCCTGAGATAATAGGCATCGGCATCGTAGGGCTGCACATCGAGGTCGAGGCCGGAGACGGTGAGCTCGCCGATGGCCGATTTGAGCTGATAGGTGGCGAGCACCGCCTCTCGCTGAGCACGCACAAGGTCAGTCTGCGAGGTGAACAGCTCCTGCTCGGCGTTCAGGACATCGAGCACGGTTCGTTGGCCGACCAGCGATTCCTCGCGAACGCCATCGAGAGCGATCTGGTTCGCCCGCACCTCTTCCTCGAACGAGCGCACCGCCGCTCGAGCGGCGAGCACGCGCTCCCACGACGTGGTCACCGCGCGCTGGACGCCGCGCAAGGTGTTCTCGAGATCGTTGCGCCGCGCATCGACGGTCTGCCGGTTCTGGCGAACCCGGGAGCGATCCGCGCCACCCTGGAAAAGCGGCACGGAAAGCTGCAATCCGACCCGCGCCTCATCGCGACGATCGATGTCACGGGCGGGCTCGCGCTGATAATTGACGTCGCCCGTAAGATCCAGGGATGGCAAGAGATCGGCAAAGGCGACGTCGACGGCTTCGCGGGCCGCCTGCAGCTCGAAGGTGGCGTTGGTGATGTTCGGGTTGGCGGCGGCCATGGCCTGCGCCTCCGATTCGCTCGTCGGCAAAATCGGAAAGGCTTGCGGCTCGGCGAGCACGCCTGGATCGATACCGATCACGTCACGAAAAGCGGCCGTCGAGGCGGCCAGGTCGGCGCGCGAGGTCTCGATGTCCGCCCGGGCGCGAGCGAGACGGGCCTCGGACTGGGCGACGTCGGTCCGCGCCACCTCACCGACCTCGAACCGATCACGGGTCGCCTGCAGCTCGCGAGCAATGCGCGTCTCGTTGGTGATGGCGAGGTCGAGCACGACACGATCACGCCAGGTCGCGGTGTAGGCATCGACGGCGTCGAGCAGCACCTGCTGCTCGGTGGCGAGCAAGAACGCCCGCTCGGCCCGCACCTGGTTCTCCGCCTGCCGGATGCCGGCGCGGATACCGCCACCTGCGTAGAGCGGCTGACGAACGGAAAGGTTCACGCCTTGGGTCAGCCGGTCGTCACGCTCGCTATTGTCCGTATCCTGCGTGAACGCGTCCACATTGCCATCGACGAAGACACTAGGCCGGCCGCGGGCCAGAGCCTGCGGCACCAGCTCGTCCGTGGCCCGCAGCACGGCGCGGCCGGATTCCAGCTGAGGGTTGCTCAGATAAGCGGAGATCAGGGCCTCATCCAGCGAATCGGAAGCATCGGCCGGCATTGCCAGCGCGCCTGCCACGAGCAGCACTAGTGCAGTCAAACGGCCACGCTTGGAGGCACGGCCGAGGCTTGGGATGGTCAACACCCGTCTCCTGTCCTCTCGCAGCGAGGCGTCTCGCGCGCTTTCAACGGTCCCGGTCGAAAAGCTGACGACGACGCATCGCATCAACACTAGGTTCCAGCGATGGTATCTGGCAAGCAACGCTGCGTCTCGAACCATCGTGGCTCGGTCCTTACCAAGGACTTGTTGGCATCGTGCAACAGCTGTCGGCTGGAACCGCCTGACCGGAAAGGAACATGCCAAGCGGCGCCATGCGCAAGATCATCCATGTCGACATGGACGCCTTCTATGCGGCGGTAGAGGAGCGGGACGACCCGTCACTGCGCGGCCTACCGATCGCCGTCGGCGGGGGCGCCGCGCGCGGTGTGGTCATGACGGCAAGCTACGCGGCCCGCGAATTCGGCGTTCGCTCGGCCATGCCGGGATCACAAGCGGCCAGGCTCTGTCCGGACCTCGTCTTCGTCCGCCCACGCTTCGCCGTTTATAAGGGCTTAAGCCAGCAGATTCGCTCGATCTTCCACCGGCACACCGATCTCGTCGAGCCGCTGTCGCTCGATGAGGCCTATCTCGATGTGACGGCACCGAAAGGCGAGCCTCGGCCAGCGATGACGATCGCAGCCGAGATCAAGGCACAGATCAAGGCCGAGACCGGCCTCACCGCATCGGCCGGGGTCGCCGCGAGCAAATTCCTGGCGAAGCTCGCGTCTGAGATGGAGAAGCCCGATGGGCTTTGCGTCATTCGCCCGGAGCGGGCACGGGCGCTGCTCGCGGCATTGCCGGTCGAGCGGCTGCACGGTGTCGGTCCGGCGACGATGCGCCGGCTGCGCGAGCGGGGAATCGCCACGGGCGCAGATTTGCAGGCGCTGCCGGAGGCAGAGGCCATACGCCGGCTCGGTCGACAGGGCGCGCATTTCTGGCGCCTGGCGCAGGGCATCGACGAGCGAACGGTCGAGCCGCACCGGTTGCGCAAGTCGCTCAGTGTCGAGACCACTTTTGCCGAGGATCTGGACGAGGGCGAAGCGCTCGACAACGCTCTTGGCGCGCTCGCGGAGGAGCTCGCACGACGCCTTGCCCAGAGCAGCTATCGAGCGACGACCGTTACCTTGAAGATCAAGTATCGTGATTTTCGCCTGACGACACGGCAGATGCAGCTAGCTGCATCGCCCAGCGGCGCCGGCGTGCTGGTGGCAGCCGGGCGGCATCTGCTCCGCCGCGCGCCGCTCGTCGCACCTGTCCGCTTGCTCGGCCTCGGGCTCGGCGGCGCACGCGACCGCGTCCGCCAGCTGACCCTGCCACTCGAGCAAGCGACCGAATCGCCCGACCCGACGATCGGCTAGCCCAGTGAGAGCCCATCAGCTGGGCGCTGCTCACGGATATGCGCAGCTTTGAGCGGTGATATCGACATAGCCTCGCTCAGCCGCCGCCGTGGCTTGAAAATACCATTCCTGGTCGTTCAAGATGACAGAGTGCACCAAAGGCAGGCGTCCGGCGACACGGCTGAGATCGCCCGTAATCGTCAAGAAACGCAGGGTGACGCTCGCCGCCGGATCGTACCAGTCGAGTGGCTCGCCCGTCAGGTCACGCGCTGGCGAACCGTCGCCGCTGATGGTGATCCGCTGATCAGCGAAGGCAACGGCATTGTCCAGCACGGTGGTGACCGGCGTGCGCACGATCAGGCGGTTGGTCTCGACGGTCGACCGGCAGTCACGCTCGCGGCCGGCTTGCTCGATGACGAAAGCCAGGCGCGACAGATCGACGCCGGCCCGGATGCGCCCCTGAAGCAAGGTCAAGAGCGGCTTGAGCTCCGCCGGGGGCACATTGGCGGCATAATCGAGTCGCAGCGAGAGGAGCTGATCGTCCAGCCGCATCGCGCGATCCTCGGCCATGGCCAGCTCTTCGGTAAGCGCCAGGTTGCGAGCAGCGGCGGCGGCGAGGTCATCGGCCTGGCGCTCGAGCAGATGGGCGCTTTCCGACCGCCCGGACTCGTAGCCGGCAACGGCAAAGAAGCCGAGTAGGGCGGCGCCGAGCAACAGGCGAACGACGTTCCAGAAGAAGCGGCGGCGTTGTGCCTGGCGGCGTCGACCCAGGGTCGAGAGCTGCTTCATCTGTCCGATCGACTAGCCATGCCGTCGAAACCGCTACCCCGTTGCCGTCATTTCTCGGCCGCATCGTCCGATCGATCAGCACCCGTCGGATCCGATCCGGTGTCCGACGACGCTACAGAGCCATTCTGCGCGACCTCACCGGTTGCTTTCACAGCCGCTGCTGCCCCACCTGACCCATCAGCAGGTGCTGGAGCAACCAGCGCGCCGATCTCCGGAAACCTGCGGGACTGATACAACTGATAGATCGTGGCGGATGTTTCTTCAACCGATCGTTTTGTTACATCGATCTCGGGCCAGTTGTTACGAGCGAACAGCCGACGCGCATAGCGAAGCTCCTCGCGAATCAGCTCGAGGTCGGCGTAGGTGCCGCCGTAGCGTCCGTGATCGACGTCCTCCAGGCCGAGCATCTTCTGCCGACTGAGGCGGATCTCGACGAGCTGCGACGGATTGATGGTGAGACCGACGATCAACGGCCGAGTCAGACGCTCGAGGATCGGCAGCTGCGGCAGATCGAGAACCAGCGGTATGTTCGCTGCCTTGATCCCACGATGGGCGAGATAGACACAGGTCGGCGTCTTCGACGTCCGGGAGACGCCGACCAGGACGACGTCGGCGTCGTCCAACTCCTCGGCGAACTGGCCGTCATCGTGCCGCATCGTGAAGTCCATCGCCGCGATGCGGGAAAAATAATCCTCGTCCATCGCGTGCTGCCGACCAATCTGCGGGCGGCCGGCCGAGCCGAGCAATCCGGTGAGCGCGTTCATCACCGAATCGAGCACCGGCACGCAAGGCACACCGCAGGACCGGCAGCGCTCCTGGAGAAAGAAGCGCAGCTCGGGCGAGACGAGGGTGAAGATGACGAGGCCAGGCAAGGTCTCGATGATCGTCATCACCTTCTCGAGCTGGGCTCTGGTGCGAACGAAGAACCACACATGCTCGACCGGGACGACGTCCTCGAACTGCGAGACCGCGGCGCGCGCGACAGTGGTCACCGTCTCACCGGTGGAATCCGAGATCAGATGGAGATGCAGCCGCACGGCACACTTCTTCCTAAAAGTCGGCCTTCGCGCGGCCAAACCGGTGGGCAAATGTGTGGAACGATAGCGAGTCTTCCACAACCATTGGGCGATAGAGGGATGTTGTCACCGCTAGCGTCTATCACTGAGCGTGTCCGCGACACTACCGACCCGGCTTTCGGACCTCCGGTGAACGACCTGCTCAATGCCCGCTTTCCCCGGACATGTCATACCCGACAACCCCTTGCCGCAACAGCGCCTTCGCCGCCAATGCCGGCACTTGCCCACAAGGTGCCAGGGCACGAACAAGCCTGGGGGCACTGACGGGACAGCAAATAATCCGCATGATCCCTCCGCCTACATCAACCTAAACCCTTCTATTTCTCTTAGACTTAAGTGAAGATGGCGTCGCTCGCCGAGGCGGCCATCGTGCTGTCGGCAGCCCTTTGGCCGCTCGAAGTGGCGAAAGTGCGACAAGCTGGCGAGACGACAGCGCGAAACAAGAGCAGGCTGGTAAGCGGAATGCCCGAGAAGTTGATGCTGCGTGCCCTGAACGGGCAGGTCACTGAACGACCACCCATCTGGCTGATGCGTCAGGCTGGGCGCTATTTGCCCGAGTACCGCTCGGTGCGGCAGAAGACCGGTGGCTTCTTGAACCTCTGCTACGATCCGGCGCGGGCGGAGGAGGTGACGTTGCAACCCATCCGTCGCTTCGATTTCGACGCAGCGATCCTGTTCTCCGATATTCTGGTCGTCCCCGATGCGCTCGGCTCCGATGTGGGATTCTTCGAGGGTGAGGGACCGCGGTTGACGCCGCTCGGGCATCGCAGCGACCTCGCACGGCTCTCCACAGGCAACCTGCACAGCCATCTGGCACCGGTCTACGACACGCTGCGGCGGCTCCATCGGTCACTGCCGGAGCACGTGACCTTGATCGGCTTCAGCGGTGCGCCTTGGACGTTGGCGGCCTACATGGTCGAGGGCGGCGGCTCGAAGGAATATGCGGTCGCGCGCAAGTTGGCTCGGGCGGAGCCACGCTTGTTCGCCGATCTGATCGACCTGCTGTGCAAGGCGATCGTTCTCTATTGCGAGGCGCAGGTCGAGAATGGCGCCGAGGTGATTCAGCTCTTCGACAGCTGGGCTGGTGTCCTGCCGCCGGACGAGCGTGAGCGTTGGGTCATCGAGCCGTTGACGCGGATCGTCGGCGAGTTACGCAGCCGCTGCCCCGGTGTGCCGATCATCATTTTTCCCCGCGGTGTCGGCCCGGCGCTCGTCGAGGTCGTGGCCAGCGCCAAGCCGAACGGAGTCGGCATCGACACCGGCATCGATCCGGCATGGGCAGCTCGGGCACTGCCCACCGACGTCTGCCTGCAGGGCAATCTCGATCCCTTGTCGCTGATCGCCGGCGGCGAGGGGATGTATCGAGCTGTGGATCGCATTCTCGATGCCTGGAGCGGCCGCCCGT
Organism: uncultured Alphaproteobacteria bacterium; assembly: GCA_942491185.1. Lineage (GTDB taxonomy): Bacteria > Pseudomonadota > Alphaproteobacteria > Geminicoccales > Geminicoccaceae > SLRI01. The sequence goes on along the minus strand of CALOAB010000021.1, from coordinate 308,604 downwards.
TCATCTTCAATCTCGGTCACGGCGTCGTCCCGGAAACGCCACCCGAGCATGTCGCCCTTTTGCTTCAACACTTGAAATCACGAGAGAAATGACGCTATAGGGTCTGGTAGCCTGATTTCTGGGCACTACGAGCACGATCCGAGCGTTCTAGAGACGCACGCCTTCCCCCATTCATCGCGGCAGCTGGGCTAGCCACATGGCTAGCGACTGTCCGTGCAGCGGTTGGTGAACGGCACTGGCTGACCCCTTTCTTTGGCTGTTGGCACTCCACATCATCGCCTTTGCCGCCTGGATGGCGGCTATGTGGTATCTGCCCCGGCTCTTCATCTATCACCGAGAGTCGCCTGTCGGCGGTGAGGCATCGGCCACGTTCAAGGTGATGGAACGACGGCTGCTGAAGGCGATCGGCACGCCGGCGATGATCGCGACCTTCGTCTTCGGCATTGCTCTGGCCACCCTCCAGCATCAGTGGTCGGAAGGTTGGCTGCATGCCAAGCTGGCGTTGGTCTTGGGGATCGGTGCATGCCACGGCATCATGGCGAAGGACGTTCGCCGGTTTGCCGCCGATGAGCGCCCGCGCACGACGCGCTGGTATCGCGTGTTCAACGAGGTGCCGACACTGCTGTTTATCGGCGTCGTGATCCTCGTCGTCTTCAAACCTTTTTTCTGAGCGTGCGGCCGAGGCACCCCGGTTCGGTCACCGCATCCATCCACAGAGGTCAATTTGAACCAGGACACCGAGGGCACGATGGCTGAGACGCCACGACGTGACGACGCGAACGAGCAGGCGCCCGCCGCCGACGCGCGCGAACGCACCGAAGCGACCGCAGAAAACGGTGGCGAGCAGCCACCTGCTGCCGCGGACGACGGAGGCAAGGCTGCAGCGCCCGTCGATGCCGACGCGCCGAGCCGTGGCAATGGTGAGGAGGTTCGGCCGGCCCGCCGCAAGCGGACGCGAAGTCGGACGCCACGCCGCGATCCCGCCAACAGTAGCGAGGAGGAGGCCATTGCCGGCGGCGAGGCGCCATCGAGCGCTGCCGGTGACACGCCAGAGGTGACGGTCGAGGATATCGGCTTGCCGCCGGAGTTGTTCGGCATCGAGCCGTCACCCGAGCCAAGCGAAGCCCCGCCGCCTCGCCGCAATCGGGAGCGCGATCGGCCCCGCGAGCGAGATAGGGATCGGGACCGCGATCGCGATAGGGGCCGGGAGCGCGAGCGTGAGGTGTCGGTCGAGCCACGCTCCGACCTGCCGCCGATCAGCCTCACCGAGCTGAAGCGTCGCCCAGCCGCCGAGCTTCTCAAATATGCCGAAGAAATCGGCATCGAGAATGCCAGCGCGTTCAAGAAAGGTGATCTTGTTTTTGCTGTCTTGAAAGAGATAGCCAAGACAGGTGTGCCGATTACTGGTGATGGTGTCTTGGAAATACTGCAGGATGGTTTTGGATTCCTGCGGTCACCGGATATGAATTACTTTGCCGGTCCGGACGATGTCTATGTTTCGCCGTCGCAGATAAGGCGTTTTGCACTGCGCACTGGCGATGTTGTCGAGGGGCAGGTGCGGGCGCCGAAAGAAGGCGAGCGCTACTTCGCGCTGCTGCGGGCCAACACCATCAATTTCGACCCGCCCGAGGTGGCGCGGCATCGCATCCATTTCGAAAACCTCGTCCCCTACTTTCCGACCCGCAAGCTGAGTCTCGAGGTCGTTGGCCGCAAGGATGTCAGCACGCGGATCATCGACATCGTCTGCCCGCTGGGCAAAGGCCAGCGGGCTCTGATCGTGGCGCCGCCGCGCACCGGCAAGACGGTGCTGATGCAAAACATCGCCACGGCCATCTCGAGCAATCACCCCGAGGTCTATCTCATCGTGCTGCTGATCGACGAGCGGCCCGAGGAGGTGACCGACATGCAGCGGACGGTGAAGGGCGAGGTCGTGAGCTCGACCTTCGACGAGCCAGCCGCGCGCCATGTGCAGGTGGCGGAGATGGTGATCGATAAGGCGAAGCGCCTGGTCGAGCACGGCCGCGACGTCGTCATTCTGCTGGATTCGATCACGCGATTGGCCCGTGCCTACAACACCGTCGTGCCGAGCTCCGGCAAGGTGCTGACCGGTGGTGTGGACGCCAATGCGTTGCAGCGGCCCAAGCGCTTCTTCGGTGCGGCGCGCAATATCGAGGATGCCGGCTCGCTCACCATCATCGCCACGGCGCTGATCGACACCGGCTCGCGCATGGACGAGGTGATCTTCGAGGAGTTCAAGGGCACCGGCAATTCCGAGATCGTGCTGGACCGGCGCGTGGCCGACAAGCGGGTCTTCCCGTCCCTCGATATCAACAAATCGGGCACCAGACGCGAGGAGTTGCTCGTCGACAAGGCGACCCTGCAGCGGATGTGGGTGCTCCGGCGCATTCTCAACCCGATGGGCACGACAGATTCCGTCGAGTTCCTCATGGACAAGATGCGGCTCGCCAAGACCAATGAGGAGTTTTGGGGGACGATGAACTCGTAATGCGCCGTATCGTTACGCGCGATCACCCTGTGCCTGTCGCTCAGGCGTTTGGCTGGTAGGGTCTGGCGCCCGGGTTGCCTCGGAATTGGTACGGTCCCGGGTAAGAGCCGATCGGTACATGGTGCGTGACCAGGCCGTGCTCCGCGTTCCATTGGTGCAAGTGAAAGCCCGGCGGCTCCATGACGAAGGCCGGCTCTTGGCCATCGAGCCCAAGGATCACGTGGTGGGCTACGCCTGGAGCGATGCTGACCGGGACGTTCTGCCAGCGATAGAAGATCGCTCGGTGCACATGGCCACAGACGATCCGCTGGATGCGCGCTGCATGCTGCCTGATGATCGCTTCCAGGGCTGGATCCGAGGTCAGTGGTATCCGGTCCATGAAGGCGATGCCAGTCTCCGCCGGTGGGTGATGCACCATCATGAGCACGGGTTGGTCGCCGCCCTGGCCCAGCTCGGCCTTTAGCCAGCCGAGCCGCTCGGCGCAGAGCGCGCCGTGGGCCTTGCCAGGCACATTGCTGTCCAATGCGATGAGCCGCAGATCGCCGAGATCGACGGCATACTGACGAAAAGCACTGCCGGCACCGACCTCCGCTACCCCATCGAGCGCCAGCATCGCCTCGCGATCATCATGGTTGCCCGGGATGGCATAGACGGGCATCGGCAGGCGCTCGAGAATCGGACGGAGCGTGGCATACGCCTCGGGTTCACCATCATTGGTCAGGTCACCAGTGAAGATGACCGCGTCCGGCCGAGGCGACAAAGCAAGCACGGCATCGACCGCGTTGCCGAGCATGGCTTGCGTATCGACGACGTCGGCGAAGAGCGCGCCCGCCGGACGGACGTGACTATCGGTAAGCTGGGCAATAAGCATGGCAGTCTCGTGCAGACGCCTTAGGGCAGGAGGATCGTCGAGCCGGTGGTGCCGCGACCCTCGAGTGCGCGATGTGCCTCGGCGGCATCGGTCAGCTGGAACGTCTGATTGACCTCGATCTTCACAGCACCCTTGGCCACGACATCGATCAGGTCGGCGGCGACGGCCTCCAGCTCGGCACGGGTCGCCGTGTAGCCCATCAGCGTTGGCCGTGTGACGTAGAGCGAGCCTTTGGCGCTGAGAATGCCGAGATCGACGCCGGTCACCGATCCAGAGGCGTTGCCGAAGCTGACGAGCAGACCGCGCGGTTGCAGCGAGTCCAACGATGCCTCGAAGGTATCCTTGCCGACGCCGTCATAGACGACCGGCACACCCTTGCCGCCAGTGATCTCCTTGACTCGCGCGGCGATGTTCTCCTCGCGGTACAAGATCACGTGATCGTAGCCGTGCGCCTTGGCGAGGGCTGCCTTCTCCTTGCTGCCGGCGGTTCCGATCACCGTGGCGCCCAGATGCTTGGCCCACTGTCCGGCGATTAGGCCCACACCGCCAGCTGCGGCATGAATGAGGATCACGTCGCCCGGCTGCACCTTGTAGGTCTGCCGCAACAGATATTGCGCGGTCATGCCCTTGAGCATCATGGCAGCCGCGGTCGCATCGGCGATGCTGTCTGGGATGGCGATGACCTTCGCGGCCGGGATGTTCCGTTCCGTGCTGTAGGCGCCAAGCGGGCCCGCGCCATAGGCGACGCGCTGACCTACCTGCAGATCGGCAACGCCATCGCCCAGCGCTTCGACGACCCCTGCGGCCTCGAGCCCTGGCGTGTATGGCAGGCCCGCAGGTGGCGGGTAGAGGCCCGTGCGGAAATAGGTGTCGATGTAGTTGAGTCCGATGGCCGTGTGGCGCAGTCGGACCTCACCCGCTTGGGGCGCTGCCAGCGTGCCGTCATCGACCTCGAGCACCTCCGGTCCGCCATGCGCACGAACCACGATTCTTGTGACCATCGTCTTTCCTCCCAACGCTGCCCTTTGCCTGGGCCGGTGCTAAGCTGGATCGTGGCGTCGAGCAAGCGATGTGGCATCGTGACAGTCAGTGTCAGCGAAGCGGCATCGTCGGTTCCTGCGAGCTTGCCGACTCCGCACTGCTCGCAGCGGCACGAGATCGGCTATAGTGCCGTTGCAGGGGCGAGCACCCCGTTGAGCGAGGCCAAACCAGCGGAGAGCAGGCGTTGAAATTCAATATCGAGGTGGAATGCACGCCGGACGAGGCCAGGCGGTTTCTCGGCCTGCCGGAAGTGGCGCCGATGCAGGAGCGGCTCATCGAGGAGATGGAGGCGCAGCTCAAGGAGACCGTACGCGGAATGGATGGCAAGGCGATGCTCGAGCAGTGGCTGCCCGTGGGCATCAAGGGTGTGGAGCAGTTTCAGTCGGTCTGGACACAGCTGGCAGCAGCTGCCGCCGGCGTGCAGCGAAACCGCAAGAGCCGCGACACGGACAAGCCCGACACCACCGAGCCCTGATCGGTCTTGTCGGTTGAGGGGTCAGCGTCCGTCCATTTTTGCTGCCGCGTCCGGTCAGGGCCGCGCCGCGATTGGGGTGTTACGGGTATCGGGCCCCGCAGCACGGCAGGTAGCTATTGATCTTGCAGGTCGCGTGCCCGCGCCACGCGTTGCGACGCTGGCGCGGTTGCGCGATCCGGCCTCGCGCGATCCGATCGACGACGCGCTGCTGTTGTATTTTCCGACGCCGGCCAGCTTCACCGGCGAGGATGTCCTCGAGATACAGCACCACGGAAGCATCGCTGTCGCCCGAGCGCTGAGCGATGTGCTGGGGTCGATGTCAGGTGTACGACCCGCGGCGCCCGGCGAATTCAGCAGGCGAGCTTTTCTCAACGGCAAGCTCGACCTGACCCAGGTCGAAGGGCTTGCCGATCTGATCGAGGCGACGACGGCGGCCCAGTCACGAGCGGCGCTACGGCAAATGAACGGCGTTCAAGGCAGGCAACTCGCCGAATGGCGCGAGGCGCTGCTCCAAGCGCTGGCACTTCTCGAGGCGGAGATCGATTTCGCAGCCGATGAGGAGGTGCCAGACGCCCTTTGGGCATCGCTGGCGCCGTCATTGCAAAGTACCGCCGACGGCATTCGAGCATGGCTTGACGATAGCGATAAGGGCGAAAGGCTGCGCCAGGGTGTCAGCATTGCGGTCATCGGTGCACCCAATGTGGGCAAGTCGAGCCTCGTCAATACGATCGCCAAGCGCGACGTGGCGATCGTCACAGCCTTGCCAGGAACCACGCGGGACATCATCGAGGTGGCTCTGGATCTCGACGGGCTGCCAATCACGCTCTTGGACACGGCGGGCCTGCGCGAGAGCGAGGATCCGGTCGAGCAGGCCGGCATAGCGCGCGCCCGCGATCGCGCAGCTCAGGCCGACCTTCGGCTGCATGTCGTCGATTGCCCGAGCGATCTGCCGCACGAGCAGGCCTGCTCGGCGGGAACGCTGTCGGTTCTCAACAAGCTGGATCTCTGGAGCGATGCCGTCCTGCCGCCGTCGGCGCTGGCCGTTTCGGTTCACACCGGAGAGGGAATCGCTCGGCTGCTGGGCTCGCTGGCAGATGCGGCCCGGGCACTGTTGCCGGGAGAGGATGCTGTTCTCGTGACCCGCGCACGCCATCGTGTGGCGCTCGATGACGCGGTGACCGCACTGGATCGGGCGCTGGTGCTTGGCGCTGCGGCCGATTTGGGGCTGCTGGCAGAAGAGCTTCGGCTTGCTGCACGAGCCATTGGCCGGGTGACCGGCGCCTTCGGCGTCGAGGATGTGCTCGACCGGATCTTCTCGACGTTCTGCATCGGCAAATGACCAAGGATCGATGTTTCACGTGAAACACCCATCGCGGAGGCGCGTGCCGGACTAGCGCTTCGTCTCGCGGTGGGTCGCTGCCTCCAACACCTGGCGGCCAATGACTGTGTGGTTGTGAAGCACGTCGTCGAACAGCTCGCGGCGCAGCACCAGCAGCCGGCAGAAGCCAATCGCGACGACATCCGCTGTCCTTGGCCGTCGGGTCAAGAGGGCCAATTCGCCGAAGAATTCGCCGGTGCCAAGGCGGATGGGCTCGGGCTGCACGCGCACCTCGACAGCGCCCGAAGCAATGAAGAACATGGCGTCGCCGGGGTCGTCGCGACGAACGACGCGCTCGCCTGGCAAGGCGAGGCGGGTCTGGAGCTTTCGCGCAAGCCGCTTGATCTCTTCCTCGCCGAGCTTGGCGAAGAGCGGCATCTGGCGAACCAAGACCTCGGTCTTGAGGCCGAGGTCGAGGGGCGGGGGTCGCTCCAGCTCGGTCCGCCGCCCCTTGAGGGCCAGGCTCATTTTTTGCGCCACCTGTTGGGGCAACAGGCGTTCTTCCTCCAGTTGCTCGACGGCGGCGTATTCGAGCCGAAGTGCAGCCAGGCGGAGATAGCGCTCGGCAAAGGACTGCCAATAGTCGGGATACTGCAGCCTGAGGGCATCGATGGCGCGCTCGACTTGATCGAGGCGGCTCTCCAGAAACAGCCCGGCGACCTCGGCCACACGCTCGCCGAAAAGGATCCGGATCCGTTGCTCGTTGAAGCGTCTGACCTCGTTGAGAACATGACGTTGGACGATGCTCTGCTCGAGATGGCCTGTCAGACGCCGGGCCAGCGGACGCTCGATGCGCAAAAAGCGATGCAAGAACGCGGCGATGCGGGTCGGACGATCGACCCCGAGCTGCTCCCGGGCTAGCTGGCGGTACCCATCGAGGCCGTCGCTGCGCAGCGTGTCGATCAGGCTCCGGACCTCGCGGATCAGCACCGAGCTGCCTGTTCGTGAGAGCATGCGCCGCGCCCGCTCCTCGCCATAGAGCTCGGCCTCGCGTCGGCTCAAGGTGAGCAGCGCCGTGACCAATTGCCGACGCTGCATGTCCTCGGCGAGCTTTGGGCCGGTTTCCTCTTCGGCGAGCTGGTAGTCACGAGCGACGACGTCGACGATGGCGGGATCGAGCCCGCGCTCGGCAGCGGCATCGCGCAGCTTGTCGAGGATTTCGCCGCGGGTCAGCTTGACCGCACGCACGCGCAAGATGTCCTCGAGCGGGGACAAGCGATCGAGACCAAGCCAACGCATCAGCCAGCGAAGCGTGGTCGCCTGAACGAACAAGGTAAACAGCACGAAACCGGTGGCCAGGACGGCAACGAGATGCTGCACCTCGTCCGGCACGAACGGATTTTCGGTCACAGCTAGCGCCAACGCTAAGGTGATGGCGCCACGCAAGCCACCCCAGAGCATCACATGCTTATAGCTTGCCTGAACGCGGGCAGCGAAACCGCTCACCTCGAGAAGCGGCAGTGCACCGTAGATCATCAGTGCTCGGGCGAAGAGCGCGCTTACGACCAGCAAGGAGAGAAGTGCCAGATCGACGAGGCTGGCGGCGGCGAGCGTCTTTGGCGCCAACATGGCGGCCAAAACGAAGATCAGCGAGCTGGCCCAGAAGCTCAGTTGGGTCCACATGGCGCTGATCGCCCGCCAATTGGCGCGGGAAAGGTGCGCGCGGCCTTGGCTGCCGAAGACGATTCCGGCAGCAATGACAGCGACGACGCCCGATAGGTTGAGCACCGTCTCGGCAATGGCATAGGTCAGATAGGCAAGCGCCACGCTCAGCGTGATCTCGGCCGGTCCGGCATCGTCCAGCCGGGCCAGGAGCGATCCGGCGATCCGGCCAGCGGCAAGCCCGAACAGTGCACCGCCGACGAGATCGAGGCTGAAGCCCACAAGGATGTTCTCTGCCGAGGGCACAGAGAAACCAATGACCATGGCCAGCAGGCTCGACGTGATCGCAATGGCGGCCGCGTCGTTGAGCAGGCTTTCGCCCTCCACCAGGCTCACCAGCCGCCGCGGCGCGCCCACCTCCTTGAAGACGTTGATGACGGCGATGGGGTCGGTCGTGGCGATGATGGCGCCGACCAGCATGCAGGCGGCGAGCGAGAACGACGTGACACTCCAAAGGGCCAGCCCGCTAACGGCTGTGGTGGCCGCCACAGCGACCACAGCCATGAGGAAGACCGGGCCGATATCCTCGATCAGCGCACGGCTATCGAGCTCGATGGCGCTGTCAAAGAGGATCAGCGGCAAGAAGACCCAGAGAAAGACTGTCGAGCTGACCTCGAGCTGAGTGATGGCCTCGACGAACTCAGCGAGGCCGATCGTCGCGAGGTGCGGCTCGAGCTGGTCGGCAACGCCCGTTACGAGTCCAAGGGCACAGCCGAGCACGGCCAGCAATACCGTGTAGGGCAGCCGAATTCGCGCGGCGAGCGGCGGCAGTGGCGCGATCAACGCCAGCAACAGGGCGAACCCAAGGATCATGCCGGCGACGGTGCTCATCCTTCATTTTGTGCACGGCCAGGGGCGCCGCGTCCAGTCATGGCGCGCGCTGGTAGAGCAGTTCCTTGACGCTCAACGGGCGACAGCGCACATAGCGGCAATGGAGCATTTCGACGTCATCGTGATCGGTGGTGGCCACGCTGGAGCGGAGGCCGCGGCAGCGAGCGCCCGAATGGGTGCCCGGACGCTGTTGCTCACGCAGCGCCTGGACACGATTGGCGCGATGTCGTGCAATCCAGCGATCGGCGGGCTCGGACGCGGCCATCTGGTTCGCGAGATCGATGCGCTCGACGGTCTCATGGCGCGCGCCATCGATACGGGTGGAATCCAGTTTCGCACGCTCAATCTGCGCAAGGGTCCTGCCGTCCAGGGACCGCGTGCCCAGGCGGACCGCAAGCTCTATGCGTCTGCTGTGCAAGATCTGTTGGCGCAGCAGGAGAACCTGACGATCAGGGCTGGCGAGGTTGCGGGGTTGCTGCGTGATGGCGGCCAGGTCTGCGGCGTTCGTTGCACGTCCGGGCAGGAGAGCCGCGCTGGCGCCATTGTGCTGACCACAGGCACGTTCTTGCGTGGTGAGGTGCACCTCGGCATTGAGCGTTGGCCAGCCGGTCGTGTCGGCGATGCATCGTCCACCGCGCTGGCACATGACCTAGAGACGGCAAACGTCCGGCTCAGTCGCTTGAAGACTGGCACGCCGCCGCGGTTGGACGGACGGACGATCGATTGGGCTGGCCTGACCGTTCAGCCCGGCGACGACCCGCCCCGGCCCTTCTCGTTTCTCACCGAGCGGATCACCACGCCGCAACTACCTTGCCACATCACCCGAACGACCTCAGCGACGCACGAGGTAATTCGCTCGCAGCTGCACGCATCGCCCATGTACTCCGGGCAGATCGCTGCCAGCGGTGTACGCTATTGCCCGTCGATCGAGGACAAGGTGGTCAGGTTCGCCGACAGGACCGGCCATCAGGTCTTCCTCGAGCCCGAAGGTCTCGACGATCACACTGTCTATCCCAATGGCATCTCTACTTCCCTGCCGCGCGCCGTCCAGGAAGCGCTGGTGCGGACAATCCCCGGTCTCGAACGCGCGGTGATCCTGCAGCCCGGCTATGCGATCGAATACGACCACATCGACCCGCGCGATCTGGAGCCGACGCTGGAGCTTAGGGCATTGCCGGGTCTTTTTCTGGCGGGACAGATCAATGGCACCACTGGGTATGAGGAGGCAGCGGCACAGGGCATCATGGCGGGCTGCAATGCGGCGCTTCGTGCCTCCGGGCGCAACCCTGACGCCATCCTCGATCGCTCGACAGCCTATATCGGCGTCCTGATCGATGATTTGACGACGCAGGGTGTGGTCGAGCCTTACCGAATGTTCACCAGTCGCGCCGAGTATCGGCTGAGCCTGCGGGCCGACAATGCCGATCGCCGGCTGACCAGGATCGGTCAAAGCCTGGGTCTTGTCGGCCGGGAGCGCGGGGATCGCTTCGCTGAGAAGCTCGGGCAACTCGAGCAGGCCGAAGCGATGCTCGACGAGCTAAAGCTGACGCCGAAACAGGCGGCGACGCACGGCATTCATGTCAATCAGGATGGCGCTTCCCGCTCGGCGCGCGCACTCTTGGCTCAGCCCGGAGTCGATCTGGCTCGGCTCGCGACCGTCTGGCCGGCGTTGCAAGGCATATCTGGTGACGTTGCCGAGCAGATCGAGATAGAGGCGCGATACGCACCCTACCTCCAGCGGCAGGCTGGCGACATCGCGGACTTCCGTCGGGAAGAAGCGCTGACATTGCCAGGCAACCTGGATTTCGCGGCGCTCAGCGGGCTGAGCAGTGAGTTGCAGCTGGTTCTGGACCGGGTTCGACCGCGGACGCTCGGGGCGGCGGCGCGGTTGCCGGGCATGACACCGGCGGCGTTGACGCTGCTCTACCGTCACGTCAAGCGCGCGGCATGAGCGTCGGGACAGAGTCGAGGCGAGTCAGGGAAGCGCCGCTCGGTGCCGAGGGCTTCGCGTCGCTCATGGGTGTTTCACGTGAAACAGTGGCCAAGCTCGATGCCTACATCGCATTGCTCGAGACATGGCAAAGAGCCATCAACCTGGTGGGCAAGTCGACCCTGTCAGATCCCTGGCGTCGCCACATTCTCGATAGTGCTCAGCTGTGTCGTTTCCTGCCAAAGGCGCCATCGGGCGTGGTCGACCTCGGCAGCGGCGCCGGATTACCGGGCCTTATCCTAGCCATCATGACGACGGCGGTGCGCGTGCATCTTGTCGAGGCCGACGGGCGGAAGGCGCAGTTCTTGCGCGAGGCCGCGCGGCGGCTCGAGCTGACAAACGTCACCGTGCATGCGGTGCGGATCGAGAGCCTGACCTTGCAGGCCGATGTGGTGACAGCCCGGGCTCTGGCACCGCTGGCGAAGCTGTTGCCGCTCGCTGCACCATTGCTCGCTTCCAGTGGACGCATGATCCTGCTGAAGGGCGCGAATAGCGCGGCCGAGCTGGCCGAGGCGCGTCGGTCTTGGTCCATGCGCGATCAGCTTGAGCCCAGCCTCGCCGACCCGGATGGCCGCGTGGTGATTCTCGACGAGGTTCGACGGCGTGCGCAATGAGCCGGCCGCGGCACGATCGGACCGGGCTTCGGGAAGCGCACCCTATGTCTTGAGCGGACGCATTCTGGCGATCGCCAATCAGAAGGGCGGCGTCGGCAAGACGACCACCGCCATCAACCTGGGCACCGCCCTTGCCGCTGCTGGCAAACGCGTGCTGGTCATCGATCTCGACCCTCAAGGCAACGCCAGCACTGGTTTCGGCATCGACCGCGAATCACGCCGCGTGACGGCCTATGAGGTCGTCATCGGCCAATCCAGGCTCGCTGACGCCATCATGCCGACGCGGGTGCCGGGGCTCGATATCATTCCGGCCACTGTCGATCTCGCTGCGGCGGAGGTCGAGCTGATCAACGATCCAAGGCGCAACTATCGATTGCGAGATGCGTTTCAAAGCTTCATCAAGCCCTATGACCACATCCTCGTTGATTGCCCGCCGTCCCTGGGCGTTCTCACGGTCAATGCGCTGGCTGCCGCCCATGCCGTCATGGTGCCGCTGCAGTGCGAGTTCTTCGCGCTCGAAGGGTTGTCGCTGCTCTTGCGCACCGTTGAACGGGTTCGCCATGCGCTCAACCCGATCCTGCAGGTTCATGGTGTGGTGCTGACCATGTACGATCGCCGCAACAATCTCTCGCACCAAGTGGCGACCGATGTGCGCAGCTTTCTCGGTGATCGTGTGTACGAGACCGTGATTCCTCGCAATGTGCGGATCTCGGAGGCGCCCAGCCACGGCCAGCCGGTCCTCTACTACGATGTGCGCAGCGTTGGTGCGAAAGCCTATGCCCACTTGGCCGGCGAGATGTTGCGCCGCGACCAGGCGCTCGCCATCCACGCATGATTTCAGCTCGCCTCTCCCTGTTGCTGCCCGTGCAAAGGACGCATCATCCATGACCCAAGAGCCTGCCAAGAAACGTGGCCTCGGCATGGGGCTCTCGGCCCTATTGGGCAATGACGGCCCGGACCCGGCAGCTCCACCGCCTGCCCAGACGGTGCCCATTGAGTTCCTTGCAGCTTCGCCATTGCAACCAAGACGGCGGTTTGCCGAGCCCGAGCTCGCGTCCCTGGCAGAAAGCCTCAGCACCTACGGCGTGCTCCAGCCATTGCTGGTTCGCCCGGCACCCGGGCCCACTCCAGGCTACGAGATCATTGCCGGCGAGCGACGCTGGCGTGCCGCCCAGCTCGCCGGCCTCCATGAGCTCCCGGTTGTCGTGCGCGAGCTGAATGATCGCGAGGTCCTTGAGATCGCGCTGGTCGAGAACCTGCAGCGTGAGGATCTGTCGCCGATCGAGGAGGCGGAAGGGTATCGCCGGCTCATGGACGAGTTCGGCCGGACCCAGGAGGAGCTCGCTCAGGAGATCGGCAAGAGCCGGTCGCATATCGCCAACACGCTGCGCCTGCTCAAGCTGCCGGAAACGGTTCGGCGGTTCCTCGAGGAGGGACGGCTCTCCGCCGGGCATGCGCGAACGCTCCTGGGGGCCGATGACCCCGAAGCTCTGGCCCGCTCGATCATCGAGCGCGGCATGAGCGTTCGGGATACCGAGGCCATGGTGCAAACCGGCCGATTGGTGCAGCGGAGCGCTGCGACACGTGTCGACCGCGACCCCGATATCGTCGCCTTCGAGGACCGTCTTGCAGGTGCCACTGGCCTTGCCTGTCAGATCAAGCCCAAGGCCAAGGGCGGCACGCTGACCATCCGGTACACAAGCCTTGACCAGCTCGATCGGATCGCGCGGCAGTTGATTGTCGATTGAGGCGAGTTATCCACTACAATTTGTGGCTGGGACGTTGACCCAACGTATATCTTGTGGTGATCTGCGATCGGAGTGAAACAAGGAAAGAGTTCATTCCGACCGGCTCTCCCAGGGTCCCACCGTCTCTGCCCAGACGGGCTGCGGGTGCCGGTCGTGGGCATGTCCCGCTGCTCCAACGAAGATGGCCGAAGCAATCGGCTGCTCCGTCCTCTCTCCCCAGCATTACGCCGTCCCTTCGGGGACGGCGTTTTTGTTGGTGGGCACACGAGCTCATTGTTCCGCGATCGGTCTTTGTGGACAGGTTTGCCGACGTCCCGCTAGTGTCCGCCCGGCTGGCTCGATTGCCGGGCCAATGTCTGGGGGAAGCACCAAAATGCGCGAAAACAAGCTGAAACGGATCTGGGCGGACGGCGGCAAGACGGTCAATGGCTGGCTGGCCATCCCGAACGGCTTCAGCGCAGAGCTCATGGCACATCAGGGCTTCGACAGTCTGACCGTCGACATGCAGCACGGCATGGTCGACTACCAGGCCGCAGTGTCGATGCTGCAAGCGGTCTCGACGACGGACACCGTGCCGCTTGTGCGCGTGCCATGGAATGAACCCGGTGTGCTGCAAAAGGTTCTCGATGCCGGCGCCTACGGCGTCATTTGTCCGATGATCAACAGCCGCGCCGAGGCCGAGGCGTTCGTCTCGGCATGTCGATATCCTCCTGCCGGCAGCCGCAGCTTCGGTCCGATCCGCGCCACGATTTACGGCGGCGCCGACTACCCGACCCATGCCAATGACGAGGTCCTCACGCTTGCCATGATCGAGACCAAGGAAGCCATGGAGGCGCTGGACTCGATCCTCGAGGTGCCCGGCCTGGATGGCATCTATGTCGGCCCGGCCGATCTCTCGAACTCGCTGGGCTGCACGCCCAAGTTCGACCAGGAGGAGCAGAAGGTGGTCGACGCCATCGGCTCGATCATCAAGACTGCGAAGCGCCACAACAAGGTCGCCGGCATCCATTGCGGCTCGCCGTCCTACATCAAGCGGATGTGGGATATCGGCTTCGACTACGCCACCCTGCTGTCGGACGCGCGAATGATGGCGATGAAGGCGGGCGAGCTGTTGCCGGAGCTCAAGCAAACTGCTGGTGGCACGAAGAGCAGCGCCTACTGAGCCGATGCACGAGGTCCTCGTCGTCGGCCATATCAAGCCCGAGGGCATGGCTGTCCTCGAGGCCCGCTCGGACGTGCGCGTCCGCGTGGTCGACGAGGCGGACCGGGCGGCGATCATCGCCGCTGCTCGTGACGCCACGGCCATTCTTGCGCGCACCGCGCCGATCGACGCGGCGGTCATCGGGGCCGCGTCGGGCTTGGCGGTCGTTTCGCGCCACGGCGTCGGCTACGACAATGTCGACGTCAAAGCGTTGAACGCACGCGGCATCCCGCTCGCCATTTCGGCCACCGCGAACGCGGTGTCGGTTGCCGAGCACGCCATGACGATGCTGCTGTTGCTGGCCAAAGAGGGTCTTGTCCACGATGCGGCCGTGCGGGCGGGGAATTGGCGGATCCGCAACGAGGTGCGTGCCTTCGAGCTGATGGGTCGCCGGCTGCTGCTGCTCGGCTTCGGCCGGATCGGACGCGAGGTGGCACTGCGTGCGCGGGCGTTCGGCATGGCGATCGATGTTCATGATCCGTTCGTCGATGCGGCGGTGCTGGCGGAAGCCGGTGCCGAGCCTGCGACCGACCTCGACGAGGCGCTTGCGCGCGCTGATGCGGTTAGCCTGCATTTGCCGTTGAATGACGCCACGCGGAACCTGATCGATACACGGCGGCTGCGGCTGATGCGCCCCAGGGCGCTGCTGGTCAACACGGCTCGGGGCGGCTTGATCGATGAGGCAGCGCTCGCCAAAGCGTTGCATAGCGGCGAAATCGGTGGTGCCGGGCTCGATGTCTTCGCCGATGAGCCACCTTCAGCCGCGAGTCCACTCTTTGCCGCGCCCCGGCTGCTGGTGAGCCCGCACAATGCCGGCGTCACCGACGAATCGATGGTGCGGATGGCGACCGAGGCTGCGACCAACATACTCGCGGTGCTCGACGGTCGGCTCGAACGCGGGGTGATCGTCAATCTCGATGTCGTCGCGGGTACCAGGGCCAGTGCAGGTCCCAGGCGATGAGCAGCAGCGAGGCCATTCGGGTCGGGCTCATCGGCAGCGGCTTCATGGGGCGAAGCCACGCGATTGCGATGCGCACGGCGGCCGCAGTGTTCGGGCTCGACCGACCGCTGGTCCTGGAGCTGCTGGCCGACGTCGATGCCGCCACAGCGGCCCGGGCCGGCAAGGCCCTGGGCATTGCCCGGACCACCGGTGACTGGCAGGCCCTGGTCGCTGACGCCGACGTCGATCTGGTCGACATTACTACGCCGAACAAGCTGCACGAGCCGATCGCAATGGCGGCGATCGCCGCCCGCCGGCCGGTCTACTGCGAAAAGCCGCTGGCACCGGATGCACCGACCGCGTTTCGCATGGCGGAAGCCGCCGAGGCAGCCGGCGTGCCGACGTTTGTCGGCTTCAACTACCTGAAGAACCCGCTCACCCGTCTCGCCCGCGAGATCGCCCTGAGCGGTGAGATCGGTGAGGTCTGGAGCTTTCGCGGCATTCATGCCGAGGACTACATGACCGATCCGCAAGCGCTTTGGACGTGGCGCCTCGATCCCACGGGCGGTGCCGGTGCCGTGGCCGATCTCGGCAGCCACATCATTTCCATGGCGCGCTTTCTCGTCGGCGACATCGCGTCGCTCTCTGCCGACCTGACCACCCGAATGGCCGAGCGGCCGACAGCCGATGGCGGCCGGCGGCGGGTCGAGGTGGACGACGAGGCGCGAGCGTTGGTGCGCTTTGCCAACGGTGCGACGGGCACGCTCGAGGCGTCCTGGATCGCGACCGGGCGCAAGATGTACCTCGCCTTCGAGCTGACCGGCTCCAAGGGCTCGATCTGCCTGAACATGGAGCGGATGAACGAGCTCAAGCTGCATGTTCGAGGCAGTGCCGCTGGTCGCGACGGCTGGGTCGAGATCCCGGCCGGGCCGGCACATCCCGACTACGCGCCGTTCTGCCCCGCACCCGGTCACCAGCTCGGCTTCAACGAGATCAAGGCGATCGAGGTCAAGGCCATCGCCGAAGCGCTCGCCGGCGGGCCCGCCTTTCAGCCCGACTTCCGCGAGGCGGCGATGGTCCAGGCGACGGTCGACGCGATCCTGCGCTCAGGCGCCGAGCGTCGCTGGGTCGATGTGGCCGAGTTCGTCCCTTAGGCGTATTGGCGCCTAGCGCCAGCGCTCAGGCCGTGGCGAAGCCGGTGCGGGCTTGCTTGCCCCAATGGGCAGAGCCGCGCCAGTACTGCCAATGGCCCTGGATGCGCCAGAGATTGGCGAGCTGGCGGTAGCCGAAATTCTCGATGATTGCCGCGACGGTCAGCCGGATCAGATCGACGGCCCTGGGCACGCGCCGCCGCTCGAACTCCTCCAGCACCAGCGACGCCACCGAGATGAAGACCCCGAAGGCGAAGGTGAGCGCCAGATAGGCCAGGAAGAACTCGGTGTTGATGGTGCCGGCGAGCCAGAAGAAGGGCAGCAGCAGGTAGCCCAGAACCTCCACGAGCGGCGTGATCACATCGAGCAGCAGGATGTGGCCGAGGCCGAGCCGGCCGACGCGGCCGTAGCGAGAGCGGATCATCATGTCCTTGTGCGTGAAGAAGCTCTCGAGCGCACCGCGCTGCCAGCGCTGTCGCTGGCGGGCGAGCACGGCCATGCTCTCGGGCACCTGGGTCCAGCAGACCGGCTCCGGCACGAACTCGACCCGATAGCCGAGCTGGCGGTCGCGCAAGTGCCGATGCAGGCGGATGATCAGCTCCAGATCCTCGCCCACGGTCTTGGTGCTGTAGCCACCGAGCTCGACCACGATGTCGCGGCGAAAGAGGCCGAAGGCGCCCGATACGATCATCAGGCAACCGAGCCGGCCCCAGGCTAGCCTAGCCATCATGAAGGCGCGCAGATACTCGACCGTCTGCAGCATCGGCAGCAGCTTCTTCGGCAGGGCCACGTTGCGCACGCGCCCGGCGCGCACACCGCAGCCATTCGCCACCCGCACCGTGCCGCCGACAGCGACCACCCGGTCGGGGTCCTCGACAAAGGGTTGGACCACGCGCAGCAGGCCGTCGGCCTCCAGGAGGCTGTCGGCATCGACGGCGCAGAAGAGCTCGGTCGTCACCTGGCCGAGGCCGGCATTGAGCGCGTCCGCCTTGCCGCTATTGAGCTTGTCGACGACGACGAGATTGGCATGGCGAGGCGAGCGATAGAGGCCACGCAGGGGTGCGTGCGGCAGGGGCGAGACCCGGTCGATCGGTGCCGGCTCGAGCGCGAGAGCCTCGATGAGCACGTCGAGCGTCCGGTCGGTCGAGCCGTCATTGACGACGACCACGCGGAAATCCGGGTACTCGAGAGCGAGCAGCGAGCGCAGGCTATCGACGATGGTGGCCGCCTCGTTGAACGCCGGAACGATGACGCTGACCGGCGGTGCGGCATCGACCACGCCGTTCCACAAGGCGCGGCTTTGATGCACCCGGGGACGGCCTGCCATGACCGCGACCGCGATCATCAGGAGCACGAGATAGAGCAGGTTCTGAGCCATGCTGACCGCGATCACCAAGATGGCGACGATCTCGGCGATGAGGTCGAAGAAGGGTGGCACAGGGATCATGCGGGGCTTGCTCCGGTGACGGCCAGGGCCGCGAGACGTTCGTGGATGGTTCGTGCCGCATCGGCGATCTCGGTCACCGGATCGGTGGCGAGCGACCGCAGCAGCTCGAGGTCCTTGGCTTGGGCACGCACGCTCAAGACGTCGACCGCTGCCCGCCGGCTGTCCAGCTGGCCACTCTCGGCGAGCCGGCGAGCGACGCGCATGACGGCTGGATGGTTCAAACGGTCCAGCGCTCTCAAGGAGGCCCGATCAACGAGGGCGCCATGCCTGCCGACCAACCCCTCGAGCTTGCCACCGGCGGCAACGTGGCCGGCATCGCCGAGCGCGTCGACGAGCCGGACGAGCAAGGCCGGTGCGACGTCGGCCTCGGTCAGACGCTCGACCAGGACCATGGGTGCCACCATCGCGAGGCGGTGCCAGAAGCGTTTCGCATGACGACCCTGGCCGGCGGGATCAGCCAACAGCCGATCGGCGATCGCGTCTGCGTGCTCAGGATCGTCGGCCAATGCCTCGGCCGCGGCGAGACGTAGCCGGCTGTCGCCGTGCGCCAGAGCGGCATGCAGTGCGGCCTGGGTGCGCGGCGTTCGCAAGAGCGTCAGGCAGCGCGCGGCCTCGATCCTGAAGCGTGGCAGGCGTGAGCCGAGGCGGCGCAGCCAGAGCTGCTCGACGCCGGCGCTGGCAGCGAAGGCGGCGAGACGCAGCCGAGCGTCACCGCGCACGATTTGTGCCAGCTCATCGACCAGTCGCGCGATCTCGGCCACGGGAAGCCCCAGGTCCCGCGACGGCTCGATCGACGCGCTTGCCGGCCCGGCCGGTTGGTTGAGGCTCGCGAGCAGGGACTTGCGCAAGCGGTCGCGGGCCGGTCGATGCCGCTCATCGCGCCACTCCTCGAGCAGACGACGGAGCACGAGCGCGGTCATCAGGGTCAGGCCGATCGCGACCAGAACCAGCGACGCCTGCCAGATCAGCCGCATGAAGACATCGAGCGAGGCGAGCCCGAGCATCTCAGAACCTCACCCGAAAGGCGATTGCCAGCGTCGTTTGCCGCACCCCGTTCTCGCGATCCTCGAGCGCCAGGCTCAAGAGGAGGTCGAGCGTCTGCGTCAGCTCGTGATCGATGCCGGCAAAGTAGGTCTGGGTCGTCCCCATGCCCTGCTCGGTATTGTCGAAAGCGTGGCCGAAGCCAAAGAAGTACCGGCTCGCCGGCGTTGCCTGGGCATCGAGCCGCAGCCCATAGCTCGGGTCGAAAGCGCCATCCGTGCCGAAGGAGCCGCCCGCTTTGGCGGTGAGCCAGGCTCGACCCTGCCAACCATATTGGACGATGCCCACATCGAAGCTCTGGACATTGCCGTCGCTGTACTCGGCGAGCGATCCCTCGAAGAAGCCAATGCCGGCCGAGAGATCGATCCCGGGCAGCGGCTCCAGGCCATCCAGATCATAGAGCTGACGATCGTAGCCGGCCCGGAGCTTCCAGGTCGGCAGGAAGTCGGCGCCGGGTGCCACGGCAGCGCCCAGGAGATAGCCGCTCGTCTCGTCGAGCCGCGCATTCCAGCTCAAGGCCGCCTGCACGTCCGTCGAGCTGTAGCGGTGCGCCACGCCGAAGCCACCGGTCAGCAGACGCTCATCGTCGACGCGCCAGCCGAGCGACATGCCGCCCTCCAGCCAATCGTCGGTCGAGTTGTTGAAGGTGCTCCCCGACAGATTGGTCGTCAGCTCGAAACGGCGGCCGGACTCGGCCAAGGCAGCGAGTCGCTCGCGGGCCACGGGCGCTGTTTCGGGCACGCCGAGAGCGCGCTCGAAATTCACCTCGGCCACGGTGGTGCTGCCGGTCTGCAGGGCCGCGTCACCGAGCCCGAGCCAGGCCTCGCCGGAATTGGGCTGGAGCTTCGTCGCCTGGGCGAAGGCGGCCCGCGCAGTCGCAGGCTCGCCAGCGGCCAAGGCGGCGCGACCGAGCAGAAGTTGCGCATCGACCCGCTCGAGATCGGGCGGGACGCTGGCCTCGAGCAGGGCGAGCGCTGCTTCGGGGTCGGCTGCGAACAGGTGCACCCGTGCCTGCATCAGCTGGATGTCGAGATAGTCCGGCGCCAGTGCCCTGGCTCTTGCAAGGGTCTCCAGCGCCTCGCCATAGTCGCCGAGAAATGCCTGCAGCTGACCCTTGAGCAAGAGCAGATCGACATCTTCCGGGGTCTTCTCGAGGAGCGTCTCGGCCATCTCGAGCGCTGGCTCGAAGGCGCCGTCGGCACGCAGCTCGAGCAGCGCCTCGCGGCTGGCCTCGGCGGCGTCGGCCGGGAAGAGCGGTGCCATGAGGACGCAGAGAGCCAAGCAGCCGCCGATGGCCTCATGCCGCATGGCGCGGAGCGTTGCCATTCCTGTTGTCCTGCGTGTTGGGCTCATGCCGGGACACGCAGAACCTTCTGGATGCGGACCGCCAACTCCTCGGGCATGAACGGCTTGACCAGGTAGTCGTTGGCCCCTTCGGCGAGTCCGCCGACGACGTCGCGCTCCTGCTTGCGGGCGCTCAGCATGATCACCGGCAGGTTGAGGCCGGCGTCCTGGCGCAGCTGGCGGAGAACGTCGAGCCCGTCGGCGCCCGGCATCATGCCGTCGAGGACGACGACATCGGGCTGCTCGCTCGTCGCGAGCTCGATGGCCTCGGCACCGTCCTCGGCGGTCAGGACCTCGTGGCCGTGGCTCTCCAGGGTGAAGGTGACCAGCTCGACCAGGAGCTCGTCGTCGTCGACGACCAGAATGCGCGCCATATCGCCTCCATCAGGGCAATCGACCGGGCGGCAACACCGCTCACGGCCAGGGTTCATGGCGACGCATTAAGAACGATAAAGGTTAACGGTCCGCTAACGCCTGCGGTGTGGACAAGCTGCTGGAATCAAGCGGCTTTCGCCGGTGTCACTCAAGAGCTGGTGCCGGTCAGAAGCCGGTGATGTTCAGCTCGGCCGGATGGCGGATGGCGTAGCCGAAGGTCAGGCGCAGCGTCTGGCCAGGTGCTAGCGTGCGGGTCCAGGCGAGAACGCCCGGCGCATCGGCGACGTCGGTCGTCGAGGGTGGCGTCGTGCCGGCGAGCAGCTCCACGGTGATGCGCGCATCCCTGGATATCGGCAGCCGGTCGATCACCTCGAGCTCGATCGGCTCGGCTCGGCCGTTCGTCGCCTCGATGACATAGCGGCGCTCATGGCGGCGGGTGCTGCCGATCAGCCCGGAAAGTGCTCGTTGATCGGTGACCAGCCGCCGCTCGACCCGCACCAGGGGATCGACGCCGAAGCCGAGCTCGACGTCGGTGTCGGGCAGGAGGCCTGCTAGCTGACCCTCGCCCACCGGCTGACCGTCACGCGACAGCAGCACCGGCGACGGCAGCAGCGCTGTCGTGCCGTCATAGGTGAAAGCGGCGGTGAGATAGGCACTCTCATCGAGCGCCGGCACGGTGCGCCACAACAGCCTTGCCGGCGCATCGAGCAGGGCCAGGTCAAGCTGGTGCACAGCGCCGTCGCTGGCCACGGACTGGGGTTCCTCGAGGCGATAGACGACGTCGAAGGCGGCATCGTCGACGACGATGCCTGCCGCCTCGGCGAAGGCTGGCGCAGCATCGGACTGCATGCGTTGCGCCAGCAGCGGCTCCGGGCGCTCCGGCTCGACGTCGATGTACCAGCTGCCGAGCTCTGGCGCTGCGGTGCGCCAGCGCGCGGTCGCAGTCGAGAGCGCCAGCTTCACGTTCTCCCAGTCCTCGCCGCTCTGCTGGCTGAGCTCGGCCAGTGCTGCCAGCCTCACGCTGCCGTCCGGCACGTCGAGCGCCGCCTCGATCAAGGGCCGAAAACCCGCTTGCTCCACCGTATAGGCAAGCTCGAAGCTCGCTCTTTGCGAGCGGTCCGAACGCACCGTCACGCTGAGCTCGAAGTGCTGCATCCGGACATCGCCGAGCCGGGCCAGCCGGCGCTCCTGCAGGTCGATCTCTGCGTCGAGCCGGTCGATCTCCTGCTCGGCGCGACGGATCTGCTGCAGCGCCTGCTTGGCCCGGGTCTCGATGACGCCGAGGATGCCGGGCACGTCGTCACCGGGACTGACATCGACGGGTGCGGTGATCGTCAGCGAGCTGCGCAGCACCTCCAGCAGCAGTTCCTGCACGGCAACGGCATCGCGCTCGATTCGCCGTTGGCGCTCGAGCCGCTCGAGCGTCGCGGTAATCCGCCGTGTCGTCGGGTTGATGGGCTCCAGGGCCTCGACCTCGCGCAGCACGGGCCTGCCGATAGCGACCCCTGGAACCTCGGTGGTGAGGCGCAGGCTCGAGCGCTGCAGCGAGGGCGGCAGATCGGCGAAGACCAGCTGCTGCTCGCCTTGCCGGAGCGTGATCTCGGCCGCACGCACGACTTGTGCCCGATCCAGCTGCACCGTCACCCGCTCGATCCGGCTCTCGATTCCAGCTGTCTGGGCGATGCCGGGCACGGGCGCGAGCAAGGTTGCCGCGACCAGCAAGGCCGGTGCGGTGGTAAGGGCCAGGGTGGCGCAGCGCAGTATTTTCGACATCGGCGGCACCAATCATGCGACGGAATCCCGCATTCCTTATGCGTCGCCCCGGGCCGGCTGCCAAGTCGCCACTGACGATCGGTGGTGCTCCAGGCGTGTCGCTCTGCGGATCGTCGCTGTCGCCTCTTCACGTCCGATCAGCGGGCAGCGCTGCTAGACACAGGAGCTGAGGCCGCCGGGCGCCGCTCGGCTGGCTTGGCGCAGGCATGCGGACTGAGAGGACGGGCACGATGCGAACGACGGCACGGGTGGTGGTGATCGGCGGTGGTGTGGTGGGCGTGAGCGCGCTCTACCATCTGGCCAAGAAGGGCTGGTCCGACTGCGTGCTGCTCGAGCGCACCGAGCTCACCGCCGGCTCCACCTGGCACGCGGCCGGGCTCCTGCCGCTCTTCAACATGTCCTATTCGGTGGGCCAGCTGCACCAATACTCGGTCGAGCTCTACAAGAAGCTGGAGGCCGAGACCGGCCAGGCGGTGGGCCTGCACCAGACCGGCAACCTTCGGCTCGCCACCAATCGCGACCGCATGGACGAGTACCGAAATTACCAATGCACGGCCGAGACCATCGGCGTCGAGTGCCACCTGATCGGCACGGACGAGATCAAGAAACTGTGGCCGCTGATCAATGCCGAGGGCCTCGTGGGCGCGCTCTGGCACCCGACCGACGGGCACATCGCACCGGTGGACGTCACGATGGCATTGGCCAAGGGGGCCAGGATGCACGGTGCCGAGATCGTCCAGCGGGTCGCCGTGACGGGGATCGAGCGCGACAACAATGAATGGATCGTCAAGACGACCCAAGGCGACATTCGCGCCGAGCACGTGATTTCGGCTACCGGCAACTATGCCCGCACCACGGCCAAGATGGTCGGCCTGGAGATCCCGGTCATTCCGGTCGAGCACCAGTTCATCGTCACCGACGTCGATCCTGCGCTCGAGGCCTACCGCAAAGCGGGCCACGAGGAGCTGCCGATCCTGCGCGAGAGCGACGCATCCTATTATCTTCGCGAGGAGCGGTTGGGCTGGATCCTCGGGCCCTACGAGCGGCACGCGCCCGCCTGCTTTGCCGACGGCGTGCCGTCAACATTCGAGAAGGATCTCTTCCCCGGCGACCTCGAGCGGCTGATGCCGCATGTCGAGGCTTGCATGAGCCGGGTGCCGTCCTTCGAGAACGCCGGCATCAAGGACATCGTCAACGGCCCGATCGCCTACACGCCGGACGGCAACCCGATGGTCGGCCCGGCGTTCGGCCTGCCCAATTTCTGGGTCTCCGAAGGCCACAGCTTCGGCGTCACGGCGGCCGGCGGCGCCGGCTGGCAGCTCGCCAACTGGATCGTCGACGGCGAGCCTACGGTCGACATGATCGGCGTCGACCCCAGGCGCTTCGGCGTGGTCTCCAAGCACTTCGCCAAGCTGAAGAACGAGGAGGCCTACGAGCACGTCTTCGTCACCCACTACCCGATGGAGGAGCGCCCGGCCTGCCGCCCGGCCAAAGCACCGCCCGTCTACGCCAAGCTGCAGGAGGCAGGCGCGGTGTTCGGCCAGCGCTTCGGCTGGGAGCGGCCGAGCTGGTTTGCACCCAAGGGCGTCGAGCCCAAGGACGTCTATTCGTTTCGCCGCTCGAACTGGTTTCCGCACGTGGCAGACGAGGTGCGGGCGATGCGCGAGCGGGTCGGGCTCATGGAGCTCAGCTCGTTCGCCAAGTACACGGTCGAAGGGAAGGGTGCCCGGGCCTTCCTCGATCGCCTGGTGGCGAACGCGATTCCCAAGGCGATCGGCCGTATCAATCTCTGCCACGCCTTGAACCCGTCGGGCTCGGTGCGCTCGGAGTTCACCATCGCACGCCTGCCGGACGGGCTCTACGGCGAGCGCTTCTACCTCGTCGGGCCCGGCGCCGCCCACGATTACGACTGGGATTTCCTGGCTCGGCGGATGCCCAAGGACGGCACGGTCGTCCTGCAGGATCTAACGACCCAGATGGGCGTTTTCGTCCTCGCCGGCCCCAAGGCGCGCGACGTGCTCGCTGGCCTGGCCGACGCCGATGTCACCAACGAAGCCTTTCCCTGGCTGACGGTTCGCGACATCCCGGTGGGCTTTTGTCCGAATGTGCGCTCGCTCCGCGTCAATTTCGTGGGCTCGCTGGGGTGGGAGCTGCACCATCCGATCGAGTACCAGCTTCATCTCTTCGACGCGCTGATGCAGGCCGGCGAGGCGCATGGCATCGCGCATGTGGGCCTGCGCGCGATGGACTCGATGCGGCTCGAGAAGTCCTACCGGCTCTGGGGCACCGATCTCAATGCCGAGAACTCGGTGCTGGAGGCCGGCCTCGACCGGTTCGTCCGCCTGCAAAAGGGCGATTTCGTCGGCAAGGATGCCCTGACCCGGCAGATCGAGGCGGGCATCCCGAACCGGTTCTGCACGCTGGAGATCGACGCCGACGATGCCGATCCGTTCGGCAACGAGCCGATCTTCATGGATGGTCAGGTGGTCGGCCGTGGCACGGCCGGCGGCTTCGGCCACCACGTGCAGAAATCGCTGATGCTGGGCTACGTCCAGACCGCGCATGCCGAGATCGGCCGCGAGTGCCATGTGCGCATCCTGGGCGATCTGCGCCCGGCCAGGATCATCGCCGAGAGCCCTTACGACCCGGAGAACCTAGCGCTCAGAGCCTGAGCGCGCGCTCCTTGCTCAAGGCGTAGCGACGGCGCGCAGCCGAACCTCGCGCGACGGATCGTCCTCGACGAGGCGCGGCTTCAGCGTCAGCTGACGGTTGCCGGCATTGGCCTCGAGCCATTCCGCGACCCGCTCGATCCGACGCTCGGCCATCCAGGCATTGTAGCGCTTTGCCTCCTCGCCGCTGGCGCCGCGCACCGAGCCGGTGCCGACAGCACCCGCGAGCTCGATCTCGACCGCACCTGCAGCGGGCAGGCCTTCGAGGAAGCCACGCAGCTCGCGACCGGCGCCGCTGGGAAAGAAGCTGCTGTTGACATCGAACGGGATCGCCAAGGCTGCCGCGGCACTGCCGACGGTCGCGGCGACCGGGTTCGGCGCCGCGCTTGCCAATTCGGTTGGCGGTGTGGCGGTCGGGGCCGGCGGGGGGGCGGCCGGCGCGGCCTCAGCCGGTTGGGTCGGGGCCGCTGCCGGCGCTTCGGCCGCGGCTGGTGCCGGCGGCTCTGCCGGAGCGACGGCCGCGGTGGCCAGCGGATCCGGCGATGCTGGCGGCGCGCTCGTTGTCGCGGCTACAGCGGCGTCAGGGCTCGGCGCCGGCTGGGTCGCGGCTGGCGGCTCGATCGTTGCGTCGGTAGTCACCACCGGCGGTGCCGGCTGCGTTGCGGCGGCTGACGCGGTCGTGCTGCTCTGGGTTGTGGCCGGCCTTGCTGGCGTGGCCACCGCGTCGCCGACGCGAAGTTCGCTTGGCGATGGCTCCGGCGTGTCGACGGGCTGCTCGGCCGCCGCCCGCCGCACTGGCCTGACGCGCTCAGTGGTTGCGGGAGAGGCCGCTGGCGCAGCCGCGGCCTGCACTTGCTCGAGCGGCGCGCCGTCGCAGTCGTCACCGACATTCAGGCTGAACACCCAAAGCGTGACCTGCGACTTCTCCTCGAGGAACTGCCAGTCCCAAACGCTGGCAACCGCCGCTTGCGGCATGCCGAGACCGGCGAGCGTCGCCTGAATGTTGTCGGCCCGGGCGCGGGCGAGGCGGTGGGCGGAGAGCGTGTCGCCATCGCGCGTGACGCCCGGCTCGACGTGGCCGATGGCCTGGGCCGTCAGGAAGCAGTCGGTGGCCATCGGCGTCACCAGCTCGCGGAGCGCTTTGACGGCTGGCTGGTCCAAGCTGCCCTGTCCTGTCTCGAACGGGATGGTGTGCACGGTGACGTTGGCGATGCGGCCGTCCTTGAGCACTAACGGCATGCCCGCGTCGAGTTGGCTGTCGATCGCCAGAGCGGCAACCGGCGCTGTGAGGCCGGCCACCAGCAGGGCTAGCCCGGCAACGTGACGACCGACGGACGGCAATAGGTGATGACGGCGCAAGAGCAGACACTCCAGGCTTGGCCACGAGCCTAGCGGGCATGGCACGAACAGGGCAACGGCCGCAAACCGAGCGAGCCGAAAGTCGTGCTACACTACCTGGAGTTTAGTTGTCTGGCGAGAGGCGATCGCATGGGTCGATAAAAAAGACTCACGAAATCGGTGCCGAAGCCGGGCGGTGTGGCGCCCGGGCAGCACTATTTGATCTTGGACTCGCGAAACTCGACGTGCTTGCGGGCCTTGGGATCGTACTTCTTCAAGACCAGCTTCTCGGTGGTCGTGCGGGTGTTCTTCTTCGTGGTGTAGAAGAATCCGGTGCCGGCCGAGCTCACGAGCTTGATCAGCACGGTGGACGGCTTCGCCATCGTTCGATCCTTGATGCGGGAATTTCAAGACCTGCGGAACATATGGATCGGCCAGCCGGAGTCAAGCGTCGCCGGCTCGGTGCGGCATTTCAGGGCCTCAGCTCGTTGCCCACGCCCTGGTTGACGAACTCGAGCGTGAAGCCCTCCTGCCATGGCATGTCGGGTTCGACGGCGTCCCAGCTCACGGCCTTCTCGAAGAAGGCCTGCCAGCGCGCCTCGCTCATGGCGCCGATGCCGTGGTCCAAGGCCTCCCCGGAATCGACGATGCCCCACTCTCTCATGGCCTCGATCGAGTAGGCGATCTGCGCCTCGGTCATCTCGGGATTGTCCTCGAGGATCAGCGCGTTGCCGGGGGTGGGGTCGCCGTAGAGGTAGTCGGCCCAGCCGAGGATCGAGGCCTCGACGAAGGCCCGGACTATCTCCGGCCGCTCCTCGATGATGTCGCGCCGCGTCTGGATAAGGGTCGAGTAGCTGTCGTAGCCGGCATCGGCCATCAACAGCACCACCGGCCAAAAGCCGCCCTCGCGCTCTATGGCGAAAGGCTCGGCCGTGACATAGCCCTGCTGCGCCGACCCCGGGTCGGCGAGGAAAGGTGCCGCGTTGAAGGTGTAGGGGCGGATCTGCTCGTCCTCGAGGCCGAAGCTGCTCTTCATCCACGGCCAGAAGGTCAGCTGGCCGAACGGGGCGATGAACAGCGTCCGGCCGGCGAGGTCGGCGAAGCTCTCGATGCCGCTCCCCGGATGCGCCAGCATCGCCTGCGGGTCTTTTTGGAAGAGTGCGGCCACCGAGACCACCGGCACGCCCTCGCGCAGAAAATCGAACTGCCCGAACATGTTGCCGCCCATGTAGAAGTCGAGCCGGCCGGCGGCGATCAGCTGCCGATGGTTGACCTGCGGCCCGCCCGGCCGGATCTCCACATCGAGACCGTGCTCTTCATAGAGACCGGTCGCCAGCGCCTGGTAGAAGCCGCCATGCTCGGCCTGGGCTTTCCAATTGGTGCCGAAGGTGACGGTCTCGAGCGCAGCGAGCGGTGCTGCCCAGGACACTGTCAGCAATGCTGCGAGCGCCATCGCTGATCGGGCGCTGGTGATGATGCGGCGATGGGTCGGCATGGCGTTGGTCTCCGAGGGATCGGCCGTTTCCCGTTCGTAGTTGAGCCTGTTGCGCGTCGACAGCCGCTTCAAGTGTCGGGCTCGGAAAAATTCCGCTGATGGCCGATCGCACGAAACCCCAGCCGGCCGTAGAGCGCCGCCGATCGCGCGCCATTGGCGCCGAGCCAGGCGACACCGCCCGAGGCCGCAAAGCGGTCCACCACGGCCGCGGCGACGAGGCTCCCGAGCCCCCGCCCGCGCTGGGCAGCCGCCGTCCAGACAGCGGCAAGCTCGGCAATCGGCACCGGCTCGCCGCCTTTGATCGGCAAGAGCGCGATGCCGATCAGGCCGGCGCCCGCCAGGATGTCGCCGGCGCCATTGACGATGACGCTGATCCGGCAGCGCTCCTGCGCCAGCTCGCTGGCGAGCAGCACGACCTCACGGCGCCGTGTCGCCGGTGCCAGTGGCTGCTCGAAGGCTGCATGAGCGGCCTCGAGATAACGCTCGAGGACGTCGTTTGCCGTCGACCCGTCGAGATGGATCACCTGCCGGTCGCTCGAGCGATCGACTGCCAGTGTCGAGCCTAGCCGATCGGTCGCGACCATCACCTTCATGCGCGAGGCTGAAACGAATCCCGCGTCGCTCAGCGCCGCCGCCAGGTCGGGCCAGCGTTCCTCGATGAACTCCAGCCGCGGCAGACGGTCGACCGCCGCGAAAGCCTGGCGCATCGCGGCGATCGCTGGCGTCCACTCAGCCGGCTGGCGGGTCGGCACGGCGACATTGCGGTAGAACGGGTCGGGCTCGGGCCAGAGATGGACGCGAAAGGCCAAGGTGTCGACGCAGCGCGCACCCGTCGACATGGCAGCCAGGAACTGCGCCTCGACGGCGGCGAGCAACGCCGCGCTATCAGTCGCTTTGGCCGACGACACCACAATAGACGTCCTTGCGCCGCAGCGGATCGCAGGCGGCGGCAGCGGCGTCGCGCGTCGCGAAGGGACCGGCCACCACACGGTAGAAGACGCCCTGCTCCGCCACCTCGATGCGCTCGGGCTCGAGCTGCTCGATATCGGGGGCAAGGTCGAAGAGGTCGCGCAGGCGCAGCCACTCCTCCGTCGCACTGATCGGGCTGCGGACCGAGGCCAGATGGATGGCGAACCGGCCGTTCGGCAAATGCTGCCAGCGCAGGCCCGCAGGACGTGCCGCCGGCACCGGCAGCTCGGCCGTCGTGACATCATCGGCCTCGGGTAGATCATCGATCGGCGATGCCGCGGCGACATCCGGCCCCGCTGCGTCGGACGATGCCGGCTCGCTGACCAGCTCGTCGACTGCCGGCGGGGCATCGGCTGGGTCGGCGACAGCGAGGTTTGCGGGCGCAGCGCTGGGCTCGGGCAAAGGCTTCGGCAGCGGGAGAACGGTCTCGCTCACCGTGATTTCTGTCGCCGCAAGCTCGGCCTCAGCCGTCTCTGCGGCAACGCCTTCGGCCAAGACGACCTCTGCCTGCCTCGGCTTCGGGCTCGCGTCTTCGCTGGAGGCTGGGCTGGAAGCTGGGCCAGCTGCCGCAGCCGGACGCGCCATGGGCGGCGGCAGGGTCAGCGGTGTTGGGCCACGGGTCGGCGCAACCGGGTCATTTGCCCCATCGTCGCTTGTTGTGGCCGCTGCCGTCGCGACCGACGTCGTGTGCAGGCGATCGAGATTGGCCTGCACGTGCTTGGTCGTCGGATGGGCGTCGCCCAGCGTGTTGCGGGCGATCATCAGCGCCCGCTGCAACAGTGGCTCGGCGCGCTCGGGGTAGCCGGTCGTCTCGTAGAGGCGTGCCAGATTGTTGAGGCTGCCCGCCACGTCCGGGTGGCGATGGCCCAGCGAATCCTCGAGGATCTGCAGCGAGCGCTTGAGGTTGCGCTCGGCCTCCAGGTAGCGCTCCTGGGCGCGGTACACGAGTGCCAGGTTGTTCAGCGGCTTGGCGAGCCACGGGTCATCGGTGCCGAGCCTAGCCTCCTCGATCGCCAGGGCCTGGACGAACTGCTCCTCGGCCTTCTCGAGCTCGCCGAGCTGCCGGTAGACCTCGCCCAGATTGTTGAGCGCCGTCGCGTGCTCGCCCGAGGCCAGGCCGAACCGGGAGCGGGCGACGTCGAGCTCGCTGACGAACAGCGGCAAGGCCTGCTCGTAGGCGCCGGTGTGGAAGAGATGCATCGCCTTGGTGTAGGTCCGCTCCGACGACTGCGCGTCGGTCGATTGAGCGACCGCAGAGGGGGCCGCCAGCAGCAGGGCCGCCAGCAGCACGGCGTGCCGCCCGGACCATCCGTGCATTCCCGTCAACTCCGTTCCCAGCTCATCCCACTTCTCCATAGAGCCGCTCGGCCGCCGCGTCCATGCAGGCGTGCCTGCCAACGCTTCGGCTCGCTGGGCGGCGGGTCGCCTGCTAAGGACCTTTGGTGCCATGCGAGGAGAAGCCGATGCGCCGTGTCATTCGTCTAGCCGCAGCCCAGCTCGGGCCCATTCAGCGGGCCGAGAGCCGCCGTGAAGTGGTGCAGCGGCTCACAGGCCTGATGGAGCAGGCGGCAGCCGAGGGCGCCGATCTCGTGGTCTATCCGGAGCTGGCGCTCACGACGTTCTTTCCGCGCTGGTACATGGAGGACGAGGCCGAGATCGATGGCTGGTTCGAGGCCGAGATGCCGGGCCCCGAGACCGCACCGCTCTTCGACCTCGCCCGCGAGAAGGGCCTGGGCTTCTCCATCGGCTACGCCGAGAAGACCGCCGACGGCCATCATTTCAACACGCAGATCCTGGTCGACAAGGCCGGCCGCGAGGTCGGCAAGTACCGCAAGATCCACCTTCCGGGCCATGCCGAGCTCGACCCCGAGCGGGCGTTTCAGCATCTGGAGAAGCGCTACTTCGAGCCGGGCGATCTGGGCTTTCCGGTCTGGCGCACCATGGGCGGCGTGATGGGCATGCTGATCTGCAACGATCGGCGCTGGCCGGAGGCCTGGCGGATGCTCGGCCTGCAGGGCGTCGAGCTGGTCATGCTCGGCTACAACACGCCCTCGGTGAACTCGCAGAAGGCAGCGGAGGGACCCGAGGACCGATTGTTCCACCACCGCCTGGCGATGCAGGCCGGCGCCTATCAGAACAGCTGCTGGGCCGTGGCCGTCGCCAAGGCCGGCGTCGAGGACGGCAACCCGTTGATCGGTGGCTCGCTGATCGTCGACCCGGACGGCAAGATCGTGGCCGAGAGCATGAGCGAGGAGGACGAGCTGCTCGTCCAGGACATCGATCTCGCGGCCTCTGCCTTCGGCAAGGCCACCATCTTCGATTTCGCCCGGCATCGCCGGATCGAGCATTACGGCCTGATCACCAGCCAGACCGGCGCTGTTCCGCCTCTCGATGGTGACGCGTGATGCAACACCGCATGAGCGAGCTCAGCGGGCCCGAGCGCTACAAGCTGCTCTCGGCACTCGTGGTGCCGCGGCCGATCTCCTTCGTCACCACGGTCAATGCCGAGGGCGTGGTCAACGCCGCGCCCTACTCCTTCTTCAACGTGTTCAGCGAGGACCCGCCGCTGGTGGTGATCGGCATCGGCCGGCGCTCGGACGGGACGCTCAAGGACACGGCCTTGAACATCGAGGCCAATGGCGAGTTCGTGGTCAACCTGGTCGACGAGGACATCGCCGCTGCCATGAACGTTGCGGCCACCGACTTTCCGCCGGACCAGAGCGAGATCGATCCGGCCGGGCTCGGCCTCGTCGCCTCGTCGCTGGTCGGCCCGCCACGGATCGCCGAGGCGCCAGCGGCGCTGGAATGCCGCAACCACACGACCCTGCTCGTCGCCACCGACCGCCGGCTGGTCGTGGGCGAAGTCCTGGCGGTGCATACCCGCCCGGGACTCGTCGATCCGGTCACCTTGCGGCTCGATCTCGCCGCCTACCGGCCGGTGGGCCGCCTCTTCGCCAATCTCTACTGCCGCACCCGCGACACCTTCGAGCTGGTGCGCGAGAGCTACGGCGATTGGCTCAAGCGGCGCGGAGAGCGGTGAGCGCCAGGCCGACCGCCGCCTGGGTCGGATCGATCACCGGACAGCCGAGCAACGCCTCCAGCCTTCGGCGATAGCGGCTCATCCCAGCACAGCCGAGGATCAAGACGTCGGCGCCATCCTCCTCGCGGAGGGCGGTCGCCACCTCGACCAGGCGGTCCCAGGTCCTGGCCTCGTCGGCCAGCTCGTGGACGCGCAGCTCCAAGGCGCGCTCGGCCGCCAGCCGGCTGGCGATGCCGATCGACTGGATATAGCCCAGATGCCGCGGGATGGCAGCGTCCAGGATGGCGACGACCCCGAAGCGCCGGCCGCGGGTCATGGCGGTGAGCATGGCGCTCTCGCCGATGCCGAAGACCGGCTTCGCGGTCGCCTCGCGGCACTGGCGCAGGCCGGGATCGCTGTAGCAGGCGATGACGAAGGCATCGGCCGCGTCCTCGGTGACCTTGGTCTGCAGGAGCGGGATCACCGCCTCGACATCGGCCTCGCTCTCGATGCCGAACGGGCCCTCGGCCAGCTCGATGCAGGTGATCGTCGGACCCCCCGGCTGGTCGAAAGCCGCCATGGCGTCACGCAGCCCGGCGGTCACCTCCGTGTTGGAGTTCGGATTGATCACGAGAATGCCGCCGCTTGCCATGGTCGATCCCGCCTGCCGCTGCTAACCAGGGGCTTCAGCTTAGAGCCCGTTTCAGGCGTTTTCGAGGTGTTTCATCGGCTTACGGGTGAGCGCCGGCGAGGAGCCGAGCGTGGGTCGATGCCATCGGCCAAGCTCGGCGACGAAGCCGCCGCCAGCCGTAAGCCGACCGGAGGTGAGTTTGGCAACAGCACCTGCTTCGTCCTTGGATGTCCGACGATGCTGGAGCATCGACGGCCATCCAACTCCTCGCATCTGCTCGTTGCCAAACTCATGAAACATCTCGAAAACGCCTGAAACGGGCTCAAAAGGGAGAAGGCGTCGATGGTCCACTGTGATCTGGTCATCAAGGGCGGGCTGGTCGCGACCGAGAGCGCGGTCGTCGAGGCGGATGTCGGGATCACCGGCGAGACCGTGGTGGCGATCGCCAAGGAGCTGCCGGCGGGGCGGAACGAGATCGATGCCCGAGGCAAGATCGTCACGCCCGGCGGCGTCGACAGCCATTGCCATATCGAGCAGCTGGCCGCGTCCGGCCTGATCAACGCCGACAGCTTCGAGACGGCCACCGTCTCGGCGGCCATGGGCGGCACGACGACGGTGATCCCGTTCGCGGCGCAGCATGTCGGCATGAGCCTGAAGGAGGTCGTCGACGACTACCATGCGCTCGCCGGCAGGGGTGCCGTGGTCGACTACGCCTTCCACATGATCCTCGCCGACCCGCGGCCGGAGGTGCTGCAGGACGAGCTGCCGGCACTGGTCGAGGCCGGACACAGCTCGCTCAAGGTGTTCCTCACCTATGACCGGCTGCGGGTCGAGGACGAGCAGTTCCTCGACGTGCTCTGGGCCGCGCGCCAGCATGGCTGCATGGTCTGCGTCCATGCCGAGAACCACGGCATGATCAGCTGGATGGGCAAGAAGCTGGTCGAGAAGGGGCTGACCGCGCCCAAGTACCATGTGCCGAGCCACCCGCGCCTGGCCGAGGCCGAGGCGATCAACCGGGCCATCGCCATGGCCGTCTTCATCGACCAGCCCTTGATGATCTTCCACGTCAGCACGGCCGAGGGGGCGGCGGTGATCCATCGCTGGCAGGGCGAAGGTGCCAAGGTCTTCGGCGAGACCTGCACGCAGTATCTGACGCTGACCTCCAAGGACCTCGACAAGCCTGGCATCGAGGGCGGCAAGTGGATCTGCAGCCCGCCCTTGCGCGAGCCCGCCGACCAGGAAGCGCTCTGGCAGGCGCTCGCCAACGGCACGCTCAGCACTGTTTCCTCCGATCACGCGCCCTACCGGATGGACGAAACGGGCAAGCTCGCGGCTGGCCCGAGCCCGTCCTTCAAGCAGATGGCGAACGGCATGGGCGGGCTCGAGCTCCGGCTGCCGATGCTCTTCGATGCGATGGTCGCCAAGGGCCGTTCGGGCCTGCAGGACTTCGTCCGTCTGACCGCGTCGGAGCCGGCCCGGATCTACGGTTTGGCACCGCGCAAGGGCACCATCGCCGTCGGCACCGACGCCGATCTCGTCATCTGGGACCCGAAGCAGAAGACACAGATCACCGACACGACCACCCACGACAACTCGGGCTACACGGCTTACGCGGGCAAGGAGATCGAGGGCTGGCCCAGCCACGTCGTTCGCCGGGGTGCGGTGATCGTCGAGGCGGGCAAGCTGGCGGCAGCGCCGGGCTCCGGCCGGTTTCTCGCGCGGTCGGGTGGCGAGGCCGCCCGGCCGAAAGGCCGAGTGACGGATGAGCTGGCACTGCTCGCTGGCGGTTGAGCTCCGCCTTCGCCGCCATTATCGGCCACGCGCGTTTGTTCACAAGCCTGTCACGAAATGGTCACCGAACGCACCTAAGCCGCCCCTAGAAAGCCTTGAGGCATAGCTCGCGGGGAACGGTTCCATGCGCAAGACGACGCTCACGCTCTTTTCGGCAATGCTCCTATCTTCGACGGCGCTGACCGCCGAGGCCCAGAGCTTCGACCGCATCGCCAGCTTTCCGGTCACGGCGAACCTGCCCGAGGGCACGGAGCCCGTGACCGAGACCTCGCCCGAGATCATCGCCGCGACCGAGGACGGCATGACGCTGGTCTATTCCGACAGCCCCTTGGGCGCCATTGGCGTCGTCGACATCAGCGATCCGCGCAGCCCACAGCCCAAAGGTGCGGTGATGCTGGACGGTGAGCCAACGGCCGTCGTCACGGCTGGCGGCATGGCCTTTGCCGGCGTCAACACCTCGGCCAGCTACACCGAGCCCTCCGGCCATCTGGCGATGATCGATCTGGCCGACCTGAGCCTGACGCAGAGCTGCGATCTGGGCGGCCAGCCCGATTCGCTGGCCGCGGCACCGGACGGCTCGTTCATCGCGATCGCCATCGAGAACGAGCGCGACGAGGATCTGGGCGAGGGCGGCCTGCCGCAGCTGCCCGCCGGCGGCGTGGTCATCGTCCCCCTGGTCGATGGCATGCCCGATTGCGACGCGATGATCACCGCCGACGTCACCGGCCTGGCCGAGGTGGCGCCCGAGGACCCGGAGCCCGAGTTCGTCTCGGTCAATGCGGTGGGCGAGATCGCGGTGACGCTGCAGGAGAACAACCACCTGGTGGTGCTGGGCTCTGACGGCTCGGTCATCTCCCACTTCTCGGCCGGCACGGTCGAC
The DNA here is from genome assembly GCA_942491185.1 of uncultured Alphaproteobacteria bacterium. Classification (GTDB taxonomy): domain Bacteria; phylum Pseudomonadota; class Alphaproteobacteria; order Geminicoccales; family Geminicoccaceae; genus SLRI01. Next base: position 273,424 of record CALOAB010000021.1, on the reverse strand, counting down.
CTGGAGGGTATCGACACCGCCGAGGACGACGCCCTTTCCTTCACCGATACGCTCACGGCCGTGCCGCGCGAGCCGGACGCCGTCAAATGGCTGGACGAGGACCGCTTCGTCACCGCCAACGAGGGCGACTGGCAAGGCGGCAGCCGCGGCTTCACCATCTGGTCGAAGACCGGCGAGGTGCTGTTCGAGTCCGGCCCCGCCTTCGAGCACGCCGTAGCCAGCATTGGCCACTACCCGGAAGGCCGCTCGGAGAACAAGGGTGCGGAGCCCGAGGGCATGGAGGTCGGCACGTTCGGCGATGACACCTTCATCTTCCTGCTCTCCGAGCGCGGCTCGGTCATGGGGGTCTATCGCGACACTGGCGACGAGCCGGAACTGGTCCAGCTCCTGCCCTCGGGCATCGGTCCGGAGAGCGCTGTCGCCATCCCCTCGCGCAACCTGATCGCCACGGCAAACGAGGCTGATCTCGGGCCGGATGGCGGTGTGCGGGCGCATGTTATGCTCTACGAGTTGGGCGACGGCCCTGCCAGCTACCCGACGATCGTTTCCAGCGCACAAGAGGACGGCGAGCCGCTCGGCTGGGGCGCGCTCTCGGGCATGGTCGCCGATGCCGAGGTGCCGGGCCGGCTCTATGCCGTCAATGACAGCTTCTACGGCATGCAGCCCTCGATCTTCGTCATCGACGCCACCCAGTCGCCGGCCGCGATCACGGGCGTGATCCGTGTCACCCGCGGCGGCCGGCCGGCGCAGAAGCTCGATCTCGAGGGCATCACGCTCGACGGCGAGGGCGGCTTCTGGCTGGCATCCGAGGGCCGCACCGACCGGCTGATCCCGCATGCGCTCTACCACGTCGATGCCGATGGCGAGATCCGAGGACGAGATCGCCTTCCCGCCCGAGCTGCTGGCCGCCGAGATCCGCTTCGGCTCCGAGGGCGTGACCAAGGTCGGCGACGTGCTCTGGATCGCCATCCAGCGCCCCTGGGACGACGATCCGGCGGACACGGTGAAGCTCGTCGCCTACGACACCGCTACCGATGAATGGGGTGCCGTGCACTACCCACTGGAAAAGGCCGAGACCGGCTGGATCGGGCTCTCCGAGATCACCGCGCACGGCGACCACGTCTACATCGTCGAGCGCGACAATCAGATCGGTGCCGCGGCCAAGCTCAAGGCGCTCTATCGCGTGCCACTCAGCCAGATGCAGGCGGCACCGCTCGGCGGCGAGCTGCCGATGGTCGAGAAGGAGCTGGTCCGCGACCTGATCCCCGACCTCGCGCAATGGGGCGGCTACATCGTCGACAAGGTCGAGGGCTTCGCCATCGACGTGAACGACAACGCCTACGTGGTCACCGACAATGACGGCGTCGACGACAGCTCCGGCGAGACGTTCTTCTGGACGATCGGCCAGCTTTGACCAATCAGGCCGGCACCGCCCTCAGATCGGCGATCGCGGCTGCGTAGTCGGGCTTGCCGAAGATGGCCGAGCCCGCGACCAGGACGTCGGCGCCGGCTTCGATCACCTGCTCGGCGGTGCCGGGCTTGATGCCGCCATCGACCTGCAGATGGATCGGGCGCGCGCCGATCATCGCGCGGATGCGGCTGATCTTGGCCAGCTGCGAGGCGAGGAAGGCCTGACCGCCGAAGCCTGGATTGACCGTCATCACCAGCACCAGGTCGAGCTTGTCGAGCACGTAGTCGATGACGCTTTCGGGCGTTGCCGGGTTGAGCGAGACGCCGGCCTGCTTGCCGAGGCTCTTGATCAACTGCAGCGTGCGGTCGAGATGCGTGCAGGCTTCGGCATGGACGGTGATCAGATCGCAGCCGGCACCGGCGAAGGCCTCGATGAAGGGGTCTGCGGGCTCGATCATCAGGTGACAGTCGAAGGGCTTGGTGCTGCGCGGCCGGACAGCCTCGATGATCGCCGGGCCGAAGGTGATGTTGGGGACGAAATGGCCGTCCATGACATCGAGATGGATCCAGTCGGCGCCCGCCGCGTCTACCGCCTCGATCTCCTCGCCGAGGCGGGCGAAGTCCGAGGCCAGGATCGAGGGTGCGATGAGAATGGGCTGGGTCACGGGCCGGGCTCCTGGGGCTTGCCTTCGATGCCGCCTGAAAAGACGCGGCTGGCGAGGATCTCGGGTGCCTCGATGGTCTGCAGATCGGCCACCGTCAAGCGCCGATCGGTGGTCTCGAAGAGCCGGGTCGCCTGCCGGAGGCGCGCCCGATCCAGGGCGTTCCTGACCGAGCGCGCATTGGCGAAGTGCGGCTGGCTCATGCGCTCCTTGATGTACGCCTTAAATGCATCGGAGGCCTCCGGGCTGAAGCGGTAGTTCTGCTCGGTCAGCATCAGCTCGGCGATGGCGGCGAGCTCTGCCGGCGAATAGTCCGGGAAGTCGACATGGTGCGCGATCCGTGAGCGGAAGCCCGGATTGGACGAGAAGAACCGGTTCATCCGATCGGCGTAGCCGGCGAGGATGACGACGAGGTCGTCGCGGCGGTTCTCCATCACCTGCAAGAGGATCTCGATCGCCTCCTGGCCGTAATCCCGCTCGTTCTCCGGCCGGTAGAGGTAGTAGGCCTCGTCGATGAACAGCACACCGCCCATCGCCTTCTTCAAGGCTTCCTTGGTCTTGGGTGCTGTGTGCCCGATATACTGGCCCACGAGGTCGTCGCGGGTCACCGTCACCATGTGGTTGGAGCGGATATAGCCCAGCCGGTGCAGGATATCGGCCATCTTCATGCCGACCGTGGTCTTGCCGGTGCCGGGATTGCCGGTGAACGACATGTGCAGGGTCGGCGTCTCGCTGCCGAGGCCGTGCTCGACCCGGAGCTTGTCGACGAGCAGCAGGGCCGCGATCTCGCGGATGCGGCGCTTCACCGGGGCGAGGCCGACCAGCTCGCGGTCGAGCTGGTCCAGCACCTCCTTGATCCCCGACTCGCCGAATGCCGCCTGGAGATCGATGGTGGCGCCTGAAGGTCGATCGCCTCGCTCATCGGTAGCGCTGGCCCTCGGGTTGGCGACCGGCATAAGAGCGGGTGGTGTAGACGGTGTGACGGCCACAGGCTTCGGTGCGCTCGAGCGCGAAGCCGGGCTCCTCGGCCGGGCGGTTGACGATGAACGACAGCCGCACCGATTCCCAGCCATGGCTGGCATCGAAGGCGGTGAGCCGGATGTAGCGGTCGCCGAACACCTTGCGGCACTCGGCCAGCTCGTACATCACGCCCGCCGGGTCCTTGAGGTCGAACATCGGGGTGGCCCACATGTCCCAATAGGTGTTCCTGGGGTGCGGGTCATCGGTGTGCTCGAGGTTCACCGACCAGTCGTTCTGCATGCAGTAGCGGACCTGGGCCTCGATCTGCTCGTCGGTGAGATCGGGCAGGAACGAGAAGGTGCCTTGGGTCAAACGCATCGGTCGATCTCCTCGCTCAGGCTGCCGTGACGGTGGGGACGAAATCGGGCGTGTCGGTGGACGCGTAGTCGAAGGTCACGTCCTTCCAGGTCTCGAGCGCCTGGGCCAGGGCCGTGCAGTGGCGCGCCGCCGAGGCCAGGATGTCCGGTCCCTCATTGATGATGTCGCGGCCTTCGTTGCGGGCCAGAACCATGGCCTCGAGCGCGACGCGGTTGGCCTCGGCACCTGCCTGGATGCCCATCGGATGGCCGATCGTGCCGCCGCCGAACTGCAGCACGCAATCATCGCCCAAGAGGTTGAGCAGCTGGTGCATCTGGCCAGCATGGATGCCGCCCGACGCCACCGGCATGCACTTGTTGAGGCTCGCCCAGTTCTGGTCGAAGAAGAGGCCCTTCTCGAGCTGCATCGGCGTGTGCTCGTCGAGCAGCGTGTCGTAGAAGCCGCGCACGCTGTTGGGGTCGCCCTCGAGCTTGCCGACGACGGTGCCGGCATGGATGTGGTCGACGCCGGCCATGCGCATCCACTTGGCGATCACGCGGAAGCTGACGCCGTGGCTCTTCTGCCGCGTGTAGGTCGAGTGCCCGGCGCGGTGCAGGTGCAAGATCATGTCGTTGTTGCGCGCCCACTTGGCCATCGACTGGATCGCCGTGTAGCCAATGACGAGGTCGATCATGACGATGACCGACCCCAGCTCCTTGGCGAGCTCTGCGCGCTCGTACATGTCCTCCATCGTGCCGGCGGTGATGTTGAGATAGGTGCCCTTGATCTCGCCGGTCTGCGCCTGCGCCTTGTTCACCGCCTCCATGCAATAGAGGAACCGGTCGCGCCAGTGCATGAAGGGCTGGCTGTTGATGTTCTCGTCGTCCTTGGTGAAGTCGAGCCCACCCTTGAGCGCCTCGTAGACCACGCGGCCGTAATTGCGGCCCGAAAGCCCGAGCTTGGGCTTGACCGTGGCGCCCAGGAGCGGCCGGCCGAACTTGTCGAGCCGCTCGCGCTCGACGACGACGCCGGTGGCCGGGCCCTGGAAGGTCTTCATGTAGGCCACCGGGATGCGCATGTCCTCGAGGCGGAGCGCCTTCAAGGGCTTGAAGCCGAAGACATTGCCGATGATCGAGGCGGTGAGATTGGCGATCGAGCCGCCCTCGAAGAGATCGAGATCGTAGGCGATATAGGCGAAGAACTGGTCCTCGCTGCCCGGCACCGGGTCGACCCGGTAGCACTTGGCCCGGTACTTCTCGCAAGCCGTGAGCCGGTCGGTCCAGACCACGGTCCAGGTCGCGGTCGAGCTCTCGCCGGCAACCGCGGCCGATGCCTCGATCGGGTCGACGCCTTCCTGCGGCGTGATCCGAAAGCAGCAGATGATGTCGGTGTCCTTGGGCTCGTAGTCGGGCTCCCAGTAGCCCATCTTGCGATAGGCCATGACGCCGGCCTTGTAGCGATCGGCCCCTTTGACGGTCTCGGACATGACAAGCTTCCCCTGGTGAATGTGCTGCCGCTCAGGCGGCTCGTGCCGCGCCCATGACGGGATCGAGCGTGCCGGCCGCATAGCGCCTGGCCATCTCGGTCATGGAGACGACGGTGATCCGCTCCGCATTGCCGGCCGTGCCGAACGCCTCGAAGCGCTGGGCGCAAAGCTCGGCCATGGCGTCGAGCGCGGGCTTGAGGAACTTCCGGGGGTCGAACTCGGCGCGGTTCGCCAAGGCGACCTTGCGGAACTGGCCGGTCATGGCCATGCGGCAGTCGGTGTCGATATTGATCTTGCGCACGCCGTGGCGAATGCCCTCTTGGATCTCCGCCACCGGCACGCCCCAGGTCTGGGGCATCTGGCCGCCATTCTCGTTGATGATGTCCTGCAGCTCCTGCGGCACCGTGCTCGAGCCGTGCATCACCATGTGCGTGTCCGGCAGCAGCTCGTGGATCGCCCGGATGACGTCCATCGCCAGGGTGTCGCCGGACGGCTGGCGGGTGAACTTGTAGGCGCCGTGGCTGGTGCCGATGGCGACCGCCAGCGCGTCGACCCTGGTCCGGGTGACGAAATCCTGCGCCTGATCGGGATCGGTCAGCAGCTGCTCCTTGGCGAGCTTGCCCTCGGCACCCTGCCCGTCCTCGGCCTCACCCATGCCGGTCTCGAGCGAGCCCAGGCACCCGAGCTCGCCCTCGACCGAGACGCCGACGCTGTGCGCCATGCTCGCCACCTCGGCGCTGACCCTCAGATTGTAGTCGTAGTCGGCGGGCGTCTTGCCGTCGGCCTCGAGCGAGCCGTCCATCATCACGCTGGAGAAGCCGTGCTGGATCGCCGAGAGGCAGGTCGCGGCGTTGTTGCCGTGGTCAAGATGCAGGCAGATCGGGATCTCCGGGTGCATCTCGACCAGGGCCTCGACCATCTTCTTCAGCATCAGATCACCGGCATAGGCGCGCGCGCCGCGGCTCGCCTGCAGGATGACCGGCGAGCTGGTCCGCCGTGCTGCGGTCATGACCGCGAGCGCCTGCTCCATGTTGTTGATGTTGAAGGCCGGCACGCCGTAGCCGCGCTCGGCGGCGTGGTCGAGCAATTGGCGCAAGGTGATCAGGGCCATGGCTGCTCCTTCGGGCAGGCTGGTTAGCGAGAACGCCGGGCGCGCTCGACCAGCTGCAGGATCATCGGGGTGAGGATGAGCTGCATGGCGAGGTCGAGCTTGCCGCCGGGGATGACGATCGAGTTGGCACGACTCATGAAGCTGCCCGGGATCATCGTCGCCAGGTAGCTGAAGTCGATGCCGCGCGGGTTCTTGAAGCGGATGACGACCATCGATTCGTCGGCCGTCGGGATCCAGCGGGCGGTGAACGGATTGGAGGTGTCGACCGTCGGGATGCGCTGGAAGTTGATGTCGGTCTCGGTGAATTGCGGGCAGATGTAGTGGACGTAGTCGGGCATTCGCCTGAGGATCGTCTCGGTCACGGCTTCTGTCGTGTAGCCGCGCGTGTCCCGGTCGCGGTGGATCTTCTGGATCCATTCGAGGTTGAGCACCGGCACGACACCGATCTTGAGATCGGCATGGCTCGCGACATCGACGGTGTCGCTGATCACCGCACCATGCAGCCCCTCGTAGAAGAGGAGATCGGTGCCTTCCTCGAGAGGCTGCCAGGCGGTGAACGTGCCGGGCGGCGTGCCGTACCGCTCGGCCTCGGCAGCATCGTGGACGTAGTGCCGCGTCTCGCCGCCGCCGGTCTTGCCGTAGGCCGCGAAGGTGGCCTCCAGCTTCTCGAAGAGATTGGCCTCGGGGCCGAAATGGCTGAAATGCGGGTTGCCGGCGTCGGCAGCATCCGCCATCGCCTGCTTCATCTCCATTCGATCGAAGCGGTGAAAGGCGTCGCCTTCGATGAAGGCCGCGTCGATGCCCTCGCGGCGGAAGATCTGGTCGAAGGTCTTCTGCACCGAGGTCGTGCCGGCGCCGGACGAGCCGGTGACCGAGATGATGGGGTGCTGCTGCGACAAGCTCCTAGCCCCTTGCGTTGTAGAACAGGCCGCGCTGGCCGAAGAGCGGCGAGCGCTCGCTGGTCGATGGTGGACCGGCATAATAGCGGGCGACCCGCTCGACCTTGTCGGCGGCACCGAAGACCAGCGGTGTGCGCTCATGCAGCTCGTGCGGCTTCAGGTCCCGGATTCGCCGCGTGCCGTCGGTAGCGGCACCACCGGCTTCCTCGATCAGCATGGCGATCGGATTGGCCTCGTAGACCAGCCGGAGCCGGCCGCGCTCGTAGCCCGGCCGGCGGTCGGCCGGGTAGAGAAAGACGCCGCCACGGTTGAGGATGCGCGCGGTCTCGGCGACCAGCGACGCCAGCCAGCGGGTGTTGAAATTGCGCCCCCGCGGGCCGCTGACGCCGGCGATGCAGTCGTCGATATAGGCCCGGATCGCGGCGTCCCAGTGGCGGTAGTTGGAGCTGTTGATGGCGTATTCCGGACGTCCGTCGGGGATCTTGACCTGCTTGTTGGTGCAGACGAAGACCCGCTCGCGCGGATCGAGGTGGAAGAGCGCCGTGCCCTCACCCAGGGTCAGTGCCAGCGTGGTCTGCGGCCCATAGACGACCATGCCGGCGGCGAGCAGCCGCCGCCCGGCCTGCAGCACCACGGCGTCCGGGCCGAGTCCGGTCATCGGCAGGATGCCGAAGATCGTGCCCACCGAGACGTTGGTCTCGATGTTGGACGAGCCATCGAGCGGGTCGATGACGACGACGAGCGGTGCCGTATCGCTCTGCGCGTGGGCGGCTGCGTGCTCCTCCGAGCCGATGACGGCGACCGGTGCGTGACGCAGCGCGCTGCGGAACAGCTCGTCCGCCTCGACATCGAGCGCCGCCTGCTCATCGCCGTCGGGATTGCTGCCGACCACCTCGGCAAAGCCGGCGCGCAACGGGCCGAGGCTGATACGCTCGGCTAGCCTGGCCGCGGCCTCGGCCAATGCCAGCACGGTCTGGGCGATCTCACGCCGGGGCGCGCCGCCCGCGGCACGTGCCGCCCACTGCTCGAGATGGTCTGCGAGACTCATGCCTGCTCGATCGCCTCTCTGCGATCGCCCCCCCGGACGATCGCTGCCTGACCGCGCCGAATGCGCGACCACAGCAGCCATGCCACGATTACGCTGCGTTGCAGAAAAAGGAAAATTTAAATATCTTTCGGATCATGAAAGAAAAACTTTCGCCGCTCGGCCGGGCCATCAGCCTGAAGCAATTGCGCGCGCTGCGGGCGGTGACCGAGGCACGAACCATCGCCGGCGCAGCGCAAATGCTCAACGTCACGGCGCCTGCGGTCGGGCTGCACCTGCGCCAGCTCGAATCGCTCTGCGGCATGCCGCTCACCGAGCGGCGCGCTGACGGGCTGGTCTCGACATCTGCCGGTCGAGAGCTGCTCGCGGCTCATGCCAGGATCGACGCGGCGCTGATCGAATGCACCGACGCGCTGGCGGCCTTGGGCAGCGTCGAGCACGGCAAGGTCGCGGTCGGGGTGGTCAGCACGGCCAAGTATTTCGCACCCTTCGCGCTCGCCGCCTTTCGCCGCGACCGGCCGCTGATCGACCTTCGGCTCACCGTCGGCAATCGCGCGGTGACCATCGCGGCGTTGCGCGACTTCGCCCTCGACTTCGCGATCATGGGCCGGCCGCCGGACGATCTGCCGGTCGAGGCGGAGCCCATCGGCGAGCACCCGCACGTGATCGTGGCACCACCAAACCATCCGCTGGCCGATCGACGGTTGCCGCTGCCGGCGCTGGCGGGTGAGGTCTTTCTCGTTCGCGAGCCGGGCTCCGGCACTCGTGCGCTGACCGAGAAGCTGCTCGCCGCAGCAGGCGTCGAGCCCAAGATCGGCATGGAGATCCACAGCAACGAGACGATCAAGCAGGCGGTGATGGCCGGGCTCGGCATCGCCCTGCTCTCGGCGCATACCATCGCCGCCGAGCTCGCCGATCGGCGGCTCATCACGCTCGACATCGATGGCCTGCCGGCGATACGCGAGTGGTTCCTGGTCAAGCACGCCGAGAAGCGCCTGCTCCCGGCGGCCAGCGGGCTCTGGCAGTTTCTTGCCGAACGAGGTGCTGACTACTTGCCCCAGCTGCCGGCACAGCGCCCGCAATTACCAGTTTCTAGCGGGTGAATCTTCCGCTATAGCCGATGCTACAAAAGCGGCCCGCTTGGTCCAAGTTTCGGCGCCGATGACAGGCGTTGCAAAGAGCGCGAGAATTTCCGCTACGCCGAGGCTGGACCACGATGCCGGGCTCGCTCGACGGCCGCAAAAGCCGACACGCATCAGGGAGACACAACGATGCCAACACTGCTCCACAACTGCCGGGCGCTCGCCACGGCGGCCATTTTCGGTGCCACGCTGGCCACCTCTGGCACAGCCTTCGCCTTCGAGCCCTCCAACCCCGAATGCATCGCACCCGCAGCACCGGGCGGCGGCTGGGACTTCACCTGCCGCCAGGTGGGCAAGACCCTGCAGGACCTGGGCCTCGTCGCCTCGACCGTGCAGGTCACCAACCTCGCCGGTGGTGGCGGTGGAGTCGCCTTCGCCGAGGTGGTCAACAAGCGAAACGATGCCAATGACCTGATCGTCGCCGCCTCCTCCGCCACGTCCACCCGCCTCGCCCAGGGCGCGTATCCCGGCAACACCATGGACCAGGTGCGCTGGGTCGCCTCTGTCGGTGCCGATTACGGCATCATCGCGGTCGCCAAGGACAGCGAGATCGAGACGCTGCCGCAGCTCATCGACCAGATCAAGGCCGACCCCCGCTCGATCTCCATCTCCGGCGGCTCGGCCGTCGGCGGCTGGGATCACCTCAAGGTGCTGCTGACCGCCAACGCGGCAGGCATCGAGGATGTGCGGACCATCAAGTACGTCGCCTTCGACGGCGGCGGCGAGGCGGTGACGCAGCTGCTCGCCGGCTCCGTCCAGGCCTTCACCGGTGACGCATCCGAGGCCAAGGGCTTCGTCGATTCTGGTGACATCAGGGTCATCGCCGTCCTGGCACCGGAGCGGCTGGAAGGCGATTTTGCCAGCTTCCCGACGGCCACCGAGCAGGGCATCGAGGTGGTCGGCGCCAATTGGCGCGGCTTCTACGCGCCGGGCGGGATGAGCGACGAGGCCTATGACTACTGGGTCGATGCGATCGCTCAGGTCTACAGCTCGACCGAGTGGAAGGAGATCATGGCGCAGAATGGCCTGGCCCCGCTCGATCTGCAGGGTGAGGAATTCGAGCAGTTCGTCGCTGCATCGGTGGCGAGCATCGAGGATCTCTCGCGCGCGATCGGCCTGATCCAGTAGTCGCAATACCGGGCAGGGACGGCTCGCAAGGGCCGTCCCGCCAGTGCCGGGAGAGGTGCGCATGAACGACCGTGTTCTCGGCGGGCTCGGGCTCGCACTCGCCGCCTTCTTCATCTGGCAGGCGACGCTCATCGAGCTGAGCTTCATCTCCGACCCGGTCGGACCGCGCACCTTTCCGATCATCATCTGCGTCGGCCTGGCGCTCGCCAGCCTCGCCATGCTGCTCAAGCCGGATGCGGCACCCGAATGGCCTGCCGCCGCACGGCTCTTCGAGATCGCCATGGCGACCGCGGTCATGGTCGCCTACGCCATCCTCCTGCCCGACCTCGGCTTCGTCATCACCACCGCAGTCGCCGCCGCCTATCTGAGCTGGCGGCTCGGCACGGCACCGCTCTGGGCCGTGGTATCCGGCGTCGCGACGTCGCTCGGCATCTGGGTGGTCTTCCGCCTGATCCTCGGGCTTTCGCTCGCCAGCGGCCCATTGGGCTTTTAGGGAGCGACGTCAATGGAAGTCCTTGCCTCGCTCGGTGAAGGGTTCTGGATCGCGCTCACCTGGCAGAACCTGCTCCTGGCGCTGATCGGCTGTTTTCTCGGCACCGTCATGGGTGCCCTTCCCGGGCTCGGGCCGTCGAACGGCGTGGCCATCCTCATCCCGCTCGCCTTCACCCTGGGCCTGGCGCCGACGCCGGCGATGATCCTGCTCGTCTCGGTCTATTTCGGTGCCATGTATGGCGGCCGAATATCATCGATCCTGCTCAACATTCCAGGCGACGAGCCGGCGATGATGACCTGCCTCGACGGCTACCCGATGGCCCAACAGGGCCGGGCCGGCGAGGCGCTGGCACTCTCCGGCGTCGCCTCCTTCGTGGGTGCCTTCCTGGCGATTTGGGGCCTCGTCTTCCTGGCACCACAGCTGGTCAAGGTGGCGCTGCTCTTCGGCCCGGCCGAGTATTTCGCGCTCTACGGCATGGCGTTCGCAACGCTGGGCGGCATCGCATCGACCAACCAGGCCAAGGCCGGCTTCGCTGCCATGCTGGGCCTGCTCATCGCGATGATCGGTGTCGACGGTCAAACCGGCGTGCCGCGCTTCACCTTCGGCGAGGTGCATCTCTACGACGGCATTGATTTCCTCGTCGCCATCGTCGGGCTCTTTGCGCTGTCCGAGGTCTTCATCTTCCTCGAGCATCGCGGCAAGGAGGCAGCAGCGGGCAAGGCGAAGGAGGTCGGCATCGGCCGCATCACGCCGTCCTTCGCCATGCTCAAGCAGTGCACGCCCACCATGCTGCGCAGCTCAGGGCTCGGCTTCATCGCCGGCGTGCTCCCGGGTGCCGGCGCGTCGCTCGGCTCATTCATCTCCTATTCGCTGGAGAAGAAGCTCGTCGACCGCGATGGCACCTTCGGCAAGGGCGACCCGCGCGGCGTCGCCGCACCCGAGGCCGGCAACAATGCCGCCGCCGGCGGTGCGCTCGTGCCGATGCTGGCGCTCGGCGTGCCGGGCTCGGGCACCACGGCCGTGCTGCTCGCCATGCTGCTGGCGCTCAACATCACGCCGGGCCCGCTGCTCTTTCAGAACAACCCGGACGTCGTCTGGGGCCTGATCGCGGCGCTGTTCATCGGCAATTTCATGCTGCTGGCGATGAACATCCCCATGGTCGGCATGTTCGTCCGCGTGCTGCTGATCCCGCCCCGCATCCTCATGCCCATCGTCGCCATGGTGTCCTTCGTCGGCATCTACGGCGTCTCGGGCTCGAGCTTCGACCTGCTCGTCATGATCGGCTTCGGCGTGCTCGGCTGGGGGCTCAGGAAGCTGGATGTGCCGCTGGTGCCGATCATCCTCGGCGTGCTGCTCGGCAACCAGATGGAGGCCAATCTGCGCCGGGCGCTGACCATCTCCGACGGCGACTGGAGCGTCCTCTTGGCCTCGCCGCTGACCATCGGCCTGTGGTCGATCGCGGTCGTCGGCTTCGTCCTGCCGATCGTCCTGGGCGGTGTTCTCAGGCGCCGCATGCACATGCGCCGCGACGAGGAAAGTGCCATCAGCGACTGATGACCGGCTGCCGCATGGCCGGCGCCTCGTTGCCGCGACGCCGGACGCATGGGTCAGCGTGCGGCAGCGACCACGATGATCTCGACCGTGTACTCGGGCGTGGCGAGCTTGGCCTCGCCACAGGCCCGGGCCGGGGTGTTGTCGGGATCGACCCAGGCATCCCAGACGGCGTTCATCTCGGCGAAGTCCTTCATGTCGGCGAGCCAGATGACCGCCTGGAGCAGCCGCGACTTGTCACTGCCGGACGCCGCCAGCAGCTTGTCGATCTTGGCCAGGATGTCCTGGGTCTGCTGGGTGACGCTGGCGCCGGCGGTGCCGACCTGGCCAGCCAGCCAGATCACGCCGCCATGGCTGACCGACTGGCTCATGCGCGGGCCCTTCTCGAGCCGGGTGATGTCGCTCATCGTCCTACCTCCCCTTTTGGTGGTTGCCGTTCGGTGGATGCATTGGATACCGGGTTGGTAGTCATCCAGCCGCGGCTTGGCCATCCCGAAAGCCGGCCAGCAGTGCTTCGAGATTGGTCGTGAGCTCCGGGCTGAGATAGCCGCCTTCCTGGACGATGACGGTTGCGAGCCCGGCAGCACCGCAGGCGGCACCGATGCGACGGAAGCCATCGGTCGTGACCGTGAGCCCACCAAACGGATCGCCCGCGAAGGCGTCGAGGCCGGCAGCCAGCACCAGAAGATCGGTGCCGAAGCGGCGGACCTGCTCGAGGCCACAGGCAAGGCTGTTCGAGAAAGCCGTCATCGCCGGTGCCGAGCGGCAATGGCAAATTGAGGTTCGAGCCAAGACCGGCGCCCTCGCCCCGCTCATGCGCGTGGCCCCAGAAGAAGGGGTAGAAGCCGGCCGTGTCGACATGCACGGAGACGGTCAAGACATCGCCCCGCGCATAGAAGATCCCTTGCGTGCCGTTGCCGTGATGCAGGTCGATGTCGAGCACGGCGACCCGCCGGCCGGCCCGAAGCCCACGCTCGGCAGCGATGGCGCAGTTGTTCAAGAAGCAGAAGCCGCCGGCCATGTCGGCAAAGGCATGGTGTCCAGGCGGCCGGCAGAGCGCATAGGCCGCGGGCGTTCCCGCCAGCACCGCGTCGGTGGCGGCGACTGCCGTCTGGGCGCTCCAATAGGCCGATCGCCAGGTCTCGGCCCCGATCGGACACGCGGTATCGGCCTGGTGCCAGCCCGCCTGACCCACGGGATGGCTCGGATAGGTCGCCGTGCGCCGGTCCGGATGGATGTTGGGGATGACCTCGGCCGAAGCGCCGGGCAGCGCCTGCCAGCGCGCGTGGATGGTCTCGAGGAAAGCCAGATAGTCCGGGCCGTGCACAGCCGCGATGGGCCCGATGCCCTGGTCGTCTGGTGCGGCAATCTCGAACCCGAGATTGCGCAAGCCAGCGAGCAGCGCCGCCGCCCGTGCCGGCTGCTCGGGGCTCGGCTGTGGCCGGCCACGCACCAGGAAATGCGCCGGGTCGTGCAGCAGCTGAGCGTCGTGGAAAAAGGCCTTCATGGCACCCCTGCCGAAAGCACCGTCGCGAATAGACGGCCCCGGCAACACAGCCACCGATCGAGGATGCTCAACCAGAAAAAGAGCTGGAGCGGGCGATGGGAATCGAACCCACGACATTCAGCTTGGGAAGCTGACGTTCTACCTCTGAACTACGCCCGCGCCGCAGTTTTTTGATAAGCCGCAACCGCGCCGCTTGGCAATGCCGAATAGCGAAGCCTGCTAGCCGGCCCACCCCTTGACGCCGCGCCAGCAAGCCCGTAACTCCTGCCCCGGCGGGCGCATAGCTCAGTTGGTAGAGCAGCTGACTCTTAATCAGCGGGTCCAAGGTTCGGATCCAGGTCTGCATTTGCCTGCCGATCCTGCCCGGTGCGCTGGCACGGCGAAACAGGGTCGAGGCGATGCCGAAGCTGTCGCCGTAGGTGGTGATCTCGGTCCTCTCCAGCTGCCGCTCGAGTGAGGTGGCGGGCCGCCCCGCGCGAAAGGCGCGGATTTCCTCGATGCCGTAGAGGTTCTCGGTGATGCCGTAGCGGATGGTCTGGGTGGCATCGAGGAAGAGCTCGTCCAGGACGGCGAGATCATTGCTGGTCAGCGCCTTCTCGTAGCGCTGGAAAGCAGCCCTGAGGCTGGCGCGGGCGGACGGCTCGTTGACGATCAAGGCTCTCTCCTGACGATGAATGCCGGCCCGTTGGCTTGCGCACTCAGCGCTTGGCGCCGGCTGCCACTGGTGCGGTGGCGATACCGGCCGCCTCCAGGAAAGCGGCAGCCTGGAGCGCCAGGTCCTCGCGCCAGGCCGGTGCGATCAGCTGGACGCCCAACGGCATCGCTCCTTCTTGGTGCACCGGCACGGCCACCACCGGCAGGCCGATGAACGAGATCGGCTGCGTGTAGATGCCGATATTCGGCCGCAGCGGCACCTCCTCGCCGTTGATCAGCCAGGTTTGCTGGCCGATCGGTGGTGCTGCCATGGGCGTTGTCGGTGCCACCAGGATGTCGACGGTCGCGAAGACCTGGCGCAGCCGTTCCTGGAAAGCGCGCCGGAACCGCTGGGCGCGAACGTAATGGATGCCGGGCATGAGCGCGCCCGCGATCAGCCGATCGCGCACGGCTGGATCGAAATCGTCGGCGCGGGCGCGCACGGATTCCAGATGCAGGGCGGCGCCCTCGACATTGGTGATGACAAAAGCGGCGGCGCGCGCCTCGGCTGCCTCGGCGATCTCGATCTCGTCGCCGGCACCGAGTGCCGCGGCACAGCGATCGGCAGCCGTATCGGTCCCGGCATCACCCTGGCCGCGGAAGTAGCCGCCGAGACGGGCCACGCGAAGGCCCGGCATGCCGCTGGAGAGCGACGCCGTGACCAGTGTCGGCGGCCGGTCGACGCAGGCCGGATCACCGGCGTGCCACCCCTGCATGGCGTCGTAGGCGAGTGCAAGGTCGGCGGTGCTGCGCGCCATCGGTCCCAGATGGTCGAGGCTGTCGCAAAAGGGGAAGGTGGCGGTGCGCGGCAGCCGGCCATAGGTCGGCTTCAAGCCGAACAGGCCACAAAAGGCGGACGGCACGCGGATCGAGCCATTGGTGTCGGAGCCGAGCGCCAGCGGCACCATGCCGGCGGCGACCGCAGCACCGGACCCGCCGGACGACCCGCCCGTCATGCAGGTCGGATCGTGCGGGTTGCGCGATGGCCCGTCATGCAGGTTCTCGCCGGTGAAGTCATAGGCGTACTCGCCCATGTTCAACGCACCGACGCAGACGGCTCCGGCCTGCTCCAGCCGCGCGACCAGCGGTGCGTCCTGCGCTGCCGGGGCGTTGTCGCGGTTGATCTTCGAGCCCGCCAGGGTCACCACGCCGTCGAGATCGAAGAGGTTCTTGACGGCGAACGGCACGCCGGCGAGCGACCCCAGTTCCTTGCCCGCTGCCCGCGCGGTGTCGATCGAAGCGGCCGTGCTGAGGGCTCGCTCGCGCGCTACTTTGGTGAACGCATTGTAGTGGCCGTTCAGGGCGTCGATGCGGGCCAGCGACGCTTCGATGACGTCGCGCGCGCTGATCGTTCCGGCGCGCACCGCGGCGGCGATTGCCGCGCTCGTCGCCTCCTGATCCAGGGCTTCGCTCATGCCTTGAAGACCGGTGCGTTCTCGGCGGGCGTCGCACCGATGCTGGATGCGATGCGCAGGCCGATGGTCAGATAGGTCGTCACGCCAGGAAGCTGGGTCTCGCTCACCGTCAGGCCGGCGAGAGCCGGGGCTATCGCGATCAGGGCCTTCGCCTCCGCTTTCTCCAAATCTGGCTGTGCCTTTTCTTGGCTCATAATGATGCTCCTCGGCGCGTGGACGGCAGCCAGCTACCGAGCAATTCCTGCGCCAGACGTTGCTAGTACTGGTCGAGCAGCGGTCGTTCTAGGGGCCAGTCGGGTAGCTATCGGTCGAATGTATACATTTCGAGCACCGATGGGACCAACCGCCCAGCAAAGTGGCATTGGCGTTTCGTCGACGCTCCGTCCAGCGTTCGCAATTCGGGGGTTTGTCCGAGCTGCGGCAGGTTGGCGCCGGTTCGATCCGTTCTTGGCACGCGCCTTGCAACTTGTCCCGGCAGCTTCGGCAGGGACAATGAGGGACGCTCCATGATCAAGACACTCAAGACGCTGGCGGCCGGCGCCATCGTTGGCACGCTATTGACGGGGACAGCGCTCGCCCAGGGGCGTGACGACGTCATCATCGCGGTCGGCGAGCAAGGCCCGAGCTCGCTCGATACGCACAACCCGCTCGCCAACGACTACACGCGGCTGGTCGCCTGGAACGTCTACGACCGCCTCGTCTCGCATGGCTCGAAGACGCTCGAGGACGGCACGGTCGTCTACGACGTGACCGTGATGGAGCCGGAGCTCGCGGAATCCTGGGAGATGAGCGAGGACGGCAAGACGCTGACCTTCAAGCTGCGCGAGGACGCCGTCTTTCACGACGGCTCGCCGGTGACCGCCGAGGACGTCAAATGGTCGTTCGACCGCGCCGTCAGCGCCGGCGGCTTCCCGGCGATCCAGATGGGTGCCAGCTTCTTCACCGATCCCGAGCAGTTCGCGGCGATCGACGAGCACACCTTCCAGATCACGCTGCCGCAGGCGAACAAGTACGTCATGGCGAACCTCACCGTCCCGGTGCCGGTCATCGTCAACAAGGATCTGGCGCTCGAGCACGCCACCGAGGACGATCCCTGGGCGTTCGAATGGGTCGGCAGCAACGATGCCGGCGGCGGCGCCTACAAGGTGGCCCGCTGGACGCCCGGCTCCGAGCTGGTGCTCGAGCGCTTCGACGAGTGGAAGTCCGGGCCGCTGCCGGAGATGCAGACCGTCGTCTATCGCCAGATTCCGTCCGCCGGCACGCGGCGGGCGCTGGTCGAGCGGGGTGACGCCGACATCTCCATCGACCTGCCGCCCAAGGACTTCTCCGAGATGGACGCGGCGGACGATGTCGACGTCATCAGCGTGCCGGTGCAGTCGTCGGTGATCTATCTCGAGCTGAACACCGAGATCGAGCCCTTCGGCGACCCCAAGGTTCGCCAGGCCCTGGCCTACGCGCTGCCCTACGAGGCGATCATGGCGAACGCCTACTATGGCCGCGCCATCCCGATGTTCGGTGCCGACCCGACCGCTGGCTACGAGCCGACCTGGCCGGTGGCATCGCCCTACTACACGGACATGGCCAAGGCCAAGCAGCTGCTCGCCGAGGCCGGCTACCCGGACGGCTTCGAGACCGAGATCTTCTATGACATCAGCCGTGGCACCATTCGCGAGCCGATGGCCATTTTGATCAAGGAGAGCCTGGCCGAGCTCGGCATCGACGTCACCATCCAGAAAGTCCCGGGCGCCAACTGGTTCGCCAAGATGCTGGAGAAGTCGATGCCGATGGTCATCGCCAGCTTCTACGCCTGGCTCGACTGGCCCGAGTACCACTTCTACTGGACCTATCACGGCGGCAACAACTCGGTGTTCAACGCCGCGTCCTACGTCAACCCGGAGCTCGATGCGCTCATCGATCAGGCGCGCGCCGAGACCGATCCCGCGGTCTACGACGACCTGATCAGCCAGATGAACGTCATCGCCATGGAGGACGTGCCGAAGATCCCGCTGGCCCGCAACTATCTCGACACGGCGATCCAGTCGAACGTCGAGGGCTACAAGTACTGGTTCCACACCCAGCTCGACTTCCGCGCTCTCTCGAAGAGCTGAGGCGTCCAGGCGGTCCGGTAGCTCGTTGGCGCCGGACCGCCTCTCCATCACCGACGATCGCTTGTGTCACGCGGAGACGGCATCCATGGAGCGCTTCGTTCCAGGCCTCTATCCATGGCCCTTCGATGGCAATCTCCAGGTCGCCTCGACGGCGCTGATCGTCATCGACATGCAGATCGATTTCTGCGGCGAGGGCGGCTGGATCTCGGCACGCGGCCGCGACCTGTCGCCGTTGCGAAAGCCGATCGGGCCGATCGCGGCCGTGCTGGAGGTCATGCGCGATCGGGGCTTTCCCATCATTCACACCCGCGAGGGTCATCGGCCGGATCTGAGCGATCTGCCGGCGAACAAGCGCTGGCGGTCGGCGGAGGACGGTGCCGAGATCGGCGCGATGGGACCTCTCGGGCGCTACCTCGTGCGCGGCGAGCCGACCTGGGACATCGTGCCGGAGCTCGCGCCGGCCAATGGTGAGATCATCATCGACAAGCCCGGCAAGAGCGCCTTCTACGCCACCGACCTCGACGCCATCTCTGCGCCGTGCCGGCATCCGCAACCTGGTCATCACCGGGGTGACGACCGATTGCTGCGTGCAGTCGACGCTCAGGGACGCCAACGACCGCGGCTATGAGTGCCTGCTGCTCGAGGATTGCTGTGCGGCGGCGCTCGAGGTGAACCACCTGGCGCAAATCGAGATGCTGCGCCTCGTCGGCGGCCATTACGGCTCGATCACGACGTCTGGGGTCTTCATCGATGCCATCGCCTGACAGCGCTTTCGCTCTGACGGATCGCCCTGCCACGCTGCCGCGCGTAGCCTCAGAGCCTTACGCCTTCCCCTTCGACGGCGACTGGACGCCGGTCAATACCGCGCTGATCGTCATCGACGTGCAGACCGATTTTTGCCTGCCCGGCGGCTATTGCGACCAGATGGGCGTCGACATCAGCCTGACCGGTGGCGTGATCAAGCCGATCCGCCGCGTGCTCGACGTGCTCCGCCCGAAGGGCTTTCACATCCTGCACACCCGCGAGGGTCACCGCCCGGACCTCTCCGACCTCAACCCCAACAAACGCTGGCGCTCGGCGCGCAGCGGGGCGGAGATCGGCACGGGCGGACCTTGCGGGCGCATCCTGACCCGGGGCGAGCCGGGCTGGGAGATCGCCGCCGAGGTCGCACCGCTGCCCGGCGAGCCGGTGATCGACAAGCCGGGCAAGGGCGCCTTCTACGCCACCGACCTCGAGCAGATCCTGCAGCGCAAGGGTGTGCGCAACCTGATCTTTGCCGGCGTGACCACCGATTGCTGCGTCCACACCACGATGCGCGATGCCAATGATCGCGGCTTCGAGTGCCTGCTGCTCGAGGATTGCTGTGCTGCGAGCGAGCAGGCGAACCACGACGCGATCCTGCGCTTCACCACCATGGGCAACGGCCTGTTCGGCACCGTAGCACCATCTGCGGCCCTCTTCGCCGCGCTCGGCGACGGGTAGGGCTGCCGTGCTGAAGCTCATCGGACGCCGTCTGCTCGCCGCACTGCCGAGCCTGCTCGGCGTCATCGTCCTCACCTTCGTCATCAGCCGGGCACTGCCCGGCGATCCGGCGGCCTACTTCGCCGGCCCGTCCGCCACGGTCGAGTCCGTGGCCGAGGTGCGCGCCGTGATGGGGCTCGACCGGCCGCTGGTCGAGCAGTTCGTCCGCTACGCCATCGATCTGGGCCAGGGCGACCTCGGCACCTCGTTCAACACCGGCCAGCCGGTTTTGAGCGACCTGCTGCAGCGCCTGCCGGCATCGATGGAGCTGACCCTCTTCGCGCTGCTGTTCGCCATTGTGGTCGGCATGCCGCTCGGCATCTGGGCCGCCACCAAGCCCGGCTCGCTGATCGATCATGTGTGCCGCAGCCTGGTCACCCTCTCGGCGTCGTTTCCCAGCTTCTTCGTCGGCCTGCTCTTCGTCTTCGTCTTCTACTTCAAGCTCGGCTGGGCGCCGTCGCCGCTCGGCCGGCTCGAGATTTTCTTCTCCCCACCACCGACCATCACCGGCTTCTACACCATCGATGCGCTCCTGGTCGGCGACCTGGTGACGGCGCGCGCCGCCTTCGGCCAATTGGTGCTGCCGGGCATCTCGCTCGGCCTCTTCGCGCTCGCCCCGATCGCCCGGATGACGCGGGCCTCGATGATCGGTGTGCTGACCAGCGATTTCGTCCGCACGGCCCGGGCCAATGGGCTCAGCACCTGGCAGGTGCTCGTCACCTATGCGCTCCGGAACGCGCTCCTGCCGGTGGTCAACATCCTCGGCATGATCTTCTCCTTCCTGCTCGGCGCCAATGTGCTGATCGAGCAGGTCTTCGGCTGGCCCGGCGTCGGTCGCTACGCGGTCGATGCGGTCATCACCTCCGATTATGCCGCCATCCAGGGCTTCGTCGTCACCATGGCGATCATCTACGTGCTCTTGAACCTCATGGTCGACATCTTGAACACCGTGGTCGATCCGCGCGTGCGGTACGAGGACTGAGCGATGCGCAATGCCGCCGTGTCGACCACCACCCCGCGCCGCCCATCGCCCTTGCTCAAGGTGCTGCGCCACACCATCGCCGAGAACCCGCTGACGCTGTTCGCGGCGATCCTCTTCATCCTGCTCGTGCTGGCCGCCGTGTTCGGGCCGGCCATCGCACCCTACGACCCGCTCGAGAGCGGGACGGACAGAGCGCTCCAGGCACCCTCGCTGGCGCACCCGTTCGGCACGGACAGCCTCGGCCGCGACGTGCTGAGCCGGGTGATCGTCGCTGCCCGCATCGATCTCGGCATCGCCGTCTCCGCCGTCTCCATCTCGTTTGTTATCGGCCTCCTGCTCGGCGCCTATGCCGGCTATTTCGGCGGCTGGACCGATCGCATCGTCGGCCGGATGGTCGACACCATCATGGCGTTCCCGCTCTTCGTGCTGGCCATGGGCATCGTCGCAGCACTCGGCAACACGATCTGGAACATCATCCTCGCGACCGCGATCATCAATTTGCCCTTCTACATCCGCTTCGCCCGGGCCGAGATCAACTCGCGCCGTGACAGCGGCTTCGCCGAGGCGGCACGGCTCAGCGGCAACGGCCCGTTTCGCGTCCTCCACCGCCACCTCATCCCCAACATCCTGCCGCCGATGATGGTCCAGGTCTCGCTCAACATGGGCTGGGCGATCCTCAATGCCGCCGGGCTCTCCTTCATCGGCCTCGGGGTCCGCCCGCCGACCCCGGAATGGGGCATCATGGTCTCGGAAGGGGCCAACTACATCATCTCCGGCGAGTGGTGGATCTTCTTCTTCCCCGGCATGGCGCTGGTCCTCTCGGTCTTCTGCTTCAACCTGCTGGGCGACGGGCTGCGCGATCTGATCGACCCGAGGCGGCGGACATGAGCCGGCCTTACCTCGACGTCGAGGACCTCACCGTCCGCTTCAAGACCCGGGATGGGGTCGTCCAGGCGGTCGATCGGGTGAGCTTCGCGCTCGCCGAGGGCGACACGCTCGCGGTGGTGGGCGAGAGCGGCTCCGGCAAGTCGGTCTCGGCTTATGCCATCATGGGCATCCTCGATGGTGCAGCCGACATCGAGGCGGCGCGCATCGCGATCGGCGGGGTCGATCTCGGCCAGGGCGGGCCGCGGGCGCTCAGCGCCGTGCGTGGCAAGTCGGTCGCCATGATCTTCCAGAACGCGCGGGCGGCCCTCAACCCCATCCGCTCGGTCGGTCGCCAGCTCATGGATGTGCTGGGCCGGCATCGCGGGCTCAAGGGCAAGGCGGCGCGCGATGCTGCCGTGGCGGCCCTGGCCCAGGTGCGCATCCCCGACCCCGAGAAGCGCTTCGATGCCTATCCCTTCGAGCTTTCCGGCGGCATGTGCCAGCGGGTGATGATCGCCCTCGCTCTGGCGTGTGAGCCGCGCCTCCTGATCGCCGACGAGCCGACCACCGGGCTCGACGTCACGACCCAGGCGGCGATCATGGACCTGGTGCGCGAGCTGTCGCGCAGCCGGGGCATGGCGACCGTGCTGATCACCCACGATCTGGGCCTCGCCCGCGACTATTGCGACCGGATCGCGGTGATGCATGCAGGCCATGTGGTCGAGACCGGCTCGACCGAGCAGATCTTCGAGCGACCCGCCCATCCCTATACCGCAGGGCTGATCGCCGCCACGCCGACCGAGGCCTCGAGCCTGGCAGCATTGCAACCGATCCCGGGCGGCCTGCCGGACCTGCGCGGCGAGCTGCCGGCCTGTCGCTTCGTCGAGCGCTGCCCGAGGCGGACGCCTGTCTGCACGGCCGAAGCGCTGCCGCTCGTGACCCTGGAGCCTGGCCACGGCGCCGCTTGCCACCACCCGGCGGTGCCCGCCGCACCTGAGGTGGCGTTGCGCGAGGCGATGGCATGAGCGACGCGCTGACCATCGACCATCTCGAGAAGCACTATCCGGTCGGCAGCGGCAAGCTGCACGCCGTGGACGGCGTCTCCTTCTCGATCGCGCGCGGCGAGAGCGTCGGTCTCGTCGGCGAGTCCGGCTGTGGCAAGTCGACCCTGGTGCGGCTGGTCGCCCGGCTGATCGACACGACCAATGGGCGCATCCTCTGCCACGGCGCCGAGATCGACCACATCCCGGCCAAGCGCTTCGGCAGCCGGCCCGAGCGGGCCAAGATCCAGGTGGTCTTCCAGGACCCGACCGACAGCCTGAACCCGCATTTTCGCGTGGGCGAGAGCATTGCCGATCCGCTGACCCAGCTCCGCCGTGACCTGGACAAGGCAGCGGTGCAGGCACGCGTCCTGGAGACGGCGCAGCTCTGCGGCCTGCCGGTCGAGCTGCTCGATCGCTACCCGCACCAGCTCTCGGGCGGCCAGAAGGCACGGGTCGGCATCGCCCGGGCACTGGCGGTCGAGCCCGAGATCTTGATCCTCGACGAGCCGACCTCGGCGCTCGACGTCTCGGTGCAGGCCGTCATCCTGCATCTCCTGGCGGATCTCCGCCGGAGGCTCGATGTCAGCTATCTCTTCGTCAGCCACGACCTCAACGTCGTGCGGCTGATCTGCGACCGCGTCGCCGTCATGTATCTCGGCAAGATCGTCGAGATCGCCCCGGTCGAGCAGATCTTCGAGGCCCCGAGGCACCCCTATACGCGAGCCCTGCTCGACGCGATCCCGGGCCGGGCGTCGGCCGGCGCCGGCAAGCGTCTCGAGGGCGAGCCGCAGAGCCCGATCGACCCCGACCCGCAGGTCTGCCGCTTCTACGGCCGCTGCCCGCGCGGTGCCGAGGCATGCGCGCAGACCATGCCGACCCTGACGGCGGCCGGTGAGCGTCACGCGGTCGCCTGCCATTTCCCGCTCGAGCAGCCGGCCGCAGCCGACCGCGTGCTCGAGCAAGCAACCTGACAAACAGGCTCTAAGCCCAACCGGAGCGAGGCCCATGTCCCTGACGCCCAAAGCCCTCGGCACCATGACCGCCGTCGAGATCGCCCGCCGCGTGCGCAACAAGGAGCTGAGTGCGGCGGAGGTCACCGAGGCGGCGCTCGCCCGCATGGACGCCTTCGAGCCGCACGTCCACGCCTTCTCGGCCGTGGGCCACGATCTCGCTCGCGCCATGGCGAAGGCGGTCGACGCCAAGCTCGCCAAAGGCGAGGACGCAGGCCCGCTCGCCGGGGTGCCGATCGGCATCAAGGATCTGGTGGCGACCAAGGACCTGGTCACCGCCATGGGCTCGATGCTCTACAAGGACTTCACGCCGGACGAGGACGACATCGTCGTCGAGCGGCTGAAGGAAGCGGGCGCCATCATCGTCGGCAAGACCAATGTGCCGGAGTTCGGCTACAGCGCCGTCGGCCACAACCCGGTCTTCGAGACGACCCGCAATCCCTGGAACCTCGACATGACACCCGGGGGCTCCAGCGCCGGCTCCGGCGCCTCGGTCGCCTGTGGCGTCACGCCGTTCGCGATCGGCAGCGATGGCGGCGGCTCGATCCGCATCCCATCCGCCCATTGCGGGCTCTACGGCATCAAGGCCTCGATGGGCCGCGTGCCGCTCTACCCGGGTTGTCGCGACGAGCGCTATCCCGGTGTCTCGAGCTGGGAATCGCTCGAGCATATCGGGCCGATGAGCCGCACCGTCGCCGATTCGGCCTTGATGCTGAGCGTCATTTCCGGCCCCGACATGCGCGACCGCCAGACCATCCCCCAGGAGTTCGACTGGATGGAGGCGCTGCAGGGCGAGTTCCGCGGCAAGCGCATCGCCTATAGCGAGGACTGGGGCTATGCCGCGGTCGATCCGCGGGTCCGCGCCATCGTCCGCAAGGCGGCAGAGGTCTTCGAGAGCGATCTCGGCTGCACGGTCGAGGAGGCCGATCCGGGCTTCGACGATCCCTACCAGGCGTTCTGGGGTCTGGTGGCGCTCGAGAGCGACCTCGCCGGCATGCGCAAATGGCTGCCCGAGCACGCCCATCACATGACGCCGCATCTGGTCGATTTCCTGATGCGCCCCTGGACGGCCGAGGATCTGACCAACGCCAACATCGCGCGCAAGGCCGTGGCCAACCGCATGGCGAAATTCATGAGCAAGTACGACCTGCTGCTCACCCCGACCTTGGCGGTGCCGCCCTTCCCGGTCGGCATGCAGGGGCCGGAGAAGGTCGAGGGCCGCATTGTCCACCCGGTCCAGTGGCTCTGCTTCACGCTGCCGATCAACATGACCGGCCAGCCGGCCGCCACGGTGCCGGCCGGCTGGACCGATGACGGGCTGCCGGTCGGCCTGCACATCATCGGCCGCCACCTCGACGATCCGACCGTGCTGCAGGCGAGCCGTGCCTTCGAGGCAGCCCGCCCCTGGGCCGACCGCTGGCCGGATCTCGTGGGCCAGGTGATGGGCTGAGCTGCCTTGGATTGGGACCCGAAGACCGGCAGCCTCGACCTCGGCACGCTGCGTCGCCTCTACCAGAGTGGCGCTGCGACGCCGGCCGACGTGGTGGAAGCGGTCTATGACCGGATCGAGGCACGCGGGCCCGACCCTGCCTGGATCAGCCTGGTCCCGCGCGAGCAGGCGCTGGCGATGGCCCGGCAACTGGCGCCGGGCGATCTCGACACCAAGCCGCTGTTCGGCGCCCCCTTTGGCATCAAGGACAATTTCAATCTCGCCGGCTTCGAGACGACCAATGCGTGTCGTGCCTTCGCCTTCACCGCCGAGCAGACCACGCCGCTGATCCAGCGCTTCATCGACGCCGGTGCCATCCCCATCGGCAAGAACAACATGGACCAGTTCGGCGTGGGGCTGAACGGCACCCGCACCGATTACGGTGTGCCGGCCTGCGTCTTCGATCCGGCCTACATCTCGGGCGGCTCGACCTCCGGCGGTGCCGTCGTCGTGGCCGCGGGCCTCGTCTCCTTCGCCATTGGCGGCGATGCCGCGGGCTCGGGCCGTGTGCCGGCAGCCTTCAACAACATCGTCGGGCTGAAGCCGACGCCGGGGCTCGTGCCCAATACCGGCATGCGCTCGGCCGCCGGCATGGTGGGCTCCCATTCGGTCCTGACGCTGACGGTCGACGATGCGGTGACCGCAACTGCCGTGATGATCGGCTACGATCCGGACGACCCCTTCTCCAAGCCCGAAGCCGAGACGCTTGAGCTGGAGCTGTCGCCGGTTCCCACCAAGTTCCGCTTTGCCATCCCCGATCAGGCCTCGCTCTTCTTCGATGGCGACGGCGAGGCCGAGCGGTTGTTCACTGAAGGCGTGGCACGGCTCGAAGCGCTCGGTGGCATCGCGGTCGAGACCGACATCCGCCCTTTCCTCGAGGCGGCCCGGCTGCTCTACGAGGGCCCCTTCGTCGCCCAGCGCACCGCCAACTATCGAGGGTTCCTCAGCCGCCACGGCGATGGCGTCCACCCGGCGACCCGAGAGATCCTCAGCTGGGGCGAGCGCTGGAGCGCTGTCGACCTCTTCGAGGCGCAATACGCCATGCGCGGTGTCACCCAACAGGCCCGCATGCTGTTTCGCGATGTCGAGGCGCTGCTGACACCCACGACGCCGACGACCTACACGATCGAGGCGCTCGAAGCGGACAATATCGCGCTCAACGCCCGGCTCGGCACCTACACCAACTACGTCAACCTGCTCGACCTGCCGGCCATCGCCGTGCCCGGCGGGTTCCGCAGCGACGGCCTGGCGCTGGGCCTCATGCTGGTCGGACCCTCGCTGAGTGATGCGTGCATCGCCAGCCTGGGGCGAGCGCTGCATCGCGCAAGCGGGCTCCATTTGGGTGCCACCCCCCACAGCATCGGAGCGATCGGCTGATGTTCGAGCAGGTGATGGGCGACCCCTATAGCTGGCCGTTCGATGGCAGCTTCAGTGCCGGCGATACGGCGCTCATCGTCATCGACATGCAGACCGATTTCTGCGGCATCGGCGGCTATGTCGACCGCATGGGCTACGACCTGTCGCTCACCCGCCGGCCGATCGAGCCCATCCAACGGGTCCTGGAGGCGGCCAGACGCTCTGGCATCTGGGTCATCCACACCCGCGAGGGTCACCGGCCGGACCTCACGGACCTGCCGGCGAACAAGCGCTGGCGCTCGCGCCAGATCGGCGCCGGCATCGGTGATCCGGGCCCTTGCGGCAAGATCCTGGTGCGCGGCGAGCCGGGCTGGGAGATCATCGACGAGCTGGCACCGGCCTCTGGCGAGGCGATCATCGACAAGCCCGGCAAGGGCTCGTTCTACGCCACCGATCTCGAGCTGATGCTGCGCAGCAAGGGCGTCCGGAACCTGGTGCTCACCGGCATCACCACCGATGTCTGCGTCCACACGACGATGCGCGAGGCCAATGATCGAGGCTTCGAATGCCTGCTGCTCGAGGATTGCTGCGGCGCCACCGATCCCGGCAATCACGCGGCTGCCGTCAAGATGGTGAAGATGCAGGGCGGCGTCTTCGGCACCGTGGCCGATAGTGAGGCCTTCGTCCGGGCACTCGCCTGAGCTTCACGTTCGCCGGTCAGGCTGGCGCTGTTGCCGCCAACTGGAGCCGGGCTGCTGCGAGCGTGTTCTGCATCAGGCACGCGACCGTCATCGGGCCGACGCCGCCCGGGACCGGGGTGATGGCGCCGGCGACCTCCGACGCGCTGGCGAAATCGACATCGCCGACCAGCCGCTTCTCGCCCGACGGCTCGACGATCCGGTTGATGCCGACATCGATGACCACCGCACCCGGCTTGAGCCAGTCGCCCTGGATCATCCGTGGCCGGCCGACCGCGGCGATCAGGATGTCAGCCCGGCTACAAACTGCGGCCAGATCGTGCGTGCGCGAATGCGCGATCGTCACCGTGCAGTCGGCGCCCAAGAGCAGGGCTGCCATCGGCTTGCCGACGATGTTCGAGCGGCCGACGATCACCGCCTCACGGCCAGCGAGCCCGTCAGCGCCAAGCGTGTCGCGGAGCAGAGAGAGACAGCCGAGCGGCGTGCACGGCACCAGCAGTCGTTCCGGGTCGGGCCGCGCGGCGCTGAACAGCGCGCCGACGTTTTGCGCATGGAACCCGTCGACATCCTTTTCTGGGGTCGATCGCGGCCAGGACCGCGCTCGCGTCGATGCTCTCCGGCAGCGGCAGCTGCACGAGGATGCCATGGACTTTCGGGTCGGCGTTGAGGGCGTCGATCCGCTCGAGCAGGGTTGCCTGGCCGACTGTCTCGTCGAGCTGAATCAGGTCGCCGGCAATGCCGATCTCGCCGGCAACCCTCGTCTTGGTGCGCACATAAGCACGGCTCGCCGGATGGTCGCCCACGATCACCACAGCGAGGCCGGGCGCGTAGCCTTGGTCCGCGACGAATGCGTCGACCTGCACTTTGAGACGCTGCCTCAGTCGTTCGGCTGCAGCCTTGCCGTCGATGATCTCAGCCATGGCCGCTGTTCCCCTCCAAGCCATCGATGCTCGATGCCTGAAGATGCGGCCGGCACCTGTAAACCGCGAAACGCGACAATGGCTTGGCTCAAACACCCCGGCCGGGCCGCCCGAGAGCTTTAGTTGCCAGACTGTGCGCCGCCAAGCGCCAGGGCGCGCTGGTTTGCGACTGCCGCTTCCTCCGCCTCGCCCGCCTCGGCAAGGACGAAGGCGAGGTTCTGCCAGGCGGCAGCGGAGGTCGGATGCGTCTCCGTCGCATGGCGGAAGGCCGCGGCCGCACGCGTGGTGTCGCCAACGGCATAGGCCGCATTGCCGAGGCCGATCCAGGCCGGCAGGCTCGTGGGCCAACGGGTCAGGATGGTGCCGTAGGCGATTTCGGCAGCACCATGCTCGCCGGCGCGCTCGAGCGCTGCCGCTGCCTCGACGACGGCCCGTTCATCGGCCGTCGCCGGCAGCAGCTCTGGTGGCAGGACGACGAGCGCCCAATTGTCACTGCGCGCCCAGGTCCAGGCAAAGGTGTCGAGCGACATCTCGAGATCGGCCGTCAGCCCGGAATGCAGCAGGAGCGTGCCCCGCTCGATGTCGTAGCCGGTGACGACCGCATAGTGCCATTGCGGCAGCAATTCGAGCCCGAGATTCTGCAGCACCAGGACCGGATGGCCGGCAGCCAGCTCCTCCAGCATCGCCGGCACCGTGTCGACCGGAACGGCGAGCCTGCCGAAGCGGCGGGCGCCGGCCAGGATGTCGGTTTGCAGCGTGCCCTGCCGGCCCGGCGTGTAGACGACCGGTGCCAGGTCGTCCTGGGTGACCTCCAGCCCCGACCAGGCGAGCGTCATCGCGAGTGCTGCCGGCCCGCAATAGTAGTCCGCTTGTGCGAAGAACGGCACGTCCGGGATCGCTTCAGCCTGCGGCAGGGCTGCAAGGCGCGGGTCGCCTGGCGATGGCACACCGGGTGCCCCGGCGCAGGCGCCGAGCAGGGCGAGCGCCAGACCCGCTACGGCGACGCGCAGCCGCCTGCGGCCGCTCAATTGATGCCCCGGCCGCCTGCAGCGGCTCAATTGATGAAGGTGAAGACGTTGGTGATGCCGGCGACGTCGGTGATGATCAGGACGAAAAGCAGGACACCGGCGACAATGGCCGCGGTGACGAAGATGCTGCCGCCCGCGGGCAGCTGGTCGATCTTGCCGGCGACGGCCTCGATCTCGGCGTCGCTCAGCGCGGCGATCCGTGCCTCGGCCTCGGCCGGCTCGACGCCCAGGGCCGCCAGCTGCTGCTCGACATCGGCGCGGGCCATGAAGGCGGAGACCTTCGCTCGCGTGGCATCCTTGTCATAGGTCTGGGAGATGACCTCGTCGGTCGTGACGAGGCCGGCCTGGGCGACACCGACGGGCAAGCTGGCCACGAGCACGAGTGCGATTGCTATTCCTGCCAACACCCGCCGAAAGCGGTCGAAGGTCCTCATCGAGCGTTTCCTTTCAGCTGCTACTGCCTAGCGCACAGGTCCACCATGGCGACTGATCCAGAGCTTAACACGCCCGAGCGCCGCGGGCGCCACGGAAAGCCGGGTCAGCCCGAGATCCAGCAAGGCCTCGAGCCCTGCCCGGTCGCTCGCCATGTCGCCACAGAGTGACAGCGGCAGGTCGCGCGCTCGTGCCTGCTCAACGACGAGACCGATCAACCGGAGCACGGCCGGGTCGAGCGGGTCGGCGAGGTCGGCGACCGACCCGCCGCTATCGCGGGCAGCGGCCATGACGTATTGGGTCAGGTCGTTCGAGCCGATCGAGGCGAAATCGACCGGCATGGTATCCAGCGCCAATGCCGCGGCCGGCGTTTCGACCATGATGCCCAAAGGTGGCGCTGGCAGGCCCAGTGCCTGCGCTTCGACCTCGAGCATGGCGCGTGCGGCGGTCACCTCGGCGGCCCGGCTCACCATGGGCAGCATGATCGAGAGCGGTCCTGCGGCCGCCGCGCGAATGGCGGCGCGGAGCTGCGGGCGAAGCAACTCGGGCCGGGCGAGGCAGAGGCGCAAGCCCCGAAGGCCGAGAAACGGGTTGGCCTCGTGCGGCAGCTCGAGCGATGGCAGTGGCTTGTCGCCGCCGATATCGAGCGTGCGCAGGATCAGTGGCCGCCCGCCCAGACGCTCCAGGAGGCGGCGATAGACCCGAAATTGCGTCTCCTCGTCGGGGAGATCCGGCCGCGCCATGAAGAGGAACTCGGTGCGCAGCAGGCCGACGCCGTCGCCGGCGCGGAGAATGTCGTCGGGCACGGCATCCGGGTCGTCGACATTGACCATCACGGAGATGGCAGCGCCCGCCGGGGTGACCGCCGGCCTGGCGATGATTTCTGCCGCCGCCATGGCCTCGGCGCGCGCATCTGCGAGCCGGTCGGCGTAATGCGCCAGCGTCGCGGACGTCGGCTCGAGCACGAGCGTGCCGGTCATCGCATCGAGCACGGCTTGGCCCGCTGCGGTGTCGTCTTCGCCGAGCTGGACCAGCAGCGGCACGCCCCGGGCGCGGGCGAGCATCGCCACATGGCTCGCGGCATTGCCTGCCGTGAGAGCCGCACCGCCGAGCCCTGACCAATCGAACGAGAGAAAGCGCGACGGCGTCAGATCGGCGGCCCGCAGGATCGCCCCGGCCGGCAACTCGGCTTGCTTCCCCGCGTCCCCGGCGAGAGCCAGAAGCACCCGCTCACGAAGATCCATGAGATCTGCCGCGCGCGCCTGGAAGTAGGCATCGTCGTCAGTCTCGAAGACAGCGATCTGCGCCGCCATGGCCTCGACCCAGGCAGCTGCCGCCGAAGCACCACCGTCGATCGCTGCAACAGCCGGTTCAGCGAGGGCAGGGTCGGCCAGCATCTCCAGCTGAAAGCCCAGGATCTCGGCCGCCATGGCCTCGTCGGTGGTCTCGACCAGCTCGGCCAGCGCGCCGCTCGCCATTGCCATGGCTGCTTCCAGCCGGGCATGCTCGGCGGCGGGATCGCCAGCGGCTTCGAGCGCTTGCGCCGTCAGTGGGTCGGCGAGCCACACCAATGGTCCCAGCGCCAGTCCCGGGGCGGCGATCCGCCCCTGGTGGCGCCGTTCACCCATCTTCGTCGAAATTGCGCGTGACGAGCCCGCCGAGCGCATCGATGGCGGCCTCCGCGTCGCCGCCCTCGGCCAGGATCTCGACCTCGGTGCCGGTCTTCAGCTTGAGGCCCATCACCTTGACGATGCTCTTGGCGTCCACCCAATCGCCGGCGGGGAGGCCGCGCAGCCGGATGGCGGCATCGAAGGTCTTGGCGAGCTTGGTGAGCTTGACCGCAGGCCGGGCATGCAGGCCGGTGGGGTGGGTGATCTTGAGCGTCGTCGAGGCATCGGCCATCAGCCCATGGCCTCGGCGCTGGCCACGACCTCGTCGAGTGGGCTGCCGGAGGAGGCCTCGGTGGCGGCGATCACAGCACCCTCGACGATGGGGGCGGCGCAGATGCGCACCAGCGGCCGGCGCGCCTCGTCGAGCATCTCGATCGCCATGTCGCTGTTCATCTCCGCCCCGCCCAGGTCGACCAGGATGGCGACCCCGGCCGGCGACCAGACCCGCTCGATGCCACCAAGGATCGTTGCAGCGTCGATGCCGAGCCCGCCCGACGCATTGCCACCGACCCCGGCGCAGGTGACGTCGTCACCGACCATTTGCCGAACCATGTCGACCACGCCTTCCGCCACCTTGGGCGAATGGGAGACCACGAGGATACCTACCGTGTCGGTCATTCAGCTGCCTTGCCGTCGAATGCGATCGCCTTGAACTCTTTCACCTGTGCCTGCAGCGCCAGCTCGGTCGGCAGCCGCTCCATCGAGGACGCGCCGTAGAACCCGTGGCAGTGGCGGGTGTTGGCCAGGACATAGGCTGCATCCGCCGGCATGGCGATAGGCCCGCCGTGACAAATGACGAGGATGTCGGGCGCCACCTCCAGCGCACCCTCGGCCCAATCGTCGATGAGCGCCGGGCAATCCTCCAGCTTCAGCGCTGTCCCAGCACCGATCGAGCCGCCCGTGGTGAGCCCCATATGCGGCACGATGATGTCGGCGCCGGCCTTGGCCATGGCGACCGCCTCGGCGCGCGAGAAGACATAGGGTGTGGTGAGCAGGTCACGCTTGCGCGCCGCCTCGATCAGCTCGACCTCGAGGCCGTAGCCCATGCCGGTCTCTTCGAGATTGGCGCGAAACGTGCCGTCGATGATGCCAACGGTGGGGAAGTTCTGGATGCCGGAGAAACCGAGCGCCGCCAGATCGTCGAGGAACTTGTCCCGGAGCATGAAGGGGTCGGTGCCGTTGACCCCGGCGAGGACCGGCGTCCGCTCGACCACCGGCAGCACCTCGCGCGCCATTTCGACCACGATCTCGTTGGCATTGCCATAAGCCAGCAGGCCGGCGAGCGAGCCTCGGCCCGCCATGCGGTAGCGGCCGGAATTGTAGATGACGATGAGGTCGATGCCGCCCGCCTCCTCGCATTTGGCGGAAAGCCCGGTGCCGGCACCACCGCCGACAATGGGCACCCGGCGCTGCGCCATGTCGCGGAATTTCTCCATGAGCTCTTGCCGGGCGAAGCGGGGCATCGGGTGGTCTCCTCAGACGATCTCGTGGAAGGCGGCGACGGCGGCTGCGGCAAAGGCCTCGTCATTGATCGCCGCTGGTACCCGGACGAGCTTTCTCTTCGCCGTCGGCTCGAAGACCGCCTCGATCGCCTCGAACAGTGCCCGGTCGGCGGCGGGATCGTGAAACGGCTGGCCCGGCACGTCGATCAGCGAGACGCCGCCCTCGGGCAGGAGAAAGCGCACGGGCCCGGTCATGCGGTTGAGCTTGGCGGCGATCCACTGGCCGAAGCGCGCGTTTTCCTCCGCCGTCGTGCGCATCAGCGTGACCTGCGGGTTGTGCACGTAGAGCAGCCGATCGCGGAACGCGTCGGGCACGCTCTCCTTCGCACCGAAATTGACCATGTCGAGGGCACCGACCGAGCCGACATAGGGTATGCCCGTGGCGATCACGGCCTCGAGCCGGCTATCGGTTGCCGGGAACACGCCACCGACCAGGAGATCGGCGATCTCGGTGGTCGTGAGATCCAGCATCGCCTGGACGAGCCCGCTCTCGACCAGCTTCTCGAGCGCCTGGCCGCCGGTCCCGGTGGCATGGAAGACGAGGCAGTCGTAATCCGCCTCCAGCGCCTTGCTCACCGCCTGGATGCAGGGCGTGGTCACGCCGAACATGGTGAGGCCGAGGGCGGGCTTGGCCTTGGCCTCCGGCACCGGGATCTGGTGCTGCATCATCCCGGCCAGCGCATGCGCGGCATTGCCCAGCACCCGCCTGGTGATGGCGTTCAGGCCCTGCACGTCGGCCACCGCATGCAGCATCATGATATCGGCCGGGCCGACATAAGGCGCCACATTGCCGGAGGCGACGGTCGAGACCAGCACCTTGGGCACGCCCACCGGCAAGGCGCGCATCGCCGGTGCGACGAGTGACGTGTTGCCCGAGCCGCCGGCGCCGATGATGCCGCCCAGATCACGACACGTGGCGATGAAGGCCTGAAACGCCTCGGCCATGCCGGTGACGGCCGTGCCGCGATCACCGGTGAAGACCGCCTCGGCACCGGCTGGATGATGTGCTGCCACCTCGGCAGCGCTGACATCCGCGGCAATGGCACGGCCGCTGGTGCCGAGATCGACGAGACAAGTCGGAATGCCGGCAGCATCCAGGCAATCTCGGACATAGCCGAGCTCGGCTTCCTTGCTGTCGAGCGTGCCGCAGATATAGGCCTTGGTCATCCGGCCCCCCGAACCGTGATTGGCCACAGCATGGCCGGGGACGTCGTCTGGACGCAAGAGCGGATGCGGGCGCCCGTGCCGTCTGCCGCTAGCGGTGGCGTGCCAGGGTGGCCTGTTGATCGAGCCTGCCAGCGACAACAAGACAGACGAGCGCTGCCAAAGTGAGGCCGGGAATGACGAGATGGGCCAAGGCGAGCCCAACGCGATCGGCAATGGCGCCGAGGACAAAGGGTGCGATCAGGATCGCAAGGCCGACCGCGAACATGAACCGTGTGCTGGCCGCGACGCCACGTGATCCAGCGGCTTCGAGCGCCAGTCCGAGGCTCAGCGGATAGAGGAGTGCCACGCCCAGTCCGAGCACGGCGAGCCCAGCCACGGCCAGAATGACCTGGCCGCTCCAATAGAGCGCAAAGCCAGCGAGCGTTACGGCAAGCGCGCCCACATAGAGGCGGCCCATGGTCAACCGACCGACCAGTGCGCTGCCGGCGATGCGCCCGACCAGCATGGCGAGAGCGAAAACGGCAGCGAAGCTGGCCGCTTCGGCTGGCGGCAGACCGACGACGCGCTCGAGATAGGCCGGTGCCCAGAGGAGCACGCTGAACTCGACGGCGACGACCATCACCAAGAGCAGCCAGTAGGCCCAATAGGCCAGGGGCAAGCGGCTCGCGCCGGTGGCTTGCGGT
Source organism: uncultured Alphaproteobacteria bacterium (assembly GCA_942491185.1). GTDB lineage: Bacteria > Pseudomonadota > Alphaproteobacteria > Geminicoccales > Geminicoccaceae > SLRI01. Next base: position 239,089 of record CALOAB010000021.1, on the reverse strand, counting down.
GGGGAGTCTGGCACCGCCGCCGAACGGAAGCCGATCAGGACGACGAGGCCGATTGCGACCCCCATCAGCAGAGCGGCCCGCCAGCCAAGTCCCAGTGCGAGCGCAGCACCCATGGCGAGCGGGGCGGTCACGGCAAACGCATAGCAAGCCGCCGAGAGCTCGGTGAGTGCCCGATCGCGATGTCGCCCGTGGATATCGGCGAGCATCGCCGGCACGACCGTGGGCACGAGGCTGCCCGTGACACCGAGGACGAAACAGGCAGCGATGCTCGCCCAGGCGGTCGATGCGAGACAGAGCAGGACGGCGCCGAGCGCAGCGCCAAAGCCGCCCAGCGCCAAGGTCCGCCGCCGCCCGAGCCGGCCGACCACCCGCTCGCCGAGCAGGCCGGTGACGATCATGCCGGCTGCGATTGCCGAGGAGTGCAGCGCCGCCACCCCATAGCCGATCGCGAGCTCACGCTGGAGGAAGGGCAGGATGTTGCCCTGGATATTCAGCAGGAAGGTGAAGAAGCCGAGCAGCAGGTAGCCGTACCACGTGGCACCATTGCGCCGCATCACCGCCGCTGCCGCCCGAGGTGCCGCCAGGGTGGCGGATGGCGTATCGCTCATCGTTGGAAGTGTCCGCACCCGCCTGGGCTGGCGCAATTGCCGTCCCACATCGCCGCCCTTGCGGTTAAGCTCGTCATGACTGCCGCGCAAGCGGAGCCTCGGTGCGGAGCGCCCGCTACAGCTCCAGCGTCGCGTCCTCGAGCGGCGTCCAGCCAAAGAGCGGCTCTCGCGTCTCCCTATCGACGGCAAAGACGCTGCCGGCCCGTGGCTGGTCGAGCCGGCGGTCGATCGCCTGGCCAGTGAGCGCGCAGAACAGCAGCGTGCCGACCCCGCCATGGCCGACCAGCAGGAGCGGCTCGTTGGCCGGTTGAGTGGCGATCACGGCGTCGAGCTCGGCCACGATCCGGGCTTGCGCATCGATCGCTCGCTCCCAGCCGCGGATCGATCGGTGCGGCTCGGCGAAGAAGGCATCGGCGACCGTCTCGAACTCGGCCGGCGGCAGGAAGCCCGTGGCTTCGCGATCGTTCTCGTGCATCGCTTCACGGACCTCGATCGAGGCACCTGTGGCGCCGGCGATCAGCGCTGCCGTCTCCACGGCCTTGGTCTCGCCGCTGGTGACGATACGGCGGCAGGCGCGCAGCCATGGTGCCTCACGTGCAGCCAGCAGCCGCGACCGCCCCGTCGGGGACAGCCGCCATTCGGGAACCGGTGTCTCGGGGTCGATCACCACCTCGGGATGGGACACATAGAGGATCACCGAACGGCTCATTCGGCGGGGTGGCGTCGCTCAGGTGCAGCCGCAGGGGCTCCCTCGCCGAGCTCGCGCTCGATCTGGTCGCTGACCTCACGGGGCGGCTTGGCGAAGGGGGCGAGCAGGTCGTAGAGCACGGGCGTCAAGAAGAGCGTGAGGATCGAGGAGAGGCCGAGCCCGCCGATGATCACGATGCCGATCGCGGTCCGGCTCTCGGCACCGGCACCGGACGCGATGACCAGGGGCACGGCACCGAGGACCGTGGAGACGACGGTCATGACGATCGGTCGAAGCCTCAGTGCCGAGGCCTCGATCACCGCGTCGCGCACGCTCATGCCCTCGTCGCGGAGCTGGTTGGCGAACTCGACGATGAGGATGCCGTTCTTCGCCATCAGCCCGACCAGCAGCACGATGCCGATCTGGCTGTAGACATTGAGGCTGCCACCTGTGGCCCAGAGCGAGAAGAGGGCGCCGGCAACCGCGAGCGGCACCGAGAGCATGATGATGAACGGGTGCACCCAGCTCTCGAATTGGGCGGCGAGCACGAGGAAGACGATCAGGATGGCGAGCGCGAAGGTGAAGAGAATGCCGCCCGAGGCATCGATGAACTCGCGGCTCTGGCCGGCAAAGCCGAGCCGTGCCTCGGCCGGCAGGGTCTCTAGCGCGATTGCCTCAATGTAGCTGATCGCCGAGCCCAGATCGTAGCCGTCGGCGAGCGAGGCCTCGATGGTGACGGCCGGCAGTCGGTCGTAGCGGCGCAGCGACGGTGCCGTGGCGCCCTCCTCGGGTGCGACGAGCGCGCCCAGCGGCACCAGCTGGTCGCCGGCGCCGCGCACAAAAATGTTGGCGAGGTCGGTCGGATTCTGCCGGTCCTCGCGTTGCGCCTGGACGATCACCGGGTACTCACGTCCGCGGTCGATGAACTCCGTGACATCGCGCGAGGCCAGCAATGTCTGCAGCGTGCGGGCGATGGTCTCGAGCGGGATGCCCAGATCATCCGCCTTCTCGCGATCGACGCGGAGCGTCAGCTGCGGCTGGTTCTCCTCGAAGTCCATCTCGAGGTTCTGCAGGCTCGGGTTGTCGCTGGCACGGGCGATGATCTCGTCGCCCCATTCCTTGACGCTCTCGAAGTCCGGGCCGCCGATGACAATGCGCAAGGGCGTGCTGGAGCCGCGCAGGCCTAGCCCGGCCGGGCTCACTGGGAAGGCCCTGGCCCCACTGATGCTAGTGATCGCCGGGATCAGGGAGCTGGCAATGTCGCCCTGCTCGCGGTCCCGCTCGTCCCAAAGAGCGAGGCGCGCCACGACGAAGGCTCGATTGGCCTGACCCCGGCTGCCGACAATGGCGAAGACGCGCTCCACCTCACCGTTCTCGGCCAAAGGCTGAATGGCGGCCTCGATCTGCATCACCTGCTCGTCGGTGTAGGCGACCGTGCTGCCCTGCGGCGTGGTCACCGGCACGAAGAAGACGCCACGGTCCTCCTTGGGTGCGAGCTCCTGCGGCAGCCCGCGATAGAGCCCGAAGCTGGTGCCGGCGAGCAGCAGGCCGAGGACAATCACCGGCAACGGTGCCGCGAGTGCGGCACCCAGCAGCCGGCGATAGACGTTCATGACGGCACGGCCGATTCGCCCGGGCTCGAGCTTGGACGCCTCGCCCCGAGCGCGTGCCTTCAAGACGCGAGAGCAGAGCGCCGGGCAGAGTGTCAAGGCCACGAAGGTCGAGATCAGGACGGCCGAAGCCAGCACCAGGCCGAACTCGACGAACAGCCTGCCGACCTGCCCCTCCATGAAGGAGAGCGGCACGAAGACCGCGATCAAGGCCAGCGAGGTGGCGATGATCGCGAAGGTCACCTGCCTGGCACCGAGCACCGAGGCGGCGATCGGCGAGAGCCCCTCCTCGATGCGTCTTTGGATGTTCTCGAGCATGACGATGGCATCGTCGACCACGAGACCGATCGCCAGAATGAGCGCCAGGAGCGTCAAGACGTTGATCGAGAAGCCCATGGCCTGAATCAGGATGAAGCTGCCGATAACGGCAACCGGGATCGTGACGGCAGGCACCAGTGTCGCGCGGAGCGACAGCAAGAAGACGAAGATGACCAGCACGACGAGGATGATCGCGATGCCGAGCGCCGTCAGCACCTCGCGAATCGAGGCTTCGATGAAGATCGCATCGTCGGAGCCGACGACGACCTCCATGCCGGCCGGCAGGGTCGGCTGCAACCGCTCGATCTCGGCGCGCACGGCATTGGAGATGACGATGGTGTTGGCCTGCGACTGGCGCAGCACGCTCAAGCCCACGGCCGCCCTGCCGTCCGAGCGAACGAAGGTCGAATCGTCCTCGGCACCCAGCTCGACCCTTGCCACGTCAGCGAGTCGGATCGGGTAGTTGTTATCGGTGGCGACGACGATGCGGCGGAAGGCCTCGACGTCGCTGAGCCGGCTGTCGAGGCGGACGGTCAGCTCGCGGGTGACCGATTCCACCTCGCCCGCCGGCAGCTCCAGATTGTTGCGCTGGAGCGCCGCCTCGATGTCGGCCACCGTCAAGTTGCGCGCGGCCATGGCGCGGCGGTCGAGCCAGATGCGAATGGCAAAGCGGCGCTGGCCGTTGATCTCAACATTGGCGACGCCGTCGAGCGTGGCCAGCCGATCGACCAGGAATCGCTCGATATAGTCGGTGATCTCGGTGGGCGACATCCGATCCGAGAGCACGCCGATGCGCATCACCGGGTCGGCGTCATCGTCGCTCTTGACGATCTGCGGCTCGTCGGCGTCGTCCGGCAGGTCTGCCCTGATCCTGGCCACGGCGTCGCGAACGTCGTTCGCTGCCTCGTCGATATCGCGACCGGTATTGAAGGTGATGGTCGTTCGGCCACGGCCGCGCCGGCTCTCCGAGCTGATCTCACGGACGCCCGAAACGCCGGCCACCGCGCCCTCGATGACCTCGGTGATGTCGGTGTCGACGATCTCCGGTGCCGCACCGGTGTAGGTGGTCGTGACGCTGACCACCGCGCGATCGACATCGGGCAGCTCGCGCACCGGCAGTTGGGTGGCCGACGCGATGCCGAAGACGACGATCAAGAGGCTGACCACTGTGGCCAGCACTGGCCGCCTGATGCAGAGCTCGGACAGGCTCATCCGACGTCGCCATCCGGCGATGCGACCTGCTCGCCATCGACGATCGGCGCGTCGCTATCCGTTGGCGGAGGATCGTAGCGAATGGCAGCGCCGTCGCGCATCCGTTGCAGGCCGCGAACCACGACCAGCTCGCCGGGCTCGAGGCCGTCGCCGATCTCGACCTCGCCCACCATCCTCGCACCGATCTCGACCAATCGCCGCTCGGCCTGCTCGCCGGCAGCGACGTAGACGACCGAGCGGCCGGCCTCGCTGACCACAGCCTCCTCGGGCACGACGACAGCCTCGCGCTCCTCGAGGGTCACGTCGACCAGCACGAACAGGCCGGCCGGCAGGAGCAGGTCCGGATTGGGCAGCGTGGCGCGCACCCGAAAGGCTCGGCTGGTGACGTCGATCCGCGTGTCGATTGTGGTGATCACGCCGTCGAAGCTGCGATCGGGGAAGCTGGCGCTGCGCGCTTCGACCGGCTGGCCTCGCGCCACGGCGCCGTAGAAGGTCTCGGGCAGTGAGAACTCCAAGATCATCTCGCTGCGGTCGTCGAGGGTGGTGATCACTGTGTCGTCGTCGACCCTGGCACCGAGATCGACCCGGCGAATGCCGACCACGCCGTCGAACGGGGCGCGGACGAGGCGATCCTCGAGCCGCTGCTCCACGCGATCGACCCTGGCCTGTGCGGCGCTGGCGCCGGCCTGCAGCTCGACGAGTGTGGCCTCGGCGATGTTGTTGCTGGCGCGCAACCGACGGCCACGCTCGAGCGCCGAGTTCGACTCCTCGGCCATGGCCTCGGCCTCGGCGACATCCGCCCGCTCGATGCCGTCATCGAGCCGCGCCAGCACGTCGCCGGCAGCCACCGCCTCGCCAGGCTCGATCAAGAGCTCGACGATCCGACCCGAGGCCAACGGCACGATCTCGATCGCCTGGTTGGCAAGCGTCGTGCCCACCGCCTCGGCGCGATCGCGCACGTTCTCGAGACGTGCTGCAGCGACCTCGACACCCACCGCTCGACCGCCGCGCCGTTGCTCCAAGGAGGCGGCGTCCGTAGCGATGAAGCGGTCATAGAGGAGAAAGCCACCACCGGCTGCGGCCAACACCAGTAGCGACAGCAAGACCTGACGAAGGAATGACAATCGGCGTGCTCCAGCACCGCTTTACGAACAAATATCAAGTGGCGTTCGGCCACCGCAAGACAAGATAACCGGCGGTGCAACGGCAGATTATGTAGAGATAGCCGGCACCTTTGAAGTGTCGATTGGCAAGGTCAGGGCCGCGAGCCAGCTCGCGAAGAGAAAGAGGCTCGCCGCCGCCAGGCTGCCGACCAGGCCCGCAGTCTGATAGACGATGCCGGAGAGCAGGCAGCCGACCAGGCGGCCGCCGGCATTGGCCATGTAGTAGAACCCGACATCCATGGCGACGTCCTCGGCGCGGCTGTAGGCCAGGATCAGATAAGAGTGCAGCGACGAGTTGATGGCGAATACGGCCCCGAAAAGGCCGAGCCCGATGGCGAGCGCGCCGCCGGCGACGGTGATGGGTGTGGCAGGGCTGAGCGCGTAATCGACCAGGAACGGCCAGGGGACGACCACCGTCAGCGCCAGGCTCAAGACCAGCGGCAAGGCGGCGAGCCCCAGCACCCAGAGCCGCGCCGCCTTGACCTCGCGCTCCAAGCCAGGCGCCGTGGCATCGATCAGCCGCGGCGCCAGCGCCTGGGCGACACCATAGCCCACGACCCAAAGGGCGAGGAAGGTCGAGACCTCGACGAAGCTCCAGCCGGCGACCTCGTAGAGAAAGATCGGCACCGCCACGACGAACCAGATGTCGCGCGCGCCGAACAGGAAGAAGCGGGCGACCGACAGCCGGTTGATCGCGGGCGCCTTGGCGAGCAGCGACGTCATCGCCGGCTTTGACGTCGCTCGGCCCATGCCACGCGGCAGGCTGAGCAGCGTTGCGCCGAGGATCACGGCCAGCACGGCGGCCATCGAGAGCAGCGAGACGGTAAAGCCGAGCGTCGTCAGCAGAAGACCACCGAGGAAGAAGCCCAGCCCCTTCATTGCGTTCTTCGAGCCGGTGAGCAGCGCCACCCATTTGAACAGCGCGCCCTTGGCACCGTCGGCGACGATCAGCTTGATGGCGCTCTTCGCACTCATCTTGGTCAGGTCCTTGGCGATCCCGGCCAGGCCCTGGAGTGCTGTCGCATAAGCCACCGACCAGATCACGGGCCAATCAGGATCGAGCGCGGCGAGCAGTGCGAGTGCCGCGATCTGCAGGGCGAGCCCGGCATAGAGCGTGGTGGTGAGGCCGAACCGCGCTGCGAGCCAGCCGCCCCAGAGATTGGTCACCACACCCATCAGCTCGTAGAGCGTGAAGAACAGTGCCAGCTGGAACGGCGTGAAGCCCAGCGTGTGGAAATGCAGCAGCACGAGCATGCGCAGCGCGCCATCGGTGATCGTCTGGCCCCAATAGGCTGCGGTGACGATGCCGTAGGCACGAACGTTCATGGCCGTGTGCCGACGCTCCGGGCGACCTTGGCGACGAGCTCGACCAGCCGGCAGGAATAGCCCATCTCGTTGTCGTACCAGGCGAAGATCTTCAGCATCGTGCCGTCGGTGACCATGGTCGAGGGCGCGTCGACGATCGAGGACCGCGTGTCGCTCCTGAAGTCGATGGAGACCAGCGGCCGCTCCTCGACGCCGAGGATGCCGGCAAGCGGTCCGCTCGCCGCCGCCCGCAGCACGTCGTTGACCTCTTCCGCCGTCGTCTCGCGCGCCAGCTCGAGGACGCAATCGGTGAGCGAGCCGGTGAGCAGCGGCACGCGGATCGCATGGCCGTTCAGCTTGCCCTGCAGCTCCGGGTAGATGAGGCCGATAGCCGTGGCCGAGCCGGTCGTCGTCGGGATCAGCGACATGAGCCCGGAGCGCGCCCGGCGCAGGTCCTTCTTGGGTGCATCGACGATCACCTGGGTGTTGGTGACGTCGTGCACGGTGGTGATCAGGCCGTGACGAATGCCGAACGCTGCCTGGATGGGGCCGATCACCGGGGCCAGGCAATTGGTGGTGCAGGACGCGGCGGTGACGATCTTGTGCCGGGCCGGGTCGTAGAGATGGTCGTTGACGCCCATGACGATGTTCAAGGGCCCGTCCTTGACGGGGGCTGCCACGACCACCGAGCGGACGCCGGCCTCGAGATAGGGCTCGAGCAATGCCTGCCTGGTGAACTTGCCCGAGGCTTCGATCACCAGATCGACGCCCAGATCCCGCCACGGCACGTCGGCCGGCCGGCTGTGCCCGGTCACCCCGATGCGCCGCTCGTTCACCCGGAACGCATCGGCATCGACCGCTATCTCGGCGCGAAACCGGCCATGCACGCTATCGAACTCGAGCAGGTGCGCTGCCGTCTCGGCATCGAAGCCCGGGTCGTTGATGTGGACGATGTCGAGCCCTGGGAAGGCGCCTTCGACCCCGCCGAGCGCCACGCGCGTGGCGATCCGGCCGATCCGCCCGAACCCGTTGATGCCGACCCTCACGACTCGTCTCTCGGCGCCGGCGCTTCACCGCAGGCGGTTGCGGCCTGCAGCAGCCCTGAGCAGATCTCGGGATGGCCCTGGCAGCAATCCTCGGTGAGGAAGGTCAGCAAGCGCCGCATGCCCTCGTAGTCTGTTGCGTAGAACACCTGCCGCTGCCGCCGCCAGGATGTCAGCAGCCCCGCCCGCTCGAGCTCGCGCAGATGAAACGACAGGGTCGAGGCCTGCACCTCGACCCGTGCCGCGATCTCCCCTGCCGGCAGGCCGCTCGGCCCCTGCTGCATGAGCAGCCGAACCACCGCCAGCCGCGTGTCGTGTGCCAGCGCCGCGAACGCCGCTACCCATTCTTCCATAATTCACCGATTATCAAAGTGTCTTGCTGACCGGTAGCGCAGCCGACGGTTTTCGTCCAGCCCATCGATCGCCAGCGCCGCCGTCGTGATTGTCGGCTCGGGAGGCGCGTACCATCGCTCCGGGCAACGCATCAGGACGCACCGATAGGCGCGGAGTCGCGATTGACATTTCGGCAATTGCCGGTTTTGATCTGTGTCAACTACACTTGACACTCGTCCTGCTACGCGTGGCGGACACGCAGCCTTAGGGAGAGGAGCATGCGCCTCGTTCTCGTCCACCCGAACTACCACTCCGGCGGTGCCGAGATCGCGGGCAGCTGGCCGGCGGCCTGGGTCGCCTATCTGGCGGGCTCACTCAAGCAGGCGGGGTTCACCGACGTCACGTATATCGATGCGATGACCAATCACATCGAGGATGACGAGCTGCGCGAGAAAATTCGTGCCCTGGCCCCGGACGTGGTCGGCACCACGGCGATCACGCCCTCGATCTACAAGGCCGAGCGGGTGCTCGAGGTCGCCAAGGAGGTCAATCCCGAGATCGTCACGGTGCTGGGCGGCGTGCATGCCACCTTCATGTACCAGCAGGTGCTCACCGAGGCCCCTTGGGTCGACGTCATCGTGCGCGGCGAGGGCGAGGAGATCTTCAACAATCTGGTCAGGACCATCGACGAGGGCCGCTGGCCCGAGGATCGCGAGCGGATTCGCGGCCTCGCCTTCCACGATGGCGAGCAGATCGTCGCCACCCCGGCAGCGCCCACGGTGCGCGATCTCGACAGCATCACGCCGGACTGGAGCATTCTCGAGTGGGACAAGTACACCTACATCCCCTTGGGCGTGCGGGTCGCCATCCCCAACATGGCGCGCGGCTGCCCGTTCACCTGCTCGTTCTGCTCGCAGTGGAAGTTCTGGCGCGACTACCGGGTGCGTGACCCGAAGAAGGTGGTCGACGAGATCGAGACCCTGGTCAACGATCACCAGGTCGGATTCTTCATCCTCGCCGACGAGGAGCCGACCATCAACCGCAAGAAGTTCATCGAGTTCTGCGAGGAGCTGATCAAGCGCGGCCTGCCCGACAAGGTCAAATGGGGCATCAACACCCGCGTCACCGACATCATGCGCGACGAGGAGCTGCTGCCCTTCTACCACAAGGCCGGCCTCGTCCACATCTCGCTCGGCACCGAGGCCGCAGCGCAGATGAAGCTCGATCTGTTCAACAAGGAAACCACGATCGAGCAGAACAAGAAGGCCATCAAGCTGTTGCGCGATGCCGGTATCTTCACCGAGGCGCAGTTCATCGTCGGCATGGAGAACGAGACCGCCGAGACGCTCGAGGAAACCTACCGGATGGCGGTCGACTGGGCCCCGGACCTCGCCAATTGGGCGATGTACACGCCCTGGCCGTTCTCCTCGCTGTTCCAGGAGCTGGGCGACAAGGTCGAGGTGTTCGACTTCGAGAAGTACAATTTCGTCACGCCGATCATCAAGCCCGAGGCCATGGACCGCGCCGAGCTGCTCGATCGGGTGATGAACAACTACCGTCGCTTCTACATCAAGAAGGCGCTCTTCTCTTATCCCTGGCAGGGCACCGGCTTTCGCCGTAAATACCTGCTCGGCTGCCTCAAGGCCTTCTTGAAGGCGGGCTTCGCGCGGACCTTCTACGATCTCGGCAAGGTGAACTACTGGGGGCCGCAATCGAAGGGCAAGGTCGACTTCCAGTTCGACGAGAAGCGGAAGATCGCGCCGGCGCAGATGGCCGATTGGGAAGCCAAGGCCGACAAGGCGCGCAAGATGAAGGAGCGCAAGGCCGCGGCGGCCGCAGCCAAGGCGTGCGGTGGCAGCACCGAGCAGCTGGCCGAGAACGCGCCGATCGTGCAAGAGAGAATGGCCAAGCGAGAGAATATCCCGGCAGAGTAGGGCTGAGCCGAGTGATGCAGGAAACGATCCAGAAATACGCCAGCCGCGCGGTGCCGCGCTACACGAGCTACCCGACGGCACCGCACTTCCGCGCGGATTTCGACGAGGCGACCTACCGGGCGTGGCTGGCGGACGCCGACCCGGCCACGCCGATCTCGCTCTATCTGCACGTCCCGTTCTGCAAGCAGATGTGCTGGTATTGCGGCTGCAACATGAAGCTGGCGGCGCGCTACGAGCCGGTCGAGGCCTATGTCGCGGACCTGATCGTGGAGGTGGCGCTGGTCGCCGCCGCACTGCCGACGCGCATGCAGGTGGCGCACCTGCATTGGGGCGGCGGCACGCCGACCGCGTTGACGCCCGATGATCTGACGCGGGTCATGTGCGCGATCGACAAGCACTTCGCGATCCTGCCCGATGCCGAGCTCGCCATCGAGAGCGACCCGCGCACGCTCACGGACGCGATGATCGGACGGCTGGGCGAGCTCGGCTTCAACCGGGCCAGCTTCGGTGTCCAGGAGTTCGATCCCGAGGTGCAACAGGCGATCAATCGCATCCAGCCGCCGGAGATGGTCGAGGGGACGGTGACCTCGCTCCGCGCGGTCGGCATCGATCGCATCAATTTCGATCTGATCTACGGCCTGCCCTTCCAGACGACCGAGAAGCTGCTGACCACGATCGACCAGGCCGTCGCCATGCGCCCGGATCGGATCGCGCTCTTCGGCTACGCGCATGTGCCCTGGATGGCCAAGAACCAGCGCATGATCCCGGAGACCGCACTCCCCGATGCGACCGAGCGGGCGCAGCAGGCGCAGCAGGCCGCCGAGCGGCTGGTGGCCCGGGGCTACGAGGCCATCGGCCTCGACCACTTCGCCCTGCCCGACGATCCGTTGGCCATCGCCGCGAAGACCGGCCAGCTGCACCGCAACTTCCAGGGCTACACCACCGACACGCAGGAGACGCTGATCGGCCTCGGCGCCACCTCGATCGGCCGCACCGCAGCGGGCTACGTGCAGAACATCACCGAGACCGGTGCCTGGACCCGCGCCGTGCGCGCCGGCCAGCTGCCGGTCGCCAAGGGCATAGCGCTCGCCGCCGACGACCAGCTCCGCGCCTGGGTGATCGAGCGCATCATGTGCGACGGCAGCGTCGACACCGAGGCCGCCGCCCGGCGCTTCAACGTCGCGGCCGACTGGGCCAGCGCCGAGCTCGACAGCCTGGCACCGCTCGAGGCCGACGGCATTCTCGAGCGCGACCAGGGCCGGATCACGCTCAAGCCCGACGCCCGCCCCCTCACCCGCCTCGTCGCCAGCGCCTTCGACACCTACTTCCAGAACGGCCGGGCCAGGCACTCGGCGGCGGTCTGAAAGAAGAAGAAAGAAATGTGGGGAGGCAAACCTCCCCACGCCCCACCGGTACTTGGGGTAAGGCCAAAAACCAAACGTCAGCGTCCACAGACGACACGTAGAGAGTTCGGGGGACATGTTGCCGCAATTCGCAGCACCCCCCCCCCCCCCCTCCCCCCCCCCCAAAAAACCCAACGCCGCATCACGAGGCGACGAACAGCCCGCCCACGACCGAATTGCGTTACGTGTCCCCCCAGGCAGACTCCGCCGCCCACTGGCCCTGCCAAACAGCGGCGGTCCGCGGCAAGCGGCAGAGACGCCGGCGCCGGTTCCGTGGTTGAGTCTTGTGGTGGCATCTCGGGGTTTGGACCCGGCGTGGACGAAAGGCGTGGATATGACGCCCAAAGCCGCGACACGACAAACAGGGCTCCCCCACCGCCCGCGACCGGCGGCCAGCGCCGGTGATGTGGAGGACACGGCCACCGGGCGTCTCTGTGAGGGGCGTGGAAGGAAGTGCGGCATCAGGCAATCGGTCAACGAGACGGGATCGCCGAGCAATAGCGCTGCGCCGCCACCAAGCGCCATTATCCAAGCCTGTCCGCAAACTCGCTGAGCGGGAGCAATCCGCTTATGACATCCTTGTTCTGCCAAGAGCAAGGAGGTCATGGTTGTGGCGATCCGCCCGTCATCAGTATCAGCGGCCGGGGCGCCGCTACGCAAGCGATCTCACGGACGAGGACTTCGCTGCTCAACGGCCTCCATGCTGCCGCCGGCGCAGGGTGGCGGGCGGCGGCGGGGACGGCGCTGCGCGACGTGTGACGCGATCCTCTACCTGCTGCGCACCGGCTGCCAATGGCGCATGCTCCCGAGGGTTCCGCCGCGCTCGACGGTCTAGATTTCCGCAGGTTCTGGCAGTCGGGATCTGGACGCGCATTGGATACGCTCTGATGGCCCGCGAACAGGCCGGCAGGAGCCTGCCGATTGCCGCGATCATCGACAGCCAGAGCGTCAAGACTAGGGAGTCTGGCGGAATCCGGGGCTTTGATGCCGGCAAGAAGATCCTCGGCCGGAAGCGTCACCTGCTCACCGACACGCTCGGCCTGCCGCTCGTCCTCGAAGTGCATGCCGCCGACCTCCAGGATCGAGACGGCCTGGCCGAGGTCTGCCGCCGCGTTCGTCGCCGCTTCCCCTGGCTGGCCTTGCTACGCCGACGGCGGCTATCAGGGGACCAGCGCCTGCGCCGCCGCACAAGAGGCTCCGCCTCGATTATCGTCAGGTGCCCGCGCCACGCCGCGGGTTCCACCTGCTGCCGCGACCGCTGTGGTCTGCTGAGCGCGCCCTCCTCGGCTGGTCTTCGGCGAGCAATGGGTCATCGAACCTTCGCCCCAACCGCCGACGTCGCAGAAGCTGGTCGAACCAGCACGCCATGGCGCTCGCTCGTCCAGCTCCTCGTCAGCGCTCGCAACCACTGAATTATTCACGAACTTTTCCGGACAGCTCTCAACGGTCTGCCGCTGTTGAAGGTGCGTCAGCACTGACCGCCCATATCGCCTCCAAGGATGCGCGCGGCTCCACGTTTCAGTTCGTCGTCTGGACGCAACAAAATTGATTTCACGGAGACAGGACATGCAAAACCAAACCCCCGATCCGTTTGAAAGCTTGGCCCACCAGTTCGCTCCGCGTTTCGTATTCCATGAAGAGGAAAGGTTCCATCCCTCCTCGGTCGAGCTGTACCTCAAATATGCGAAATATGTACAGCGCGACCCGAATCCCGGCGTGGAAGACCCGCATGAGTTTCACATTCAGGTCTTTCCAGTCGCCGAGGGGAGCGACCCACGACGAAAGCAAATACGACTACATCGAGTATACCGTTCCACCAGATGAGGCACAGGCCTCAGATCTGGCAGAGGAACCATGTCCACCGCGCCGGTCTATGCGCACGTCAAGTCGCTCCCGATCTTCGGCAAGGAAAAGGACAAGGACGGCAATCTGCAGGTGATCGGATCGGTCGGAGATGCCTCCTACCACCTGATCGATATCTCCTATTGGCTGTTCTACCCCTATAACGGCCCGGCACGTTTCAACCTCGCCGAGCCGATCTCCCTCGGAGTGAATTTTTCGAAATTTCGGCACGCATCAGGCGGATTGGGAACATGTGACCGTGCGGGTCCTGCGCGACGGCAAGGGGGCCCACCTGATGGGCGTCTACTTTTCCCAACACAGCTCGGGTGCCTGGCTGACACCGGACGAATTCGAGATGACCCCGGATGGCCGCCCTGTGGTTTACGTCTCAGAAAACGGCCACGCGTGCTGGCCAAGCCCGGGCGACCATGCGACCCCAGGCACGCATTCCCAGTTTAAGGTACATGGCAAGACTGCGGCAGAGTGGTGGCTGTCTAACCTGACCTCGCCGCAATCTGAGTCCAACTGGTTCGACGCCAACACGGAGCGGCTTCAGGTTATCGGTGTCGATATCGATTTGGACAAGGCCAGTGACTCGTCGGTGCAAGCACAGCACGTCCATTTCGAAGGGCCGGACTGGGTCAAGTTTAAAGGGCTCTGGGGCAAGAAGCTGACTGAGGACGAAAAGTTCAGCATGGCCCGGGACGATATCTGGCATCTTTATCCTTTCCACGGCGATCCAGCTTCGGAAAAAATCCTGGATGACATCGCCGGCGCTGTGAAGAAGCATATTGATAGTGGCCCGGACGGTCCGCTCGCGAAAGCTTCCTGGAAGCGCGAGGATCCGAATGACAAGTTCAACAAGGAGTCGGAAATCGTTCTGGGATGGAATGTCCATATTCCGCATGGCGTTCGCAATCCGCGCAATATGGATGATTGGCTGGAGAAGGTGACCGAGTTCCTTAACAGCACGCCGATCATGCGTCATGCGGCGCAAACCGCCAAGATCGCAATTTCGGATCAGAACCATGACGACGCCCGCGCGGTTGTGTTTTATTATCTTGGCGGGGCGATGCCGGACAACACGGCACCCGGCACGTGGACCATGCTGCCGCCTTTCAAGAGTCACTCCGCCAATCTAGAGGAGTACAGCCAGCCGATGTATGTCGACGCGCTGCTCCAGCTGCGGAAGATCCATGAAAAAGACCCTCAGATGGCGTTTCACACCCGCATCGAGATGACGAATGCCAATACCCATGATGCGTTGCTGTATCTATGGGTTCCTGGCAAGTTTCCTGCGTCGGAAGGGTGATGCAGCATTGGCGCTATGGGGACACCTGCCTTTTTAACCTTCACGCCCACGTCGGCAGAGAGCGTCCGGTTGGCCCGCCCTACGGCCGCTGGGCTGCTGCTGTTACGCTCAGGGCTGAGCGTAACTCCAAGGCAGCGCTTCGTCGATCTTGGTGATCTTGTGCTCTGCAATGCGGCTCAGCACGTCGGTGAGCCACGCCTGCGGATCAACGCCGTTCAGTTTTGCCGATTCGACCAGGGTATAAGCAATCGCGGCTGCCTTGCCGCCGCCCTCGGAGCCGACGAAGAGGAAATTTTTCCGGCCCAGAGCAATAGGCTTCATGGCTCTTTCGGCGGGATTGTTGTCGGGCTCCAGGCAACCGTGGTCGAGATAAGGGCGGAGCTTCTTGAAGCGGCTCAGGGCATAGCGGATGGCCTTGGCGAGCTCGGACTTGCCGGATATCCGCGGCAGCTGGGTCTGCAGCCAGCTCTCCAAGTCGTCGAGGATCGGCTTGGCTCGATCCTGCCGCAGCCGCAGCCGCTCATCAGGCGGTCGGCCGCGGCCATCCTTCTCGACGGCATAGAGCCCGGCGATCCGCTTGATCGCTTCCTCGGCGATGACCGAGCTTTCGGCCTGGAACACGTCGACGAACTTGCGGCGGATATGGGCCATGCACGCCACCTCGCGGATGCCGCCCGAACGGTAAAGGTCGTTGAAACCCGAATAGCCGGCGGCGTGCATCCAGCCCTCGTAGTCGGCGAGATGCTCGGCGGGGTGTTGCCCTTTCGGTCGACCGTGAACCGGTACCAGGCGGCCGGCGGATCAGGGCCGAGCCAAGGCCGCTCGTCGCGAACGTAGGTCCAGATGCGAGCGGTCTTGGTGCGGCCGTTACCCGGGGCCTGCATCTTGAGCGGCGTGTCGTCGGCGAAGATCGCCGTTCCGCTCAGGACATGGCGTCCGATGGCGTCGGCCAGCGGCTCCAGAAGCGCGGCAGACTTGCCGACCCAATCGCAGAGTGTCGAACGATCAAGGTCGATGCCTTCGCGCTCGAAAATCTGTGACTGACGGTACAACGGCAAGTGATCCGCATATTTGCTGACCAGCACATGGGCCAACAGGCCCGGCCCCGGTCGCCCTCGCTCGATCGGTCGTGATGGCAGAGGCGCCTGGCAGATGGTCTCGCAGCACTTGCAGGCCATGCGCGGCCGCACGATCCGGTTCACCACGAACCGGCCTGGCAGATAGTCCAGCTCCTCGGTGACGTCCTCGCCCAGAACCTTCAAGGCACCACCGCAATCGCTACATTCATCGCCAGGTGAGAGCACCTGCTCTTCGCGTGGCAGCTTCGTAAGCGATGCAGCCGCCCCGTTGTCGGCTCAGCTTGACGCTGGCTTGAAGGCCCAGGGCATAAGGTCGTCGATGCGGTTTTGTGGATGGCCGTTGGCGAGGGCTTCGAGGGTGGCCTTTAGGTAGGCGAAGGGGTCGATGCCGTTCATTTTGGCGGTGGCGATCAGCGAGGCGATGCGGCCCCAACTTCGGCCACCTTCGTCGTGGCCGGCGAAGAGCGCATTTTTTCTGGTCAGGACCACTGGCCTGATGGCGTTTTCGATGGCGTTGGAATCGATCTCGACGCGGCCGTCGGTGAGGAAGACCAAGAGGCCGTCCCATTGATTGGCGATGTAGGTCAGCTTTTCGCCGATGCGGGATTTGCGCGAGACGCGGGCGCGTTGCGCCGTGAGCCACTGGCCGAAGGCTTCGACCAGCGGCCGCGAGCGGGTTGCACGGATGGCTAGGCGCTCGGGGCTCGATCGGCCGCGGATCTCGGCTTCGATGCGGTAGAGAGCGGCGATCTGTGCCAGGCCCTCGGCGGTGATGGTCGAGCCGTCCCGGTCGAAGATCTCTTTCAGCTGGCGGCGGGCATGCGTCCAGCAATATGCCAGGACCAGGGGTGCGCCGCCTTGCCGCTCGGCTTTGGTCAGGCGGTTATAGCCGGCATAGCCATCGACCTGGAGGATGCCGTCGAAGCCTTGGATGAGATGCTCGGCATGCTTGCCACTGCGACCCGGCGCATAGTGATAGATGATGCCGGGCGGATCGTTGCCGCTCCAGCCGCGATCGTCGCGGGCTAGCACCCAAAGATAGCCGGTCTTGGTCCGGCCGCGTCCCGGATCGAGCACCGGCACGGGCGTCTCGTCCATGAAGAGCTTGCTGGAGCTTTTGAGATGCACGGCCAGGCGATCGACGACGGGCTCGACGTGAAAAGCCATCTTGCCGACCCAACCGGCCAGGGTAGAGCGGTCGAGATCGATGCCTTGCCGACGGTAGATTTGGGCCTGGCGATACAACGGCAAATGATCGGCGAACTTGCCGACCAGGACATGCGCGAGGGTCGCCTCGGTCGGCAGGCCGCCCTCGATCAGATGGGCCGGTGCTGGTGCCTGATGCACGCCTTCCTGGCATGTCGGGCAGGCGTATTTGGGGCGGATGGTGACGATCACCCGGAACTGCGCCGGGACGATGTCGAGGCGCTCGGTGACGTCCTCGCCGATCCTGACCATGGCACCACAGCCGCACGGGCAGGCCAGGCTCGCGGGCTCGATCACCTGCTCGAGCCGCGGCAGCTCCTTCGGTAGCCGGCCGAGATTGCGTTTGGCTGCGGGCCGAGATGGCGAGGATGTGCCGGTCGATCGCGCTTTCGCCTCTTCGACTTCGGCCACCGCGGCCTCGAGGTCCTCGAAGGCCAGCTGCCGGGCATCGGCAGCGAGCTTCTCGGATCGCTTGCCGTAAAGCGCTTGGCGGAATTCCCTGACCAGATGCTCGAGGCGCTGCTTCTGGTCGGTGAGCGCCCTGACCTCGCCTTCGAGCCGTGCCCGGGCCGCCTGCTCGGCGGCAAGCGCCGCCTGTTGCGCCGCAAAGGCCGCCTGGTAGGCGGGCGGTAAAGCCGTCAGATCGAGGTCGTCACCAACACCGAACATGGCCGAAGTCTAGCAACGATGCGGCTTTGCGGCACGTCTTCAGGGCCCTGCCGAGTCACTCTGCCACAGCCGGTTTGCGGATTCTGGGCGCGTGTACCCGCCGCCAGTCGAGCCCCTCGAACAACGCCTCGAACTGCGCCTTCGAAAGCCGCATCACGCCGTCACGGATACTCGGCCAAGCAAAGCTGCCCTGCTCCAACCGCTTGTAGATCATGACGAGGCCCGAGCCGTCCCAAACCAGGATCTTGATCCGGTCGGCTCGCTTGGCGCGAAACACCACGATCACGCCCGCGTGCGGATCCAGGCCGAGCTCGCGCTGCACTGTCGCCGCCAGACCATCATGGCCACGGCGAAAGTCGACAGGCTTGGTGGCAACGACGATACGGACGTGCTGGCCCGGAACGATCACCGGGCAGCACGCAGTGCCGCCGCGATCGAGGCAATCCGATCGGCGGCACTGTCGACCGGCAGGCGAACCATCACATCGCCCACCTCGAGCTCGATCGATCCCGCGACCTGCTCGCGCGGCGCCGCTGCCGAGACAGTCTCCTCGAGCAGCAAGGGTGCAAAGACCGGCCCATCATCGGCCGGCAGCACGAGCTTTCCCTGTCGTGCCAAACGACGCCAAGTCGACAAATGCTGCGGCCGCAGACCATGACGCCGAGCGACATCCACCACCCTCACGCCCAGCGCAAACGTCTCCGCCACGAGCCGCGCCTTCACCTCATCCGGCCAGCGACGCCGACCCGTCGGCCCTTCCAAAACCTCGAGGCGGAACGCTCCACTCTGCCGCTCCGCTACCAAATGGTGCTCTCTTTGGTGCAACATCCCCATCCCAACGATCCTCGAATCCCGATCGTCAGAATCGCCGCCTCAAATGCTCAAGAACAGATGGGCCAGCCGCATCGCTTACGCAGCTTCGCCGGCAGCGGCTTGCGCTTGGGCTTCTCCTTCGCCGTCTCGTCGGTGTCACTCGGCAGGTCGGGCGGCGTGGCCTTGGCCGCTGCAATCTCCTCTTCCTCGAGCGTCAGCTCGAGCATGGTCGAGCTCTCCGATCGGCTGCCGAAGCGATGCCGCCGCATGCCCGCAAGCTGGTGCTCGAGCTTGGCGATCCGCAGACCTGCGACTTGACGAGAGAGACCAGCTGCTGCGCGGTATCGCGCAATTCCAGCGGATCGTCGGGCAGGCTCTGGGTCTCGCTGAGCATGGCCCGATCATAGTCGAATCACGTCGACGGAGAAATGGATAATCCCAGCCATCCCATTGGATTTGCGTAAGAAACTCAGCCTGTTGTCAGTGGGCGCCAGGTTCGTTGCGGTGCCCGCCAATCAATCCTCTCGAGCAACATCGCCAGCTGCGCCGAGGTGATCGTGACACACGCCTGAGCTGATGGCTGACGAGGGGCAGGGCCGGCAGGCCGAGCGGGCCCAGGGGCAGGCGGTATTCCACCCGGTCGTCCATCCGGGTGCCATGGCGCTCGGACCTGAACATGTGGGTGTGGACCCACTGCGTGTAGGGTCCGCGGAGCTGTCGATCGACGAAGCGGTAGGGCGGCTCCCAGTGGTCGATCACCGTGCGCCAGCCGAACGGGACACCGAACAGCGCCAGCCGGTACTCGATGATCGCACCCTTTTGCATCTCGATCGGCAGCCGGCTGGTGATGCGAAAGCGCAGCTCCGGCGGCGTGATGCGTTCCAGATTGCCCGCATCGGCGAAGAACGCGAAGACCTCCGCGATCGGTCGCGCAATCCAGGTGCTGCGTTCGAGCAGATGGGGCATGGACGACACCTTCCGTTCACATCCGTGCCGTCGACGTAGGGCTGTGAGGGACACCTTTCTCCTTGACCTTTCGCCGCAACCTCGGCTGCGACAGACCCTTAATGGGGTCATAATGATCACTTATAGCTCGCCGCCTTGCCCGACGAATCCGTTGCGTATAGCGCAACGGCGGCGGCGATTTGTTGCGTATAGCGCAACAGAACCCGAGATTTGTTGCATATAGTGCAACGGAACCCGGGAAATGTCGCATATAGCGACTCATTAGCGATGCTTATGTAGCGTATAGCGCAAAAAACGCCCCTTCGAACCCGCGAACGAACCCGGGAATCGACGAACGAACCCACGGAAAGGGCGATCGAACCCGGGAAAACGACGAACGAACCAGGCTTTTGGCGAACGAACCCGAGCGGACAGGTTGTCGCACCTCTGGGCCGCAAAGCCGCGCAGTTGCTGGCCCGGACGCTTTCGTGGGTGACTGTGGAGGGCAAAACGACGGCCACGCCCCAACCCGGCGCAACGTATCCGCCAAACGACCCCGACCGCACCTTGACGGCTTCTCCGACATAGGCTATTATTCCTTCTCGAAATCCCGGTCGGGCCGACGGCATTCTCGAGCGCGACCAGGGCCGGATCACGCTCGAGCCCGACGCCCGCCCGCTCACCCGCCTCGTCGCCAGCGCCTTCGACACCTACTTCCAGAACGGCCGGGCCAGGCACTCGGCGGCGGTGTAGGCTGGACCGGCAGCGCCGGCTGTACAGCCCGCTCCCCAACCCCACGGCAACGGGCGCTCAGATCGCCATCGCCACGACCACAAGGCCGTAGATCGCCAGCATCAGCGCGCTCTCGAAGCCGATCCCGGCAAAGCCGTAGCGTTCGCGCCGGAGCATGCCGAGCAGCAGCATGGTCGTCATCAGCATCGAGCTGCCGAGCAGCAGCAGATCGGCCTCGCCGAACCGGCCGTAGAGCGAGCCGTCGCGATAGGCGACGTCGGCCGCCGCGATGAACAGGATGTCGAAGGCGTTGCCGCCGATGATGTTGCCGACCGCCAGGTTGTAGGCGCCGATCCGCACCGCGGCCACGGCGATGACCAGCTCCGGCAGCGAGGTGGCGACCGCGGTCAGGAGCGCGCCCACCGCCGTCTCCGAGAGGCCCGAGCGGTTGGCCAGCTCGATGCCGGTGCGCGAGACGACATAGCCCATGCCGCCGAGCACGACCGCCAGGAGCGCGAAGCGCAGCCAGAGCGAGGCGGTGCTGCCGGCGACCTCGCCGCCTTCTTCCTCGTCGCCTTCCTCCTGCGTGTCGCTGGTCGCCTCCGGCCGCCACATCGGCTCGGTGCCGGCACTGCGCAGCAGCTTGAGGCCGAGCAGGTAGCCCACCAGCAGGATCGGGCTCGCCGGGCTCACGCCCAGCACCGTGACCGGCGGCAGGGTCGTCGCGATCAACGTCGCCGCCAGCAGCGCCATGAGCAACGCGCCCTGCATCAGGTTGGCGACCGAGGCGGCCGTGTGCTCGAGGTTGGCCTTGCGGTAGGTGAGGTCGGCGATGCCGAGAAAGGCGGTCTGTGCGGCGATCCCGCCGAGGCCGTTGCCGATGGCGAGGCTGGCATAGCCCTCCGATGCGGTGACCACCGAGGTGACGATGCCGGGGAGCGACGTGCTGGCGCCGACCAGGACCGCGCCCATCAGCGCCTCGCCGAGCCCCGTGCGTGCCGCCAGCTCGTCGGCGATCCGCGCCAGCCACGTCCCGGCCACGGCGATGACCCCGGCGGCCAAGCCGAACACCGCCAGCACCCAAGTCAGGTCGAGGTCTGAGAAAATGCCGTTCTCCTCCTGGGCGGCTGGTGAACCCAGTCGGCACCAACGCCGGAACCATCTTCACAATCTGAGGCTTCGCCGACAACGACCGTGGCAGTGTGGCTCGTCTGCTGACCCTGCTCCGCCTTGCCGGGCAAACGGGAGAACCTCGTGCATCAGTGAAGGTTGCGATGCCTGGGCACGCAGCAATAGGGTCTCTATCGCCACGGCCGTGGATGCGCCCCTGGTCACCCACCACGTCGACGCCGCTGGCGGAATGCCCGATCGACGGCTAAAGCCACGGCAACCATTAAACGCCCAAGGACGAACAGCAATGCTTCATGTCGATATTCCGACCCAGCCCGAGATCAAGAGCCTTGCGCGGACGCGGGGCGATGCCTGTGTCTCGCTTTACCTGCCGACCACGACGCTGAGCCAGGACACCGACCGCGATCGGCTGGCGCTCAAGAACCTGGCGCTGGAAGCCGCCGCATTGCTGGAGGCTGCCGGGGTCGACAAGCGGCAGATCTGGCCGATCACCGAGCAGCTCGAGGATCTGGTCGACGACGACGCCTTCTGGCGGCTGCAGTCGCGCAGTCTCGCCGTCTTCGTGACGCCCGAATCGGTGCGCACCTTCCGCCTGCCCAACAATCTCCAGCAGATGGTGCAGGTCTCCGATCGCTTTCATCTCAAGCCGCTGTTCCGTGCCGTCACCTTCCCGCACGAGGCCATCGTGCTGGCGCTGTCGGTTGGCAGTGCGCGTGTCGTCGAGGTGTTCGCCGACCTGGCACCGCACGAGGTGAGGGTCGCGGGGCTGCCGAAGAATGCCATGGACGCGGTCGGCAAGGCCACGATCGGCCACCGCTCGCCGAGCGGCCGCATCCACGGCTCGGAAGGCGAGAAGGTGCGGCTGCGGCAATACTCACGAGCCGTCGACCAGGCGCTGCGCCCGGTTCTTGCCGGCCGCGAGACGCCGCTGATCCTCGCCGCCACGCGGCCGGTGGACGATGTGTTCCGCTCGGTCAGCACCTACCCGCATCTGGTGGCCCAGCAGATCACCAAGAGTCCGGACAATCTGAGCGACCTCGAGCTCGCCGAGGCGGCCCGGCCGCTGCTCGACGAGATCCATGCCGATCAGCTGAAGACGCTGCTCGACCTCTTTCAGGTGCGCAAGGCGCAGGGCCGCGCCACCACCGATCTGGCATCGGCCGCGCGCGCGGCGACCTTCGGCGCCGTCGACGCGCTGCTCGTCGACATCGACGAGATCGTGCCAGGCTGGGTCGACGAGAACGATGGCAGCATCCGCTTGGCCCAGGAGGGCGACGCCAAGGCCTACGGGATCGTCGACGAGATCGCCGGCCGCGCCATGGAGAACGGTGCGAAGGTGCTGGGCGTGCGCAAGGCGGACCTGCCGGATGGCGCGCATCTGGCGGCGATCCTGCGCTACGCCGTTTAGCCGGGTCCGGCCAATTGCGACTTGCACGGGCCGTCAACGCCGTGCAAACAGCAAGGTGACGGTGTCCGTCGAGGACCGAAGAGGGAAGTCGGTGCGCGCTCTTGTCGACCAGCAAGGCGCAAGTCCGGCGCTGCCCCCGCAACTGTAAGCGGCGAGCCGCGATCCAACCATGCCACTGGGGCCGAGCTGCCCCCGGGAAGGCGGATCAAGGCCGTGACCCGCGAGCCAGGAGACCTGCCGTCACCTGAACAACCCGTTCGACCGGTCGGGGTGAGCCGGTGGAGGTCGATGATGCACATCCTGCCGCCTTCCCACCGATTTCTGTCCCAGCTTGTCGATCATGTCCGACTGCTCGCCAGCTTTGGTGGTCGCCATGTCGGCTGAGATGCCGGGCCGGCTCCTGGCCTCACCCTGCATCGGCACCTGCCGCCTGGATGCCGCCACCGGCTGGTGCGTGGGCTGCGCCCGCGACGCCGATGAGCTGACCCGTTGGCGCGAGCTCGACGCACAGGCGCAAGCGGCTGTCTGGGCTGATCTGCCCCGCCGCACGGCACAGCTCGGCCTCACGTTTCGCCTCAAGCCCTGGCCGCCGGCCGAGGTGCTGCGCCATCTGGCGGCCCTGGCGGCGCGACCGGGCGCGCGGCTCGCCATCGGTCCCTACGCGGCGCTGGCCGCCGACGGGCTGGTGCTCGAGAACGGCATGTTGAGCCTGAAGCGGGACGGCATCCGCCTGTTGCTCCGGCCGGACCCGACGCTTCGGCTGTTCGAGCTCGAGGATCGCCAGGTGCTCGCCGTGCATCGATCCAGGCTCGGACCTGTGGCCTCGGTCATCAGCGAAAGCAGCCCGGATGAAGCGGCGCTCGATCCGCAAGCGCGGACGTCCGCCCGCTTCGATCTCGGCCATGGCTCCCTGGCCGCGCGGGTCACTGTCCGCACCCACGATCAGGCGGCGGTACGCTACTGGCGGGTACGTTGTGGCAGTGCCTTCGATGGTGCCGTGCCGGCGGGCGATATCACGACGATCGTCGATCTGCCCATCGGTCGCCTCGAGCATCGAGGTCCGCCGCCCGTCGGTCGTCCGGTCGTTCCGGGCCTTCCCGACGCCTATGTCGCGTGCGTGGCGCTTTTGAAAGACGGCCGCACCGCCTAAGCTGGATCTCGGTCGATGCCAGGAGGGGCCAGAAACGATGCCGGCACCGCTCGAGTTCTTCTTCGATTTCTCCAGCCCCTACGCCTATCTGGCGAGCCACCTGATCGGGCCGATTGCCGAGAGTCACGGCCGTGCGGTTCGCTGGCGGCCGATGATGCTCGGACCGGCGATGGCGGCGACGGGCGGCAAGCCCTTGGTCCACGTGCCGCTCAAGGGCGACTACGCCAGACGCGACCTGCCACGCACCGCGCGGTTCCACGACATTCCCTTCCAGATGCCGAGCCGCTTCCCGCAAGTGACGCTGGCGGCGGCCCGGCTCTTCTACTGGCTCGAGGAGGAAGCGCCTGACCGCGCGGTGCCGTTCGCCCGGGCGGTCTTCGAGGCGCTTTTCGTCGATGACCAGAACGTCGCCGATCGTGCGGTCCTGGGTCGCCTGGCAACCGCGCTCGAGATTGACGAGGCAGCTTCGCTCGCCGCGATCGACCAGCCCGACGTCAAGGAGAAGCTCAAGACGGTGACCGCCGCGGCGGTCGAGCGCGGCGTCTTCGGCTCGCCCTTTATCTTCGTCGACGGCGAGCCGTTCTGGGGGGCCGATCGGCTCAACCAGATCGACCGGTGGCTCGCGAGCGGCGGTTTCTAGCGGTGGTCGAGCTCGGCCTGCGAATCGACCGGCGGGACGATGGCGTCGCTACGCTGACCCTCGATCGGCCTTCCCGCAAGAACGCGTTCGACGAAGCCCTGATCGGTGCCTTGAGCGAGCAGCTCGATCGCCTCGCGGATGATGCCACCTTGCGGGCATTGGTGATTACCGGCGCTGGCACGGCTTTCTCGGCCGGCGGCGACCTCGACCTGATGCGCCGTGCCGCGGCGCTGAGTCAGGAGGAGAATCTGGCCGAGGCGCGTCGCATCGTCGCGATGCTCGGCGTACTCGACCGGTTTCCAGTGCCGACCATCGCCAAGGTGAACGGGACGGCGGTCGGCGGCGGTGTCGGGCTGGTTGCTGCCTGCGACATCGCGATCGCCGCCGAGCACGCCGTCTTCGCCATCAGCGAGGTCCGTATCGGGCTGTTGCCGAGCGTGGTTGCCCCGTTCATCCGTCGCGCCATCGGCGAGCGCGCCTGTCGCCGCTATTTCTTCACCGCCGAGCGGTTCGACGCTGGCACCGCAGCGCGGCTCGGTCTTGTCCACGAGGTGACGGCAGCCGCCGATCTCGACACAGCGGTGGACGGCATCCTGGCGGCGCTGTTGCAGGGCGGGCCCGAAGCCATGGTCCACGCCAAGGCGCTGCTCCTGGCGCTGCGCGAGGCTGACGCTGCGGCCGCGGGGCAACGCACCACCGAGGCGATTGCCGAGCGCCGCGCGTCCGCCGAGGGCCGCGAAGGTGTCACGGCATTTTTGGAGAAGCGCCGGCCGGCCTGGCGCGCCTCACGATCGTCCTAGCCCGCGGCCTAGCGGAGCTTGGCCCGGAAGGGCGAGGCCGGATAGACGCCGAAGATCTCGATGTGATGCGCAAAGAAGCGCAGCTCGTCCATGGCGAAGCGCACCGCCTCGTCCTCTGGATGGCCGATGATATCGGCGTAGAACTGCGCCTGCTGGAAGGTCGGGTCGATGTAGCTTTCCAGCTTGAGCATGTTGACGCCGTTGGTGGCGAAGCCGCCCATCGCCTTGTAGAGCGCGGCCGGCACATTGCGGATCTTGAACAGGAAGCTGGTGATCACCACGCCGTCCTTGGCACCCGGATAGCGCGGCTCGCGCGCCAGCACGAGAAAACGCGTCGTGTTGTGCTCGGCATCCTCGATGTCGGAGGCCAGGATCTCGAGCCCATAGGTCTCGGCGGCCAGCCGCGAGGCGATGACGGCATGGGCGATATCACCGCGCTCGGCGATATCGGCCGCAGCACCTGCGGTGTCGGCGGCAATCACCGGCGTCAGTTTGTGCTTGCGGATGAAGTCACGGCACTGGCCCAAAGCGTGGACATGGCTGTGCACCGAGCGCACGCTCTCCATGCTGGCGCCGGCGACCGCGAGCAAATGATGGTTCACCCGAAGAAACTGCTCGCCCACGATGTGCAGGCGGCAATGCGGCATCAGGTGGTGCACATCGGCCACTCGGCCGGCGACCGAATTGTCCACCGGGATCATCGCATAGCGGGCGTCGCCGTCGCGCACCGCGGCAAACGCCGTCTCGAAGCTCTCGCACGGCAAGGGATCGAAATCCGGGAAGGCTTGCCGGCAGGCCATGTGCGAATAGGCGCCGGGCCGCCCTTGAAAGGCGATGCGTTGGCGCGGATCGGTGGTCGGTTCGTCGCTTCTTGCTTCAGCCATGGCCCAGGATCTTTCGTGCCTTTTCGAGATCGGCCGGGGTGTCGACCCCGAAAGGCACGGCTTTTACGAGCTTTACGCCGATCCGCATACCATTCTCCAGTGCCCGCAGCTGCTCGAGCTTCTCGCGCCGCTCCAGCGGGCTCGGTGGCAATGCTGCGAACCGATCGATGGCCTCGCGCCCGAACGCGTAGATGCCGATGTGATGGTGCACGGGCCCATCGCCCCAGGGCGCCGCCGCCCGGGTGAAGTAGAGCGCCTCGCCGATGTCGTCCTCCTTGAACGAGATCACTGCCTTGACCGTGTTCGGATCGGCACGCTCCTCTGCATCGTCGGTGGCATTGGCGAGTGTTGCGATGTCCACGTCCAGTGCGGCGAACGGTGCCAGCACGTCGCGCAGGCAGCCGGGGTCGATCGTCGGCATGTCGCCCTGAAGATTGATCACTCGCTCGATCCGCCGCTCCGGGTCGACCTCCTGCAAGGCTGCATGGATCCGATCGGTGCCGGACGGCAGGGCCGGGTCGGTGAGCACGGCCCTGCCGCCAGCGGCCTCGATGGCGTCCTTGATCGCCGCCTCGGCGCAGGCAACGACGACGTGGCCGACATCGGCCTCGACGGCGCGACGCCAGACATGGACAATCATCGGCGACGCGCCGATCATAGCCAGCGGCTTGTCGGGCAATCGTGTCGATGGCAGCCGAGCCGGGATCAGCACCAGATTGCGCGACGAATCGCCGCCCGAAACGTCAAGCGAACTCACGCAGCGTCTCCGGTTACTAAGTGTTGAAACGAGAGCGACAAGCTGGCGGCTTGACGGTCGCTAGGCCGCTCCGCTACCGACCACCTGAATTGTCCGCGTGCGCACAAGCGTGGTCGATGTCGGCAGACAGAGGAACAGACACTCCTATGGCATCATCCCTCGAAACCAACAAGCTGGTCGCAGGCGTGCTGACTGCCGGTATCATCGCCGTTGGCTCCGGCGTGATCGCCAGCATTCTCTACCACCCGCGCGGGTTGGAGGAGAATGCGTTCAACGTGATCGAAATCGAGACCGAGGCCGAGGGAGCCGAGACCGTTGCAGCCGCCGAGGTCTCCCTGGCGACATTGCTTGCCTCAGCCGATCCGGCCGCCGGCGAGACGCTGGGCCGCCAGTGCACCGCGTGCCATGTCTTCGAGGAAGGTGGCGACAATCGCGTTGGCCCGGGCCTCTGGAACGTCGTTGGTGCCGACATTGCAGCCCATGACGGCTTTGCCTATTCCGATGCGCTAGCGGGCATCGAGGGCGATTGGACCTACGAGGCACTCGACGGCTTCCTCGCGGCACCGCGCGATTGGGCGCCGGGCACGGCGATGAGCTATGCCGGGATCAGGGATGCCCAGGATCGCGCCAATATGATCGCCTATCTGCAAACCTTGTCGAATGATCCGGTCCCGCTGCCCGAGCCGGCCGCCGAGGAGCCAGCCGCCGAGGAGACGGCAGCTTCCGAGGAGCCGGCTGCAGAGGAAGCTGTGGCTGAGGAAACCGTGGCCGAGGAGCCCGTCGAGTCCGAGGAGACCGCGGTCGTCGAAGCCGAGGCGGAAGAGGCTGCCGAGGCGGACGTCGCCGCCACGGAAGTCCCGGCCGAGTCCGAGGAGACGGCTATCGTCGAGGCTGAGGCAGAGGAAACTGCTGAGGCTGCAGCGGCAGCGGGAACCGAAGCGGTGGCCGAGGCCGAAGAGCCGGTGGTTGCCGAAGCTGAGGCGGAAGAGGCCGTCGAGACAGAGACTGCAGCCGTTGCGGCTGCGGGGGCTGAAGCGGTGGTCGAGGCTGAAGAGCCGGTGGTGGCCGAGGCCGTGGCGGAGGAGGCCGCCGAGGCGGAAGGTGCTGCCACTGCGGAGGCGGGGACCGAAGCGGTGGTCGAGGCCGAAGAGCCCGTGGTTGCCGAGGCTGAGGCGGAAGAAGAGGCCGCAGAGGCCGCGGCACCTGCTGCCGAAGCGGCCGGCGAGGCGAGCCCGATGGTGGCGATGGTGGCGGCTGCCGATCCGGCCGACGGCGAAAGGCAGTTCCGCCAGTGCGCTGCTTGCCACGTCCCCGACCAGGGTGGCGCCAACCGCGTCGGCCCCGGGCTTTGGGGTGTCTTCGGGGCCGATATCGCGAGCCACGACGGCTTCAACTACTCCGATGCCCTGCAAGGCCTCGAGGGGAACTGGACCGTCGACAAGCTGAACGCCTATCTCGAGAATCCGCGCGGCTTCGCGCCGGGCAACCGCATGGCCTTCGCCGGGCTGCGCTCGGAGGAGGATCGGGCGGCGATGATCGCCTATCTGCACAGCCTCAGCGAGAACCCGGTACCGCTCCAGTAATCGTTGGCGCGGCTTACCAGGTTTTAAGGATCGGGCAACGTCGGCGCTGGTCACTGCGGTTGCATCGGATTAGATCACCTCTACAAAGCTGGTGATCATCCAGCAGTCGTCGTGAAGGGTCGTTGATGGCAATGGTTCATGCGCCGTGCGTTGTCGCTCGCATCTTGTCGTTTGCAGTTCTCCTTGGCGGTCTTGCACCGATCCAGCAGGCTTTGGCGCAAGACCCGCCGCTTACCGAGCTGACCAGCTTTGCCGAATTCGGTGAGCCCAAATACCCGCCCGACTTCACGCATTTCGATTACGTCGACCCAGATGCGCCGAAAGGTGGCACCGTCAGATTGTCGGCCTACGGCACCTTCGAGCGCATCAATCCGATCCCGCTCGGCCCGGCCTGGCCGCAAGGCCTGGGCCTGCTCTACGATTCGCTGATGACCGGCTCGGGTGACGAGCTCAGCAGCTACTACCCGCTCATCGCGCAATCGATGGAGATCCCGGACGACGCCTCGTTCGCCATCTTCAATCTCGATCCGCGCGCCCGGTGGCACGACGGCGAGCCGATCACCGCGGATGATTTCGTTTTCTCGCTCGATGTGATCAAGGAGCACGCGCGCCCGCTGCTCCGTGAGTTCTGGAAGAACCTGGAGAGCGCCGAGGCGCTGGACGACCACCGACTCCGCGTCAACTTCGCCACCACCAACAACTGGAAGACCGTCGGCCTCGCCGCGAGCATGGGCCCGCAGCCCCGTCACTTCTTCGAGGCCACTGGCAGAAGCCCCGGTGAGATCTCAACCGAGCCCGAGGTCTACGAGGGCGCCTACCGCATCAAGAGCGTCGATATCGGCCGCTCCATCACCTATGAGCGCGTGCCCGATTACTGGGCGGCCGACCTGCCGGTCAATGTCGGGCAGAACAATTTCGACGAGATCACCTATGACTATTTCCGTGATCTCGACGTGGCGTTCGAGGCCTTCAAGAGCGGGCGGATCGACTACTGGTCGGAGAATGAGGCGCAGCGCTGGGCCACCGGCTACGACATCCCGCAGGTCAATAACGCCCTGATCGCCAAGGACGAGAGCATCCCGGTCAACACGCCGCGCGGCTTCGCCGGCATCGTCATGAACACACGTCGGGCACCGCTCGACGATGTCGACGTGCGCCGCGGCATCGCCACCCTCTTCGACTTCGAGTGGCTCAACCACAATATCTTCTATGATCAATACGAGCGCGCCCGTTCGTACTTTCCCAACTCCGACTACGGCACGCGTGACGTGCCGCTGCCGACCGACGCCGAGATCGCGTTTCTCGAGCCCTTCCGCGACCAGCTGCCACCGGAGCTCTTCACTGAGCCGTTCGACCCGGGCGTGACCGACGGCAGCGGCCGCATCCGCGCTGAGCTACGCGAGGCTTTCGGCCACTTCGCCGCGGCCGGCTGGGAGGTCACCGACGGCCAGCTGCGCAACGCCGAGACCGGCGAGGTGATGCAGCTCGAGATCGTCACCGCCGTCGCCTCGAACCTGCGCTACCTCGAGCCCTTCGTCGAGAACCTGAAGAAAGCCGGCATCGACGCGTCGTCCAGGGTCGTCGACACCGCACAGTACCAGCGGCTGACCGACCAGTTCGACTACGACATGGTCTCGATCGGTGCCAATTTCTTCCCGCCGCCCAACGAGGAGCTGTGGACCTACTTCGGCTCGGCGGCGCGGGACGAGATCGGCTCGGCCAACTGGGCAGGAGTCTCCGATCCGGTGGTCGATGCGCTGCTCGAGCAGATCGTCGCGATCGACGGCCGCGACGAAGCGACCTTGGAGCGGCTCAAGGCGATCACCCGCGGCCTCGACCGTGTCCTGCTGCAGAGTCACTACGTCGTCCACACCTACTACACGGCGACCAACCGGTTCGCCTATTGGGACCTGTTCGGTCGCCCGGCGCAGAACCCGTTCTACGAGACCGGCTTCCCGGCGACCTGGTGGTGGCAGCCCAGCGAAGAGGCCCTGGCGGCGCAGCGCAACCGCTAGCCATTCGCCGCCCCAATGAGCGCCTACATCATCCGTCGGCTGCTGCTGATGATCCCGACCCTGTTCGGGATCATGGTGATCACCTTTGCCATCGTGCAGTTCGTGCCCGGTGGTCCGGTCGAGCAGATGATCGCCGAGCTGCGCGGCACCGCGGTCGGCGCCACCGAGCGCTTCGGCGGCGGTGGCGGTGATCTCGCCGGCGGCAGTGAGGCTGGCAGTCAGGGCGGCTCGAGCGGCGGTAGCGTCACCAGCCGCTATCGCGGCGCGCAGGGCCTCGATCCCGAGTTCATCAAGGAGCTCGAAGAGCTGTTCGGCTTCGACAAGCCGGCGCCGCAACGCTTCGCCGAGATGATGTGGAACTATCTCCGCTTCGATTTCGGCGACAGCTACTTCCGCGGCCAGCCGGTGGCCGACCTGGTCATCGACAAGTTGCCGGTGTCGATCTCGCTGGGCCTCTGGACGACGCTGATCACCTATCTGATCTCGATCCCGCTCGGCATCAGAAAGGCGGTCCAGGACGGCTCGACCTTCGATGTCTGGACCAGCGGGATCATCATCGTCGGCTACGCCATCCCCTCCTTCCTGCTCGCCATCCTGTTGATCATCATCTTCGCCGGCGGCGAGTATTTCAGCTGGTTTCCACTGCGCGGCCTGGTCTCCGCCAATTGGGAGCAGCTCGACTGGCCGGCCCGCATTGCCGACTATCTCTGGCACATCGCCTTGCCGGTCTTCGCCATGGTGGTGGGCGGCTTCGCCACGCTCACCATGCTGACCAAGAACAGCTTTCTGGACGAGATCAACAAGCAGTACGTGCTGACGGCCAGAGCCAAGGGCAACACCCAGCGGGCTGTGCTCTACGGCCACGTGTTCCGGAACGCCATGCTGATCATCGTCGCCGGCTTTCCCTCGGCCTTCGTCGGCATCCTGTTCACCAGCTCGCTCCTGATCGAGGTGATCTTCTCGCTCGACGGGTTGGGCCTCCTCGGCTGGGAGGCCGCCATCAACCGCGACTACCCGGTGATGTTCGGCACGCTCTTCTTCTTCACGCTCTTGGGCCTTGTCCTCGGGCTGATCGGTGATCTGATGTACACGATCATCGACCCGCGCATCGATTTCGAGAGCCGGCAGCTCTGATGGCGGCAGCGACGGCCCCGGCTTTGCCGCGCCTCTTCGGCGTCAGTCTGGCGCTCAGCCCCATCGCCGAGCGGCGGTTCTGGAGCTTTCGCGGCAATGCCCGCGGCTACTGGGCGTTCCACATCTTCCTCGTGCTCTTCGTCGTCAGCCTCTTCGCCGAGGTCATCGCCAACGATCGGCCGCTTGTCGTCCGCTACGACGGCGCCTTCTACACACCGTTCCTCGTCAATTACCCCGAGACCGCGTTCGGCGGCGATTTCGCCACCGAGGCCGAGTATCGCGATCCGTTCGTCGCCGAGTTGATCAACGAGAAGGGCTGGATGATCTGGCCGGCGATCGCCTTCTCGTACCGCACCATCAACTACGCGCTGCCGCAGCCGGCACCCTCGCCGCCGTCGGGCTGGTTCTGGCAGCAGACCATCGAGTGCGAGCTCGGGCCCTCCCGGCTCTGCGCCAACTATCTCGGCACCGACGACCAGGGACGCGACGTTGCCGCGCGCGCCCTCTACGGCTTTCGCATCTCGGTGCTCTTCGGTCTCGTGCTGACCCTGGTCGCCTCGGTGGTCGGTGTCGCCGCCGGTGCCGTGCAGGGCTATTTCGGCGGTTGGCTCGACCTCGTCTTCCAGCGGGTCATCGAGGTCTGGACCAGCCTGCCGACGCTCTTCATCCTCATCATCCTCGCCAGCATCATCGTGCCGGGCTTCTGGTCGCTGCTCACCGTCATGGCGATCTTCAGCTGGCCGGCCCTGGTCAGCGTGGTGCGCGCCGAGTTCCTGCGCGCCCGCAACTTCGATTTCGTGCGTGCTGCCAGAGCGCTCGGCGTCTCCAATGGCGGGGTCATGTGGCGGCACATCCTGCCCAACGCCCTGGTCTCGACGCTCACCTTCCTGCCCTTCATCCTGAGCGGTGCCGTCACCACCCTGACCTCGCTCGACTTCCTCGGCTTCGGCCTGCCGCCCGGCTCGCCGTCGCTGGGCGAGCTGCTGCAGCAGGGCAAGAACAATCTGCAGGCGCCATGGCTCGGCATCACCGGCTTTCTGGTGCTCGCCGTCATGCTGTCGCTGCTCGTCTTCATCGGCGAGGCGGTGCGTGACGCCTTCGATCCCCGCAAGCTCTTTGCCTGAGGTGAACCGGACGTGACCCTGCTCGACGTCGAGAACCTCGCGGTCAATTTCCGCACCGGCGAGCGCGACATCGAGGCGGTGCGCGGCGTCAGCTTCCAGATCGACAAGGGCGAGACCCTGGCGCTGGTCGGCGAGAGCGGCTCGGGCAAGTCGGTCACCGCCCTCTCCGTCCTGCAGCTGCTGCCCTACCCCAAGGCCTGGCATCCGTCAGGCAGCATCAGGCTCGACGGCCAGGAGCTGATCGGCGAGTCGGACCGGGTGCTGCGTGGCGTGCGCGGCAATCGCGCCTCGATGATCTTCCAGGAGCCGATGACCTCGCTCAACCCGCTGCACACCGTGGAGCGGCAGATCGGCGAGATCCTCGAGCTGCACCGCGGCATGAAGGGTGCCGAGGCCCGCGACCGCGTTATCGAGCTGCTCGAGCTGGTGCACATCGACGATCCGCTGAACCGGCTCAAGGCCTATCCGCACCAGCTCTCCGGCGGCCAGCGCCAGCGGGTGATGATCGCCATGTCACTCGCCAACGAGCCCGACCTGCTGATCGCCGACGAGCCGACCACCGCCCTCGACGTCACCGTCCAGGCGCAGATTCTGGCGTTGATCCGCGAGCTGCAGGAGCGGCTGCAGATGGCGGTCCTGCTGATCACGCACGACCTCACCATCGTCCGCCGTGTGGCGAGTCGGGTCGCGGTGATGACCGACGGGCTGATCGTCGAGACGGGGCCCACCGAGGCGATCTTCACCAGCCCGCAACATGCCTACACCCGCCATCTGCTCGCCGCTGAGCCAAAGGGCGCACCACCGAAGGCCGATGCGACGGCAACGCCGGTGGTCGAAGCCCACGACATCAAGGTGCATTTCCCGATCCAGCGCGGCCTGCTCAAGCGCACGGTAGGCCACATCAAGGCGGTCGATGGCATCAGCTTCTCGATCCGCGAGGGGCAGACCGTGGGCGTCGTCGGCGAGAGCGGCTCCGGCAAGACGACCCTGGGCCTCGCCTTGCTGCGCCTGATCGCCAGCACCGGGGGGATCCGCTTCGCCGACCATGACATCCAGGGCTGGTCCTGGAGCCGGATGCGCCCGCTGCGCCGCGAGATGCAGATCGTCTTCCAGGACCCCTATGGCAGCCTCAGCCCGCGCATGTCGGTGAGCCAGATCATCGAGGAAGGTCTGGTGCTGCATCAGATCGGCAGCAATGCGGCCGAGCGCACCGCACTGGTGGCAGCAGCGCTCGAGGAGGTCGGGCTCGAGCCTTCGATGCGCGATCGCTACCCGCACGAGTTCTCAGGGGGGCAGCGGCAGCGCATCGCCATCGCCCGGGCCATGGCGCTCAAGCCCCGCTTCGTCGTGCTCGACGAGCCGACCTCGGCCCTCGACATGTCCGTCCAGGCGCAGATCGTCGATCTCCTGCGCGACCTGCAGGCCCGCTACGGCCTCGCCTATCTCTTCATCAGCCACGATCTGCGCGTCGTGCGTGCCTTGAGCCACGAGGTCATCGTCATGCGCCAGGGCAAGGTGGTGGAGCAGGGCACGGCCGAGCGCATCTTCACCGATCCGCAAGCGGCCTATACCCGCTCGCTGATGGCCGCCGCCTTCAATATCGAGGCGGTCGAGCCGGAAGCGGTTGCCGGCTGAGCAGCGTCCGATGCGCTACTCTGCTGCCGGCTGCGGCTCCTCAGCGCGCGCCGTCGCCAGGTCGATGACCCTGTTTTCGACCTCGAGCGCTTCGTCCGTGCGGTCGAGCGCGCGCAGCACCACCGCATAGTTGGCGAGCACGTCGCGCAGCAGCGGTGCGGCTGCCGCGTCGTCCCGGACGTCGAGCTGAGCGATTGCCGCCTCCAGATCGGCGGCGGCATCCAGCGGGCGGCCACGCTCGAAGCGGATCGACGCGCGATTGTTGAGCGCCAGCGACTGCCGCAGGTCGCCACTCGCCTCGAGCAGCCCAAGGACCGTGTCGAGCTCACCCTCGGCGGCCCGCAGGTCGCCGGTCGCGGCCTTGGTATCGGCCAGCTCCCAGCGCAGCTCGGCCTCGACGGCTTCCGCCGGTGCCGCCGGGCGCTGCAGCTCGGTTTCGAGCAGCGACAGCGCCCGCTCCCCATCGCCGCCCCTGGCGAACGCGCGCGCGCAGGCCGCGATCAGCTCGGCTTCGACCAATTCGAGCGGTGCCGGATCGTCCAGCACTGCCCCGTCTTCCACGATCGCTGCCTCTTCGGGCATCGGCGCCTCGCTGGCCCCTGCCGGGTCGCCAGCTTGGACAGCCGGCGCAGCGCCCAGCCGCTCCATGCAGAGCTCGACCGCGCGCTCGACATCGCCCCGCAGCAACAGCACGTCGACAGCACTGCGCAGCAGAAAGGCCGGCAGCGGATCGCGCGTTGCGGCATCGCTTTCGTCGTCGCCGCCATTGGTGCTTGCCGCGGCGTGCGCGTCGATGGCAGCCGTCAACATCGCCTCGGCCGTCACCACATCACCCTGATCGATGGCAATGGTTGCGAGGTTGCCGGCGCTCTCCAGCGTCGCCCGATGCCCGGGCCCGAGCCGCTCGCTACGGATCGCATGCGCTTCGCCGACGAGTGCCGCGGCCTCGTCCAGCTCGCCCAGGTCGCGCAGCAGAACGCCGAGATTGTTGAGGCTTTCGGCAATGTCCGGATGGCCTGCCTCCAGCACCTCGCGGCGCACCTCCAGCGCGGCCTCGTGCAGCGACCGGCTGCGCTCGAGCCGGCCGGTTCGCCGCTCGAGCTCGGCCAGGTTGTTCAGGCTTTCGGCGAGTGCCGTGTCGCGCGTGCCGAAGACGGCGCGGCGGATCAGCAGCGCCCGCTCGAAGAGCTCGCGCGCCTCGTCCAGCTCGTCCTGCTCGAGCAGCGCCACGGCGAGATTGCCGGCAACGACGGCGAGCCGGGCGTCGTCGTCGGTGATCCGGTCCAAGGGCGGCAGGCGACCTTCATTGTCGGCGGTCAGCGCTGCGAGAGCCTGGCGGAACGCTTCCTCCGCCGCCGGCCAATCCTGCTCGGCGGCGGCCGTCATGCCATCCCGGTTGAGCGCCTGCCAATCGGCGTCATCGGCCAAGCCAGCGCTTGGCCAGCCGCCGACCACGAGTGCCAGGGCCAGGGCCGCCTGACTGATAGCGCGCCGCACGGGTCAGGCGAGCCTGGGCTCAGTGATTGCGGCGCGGGTTGCCGTGGGTCTCGACAACGCGCAGGTGCATCACGGCCGGCTCCAGGCAGGCCCCGGTCGAAAGCTGGCCCACCATGCCGCGCTGGATCTCCTGCCACGGGGTCTGGCTCGGCGGAATCTTGGGCTCCAGCTTCTCACGCCGTGCGGCGATCTCCTCGGGGCTCAAGAGAATGTCCAGCTTGCGGTTGTGCAGATCGAACCGCACCTTGTCGCCGTTCTCGATGATCGCGAGGTTGCCGCCAACCGCGGCCTCCGGCGAGGCATTGAGGATCGACGGGCTCTCCGAGGTGCCGCTCTGCCGGCCGTCGCCGATGGTGGGCAGCGCCTTGATGCCCTTCTTCATGAGCGTGATGGGCGGGCGCATATTGACCACCTCGGCCGCACCCGGATAGCCCACCGGGCCGCAATTGCGGATGAAGAGGAAGCAGTCCTCGTCGATATCCAGGCTCGGATCGTCGATCTTGTGGTGGTAGTCCTCCGGCCCCTCGAAGACGATCGCCCGACCGACGAAGACGCCCGGCTGCTCCGGGTCCTGGAGATACTTCGCCCGGAACTCGGGCGTGACGACCGAGGTTTTCATCACGGCACTATCGAACAGGTTGCCGCTGATGATGACGAAGCCGGCCTCGGGCATCAGCGGATCGTCATAAGATCGGATGACCTTGCGGTCGATATGCAGGTCCAGGCTCTCGATGTTCTCGCCATAGCTCTTGCCGGTGACCGTCATGGCGTCGTCGTGCCAACGACCCTTGCTCCGCAGCTCCATCACCACCGCCGGCAGGCCGCCGGCCCGATAGTACTCCTCGCCCAGATACTTGCCGGCCGGCTGCATGTCGACGAGGAGCGGGATGTCGTAGCCCATCTCCCAGTCCTTGATGTCGAGCTCCACGCCCATGTGCCGGGCGATGGCGATGACGTGCGGCGGGCAGTTGGTCGAGGCGCCGATCGCGGCGGCGGCGAAGATGGCATTCTCGAAGGCCTTGCGGGTAAGGACCTGTGAGGGCCGCAGATCCTCGTGGACCATCTCGACGATGCGCTTGCCGGTGGCATACGCCATCTGGCCACGCTCGCGGTAGGGACCGGGGATGGCAGCACAGCCGGGCAGCGACATGCCGAGCGCCTCGGCCATGGCGTTCATCGACGACGCCGTGCCCATGGTGTTGCAGTGCCCGACCGAGGGGGCCGAGGCGCAGGTCATGTCCATGAACTCGTCGTAGCTGATCTCACCCTTGGCCATGAGCTGGCGGGCATGCCAGACGACCATGCCGGAGCCCGCGAGATCGCCCTTGTAGTAGCCGTTCAGCATCGGCCCGCCGGAGAGCACGATGGCCGGGATGTTGACCGTGGCCGCACCCATGAGACAGGCGGGCGTGGTCTTGTCGCAGCCGGTGGTCAGCACCACGCCGTCGATCGGGTAGCCGTAGAGGATCTCGACCAGCGAGAGATATTGCAGATTGCGGTCCAGGGCCGCGGTCGGTCGCTTCAGGGTCTCCTGAATCGGGTGGATCGGAAACTCCAGCGGCACACCGCCCATGTCGCGAATGCCGTCGCGCACGCGGCTCGCCAGCTCGATGTGATGCCGATTGCAGGGGGCCACGTCGGAGCCGGTCTGGGCGATGCCGATGATCGGGCGGCCCGATTGCAGCTCCTCGCGGGTCAGGCCGAAATTGAGCTGCCGCTCCAGGTAGAGTGCCGTCATGTCCGGCTCGGCGGGGTTGTCCCACCAGTCCTGGCTGCGCAAGCGCCGCTTCTCGTTATCGGCCACGTAAAGTCTCCCTGCAGCATCGTTGCGACCTGTCGATCGCATTGATCATCGTCACGCTGATCGCGACGCGCGTCCATAACACCAGTCAGCTTATAGCCGCAATCGGCTGTGCCATGGCAGCCGTCCCCGAAACGCGGTTTTCCTCGGCCACAGATGGGCTCGACGCACGCGGAAGTTGCGCATCGCGCGAATTTCCGCTGTATCGTCCAGCCGTCGGCTTTAAGCTGATGATCCGCAAATCCACAAGGGAGCTCGAGGCAGCGATGCGTCGATCGATGATGGGTCAAGAAGTACTGACGGTTGATGAGGGTGCGACGCGGCGCCGGGTGCTCGGCGGTCTTGCCGCTGGTGGTGCTCTGTTGGCTGGAGCCGGCGGCTCGCTGGCGCAGGAGCAGAACCGTCTCCATTTCCTCGTGCCGGCCCGCGCGGGTGGCGGCTGGGACCAGACGGCCCGTGCCGTGGCCGACGCCATGACCAAGGCCAAGCTCGTCCGCAGCGCCACGCTCGAGCATGTCTCCGGCGGCGGAGGGGCCAAGGCGATCAGTTATCTGATGACGACCGGGGCGACCCAGCAGGACACGCTTATGGTCAGCTCGACGCCGATCGTGCTCCGGGCCGTGCGGGGTGCGACGCCGTCCTATCGCGAGCTGCAGCCGATCGCCTCGCTGATCGGCGACTATACGGTGATCGCTGTTCGCGCCAATGGCCCTTACGCCGATTTCTCGTCGCTGGTCAGCGCTGTTCGCCGCGACCCCAGTCGGGTGCGGGTCGCCGGCAGCTCGCTGCGTGGCGGCATGGATCATGTGCTCGCGGCCAGGGCCTTCTCGGTCTCCAGTGGCGTCGAGCCCCGCGAGGTCGTCTATTTGCCCTATGACGCGGGTGGCAACGCCGTGTCCGCGCTGATGACCGATCAGGTGAACGTGCTGTCGGTGGGTCTGGGTGAGATCCTCGCCGCCCCGGAGGCGTCGCAGATCCGCGTGCTCGCAGTGACCGCAGCCG
The DNA here is from genome assembly GCA_942491185.1 of uncultured Alphaproteobacteria bacterium. GTDB lineage: Bacteria > Pseudomonadota > Alphaproteobacteria > Geminicoccales > Geminicoccaceae > SLRI01. The sequence continues at coordinate 200,313 of CALOAB010000021.1, read as the reverse complement.
AGCGCGTGCCCGAGGCACCAAATCTGCCGACCTTGCGCGAGCTTGGTCACGACGTGACCTTCATCAACTGGCGCGGCTTCTTTGGCGCGCCGCAAATGCCGGCGGCGACGGCGGATGCGCATGCCGTGCTGCTCGGCCGCCTGCTCGAGACGCCTGCCTGGGAAACGACGCGCGCCCGTTATGCCTGGCAAACCCTCTACCGGCCGCGTGCCGATTTCGCGGCCTTCCTGGCCCAGCAAGAGGCGACGGCGAAGCGCGTGCTGGCAGCACTCGACATCATCTGAGCGCACCTGCCGGCCGGCTGTGCGGTTGGGCCAGGCCACAGCCGCGTGGTCGGACTTTCGGCAACGCAGCAATCGGCCTATATCCCGTTCAGGGCGCGGGTGCGAGCCGGCCGCGCGGCTCTCGGCTCCGTGGCGCGGTGGTGGATGCGCGGGCGCCAGGCCCCAGCGCTCGGTCTCGACGATGCCGCGCCTGGAGCTGCCTGCCCCCGTCTCCGTGGCCCGCGAGCCTGGCCCGTGCCCTTGGGATAAGACCATGTCGCTGCCGACGAACCGCACGATCCGCGACGCACTCACCTTCGATGACGTGCTGCTGGAGCCCGCCTATTCGGAGGTGCTGCCGGCGGCGGTCGACGTGCGCACCAGGATGGCGCCCGACATCGACCTGCAGATTCCGGTGATCTCGGCGGCGATGGACACCGTCACCGAGGCGCCGATGGCCATTGCCATGGCGCAGCAGGGCGGACTCGGCATCATCCATAAGAACCTGACGCTCGACGAGCAGGCCGCCCAGGTGCGGCAGGTGAAGAAGTTCGAGGCGGGCGTCGTCGTCAATCCGGTGACCGTCGTGCCGGAGACCGGACTCGACGAGGCGCTCGATCTGATGCGTCGCCACCGCATTTCCGGCCTGCCGGTGGTCGAGCCCGCGACGCAGCGTCTGGTTGGCATTCTCACCAATCGTGACGTGCGCTTCGTGGCACCGAGCGCGCGTCCGGTGCGTGAGCTGATGACCGCCGAGAACCTGGTCACCGTGCGCGAGTCGGTATCACGCGACGAGGCGATGCAGCTGCTGCACCGCCACCGCATCGAGAAGCTGCTGGTCGTCGACGACGCCTATCGGCTGATCGGCCTGATGACCGTGAAGGACATCGAGAAGGCGGAGAAGCACCCGCATGCGGTCAAGGACAGCCAGGGGCGGCTCAGGGTCGGTGCCGCTACCGGCACTGGTGCCGCCGGTATCGAGCGGGCGATTGCGCTCATCGACGCTGGCGTCGACGTGCTCGTCGTCGACACCGCGCATGGCCACTCGAGGGGCGTTCTCGAGACCGTGGCGCGGGTTCGCCGCGAGACCAATGCGGCGCGGATCGTCGGCGGCAATGTCGCGACATCGGACGGCGCCCAGGCGCTGATCGACAGCGGCGCCGATGCGGTCAAGGTCGGTATCGGCCCGGGCTCGATCTGCACGACGCGGATCGTCGCCGGCGTTGGCGTGCCGCAGCTCTCGGCCGTCCTCGACGTCACCGAGCGCTGTCGGCCGCAGAACGTGCCGGTCGTCGCCGATGGCGGGATTCGCTCCTCGGGCGATCTCGCCAAGGCGATCGCCGCCGGTGCCGATTGCGTCATGCTGGGCTCGATGTTCGCCGGCACCGACGAGGCGCCGGGCGAGGTCTTTCTCTACCAGGGGCGCTCCTACAAATCCTATCGCGGCATGGGCTCGATCGGTGCGATGGCCCGCGGCTCGGCCGATCGCTACTTCCAGCAGGAGGTCCAAGACCAGCTCAAGCTGGTGCCGGAGGGCATCGAGGGCCGGGTGCCCTATCGCGGGCCGGTCGCCAATATCGTCCACCAACTGGTCGGGGGCCTGCGCTCGGCCATGGGCTATACCGGTCAGAGCAGCCTGACAGCCATGCAAGAGGGCTGTCGGTTCATCCGCATCACCGGCGCCGGCATTCGCGAGAGCCACGTGCACGACGTGTCGATCACCCGCGAAGCGCCGAACTACCGCCAGGATCTCTAGCAGATTCTTGCCCTGGGCGACGCCTGCGCCTTTTCCGCCACGGCCAGCACAAAGGGTTGCCCGGCAACCGTATGTTAACGCTCCTTCGCTAGTGTGGGCTCAACCACAGCGAGGATGACGGTTGTGTCGTCCGACGCTCCTTCACTTGCGATCGGAGCATTGACCGACCGTGCGGCGTGTCTTGGGCTTGGGATGCGGATTGGCCGCCGTCGCCTCGGCGGCGAGCCTTTGGGCGCTGCCGGCCACGAGCATGCTGGCACGCATCCAGGGTCACCTGTCGGCCGCGGCCTGGCTACCGGTCCTCGACCAGCCGGCCGGTGCGGCCATCGTGCTGCTGTTGCCGTTGGCACTCGATCGGCTGCTCGACCGCCTAAACCACGCGTTGCGTGCCGGCTTGCTGCTGACCGCGGCCCTGGCAGCCGGGCTCCTCTGTGGCGCCGTTGGCCCCGCGATCTTGATGGCTGCTGCGGTTGCTCTCCTTGGCGAAAGGCAGCGCGTCAGGCCGGTCCGTGGCGGCAAACTTGCCCGTGCCGGTGGCAGGGCGCTCGCTCTTGCCGGCCTTGCCGACAACATCGCCGACGGGCGCTTGACCATCGATGCGGATGGTGACGTGCTGACTGCCGACGCGCGGGCGCTGGAGCTGCTGGGCGGTCAGCCGGTCGGCCGGTCGATCTTTCGCTACTTGCCTCGGCTTGCGGCGGAAGGGCTGACGATCGACGGGCTGGCGGGGCGGCGGCTGGAGACAGAGCTACAGCACGAATCGAGCCGGTTTCGCCCGGTCGAGGTGGAGGTCACGCGACACGAAAGTGGCGGTGGCGCGCATATGCGCCTGACCGATATCTCGGCCCGCGCCGAGCGGCTGGCGGAGCTCGAGCGGCTGGCGCTGCACGATGGCCTCACGGGCCTGCCTAACCGGGCCGTCTTTCACGACCGGGTGCGCCAGGCGATCGCCGCAGCGGAACGGCATGTCGAGCCCTTTGCGGTGCTGCTCCTCGATCTTGACCGTTTCAAGCAAGTCAATGACGAGCTCGGCCATCAGATCGGCGACCGGCTGCTGCAGGCGGTCGGGCCGCGGCTGGCCAAGGTGCTGCGCAAATCCGATACACTGGCCAGGTTCGGCGGCGACGAGTTCGCTGTTCTGCTGCCACCGCCGGTCGATCTCGAGACGGCAGCTGGAATGGCCGAGCGGCTGATCGAGAGCATGCAATCACCATTCGTGATCGACGGGCTGTCTCTCGATATTGGTGTGAGCATCGGTGCCGCGATGCACCCCGAGCACGGCGCCGACCTCGACTCGCTGATCCACAATGCCGACGTCGCCATGTATGAGGCGAAGCGCGAGCGGTTGGGCTACAGCATCTTCAATGCCCAACAGGCGCAGGGCAGCGCCCGGCGGCTAGCGCTCCAGCGCGATCTCAGGCCGGCGATCGATGCCGGCGACATGCAGGTCCTGTTCCAGCCGAAAGTGGCGGTCGCCGGTTGGCAGGTCACCGGTGCCGAGGCGCTGCTCCGCTGGAACCATCCGCTCGAAGGGACGTTGCAGCCGGGCGACTTCCTGCCCATCGCCGAGCATACCGGCCTCATTCTGCCGCTGACGCTCAAGGTCGTGAACGATTGTCTTGCGGCGCAGCGCGCCTGGCGCATTGCCGGGACCAGCATCACCGTCTCGATCAACATCTCGGCGAAGTGGCTGCGCGACCGTGAGTTCCCGCAGATTCTGCGCCTCTTGCTGCGCAACTGGCAGGGCCGCCCGGAGCAGCTGATGCTGGAGATCCCGGAGAATGCGGTGATGCTCGACCCCGATGGCACGCTCGAGGCGCTCGATGCCATAAGCGCGCTCGGTGTCGGCGTGGCGCTCGATCATTTCGGCACCGGCTACTCCTCGCTACCGATGCTGCAACGCCTGCCGATCACGGCGCTCAAGATCGATCGCACCTTCGTTGGCGACCTCTTCGCCGAGCGCAGCGCCAATGTGGTCGTCCGCTCGGTGATCAAGCTGGCGCATGGGCTGGGCATCAAGGTGATCGCCACCGGCGTCGAGAGCGAGCGGGCAGCCAACCACCTCGCGGCCATCGGCTGCGATGAGATCCAGGGCTTCTTCATCGGCCGCCCGATGCCGGCAGAGCAGCTGCCGGCATGGCTGGAATCGCAGGCGGCGCGCCGCCACGCCTGGAGCTGACCGCGATCGAGGCATGGGTGCCGGGCCGAAGCAGGGCGCCCGGCCGGTCGGGCAAGCCTTCGTGCCCCGTCCTGCCGGTCGCTTTCTCGAGCCAGGGCGGTGTGCCGCGAGCTTGTCGACCCGCCTCTCGCTGGGTAACAGTAGGTGTGAGATCGGGCGATCGAGCCCGACGATCGGTGCAGGTTCCGGGGGGCGAGGCCAGGGGTGGACGGGTTCGACTACGTCGTCATCGGCGCCGGCAGCGCTGGTTGTGTGCTCGCCAATCGGCTATCGGCCGATCCGCGCAACCGGGTGCTGTTGCTCGAGGCCGGCGGCCATGATCGGCGGCTCTGGATCCATATCCCCATCGGCTATCTCTATACGCAGAACGATCCGCGCACCGACTGGTGCTTCAAGACGGAGCCCGAGGCCGGGCTCGGCGGACGGGCGCTGAGCTACCCGCGCGGCCGGGTGCTGGGAGGCTGCTCGTCGATCAACGGCATGATCTACATGCGCGGTCAGGCGGCCGATTACGACCACTGGCGCCAGCTCGGCAATCCGGGCTGGAGCTGGGAGGACGTGCTGCCGGTCTTCAAGAAATCCGAGGATTTCTGCGGCGGCGCCGACGCGCTGCACGGTGCTGGTGGCGAATGGCGGGTGGCCGAGCCCAGAGTGCGATGGCCCATTCTCGATGCCTTTCGCGACGCCGCAGCCGAGGTCGGCATCCCCAAGACGGACGATTTCAATCGCGGCAACAACGAAGGCTGCGGCTATTTTCACGTCAATCAGAGCAATGGCGCGCGCTGGTCGACGGCCAAGGCGTTCCTCAAGCCGGCCCGCTCACGCGATAACCTGCTGGTCGTCACTGGCGCCCAGGTGACGGGCCTCCGTCTCGATGGCGCAAGGGTGATCGGTGTCGACTATGTCGAGAACACGATCACGAAGTCGATCAACGCTGGCCGCGAGGTGATCCTCGCGGCCGGTGCCCTCGGCTCGCCGCAGCTGATGATGCTCTCCGGTATGGGGCCGCCGGAGGAGCTGGCTGGCCATGGCATCGAGGTCCGCCATGCGCTGGCCGGTGTCGGGCGGAATCTGCAGGATCATCTGCAAATCCGCACGATCTTCAAGGTGGCGAACGCGCTGACCTTGAACGAGGAAGCGTCGACCTTTCTGGGCAGGGCGGGCATGGCCTTGGAGTATGCCCGGCATCGCCGAGGGCCTTTGAGCATGGCGCCGTCGACGCTCGGAGCCTTTGCCCGGACCGATCCCAGCTTCGCCACGCCCAACGTCCAATATCACGTTCAGCCGTTGAGCCTCGATCGCTTCGGCGAGCCGCTGCATCGCTTCCCGGCGATCACCGCTTCGGTCTGCAATCTTCGCCCAACCAGCCGTGGTGCGCTGCGCCTGCGATCCAACGACCCGGTGGCAGCACCTGTTATCGCGCTCAACTACCTGTCGACCGAGGAGGACCGGCGTGTCGCCGCGGATGCGATCCGTCTGACGCGTCGGATCATGGCAGCTGAAGCGTTCAGGCCGCACGCGCCCGAAGAGCATTTGCCGGGCGCCGAACTCGACGGAGAGGCGGATCTGGTCGCCGCCGCTGGCCAGCTCGGCACGACGATCTTTCACCCTGTGGGCACCTGCAAGATGGGGCCGGCGAGCGATCCATCGGCCGTCGTTGATGCCGATCTTCGGGTGCACGGCATCGAGGGATTGCGGGTCTGTGACGCGTCGATCATGCCGACGATCACCTCCGGCAACACCAACTCGCCGACCGTGATGATCGCGGAGAAGGCGGCGGCGTCGATCCTTGGCGGCACATGAGCCCACCACGGACTTGTGCGCGGCTCGCGCAACCGGCAGTTTGCGCTTCATGGAGATTTCAGCCGTCATGCCGGTTCGGGCACTTTCGGCAATGACACGTCGCTCGGGAGGTGACACGCAATGGGTCCGGTATTGAGCTTCATCTTGGGCGTGATCATCGGCGTCATCGGCGCCTGGTGGTTCTTCGAGCGCCGCGATGCCAAGAGCCGCAAGGAGATGGAAGCCGGCTGGAAGAAGAAGCTCGAGCATGTCGAGGCAGAGGTGCGGCAAGCTGACGTGGCGCATGACGAGACCAAGGAGAAGCTCCGCCTGCTGCAGCACGAGCGGGTGACACCACCGCCATCCGAAAGCGCTGCGTCGACCACGGCCCCGCCAGCCCAAGCGGCAAAGCAGTCGGCCGCACCGGCCGCCGATCAGCCGCCGGGCGAGGCCGAGCGGCTGGCGCAGCAGCGACGCCGGATCGATGCGAAGCTGGCGCAATTGCCGGCCGGTTCCTCGGCACGGCGCCGCCTCATGGCGGAGCGGGTGGCGCTGGCGGGTGACGAGACCGGCACGACCAAGCCGCAGCCGCTCTTTGCGGCGCCAAGCGAGGCCCCGGACGATCTGGAGCGCATCCGTGGCATCGGCGCCGTGCTGCGGCAGCGCTTGAACGACCTCGGCATCACCACGTTTGCGCAGATCGCCGCCTTCAGCGAAGCTGATCTGGCGCGCGTCGACGAGGTGCTCAACTTCAAGGGCCGCATCGCGCGCGAAGGCTGGGTCGAGCAGGCGAAGGCCCTGCGCGACGGCGGCTGAGCTCTCAGCCTCGGCGTGCCTGGCGCTGGCTGCGGGATCGTGGCTGGCAAAAAAACTTGCGTCTGACGGCTCGGCGGCGTGATCCGCCACGACTCCATCGCCGTAGATCTCCATAGCCAGCCGGCTGAATAGCCAGTGGCAAACGCCCGCCGGTCTTTCCTCCCCCGGGACCGGCGGGCCCCGCCACTAGAGAAATTGGCATAGCGCTGGACTTGAGCGCTGCGGGTGATTCTTCTGATCCAATTCCTGCGCACATTGCCAATTGACCGCTCGGCGCGAACCCGGAGAGAGTGATTGCATATCGGCATTGTCGGATCAGGCATCTCCGGCCTTTCCGCCGCGTGGCTGCTCAGCCGCCGTCACAACGTCACCGTGTTCGAGAAGGACCGGCGGCTCGGCGGGCACAGCAATACGGTGCAAGCGACGGTCCAGGGCAAGACGATCGATGTCGATACGGGCTTCATCGTCTATAACGAGCGCAATTACCCCGAGCTAACCGCGTTCCTCGACCACCTGAACATCGCCACCACATCGAGTGCCATGTCGTTCTCGGCCAGCATCGGCGGTGGCGAGCTCGAGTATTGCGGCTCCTCGCCGCTTGCCTTGTTTGCGCAAAAACGAAATCTGCTACGGCCCAAATTTTACCGGATGCTCGCCGACATCGTGCGTTTCAACCGTCTGGGCACAGCTCATCTCGACATAGCCGATCGCGGCGATTGGACCCTTGGCCACTTTCTCGACACCCATGGCTTCGGCAGCGCGTTTAAGGGCGCCTACCTCTTGCCAATGGCTGCTGCCATCTGGTCCTGCCCGACGGCGACCATGTTGCATTTCCCGGCGACCAGCTTTCTCCGCTTTTTTGCCAATCACGGCCTCTTGACCGTCAACGACCAGCCCAAATGGCGTACCCTGGAGCATCGCTCGAAGGATTATGTCGAGCGGCTCCGCGCCAGATTCGCGCCACAGGTCCGCGAGTCGGCGCCCGTCATCGCCGTGCAACGGCGGCCGGGTGGGGTCGAGGTCGTCGACGGCCGGGGTGGACAGTTCCATTTCGATGCGGTCGTCATGGCGGCGCATGCCGACCAGACCGCTGCTGTGCTGCTCGACGCCGACGAGGAAGAGCGTCGGCTGCTGGGTGCCTTCCGCTTCCAGGCGAACCGTGCCGTGCTGCACAGCGATCCGTGTTTGATGCCGAAGCGACGCGGCGCCTGGGCTGCTTGGAACTATGCGGCCAACGGCTTGCTCGAGCCGGGTGACAGGGTCGCCGTGACCTATTGGATGAACCGCCTGCAGAACATCGACGAGCGCTGGCCGCTCTTCGTCTCGATGAATCCGATCACCGAGCCCGACCCGGCGCTGGTGCACAGCGAGCACAGCTACGATCACCCGGTCTTCGACGCCGAGGCAGTGGCCGCACAGGCGAAGATGGGCGCGATTCAAGGCCGCGGCGGTGTCTATTATGCTGGCGCTTGGCTCGGTCATGGGTTTCATGAGGACGGCTTGCGCTCGGGTCTGGAAGTCGCTGCCCGGCTGGGTGTCCAGGCACCCTGGAAGCCAGGTTTCGACGCCGATCCGCCGATGCCGGCAGCGTCTGGGCTCGGCCTGCCGGAGCATGCGGCGGCACAGTCGGTTTGAGCTCGCCACCCCGGCGCTGGTGGCTTGATGTGATCGGCTCGGGCTTGGCCAGGGGTCGGTTGCGCCATAGGGTCTTGGGCAGAGAGGCTTGACCGCCGATGCACGCTGAGAGCGGGTTGCGCTCGCGGATCTACGAGGGAACGGTGATGCATCAGCGGCTGCGGCCGGTGCACCACCGCTTTCGCTACCGCGTTTTCTCGCTGCTGCTCGATCTGGATGAGCTGCCGGCCATCGCACAAACGTCACGGGTGCTGCACATCGAGCGGCCGGGCATCCTTTCGTTTCGCGCCGGCGATCACGGCCGTCGTGACGGTTCGGCGCTCAAGCCCTGGGCCCTGGGCGAGCTTGCGGCTGCTGGCATCGACGGTGTCGCGCGTATCGAGCTGCTCTGCTTTCCCCGCATGTGGGGCTTCGCCTTCAATCCGCTCAGCGTCTACTTCGCCTACGACGTGGACGATCGGATGGTCGCCGTACTCTACGAGGTGAAGAACACCTTCGGCGGTCAGCACGCCTATGCGCTCGAGGTGAGCCCGGACGCCGGCAGCCCCGGCGGCCGGATCCGGCATGTCGCCGAGAAGGATTTCTACGTCTCGCCCTTCATCGGCATGGAAGCTGCCTATCACTTTACCCTCCAGCGGCCCGGCGAAAAGCTCGAGCTGGTGATCCGCGAGACCGATGCCGAAGGTCTCTTCTTCGTCGCCAGCCAGAGCGGCAAGCGTCGTCCGCTGACCGATCGCGCGTTAGCCGCATGCCTCTTTCGCAATATTGCCATGACGTTCAAGGTGATCGGTGGCATTCATGTCGAGGCCCTGCGGCTTTGGCTGAAGGGAGCGCCTTACCACCCAAAAACCGCCGAGCAGATCGACGGCTGAATGAGATCGATCGGGCGATCGGCACAAGGACCGACGAAGACGATCATGGGCATCTCGAAAAAGAACCACATCGCCGGCGTCAACGGCGGCGGCACACCATTGCCGATCGCCATGTCCGACAGGATGCGGATCGATGGCGTCCTGCGCGTGCTCAGGCGGTTGCGCCACGGCACGCTGGACCTGACCTTGCCGAACGGGACGACCGAGACGATCAGGGGCAAGCAGGACGGGCCGCGCGCCGCGTTGCACGTCAACGATGCGCGGATCGTCGACCGGTACCTGAAGCACGGCAGCGTCGGCTTTGCCGAGGGCTACATTGCCGGCGAGTGGGAAACGCCGCAGCTCGCCGATCTCCTGGAGCTGCTCGACCGCAACTATGATGCCTGGGGCGAGGGTTATTTCGGCCCGGCCATGGCCCGGGCAATGGCCCGCGTGCAGCACTGGTTTCGGCGCAATTCCAAGACCGGCAGCAAGCGCAACATCCACGCCCACTATGATCTCGGCAACGAGTTCTTCGCTGCCTGGCTCGACCCGACGATGACCTACTCGTCGGCCTTGTTCGACGCCAAGGGAGCGGTGTCAGGAGCCGATCTCGAGGCGGCGCAGCGCGCCAAATACCGCAGTCTCTGCCAGATGATCGCCCTGTCGCCCGGCCACCACCTGCTCGAGATCGGCAGCGGCTGGGGTGGATTCGCGATGACCGCCGCCCGCGAGTTCGGCGCCAAGGTCACCAGCATTACCATCTCAGAGGAGCAGGCCAAGCTCGCCACCGAGCGCGTTGCCGAGGCGGGCCTGGCCGATCGCGTCGAGATCCGGCTCCAGGACTATCGCGACGTCAAGGGCGAGTTCGACCGGGTCGCCTCGATCGAAATGTTCGAGGCTGTGGGCGAGCGCTACTGGCCTGCCTACTTCCAGAAGGTGCGCTCGGCGCTCAAGCCCGACGGCATGGCTGGTCTGCAGATCATCACCATCCACGACGCCTATTTCGAGAGCTACCGGCGCGGCGCCGACTTCATCCAGCAATACATCTTTCCCGGCGGCATGCTGCCCTCGAGTACGGCCTTGGGCGAGCAGATCCACAAGGTCGGGCTCGAGATCACCGACACCGTGGCCTTCGGCCGCGACTACGCCAAGACTCTCGGCATCTGGGGGGAGCGTTTCGACGCCGCCTGGGACCGGGTGTGCAATCTCGGCTTCGACGAGCGCTTTCGCCGGCTCTGGCGCTACTACCTGGGCTATTGCGAGGCCGGCTTTCGCACCGGCAGCACCGACGTGCTGCAGCTGGCGCTCCGCCGGAGCTGATCGGCGCTGCATGCGGCAACCGCGGCCATGAGCGAGCAGGATCCTGGACCGCGGCGGCTCGGCCTCGGCGATCTCATGGCGTTCGGCTGCTTGGCGCTGCCGCTCGCGGCGCTCAACTTGCCGTTTTATGTCTACCTGCCGACCTTCTATGTGCGTGACCTCGGCATCGATCTTGCCGTCGTCGGCGGCATCCTGCTCGTGGCACGGGTGCTTGACGTCGTCACCGATCCGATCATCGGCACTCTGGGTGATCGAACCAGCACGCGATTCGGCCGGCGTCGGCCATGGGTGTTGGCATCGGTGCCCTTGCTGCTGCTGGCGAGCTGGCAGCTGTTTCTGCCGCCGGACGATGCTGGTGGCCTCTATCTCTTCGTCTGGAGCAGCCTCGCCTATCTCGCCTGGACGATGATCCTGCTGGCCTACAGCGCCTGGGGTGCCGAGCTCTCGCCCGACTACAACGAGCGATCGCGCATCTTCGGGGCCAGGGAATCCTTCGTCATCTTGGGTGTGTTGACGGCAGCAGCACTGCCCACGGTGATCGGCAGCGACCCCGGCAGCAGCACGACCATGGCCTCGATCTTCTGGATGATGGCTGTAGCCCTGCCGGTCGCCACGTTGATCCTGCTCTGGCGGATCGATGAGCGCCGCTATGTCGAGGCGCACGCCCTGCCGCTCGCCGAGGGCGTGCGCACGGCGCTCGCCAACCGACCTTTTCGCCAGCTCATCTTCGCTTATCTCTTGAACGGCGTCGCCAACGGACTGCCGGCGACGCTGTTTCTGCTCTTCGTCCAGCATGTGATCGCCGCACCGGATGCCGGCGGGCCGCTGCTGCTGCTCTATTTCGCCAGTGGCCTGGTTGCTATTCCATTCTGGCTCATGGTCAGCTACCGGATCGGCAAGCACCGCGCCTGGTCGCTCTCCATGCTTTGGGTCTGTATCGTCTTCGCTTTCGTGCCGTTCCTTGGTGCGGGTGATGTCTGGTGGTTCGCGCTGATCTGCCTGGTGAGCGGTGTCAGCCTGGGTGCCGACCTGGCGCTGCCGACCGCGATGCAGGCCGATGTGGTGGATGCCGACAGCGTCGAGACGGGAAACCGGCGCGCCGGGTTCTATTTTGCGCTCTGGAGCATGGCGACCAAGCTGTCCTTTGCGCTCGCCGTTGGCATTGCGTTCATGGCGCTCGATGTCGTCGGCTTCGACGCGGACGCTACCGCCAACGACCCGCTGGCATTGTTCGCGCTCAGCACACTCTACGCCCTGCTACCCGTCGTGATGAAGCTCGCCTCGATCGGTCTGGTCTGGAATTTCGAGATCGACGCCGCGCGTTACAGCGAGCTTCGCAAAAAGCTCGCCTCAGCCGAAGGAACGACCTGACGTGATGATCCGCACCCTGTTTCTGGCCGTAACTCTTTTGTTAATTACAGGTTGCGATGCCATGAAAATCGATGATTTCACCAACACCGAGCCGGCGTTCGTTCCCGAGGAGTACTTCATCGGGAAGACCAAGGCCTGGGGCATCTTTCAGGATCGCTTTGGCACGGTCCGGCGCGACTTCGTCGTCGACATCGACGGCTACATGGATGGCGATATCCTCGTCCTCGACGAGGACTTCGTCTACTCCGATGGCGAGATCGACCAGCGCACCTGGCGGATCACCAAGCTCGATGACGGAAGCTACGAGGGTGAGGCCGACGATATCATCGGCAAGGCCCAGGGCGAGCGGCGCGGCCGGGCGATGCGCTGGCGGTACGACTTCGATCTGGTCGTCGGCGAGCGCAGCTGGCGGGTCCATTTCGACGACTGGATGTTCCTCCAGGACGAGAACGTCATGATCAACCGCACGACGGTCTCGAAATGGGGCTTCACCATCGGCGAGGTCTACATCTTCTTCATGAAGCAGCCGGAGGCTGCAACAGACAGCGGTGCCGACGAAGCGTCGGCATCACACAGCCAGACGGCTGCGTATCATCCGCAGCAGGCCGCCGAGTAGCGGCAGCTCTTCGTAAAGCTGGCGCGCCGCATCCCAGTAATCGAGATGCTCGGTGACGCGCCCGACATCGTCGAAATGCACCTCGGTGATCCCGTCGATCGTCAAGGGCTTGGCCATAAAGCGGCTCTTGATCCGACAGGTGAAGCGCCACTTGATGAACGCGATCTCGCCCGCGATGAGCGGCGGTTCGGTGACGAAGCGCGGAGCCTCGCTGGTCTCGAACATATGATCGAAGACAGCGCAGATCTTGTCGATGCCACGCACATCGTTGAACGGATCGACGAAATGGATGTCGGGATGGGCAAGACGCCTGAGCTCGCTCTTGCTGGCTTGCGACAGCTCGTCGAAATAGCGCGCATAGTCTCCAGCCCATTCGGCCGTCGTCATTTGCTGGTGCCTCGCCCCACAAGCGCGAAATAGAGCCGGTAGGGCAGCATCCGCAGCGCCTTGAGGATCCAGACGAACGTCGTTGGAAAGGCGATCTCGAACCGGTCGCTGGCCAATCCCCTGGCAATGCTCTGGGCCGCATCCTCGGCCGAGACCAAGAATGGCATCTCGAAGTCGTTCTTGTCGGTGAGCGGTGTCTTGACGAAGCCCGGATTGATCAGCTGCAGCTTGACGCCCGTGCCGCGCAGATCGAAGGCCAGCGATTCAACCATGTTGATCACGCCCCCCTTGGTGCAGCCGTAATAGGCGCTGGTCGGCAGACCGCTATAGCCGGCAACCGAGGCGACCACGGCGAGCCGGCCACGGTTTCGCTCGATCATGCCGGGCAGCACGACCTCGATGCCGTTGGCCACGCCCATGATGTTGAGCTCGATCAGCCGGCGCAGCTCCTCGGCCTTGAAGTCCTTGGCCGCCACCGGCTGATGACTGCCCGCATTCAGCACAACGGTGTCGGGTGGCCCACCTGCCGCCTCGATCGCGTCATAAGCGGCCTGCACGCTCGCTTTGTCGGTGACGTCGAGCGGCAAGGCATGGATCCGGCCGCCGCTTTCCCGGGCCATGGCCTCGAGCTTGTCGGCGCTGCGCGCGCTCGCCCAGACCTCACCGCCCTGAGCGGCGAGATGGCGGGCGAGTGCCGCGCCGATGCCGTAGCTGGCTCCAACGATCCAGACCCGCCCGGTCATCGATAGTCCTTGGGGTCGGCCGGCAGCAAGGCATCCAGGAAGGATTGCGCATCAGTGGTAATGGCCTGGCGCCGGTCATCGGTCATCCGGTCCAGGGTCTTGAAGATCGGGCCCATGCGCGGGTTGCGGCGCAGGCGCTGCTCGTTCTCGATCATGAAGTTCCAGTAGAGGTAATTGAAGGGACAGGCGTCGGGCCCGAGCTTTTCCTTCACCTTGAACCGACAAGAGCCGCAAAAGTTCGACATCTTGTGAATGTAGTTGCCGGACGCTGCATAAGGTTTGGAGGCGAGGTACCCGCCATCTGCATACATCACCATGCCGGCGGTGTTCGGCAGCTCCACCCACTCGAACGCATCGGCGTAGACGGCGAGATACCATTCGCAAATAGCAGCCGGCTCGATGCCGGCAAGCAGCGCGAAATTGCCGGTCACCATCAGCCGTTGAATATGGTGCGACAGCGCCTCGCGCTTCGTCTGGCCGATGGCGTGGGCCATGCAGCGCATCTCGGTCTCGCCCGACCAGTAGAAGGCCGGCAGCTTGCGCTTGCCATCGAGCGCGTTGAGCACGGCGTAATCCGGCATCTTCAGCCAGTAGATGCCGCGGACGAACTCGCGCCAGCCCAGGATCTGGCGAATGAAGCCCTCGACCGAGTTGAGTGGCAGCTCTCGCTCGCGATGCGCCTCGAGCACCGCCAGGCCCACCTCGCGCGGGGTCAAAAGACCGCAGTTCAGGTATTGCGACAGGCTCGAGTGGAAGAGCCAGTCCTCGCCGTCCAGCATCGCGTCCTGGTGGTCACCGAAATCGGCGAGTGCCGTCTTGATGAAATGCGTGAGCGCGCGGCGCGCATCGGTTCGGGTCACGGCAAACCAGAAGGGCTCCAGGTCGCCGAACCGGTTGCCGAAGCGGCGGCCGACCAGCTCGAGGACTTCCCTGGTGGTCGCATCTGGCTTGAAATGCATTGGCCGCGGGAAGTCGGTCTTGGGATCTGCTGCCTTGCGGTTCTCGGCATCGAAGTTCCAGCGGCCGCCTTCGGGCTCGCCGTCGTCATCCATGAGCCAGCCGGTGCTGCTCCGCATCCAACGATAGAACATCTCCATGCGCAGCTGCTTCTTGCCGCTGGCCCACTGCTCGAACGCGTCGATCGAGCAGAGAAACCGGTCGTCGGGTCGGATCTCGACCGGAATGCTCAGCTCCTTCTGCCAGGAGCGAATGTCGTCGAGCACCCGGTGCTCGCCGGGCTCGGTCACCACCACCCGGTCGGGCGCGAGCTCGGCCGCGGCCCGCGCCACCTCGCCCGCAAAGCTGCCGCTGTTGCTCGGATCATCCAGCTCGACATAACGAACGGTGCGGCCGCGCTCGCGCAGCTCGGCCGCAAAGTGGCGCATCGCCGAGAAGAGAAAAGCGATCTTCTTGGGGTGATGCGGCACGTGGTCCGTCTCGGCCGCCACCTCGGCGAGCAACACGACGTCGCCATCAGCGATGTCGGCGAGTGCGGAAAGCTCGGCGGATAGCTGATCGGCGAAGACGAAACGCAGTGTCGAGGTCAAGAGATCGTGGGCTCGCCCGGCCGAAAGGACAGGAACTCGTAAGCCTCGGCCTTGGTCAGCCGATAGTCGATGAGCGAGCCGTCGGATGCCGGGAACGACAGCTTCACCCATCGATCGTCAGCGTACCAGAGATCGACATCGAGATCGCCGCGCAAGGCGAAATGCCGGGCTTCGCGCAGCTCGTCGGCGACGGCGATCTGCTCCAGGCCCTTGGGCTCCACCGTGCTCGTCACGATGCGCCCCTCCTGGGTGTCGATCCACTGCCGCTGCTCCATGAAGTTGCGGTGCCAGTAGGACGTGGGCAACAGGCTGGCGGGGCCTTCCACCTTGCCCTTGCTGCCCTCGATCACGAGCTCGTTACCGCTGCGACTGGCGGTCACCGAGTGCCGAGTGCCGTTGTCGTTGGTTCGGCTCTTGAAGCCCTGCAGCACCCCGTCTTGCCATTGCTCGCGGTTGCGATGCTCGTAGCGGTAGACAGTGACGAAGGCGATCTTGACCCGAAGCTCGATATTGATATCGACGGTCAACCGATCGCCTTCCTGGGCGAAGCTCAAGACGTGGTAGCCGATCAGGCTGTCGTTCCGCGCCACATCGAAGCGCAGATCGCCACTCGCCTTGCCGTGCGCCAGACCCGCGCTACCGCCGATCGCCATACCAGCCACCAATCCCGATCCACACTGCATGAAACGCCGTCGCTGCACGCTGCATTCCTCCGCATCCTGCCAACGAGGTTACGCAGTGCAGCATGAAGAAGATCAGTCGAGCGGTGCCGGTGGCGGCAGCTCTTCGAGCCTGGCGTCGATCTCGGCCGCCAGCGGCTGCGACGACTGGGCGCCCATCGCCAGGCAGGCGAGGCCGGCGGCGATGCTGGCTCGGTGCAGAGCATCAGGCATCGACTTGCCGGCATCGAGCGCCGCTGCCAGCACGCCGACGAAGGCATCACCGGCGCCGGTGGTGTCGACCGGCTCGATCGACAGGCTGCCGACCCGCCAGCCACCGTCAGGGCCGACGGCGACCGCCCCCGCGGCACCCAATGTCACCACGCAGGTAAGCCCGTGCTCACGGGCCAGCCGGCGTGCCAGCTCGATGGGCTCGCCCTCGGATGTGCCGGCTGCCATGCGCGCCTCGATCTCGTTGACGACGAGCACGTCCAGCGTGCGCAGCACGTCTGCGGTGAGTGGGCCCGCGGGCGCCAGGTTGAGGATCGTTCGCGCACCGGCAGCCTTGCCCCGCGCCAGGATGGCCGCCGTCGCCGCGAAGCGGATCTCGTTCTGGCAGAGCAGTGTCGTGTCGGGGCCGAGCAGCGTGTCTGGAACCTGTCCTGCATCGGTGTCGAGATTGGCGCCGCTGGCTACGATGATTGCGTTCTCGCCCGCCTCGTCGACGCCGATCACCGCAATCGCCGTGGGCTTGGTCGAGGTGGCGAGGGCCGAGCAGTCGATGCCGGCGTCGAGCAGCAGGTTGCGCACCACAGGTCCGTAGGCGTCGTCGCCGAGATGGCCGACGAACCGCGTCACAGCACCGGCCTTGGCGGCGGCCGCTGCCTGGTTCGAGCCCTTGCCGCCCGGGGCCATGGTGTAGCCCGGGCAGAGCACCGTCTCGCCCGGCGCCGGCAGCTTTTGCACCTTGAACAAGAGGTCGGCGTTAACCGAGCCCAAGATCACCAACATCTATCTCGCCCCCTGGTCGCGCGGCGCTCGCCGCCATTGCATGCCGATATGCGACCTGTCGCGCGCGCTGTCCAGAATGTCGCCGGTCGTGGACGCCGGCTCCGGGCTCTCAGGTAGCCGGACGGCTGCGCAGCGGGCTGGCGAGCGCCGGCATCAGGTCGACCAGCGGCACCGGCCGGCCAAACAGGAAGCCCTGCGCCTCGTTGCAGTTGAGCTGGTAGAGGAAATCGAGCTGGGCGCGTTCCTCGACCCCTTCTGCCGTGGTCTTCTTGGCCAGCGCCTCGCTGAGCCCGACGATCGCCCGAACGATCGCCTGCGCGCCCTTGTCCTCGCTCACCGCATGGACGAAGGAGCGGTCGATCTTGATGCGGTCGAAGGGAAAGCGGTTGATGTAGGCAAGCGAGGAATAGCCCGTGCCGAAATCGTCGATCGAGAGATGCACGCCGAGCTCGGCGAGCTCTGCCAGACGTCGGCCGAGCATCGGCAGGGACGGATCGAGGAAGAGGCTCTCGGTCACCTCGAGCTCGATCCGATCTGGCGGCAGATCATGGCGAAGCAGTAGGGTGCGGATGAAGTCGACGAGCCCCTCGTCGCGCTTGAGCTGGACGACCGAGACGTTGATCGAGAGTCGAAGCTCAGTCTGGCGAAGCTCGGCCTTGGCGAGGTCGGCGCAGGCCCGGGCCAGGACCCAACGGCCGAGCTCGACGATCGAGCCGGTCTCCTCGGCGAGCGTGATGAACCGGGCCGGCTGCAGGAAGCCCTGCTCCGGATGCCGCCAGCGGACAAGCGATTCGAGCCCGGCGGGCTGGCCCTGACCGAGGTCGATGCGCGGCTGATAATGCAGCTCGAGCTCGTCCCGCTCGATCCCCTGGCGCAGCGCAGCGTCGAGTAGCAGCCCACCGCCTTCCTCGCCATGCAGGTCGGCGTCGTAGAACACCACCTGGTCGCGACCGCCCGCCTTGGCGCGGTACATGGCCGTGTCGGCACGCCGCAACAGGTCGTCGGGCACCGTGCCGTCATTCGGAAAGCAGGCGACGCCGATGCTGACCTTGACCTCGAACTGCCGGCCGTCGACGAGGATCGGCAGCGCCAGCATCTGCCGATAACGGGAGACGGCCGTTGCGACTTCGTCGCGGCTGGGCAGGTTCTCGAGCAGGAGGACGAACTCGTCGCCGCCGATGCGCGCGACCGTATCGGTGGCGCGACCGGCAGCACTCAAACGATGCGCCAGCTCGACCAGGACCGAGTCGCCGACGGCGTGGCCCAAGGCGTCGTTGATGCTCTTCAGCCGGTCGACGTCGAGAAAGGCCACGGCAAGCAGCCGCTGGTCGCGACGACCGCGCTCAATGGCGTTGGCCAGCCGGTCGATCAGCAAATGGCGGTTGGGCAGCTTGGTGAGCCCGTCATGGGTCGCGCGAAAGGCGACCTCATCGAGCAGCCGCTGCTCGTCGGTCATGTCATTGAGCGCAATGACGTAGCCGCTGTGCCCGGCACTGCCGAGCCGTCGCACCGCAGCCTTGACGATCCGCGGGCGGCCGTCAGCGGTGGTCATCGGCAGCGCATGTGCGGCAGCGCTGGTCTTCGCGAAGAGTGCTGCCACCGAGCTTTGCGCCCCGACCCGCCCTCCCGTCTTGTCGGTCATGGCTTGGACTGCCTTGCGCCGTTCCTTGGCGAGCAGCTGGGCCAACTCGGGGGCGACCTCGCCGAGGCGCTGGCCGACCAGCGAGCGCCCGGATGGCGCGAAGAGGCGATCGGCGGCCGGGTTGGCATAGTCGACCACTTCCGTCGGTCCGGTGGTGAGCACCGCATCGACCACATTGCTCAGCGCCGCATGGGCGAGCCCCCGCTCGAGCTGCGCCTGCCGTAGCCGCTCGATGATCTCCAGCAGACGCACGCCCAGCACCACGGCTGTGAGCAGGGCGATGACGCTCGCAAAGGGCAGCATCAGCCGCCAGCCCAAGAGCGCCACGAGCCCGATGCCCAACGGCATCAATGGCGCCAGCAGAAAGTTGAGCCGGCTGCGGTCCGGCGCGGCCCAAAGGCTCAACAGCCAGGGCAAGAATGCGCCCAAGGCCAGAATCGCCGCGGCAATCATGGGGCTGCGCACCACCGACAGCGTCGCGTCACCGAGCAGCGCCTGCACCGCGAAGGCCTGGAAGTAGATCGGTGGGATGAGATTGGCTGTGACACCAGAGCCGACATCGACCCAGGTTGACAGGCCGCGGGCGGTCACCCCGACCAGAACGATGGCCCCTTCCAGCTCGCGCTGGATTGGTCCAGTCAGAATGTCCGTGGCGGAGTAGAACCGCTGATTGAACGGGCCAGCCGGAGTGGGCACCAGAACCTCGTCATCGGCAATCCAGCCAAGTCGCAGCGGTTCCGCGCCTGGACCCGGCGCGTGCAAGGGCGCCGCTAGCTCGCCGGATGCAAGCCCGTCTGCCGCGCTCGCCATTGCCGGCCAATAGGCCTCGCCGATGCCGGCGCGCAGCTGCAGCCGCCGCAGCCGGCCATCGCTGTCGAGGTCGAGATGCCCGTGCCCGAGCGCTGCAGCAGCGGTCGGCAGGTCACCGAACGGCAGCACTTCCAGTGGCAGCTGGTTGCGGGCGCGAAGCTCGGCGATCACTGGCAGCACGACGTTGCCGGCGTTCTCGACGGCCGCGACCAGAGCCGCATCGGCCTGCGGGTCGCGGCTCGAGGGCTCGGCGAACAGCACGTCGTAGACAATGGCCTTCGGCCGAGCGGCGGCCAGCTTCTCGATCAAGGTGGCGTGCAGATCCCGCGGCCAGGGCCAGCGACCGTGCGTCTCGAGGCTCTGCTGGTCGATCTCGACGACGACGACACGATCGTCTGGCGGTGCGGCGAGCAACGGTGCCAGATGATCGAAAGCGAAGAGATCGAGATGCTCCACCGGTGCCAGTCGTTGCAGGCCGGCGGCGGCGAGAGTGGCAAAGAGGGCAATCGTGAGGCCTCGGCCGACTGAAATGCCCGAGCCCTCACCCATCTCAGATCAGCAGGAAGGCGAGGGCGAAGGGTAGCAGCAACCATGGCCACCAGCTGACGGCCGGCACGGTGATTCGTTGCGGCGTACTGAATTCCGAGACGTAGCCGTCGGCCTCGATGATCTGCGCACGGAACCAATAGTCGCCGGGCAAGAGTCCTGGCACGGTCAGCACCGGCTCGCCGGTGGTCTGCTCGGAGAGAATCTCCTCGAAGCCCGAATCCCTGGCAATCTGGAAATGCACCTGCTGACCCGGCGCCAGCTCGGCGAGCCGAATTCTGACCTGGCCCCGCTCGCTTTCCAGGTCATCGATCGTCGGATCGGGCGGCGGCTCCAGGACCTCGAAGTCCTGGACGTCGCCAAACGGTCCCTGCCGCCCGCTCTCGTCGATCGTCGCGATCCGCCAGAAATAGCTGCCGATAGGCAGCGGCGATGCTGGTGTGAACGCCACGTCAGTGAGCGTCTCCTCGGCGACCGGTGGTGCCGTGAAGTCGGGATCGGTCGATAGCTCGAAGCGATACGACTCCGCGTCGAGCGGCTCGGACCAGCCGAATTGCGGCAGCGGGTCACGCAGGCGGCCCTCGCGCTCCGGCCGGATCGGCACGGGCGGTGCGGGTCGGGCAAAAATCTCGAGTTCCCAATCTCGATCCAGACCCTCGAGCCCGTCGGCGTCGATCCCCCGCAAGCGGGCTGCATAGACCCCGTCGGGCAGCTCGAGCCGCGCCGATTGGCCGGCATCGACGATCTCGTCGAGCAGCGGCGGGACGAAGCTCTCGTCCAAAGCCAGGGTCAGGCGGAAGCTTGTCGCCCCTGGCAGCTCGGGCATCGGCAGGCGAAGGGGCAGACGATCGAGCCGCGGTGGCAAGGTGGCGAGCTCGGGCGCCGGCAAGAGCGGTCGCGGCGGCTCGGGCGCCTCGCCGGCTTGCGTGATCGTCCCGAACCCGGCCGGCACGCGGCGCGCCGTGGCATCGGCGGCCACGGCGACGGTGCCGGTCAGAACCTCCGTGGCGCTCTGGGTCGCCGTCGCGTCGAGGCCGACCCGGAGATCGGTGCCACGCACCGAGCTCACTGCAGGAGGCGTCCAAATCTCGAAATGCGAGCCATCGCCCCTGGCCGGTTGCACGACCGTCTCCAGCCGGCCGCGCTCCAGCTTCAGCCGGGTATCGACCATGCCGGTGCCGCGATACTGGTTGAGCCGGTCGAGCAGCAGCTCCGCCTCAGACCCCATCACCACCTCGGAGCCATCGGCGAAGCGGATCACGGCGCTCGATTGCTCGCTGGTCAGGAGCTTGTCGCCGAGCTCGAGCGTATCGCCCTCGGCAACACCTACGGTGTCGCCCGCACGCAGCAAGGTGAGGTCGCCGCTGGCCTCGACCAAGACCGCCGAGGCGGTCTCGAGGCGAAGCAGTCGTAGCGGAATACTGAGCCTCGTGCCCGGCGGAATCCGCCGCGGTTGGGCGATACCGTTGAGCTCTTGGATCTGTGTCCAGTTACGCCAGTTCGCCAGATAGCGCCTGGAAAGGTCCCAGATATTGTCGCCCGGTCGGACCGTGTAACGCCAGACCGGCTCCTGCGCCGCTGCGATCGTCGGGAGCAGCAGCGGCATCAGCACCACGAACGCCATGGCGAGCAGGCGGCCGCGAGAGGCCGTGTCGGGACAGGTCGGCATCGCGTTATTCACAGCTTGCAATTGCAGATATAGGTTCCAGCTCACTCCAACCTTATTCGCTATGGACGACGAAATAAAGGCTTCGAATTCTACCTCAAGGATGACGAAAGAGCTGCGGCGGCAACCGCCGCGCTCGCTTGCTCACCGCCCTGCCGATCGTCCGTGTGCGATGCCAAGGCGCGGGAACCCGGCCCCGCAAGCGACACGGGGGTCGGCGCTGTCGACCCTTGTGGAAACAACGATCCTAGAGCCTGGTTCGCCAGGCCTTGCGGCGATGACCCGCTAGGCTCGGGCTTGTCAGCGGGCGAAGGTGGCGGCTACCCATTCCGGCGAATTGCGGCCCTTGCCAAGCTTCGTGCGCGAGCAGGAGCCGGTGTAGTTTCGACGGTCCTCTATCTCTCGGCTGCGCGGCCTGTATCGGTCTGGAGCACCAGAGTCCCCCAGCTTTGCGACCGAGGGGAGCACGGGTGCGGCGCGCACAGAGGCACCATACCGGCGCTGCACCCGACCGACAGCGCTTAGTAGTCCACCGCGTCTCGGGTGATCGGACACGTCATGCAGTGGCCGCCACCGCGGCCGCGACCGAGCTCTGCGCCGGCAATGGTGACGACCTCGATCCCCTCCTTGCGCAGCAGCGTGTTGGTATGGGTGTTGCGGTCATAGGCGACGACCACGCCAGGCGAGATGCACACGAGGTTGGCGCCCGAGTCCCATTGCGTGCGCTCGCGGTCATAGGCGGTGCCGCCGGTCTCGACCACGCGGAGCTTCTTGAGGTTCAGTGCGTCACGCACGGCGTCGACCCAACTGCCTTCGGCGCGGCGCACGTCGGCCTTGCCGTTTTTGCCCGGGCGGATGCTGTAGGGCGTGATCGTGTCGACGATATCGGGATAGATCAGCACGCAGTCACGGTCGGCGAAGGTGAAGACCGTGTCGAGATGCATGGCGGCGCGGAGCTTCGGCATCCCGGCGACGAGCACGTGATCGACCACGTCCTGCTCGAACAGCGCGCGCGCCATCAGCGCGATCCCCTGATGCGACGTGCGCTCGGACAGGCCGATCAGCATCGTTCGGTTGCCCGCCGGCATGACATCGCCGCCTTCGACCGTGGCCAGGCCGTGGTCCTCTTCGGGATTGCCCCACCAGACCTTCACCTTGCCGGCGAAGTCGGGATGGAACTTGTAGATCGCGGTGGCCAGCAGTGTTTCGTCCTTGCGGGCCGGCCAGTAGAGCGGATTGACGCTGCAACCGCCATAAACCCAGCAGGTCGTGTCGCGCGTATAGAGCGTGTTTGGCAGGGGCGAGATCAGGTAGCGGGTGATCCCGGGCGATTCCTTGATCAGGTTCATCAATGCGCCCGAATGCGACTCGGGGAATTCCTCGACCGACAGGCCGCCGATCAGGATCTCGGCAAGCTCCCGGTCGGGCAGGCCTTCGAGATAGCTGCGCACCTCGTCCATGAGCCCCAGCCCGACCTCATTGGCCGTGACGCGGTTGTCGAGGATCCACTTTCGTCCCTCGGGCAGCGACACGGTCTTGGTCAGCAGGTCGTGCATCTCGACCACATCGACGCCGCGGTCGCGCATCTTCTGCTGAAAGTCGAGGTGGTCGCGCTTGGCGACGTCGACCCAGAGCACGTCGTCGAAGAGCAGGTCGTCACAGTTCGACGGGGTCAGGCGCTGGTGGGCACGACCCGGCGCGCAGACCATCACCTTGCGAAGCTGTCCGACCTCGGAATGGACCCCGAATGCGGCCGCTGAGCTCATTGGAATTCCCCCCTCATGGTGTGATGATGCCGGTGACGAGCCCGTAGACGCCGAGCATCGCGCCGAGCAGGACGATCGCGAGAATCAGCCATTCCCGACCGCTGAACATCCGCGCTCGCTGCTCACGCCTAGCCCAGAGGTACAAGATCGTCCCTGGCGCCAACAGAACGGCCAGCAGCACCACGAACTTGAGGCCGGCGGCCACGAACATGAACACGCAGTACACGGCCGCGATCCACGCGAAGATCCCGTCGCGTCGGCGGTCGTGCGGAACATCGACATAGGCCTCGACGGATCGCGCGAGCAGAATCCCGTAGGCCGCCACGAGCAGATACGGCAGCAGCGAGGCCACGGCCGCCATGTCGAGCATGAAGTTGAAGGCGTCGGCCGACCAGTAGGTCGAGATGATGAAGGCCGAGATGATCGAGTTCGACACCCACATGGCGTTGGCGGGCACCCTGTTGGCATTTTCCCGCCCGAAAAAGCTCGGCATGTCCTTCGACTTGGCTGCGGCGAACGGCACCTCGGCGACGATCAGCGACCAGGCCAGATAGGCGCCGAGCACCGAGACGATGACACCCGCCGAGATGAACCATTGCCCCCACGGGCCGACCGTCGCCGCCAGCGCCCCGGCGAGCGAGGGCTGGCCGAGGGCCGCGACCTCGGCCCGGGGCATGAGGGCGTAGGGCAGCAGCGTGATGGCTACCATGATCCCGGTGACGCCGACAAAGCCGAGGATCGTCGCGGTGCCGACATCCGCACGGGTCTTGGCGAAGCGTGAATAGACGCTGGCACCCTCGATCCCGACAAACACGAAGACCGTGATCAGCATCGTGTCCCGGACCTGCGCAATCAGCGACTTTTCGGGCATGCCGACGCCGCCCCAGAAATTGGCCGTGAACGTGTCCCAGTTGAACGCGATGACCATGGCAATGATCGCCACGATGATGGGCACCAGCTTGGCGATCGTGACGACCAGGTTGATGAACGTGGCCTGCTGGACGCCGCGCAGGATCATGAAGTGGAAGAGCCAGATCCCGGCAAGGGCGACCGCGATGGACAGGATCGTGCTGCCGCCGCCGAAGGCAGGAAAGAAGGCCCCGAGCGTGGCGCCGATCAGAACCCAGTAGAACACGTTGCCGAGGATCGCGCTGAGCCAGTAGCCGAACGCCGAAAGGAAGCCGACATAGTCGCCGAAGCCCGCCTTGGCGTAGCCGAAGACGCCGGTGTCGATGTCTGGTCGGCGCTCTGCAAGGGACTGGAAGACGCGGGCGAGCATGTACATGCCCGTTGCCGCGATGAGCCAGGCGATGATCGCCCCGAAGGGGCCTGTGGCAGTGCCGAAACGTGCGGGGAGGTTGAAAATTCCCGCCCCGACCATGGATCCGACGACCATCGCCGTCAGACCAAAAAGCGAGATCTTCTGGGTACCGTCTGCCATGTGCCCTCCCTGGCGCGCACATCCCGGAATTCTTCGTCCGGCTTACGGCAGTCTAGTATCCCTCAAATCATCGATGATCCAGCCATGACTGATGCACCCGATCCCGTGTCCAATCGTACGGCCGCCGGACTGGAGGCTCAGTGTAGATGCCTGCCCAGCTGATTGACCGCACCCAAGGCTGACCGAACCGCAGACAATGCGTCAGTATGGATAGGATGGCCACGCGCCCAAGCTGTTTTTGACGGCAGCAGGAGTGGCGTCATGGCATAGCAGGAGCCTGCCACTCATCGCCGCTGGCGCGCAGCGGCAACCGTCACAACGTGATCATGGGTCTCGCGACAGGAGTCGGCGTCAACCCATCAGCGCTTGGAGAACTGGAAGCTCCGACGGGCCTTGGCCTTGCCGTACTTCTTGCGCTCCACCTGACGCGCGTCGCGGGTCAGGAATCCGCCGTGCTTCAGCGCCGGGCGCAGCGTCGGATCGTAGCTGATCAGCGCGCGGGCAACGCCATGGCGCACAGCGCCGGCCTGCCCGGAGAGGCCACCACCCGCGACCGTGCAGACGATGTCGTATTGCTGCAGCCGGTTGATGGAGACCAAAGGCTGGTTGATGATCATCTGCTGCGTCGGCCGCGCGAAATAGACCGGCATGTCCTTGCCGTTGACGGTGAACCGTCCGCTGCCCGGCTTGATCCAGACCCGCGACGCCGATTCCTTGCGGCGCCCGGTGGCATAGGAGCGGCCGAACTTGTCGATCTTCGGCTGGGCGGGCTCGACCTCGGGCTCCGTGGCCAGGCCCGGTGCCAGCTTGTCGAGGTCTTGCAGGGAAGTGACGGTGTCAGCCATTCGCGGATCCGAGCTTGCTGTTCTTGCTGTTCAGGGCGGCGATATCGAGCTGCTGCGGGGACTGGCCGGCATGCGGATGCTCGCCGCCAGCGTAGATGTGCAGCTTGCGCATCACCTGCCGGCCGAGGGGGCCGCTCGGCACCATGCGCTTGACCGCCTGCTCGATCACCCGGTCGGGGAAGCGGCCGTCGAGCACCTTATCAGCGGTGACGCCCTTGATGCCACCCGGATAGCCGGTGTGCCGGTAATAGGTCTTCTGTGTCCGCTTGTTGCCGGTGAGCACGACCTTCTCGGCGTTGACCACGACGATATGGTCACCGCAATCCATGTGCGGGGTAAACATGGCCTTGTGCTTGCCGCGCAGACGACCTGCGAGGAGGACCGCGAGCCGGCCGAGAACGAGACCCTCGGCATCGACCACGAACCAGTCCCGCTTGATGTCGCCAGGCTTGGCAGAATAGGTTTTCATATGCTCAACTGCTCATCGGCTGCCGCCACGTTGGCACCCCTCGCGCGACCTCGAAAGCCGCGGCGGGCAAAGCGTGACGAAGGCTTGCGGACAACAAAAATGGAGCGAGCATCCGAAGACACCCGCCGCCAGAGCCGGTCGTTTAGGCTGAACCGCCCCTGCCTGTCAATTGGGATTTGCCGCGATTGGCCGGCATGCGTCGCTGCAGCACGGCATAGACGACGACAAACACGACGGCCGCCACCAGCAGCGCCGCGCGCAAGCCGACGCCTTCGGCGAGCGCCCCCAGGGCGAGCGCGCCGATCGCCGGCACGCTGCGGAAGACGAGCCCGAACAGGCTCATGACGCGGCCGCGCAGGCCGGCTCGACCCCGAGCTGGATCGCCGTGTGCAAGCCGACGCCGCAGGCGATCAGCGCGAAGCCGAAGGCGGCCATCGCCGGGATGGCGAGCCAGAAGCTGGGGCTGAGCGCGAAGATCGCGGCAAAAAGCGCCACCAGAAGCTGCAGCCGGATGGCTGCGGTCAGGTCGAGGGCACTGCCGCGCCAGGCGACCCAGAGCCCGCCCACGACCGCGCCCAGGCCCATGGCCGCGCTCAAGGTGGCGAGCCCCTCGACGCCGGTGCCGAAGACGCCCTCGGCGAAGCCCGGCAAGAGGTCGCCCAGGGGCCTCACGGTCAGCGAGAGGGCGATGAAGAACGCAAAGAGCGGCGCCAGCACTGGGCTCTGAGCGATGTAGAGAAAGCCGTCCTTGAGCGCCGCTCCTGCCCCCTGCCAGCTGCCGGGGGTGACCGTCTCGGTGAGGATCAGGCGCGGCAGAACGAAGATCATCGGCACATATGTGAGCGCATTGACGAGGAGCGCTGCGGGCACGCCCGAGACGACGACCACGAGCCCGGCCAGGGCGGGGCCGATGAAGCGTGCGCCGTTGAAGACGACACTGTTCAAGGCGATTGCCGTCGGCAGGTGCTCGCGGTGCACCAGTGCCGGCACCAGCGCCAGGCGGGCCGGCTGATTGACGCCGACGATCGCACCGGTGAGGCCCACCAACGCCACCAGGCCCAAGATCCCGACCGCGCCGGCCCAAATCAGATAGGCCATCGCGAAGGTCGCGACCGCCATGGCCGATTGGGTCCAGACCATGATGCGTCGTCGGTCGGCACGATCGGCGAGCACGCCGCCCAAGGGGCCGACGAGCACGGCTGGAAAGAGGTCGGCGAACGCCACCATGCCGAGCCAGAAGGGCGATCCCGTCAGCTCCCAGGCGTACCAGCCAACGGCGGTCCGCTGCATCCAGGTGCCGATCACCGAGATCGCATTGACCGACATGTAGGCGCGAAAGGCGGGCTCGCCGAAGACACCCCGAATGGGCCCTAGACGCACGACACCAACCCTGGTCGTGCCGATCTCCGCCCGAGCAGGCTGCTAAGAGCCTGTCCGAGAGGTTTCCGAGGCATTTTATCGGCTTGCGATCGACCGCCGGCGCGAAGCCGAGCGCAGCCCGATGTCGGGGCATCGGGCAAGCTCGGCGACAAAGCCGGAGCCGATCGCAAGCCGACCGGAGGTGAGCTTGGCAACAGCACCTGCTTCGTCGTCGGTCGACCGACGATGCTCCAGCATCGACGGCCGACCAACTCCTCGCATTTGCTCACTGCCAAGCTCATGAGATGCCTCGAAAACCTCTCGGACAGGCTCTAACCTTGCGCCAATCGCCGTTCCTCATCGCCCCCTCTCGCTCGCGAGTGGGGGTATGCACGCGGGCATCGGCAAAGGATAGCCCCCAGCCCTTCTGCACGCTGCTGGACCCTGCTAGAGCAGATGACAGGGAGCTGGGTCTCCGAAGGGATCAGGGTCGATGCTTGCGCTTACCTCGATGTCGCGTGTGGCCGTGGCTGCATGCCTCGCCATCTTGCTCATCACCACACCGGAACAGGCGGCACGCGCCGCCTCGGCCGCCGAGATCGACACCCAGGTCGATATCGCGCTCGACCGCCTGATGCGCGAGTCGGAGACGGCACGCGCAGTCGCCGATCGGGCGCTCGCAGTGTTGGTCTTTCCCAGCATCGTCAAGGGCGGCTTCGGCCTTGGCGGGCAGTTCGGCGAGGGCGCCCTGCGCCAGGACGGTGTGACCACCGGTTACTACAACATCGCCGGGGCATCCATCGGCCTGCAGATCGGAGCGCAGACCTTCGCGCAGGCCATGTTCTTCATGACCGAGGAGGCGCTGGCCTATCTCGACAAGAGCGCCGGCTTCGAGATCGGTGCCGACGCCAATGTCGCGTTCGCGACCGAAGGTCTCGGCTACGATGTGACGACGAGCACCATCCAGGACCCCATTATTGCCTTCGTCTTCGGCCAGCAGGGTCTGATGGGCGGGCTGACGCTGGAAGGCTCGAAGATCACCAAGGTGACGAAGTAGCTCGAGCGCCTGGCCCGGCTGATCAGGCCGCCTGCGCTTGCGGGCTCTGGGCGAGCGCTTGGCGAATGTGGCGGGCCAGCTCCTCGGCGATGTCGGAAGCTCCGACGCGCGGCACATAGAGGCAGATGTGGAAATCCGGCAGCTTCGGCAGATCGCACTCGGCGCCGAGCATGCTCAAGCTGGCCGGCACCGAGGAGGCGAGCAGGGCCGTCACGCCGAGATCCGCCTCGACACTGACATAGAGCGGCTGCATGGCGCGGGTGTCGCAGACCGAGCGCCAGTCGCGCCCGGACTTGGCCAGTCGCTCGAGCACGGCATGACGAAAGATGCAGCTCTTGTCGCCCAGCGCCAACGGCAGCGGATCGCGGGTGTGGGCCGTGCCGTTCTGGGCACCGACCCAGACCAGCGGATCGCGCAGCAGCTTCTCGCCCCCACGCTTCGGGCTCTGCTCGGTGGTCAGGCAAAGATCGATGGCGCCGTCCTTGAGCTGCTCCTGCAGCTCGACCGTGACGCCGGCCACGATGAACACGCGGACATCCGGCCAGGCCTTGTCGAAGCTCTTCAAGATCGGCGGGATGAAGGCCGAGATGATGTCGTGCGGCACGCCCAGGCGAATCTCGCCGGAGAAATCCGGTGCGGTCATCGTCGCCCAGATCTCGTCGTTCAGTGCCAGCAGGCGCGGCGCCTTGGCCAACAACATGCCGCCACCCGTGGTCAGCGTGAGGCGGCGCTGCTCGCGCTCGAACAGCTGCCGGTCGAGCAGCTCCTCGAGCCGCTTGATCTGCTGGCTGACGGCAGCCTGGGTCAGATGCAGCTGCTTGGCGGCAGTGGTCATGCTGCCGGTCTCCGCCACCGCGACGAAGCTCCGCAAGAGAGTCGTATCGATATTGCGCCGCATGGCCGCTCCCTCTTTTTCGTCGAACAGGCGTTAGCATAACAGATCGTTATCTGAATCATAAAGAACATTCGTTTCTCTTATGCGATCTCCGACCCCATGTAATTAATCGGTGGCAGGCTTTTGGGCCTTGCCGGTTGCCATGGAAAACGTGTCATGCAGTCAGCTCATCTCCATCATCAAGTTCCCTTCTCGGCGCGGTTGCCCTGGTCTCGGTTGCTCTCGCCCGTGGTCGTCCGCGAGTACCTCGTGCGGCTGTGGCGGACGCATCGCGAGCGGCAGAGCCTGGCCGAGCTCGACCAGCGCTTGCTGCGCGATATCGGCGTCGACCCGATCTTGGCCAGCTACGAGACGCAACGGCCGTTCTGGCAGCTCTCGGAGCACCACGCGGCTGCTTTCCACCGCTGGCTCGACAGCTGAGAGCCTGCCCGAGAAGCCGAGCATTGAAAGGGTCGGGCGCGTGTGCGATGGCTGCACGCGCCCGACCGCTTTTCCGTGATGGCCGCCTGCCAGCATGTCCAACCGCGCTGCCACCGAAGCCCTGATCCGCCGCTGCGTTGCCGCGTGCAATAAGGGCTTCATCAAGGGCTTGCTCGACGCCAACCGCGAGTGCGAGGCTCGGGTGACGTCCTGCTACAACCTGCAAGACCGGATCGCCCGGGTTGCGCTCGGCTGACCCTCCAGTGGTGCACATCGAAAGCCTGCACGGTGCGGCGATCGGGCAGGTGCTGCAGCCGTTGGCCGAGCTGCGCATCGAGGTCTTTCGCGAGTACCCCTATCTCTACGACGGCGATGCGGCCTACGAGGCCTGGTATCTCGAGCGCTTCGCCACAGCACCGGATGCGCTGCTGGTCGCTGCACGCGACGGGGATCGGCTGGTCGGCGCGGCGACCGCGGCACCGCTCGCCCAAGAGCACGAGGACTTCAAGGCACCGTTTCGCCGCCATGGCATCGATCCGGCGACCGTCTTCTATCTCGCCGAATCCGTGCTGCTGCCGGCCTATCGCGGCCACGGCATCGGCCACACGTTCTTCGATCAACGCGAGGCCGCGGGCCGCCGGCTCGGCTTCGCCAGCGCCGCCTTTTGCGCCGTGATCAGGCCCGACGACCACCCAGCGCGTCCGGCGGGCTATCGACCGCTCGACCCCTTCTGGCGCAAGCGCGGCTACCAGCCGATCGACGGCCTCACCACGACCTTCCCCTGGCGCGAGCTGGGCCAAGCGGAGGAGACCGCCAAGCCCATGCAATTCTGGCTGCGCGCGTTGAGCGATGCGCTGCCGGCTGGCTGACGCAATGCCGCACAAGCCTGGCGTCGCGCGTCGGTCCGTCGCTCTGGTATTGGCGATGCTGCTCCTCGTGCCGGCAGCTGCCATCCGCCCCCTGGCGGCGGCGACGCTCGAGGAGCTCATCCAGGGGCGCGGCTTCGCCACCGACGCTGTGGCGCTGGTCATCGAGGACATGGCGACGGGTGATGTCCTGGTCACGCATCGCGCCAGCGTGCCTGGGCCGGCCGCCTCCACGTTGAAGCTCGCCACGGCCATCGCGGCGCTGGATCGGCTCGGCGCCGAGCATCGCTTCGCGACGCGCGTGCTGGCCAGCGGCACCATCGATCCGGCTGGCCGCCTGGCGGGCGATCTCGTGCTCCAGGGCGGCGGCGATCCGCTGCTCGATCTGGACGGGCTCATGACCCTGGCGCTCGCCGTTCACGACGCAGGTGTGCGGGTGGTCGAGGGCCGCTTCGTTCTCGACGACACGAGCCTGCCGAGGCTGCCGGTGATCAACCCGGATCAGCCGGTCGAGGCCGGCTACAATGCAGGGATCGGTGCCCTCTCCTTGGCCTTCAACAGGGTCGAGCGGCTACCTGTGCCCGGCGGCCATTTCACGATTCCAAGCCTCGCCGAGCGCGGTCCCGCCTGGTCGCGGCTACCCTTCGACGGCCCGGCGAGCGTGCCGGTCCAGGATGCCGGGCGCCACGCGGCGCTGGTCTTCAGGGATCTCGCCGCCTCGCTCGGCATCCGCATGCCAGAACCAGAGCGGGTCGCGGTTCCGGTAGGCAACGTGCGGCTGCTTGGAACGATGCCCAGCCGATCGCTACGGGACATCGTCCAGGCGATGCTGCTCTACAGCAACAACCAGGTTGCGGAGATCCTCGGGCTCGCGGCGACCGGCGCACCGTCGCTCGGCGCTTCGGCTTCACGCATCGCAGCCGATCTGGAAGCTGCGTTGCCGGATGTGGATTGGCGCGGCTTCGTTCTCACCAACCATTCGGGGCTCGACCCGGCCGCCCGCGCATCGGTAGACCAGCTTCTGGCCATGCTTCGGCTCGGCGAGACGCGCCACGAGATCATGGCGCTGCTGCCGGTCGCTGGTTGGTCGGGCAGCCTGCAGCGGCGTTTCAAGACGCCGGAGGCGGCGTTGCGCATCTGGGCGAAGACGGGCTCGCTCGACTTCGCCTCGGCGCTGGTCGGCTACGTCCTGCCGACCGATGGCCGGCCGCTGCGCATCGCTGTCTTGATCACGGACGAAGCGGGCAGGCGGCGGCGGGATGCGGTGGAGGTGCCGCCAGCGGCCATGCGGCGCGAGATCGATGACTTCACCATCCGCGCCCGCGCGCTCCGCGATGACCTCGCGGTATTCGCGCTGACGCTGGACCGTTGACGACGGCGCCGATCCCGGACAGTTCGGCGTGTCCGCGATCGGCGCTTGATCGTCTCGCTGCTTACTCGGAAAAGGCGCCCATCAGGTAGACGAAGCGCAGCCCCTCACCGGGCGGCAGCTCGCCGAAGCTCGCCTTGTAGACCCGATCGATCACCTCGGACTGGTAGATCCGGCTGAGCGCCGCATCGACCGCGAGCCGGAAGGCCGAGTCACCATGCGGCAGGCCGATGGCATAGACCTCGTGCGTGAACAGCCGCTCGCTGACGACGAGCGTCTCGTTCTCCTCGCTGGACAGATAGAGGAAGATCAAGATGGCCCGATCGGCGAAATAGCCATCGATCGTGCCATCGCGGAGCGCCTCGACGCCGGCCTGGTGGCTATCGAAGCTCTCGAAGGTCGCGGTGAGGCCGATCGCCGTCAGCTCACGCTCGAGCACGTCCTCGGTCGTCGTGCCCTGGCGCAAGCCGATTGTCTTGCCTTCGAGCTCGGCAAATGAGGCGGGGCCGCCATCACGGTAGAGCACGCCCATGCCGGTGATGAAGGTCGGCGAGGAGAAGTCGACCATCTCGCGGCGCCCGAGCGTCACGGTGGTGGCACCGCAAAGCATATCGATACGACCATCCTGGATCGCCTGGAAACGATCGTCGGTCGTCACCTCGACATACTCGATGGCGAGCTCCGCAAGACCGAGCTCGTTCTTGAGGTCGGCGGCGATGGCGCGGCAGAGCTGGACCGTGTAGCCGGCCGGCTCGCCCAGCGTATCGGTGAACGAGAAGGCCGTGGCGTCGGCCCGCACACCGAGACGAACGGTCCCGCGCTCCGCGATCGCAGCAAGCGTGTCGGCCATCGCTGCAGCTGGCAGGCCGAGCACGAGAAGAGTAGTCAACAATAGGCGCCGCAAGGCGTTTCCTCCCAGGATTGGTCGGACAGAATCGTCCGCAAGTGAAAGTGTGGCGGGAGCTATAGTGCGTCGGCCGCGAAACGGCTACCGCCAACCGATCATCGCGGCTGAAGCAGCTGCGCGGGCGTCGATCACTTCGCCTCCGGGCGTCGGGATAGGGTGAGCATCCCGTTCGGACGGGCTCCGGGTGAGCGCTACTCGAAGGTCATCAAGACCTGATCGGCGCTCACCGTGTCGCGTGCGGCGACGTCGACCGTGGCAACGGTCGCATCCCGCTCGGCCTTGAGCACGTTCTCCATCTTCATCGCCTCGAGGATGCAGAGCGTCTGGCCGGCTTTCACTTCCTCCCCAACCTCGACGTCGACGGAGACCATCATGCCGGGCATCGGCGATAGCAGGAGATTCGAGGTGTCGGCCGGCACTTTCTCCGGCATCAGCATGGCGAGCTCGTGGGCCAGTCGGCGCCGCACCATGATCTGCACGGCGGCACCCCGGTGGGTGAGGGCGAACCCCTCGGGCAGTCGGCGACAGCCGGCCGCGATCATCTCGCCGTCGATGCTCGCCCGGGCCAACGTCAGGCCGGGCCGCCAGTGCAGCACCAGCTCGACGGCAGGCCCGTCATCGAGGGTCACCGCATAAGCGCCATCACGCTCGACCGCCTCGACCTGATAGGCGGTCTCGCCGACATAGGCGACGAAGGCCGAGGGCGGCGTCAGCGCCAAGCCGGGAAGTTGGCCGCTGATTTGCTGCGCGCGGGTGAGCTGGCGGGCGCGCATGGCACCGGCCATGGCCACCAGCCGCCGCTCGTCGGCCGTCTCCAGCTCGGGCGTCGAAAATTTCTCGCCATACTCCTCGGCGATGAAGTTGGTGGTCAGCCGACCCTCGGCGAAGCGCGGGTTGCTGAGCACGGCATTGAGGAACGAGAGATTGTGCGCCGGACCCTCGATAACGAAATTGTCGAGCGCCTCGATCAGCCGCTCCGTGGCTCCGGCACGATCGGCCGCAAAGGCGCAGAGCTTGGCGATCATCGGGTCGTAGTGCAGGGTCACGTCGCCACCTTCGACGACTCCGCTGTCGACCCGAATGCCGGCGCCCCGCGGCTCCAGATAGGTGCTGAGCCGCCCCGTCGACGGCAGGAAGCCCCTGGTTGGATCCTCGGCATAGACACGCGCCTCGATCGCCCAGCCGTCGAGCTTGACGGCTGCCTGGTCGAAGCCGAGCGCCTCGCCGGCGGCGACCCTGATCATCTGCTCGACGAGGTCGAGGCCGGTGACCAACTCGGTGACCGGGTGCTCGACCTGCAGCCGGGTGTTCATCTCGAGGAAATAGAAATTGCGCTCTCGGTCGACGATGAACTCGACCGTGCCTGCCGAATGGTAGTCGACGGCGCGGGCCAGCTCGGCCGCCTGCTCGCCCATGGCACGACGCGTCGCAGCGTCGAGAAACGGCGACGGCGCCTCCTCGATCACCTTTTGATGGCGTCGCTGGATCGAGCATTCCCGCTCGCCCAGATAGAGCGTGTTGCCGTGCTTATCGGCGAGCACCTGAATCTCGATATGGCGGGGCTCCTCGACGAATTTCTCGATGAACACGCGGTCGTCGCCGAAGGAGGAGCGCGCTTCCGATTGGGCCCGCTCGAGACCATCGGCCAGCTCGCCCGCACTCATGGCGATGCGCATGCCCTTGCCGCCACCGCCGGCCGAGGCCTTGAGCATGACCGGATAGCCGATCTCATCAGCGATGCGGCGCGCCTGCTCGGGATCGGCGATCGCCTCGAGCGTGCCCGGCACGGTCGAGACGCCGGCCTCGCGGGCCAGCCGCTTGCTCTCGATTTTGTCGCCCATCACCTGGATGGCGCCGACCGGCGGGCCGATGAAGACGATACCCTCGGCGGCCAGCGCCTCGGCGAACGCGGCGTTCTCGGAAAGGAAGCCGTAGCCCGGATGCACGGCTTGCGCACCCGTGGCGCGGCAGGCCTCGACGATCTTGTCGATCTTGAGATAGCTCTCGGCCGCCGGCGCCGGGCCGATCAGCACGTTCTCGTCGGCGAGCTTGACGTGCAACGCTCGCGCATCGGCCGCCGAGCAGACCGCGACGGTCTTGATGCCGAGCTTCTTGCAGGTCCGGATGACCCGGCATGCGATCTCGCCTCGATTGGCGATCAGGATCTTGTCGAACACGCTGCTAGCCCCCGAGAATCAGCCTCGACCGCGCGTCGGCCGAAGGCCGGTAGGCCTGAAATGAAGATGAACCATGAGCGGCACGCATGCGCATGACTCAGAGCGGAATGTTGCCGTGCTTGCGCCACGGCTTTTGGGTGTGCTTGCCTTGCAGCCAGCGGAGCGCATAGCCGATACGGCGACGGGTGCCGTGCGGCATGATCACGTCGTCGATGAAGCCGCGATGCGCCGCGACGAATGGGCTGGCGAAGCGCTCGCGATACTCCTCGGTGCGCGCCTCGATCTTGGCCGGGTCGTCCATGTCGCTGCGAAAAATGATCTCGACGGCACCCTTCGGACCCATCACGGCGATCTCGGAGGTGGGCCAAGCATAGTTGACGTCGCCACCGAGATGCTTCGAGCTCATCACGACATAGGCGCCGCCATAGGCTTTGCGGGTGATGATGGTGACCTTGGGCACCGTGGCCTCGGTGAAGGCGTAGAGCAGCTTCGCCCCATGCTTGATGATGCCGCCATATTCCTGGCTGGTGCCCGGCAGGAAGCCCGGAACGTCGACGAAGGTCACGATCGGGATGTTGAAGCAATCGCAGAAGCGGACGAAGCGGGCGCCCTTGCGCGCGCTGTCGATATCGAGACAGCCGGCGAGCACCAAGGGCTGGTTGGCGACGATGCCAACGGTCGAGCCGCCGATCCGGGCGAGGCCGGTGAGGATGTTCCCTGCATAGTCCGGCTGCAGCTCGAAGAAATCGCCTTCGTCGACGACCTTGCGGATCAGCTCCTGCATGTCATAGGGCTGGTTGGGATTGGCCGGTACCAGCGTGTCGAGCGAGAAATCGTCCCGCTCGATCGGATCCTCGGTCGGCCAGGATGGCGGCTTCTCGAGATTGGACGAGGGCAGGAAGTCGACGAACCGGCGCAGCTCGGCCATCGCCTCGACATCGTTCTCGAAGGCGAGGTCGGCGACGCCGGACTTGCGGGTCTGGGTCGAGGCACCCCCCAGCTCCTCCTGGGTCACCACCTCGTTGGTGACCGTGCGGACCACCTCGGGTCCGGTCACGAACATGTAGGAGCTGTCCTTGACCATGAAGATGAAGTCGGTCATCGCCGGCGAGTAAACGGCACCGCCGGCGCATGGGCCGGCAATGACGCTGATCTGCGGAATGACGCCGGATGCCTTGACGTTGCGGACGAAGACCTCGGCATAGCCGGCGAGCGAGTCCACCCCCTCCTGGATCCTCGCACCGCCGGAGTCGTTGATGCCGATAATGGGCGCGCCGACGTCCATGGCGCGGTCCATCACCTTGGAGATCTTGGCCGCATGGCTCTCCGACAACGAGCCGCCGAACACGGTGAAATCCTGGCTGAAGACGAAGACCAGCCGGCCATTGACCGTGCCCTGGCCGGTAACCACACCGTCGCCCGGCACATGCTGCTCGGCCATGCCGAACTCCACGCAGCGATGCTCGACGAACATGTCGCTTTCCTCGAACGAGCCCGGGTCGAGCAACAAATCGACCCGTTCGCGCGCGGTCAGCTTGCCGCGGCCATGCTGGGCTGCGATGCGCCGCTCCCCACCCCCCTGCCGCGCGCCCTCGCGGTTGGCCTCTAGCTTGTCGAGAATATCCTGCACCCGCCGGCTCCACCCCAATGGTCCAGAGATCGCCCGCTGATCGAGCGATCGTGCAGCACAGCATGACGCTGCGCTCGTGATTCTTGTAACAAGCCGAATAGCATTCTGCGCTGCAGCACGCCAGTGCAGCGCGGCAAAAAGGCGCCTGCTTGCAAGGTCGCAGGTCGCAAACGGCGCCGTCGACGACCTGCAACGAGCGCCACGATTGGCTCAGAACTGTCGACAAGGATGGCCCAAGAAAGCCATGCCCCGTGCGGTCGAGACGCCGTATTGCGGCTTTTGCCGCAAACCCCACGCTCGCCTGACAGGTGCCGGCTCATCGTGTTTGCTGCGATGCAGAAAGTACAGGCCGATAGCCCCCGCCCGGTCAGTCAACGGGCACGAAAACCAGCGGGTTGGCGAGCGCTCACCCGCGCGTTTTCGGGTGCAAGCGCCCAACTAAACGGATGAATTCAAGATTTCTCAGCCGTCGAAGGAGGCGATGAGTCTCTGCACCCGATCACAGCCAGAACATGTCGATAGCAGCGAGAGCAACGGTGTCGCGAACTGTCCGGGCGAGCTTGTCATGGCGTGTGGTGACGCGACGGAAGTCTTTTTGTCGGCCGATCGCCGCCTCGATGCGCCAGCTTTGCTTGTACGGGTCTTTGTCATGGCAATTTTTGACGATGCGGTTCTGTTTGCCCGGAATGACCGACCTGATGCCACTGTAGCGCAACCTTTGTGGCAGAGCGTCAGCGTCGCAGGCGTGGTCGGCGATGAAGCGCTTGCCGGCGCCAAACGTGGAGAGCAGCACCAAGGCGCTCCGACTATCGCTGTGATGACCGGGGGGCATCTGGATGACGATCGGCCGGCCGATGAGATCAGCAGCGATATTGACTCTGGTCGACCGGCCGCCCCGAGAGACATCAATCGCCTGATCCTGTCCCAATTTTCTTGGGGGACGCCGGCAGCCGAGCGGTGGCTCTTCACATAGGTTTTGTCGACGGCAACCGTGCCACCGAGATTCCCGGCTTTGGTCAGTGTCGTGAGTCTCTGTTGCCAAGTCTCGCGACGGCATCGGCAATTGTAAATCGTTGTCCGCAGCCCGTACTCACGCCGTCTATCGCGCCAACGGCAGCCGGGCTACAGCGCATAGACAATATCTCCGATGACACGTCGGTCACCAAAACGCCGGTGATCTGGATGATTTTTTGAAGATATCGGCCAAATTAAAGACAAAATGTCGTCGCTTAGCCAGAAAATATTGCCACTCATCTTGCAATTTACACAAGCCTAAAGAAGAAGTGGCCACGTCCGCATTGTGTGTTGATGATGACGCACGGTCGCGGAACATAGGACGAACATTCACCGGTTTCGCGAGGTGTTCTATGGATCCGGTCCGCTTTCGCCGCCTCTGCGCTGGCCTTCACCGCCTGTCGCCGCGGCAGGTGAGCGAGATCGAGGCCCGGCTGGCCGGCCTCGGCGCTCGAACGGAGGTGCTGGCCGGGCTCGACCGGCGCGCCGCGGCGATGCGCGCCTGTCCGCGCTGCGGGGCCGAGGCGCTCGGGCGCTGGGGCGTGGATCGGCGCGGGCTGCGGCGGCTGCGCTGCCGCGCCTGCGGGCGCACCTGCTCGGCCTCGGCGGGCTCGCCGCTCGCCGGACTGCGTCGCCCCGAGGCGTTTCGCGAGGTGGTGCGCGACATGATCTGCGCCGTCCGTCCCTCCCTGTGTCGGCGGCTCGCAGAACGGCACAGGCTCGACAAGACAACGGTCTGGCGCTGGCGCATCGTCGCCGCGCTGGAGCGTGCGGCGGGACCGCTGGGCGGCGTGGTCGAGGCCGACCAGACCACGCGCCGCGAGTCTCGAAAGGGCTCGCGCGAATGGGTCCGGTATACCCGGGACCCGCAGGCCTTTCCGAATCCGCCGCGCCCGACCTGGCGCGAATGGCGCCGGCGCGGCCTGCCCCTGCCGCTCGGCGCCAGCCGGTGGCGGGTACCGGTGCTGGCGAAGGTCGAGCGCGCCGGCCGGCTGGAGGACCATGCCACCACCAGGCTGCTCGCGGCGCTCGATCCCGCGTTGCGTCGTGACGTGGTGCTCTGCTCCGACGGCGATCCGGCCTTCGCCACCTTCGCCAGCGCCAAAGGCATCACCCACCACGCGATCCCGGCCAAGCGCGGACCGCGCGTCGTCGACGGCGCCTTCCACATCCAAACGGTCAACCAGCTCCATGCGGCGTTCAAGGACTTCTTCCGGCCCTTCAGAGGACCTGCAACCCGATATCTCGAC
The DNA here is from genome assembly GCA_942491185.1 of uncultured Alphaproteobacteria bacterium. GTDB lineage: Bacteria > Pseudomonadota > Alphaproteobacteria > Geminicoccales > Geminicoccaceae > SLRI01. The sequence goes on along the minus strand of CALOAB010000021.1, from coordinate 161,245 downwards.
GGCTATCTGGCATGGTTCATCGCACGACAGCAGCGAGAGGACCCGTGGAACGCCATGGTCGGCGCATGACCAACGCAGAATGCGGACATGACCGAAAAAAATCCCCCAACATTTGATATGTCATTTGGGTTTAGGCCCTAACAGGCTGCTGAAAAAAGGCGTCGCCGAGGCGTCTGTTGGTGCTCGCGGGTGAGTTTGGTTGGCTGGTAACGGCGGGCACAGCCCGTCGAACGCTGTGGCAGCGTTCGGCGTGGGCGCTGCAGCACGCTCAGACCGACCCTCGGCGCCGCCTCGACCGTTGAACTCGGTCGTGCGCTCACCATCATGCGCCCTCGGCGACGAGGAGCTTGGGCATTCGGGCGAGGTTGTAGGCGGCGAGTGCCAAATTGAAGCCGTGGGCGGTGCGGTCCAGGCCTCGGAACCGCGGCTTGCGCCAAGCCCCGACCGTCTTCAGCCATCGCGCGCAGCAGCGCAGCGATCCATCCCTGAAAGGGCCATGGTCAGGAGACCATGGCGGGCGAAGATCTCCTCGATGCGCTTGCGGCATTTCTGGCTGGCGGCGTAGCCGGCGTGGCGGGTGGTGCGTCCGTCGATGTTGGACCGGCGTTTCGCCTTGCCGGTGTCGTAGGCGTTCTGAGCGACGTGCGGGGTGATCCGGCGATTGCGGAGCTCGGCCACGAAGTCGGCTGTGTCGAAGCCGTTGTCGCCGGCGAGCGTACCGCCCTTGGAGATGTGCGCGTCGGCCAGATCGATCCCGGCCAGGCACTCTGATACACCCGCAGCCCGCGTCAGACAGCCGTCCACCACGAGACCGTTGCGGTTCTCCATCAGTGCCGTGCCGATGAAGCACAGCCGGCTCGGCTGGCCATCCGCCTTCTTGTAGAGCCGGGCGTCGGGGTCCGTGGTCGACGCGTGTGTCTCGTTGGACCGCTTCTGCCTGTGGAAATCACGCTCGGCGTTGCGGCCGGCGTCGGGGCCGTCGCCACTGGGGTCATCTTTCGGCTTGAAGCTCTTCATCGAGGCCCATCGAAGGCCAGGAGGCCTTCGATCCGATCTCCGAAGGAGACGCGGCCAGCAGGCCGCGGAGGGGCATCAATAAGCGTGCCGTCGACCGAGAAGTGGTCGCGGCTCATTTGCCGGCGCACGTCGGGATGATTGACCACGCCGGCCAGCAGTTCCGCCGCCGCATCCATCTCGAGGAAGCGATCCCGCTGCTTCGCGAAGGTGGATGCGTCCCATACCGCATCGTCGATGCCGAGGCCGACGAACCAGCGAAACAAGAGATCGAAATCGATGCGCTCCATGAGCTGGCGCTCCGAACGGATCGTGTAGAGCGCTTGCAGCAACAGCGCCCGCAGCAGCTTCTCCGGCGCGATCGAAGGCCGCCCGAGTGGTGCGTAGGCTGCAGCGAACTGACGCGACATCCCGGCCAGCACAGCGTCGGCGATCCGTCGAATCACCCGAAGCGGATGCGCGGGTGGCACCCGCGCCTCGAGGTCGACATACGAAAACAGGCTGCCGTTTCGAGCGGCCACGCCGCGCATCGTGCCCTCCGCCGTTCGACGACAACGAATCACCAAAGCCTGCACACCGCCAGGACTTCTTCAGTGCCCCCTCCCAGCTCCGCGCTGGAAGTTTTCCAGCTGCACGGTGCCTCGATGAGGGGCATGTGGGTTCCTGCCGGGGGTTTTGCGTCGGAAGAGCTCCGGTGTGGTTCGAAGCCTGCGAAGTGCCCTATTGGGCGCGGGAGATGATCAGGCTCGGCCATGCGGTGAAGCTATCGCGCCGCAATATTGCGCCCCTCGTAACGCCAAAAACGATGCGGCCACGCCGAGGCGATCGTCATCGCCGCACAGCGCCCCGAATGCGCTCGTCGCCCCGAAGAGGGGACCACAGGCCCGCGCCGTGTTGTTTCGGGCCGCGAGCGCCGGTCACCAGCGCACCGAGCTCGTGAACGCGCTTCGCACGTGCTCTACGAATACGCCATGTCGTGCCGCAGGATGGCCAGCTCGAGGCGTCGCGGCGATCCTCGACGTCGAGCACAGCGATCTGCCGGCGCTCGTCCGCGAGAATGCCGGGATCTATGGCGCAGATCGCCGAGCAGACGGCCATCGACGCCAGACGAGAACGCCAAGCCATTGCCGCACAGACCGACAAGCGCGGCGGTTGCAAACGATGCGGCGTGGGGCGCTGACCGCGCTGGCGATCGAGGCTTTCGCGCCGGATATGGCCACCTTCGGAGCGGCCGAGACTTCGCCTCCTGGCTCGGCCCACGTCAGCACGCCACCGGCGTAAGGAACGGCTGGGGCGGGTGTCAAAGGCGGCCAGGCCGACATTCGCCGCCTCCTGATCATCGGTGAATGTCGCGGTTGGGGTGCTCGCGCCGGACGATCCCCAGGGCTCGTGGCTGCCCGCCTGATGCTGCGAAACCCCGGATGCTGGTGGCAATCGCTTGGCCAACAAGATGGCGCGGCAGATCTGGGCGATGCTGACGAAGAAGGAGATTTTCGGATCCGGCGCGGGAGGCCGCGCATGAGACCCATGCATGGCAGGACAGTCCGTGACCGGCGGCGAGACGCGACGATCCGAAGACGAACAGATCCGGATCGGGAGAACCAGCAGGCTGCTGCGAGCCATAGAGCTCGTTTTCAGATAGGACCCGATCCGCTGATCACCATACCGGCCCGCGGCCTGTGAAGCGCCGCATCACCAAGGCCTCACAGAAGACCGCACTCGATCACACACCGTTTGGAGAGAAACCTCTTGCACTACGGGCGGCAACCACAGAAGCAGCCTGCTAGGCGGCGATTAAGTGAGCCCACACGATTTCGGACATGTCGAACGTATGTTGGGGTTGGTCGTCAGAACCGCTCGAGCAGCCGGTCGATATAGTCGAGCTCGTGTTGCGGCCGGCCGAGATCGCGGGACCGGCGATACAGCTCCTCCAGCACGTCGCGGGCGCGGCCGAGATCGTGTCGCTCCGGCACGTTCGTGCCGTCGCTGTCCCAACCGCCGTCGTTGCGCTGGGCGCGGCCGAGCGGATCGCGGCCATCGCGCTGACCGGCCATTGACGGCGGGCCGAAACCCTCGCCGCCGGGCTGGTTTGCCATCTGCTCGCGCATCTGGTCGAGCATCGCTTGCCCGCCTTGCTGCATCAAGTCGATGGCGCTGCCCTGCGGTGGCACCGCCGCACCGGGCTGGCCCTCGCCCAGCGCATCGCGGGCGCCGCGCATCTGCATCTCCGCCTGGCCGAGCGCCCGCGGCAGGTCCATGCCGGCCTCGCCCATGCGCCGCATGAGCTCGCCCAGCGCGCGACGCAGCGCGTCCTGCTCCGCCGCGGCCTGGCCAGCACCTTGTTGACCAGCGCCCTCACCCATCTGGCCCTGCTGCCCCGCCTCTCCTTGCTGGCCTTGCTCGCCACTCTCGCCCGGCTGGCCTTGCTGCATCTGATAGCTGCGATCCAGCAGGTTCTGCTGCAGCTCGATCATCCGCTGGAGATCCGACAAGGCTTGCTCACCCGGATTGGGCTGCATCTGCGGCACACCGGCTTGCAGGTTCTCGAGCATTTGTTGCAGCTGCTCGAGCATCGCCTGCGCCTGATCGCGCGCACCGCCTTGCATCATCTCCTCGGCGCGATCCAGCATCTCCTGCAGCTCCTGGCGATCGACCATTTGCGACGGGTCGATCGGCTGCATCTGCATGCCCTCTGGCATGTTCTGCCATTGCTGCAACGCTTGTCGGGTCAGCTCCTCGAGATAGCGGTCCATGGCCTCGCGCAGCTCGTCCATCAGGGCCTGCAGCTCTTCCTCGGGCGCACCTTCCTCGAGCGCCCGCTGCAACGCCTCCTGGATTTCTCTGAGCGACCGCTCGGCAACCGAGAGCGTTCCCTCCTCGATCAGCAGTGCCAGCTCCCAGAGCATGTCCACGACCGAGCGCCGCTCGGCAGCATCGGTGCTTTGCCGGAGCCGCGAGGTCGCAACGGCGAGGCCCAGCTGGACTGCCGTTCCGGCCTGCTCCGCGAGGTCGGTCTCGGCCAGCCGATCGAGCTTGGCGACGACCTCGCCTCGCTGCTGCGGCTCGCGCACCAGACGCTTGCGCTCGGCCACCACGGCACGGGCGAGCGGGTGCTCGAACTGCCGCTCGGGCAGCACCATGCGCAGCGTTTCGCTGGCACCCTGCTGGCCGAGCCCGTCGGTCGCCACCAGCTGCAGCTCGACCTCGAGGCCGGCCAACGGGTGTGCCGTGAGATCGGCATAGGCCGTGCTTGCGAGCGTCTTGGGTGACCGTGCTGGCTCAGCCAGAACGGTGCTGTCGGACTCGCTCGGCCTGCCGACCAGGGCAAAATCCAGCACAGCTTTGCGCAGCCCATAATCGTCGCTCGCCTCGTAGGCGACCTCGAGCACATGGCGATGCGTGGCGCCGGGTGGCGCCGAGAAGCCAATCGATGGCGGCAGGTCGGGCAGCACGACGATCTGCCAGCTGGCCAGCGTCTCGCCGGTGGCCGGCACGACCTCGAGCACGCCTGCCGTATCCAGGCCGAGGCGGACCTCGGCACTCTGCTCACCGAGCGGCACCAGCTCCTGCTCGGCACCGTTGAAGCGGATCGCCGGCCTGACCTCGTCGTTCGGACCTAGATTATGCAGCTGGACGACGGTCTCGCTGCCACTCGGGACGTCCAGCTGCGTCATTCGCCGGGTCTGCTCGATCGTCAGCGGCGGCCGCCGCGTATAGGTCGGCGGCGTCACCCACATGGTCACCTCGACCGGCAGCTCGACGGCAGCAACGGCGGTGCCGGGCGTCAGACCGCGCAACAGGCGCTCGCCGATCTCGCCACGTGCCTCGACCGCGCCGACGACCAGCAGCAGCACGACCAGCGCCCGCCCGGCCCAAGGATCCAGGGCCGGCATGGCGGAGCGGGGTGGTGCGAGGCGAATCCGGCTGAGTGCGGCCAGCACACGCTCGCGATGCCGCTGCCAGAGCGCACCCGTCATCGGATCTCGTGGGCCTTCGGGCAGTCGGTCCTCGAGCATGCGCAGCGGCTGATGGCTGGCCTCACTGTCGCGCTCGAGCTTGGCGAGGCCGGCATCGCGTGACGGCCAGGCGAACGCCCGGCGCGCACGGAAGAGGCAGAAAGCAGCGCCGGCGACGCAGCCAAGGAGGCAGAGACCGTGCAGCCACACCGGCACCGACGCCCAAAGATCGAAGAGACTGGCGAGAACGAAGCCGGCGGCGATCAGAAGGACGGGGAAGAGTGCCGGGTAGAGCCGCTCGAACGCCAGGGTCGCCCGGGCAAGCCAGAGCTTTCGCCCGAAAGCCCTGCTCTCCATCGGGTTGGCGCGATCGGCCATGCGCTCACCTTTCCACTCTGCTTCAGGCCGGACCCGAGCTAACGCCCGGCCCCAACGCCTGGAGCACTTTGGCGCGGCGTCAACCCGGCACCGGCTCCAGCCAGGACGGCATTGTCTCGTCCGCAAACTGTGCCGCCGGCGGTTGGCCCGGCTTGACCACTGCCCAGCGATCGCCGTCGACCAGCACCTCGGCGGCACTCCACCTTGAATTATAGTGCGATGCCATCACCGCGCCATAGGCGCCGGCGGAAAGAAACGCGACCCGGTCGCCGGACTCGAGCAAAGGCAAGGGACGATCTCGACCGAAGATATCGCTGCTTTCGCAGATCGGGCCCACCACATCCATTGGCAGCAGCGGCGCCGAGGGTGGCGGCTCGTCGAGCGGCAGCACCTCGTGCCAGGCACCGTAGAGGGCTGGGCGGATCAAGACGTTCATCCCGGCATCGAGCACGAGGAAGCGACGCCCGCCGCTTTCCTTACGATAGATGACGCTCGCCACCAGAGCGCCGGCCTCGGCAACCAGCGCCCGGCCCGGCTCGAACACGAGCTCCGCATCCAGGCCCTGGACGAGACCCTTGACCAAGTTGGCGAAGGCCGCGGGCGGCACTGGCTCCTCATTGCGATAGCGAACGCCGAAGCCGCCGCCCAGATCGAGCCGGCGCAGCGGGATGCCGCTCGCGCGTATCGTCTTGAAGAGGTCGATGCCCCGGGCATAGGCCAGGGCAAAGGGGTCGAGCGTGGTGATCTGCGAGCCGATATGCAGATGCAGGCCGATCGGCTCGATGCCCGGCAGGCTCATCGCCATGCTGTAGAGAGAGGCCGCGTCGGCGAGCGGGATGCCGAACTTGTCCTCCTTGCGGCCCGTCGAGATCTTGTCGTGGGTGCCGGCATCGACATCCGGGTTGATGCGAAACGCGACCGGTGCCGTGGTCTCGAGCTCGGCGGCGACGGCCGAGATGCGCAGGAGCTCGGGCACGGATTCGACATTGAGCTGCATGATGCCGAGACGCAGCGCCATGCGGATCTCGTCGTCTGTCTTGGCGATCCCGGCAAAGACGATCTTCGACGGCGGCACGCCGGCCGCGAGCGCGCGTTCGATCTCGCCGCCGGAGACAGTGTCAGCGCCGGCGCCGGCAGCGGCCAGCGTGCGGATGACCGCCAGGTTGCTGTTCGCCTTGACGGCATAGCAGAAGAGCGCCGGGCGATCGGCGAAGGCGGCCTGATAGGCGCGCAGGCGGTCGCGCATTGCACCGGCCGAGTATACGTAAACGGGCGAGCCGACCTTAGCTGCGATCGCGTCCAGCGGCACGGCCTCGCAGGTCAGCCGGCCATCACGGTAGCCAAACGCGGTCATGGCGTTTCGCTCTCGGCTTCCGATGCAGGTGGGTCAGCCGGCGGCGGGTCCGGCAAGCGCAGCGGCCCGTCGCGACCACAAGCCGCGAGCAGCAGCAATATGGGCACCAGCAGCAGGCACCAGCGCCGATGCCGCGCCGGCCGGCGGCTCACGACGGCAGGCCCGCTTGCTCGAGGCCGGCCAGCCGTTCCCGGAGCGTTTGTGCTGCTGCCCGCACCCGCGCGGGTGCGGTGCCACCAAAGCTGGTGCGGCTCGCCACCGAGGCGTCGACATCCAAGAGCTGGCCGACCTCGCTGTCCAGCCGGGGATCGATTGCCGCCAGCGTCGCGCCGTCCAGCTCGTGCAGCTCGCAGCCTTGCGCCTCGGCTGCCTTGACCGCGCGAGCGGCGATACCGTGGGCGTCGCGGAAGGCCGTGCCCTTGGCCCGAACCAGCCAGTCGGCGAGGTCGGTGGCCGTCGTGTAGCCGACGCCGGCGGCGGCGCGCATCCGCTCAGGCTCGACGGTCATCGACGCCAGCATGGCGGTGGTTGCGGCGAGACAGAGCTCGAGCGTGTCGACGGCATCGAAGACGCCCTCCTTGTCCTCTTGCATGTCTTTTGAATAGGCGAGCGGCAGGCCCTTCAAGGTGACCATGAGCGCGTGTAGATGGCCGAGCACGCGGCCGCTCTTGCCGCGGACCAGCTCGGCGGCGTCGGGGTTGCGCTTTTGCGGCATGATGGAGCTGCCGGAGGTGAAGGCCTCGGCCATCTTGACGAAGCCGAACTGCGGCGTCGACCAGAGCACCAGCTCCTCGGCGAGCCGCGACAGATGGACCGCGGTGATCGCCGCCGCCGCCAGGTAGTCGAGGGCGAAATCGCGATCCGAGACGGCGTCGATGGAGTTCGCCGCCGGCCGGTCGAAGCCGAGCTCGACCGAGGTCGCCTCGCGATCGATGGGAAAGCTGGTGCCGGCGAGTGCGGCGGCACCGAGCGGGCACTCGTTGAGCCGTTTCCTGGCATCGGTGAACCGCGAGATGTCGCGCATCAGCATCTCGCCATAGGCCAGCAGATGATGGCCAAAGGTCACCGGCTGCGCTGCCTGCAAATGCGTGAAGCCGGGCATCACGGTCGCGGCGTGCTGCTCGGACATGTACGAAATCGTGTGGGCAAGGGTCGACAGGAGGCCGGCGCTGCGGTCCATGGCGTCGCGGACGAAGAGCTTGAAGTCGGTCGCCACCTGGTCGTTGCGCGAGCGGGCGGTGTGCAGGCGCCGGCCGGGCTCGCCGATGGCGTCGGTGAGCCTGGCCTCGATATTGAGGTGGATGTCCTCGAGCGCCGGATCGAAGTCGAATTTGCCGGCGCTGATCTCGTCAGCGATCGATGCCAGGCCTGCCAGTATGGCGTCGCGGTCGGCGTCGGTGATGATGCCTTGCGCCGCGAGCATCTTTGCATGCGCCTTCGAGCCCACGATGTCGTGAGGCCAGAGCCGCTTGTCGAAGCCGATCGACGCATTAATCTTCGCCATCAACGGTGCCGGATCGGACGCGAAATGGCCGCCCCAGAGGTTGCGGGCCCCGGAGGCCTCGCGATTCTCGGCGGTTCCTCGTTCCGTCTCGGTCTTCGTTGTCATCGTGGCCAATCGTTGTTCGACACGACCTTGGTGTTCCTCGTCTTCACTCGGGAGATAGCCGGCGATGCAGCACGCGTCAGCATTTGCAGCGGCCTTGATGCTCGGCTTCCAGCTCGCCGGGCCGGCCGAAGCGATCGAGCCCGTGGCCGCCGCACCGGTAGCGGTGCCGTCGGCGATCGTCCAGGATCTCGCAGGCCTCCCGGTCGATCTCCAGGCACGGCTGACCAATGGCGAGGTCACCGTCCTGAACTTCTGGGCCACCTGGTGCGCGCCCTGCAAGCGCGAAATGCCGACCTTGGCGGCGCTCGACGAGGCTTTTGCCGACCGCTCGCTGCAGGTGCTGACGGTCGCCATGGATCGAGCGGGACCGGACAGCCTGCGTGCGTTCACGGCCGAGGCTGGCGCCGAGGGTTTGGAAATCCTCCGCGACCCGGTCATGGCAGTGAGCGAACCTTACGACGTCACCGGGCTGCCGATCACCATCGTCGTCGACGCCGAGGGCAACGAGGTGTTTCGCCATGCCGGCTTTGCCGACTGGTCCGCGAAACCGGTTACCGACTTCCTCGAGGCGTTGCTGAACGCGACGGATTGACGCGACTACTCCAGGGCCCAACGTCAACGGTGCACTGTTGCATCATCGACTTGGCTCGCTAAGAGAGATGCAACAAGGTCGTCTGTTCTGGCGGCGTAACTATTTCCCAGGGAGGGAACAAATGTACAAGTGGTGCATGACCGGACTCGGCGTGTTGGCTCTGGCCGGCGCCGTTACACTCGGGTCGCCGGCTGCCGATGCGCAGGATCGCGATGATTGGCCGTCGTCGATCATGGTGGGCACGGCGTCGCAGGGCGGCACGTATTTCATCTATGGCGCCGGCTGGGCCGGAATGATCCAGGAGATGCTGGATGTGCCGACCAGCTCCGAGGTGACCGGCGGCCCGGTGCAGAACTTCGCTCTGACCCAGGCCGGCGACATCCAGATGGCGATGGCCACGCTGGGTCCGGCGCGGGAAGCCTGGGACGGCAACAGCCCGATAGCACCTGGCGTCGAGATGAAGGACGTGCGCGCCACGTTCCCGATGTACCAGACGCCCTTCCAGGTGATCGCGCTCGAGTCGAGCGGCATCGCCTCGATCAGCGATCTCGCCGGCAAGACGACCGGCAACGGCCCGCGTGGCGGCACCTGCGGCACCTACTGGCCGCAGTACTACGATGCGCTCGGAGTCGAGACCAACGACCAGTTCGGTGGCGCCTCGGATCTCGCCGGCCAGGTCAAGGACGGTCTGATCGACGCTTTCGCGTTCTGCGCCGGCCTGCCGATCGCCGCCTTCAGCGAGCTCGAGGCACAAAACCCGGTGAACATCTTCGCGTTCACCGAGGAAGAGCAGGCGATCCTCGTCGAGCAGTTCCCGGTGAGCGCCTACGAGATCCCGGCTGACACCTACAGCACGCAGCACGAGCCGCAGCACTCGGTGGCGATGTGGAACTTCGGCCTGGCCCATAAGGACCTGCCGCAGAGCTTCGTCTACGAGGTGATGAAGGTCGTCCTCGATAACCCGGATCGGATGACGCAGATCCATCAGGCAGCCGCCGAGACACTGCCCGAGAACTATGTGCACAACACCTTCCTGCCGTTCCATCCAGGTGCCGTGCAGTACTACCTGGAGAAGGGCTTCGACATTCCAGCAGAGCTGATCCCCGAGGAATACGAAGGCTAAGAAGGCTGATCAGGCCTCGACGCGGGCGGGGACGTCCCCGCCCGCCGCTCCTGCAGCAAGCCGCCGCTTCGCGAGCGGAGAAGCTGCCAGTTCCGGGAGGATCGTCATGACGGCCGCCGAATCAACGAGCGACCGCGACGTCATTGTCGCTTCGGGCACCGACGATGAGCCGGCAGTCGGCAATCAACGGGTGCTCAGCGGCTGGAGCGGTCAGACGCTCTTCTGGTTCGGCGTCGCCTATACGGTCTTCCATCTCCTGGTCCTCAACGTCTTTCCGTTGGAGACCTGGACGTTTCGCATCCTGCATGTCGCGGGCGGGCTAATGATCGGCTTCGTGCTGATGGCGCACAGCCTGCCCGTGAGCGATCTGCACAGCGGTCGCTTCTTGCCGGAGCCGGTCCTGCGCGCCATGCGCTGGGGCAGCGCTGTCCTCATCGTGCCATCGATGATCGCCTTGCTCGTGCCGTTCCTGCTGCGCGACTTCATCGGCATCCCCAACCCGCCCCCCTGGCTCTACTCGGCCGCGGGTCCGGCGTTGCTCGCCGGCACCATCCTCACCATCATCGCCGGCTGGCTGGCGCCGGCACGGACCGACAAGGTCGACATCGCCGATTGGCTCGCCGCCGTGGCGGCAGCGGCCGTGGCCGCCTACCTCCTGTTCAACCTCGCAGCCCTGCAGTTCCGCGCCGGGGTCATGCCGACCCAGCCGGACTTCCTGATCTCGCTCGCGGGCGTTCTCTTGATCCTCGAATGCACGCGGCGGCTGGCCGGTCTGGCGCTGGTGATCATCGCCACGGTTTTCATCGTCTACGCCTTCATCGGTCCCTGGCTGCCGGGCTTCCTCGCCCATACCGGGTACACCGCCGAACGCTTCTTCAGCTACCTCTACACCGACAGCGGCATCCTCGGCCCGACGGTCGCCGTGTCGTCGACCTACATCATCCTCTTCATCTGCTTCGCGGCCTTCCTGCAGGCCTCGAAGGTCGGCGACTACTTCGTCAATTTCGCCTTCGCCTCGGCCGGCCATGCCAGGGGCGGGCCCGCCAAGGTGGCGATCTTCGCCTCCGGCTTGATGGGCATGATCAACGGCACCTCGGCCGGCAATGTCGTGGCCACCGGCTCGCTCACCATCCCGCTGATGAAGAGGGTGGGCTACCGACCGAAGAGTGCCGCCGGCATCGAGGCCGCGGCCTCGACCGGCGGGCAGATCATGCCGCCGATTATGGGTGCTGGCGCCTTCATCATGGCCGAGGTGACCGGCATCCGGTACACCGAGATCGCCGTCGCCGCGATCATTCCAGCCGTCCTCTACTTCATCTCGATCTACTTCATGGTCGACCTCGAGGCGCAGCGCACTGGCATGAAGGGCCTGCCCCGCGACCAGCTGCCCCGCTTCAACGATCTGGTGAAGCAAGTCTACCTCTTCATCCCGATCATCATTCTCATCTCCGCACTCTTCATGGGCTATTCGGTGATCCGCGCCGGCACGCTCTCGCTGGTCGCCGCCATCGTGGTGAGCTGGCTGACGCCGCATCGCCTCGGACCTGTCGGCATCGTCAGAGCGCTCAACCTCACCTCGACCATGGCGGTGCAGCTGATCGCCGTTTGCGCCTGCGCCGGCATTATCGTCGGCGTCATCGGCCTCACCGGCGTGGGCTTGCGTTTCTCGTCGATGCTGCTGCAGGTCGCCGACACCAGCCAATTCCTGGCGCTGCTCTTTGCCATGGGCATCTCGCTCATGCTCGGCATGGGCATGCCGACCACGGCGGCCTATGCGGTGGCCGCCTCGGTGGTGGCACCCGGTCTGATCCGCCTCGGCATCGAGCCACTCGTCGCCCACTTCTTCGTCTTCTATTTCGCCGTGGTCTCGGCGATCACGCCGCCCGTGGCGCTCGCCGCCTATGCCGGTGCGGCGATCTCGGGCTCGAAGGCGCTGCCTACCTCGATTACCGCGTTCAAGCTCGGCCTCGCCGCCTTCATCGTGCCGTTCATGTTCTTCTACAGCCCGACGCTCCTGATGATCGGCAGCTGGCCGCTGATCCTGCAGAGCGTCGTCACCGCGTGCCTCGGCGTCTTCCTGCTGTCGTCCGCCGTTCAGGGCTGGTTCTTCGGCCGCACCAACATCCTGCTCCGCGCAGTCTTGCTGGTCGCGGCGCTCTCGATGATCTCGGGCGGCTGGCTGACCGATATCGTCGGCGTCGGCCTGGGCCTGGCGCTTTATGCCTGGCAGCGCAAGATGGCGGTGAAAGAGCCCGATCTGCCGATCGCCGAGACCGCCATCCTGCAGGAACCGACGGGCTGATCAGCCGGGCGCTGCTGTTGGTTGTCTTGGCGCTCGCCGTCGCTTCCTGCGCCAAGCGAGAGCCGAGCCGGACCGGAGTCACCACCTGGCCCACCGAGCAGGGTGCCTGCTTTGCCGCGCTGGAACGCGAGCCGGTCACGTTCACCTACTGGGCCGATGCACCAGACGGCTCGGCGTGCACGGTCCCAGCGCCGGTCGTGGTGAGCGCGTCGAGTGCCGAGATGACGCCTGCCTTGCGCACAAGCTGCCCGATGATGCTCGCCTGGGCGCGCTTCGAGCCCGAACTGCAGCAGATGGCCAGGAGCCGCCTCGGCAGCGAGATCACCCAGATCCATCACTACGGCTCCTATAGCTGTCGGCGGATGAGCGGCAATCAGCGGCGCATGAGCCTGCACAGCACCGGCCAGGCGCTGGACATCTCCGGCTTCACCACGGCCACCGGCCGCTATGTCAGCGTTCAGCAGGGCTGGCGCGGCGCCCGCGACGAGGCCGCCTTCCTGCGCGACCTCAGCCTGGCAGCCTGCCGTCACTTCAACGTCGTGCTGACCCCCGGCCACGACCGGGCGCATCACGACCACATTCATGTCGACATCGGGCGCTGGAAGTTCTGCGGCGCTTGAGGCGACGGGAGTTGGATCGTCGGCGCTCACCTCTCTCGGATCGGGCTCGCGTCAGCGCGACGGCTCCAGACCGGTCGTGGCGCCACCGCCGCTCGCAACATGACGCCGCTCCTTGACGAGCTCGGCAAGCCGAAGCGCATTACAGGGTATGAGCAGCAGGTGAAGAGCCAGGACCGGCGCCAGGTCCATCAGCGCGCCATAACTGACGAAGCAGAGATTGGCCGCGAGGGCCGTCACGCGCAGAGCCAGCATCGAGCGCATCGCGAAGGTCAGGAGGGTCAGCGCGGCTGCCGACCAGCCGACCAGCTGGGCGTCATCGACGCCGGTGAGCGTAAGACCCGGCGTGGCGCAGATCACGGCTACAGCAACGATGGCGACGAGAAACGCTTTCATGTCATGGCCCCCCGAGTTCTCTACCTGGAGACCGAGGCTGGTGCACCGGCGTGAGACGAGCGTGAAGCGGCCGATGGTTGGGCCGGTAATTCCGCAGAGCTCGGCGGAGTCGACCGGTGGTTCGGGTGCTGCGAGCCGGATCCGGGCGCCAAGACCCGTTGCCGTGCGGTCATCGGCGGCAGCCAGGCCGGCTGCTAGCTCAGATCGCTGGTCAGGGCGAAGGTTTCCAGCGAGGCTTGCGGGTCATCGACCTTGCGCTCTCGGCAGGCTTCGAGCCATTCCTTCGACTGCATCTCCATGAGGCGGCTGGCCGTGCGCTGGAACTCGAAGGCGCCGTCGCCCGCCGGGTAGAGATCGTGCGCCGGGGCGGCGGCAGCGAGGAACAGCATCACCTTGCTCTCATAGAGCGCGTCGATCAGGGTCATGAAGCGCCGGGCCTCGTTGCGCTTGTCGGGCGTGAGCAGCGGCACGGCGTCGAGGACGATGCTGTGGAAGCGTCGGCCGAGCGCCAGGTAGTCGGCCGGCCCCAGCGGCTTGGCGCAGAGATCGTCGAAAGAGAAGCGGGCGACGCCGCCGGCTTCGAGCGGCACGCTCAGCCGGCGGGTGCCGACCTCGACCTCACCCGGCGCCGGCGCCACGCCTTCCGCCAAGGCCGTGAAGATGCCAGCCAGCGCCCGTTCGGCGACTGGCCCCAGCGGGTAGTGGTAGACGGGCAGATCGCGCAGCCGCTCGAGCCGGTAGTCGACCGGGCCGTCGAGCTCCACGATGTCCATGCGCTCCTTCAAGAGCTCGATGAAGGGCAGGAAGCGCTGGCGGTTGAGGCCATCCTCGTAGAGCCGGTCCGGCGGCCAATTGGAGGTGGCGACGACGACCACGCCGGCGTTGAAGAGGCCCTCGAAGAGCCGGCCGAGAATCATCGCGTCGGCGATGTTGACCACGTGGAACTCGTCGAAGCAGAGCAGCCGGGTCTCCGCCGCGATGCTCTGGGCCAGGGCCTGCAACGGCTCGCTCTTGCCGCTCGACTGACGCAGGCTGTGCAGGCGCTGGTGCACGTCGATCATGAAGGCGTGAAAGTGGACCCGGCGCTTCTGCTCGATCCGCACGGCACCATGGAAAAGATCCATGAGCATCGACTTGCCGCGCCCGACGCCGCCGTGGAGGTAGATCCCCTTGGTGCCGAGCACGATCTCCGGCATCCGGCCGAGCAACCGGCCGAGCAGGCCACGCTGTGGCTCGGCAGCCAGCACGGGCTGCTGCTCCAGTGTACGGGCGAGCGTGTCGAGGCGCTCGGCTGCCGTGCGCTGCAGGGGGTCGAGGGTGATATGGCCCGCATCGAGCAGGGCCTGAAAGCGTTCGAGAGGCATGGCGACGCCAACCGCTCCGCGCGAGAGGAGCCTTTAAGGGCATGTTCTAGCAGGCGCGGCGAGACGGTGCACCGGCTGCGGCGATTCGCCAGCGCGACCGCCCCGGGTCAGTGGCGCGCCAGCACGCAGCCGGTTGGGAGCCTATAGCATCGCCAGTCCCAGCAGCAGGCAGTATGGCGCCACGCCAGGCATGCACAGCGCGACAACGTCCAGAAATCGCAGGAATGGCATCGAATCGTGCGCGAGAGGATGCCTGGACAAGAGGGCAGGTATCGCAAGGCAGGAGATCAAGCGAGCCCGCGCTACCGATCGTTCGGTTGCCTAAGCACCTCCTCCAACTTTCTGTGATGAAACTTTCTCAACGGTATCTTCTGCATCGTAGGTGACTGTCAGATGGTATTTTTCGCCTGTGAACCCTTCCACTGGCGTCCCGACGATTTCCCAAATACCGAGTGTGAGTACATCCATGGCGGCGTGGCCCACCGCTCGACCAGGACTAGGCTCATTGCCTATCTCGTACTCGTAAATGTCGACACGCCGGCCAAGCTGATCGATGTTTGTTTGCGTTGGAGGCCCCATCTGCAGCTCTACTTCGCCACGCGTAGCACCGACTTTGACGTGCCCCAGGTCCGGAGCTTTGCTCCCGGACATGGCCATCCCTACGCTACACCCAGAAAGAGCGAGCACGAGGAAGCCTGCACCGATCAACGTCCTTGCAGGAGAAATCACACTAATCATTCCGGACTCCACCACTGTGGGCCATTTGCCCAATACCCAGCCGAAGGCCAGATCAATGATCTGCCGCCGCCGAAAAGCAACCATAAGTTGAATTTATTTGTAGCTTCAACCACCCTCCGCATGCAAGCCGGACAGTGTCAGTTGCCAGACACGGCAGTAGAGAGCACGCGCCCGGTCAGGAGCGAGACATATCCCGCTTGCGCGATGGCGCCTGAGTTGTCGGTGAAAATGAAGAGGGCGACGGCCGGATCGCAGGCGCCGCGCAGGGGCTCGAGGCCGAGCGTGGGCAACGCTTGCTCGTGGGCATCGATCAAGACGCGGCGCGCGGCCAGCCAATAGTCGGCGTAGAGCCAGAGCAGGCGGTGCATGATCGTGGTCAGCATCGGCCCGCCGGCTTCGATGGTCAGGGCATCAAAGGGCTCCGATGGGGCGAGCGTGACGATTGCGTCGGTGGCGGCGCGGCGCAGTCCCGGCTCGAGCGCCAGCGCCTTGTCGTGATCACGGGCGAGCGCCGCGGCAAGCGGTGGCTCAGGCTCGAACACGCCTTCGATGGGTGTCGGTGGGACGAACAGGCAGAAGGCCTCGCCGGCAAAGGCCGCGGCCAGATCGCCGGCCTCGTCAGCACGGACGCCGTCGGCAGCGAGCAGGCCGAGCAACAGCCCGAGGCAGCCTGCTAGAGCCAGCCCATGGTTTCGCGGCGGGCGAGGTCGGCCAGGAAGTCCATGTGCGCGTCGTCGTCGTTGAGGCATGGGACATAGGTGAACTGCTCACCGCCGGCCTCCAGGAACTCGTCACGGCCTTCCTGGTTGATCTCTTCCAGCGTCTCGACGCAGTCGGTCGCGAAGGCCGGCGAGACCACGGCGATGCGCTTCACCCCCTCCTTCGGCAAGTGCTCCAGCGTTTCGTCCAGATAGGGCTGCAGCCACTCCTCGGGACCGAACCGCGACTGAAAGCATACCATCACCCGGTCTTTGGGCCAGCCCAGCCGCTCGCGCACCAGCCTCGTCGTCTTGTGGCACATGCAGTGATAGGGATCGCCGCTCATCAAGAAGCGCTTGGGCACACCGTGATAGGACATGATGAGCTTCTCGGGCTCCCAGTCCAGGGTCGCGAGGTGCCGCTCGACGCTCTTTGCCAGAAGGTCGATGTAGCCGGGCTCGTCGTGATAAGGTCCCATGGTGCGGATCGCCGGCTGCCAGCGCATCTTGGTCAGGGCTTCGAACGCCTTGTCGTAGGCGGTCGCGGTGGTCGGTGCGGCGTATTGCGGGTAGAGGGCCATGAAGGCGATGCGGTTGCAGCCCTGCTCGGCGAGCCGCTCGAGCACCGACTCGATCGACGGATTGCCGTAGCGCATCGCCCAATCGACGACGATCTCGGGATGACGCGCCTGGAGCCGTTCCGCCAGCTTGTCGGACTGGCTGCGGGTGACCGTCCTAAGCGGGCTCTCGTCCAGCTCCTCGTTCCAGATCGAGCGGTAGGCGGCACCCGAGGTGAAGGGCCGCTTCTTGAGGATGATGAGCTGCAGCAGCGGCTGCCAGAGCCAAGCCGGGTAGTCGATCACCCGTTTGTCGGAAAGGAACTCGCCGAGATAGCGGCGCATCGACCAGTAGTCGGTGCCGTCCGGGGTGCCCAGGTTGAGCAGCACCACGCCCACTTTTCGACCCAGAACACGAGGATGCTCGGCCGGCAGGACCGTCTCCGTCGAATCCGCCTCATTTCGGTCGACGGCAGGCGTCGCCGGTCGCTCGATCACGCCGACATCACTCATCTTGAACCCCGCTTCTCGGCCGCGCTAGTCAATCTGCCCCAACTCTCCCCTTGAGGAGATAGACTCTGTGGCCCTGGCAGCAAGCGCCGTCGATTGTCGCGGCGCGGTTTGGCTTGTATGCTGGCGGCATCCGACATGCAGGCGGCGCCTCCTCGTCCATGGGTCGAGTGCCAGCGCTGCCGCCGATTGAAAGCACGCCCATGACGATCGCCCCGAACTCGCTGGCTGCCCGTGACATCGCCTTCAACATTCACCCCTACACCAACCTCCGGGTGCACGAGCAGCAAGGTCCCCTGGTTATCACCGAGGGCCAGGGCATCTTCGTCAAGGACGACGACGGCAAGGACTATATCGAGGGCATGGCGGGCCTGTGGTGCACCAGCCTCGGCTTCAACAACGAGCGGCTGGTCGAGGCGGCGCGCAAGCAAATGGCGAGCCTGCCCTACATGCACCAGTTCGCGCATCGCTCCACCGAGCCGGTGATCGAGCTCGCCGAGAAGCTGATCGGCATAGCGCCCGATGGTATCCAGAAGGCCTTCTTCGTCAATTCCGGCTCCGAGGCCATCGACACCGCGCTCAAGCTGATCTGGTACTACAATAACGGCCGTGGCAAGCCGGAGAAGAAGCGCATCATCGCGCGGCGCCGCGCCTATCACGGCATCACGCTGGCCGCCGGCCACCTGACCGGGCTGCCTTACGCCCGGGCCGGCTTCGACCTGCCGATGAGCGATCGCTTCTTTCACGTCACCACCCCATCCTTCTACCGCGACGGCCTGCCCGACGAGAGCGAGGACCAGTTCACCGATCGTCTGGCGCGTGAGATCGAGACCCTGATCCTGGCACTCGGTCCCGATACGGTCGCCGCCTTCTTCGCCGAGCCGGTGCAGGGCGCGGGAGGCGTCATCGTCCCACCATCGCAGTATTTTCACAAGATCCAGCCGATCTTGAGGAAGTACGACGTTTTGATGGTCGCGGATGAGGTGATCTGTGGATTCGGCCGAACCGGCAACATGTTCGGCTCCGACACCTATGGTATCGAGCCCGATCTCATGACGGTCGCCAAGCAGCTCTCGTCGGCCTATCTGCCCATCGCCGGCGTGCTGATGCGCCAGGAATTCTACGACGTCCTCGCCGAGCAGACGCAAAAGCTCGGCATGCTGGGCATGGGCTACACCTATGGCGGCCATCCCGTTTCCGCCGCCGTGGCGCTGGAGACGCTGAAGATCTACGAGGAAGACGACATGCTGGGCCAGGTCCGCGCCAAGGCACCGCGGTTCCAGGAGCGGCTGGTGCGCCTGGGCGAGCACCCGCTGGTCGGCGAGGCGCGCGGCGTCGGGCTCATCGGTGCCATCGAGATCGTCGCCGACAAGGCGACCCGGGCTCAGTATCCGGCCTCGGCCAAGGCGGCGGCGGCGGTTGCCGCGAATTGCCTGCCGCACGGCCTCATCCTGCGGCCCTTGCCCGGTGACGTGGTCGGCATCTGTCCGCCCTTGATCATCAAGGAGGTCGAGATCGACCTGCTCTTCGACCGGCTCGAGCAGGCCTTGGCCGACACGCTCCCGGCGATGCAGCAGGCGGCTTGAAGGCAGCAGGCGGAACGGTCGTGGTCGGTCGATGAAGCCGCATCCCTGGTTGCAGCCGGTCTATCGCCGGGTGCTGGTGACCGTGTTCTGCGTCGCCTGGACGGCGTGGGAAGCCTATTACGACATCAGCTCGATCTGGTTCATGCTGATGATCGGGGTCACCGCCTGGGCGATTTGGGACTTCTTCATCTCCGACAACTACAAGACCGCTGAGGGCGAGCCGCCCACGTCGTGACGGCTCGCGCAGGCTCTCAGCCCTGGCGCTGGCAGGCGATGGTGGGTGCGTCCGGATCGTCGCCGCGCATGACTAGGTCGCTGGCGGTGATGCGGAAGATCTCTGACGTTCCGTCGGTCGTTTGATCGCTCATGAACTCTGCGGCACTGCTCATCAGCGATGCCATGCCGCCTTCGCTGCCGTCGGCAGCGACCATGTCGACCTCGGAGTTGCTGGTGATGAGGCGATCGCCCTCGATCTGCCATTCGCCGGCCATCGTCATCACCATGTCCGGCGCGCCGGGCATCGTGTCGGCCATGGGCAAGAGCGCCTCGCTCGACATGGTCCCATCGGCATTGATCGTGATGGTCGAGGTGATCTCCGGTTGGTCCGGGTAGGGATTGAGCTCACGGCAGGTCCAGGTGCCGACGAGCTCGGTCGCCGAGACCATCGTCACCTCCTTGGCAACGGACACCTCCGGCCGGCTCGGCCCGGCGCCGAACGAATCGAAGCCGCCGCCATCGCAGGCGGCGACGAGAAGGAGGGACGAAAGAGCAGCGGTGGAAGCTAGGCGCATGACCATTCCCGTTGAGCGATGAAGCGACCGGGATCCTTGTCCGTCTCGTTGCCTCGCGCAAGCGCTAACCGCAGCTGGCCTCAGCCCGCCTTCAGCCGGCCCCGCCCATGCGGCTCGCCGAGGTCGAGCAACGGCCCCTTCGGCACAACGCCCGTCGGGTTGATCGTTCCGTGGCTGCCGTAATAGTGGCGCTTGATGTGCCCCATATGCACGGTCTCGGCGATGCCCGGCATCTGGTACAGCTCGCGGGTGTATGCCCAGAGGTTGGGGTAATCGACGATCCGCCGCAGATTGCACTTGAAATGGCCGACATAGACCGGATCGAAGCGCACCAGCGTCGTGAACAGCCGCCAATCCGCCTCGGTCAGCCGATCGCCCACCAGGTAGTGCTGCCGTGACAGCCGCTCCTCGAGCCAGTCGAGGCTGTCGAAGAGCGCCGTCACGGCTTCCTCGTAGGCACCCTGTGTGGTGGCGAAGCCCGACTTGTAGACGCCGTTGTTGACCGTGTCGTAGACACGCTCGTTGACGCTGTCGATCTCGGCGCGAAGCGGCTCTGGGTAGTAGTCGCCGGGCGCTGCGCCCATGCCGTCGAAGGCCGCGTTGAGCATGCGGATGATCTCGGACGATTCGTTCGACGCGACGGTCTGCTGCTCCTTGTCCCAGAGCACCGGCACGGTGACCCGCCCGCTATAGTCGGGCTTGGCCTTGGTGTAGAGCTCGTGCAGATGGGCGAGGCCATGGAGCCGATCGCCCGTTGCAGCGTCGTCGGTCGCGAACGTCCAGCCCCGGTCGGCCATGTGCCAGTGCACGACCGAGACGTCGATCATCTGCTCGAGCCCTTTCAGCTTTCTGAAGATCAGCGTGCGGTGGGCCCAGGGGCAGGCGAGCGAGACGTAGAGGTGGTAGCGACCGGGCGCTGCAGCGAAGCCGCCTGAGCCCGATGGACCCGGGCTGCCATCGGCGGTCACCCAATTGCGGAACTGCGCCGCCGACCGCTCGAAGCGTCCGCCGGACTTCTTGGTGTCGTACCACTGGTCCTGCCACTTGCCGTCGACAAGCAAGCCCATCGGTTGCCTCCTCTCAATGATACGCTGATGTGACGGGGACGCGTCAGCCTGCGAGCTTCTTGGCGATCTCCGCCACATGGCGGCCCTGAAAGCGCGCCATGCTTAGCTCCTGCTCAGATGGCCGGCGGCTACCGTCACCGTCGGCGATGGTCGTGGCGCCATAGGGCGAGCCGCCCTTGATCTCGTCCACGCCCATCTGCGCCGTGCAGGAATAGGGCAGGCCGACAATGACCAGGCCGTGGTGGAGCAACGTGACGTGGGTGGCCAAGAGCGTGCTCTCCTGGCCGCCATGCTGGGTCGCCGAGCTGGTGAACACGCTGCCGGCCTTGCCGATCAAGGCACCCTTGGCCCAGAGGCCACCGGTCTGGTCCCAGAAATTGCGCATCTGTGCTGCCATGTTGCCAAAGCGGGTGGGCGTGCCGACGATGATCGCGTCGTAGTCGGCGAGCTCCGCGGGCTGCGCCTCTGGCGCTGCCTGGTCGAGCTTGGCGCCGGCCTTCTCGGCGGCCTCGCGCCGCATTAGCTCGGGCACCCGCTTGACCGTGACCTCGACGCCGTCGACCTCACGTACGCCATCGCCCACCGCGTCCGCTATGGTCTCGATATGGCCGTACATGCTGTAGTAGAGGACCAGAACCTTGGTCATGATCGCTCCCTCCGAGTTGCGCCTTGCTGAGGGAGAGGTGGGGCTTGACCGCCCGACGTCAGGACCGCTGGGCGAAAGGGATCGTTTCGCCATTGGCAACGATGGGCTGGGGGCGACGCCTAGACCAGCTCGGGGGGACGGTCGATGGTCGCCTTGGCGACGCGGTTGCGGCCGCTCTTCTTGGTCAGATAGAGCGCCTTGTCGGCGCGGTTGAGGACGGCGAGCGGCCGGGGGTCGTCTGCTGGTAGCTCGGTCACCCCGATGCTGACGCTGAGCGGCACGTCGACGCCGTGCTCGTCCTCGAACCCGGCATCGGCGGTCATGGCACGGATGCGCTCGGCCACAGCCAAGGCCGCATCGAGCGGCGTTCCAGGCAGCAGAGCCGCGAACTCCTCGCCGCCGAGCCGGGCGAAGTGGTCGCGGTCGCGGAGCACGCCCTTGGCGAGCTTGGTGAAATGGCGCAGCGCCTCGTCGCCGGTCGAGTGGCCGAACCGGTCGTTGATCATCTTGAAGTAGTCGAGATCGAGCATCAGCATGGCGAGTGCTGCGGGCTTGCCGCCGGGCTTGCGGGCATCACCCTCGAGCAGCTCGAGAAAGCGGCGGCGATTGAGGGCGCCAGTGAGCGGATCGGTGTTGGCGAGGATCCAGAGCCGCTCCTCGAGCAGCTTGCGCTCGGCGATCTCGTGGGCAAGTGCGGCGTTGGCCTGCTCGGCCTTCCTCAGCGCCTCCGTGGCCTCGGCCTTGGCGGTCGCGAGGTGCCGGGCGAAGACCTTGAGGTCCTCGCCTTCGCCGGCCAGCCGATCGTGCAGCTCGGTGAGCCAGACCTCGCGCTTCTTGAATTCAGTGACGTCGAACAAGGTCAGGACAGCACCCTGGTCGCTGATCGGCCGGCTCTCGAGCTTGAGCCAGCGATCGTCGCGCAGCCGCAGCGTCAGCGACGGCGGCTCGAGCGCGGCACGATCCTCGAGCCAATGATCGATCACCGCCAGCTCGGCCCGAATGTCGCCGCGGCGAACCGCTTCGCGCAACAGCTCGCTCGCCAGGGCGCCGCGTTCGAGCTCGTCCCGGAGCGCGGGCAGGAAGCCCTTGCAGGTGCTGTTCAGGTGCACGACCTTATCCGCCGGATCGACGAGGATCACGCCGGATGGCATTCGGTCGAGGGCATGTAACAGCCGGTGCTCGGTCTGCCATACGAAGCCACCGACCGGCGCGGCCTCCCGGAGACCGTATGAACGCATGTCGTCGATAGCACCTTGGCGAGATCCGGGCGGCCGCCGGATCGGTTGTCATTGCGAGATAAGCCCATATCACAGGCACATCTCTGGTTGAAGAAAAATGCCAACTGGCACGTCCAATAGTCGGCCGCGGGCCAACTGCGCTGCCGGACCGTTGCGCTCGACTGGGCAGTCCTGCCGCACAGCCGAGCTGCGCATCACGAAACCCTTAGAGCCCCGGCCCCGAGCCCGCAAATCTTACATATTCGTGTAGACCGGCCCGCCGCCGCCCTCGGGTGCCACCCAGTTGATGTTCTGGGTCGGATCCTTGATGTCGCAGGTCTTGCAGTGGACGCAATTCTGCGCGTTGATCTGCAACCGCGGATTGCCGCCGTCGCCGTCACGCACGATCTCGTAGACGCCTGCCGGGCAATAGCGCTGCTCCGGTGCATCGTAGTCGGCGAGATTGATCCGCACCGGCACCGCGGGGTCGATCAGTTGCAGATGGCAGGGCTGATCCTCCTCGTGGTTGGTGTTGGAGAGGAAGACCGAGCTGGACTTGTCGAAGGTCAGCACGCCATCGGGCTTTGGGTAGTCGATCTTCGGCGCCTCCGCCGCCTTCACCAGGCTGCGATGGTCCGGGCCGTGATGTGCCAGGGTCCAGGGCGCCTTGCCACGCAGGATGAACGTGTCGAGGGCGTTGTAGGCCATGGCACCCCAAAACCCCCACTTGAAGGCCGGTCGAACATTGCGGACGGCGTGTAGCTCGGTCTTGAGCCAGCTTTGCTCGAAGCGCTCCGTGTAGCTGTCGAGGGCGGGTCGCTCGGCACCGCTGCCGAGCGCCTCGTACGCGGCATCGGCGGCCAGCATGCCGGATTTCATCGCCGTGTGGCTGCCCTTGATCTTCGGCACGTTCAGGAAGCCTGCGGTGTCACCGATCAGCGCGCCACCCGGAAAGACCAGCTTTGGCAGCGATTGCAGGCCGCCCTCGGAGAGTGCCCGAGCACCGTAGCCGATGCGCCGTCCGCCCTCGAGCAGTGGCCGGATCGCCGGGTGCGTCTTGAACCGCTGCATCTCGTCGAAGGGCGAGAGATGCGGGTTCTTGTAGTCGAGGCCGATCACGAAGCCGAGCGAGACCTGGTTGTTCTCGAAGTGGTAGAGCCAGGAGCCGCCATAGGTCTTGGCGTTCAAGGGCCAGCCGACGGTGTGCACTACCTTGCCCGCCTGGTGCTTGGCGGGATCGATCTCCCAGATCTCCTTGATGCCGATGCCATAGGTTTGTGGCTGAACATCGCGGCGAAGCTCGAAGCGCTCGAAGAGGGTCTTGGTCAAGGAGCCGCGGCAGCCTTCGGCAAAGAGCGTGACACGACCCAACAACTCCATGCCGGGCTGGTGGTTCGGCCCGGGCTTGCCATGACGGTCGACACCCATGTCGCCGGTGGCCACGCCTTTCACCGCGCCGTTGTCGTCATAGAGAACCTCGGTAGCGGCGAAGCCCGGGTAGATCTCGACACCCATGGCCTCGGCCTGCTCGGCCAGCCAGCGGCAGAAATTGCCGAGGCTGATGATGTAGTTGCCGTGATTGTTCATCTGCGGCGGCGTCGGCAGAGTGAAGGACTTGCTCTCGGTGAGGTAGAGGAACTGGTCGTCGGTGACAGGCACGTCGAGCGGTGCGCCCTTGGCCTGCCAGTCGGGGATCAGCTCGTCGAGGGCGCGGGTCTCGAAGCAGGCGCCGGAGAGGATATGGGCACCAACCTCGGCACCTTTCTCCAGGACGCAGATCGACAGCTCGCGGTCCTCGGCCTTCGCCAGCTGGGCCAGCCGGATCGCGGCAGCGAGACCACTCGGCCCGGCGCCCACGATCACGCAGTCGAATTCCATCGCCTCGCGTTCCAAAGACCCATCCTCCCAGTTGCATCGGTTGGCGGTAGCTCAGCTCTAACTAGCGACGCCGGCACGGGAAGACCATGCCGCAAGGTGTCTCGCGCCGCTGCCGCCGTGACGGGCGGGCGGCGGCGGATCGGCAAGCGCTGCACGTTTAGCATGTCTGGATTTTCTGTTGGTTCCGACGCGGAGGAGCGACCTGAGATGCCGCAGCATCGGCGATATTGGGTCGACGGTTTGCCTTAACGAAATCTCAAGGTCTTGCGCCGATCGTGTTGATGCCGAGTGGAGCTTGAGGCATGGCGGAGATGCGCGACGACGAGCACCTGGAACGAAACAGCAGGCGGCCCAAAGACGCCTACGGCCATTGTGGCATGCCGATTGGAGCATGCGGCCGGCCGAGCGAGCCTATCGCGATTGACAGTGCCCGTGCCTGCCCGAGGTGCGGCGGTCACGCGATCTGTAGATGGGGCAGCGATCGTCGAGGTCACCCACGGTGGTGCTGTCGCGACTGCGCGCGAACCTTCTGCGGATCGACCGGCACTGTGCTCGCTGGACTTCGGGCAACCGACAGTTTCGGACGCGTTCTCATGGATATGCTGGACGACGTCCCGAGTTCGTGCCGCAAGCTCGCTGCCGAGCTCCGGGTCGACAAGACGACGGTCTGGGAGTGGCGACGCAAGATCGTGCAAGGACTGCTCAGCGACCGGCGGACGGCCGCAGCGTTCGGATTCGAGATCTCGCAGCGGCCGATCCGCGAATCGCGCAAGGGATCAAGGGAGTGGGTCCGGCATTCGCGCGATCCGGCTCGGTTCGCAGCACCCGATCGGCCAAGGTGGATCGACGTGGATCGGCGACTGTTGAGCCTCCCGCTGCCCCTTGCCGCATACCAGCTACGCGCTTTCGTGAATGTCGATCGATTGGGTAGCCATCCGCAGATCATCCCGTTCAAGCTGGCGATGCCCAAGCGCAGCGAGAGCGCGTCGGTCGCTGCCGACGGCACGCTTGTCGACCTCGCGGAAGCTGGCCATTTGAACGCCGCGCAATGGGTCGAGCATCGGTGGCCGTTTGCTCATTGCGTAGCCAGCGAACCCGACCGGAGAGCAAGAGAGTTTCCCGTTGCCGGCAAGAACCACCGCGCGGCGCTTGACCTTGCCGGCGATCCCTTGCCGAGCATGGATGCACCTTGCCAGCAAGATGCTGCGCTGTCCTTTGGACAGAGGAGAGATGCCTTCGAAAACATTCGCGAGCGTTTCGCTCTGTTTCTTCGGCCGTTCCGCGGCCCGGCGGTCAAGTACCTAAGAGCTTATGTCGCCTGGTTCATCGAGAGGCTGCATACCGATAAAGCGGGTCGGCCGACAGCTGCGTGGGAGCGTCTATCGCGCGTCGCAGCGTTCGATCGACCAACACTCAATCCAGACATGCTTACCCCAGCGTCAGGCCCTCCCTAGCGGGGCTCGCTTGTGCTCCCGGCGCCTCGCGATCTGGCGCGGCGCTCGCCGACCCAGATGAGCAGGACGAGCAAGGTGATGCTGGCGACGATGAGGGCTAGGCTCATCAGCGGGCGAAACACGACCCAGGCCATCGCGACAATGGCCACCGCCCAGGCCACTGCCAGGGTCACGCCGAGCGGCAGCACGAGCCGGGCCTGCAGCTCGGCGCGAAGCGCCTGGAGTCTCGGAAAGTGACGATCCAGACGCGGCAGCAGCACGACCAGCCCGACGAGCACGACCAGCGTCGCGGCCAGGCGAATGCCCCAGGTTGCGAGAGCGTTCGATCGGTGGGCTGTCGCCAACATCGCGTGGGCTGTTGTCGAGCCCGGCGACGCCATGGCGAGGATCTGGCCATTGGCTGCGTTCCAGCGATCGACAACGGCGCCGTCGACGCCACCCAGGACGCTGATCGGACCGGCCGGCACGGCCTCGAAGCGGACCCTGACGTCGCCGATCTCGGGTGACGGCTGGCGGCTGGTGCTGAAAGCCGCGCCGGCCGCGCGATAGAGCTGGCCAGCGATAGAGACGTCGCCGGCACCGGTCACGATGACGGCGTCGCTCGCCGGCAGGAGCTCGACCAGCGCTGGCGCCACACCGAAGGCGCCGATGCTCACCTCGGTCGGGTAGCGGCGCTCGCTGGCGATAGGTGGCGGTGCGGGATTGACCCTGCTGCCGCCGGCGCGGAAGCGCTCGGACGGGATTCGACCCTCGGCCCAGACCCGCTCGTAGCGATACTCCCGATCGTCGCCCGAGCCCTCGCGATGCTCGCGCCACTGGTACATCTCGACCGTCCGATCGAGGCGCAGACCATCGCTGTGCACCGGGAACACGTCATCGACGATGGTCTCGCTCGGCAGCGCTTGCCCGGTGAGGTGCACGAGCCCGGCGGGCAAGGCCGCCGGCACGCTGTCGATGTCCAGGCTGACGACGCTGCGCTCTGCGGCGAGCAGGGTTTCCGATCGGCTGGCCGACCGCCATTCGTTCCAGAAGAGACCGGCGCTGCCGGCCAGGAGCAACACGATGCCGAGAATGGTGGCGACGATCTTCGGCTTTGCCTGCTGTCGATCGCCGCCGGTCTCGCCTGTTGAGGCCATGCACGTCTTTCCACTCAGTCCTGCCAGCTCGGGCGCGAAGCTTGCCGGCACCCTGGCGATCGGGCAAGGAGCCAGGACCATGAACGACGTCGCCGCTGCCGATCTCGCGCTTTCCAGGACGCGGCTCGACTCTGCGCTGGATGCGCTCGCCGCTGCCGACCCGGACGTGGCGCGGGCGATCGAGCGGGTCGGGCAGCCCCCGTTGCGCCGCCGTCCGCCCGGCTTTCCGACACTGCTGCGCATCATCACGGCCCAGCAGCTGTCGACCAAGGCGGCGGCCGCCATTCACGGCCGGCTGGAGGCGACGCTGGACCATGTCGTGACGCCGAGCACCTATCTCGGCCTCGACGATGCCTGCCTGCGCGGCTGCGGTCTGAGCGCCCGCAAGGTCCTGTACGGTCGGCATCTGGCATCCGCCATCGCCGACGGCCGGCTTGATCTCGATACGCTGGCGAGGCACGACGATGAGACGGTGATCGAGGCGCTCACCGCTCTGCCCGGCTTCGGCCGCTGGAGTGCCGAGATCTACCTCTTGTTCGCGCTGGACCGGCTCGATGTCCTGCCGGCCGACGATCTGGCGCTGCAGATCGGCTTTCAGCGACTCAAGTGCCTGGACGAGCGGCCGCGCGGCAAGGCGTTTCGTGCCATGGCCGAGAGTTGGGCGCCGTGGCGTGGGGCCGGCTCGATCCTGCTTTGGCATTTCTACGGGGCAGCGACCCTCGACGACGCCTGACCGACCGCCGCAGCTGGCAAACTTGTGGCGGGAGCGACCATCTGCTAGATCTCGGTAAACGCGATAAAGTCGTCAGTCAGCTCGCTTAACGGGCTGCTCGTCCTCTCTTCTTCGCCCAGGAAAACCAAGACTTGGCCGCTTCCGAGCCTCCCAAGGGATTCGAGATCGTTCCCATCGAGGAGGAGATGAAACGCTCCTACCTCGACTACGCCATGAGCGTGATCGTGAGCCGGGCGTTGCCCGATGTCCGCGATGGTCTCAAGCCCGTGCAGCGCCGCATTCTCTACGCCATGCGCCAGGCCGGCTACGATGTCGGCCGGCCGCACCGCAAGTCGGCGCTGATCGTCGGCGACGTGATGGGCAAGTACCACCCGCACGGCGACAGCGCCATCTACGACGCCATGGTGCGCATGGCGCAGCCCTGGTCGTTGCGGCTCATGCTGATCGACGGGCAGGGCAATTTCGGCTCGATGGACAATGATCCGCCGGCCGCGATGCGCTACACCGAGGCCCGTCTCGCCCGGCCGGCAGCCTCGCTGCTCGACGACATCGAAAAGGACACGGTGGGCTTCAGGCCCAATTACGACGAGAGCATTCTCGAGCCCGAGGTGCTGCCGGCGCAATACCCGAACCTCCTGGTGAACGGCGCCGGCGGCATCGCCGTCGGCATGGCGACCAACATCCCGCCGCACAATCTGGGCGAGATCATCGACGCCACCGTGGCGCTGATCGACGACCCCGACCTCGAGTTGCCCGACCTGCTCGAGATCGTCCAGGGACCGGATTTCCCGACCGGCGGCATCATTCTCGGCCGCGCCGGCATCCAGCAGGCCTACATGACCGGTCGCGGCAGCATCACAGTGCGTGGCCGCTGTCGCATCGAGGAAATCCGCAAGGACCGGCAGGCGATCATCGTCGATGACTTGCCCTTCCAGGTCAACAAGGCGCGGCTGGTCGAGCGCATCGCCGAGGTGGTCCGCGAGAAGCGGGTCGAGGGCATCTCGGACCTGCGCGACGAATCCGACCGCCAGGGCGTGCGTGTGGTCATCGAGCTGAAGCGCGACGCCGACCCCGACGTCGTCTTGAACCAGCTCTACAAGTTCACCCCGCTGCAGACCGGCTTCGGCGTCAACATGGTGGCGCTCACCGGCGGTCGGCCGATCCAGATGACGTTGAAGGAGGTCCTGGACGCCTTCATTCAGTTCCGCGAGGAGGTGATCCTCCGCCGCACCGCCTACGATCTCGCCAAGGCCCGCGAGCGTGCCCATGTGCTGGTCGGCCTCGCGGTTGCCGTGGCCAATATCGACGCGGTGATCGAGCTTATCCGTGCCGCCCCGGACCCGGCGGCGGCCAAAGCCGGCCTGCTGGAGCGATCCTGGCCGGCCGAGGCCATTCGGCCCTTGCTCGTGCTGGTCGAGGGCGACGAGGTGGCGGCAGCCAGCGAGTACAAGCTAACCGAGCGCCAGGCCCAGGCGATCCTCGACCTTCGCCTGCAGCGGCTGACCGGTCTCGAGCGGGAGAAAATCACCGACGAGCTGCAGGAGATCGCCAAGACAATCGAGGCGCTGCTGTTGATCCTGCAGAACCGTGAGCGGCTGCTGGAGGTGATGAAGGACGAGCTGGCCGAGGTGCGCGGCAAGTTCGCCGATGAGCGGCGCACCTTCATCGATCTCGACGCCGAGCTCGACATCGATATCGAGGACCTGATCCCGCGCGAGGACATGGTCGTCACCGTCACGCACAAAGGCTACATCAAGCGAATGCCGGTCTCGACCTTCCGGGCGCAGGCGCGCGGCGGCAAGGGTCGGGCCGGGATGCGCACGCACGACGACGATTTCGTCGTTCGGCTGTTCGTCGCCAACACGCACACGCCGGTGCTCTTCTTCTCGAGCCTCGGTCGGGTCTACAAGCTCAAGGTCTACAAGCTGCCTTTGGGCAACCCACAGGCCCGTGGCAAGGCGATGATCAACCTCTTCCCGCACCTATCGGACGGCGAGTGGATCACGGCGATCCTGCCATTGCCCGAGGACGAGGAGAGCTGGGCCGAGCTTTCTGCCGTCTTTGCGACCGCCCGGGGCAAGGTCCGGCGCAACGATCTGGCCGATTTCACTCGCGTGCCGGTCACCGGCAAGATCGCCATGGGGCTGGATGACAGCGACCGGCTGATCGGCGTCGACGTCTGCGACAACAGCCACGATGTTCTGCTCGCCACCTCCGCCGGCAAGGCGATCCGCTTTGCCGTCGAATCGTTGCGGGTCTTTCGCTCACGCTCGTCTGAGGGTGTGCGCGGCATCGACGTCGCCGCCGCCGATGCGGTGATCTCGATGTCGATCATCGATCACATGACGCTGACGACGGAAGAGCGCGAGGAGCTGATCCGGATCGCCAATGCGAGAAGGCGGGCTGCTTCCCAGGAGGAGAACGACGAGGAGGCCGGCTCCACCGAGCCCGAGCTGCTGGAGTCCGCGACTGTGGAGGCGATGCTCGAGCGCGAGCAGCTGATCTTGTCGGTGACGGTCAACGGCTACGGCAAGCGCTCCTCGGCCTTCGAGTACCGGGTGACCAATCGCGGCGGCCAGGGGATCATCAATATCGAGACCTCCGAGCGTAACGGTGCGGTCGCCGCTACCTTCCCGGTCGGCGCCAGCGACCACCTCATGCTGGTGACCGACAAGGGCAAGACCATCCGCATCCCTGTCGCCGGCATCCGCGTTGCCGGCCGCAAGACCCAGGGCGTGACGTTGTTCAACACCGAGCCCGGCGAGCATGTCGTCTCGGTGGCAAGGCTCGCCGATGCCGGGGAGAACGGTGACGAGGTCGAGGATAGTGACGACGACGCGACCGACTGATGCCAGTCTGAAGCAACGGGCGTCGTTCGGCCTCCCGCCGATTGGCGCCGGGCCGCCGTCCCGACATGTTCCGCCCGCAGTCCACACGATTGGTCCACCTGCGCCGTCTTAGCCGCGAAAGAGCATCCGATGCTGCACAAGATCCTCCTGCCCATCGACCCGACGACCGCGGAATTCTGGCAGCCGGCCATCGATGCGGCAGTCGACATCGCACGGAAGTACCGGGCGACGTTGCTGGTCGTCTGGGTGGCCCCGCCGGTGGAGGTTGATCCTGTGGATTTCACCGGCGTCCACATGCCGGCGCTGGAGACGGCAGTGGCCGAGCGCCTGCCGGACGACGTTGCGACCGAGTTGCACCTTCGCGCCGACTGGGGTGACCCGGATCGCGAGATCTGCAACGCTGCCGAGGAGCTGGGCGCGGATCTGATCGTCATGGGCACCCATCGCCCGCAAGACGGCGAGCGCCTCGGCGATTCGAACGCCGCGACCGTCGTCTTGAACGCCAAGTGCTCGGTCTACGTGGTCCGCTGAGTCGATCGCCAATCACGCTTCCCGCAGACCCAAACCGCCGCTAGGGTCAGAGCCTCGAAGGACAGCCGGGCGAGCTCGGAGCCTGTGCAGGAGGTGTAGCGTGTGTATGCCTTTGGTGTTGGTAGCGCGACGCCGTTGCAGCCGTGCGGCGCAGCAGACGATCAACACGGCCACACATCATGCTGACAGCTAGAGCGCCGTGCAACCGACATCGCAGGCCAGCATGAGTTCGTCCGCCTTGGTTGGCTGCGTGGCTGCCTCGGCGTGAACGGGCATGCCAAGTCGGCGCCGGAACCAACACGGAAGGCGGACATAAATGCGACCGCTAGTTCGGTCAGAACAGCAGGTTGCGTACTCGGCGGAGCCGCCTCGGACCAAATCAGCCCGCCGACACCAACACCGAAGGCGGACATGCCTGAGATGCTACTGGCGGCGCGCTGGTTGATCTGTGCAAGCAGACGGATGGCGTTCGGCGTCGGCTACCCAGCGCAAACCGACTCGATTCTTAAACGGTCGTCAGGGCCTCGCAAACCTGTCACTCAGCAAACGCTCATTTCTCTAGTGTCCGTTGATGCGGTCCATGATCGGTCGGCTGACGACAGAGCAGGTGGCCGCTGTGGTGCTGCGGGGGTTCCCACAGCCGCACAGGGTGCCAAGCTCACCTCCGGTCGGCTTGCGATCAGCTCCGGCTTTGGAGCATGGCCTGGCCGATGCCCCGGCATCGGCCTGCGCTCGCCACAGCAAGGGCGGACGATCGCAAGTCGATGAAATGCAGCGGAAGCTTCTCGGACAGACCTTGGCACCTGCTGGTTACCAAGCTCATGAACTATAGCGAAAAACTCTAGGGCGGACGCATCGGCTATGGACGGGTTGGCGCTGACCGGCATCTTTCTTTTCGTGCTCTTTCTCCTGCTCGGCAGCGGCGTCTGGGTGGCGCTGGCACTACTCGGCGTCGGCGTCGTCGGCATGGAGCTGTTCACCGCCCGGCCGGCCGGCGATGCAATGATCACCACCATCTGGCGATCCTCCTCGTCCTGGACGCTCACCGCCTTGCCGCTCTTCATCTGGATGGGCGAGATCCTGTTTCGGACCCGCCTCAGCGAGGACATGTTCAAGGGCCTCGCACCCTGGATGATCAATTGGCCGGGGCGGCTGCTGCACACCAACGTCGTAGGCTGCACCGTCTTTGCCGCGGTCTCCGGCAGCTCTGCCGCGACCATGACCACCGTGGGCAAGATGTCGATCCCGGAGCTTCGCAGGCGGGGTTATCCCGAGCCCTTGATCATCGGCTCGCTGGCCGGTGCCGGCACGCTCGGCCTGATGATCCCGCCGTCACTGATCCTCATCGTCTACGGCGTGACGATCAATGAATCGATCAGCAAGCTGTTCATCGCCGGGGTCTTTCCCGGGCTGACCGTGGCGTTCCTCTTTATGGGCTACGTGGCGCTCTGGTCGACCATCAATGCCGACAAGATCCCCATCAACGACGAGGACCGCCTGCCCCTTGCCGAGAAGATCCGGCAAAGCGGCGGGCTCTTGCCAATTTTGGGGCTGATCATCGCCGTCTTGGGCGCCATCTATACCGGCCTCGCCACCGCGACCGAGGCTGCGAGCTTCGGCGTTGTGGGGGCCCTCACGCTCGCCTGGCTCCAGGGTTCGCTCAACCGAGAGAGCTTCAGCCAGAGCCTGATGGGTGCCGTCCGCACCTCGGCGATGATCGCCTTCATCTTGATGGGCGCCTCATTTCTCAGCCTTTCGATGGGCTTCACCGGCCTGCCCCGCGCGCTTGCCGAGTGGATCGCCTATCTGGAGCTGTCGCCCTTGATGCTGATCGCAGCACTCACCGTCTTCTACATCGTCATCGGCTGCTTTCTCGACGGCATCAGCGCCGTGGTGCTCACCATGGCGGTGGTCGAGCCGATGGTACGGTCCGCCGGCATCGACATGATCTGGTTCGGCGTCTTCATCGTCGTCGTGGTCGAAATGGCGCAGATCACGCCGCCTGTCGGCTTCAACCTCTTCGTCATGCAGGGCATCACCGGT
The DNA here is from genome assembly GCA_942491185.1 of uncultured Alphaproteobacteria bacterium. Lineage (GTDB taxonomy): Bacteria > Pseudomonadota > Alphaproteobacteria > Geminicoccales > Geminicoccaceae > SLRI01. Next base: position 128,106 of record CALOAB010000021.1, on the reverse strand, counting down.
CACGACATCCTCTATGTCGCGAAGACGGCGCTGCCGTTCTTCCTCCTCTTGATGCTCATGGTCGCCTTGCTCGTGGCCTTCCCCGGCATCGCCACCTGGCTACCCGAGCAAATGGCGCAAGGCCCCAACGTCTGACCGTCGCCGGGCCGATCGCGGCCGGCACCTTGCTTCGCGAGGCCTATGTGGCCAGTTAGAAATCCATGAGTGCTGCCCATCAGATCATCGACCGCGCCCGCCGGCGCCAACATCGAAGGCGGTTTGCCGGTGGCCCCGATTTCCTGCGCCGGGCGATCGAGGAGCGGCTGCTCGACCGGCTCGACGACATTCGCCGGCCGCTGGGCCGCGTCCTCGTGCTGGGCGCGCAGGACGGACAGCTGGCAGCACAACTGCGCGAACGGCCGGGCGTGGACACTGTCGTCACTGCCGATGAGATCGGTCGGCCCTTCGTCGCCGCTGGCCCGGACGTGGTGATCGACGAGGAGGTCTTGCCCTTCGCGCCAGACAGCTTCTCGGCCGTCTTGAGTGCCATGAGCCTGCATTGGGTGAACGACCTGCCCGGGCTGCTGGCCCAGCTTCGCCATTGCCTGGCCGGGGACGGGTTGTTCCTGGCATTGTTTCCCGGCGGCGAGAGCCTGAGCGAGGCGCGGAACTGCCTGATGGCAGCCGAGCTCGAGGTCAAAGGCGGTGCCGGGGCACGAATCCTGCCGACGATAGACGTCAAGGATGCGGGTGCGCTCCTGCAGCGCGCCGGCTTCGCCTTGCCGGTGACCGATATCGAGCGGCTTACCGTGCGCTATACTGAGCCGTTGCAGCTGCTGCTGGAGCTGCGCGGCATGGGCGAGAGCCAAGCCTTGCTCGAGGGTGCGCGAACGCCGCTGACCCAAAGCGTTCTCGCCCGTTTTGCCGAGCTCTATCGTGAGCGCTTCAGCGATTCGAGCGGCCGCGTCCACGCCAGCTTCGACATTCTCTCGATGATCGGTTGGGCGCCGCATGCCAGCCAGCCGAAGCCGCTGCGGCGTGGCAGTGGCGAGGTCAGCCTCGCCAAGGCGCTCGGCGTGCCGGTCGAGGTCGTTCAGGGCAAGGCTAAGCGCGACGAGCGTTGAACGAGGGACCCGGCCAACCAGACGGTGTGTCGATCGACGTCAGCTCTCGCTGTCGAGATCGAACAGCCGCGGTTGTCGATCCTCGTCGCCGTTGAAGACGCTGATCCGATTGCGGCCACTGCCCTTGGCGTCGTAGAGCGCCTGGTCGGCGCGGGCCAACAGCTCCTCCAGCGAGGCACCCTCGTCGCGCACCGACGCCACGCCGATGCTGATCGTGAGCTCGGGCCAGCTACCGCCCAAGCGCACCGACTGCTGGATCCGCTCGGCCGCCGCCTTGCCGGCATCGGGATCGGTCAGCGGCAGCAGCATGACGAACTCGTCGCCGCCGAACCGTGCAGCGAGATCGGTAGCACGTAGATTGGCCTTGAGCACCGCGGCGAGCCCGATCAACGCCTGATCACCGGCCTGATGGCCCAGCCGATCATTGACGCGCTTGAACAGATCGACGTCGATCACGGCGAGCGTGCACCACTGACCGTAGCGCCGCGCCACGGCGACGGCCTCGCGTGCCCGGTCGACGAAGTGGCGCCGGTTGCCGAGGCCGGTGAGCTCGTCGGTGGTGGCGAGGCGGCGGAGCTGCTGCTCGGCAATGACCCGACGGTCGATCTCGATCAGCAGCCGAGCGCGGGTCCGCTCGAGATGCTCGACCAGCCTGAAGGCGATGGCGAGGCTGGGAACGACCAGGAGCAGCGTCAACACTGCCGCTGCAATCAGCGAGGTCGTGCCGACCTTGTCGACATTGCCCAGCAGCAATTGCAGCACCGTGACGCTGACGAGCGCCACAGCGGTGATCATCACAGAGCAGAGCAGGGTGGCCCGGCGCCAGCCGAGCCGATCGACGAGCGCCAGAACGCCCGTCATCACCTGGCCGAGCATCGCGCCGGCCACAGCCGAGCCGCGATCCACCTTAGGTGCGCCCGTCATTGCTGGCGTCCTCCTTGCGCTGCCGCGCGTCTCGGTAGAGTCCGGCCACAGCTACGACGAATCGCTGCAACTAACTGTGACGCCGATCACATACCGAGCGACAGACCGCGACAACGCGACCTGATCGTCCACATAGTCACCAAAGACGTGCATTTTGGCAAGACCCGAGGCGCGGCGATCCTCCGACCGTGATCGACTATCGGCCGATCACGCTCACATCAGTGAGCCATGTCGGGCTCGCGCCGTCAGCTCTTCCGGCGGTAGCGCCAGACGGCTGCCGGCGGAAAATTGCGGATCACGTAGCGCGCGAGCTCGGCCTCGAGGTTGAGATCCTTCACCGGCACGGGGGCGAGCGGCGAGTAGGTGTATTGCAGCATGAAGTGGCCCTTGGGCATCACGCTGAAGCTCTGATCGACGATCGCACGCTTGAACGCGATCGGCATCCGCACCATCGGCAGGCCGGAGATCACCGTCGACACGCGATCGATAGGCAGCCGCGCGACGATCTCGCTGAGCCGCGTCGCATCACCCTGCACCACCGTCACGTCGGGATAGCGGCCGGAAAGATAGGTGTGGAGGTTCGTCTCGAGCTCGACCACGACGAGGTTGGAAGCTGGAATGCCGCGCTCGAGCAAGCCCTGGGTGATGGCACCGGTGCCGCCACCGAGCTCGATCACGTGGCTGCCGGGCTGCCAGTCGACCTCGGCAGCAAGCGCCCGCGCCAGCCACATCGACGATGGAATGATCGAGCCCATCGACTTCGGCGAGCGCAGCCAGTGCTTGAAAAAGACCTCGTTCTCGGTGACGGTGTTCGACTGCGACATGACGGTTTCCTCGCCCCCGCCGACGCGGGGTTGTGCATTGCGTCTCGTTCGATCAGGAGGGCCCGCGCTCCGGTCGCCGGCTCGGTCTTGGCGTTGCCGACGTGCACCCATTAATCTGTCATATCTACGACTGCCCTCAGGCCGCGGCAAGCACAACATTGCGCAGCAGCTTACCGGCACTGTTGACGACGACCGTCAGCATGGCGAGGTCGGGCTCGGCGCTGCCTTCTATCTCGGCCATCAGCTCGCGGTAGCGCTCCAGGCCACCGAAATTGGCGTTGAGCCAACCATCTACCTGGGCCGACGCTTCGGCCGGTGTGGCGGCGCGGATGCCGGCATGCCAGGCAGCCATGGTCAGCGCGCGCAACGCCATGGCGAGCTCGTCCTCGAGCCCGGACAGCGCCATGCGATCCCAGCGCGAGCGGATCGGTGCACGCTGCAGGCGGCTGCGCAGCCAGCTCAGATCCAACGCCTCATCGAGGGCAAAATAGAGCCGCGCCACCGGCAGCGGGTCGAGCGCGTCGCCATTGGCACCACCGAGATCCTCGTCGTCGTCGGCCGTTTCACCGTTCGACGGGGTAAGGGGCGTCCCGGTATCCTGCAGTTGACGGGCGACCGTGACGATGTCGCACGCCGCCAGCAGATAGGGGAGAGCTGCGACACGGCGTGCGAGCTCAGGGTCGACGCCGGCCTCGACATGCGCGGCCACCGAGCCCGCGAGCACCGTCGACTGGTTCGCCGACAGCGCCTCCTCGAGCGCGCCCTGCAACCGTTCGATCGCCGGCGCGAACGCCGCTACCGTGATGCCGATGCGCATCGGCCGCGCGGTGTGCGCGAGGAACCAGCGCGTGCCGCGAACCAGCGTCTCTCGCGTCGCACTCAGCATCTCGATCTGCAAGGCCGCCGGCACCTCGCGCGGTGCTGCAGCAATCGCGGCGAAGAGCGGCAAGAGCTTGAAGGCGTCGCGGGTGATCACGTAGCCGAGGCAGATCTCGTCGAGCCGTGCGCCGGTTTCGTCCTCGAGCTCACTGACGAACACATCGAGCCCACGATTGACGACGCTGTTGGCGAGCCAGGTCGCGATGATCTCCCGGCGCAAGCGGTGCGCTGCAATGTCGTCCGCAAAGCGGCGGCGCAGCGGCCGCGGGAAGTACTTGGCGAGGTCGGCCGCGAAATAGGGACGATCGGGCAGATCGGATGCCAGGATATCGCTGTAGAGCGTCATCTTGGCGTAGGCGAGCAGCACCGCCGCCTCGGGACGCGCCAGGCCACGGCCGGCTCGCCGTCGCTCGTCGAGGGTCGGACCGTCCGGCAGCTCCTCGATTTCGCGATTGAGCCTGCCGGCCTGCTCGAGCTTGCGCATCAACCGTTGCTGCGCCTCGACGAACCCCTCCGCACGCGCCTCGACCAAGCTGAGCGCCAGGTTCTGCAGGCTGTTGTTGCGCAAGCAGAGCTCACCGACCTCGTCGGTCATCTCCGCCAGCTGCAGGTTGCGCTGCTTCATCGTCAGATCGCCTGCGGCCACAACCTCGCCCAGGAGGATCTTGATGTTGACCTCGTGATCCGAGCAATCGACGCCGGCCGAGTTGTCGATGAAGTCGGTGTTGAGCCGCACCCCGTTCTGGCTCGCCTCGATGCGGGAACCCTGGGTCATGCCGAGATTGCCGCCCTCGGCGAGGACGCGGCAGCGAAGCTCGCCAGCGTTGATGCGCAGGCCGTCATTGGTGCGGTCCTGAGCGTCGTGATGCGTCTCGTGGCTGGCCTTGATGTAGGTGCCGATGCCGCCGTTCCACCAGAGGTCCACCGGCGCCTTGAGGATCGCGTTGATCAGCTCGAGCGGCGAGTAGGTGTCGCGCTCCAGCGCCAGCGCCGCCTTGATCTGCGGCGAGACGGTGATCGATTTGGCCTTGCGCGAGACGATCTGACCGCCCGGGCTCAGGAGGGACGTGTCGTAGTCCTGCCAGCTCGAGCGTGGCAGCGCGAAGAGCCGCTGCCGCTCCGCGAACGAGGCGGCAGGGTCGGGGTCCGGATCGAGCAGGATGTCGCGGTGGTCGAACGCGGCGAGCAGCCTGATCTTGTCCGAGAGCAGCATGCCGTTGCCAAACACATCGCCGGACATGTCGCCGATGCCGATCACGGTGAACAGGTCGACAGCCGGATCCATGCCGAGCTCGCGGAAGTGGCGCTTGACCGATTCCCACGCCCCTTTCGCCGTGATGCCCATGCCCTTGTGGTCGTAGCCGGCCGAACCACCCGAAGCGAAGGCGTCATCGAGCCAAAAGCCGTAATCGCGGCTGACCGCGTTGGCGATATCGGAAAAGGTCGCCGTGCCCTTGTCCGCCGCGACCACGAGGTAGGGGTCGTCTTCGTCGTAGCGGACGACGTCGGCAGGCGGCACGACCTCGCCCTTGAGCTGGTTGTCGGTGATGTCGAGGAGCCCGGAGAGGAACATCCGATAGCAGCGGATCGCCTCGTCGACGACGGCCTGCCGGTCACCGCTCTCCGGCGGCCGCTTGACGAAGAAGCCACCTTTCGCACCGACCGGGACGATGACGCCGTTCTTGACCATCTGCGCCTTCATCAGGCCCAGGATCTCGGTACGGAAATCCTCCCGTCGATCGGACCAGCGCAGGCCGCCTCGGGCAACCTTGCCACCGCGCAGATGCACGCCTTCGACAGACGGGCCGTAGACGAAGATCTCGAAGGCCGGCCGCGGCAGCGGCATGTCCGGCACCATGGCCGGGTTGACCTTGAAGGAGAGATAGTCCTTGGCCGACCCGTCCGCTCCTTGCTGGAAGGCGTTGGTGCGCAGCGTCGCCTTCATCAGGCCCAGATAGCGGCGCAGGATGCGGTCCTCGTCGAGGATCGCCACCAGCTCGAGGCCCTGCTCGATCGTCGTCGTGATCGCCGCCACAGCCGCCTCGCGATCGCCCGAGAAGGCGGGATCGAAGCGGGTGTTGAAGAGCGTCACCAGATCGGCGGCGATCGCCGGATTGGAGGTGAAGGTAGCCTCGATATAGGCTTGGCTGAACGGCGAGCCGAGCTGCAGCATATACTTGCAGTAGGCGCGGAGCACGACGATGTCGCCGGCATCCAGGCCAGCGGTCAGCACCAGACGGTTGAAGCCGTCATTCTCGACGCTGCCTGACCAGATCCGCTCGAACGCTTCCTGGAAGGCATCGCGCCTGGCGTCGACATCGACCGCCTCGCCCTCGGTGACCCGCATGCCGAAATCGTGCATGGCGAAGATCGCATCGCTGCCGGTACGAATCCGGTGCGGCTCCTCGTAGAGCACCTTGAGGCCCATGTTCTCGAGGATCGGCAGGGCGTCGGAGAGGAAGAGCGGCTGATCGGGGCGGATCAGCTTGAAGCGCACGACCTCCGGCCGATCTTCGAGCTTGCGGTAGAGGGTCATCGCCAGCCGCTCGGAGCCGGTCTTGTGCAGCCGGTCCATCATGTAGATGTCCGGCACCGCGGCCCTGGCCGGGACCCGCTCCTGGTAGGCCACCGGAAAGGCACGAGCGAACAAGCGATAGAGCCGGTTGCCCTCCTCCTCGCCGGCGGTCTCCAGCAGCGCTTCGTGCAGCCGGTCGGCCCAGGTTTGGGCAAGCTCGGTGATCTCCGCCTCGAGCGTGTCGACGGCGACGTCGTCGGGAATACCGTTGGGTGTTCGGACGATGACCAGGATGCGCGCCAGGAGCGATTCGGAGACCTGCGCCTGGAACTCGCTGTCGCTGCCGTCGAGTGCCTCCATCAGCAACGCCTGCAACCGCTCGCGCACGGCCGTGTTGTAGCGCTCGCGCGGGATGTAGATCAGGCAGGAGACGAAGCGATCGAACGTATCCTTGCGCAGGAAGAGGCGGATCTGCTGGCGATCCTGCAAATAGAGAATTTGCGTCGTGATCTCGAGCAGCGTGTCCGCGTCGGCCTGGAACAGCTCGTCGCGCGGATAAGTGTCGAGGATATTGGCGAGCGCCTTGCCGGTATGGCTGTGCTTCAGGTGCCCGGCGCGCTGCACGATCGCCTCGTATTTGCGGCGCAAGAGCGGAATGGCGCGCGGGTTCAAATTGTAGGCAGCCGAGGTGAAGAGACCGAGCAGGCGGTGCTCGCCGATCACCCGGCCGTCCGCCGCGTAGCGCTTGACGCCGACGAAATCGAGATAGGTGGCGCGATGCACCGTGCTCTTGGTGTTGGCCTTGGCGATGGCGACCGCCGGCAGCAGCTCGACGGCCCGGAGCCGGGCGGCGAGCGGCATCGCCATGAAGCTCTTCGACGTTGCCGCGGCCTCGTCGGTGCGCAAGATGCCGAGCCCGCTGCCGGCCATCCGTCTCAAGACGGCCGCTTCGCCCTCTCCCTCCAGCTCGTAGGCGGCGTGGCCGAGAAAGGTAAAATGATCATCGGCGAGCCACTCGATGAAGGCCTTGATCTCGTCGAGCTCATCGGCGGGCATGTGCCGGGCGGCAGGCAGCATATCGTCGATGACGGTGGCAACGGTGGCGCGCATCGTCGCCCAATCCTCCACCGCCTTGCGCACATCGAGAAGGATGCGGCCGAGATCTTGCTCCAGGCTCTCGAGCAACGTCGAATCGCTCTGCCGGTCGATCTCGATATGCATGAAGCTCTCGGGCTTCGCGTCAGGCGTCGCCTCGGACCGCACCGCGATGTCGACGAGCTTGCCCGCTGCATCGCGCTCCACGGCAAAGATCGGGTGAATGGCGAGGTGGACAGCGAAGCCGTGACGGTTGAGCTCCATGGCGACACTGTCGACGAGAAACGGCATGTCGTCGGTGACGATCTCGACGACGGTATGCGTCGATTGCCAGCCATGCTGCTGCAGATGCGGGTTGTAGACCCGCACCTTGCCGCTGCCGGGCTCGCGGGTTTCGGCGAAGCGGAGATGGGCGAGCGCCGTGCCGTAGAGGTCGGCCATCTCGCGCTCGGCGACGTCGGCCGGTGCGACATCACGAAAGTAGCGACGCACGAAGGCGCCGGTCAGCGCCGCGTCCTCGCCCCCGAGCTTCGTCTCGACCTCGGCGACGACAGCATCGATCAGCTGGCATTTTTGTTCTTCCGCTGGCAGCGCCATCGGCTTGCCCCCCTGTTGCACAGCACATCCAACCACACTCGGCCGGACAGCAAAAGCATAGGTGGCAAAAAACACCAGCGGCCCACGCGAACGTGGCGACTTCGGTCGATCAGTGCCGGGGCCATGAACGCGCGCAAGCGGCCGGCGCCCTGAAGAACCCTCGGGGCGCCAGCCGATCACGAATCGTTAGATGCGACGCACGACTTGCCCTATCGAGGACGTGGCAAGACACCGAGCGAGAATGCGCGCCGCTTAACGGCGCAGGCAGTATCGCCAGCGCCGCTGAGCGAGGTGACGTCAGTCGTTGACGGCGTCGCGCAGGCTCTTGCCGGGCTTGAATTTCACGGCATTGCTGGCGGCGATCTTGATGGTCTGGCCGGTCTGCGGGTTGCGACCGTCGCGGGCCGGACGGTGGACCGTCTCGAAAACGCCGAAGCCGGCGATCGAGACCTTCTCTTTCTTGGCGAGTGACTCCTGGATGCTGGTGAGCACCGCCTGCACGGACTTCGCAGCGCCCGCCTTGGTGCCGCCCGTCGCCTCGGCCACGGCTTGGTTCAGATCGTCGAGGGTCATCAACCCACTCCTTTGCCCAAAACAGTGACAGGCCTGTAACATGAAAGGTTCGGGTTGCGAATACCCGAAAGCCGCTCATTTGCTGGGTTCGAACCTTTGGCCCGGCCTGTGATAACAAAACCATAAGGCGAGCCGCCGCAAAGAAGTTCTGTCTTTACGCGGCGTGGCGGACACCGACAGCCAGCTGCCGGGTTGCCTTGCGACAGATCAACACCTGCTGATGGCTGGAGTCACGAGCGTGACCTTCCCGAGCTGCGGTGCATCGATCACGAGCATTGTATTTTAGCCGAATCGAAATCAATTGTGGGTAGAAAAACGCTTCGCTATTTGTTAGTTTTGCGATCACTGCAAGGCGACAGCGTTAAGCGCATGTTAACCCTGCTCGGGCATTCTCCGTCGAGAGCATGGATGAGCCGATCGAACCGCTGAACGCCGCATCGACCGTCACGATCGTCCTTTGGCCGTGGCGCGGACATTAAGCGGTGTCACCACCCTCAGGCTGGAGTGGGTCCAATGGCCTCGATACTCTCTGACGAGACTGTTCGCCCGGCGAATGCCGGTTTCTGGTCGCGATGGCCCAGCTTCCGGTCGAGCTGGCAGGGCGCCGAGCTGGCCCGTCATGCCGCCTTCGACTACTTGCTGCTGCTGCGATTCGTCCTCTTCAACGCCTGCGTCGGAGCCGTGCTCGCCGTGGCTTGGGTCAACGGCCTCGTCGCCACCGTCCTTGCCGCCGACACAACCCATATCGTGGTGCTCATCACCACGGTCTTCGCCGCCGGTCTGGCACTCTGCGCAAGACGCGTCTGGCAGACCAGCATCGAGCTCAACGCGGTGCGCAGCAGCTTTCCCAAGCGCGGCACCCGCGTCGCCGCCTATCTGGAGCAGGCCGCGGCCAGCGATGGCCAGGGCCGCGGCAACCTGGCGGCAGCACTTCGCCTCAAGCTGGCGACCCGCATCGCCCCGGTTCGCCACATCGCCAACAGCCTCGTGCTGCTCGGGCTGATCGGCACGGTCATCGGCTTCATTATCGCGCTTTCCGGGATCGACCCGGAGCTCGCGGCCGATATCGGTGCTGTCGGGCCCATGGTCTCCAAGCTGATCGAGGGCATGGCCGTGGCGCTCTACACGACCTTGACCGGTGCTGTGCTCAGCATCTGGCTGATGGTGAATTACCGCCTGCTGGAATCGGGCGTCGTCAACTTGCTGACGGCGATGGTCGAGCGTGTCGAGGCCGATCATGGGCGGGCTTGAACCCTTCGAGGACGACGAGACCGGCACCGTCTTTCGCGACGTCATCCTGCTGGCGCTGGCCGGCTTCGTCGCCATCGTCGTGATGATCCTGCCGCATCTCAACCCGCCCGACGCCAAGACCGCTGATGCCATGGACCCGCCGGGCAACGTCATCGTCGAGGCACGCTGGGCGGATGCCTGGGACACCGACGTCGACGTCTGGGTGCAGGCGCCGGGCGACGTGCCGGTCGGCTACTCGAACAAGGGCGGCGCCATCTTCAACCTGCTGCGCGACGATCTCGGCAGGCGGGGCGATGCGACCGAGATGAACTACGAGGTCACCTACTCGCGCGGCATCCCGCCTGGCGAGTACACGGTCAACATGCATCTCTACCGCAACCCCGAGCGCAAGCTGCCCGTGCCGGTCACCGTGGTCGTCAGCGTCAAGAAGACCGCGCAGGAATCGGGCAAGCAGATCCTGGCGAGCAAGGTCAAGTTGAGCCGTGAAGGTCAGGAGGTCACCGTCTTCCGTTTCAGGCTCGACGAGGCGGGCGATCTCGTGCCCGGCAGCGTCCACAATCTCCAGCGACCCTTGCGCAACTGGAAGGCTTCATGAGCGAGATCCTCGGTCTGTTCATCGTCGTGGCCGTGCTGTTATGCGTGCTCGCCACGCACAGCTTGTGGGCGCCGCGCCGGGTCGAGGTGAAAATCTCGGCATTGGTGACGACGCTGCTCTTTCTGCCGCTCGCCTATGCCGCGATGGCGTTGCTCTTGAGCAAGCCAAAGCCGGTCCATCTCGAATGGTGGCAGGCCCACGCCAATGAGGCCGCGGTGCTCGGCAGCTCGATGCAGGAGGGGCACGGGATTTATCTTTGGCTGCAAATGGCCGACCTGGTCGAGCCACGCTCCTACGTGCTGCCATGGAGCCAGGAGCTGGCGCAGCAGCTTCAGGACGCACTGCGGCAGGCCGAGGAGAACGGCACGGGCGTGCAGATGCGGCTGCCCTTCGAGCCCTCTCTCGACAATCGTGAGCCGCGCTTCTATGCCCTGCCGCAACCAGCCTTTCCGCCCAAGGATCGCCTTGATCCGGCACCGGATCTGTTTGCCGGTCCCGCCACCGATGCGTGACGCGCCATCCGCCTGAGGGTCGAGCGGCGGTGCCGAGGAAGTCGCCGCCATGCAACAACCGCCGAGACTGCTGATCGCGCACGCCAACGCCGATGCCTGGTCGGGCGAGCTCGAGACGCGCTTTCCAGAACTGCGCTTCACGATTGCCCGTGGCGCCGACGCGCTCAGGGCGACCGACTGTCCCGCGACCGTCGCCTATAGCTGCGTCACCGACGATTTCCCGCGGACCGCGCACGCCGAACTGCGCCATCGCCCGGGCATCGAGTGGATCCATGTGGGTGGCTCCGGCTTCGACCATCTGGCCGCTGGCGCCGGGTCCGGCCCGCGCCTGACCAACGGTGCGGGCGTGCTGGCACCTTTTCTCGCCGAGACCTTGCTCGGTGCGTTGATCGCCATGAATCGCGGCTTCGGCCGCGCTGCTCGCGACCACATGGCGACACGCTGGGCGCCCTGGAGCTTTGCCGCCATCGAGGGCCAGACGCTCGCCATCGTCGGTACCGGGGCGATCGGGACGGCCTTCGCCACGCGCGCCAAGGCGCTGGGTCTTCGGGTCGTCGGCGTTGCCCGCCGGCCGACGCCGCATGCAGCCTTCGACGACATTCAACCGCTGGACCGCCTCGGCGAGGTGGCCGGCACTTGTGACTACTTGAGTGTCAACGTCCGCCTGGTGCCCGAGACCCGCCACCTGATCGACATGCGCGTGCTCGCGGCGATGCGGCCGAGCGCGTTTCTGCTCAATGCGTCGCGGGGTGCGGTGGTCGACGAGACGGCGGTGGTCGACGCCCTGCAGCAGCGTCGCATTGCCGGCGCTTATCTCGATGTTTTCGCCACCGAGCCACTGCCTGACTCAAGCCCGCTGTGGCATCTCGACAATGTCCTGATGACGCCGCACATGAGTGACCGGGTGGCCGATTGGGAACTCCGACATGCCCGCTTCTTCATGACGAATCTGGAGCGTTGGCTCGCCGGCGAGCCGCTCTTGAATGTCGTTGCCAGCTGAGCGCATCGGGAAAGCAAGCAGCTCACGGCATCCGCCATGTCCGGGTTTGGTGTTGGTCCGCACACCGATTGCGAGGCATAGCCGAACTGTCGTTATGTCCGCCTTCGGTGTTGGCCGTCGCCGGACGCAATGAGGTGCGGAGCGAATGGATTTCCTCCTTCGCCGTTTGTCACGCTGCTCGCTCGATGCAGCACCGACCCTTCAAAATGTCTGGCTCGTGCGTTGGCCGACGGCCGGCAGACCGCCTCACGCCAAATGATCGTGATCGTCATGTCCGGGTTTGGTGTTGGTCTTGGGCACGCACCGAAGACGTTGCGTGCTGCGCTCCAATGGTCGTTACCGATCATTGCACTGGGCTTCTTGCGCGCAATGTTGAGCAGCGAGGTTGCGTCATGGCCGCATATGTTCTCCCGTAGGATCTGCCTCTAGCCCTGTTTTCGATAGAGGCAGATCCGTCTGCCGGCCGGGTCCCTTATCTGCTTCGGCAACGGCTTTTCGAGTCGCGCGCGGCTGTTCGATCGGCACGCAGGACATCGTCACGGGGCTTTCGACGGCGAGCGGCACGGGCGACAGATCGCTGCGGGAGGCCTACGTCGCTGGAGTCGGCTCCGCTCGTGCGCCAGCCAGACCTCGACCGAGCGGGCCAAATCGAGAGGCCCCTCGCTGCGCCAGTTGACGCCTCGAGGCTTCAGGCTCGCTCGCGGGTTTTCTGGAAGCGAATCTTCGGAAAGTCTTCCTGGATGCGGCCGAGATCCCAACTGTTGCGGGCGAGGAAGACCGGCTGGCCGTCGCGGTCCTCGGCGAGGCTGGCGCGCTTGGCCTGCTCGAACCGCTCGAGCTCGCTGGCGTCGTCGGCGACGCACCAGCGGGCGGTGACATAGGGTGCGCCTTCGAAATCGATCGGCAGGTTGTACTCGGCCTCGAGGCGCGACTTGAGCACGTCGAGCTGCAGCTGGCCCACCACGCCGACGATCCAGTCGGCGCCAATCCGTGGGCGAAAGACCTGGGTCACACCCTCCTCGGCCAGGTCCTCGAGCGCCTTCTTCAGATGCTTCGCGCGCATCGGGTCGCCCAGCCGGACGCGCATCAGGATTTCCGGGGCGAAGCTCGGAATGCCGACGAAGCGCCGGTCCTCGCCTTCGCAGAGCGCGTCGCCGATCCGGAGCTGGCCGTGATTGGGCACGCCGATGATGTCGCCGGGGTAGGCTTCATCGGCGAGGCCGCGATCCTGGGCGAAGAAGAAGATCGGATTGGCGATGGCGATGGGCTTTTGGTGGCGGACCATCTTCAGCTTCATGCCGCGCCGGAAACGGCCCGAGCAGATGCGGACGAATGCCACGCGGTCCCGGTGCTTCGGGTCCATATTGGCCTGGACCTTGAAGACGAAGCCCGCCACCTGCGGCTCGTCGGGCTTCACAGGCATAGGTTCGGCCGGCTGCGGCCGGGGCGATGGTGCGGCGGCGGCCAGCTGGTCGAGCAGCGCCCTGATGCCGAAGGTGCGCAAGGCCGAGCCGAAGAACACCGGGGTCAGGTTGCCGGCACGATAGGCCTCGAGGTCGAAGGGTTCGAGCGCGCCCTCGACCAGCTCCATCTCGGCGTCGAGCTGCTCCAGCTGGCGCGGATCGACCCGATCGCCCAGCGTGTTGCTCAGCCGCGGCACGCGCTCCTCGCTGTCGATGCCCTTGGCATCCTGCTTCATCAACAGCACGTCGCCGGTGCTGCGCTCGGCGACGCCGCGAAAATTCTGGCCCATGCCGACCGGCCAGTTCATCGGGCTGACGTCGAGCGCCAGGCGGTCGGCGATCTCGTCCAGGAGCTCGAACGGATCGCGCGCCTCGCGGTCCATCTTGTTGATGAAGGTGATGATCGGCATGTCGCGCAGGCGGCAGACCTCGAACAGCTTCAAGGTCTGGGCCTCGATGCCCTTGGCAGCGTCGATCACCATCACCGCACTGTCGACCGCGGTGAGCGTCCGATAGGTGTCCTCGGAGAAGTCTTCGTGACCCGGCGTGTCGAGCAGGTTGAAGGTGCAGCCGCCATAATCGAAGGTCATGACCGAGGTTGAGACGGAGATGCCGCGCTTCTGCTCGATCGACATCCAGTCCGAGCGCGCCCGACGGCGGTCGCCCTTGGCCTTGACCTCGCCGGCCATGTGGATGGCACCGCCGAACAAGAGCAGCTTCTCGGTCAGCGTCGTCTTGCCGGCATCGGGGTGCGAGATGATGGCGAAGGTTCGCCGTCGAGACGCGGCCTCGCCCACCGAAGCGTCGCCGTTGGCTGACGCCGGTTGGTCGTCGAGAAGGGTCTGATGGTCGTCGAGGTCGGCCAAGCCGGGCTCCTGGGGCAGGTCGTGCGACGGATCGAGCGTCTTTGCAGCAACGGAAGGACGGGGCAGAAAGGGCCGCAAAAATCAGGCGCATGCCTAGCGCCAAATGCCACGAAAGGCTATGTCCGGCTTCTCAGGTGGCCCCACGCCAGACAACATCAAGGGATCTGTCCAGTGCTCAGTCGGCGCAAGCTGCTTCTCACCCTGTTTGGAGGCTTTTTCATCGTCATGTCCGCCAACCCTTCGACGGCCCAGAGCCTCGACCCCGAGAACACCCTCGTGATCACCCTGGAAAGCGGTCCGGTCACGGTCGAGCTGCTGCCCGACGTGGCGCCGCAGCATGTCGCCCGGATCAAGGAGCTGGCGCGCGAAGGCTTCTATGACGGCATCGTCTTTCATCGGGTCATCGACGGCTTCATGGCGCAGACCGGCGACCCCACCGGCACCGGCACGGGCGGCTCGGCCAAGCCGGACCTCCCAGCCGAATTCTCGAAGACGCCCTTCGAGCGGGGCACCCTCGGCATGGCACGCACCCAGGATCCGAACAGCGCCAACAGCCAGTTCTTCATCACCTTTGGGCCGACCGGGCACCTCAATGGCCAGTACACGGTCTGGGGACGGGTCGTCGACGGCATGGAGCATGTCGATGCCATCGCGAAGGGTGAGCCGCCGCGCAATCCCGACCAGATGATCACGGTGCGCGTGCTGGCCGACGTCCAGTAAGCAGCCACACCAACCAACCGAGGTGCTGCGCCGGTGGTGCAGCACCTCTTGGACAGGCTCACAGAGCCCGTTTGCAGGATCGGGCGCACGCCATCGCCATGCTGACGCTTGCCAATATCACGCTGCGAATCGCCGGCCGGGTGCTGATCGAAGGCGCCGACCTGCAGATCGCGGCCGGCCAGAAGGTCGGTTTCGTCGGTCGCAACGGCACCGGCAAGTCGAGCCTGTTCAAGCTCATCCTGGGTGAGCTGCAGGCCGACCAGGGCGACGTGCAGCTGCCGGCCAAGGCGCGGATCGGCAGCGTCGCCCAGGATGCGCCGGGGGGTGCGACGACACCGCTCGCAGCCGTGCTCGCGGCCGACCTCGAGCGGCAGGCGCTGCTCGACGAGCGCGAGCGCGGGCCCAGCGCCGAGCGTATCGCCGACATCGAGATGCGGCTCTACGAGATCGGCGCCGAAGCAGCGCCAGCCAAGGCGTCGCGCATCCTCAACGGCCTGGGCTTCGACGAGGCGATGCAGGGCCGGCCGCTTGCCAGCTTCTCCGGCGGCTGGCGGATGCGCGTCGCCCTGGCCGCGACCCTCTTCGCCGAGCCCGATCTCATGCTGCTCGACGAGCCGACCAACCATCTCGACCTCGAGGCGGCGCTGTGGCTCGAGAGCTATCTCAAGCGCTACCCACGCACGCTCATTCTGATCAGCCACGACCGCGACCTCTTGAACAGCATCCCCGATCGCATCGTCCATCTCGAAGGTGGCAAGCTCAAGCTCTACACCGGCAACTACGACGGCTTCGAGCGGATCCGGCTGGAGCAGCGCGAGCTCCTGGCCAAGCAGCGCAAGGGCGAGGACACGCGCCGCAAGCATCTCCAGGCCTTCGTCGATCGCTTTCGCTACAAGGCGTCGAAAGCCAAGCAGGCGCAGAGCCGGCTGAAGATGCTGGAGAAGATGGGCCAGACGGCGCCACCGCCGCCGGAGCCCGACGTGGTCTTCCGCTTGCCGAAGCCCGAGATGCCAGCACCCCCCTTGGTAACGCTGGACCAGGTTGCGGTGGGCTATGGCGGCCCGCCGGTGCTGACAGGCATCGATCTCAGACTAGACCCCGACGACCGCATCGCGCTTCTGGGTGCGAACGGCAATGGCAAGTCGACACTGGCGAAGCTGCTGGCCGGCCAGCTGAGCGAGGCTGCCGGCGAGATCAACCGCAGCTCCGGGTTGCGGATCGGCTTTTTCGCCCAGCACCAGGCCGAGGATCTGCGCAGCGAAGAGACGGCGCTCCAGCATCTGCAGCGGGCTCTGCCGAACGAGCGCCCGGAACGGCTGCGCGGGATGCTCGGCGGCTTCGGCCTGACCCAGGCGCGCGCCGAGACCAAGGCCGGGCATCTGTCGGGCGGTGAGAAGACCCGGCTGTGCCTGGCATTGGTGGCGGTCGCCAAGCCGCAGCTCCTGATCTTGGACGAACCCTCGAACCATCTTGACATCGACAGCCGTGAGGCTTTGATCGAGGCGATCAACGAGTTCCCTGGTGCGGTGATTCTGGTCAGCCATGACCGGCATCTGGTGGAGATGACCGCCGATCGGCTGTGGCTGGTCAAGGACGGCCGGGTTCGGGTCTATGACGACGATCTGGACGCCTACCGGCGCATGCTGCTCGCCGGCGACGGGCAGGGCGCGAAGGCCTCCCGGGGCGACGCCAAGCCCGTGCGGACAGTGACCGGCAGCGAGCGCCGGCAAAAGCTGGCCCCGCTGCGCAAGGCGGCAAAGGAGCTCGAGCAGGAGATCCGCAAGCTGCAGCTCGAGAAGCGGCGGCTCGAGCGGCAGCTAGCCGACCCCTCGACCTATCGAGATCAGGCCGACATCGCCAAGCTCGGAGGCGAGCGACAGGCGCTCGAGAAGGCCATCGCCAAGGTCGAGGAGCGATGGCTCGCGATCGAGGGCGAGATCGAGGCGGTCGGCTGATCGGCCGGGGCGGCCGACCGTCTCGTAACCCGGCCTGCGGTTGACGGCGGCAGGTGCGCCGGCCATCTCCGGCGCCAACGCAGCAGATGAAAGGCAGGCAACAGGTGATCGATCTCTACTATTGGCCCACGCCCAACGGCCACAAGGTTACGATGTTTCTCGAGGAAACCGGCCTCGACTACACGATCCACCCCATCAATATCGGCAAGGGCGATCAGTTCGACCCGGCGTTCTTGAAGATCGCGCCCAACAACCGCATGCCGGCCATCGTCGATCATGCGCCAGCCGATGGCGGTGCGCCGATCTCGGTCTTCGAATCGGGCGCCATCCTGCTCTACTTGGCGGAGAAGACCGGGCAGTTCATCTCGACCGAGACGCGGACCCGGGTCGCCGTCCTGGAATGGCTGTTCTGGCAGATGGGTGGCCTCGGGCCGATGGCCGGCCAGAATCATCATTTTGTCCAGTACGCGCCCGAAAAGCTGCCTTACGCCATGGATCGCTACGTCAACGAGACCAACCGGCTCTATGGCGTCTTGAACAAGCGGCTGGCCGATCGGCCGTTCGTCGCCGGCGACGCCTACTCGATCGCCGACATGGCGTCGTATCCCTGGACCGTCGGACACGAGCGCCAGCAGCAGAAGCTCGAGGATTTTCCCCACCTGGAGCGCTGGTATCGCAGCATCGAAGCGCGGCCGGCGACGGTTCGTGCCTACGAGCTCGGGCCCAAATACCGCAGCGCACCCGTCATGGATGACGAGGCGAAGAAGGTGCTGTTCGGGCAGACGGCGAAGAGCCTCGGCTGACGCCCAGGTCGCAGTAATCAGGCGCCAGTGATCGGCCGTTAGCGATCAGGCGGCGCCGCGGCTGCGGCTGCGGCGCCGCTCGCCACGCTGGCTGACCACCGGCTCGGTCTTGGCTGCGGTCACCGGGCCGAGCGCCGCTTCGATGCGCTCAACGTCGGGCACCGCGCTCGGCTCCGTCGAGTCCAAGGCTCGGCGCATCGCCGCCAGGTGCTCGCCCTTGGTGCCGCAGCAGCCGCCGATGATCCGGGCACCGGCGTCGCGGGCGAGGAGCGCGTAATCGGCCATGATGGAAGCCGTGCCGGTGTAGTGGATGGCGCCGTCCCTGTATTCGGGAATGCCGCAATTGCCCTTGGCGATGATTACCTCGCCCTGCCGCTCGAAACGGCTGAAGCCCAGCAACGTCGCGAGCAGCTGGGCCGGGCCGATGCCGCAATTGGCACCGAAGCCCGTGAGCGGTGGGACAAAACCGTGCGCGAGCGCCAGAGCGGCATCCGGCGTCAGACCCATCATCGTCCGGCCGTTGGTGTCGAAGCTCATCGTCGCGCAGACCGGCAGGCCCGTGCTGCTGGCGGCTTTGACCGCAGCCTCCAGCTCCTCGGCAGAAGACATCGTCTCGATCCAGAGCACATCGACGCCAGCTGCGGCCAGTGCTGCCGCTTGCGCACGAAAGGCGGCCTCGGCGTCGGCCACCGGCAGCACACCGACCGGCTCCAGGATCTCGCCCGTGGGCCCGATCGAGCCCGCGACGATCACCGGCCTCCCCGCCGCTTGCGCTGCGGCTCGGGCGACTGTTGCCGCGGCCTCGTTAAACTCGGCGACGCGGCCCTCGGCGTTGTGTAGCTTCAGCCGGTAGGCGTTGCCGCCGAAGCTGTTGGTGAGGACGATGTCTGAGCCGGCATCGATGAACTCGCGATGCACGTCGCGCACCCGATCGGCATGATCGACATTCCAGAGCTCGGGACTGTCGCCGGTCTCCAGGCCGCGGGCAAAAAGGGCCGTTCCCATGCCACCATCGGCCAGGAGCACACGGCGCTCGTCGAGCAGCGATCGAAGACGGTCGGGCATGTCGGTCGGCTATCCAGAGGTTGTTGGGCTTCGGTGTCGACGGCGTGGGCGGCTGTCGGCGGGACTGGTGATGCCACGAGCCCGGCGGCGCTCGCGGAGCTGCTGGACAATGGCGAGGCGCTCGACACTAGAAGCTTCTGGCCAACGCACGATCTCTGGCGCTGTCCGCAGGCAGCCGGCACAAAGCCCGCCCGGCCGCTCGAGACGGCAGACGCCGATGCAGGGTGATGGTATCTCGGGAAGGTTCGCCATTGCCGCCGCCGGATCGTCCAGAGCCTGGAGGTAGCGCACCGCTCGATCGGCGCCTAGTGTTGGAGCGACCTGAACCTCCCGCGCAACGTCAAGCGACAATGGTTCATCGTCAACAAGCCTGTGACTGTGGCTCCAGGGCCAAGCGCCGACCCATGTGAGGCTCGACGCGGCAAGTCTCAGACATGTCCGGACCGGCGAGGCAGAAGCTCCATGCCAAATGATCCTTCGACCAATGCCGATGACACCGGGCTAACGGTTCCGGCCCACGACACCGACTCCTGGGGCGCCCGGTTGCGCTTCGATCCGCCCGGGCGCGGCCGGATCTACGACAGCATCGTCGAGACCATCGGCAACACACCGCTGGTGCGCGTCAAGCGGCTCATCGCCGAAGCCGGGATCGAGGCCAACCTCCTCCTCAAGCTCGAGTTCTTCAACCCGCTGGCCAGCGTCAAGGACCGGATCGGCGTCGCGATGATCACGGCGCTCGAGGACGAAGGAAAGCTCGAGCCCGGCGGCACGATCGTCGAGCCGACCTCGGGCAACACCGGCATCGCGCTTGCCTTCGTCGCTGCCGCGCGCGGCTATCGGCTGATCTTGACGATGCCGGAATCGATGTCGGTCGAGCGGCGCAAGATGCTCAAGCTGCTGGGTGCGGAGATCGAGCTCACGCCGCGTGAACGCGGCATGAAGGGCGCCATTGATCGCGCCCATGCTCTCCTCGCCGAGATCCCAGGCTCAGTGATGCCCGGGCAGTTTGCCAATCCTGCCAACCCGGCGATCCACCGGCGATCGACGGCCGAGGAGATCTGGCGCGACACCGCAGGTGCGGTCGACGTCATCGTCAGCGGGGTCGGCACGGGCGGCACGATCACCGGCTGCGGTCAGGCGCTCAAGCCGCGCAAGCCCGGCTTGCGGCTGGTTGCCGTCGAGCCCGAGGCGAGCCCGGTGCTGTCGGGCGGGGCACCGGCAGGGCACATGATCCAGGGTATCGGTGCCGGCTTCATACCCGATAATCTCGACGTCGAGCTGGTCGACGAGGTCCTCAAGATCGCCAACGAAACGGCTTTCGCGACGTCACGAAAGCTGGCGCGGACCGAAGGCATCCCTGGCGGAATCTCGTCTGGCGCCGCGGTTGCAGCGGCTTTGGAGGTCGCGGCGCGGCCCGAGATGCGCGGTCGCATGATTGTCGCCATCATCCCGTCATTCGCCGAGCGCTACATCACGACGCCGCTCTTCGAGGGCGCCTGACGGGATCAGGTGGAATGCTGGGGCCGTTAACGGAATCTTCAGCCGTGTCGTACATGATGGCGGCCGACGAATGACGGTCGATCGTCTGGAAATGGTGGGCGCGACAGGGATTGAACCTGTGACCCCTGCCGTGTGAAGGCAGTGCTCTCCCGCTGAGCTACGCGCCCGATACCATGGGCCTGCCGGATAGGTCGTGCCGCTGTTGCTGTCAAGCGACTGGCAACAACCGAACCCAGCAGGAATCGGACCAGCGTTGGACGTGATCAACTCCGGACCTTGCGCACGACCTGTGGATGGTCCGTCCGAGCCGTATCTTGCCGGGTCGTGCCGTCTAGCTCGCGGCGATCGCGGCCTCGAGCTCGGCCAAATCGCTGATGACTTGGTCGGCGCCGAGCGTTGCCACCGGCTCGCTGCTGTAGCCGAAATCGACCAGGATGCAGCGCATGCCGCAGCCGCGGGCGGCCAGCAGATCATTCTTGCTGTCTCCGACCATCACCGCCGCTTCCGGCGCCGTGCCGATGCCCTGCAGCACCTGAAGCAAGTGGTCGGGATGCGGTTTGCGCCGTGGCACGGCATCGCCGCCAACCACGGCACCGAAATGCGCGCGCAGACCGAGAGTCTTCAGGATCGTCTCGGTCGGCAGTTGCGGCTTGTTGGTGCAGACGGCGAGCGCGAGCCCGAGGCGGCCGAGCTGCTCGATCGTGGCCTGCCCATTGGCGAACAGCCGGCTCTCCCGACAGGGCGCGGCGTTGTAGATCTCGAGAAAACGGTCATGCGCGAGGTCGAGCTCGCTCTCGGACAGGCTGGCGCTGCTGCTGAGCAATGCCCGCTCGACCAGCTTGCGAGCACCATCACCCACCATCGTTCGCGTTGCCGCAGCACTCGGCACCACGAGGCCCCGCTCCTCAAGCAAGACGGCCAGAGCCGAGTGGAGATCGGGAAGAGTATCGACCAGCGTCCCGTCGAGATCGAACACCACCGCTTTCACTGCCATCCGCCATCGCCGTCATCAGAGTTGAGTGCGAACCGTATCTTGGATAGTTCAAGGCACCGCGTCGAGGCCAATGGCTCAGGCTGCGGCCGTTGTCATCACTTGGCTGTGCGGGCGCGCGGCTCGCTGCCGACAGCGCTCGATCGCTCAGGCCCGCAGCCGGGATCGGCAACGAGCGGGAGACTCTTTCCGTCCCGGAGACCACGATGTCCAACAGCGAGTCCTTGAGCGTCGTCATCCTCGCTGCCGGTCGCGGCACGCGAATGAAAAACGACCGACCCAAGGTGTTGCACGAGATGGCCGGCCGCTCGCTGATCGGGCACGTGCTGGCAGCCGGTCGAACGCTCGACGCCGAAAGCTGTGTCGTCGTCCTGGGTGCTGGCATGGACGAGGTCGCCGCTGCGGTCGCGCGTGAAGCGCCAGAGGCATCGATTGTGGTTCAAAACCCGCCGCAAGGCACCGGTCACGCGCTGCAGGTCGCGAGCCCTGCCTTGCCGAGCAGAGGCACGGTGCTCGTGCTCTACGGTGACACACCGCTTCTCACCCCAGCGACCCTCCAGGCTTTGGTCGACTGTCGCCACGCTGACGATGCCGCCGTCGCGGTCCTCGGCATGCGCCCGCCCGACCCGTCAGGTTATGGCCGTTTGCAGCTGGCCGACGACGGACGTCTCCTGGCGATCGTCGAGGACAAGCACTGTGACGCCGAGCTTAGAGCAGCAACATTCTGCAACTCCGGGGTGATGGCGCTCGCCGGCGATCGACTCCCGGCACTCCTCGCCGAGCTCGTTGAGCAGCCGGGCAGTGGCGAGCTATATCTGACGGATACGATTGCCTCGGCCAATGAGCGTGGCTGGCGATGCAGCGCCGTCGAGGGCTCGTGGATCGAGGGTCAGGGCGTCAATACCCAGGCGCAACTGGCTGCCGTCGCCGGTCACTTCCAGGCGCGGCGGCGCGCGGAGCTGATGGCGGCCGGCGTCACCATGGAAGCGCCGGAAACCGTCTTTCTTGCTGCAGATACGGCGATCGCGCCAGGTGCGGTGATCGAGCCGTTCGTCGTCTTCGGCCCGGGCGTTCGAATCGACTCCGACGCAGTGATCAGGGCACATTCGCATCTAACCGGCGCCACAATCGAGCGTGGCGCCGAGATCGGTCCTTTTGCCCGCCTGCGACCCGGCACGACGATCGGCGAGAAAGCCAAGATCGGCAATTTCGTCGAAACGAAGGGCACGCAGCTCCATGCCGGTGCCAAGGCCAGCCATCTGACATATCTCGGCGATTGCGAGGTCGGCGCGGCAACGAATGTCGGCGCTGGGACCATCACTTGCAACTACGACGGTTTCAACAAGCATCGAACAACGATTGGTGCCGGCGCCTTCATCGGCTCGAATACCGCGTTGGTTGCGCCGCTGCGGGTGGGCGATGGTGCTGTGATCGGTGCCGGGAGTGTCCTTACCGGTGACGTGCCGGCCGAAGCCTTGGCGTTGAGCCGATCGGCGCAGCGCAACCTCGAGAACGCAGCCGGTCGTTTGCGTGCGAAACTGCGTCGCGAAAAAGCCGCCCGCGAAAGCTGACGGCGGACGGCGTCGGTGCTAAGCCTCCAAGCTCGATGACTGATGAACGACCGAGGGAGGACCGCGAATGCGGCGATTGATGGCATTCTGTGCGGGAGCACTGGTTGCGCTCGCCTTGGGCGGCGCTGCCTTGGCCCAGGGCTTGCCGGAAGTGCGACTCGGCAATGAGGCCTTTCGCGAGGGCGATTTCGCGAGGGCGGTGTCGCACTACACCAATGCCATCCGCTCTGGCGAGCTGGTCGGCGAAGCGCTTGCCATCACCTATAACAATCGCGGCGTGGCGCATGGCGAAGCCGGCAATTTCGATCCAGCCATCGCCGACTACAGCCAGGCGCTGGCACTGCGGCCGGACGATTCGACGACGATTCGGAACCTGCGCGTGGCACATGTCCGCAGAGGCGAGCTGGAATTCGCGTCTGGCGCCTATGACGCCGCTGTCGCCGATTTCGGCGAGGCTATCGCCCTCGAACCGGAGCATCATCTGGCCTACCAGCGGCGGGGCGAGGTCTATACCGAGCTCGGCCTTCTCGATCGCGCCATTGTCGATCTGGAGCAGGCGGTGATGCTGAGCCCGGGTGACAGCGAGGTCGTGCTGGCCCTGAACCGCGCGATCGAGCAGCGTGACCAGGTGGCCGGCACGCTCGGCGACGATGAGACACCCGTCTTCTCGCCGCCTGAGGTCGTCGAATCGGTGTCTCCCGACAGCACAGCAGCGACAACGGCCGACGCCGCAACACCTCCATCAAGCGTGACCACCGAGCCAGAGACCGACGCCAGCACGACTGCGGTCGCTGTGGAAGCGCCAGCGCCTGACGAGCCAAGCACGACAACGCCGCCGCCGGCCGAAGTCGCTGCGGCCGCCGAGCCGGCTGTCCCAGAGCCGGCAGCGTCACCAGAGCCGGAGCCGGCTTCTGGGCCGGAGCCGACGGTAGCGGCGGCAGTTGCGCCGCTTGAGCCAGAGCAAGTGATCGATATGACGCCGCCGAGCGAACCGGCCACTGCGAGCGCTTCTGTATCGGCCGAAGCGCCGGCGCCTGAACCCAGGCCCGAAGGAGCGGAAGGTCAACGCTATCGAGTGGTTAGCGCGGTGAATTACCGGGCAGGTCCCGAGAACGGGGCGGCCAAGCTCGGCACGATCGATGCGGGACGGATCGTTCGGGTCACCGATGATACCCTAGGTTGGAAGCACGTCATCCTGCCAAACGGTGATCGGGGCTTCATCTACAAGAATTGGCTGGAGCCTGTAGCCGAGTGACCGGGAAGCCATCAGGGCGAAATACTTGGTGCTTTTGCCGCTTATCCGTTTGGCCTAAACCTCTTGTTAATCTAACTCGAATAGCATCGGTATGTCACGGTGGACGGCCCCGATGCGACCTGCCGGTCGGGGTGATGTTGAACTTGCGGTAGATTACCGAACGCGAGAAGGGTTTGTCGATGCTCGGTCGATTGGCGTTCGTCCTCGTTTTCATCGTCGTCGGCCTTGCCGCGCCTGCGGCGCATGCCAACAGCAAGTACGCTGCCTTCGTGATGGACTATTCGACCGGTGAGGTGCTGCATTCGAGGCGCGCAGACGTCCCGCTCTACCCGGCGTCGCTCACCAAGATGATGACCTTGATGATGCTGTTCGATGCGCTGGAGCGCGGGCAGCTGCAAATCGACTCGAAGCTGAAGGTCTCGCGAAGAGCCGCCGACATGCCGGCGTCCAAGCTGGGCTTGCGGGCTGGCTCGACGATTTCCGTGGGCCAAGCCATTCAGGCGATGACGGTTCGCTCCGCCAACGATGTCGCGGTCGTGATCGCTGAAGCTCTTGGCGGCACTGAAAGCGAGTTTGCCTTGCTGATGACGAAGCGAGCACGCGCGATCGGCATGCGCAACACGACCTTCAAGAATGCCTCGGGCCTGCCGAATCGAGGGCAGAAGAGCACCGCGCGTGACATGGCCAAGCTCGCCCACCGGCTGATCCGGCACTATCCCGGCTATTACCATTATTTCAGCCAACCCAGCTTCAACTACGGTGGCCGCACCTACCGGAGCCACAATCGTCTGGTGAAAAGCTACCGCGGCATGGATGGCCTTAAGACCGGCTACACTCGAGCTTCCGGCTTCAATCTGGCATCGAGCGCCACTCGCAACGGCAGGCGGGTCGTCGTCACCTTGTTTGGTGGCCGCAGTGCCAAGAGCCGCGACGCAGCTGTAGCGCGCTTAATGGATCTCGGCTTCGAGCGTTTGCCCAATCGTTCGGCCGAGCCGCTCGTCGCCAGCTTGCCCAAGCCACGTCCCGGTACCGCCGTCGCGGTGCCGACCGGCGCCGCCGCGGTTATCGCCGAGGCCGGCGTCCTTCCCGAGCCGCGCCCGACCGCCAGCTCAACGGAACCTGTTTCGCTGGCTCAGGCGACACGGCACGTCGCACCGGCGCTGATGACTAAACCACAGAGCGTGCTCGATGTCTTGTCCGAGGAGGAGCGAGCGGCGTTGACCAAGGCCGAGACTGCTGACGCAATCGCCGTGGCAGCGCCGTCGGAGGGCTCCTCGGCGGCCTTGCTGGCCAGTGGGCTGGTTGCCGGCCCAGCGAAGGCGGCCGCGATTGGCGATTATGCCGTTCAGGTTGGTGCCTTCCACGATCCCGGTCTGGCGCGTGAGGCGGCGCATGGTGCAGCCGCGCTCGTGCCGCAGATTCTACTGCGCGGTGACATTGAGGTCAGCCCTCTGCAGGGCCGCCGCAAGATGGTCTACCGAGCACGCGTCGCCGGCTTCGATCGCGACATCGCCGACCAGGCATGCGGGCTGCTACAGGCACAGCGGCAAGAATGCTTTGTCATCAGAACGCGGCCGGGCAGGCTGGCAGCCGACAGCACGAGCTGAGTGCCGAGATCGTTCTGCCGATGCAGCAGGGTTCTAGCTGTTCCGTGCTGGCATTTGGTGCCATCACGCTGCCGCTGTGCTGGAACGATGAGAATTTGCCGAGCACGTCACGGCTGCGCGACGACCATCCACGCGATGCGAGCGGCGATACAGCGATCGGAAGCGTCGATCGCGGCGCTGAGCGGCGCTCGGTCGAAAACCGCGAGGCGGGACCAAAAGACTCTCGCTCGACGGTTCTCAACGGCGCCGCCTAGGTGTTCAGTCCCGGAATTTGATGGATTGGATCTTTGCTGAACCGTTCGGGTTGTTTTGTCCAGCATTGGCAGATGAACTCGTACGGGGTGAGACCATTGAGCGTCTTTAATCGACGGGCGAAGTTGTAGGCGTGGATGAAGGTCTCGAGGTGTGCGCTCAGCTGCTCGTGGTTGTCGTAATGGTAGCGCTTGACCGTGGCGTCCTTGATCGTCCGGTTCATTCGCTCGGCTTGGCCATTCGTCCAGGGATGGTTGGGCCTGGTCAGGCGGTGCTCGATGCCGTGGGCCTCGCAGGTCCGGTCGAACGGGTGGCGACGCAACTTGGCGGTGAAGCCGTTGCGGTTCTTCGGTAGGTCGGCGAACTGGACGCCGTTGTCGGTCAGGATGGTGTGGACCTGGTAGGGCACGGCGGCCAACAGGGCTTCGAGGAAGGCGACAGCGGTTTCGGTGTTGGCGCGCGGGGCCAGTCGGGCGAAAGCGAATTTGGACGTGCGGTCGATCGCAATGAAGAGATGGAGCTTGCCTTCGCCGGTGCGCAGCTCGGCCAAGTCGAGATGGAAGAAGCCAATCGGATAGGGCTTGAACGCCTTCTTGGCCGGCTTGTCACCATCCGCGTCCGGCAAGCGGCTGATCCCATGCCGCTGCAGGCAGCGATGCAGCGACGAGCGGGTCAGATGCGGGATGCTTGCCTGCAGCGACCAGAGACAGTCGTCGAGCGGCAACAGCGTGTGCCGCCGAAAGGCCACCACGATGGCCTCCTCGGCAGCCGTCAGAACCGTCGAGCGAGGATCTTTCGGTCCCGTCGCGCGGTCCTCGACCGAGCTTCGCTTGCGCCACTTCATCACCGTCTTCGGATTGATGCCGTAGAGCCGGCTCAGCGCCGCGATCGAAGCTTGCGATCGCTGTATCGCCGCTCGCATTGCGTGCGTGGTCGTGGCGCAGCCGTGACGTACCTGACCCATTGCTCGTCCTTCCAGCTCAATGGCAAAATGATGCCGTCAAATGCCGGGACTGAACAACTAGTAGCAAAAATGCAGATCGCGACCACCCTTGCCGATTTTCTCAACAAGCTTACGGACCACATCCACCCGATTGGAGATGGCACCCCAATGCCGAACTTCTCCCCGTCGACCACTCTCCGCCACGGCAACGGTGACCGAAGACTTATGGACATCAAGCCCCACATAGATGCTACCCTGCACTTGGCCTGTCCTCCATTCTCGAGGCTCGGCACCAGACCGTCTGGCGCAACCCTCGAACGGAGACTGTCGCGGGAGAGGCCGCCTACCAAGCTACGACAAGATCATGGGGTCTAAACGGGCTCGTGCTGCGACCCAGGCGACTGTTCGGGTTCGATGGAACGGCGGCCGGCGACCCGAGTAGTGGCGTTCTCAGTGCGAGCACCGAAATCTGCGAGCTGCCCGAGCTTGGCCTTGCTGACGACCCGCCGGCTCTCATGAAGCTCCGATGATCAAGAGCAGCGGAGACAGGCGCTGCCTGCGCTGCCAAGGCGATCGGCTGCATCGCGACGGAACAGGGCGAACGGGCATGCAGCGCTGGCGATGCCGTCATTGCGGGAGCACCTTCTCCTTGACCACCGGTACGATGCTCGCGGGCATCCATACGCCGGACAAGCTCGGCATCGTCGTTTCTGATATGCTCTCGCCGGAGCCATCGTCCTGTCGGCGACTGGCAAGTGCACTACGGCTCAGCAAGATGACGATCTGGGCGTGGCGACAAAAGGTGAGCCGGGCATTCGCTGCGATCCAGTCGGTCACCGACAAACATGGTGAGGACGTAAGGACTCATAGCGCAGCCGAATTGGCAGTGGAGGTCCTTCGTGAATCCCGCAAGGCATCTCGGGAATGGGTCGACCACCAGCGCGACCCAGCGCGCTGTCCCACTCCCGACCGCCTACGTTGGGTAGACTACCGGATGCAGGACCTGCCACTCCCGCAGCCCATGGCGCCCTATCTGGTGACGATCAGCTTAGATGCGAACGGTCCAAGCTGGCACCAGCGTGGGCCTATGCTGCCTGAAGCGGACACGCTCGCGACAACCAAGAGGAGCGTCGACATGCCTCTAGAGTTCGCTCAGGACGGCGGAGCCGCGGCGAATTCGATCGATCCTTGCCCAGGACGCCGACCGGCGTGCACGTCCGGTGACACTGGGCCCCGCGCGACTGGGCAACTAGCCTGCCCGCTCAACAGCAGCGATCTCGTCGATCGCTTCCAGACGTTTGTCAGCGCGTTCTCCGGCCCGGCGACAAAACACCTGGGTGGCTATCTCGCTTGGTTCGACGCACGCCTCCGTGCATCAGATGACCGGTGCACACGACAAGTATGGCGAGCAACGCTGAAGGTTCTCTCGACACGCTCGCCCAAGCGATTATGGGACATGCTCCATGTCGGAGGTCCCACCCAGCGACAGCGCAGCGCCGCCGAATGACATGGGTGCTCATACCATGGTGAGTTCGCCCAACCACGATGCCCGGCCGATTGGCGTGCGGCCGTCCTTGCTTGTTCTCCACTACACCGGCATGCAATCGGCGGATGCTGCCATCGCCCGGCTCTGCGATCCGGTTGCCGCGGTCAGCGCCCACTATGTCGTCAGCGAGGACGGCTTGGTCAGCCAACTCGTGGTCGACGAGCGCCGAGCCTGGCATGCTGGACTTGGTGGCTGGCGCGACGTCACCGACATCAACAGCCATTCGATCGGCATCGAGCTGGTCAATCCTGGGCACGAATGGGGCTACCGGCCCTTTCCAGAAGAGCAGATCAGAGCGCTGATCGAGCTCGCCTCGACGATCCGTGATCGCTATCGGTTGTTGCCCGCCGCTGTCATCGCCCACAGCGATACCGCGCCGGCGCGCAAGACCGATCCGGGCGAGCTGTTTCCCTGGGAACGCCTCGCCATGCACGGGCTCGGCATCTGGCCGACGGCGGCGTCGCGACGCTTAGTGGACCTGCCGACCGCGCTATCGCACCTTGCCGACATCGGCTATCGCCTCGATCTGCACGGGACTGTGCCGGAGCAGCTTGTCGCCGCTTTCCAACGGCACTGGCGGCAGGCGCGAGTCGATGGCGTGCTCGACGCCGAGACGATGGGTGCGATTGAGGCGGTTGCGCGCTTGTCTCTTGAGGCGCCCACGCCCACATGAGCGCCGGGTGCGTGGCAGCTGGGTGATCGCTCGCGACGGCACGCCGGTTCGCCGGTGATGTTCTTGCGGGAGGAAAGTCCGGGCTCCACGGGAAGACGGTGCCGGGCAACACCCGGCGGGGGCGACCCCAGGGAAAGTGCCACAGAGAGCAGACCGCCTGCCTGGATGCCACACCGGAAGGTGCGGCTATCTGCGGGTCAGGGTGAAAGGGTGCGGTAAGAGCGCACCGCGACGCCGGCAACGGTGTCGGCATGGCAAACCCCACCGGGAGCAAGACCGAATAGGAGCGGCAGCGTTTTCGAACGCATCCCCTTTCTCCGGGGCGACCGTTCGGGTAGGTTGCGTGAGATGCGGAGTAATTCGCGTCCTAGATGAATGATCACCCCTCGACCCCGATCGAGGACAGAACCCGGCTTACAGGCTGCCCGCACCCCTCATGCCGCTTGCACGAGCCGAGCCGAGCAGCCCGACAAACCCTTGTGATCCACAGAGAATCCGGGAGTTGTGCATTACTTATCCACAGAATTATTCTTGACACAGCAATATTGATTTGTTTGAATGGTTTATGATAACCCTTTAGCGTTGCGCCTGAGACACGCATGCTTGACCGGCGGTGAGCGAAACAGTAATCTCGCGCAACCTGAGCGATCAGAGGAAGTGCTGTCGCAGCAAGTCGATACTTGTTCAATTTAAGTTCTCGTCATGTTGCCTGCAGCACAGTGACACGATCGATCTCAGTGAAAGTACTTGCGATCAGTAATCGCGCATTGGTAGAATTGGTTTCCGATCGATGTTTGTTGGATCGATCGAGCGGCTCGTCGGGGCGGCTTCGGGCAACGCGGGACAGCAAGAGCTGATGAGCGATCTTATTATTGCCTTCCAACAGAACAAGCCAAGACAGCGGCGGATCGATGTCGCGGCTGGTTCTTGGCAGCGCGACCGCGGCGTCAGCGAGAGCGCGCTACCGCGCCAATTGTGGATCATTTCTGAGGTCTGTGGAAGGGGGTTCGCGGTATGAGCCATGCGCCCGTCCTGCTCGACGCGATGCTGCAAGCCCTGTCGCCTGGGGCAGGCGAGACCATTCTCGACGTGACCTTCGGTGGTGGCGGCTACAGCCGGGCCATTCTTGACGCAGCTCCTTGCCGCGTTGTTGGGCTCGATCGTGACCCGGAAGCGGTTGCTCGGGGGCGGGCGCTCGCTGCCGCCGAGCCGCGTTTCGTCATGCTCGAAGGCGCCTTCGGCGACGTTGCGCATCATTTGCGTGCCAGCGGTCTCAGTGCGGTGGACGGTATCGTCGCCGATCTCGGCGTCTCCTCCTTTCAGCTCGATACGGCGGCGCGTGGGTTCTCGTTTCAGGCAGCCGGTCCGCTCGACATGCGGATGAGCAGCGCCGGGGAGACGGCCGCCGAGCTCGTCGCCAGGCTAGACGAGAAGGCGCTCGCCCGGCTCTTCTTCACCCTTGGCGACGAGCCGGAATCCGGGCGCGTCGCCAGGGCCATCGTCGCCCGGCGCGCCGAGCAGCCGATCACCACCACCGCCGACCTCGCCGCCCTGGTCGCCGGCGCCAAGCGCCGCGTCAAGCCCGGCCGCTCGCCGGCAACCCAGGTGTTCCAGGCGCTGCGTATCGCCGTCAATGACGAGCTGGGCGAGATCGAGCGGTTGCTCGAGGCAGCGCCAGCCCTGCTGCGGCCGGGCGGCCGGCTGGTCCTGGTGGCCTTCCACAGCCTGGAGGACCGCCGGATCAAGCGGTTCATCGATGGGCTGAGCGAGCGGCGCGCCCGCCCGTCACGGCATTTGCCGCCGGTGGTCGCACCACGTCCGCTGCTGCGCTGGCTGGAGCGCAAGGTGGTCAAGCCGAGCGATGCAGAGGTGGCGCGCAATCCCCGTGCCCGCTCGGCACGGCTGCGGGCAGCCGTGCGAACGGCGGATGACGAGGAGCAGGCGCCGGCCGCCGGGGTGGGCTTTGACGGTCCTTGGGCCAGCCTCTCGGCCAGCCATCGGGCCAGCCGGGGCGACGGCTGGAGGGCCGCCGCATGATCCCGCGCTACGTGCCGATCCTGGCCATTCTCATCATCGCCGCCGCGACCAGCCTCTTCCAGCTGAAATACGCGGTGGTGGCGGCCGAAGGCGAGATCGCCCGGATCCAGCAGGAGATCGAGGCCGAGCACTGGCGGGTGCGGACGCTCGCCATCGACTGGGCGCACCTGGCGCGGGCCGAGCGGCTGGCGCGGCAGGCACGGGCTGTCGGCATGGCGCCAGCCACGCTCGACCGGGTGGTCGAGGCCGAGCAGATCGGCGACTATCGCCAATTGCAGCTGGCCCGTCACCCGCTGCCCGCCCAACTGCCGACCGGTCAGGTGATCGAGCTCAGGGTCAAGCCGGTGACCGCCTTCCGGCTCGAGCGGCTGAGCGGGCGAAGCGACATGCTGGGCGGTGATTGGTGACGAGGGCCACGCCTTGAGCGAGCCATTCACCCCGCGTTCCGGGCAAGTCGGTGCGGCCAGGCTGCGGCTGCTCGCGGTCTGCTTCGTGCTGGCCTTTGGCAGCATCGGTCTTCGCCTGGTCGACATGGCCGGCGCCGGCTCGCGCGCGCCGGCGACCACGCCACGCGCGGCCGAGGAGGGCATCGAGCTGCGCCGGGCCGCCATCACCGACCGCCATGGCGAGCTCCTGGCCGGCAATATCGTCACGCTCTCGGTCATCGGCGACCCGCTCTTGATGAACGATCCCGAGGCGACCGCGATCGCCCTGGCCCGCGCGCTCGACGGTGTCGATGCGGCCGTGTTGAGCAAGCGGTTCGCCAGAGGCGGCCGCTTCGCCTGGGTCAAGCGGCAGATCTCGCCGGTCGAGCAGGCGGCCGTGCTCGAGCTGGGCCTGCCGGGTGTCACGTTCGAGCTGGGCGAGCGACGGGTCTACCCGCGTGGCAGCGAGGCGGCGCACGTGCTGGGCTTCGTCGGCATCGACAATCAGGGGCTCGCCGGCATCGAGTACGGCATGGACGAGGCGCTCGAAGGTGGTGCTGCGCTCGGCAAGCCTGATCTGCAGCTCGCCATCGACCGCCGCGTGCAGCGGATCGCCCATGCGGCGACCAAGGCCGGGGTCGAGCGGTTTTCGGCCCTGGGTGCCTGCACCATCGTCCTCGACGTCGTCACCCGTGAGGTCGTCTCGCTGATCAGCCTGCCGGATTACGACCCGAACAGCCCGGAGCTGGCGGGACCCGAGCAGCGGCGCAACCGCTGCACCGGCGACGTCTACGAGCTCGGCTCCCTGTTCAAGGTGATCAGCGCCGCCATGGCGCTGGAGAGCGGAGACGTCTCCATCCACGACCGCTTCGACGCCACCGAGTCGCTCAAGATCGGCCGCCATCGCATCCGCGACTACCACGGCCATCAGCGTTGGCTGTCGATGCCCGAGGTGTTCGCCTTCTCCTCCAATGTCGGCACGGTCAAGATGACCTTCGCCGCGGGCGGGTCCGAGGCGCAAAGGCCGTTTCTCGATGGGCTGGGTTTGCTGCAGCGGCCCGTGCTCGAGGTGCCGGAGACGACCAAGCCGCTGGTGCAGGAGCGCTGGCCGGACATCGTCGCCGCCACCGTCTCCTACGGCCACGGCATCTCGGTCTCGCCGCTCCAGTTCGTCGAGGCGGTGGCAACGCTGGTCGCCGACGGCAAGCGCATTCCCGCGAGCTTCCTGCGCCGTGATCCAGGCGACCTGCCCGATGGCCCGCAGGTCATCTCGGAGCGCACGATCAAGGACCTGCGCTGGCTGCTCTGGCTGACCGTCGAGCGCGGCACGGGCGGCAATGGCGGCGTCGGCGGCTACATGGTGGGCGGCAAGACCGGCACCGCCGACAAGCCCACCGGCGGCCGCCGTGGCTATGACGGACGGGCGGTCATCTCCTCCTTCGTCGGCGTGTTCCCGGTCGACGCACCACGCTACGCCGTGCTCACCATGCTCGACGAGCCGCAAGGCGATGCGCGCACCTATGGCTATCGGACGGGCGGCTGGACCGCGGCACCGGTGGTCTCCCGCATCATCACCCAGGCGGGGCCGCTGCTCGGCGTGCCGCCGAAATCGCTCAGCGTCGAGGCCAGCTTCGCCGACCGGCTGCAGGTCATGCCGGTGATGAACGGCCGCACCAAGCGTATGGAGGACGGCTTTGCGGCTGCCAGCCTTACTCGCTGAGGAAGCCAGGCGCTTTCCGGCCGGTGCCACGACACCCGAGAAGGTGTCGCCCGGGAAGGCGGCGGCGCGCGTGCTCAACATGCGTGACGTGACCATCAAGGGGATTGCGGCCGACAGCCGTGCGGTGGCCCCGGGCCACCTCTTCGCAGCACTCTCGGGCACCCAGGCCGACGGGCACATCTTCATCCCCGAGGCGCTCGAGAAGGGTGCCGTGGCCGTCCTCGGCGGGACCACGGCCGAGGCCTACGGCCAGAGCGTCCCGGTCATCATCGATCCGGAGCCACGCCGCCGTCTGGCCCAGCTCGCCGCCTGCTTCTACGGCGCCCAGCCGGCCTTCACGGCGGCGGTCACCGGCACCAACGGCAAGACCTCGATCGCCAGCTTCACCCGGCAGATCTGGGACCGACTCGGCATACGCGCCGCGAGCCTCGGCACGCTGGGCCTGGAGAGCGCCGGCCGCTGGCCGAAGAGCTCGCTCACCACGCCCGATGCGGTGACCCTGCACCGTCTCGCCGCCGAGCTCGCCAAGGGCGGCGTCGACCATCTGGTCGTCGAGGCCTCGAGCCACGGTCTCGACCAGCATCGGCTTGCCGGGCTCACCATCCAGGCCGCCGCCTTCTCCAATATCAGCCGCGATCATTTCGACTATCACGGCAGCTTCGAGGCCTATTTCAAGGCCAAATGCCGGCTCCTCGACGAGTGCCTGGCAACCGGCGGCACCGCTGTCCTCAATGCCGATATCCCGGAATACGCGACGCTGCGCGCCATTGCCGAGGCGCGGCAGGCCGAGATCATCGACTTCGGCATGAACGCCAAGCGCTTTCGGCTCACGAAGCGCAAGCCGGAGCTGACGGGCCAGCAGCTCGAGCTGGTCATCGACGGTCAGGGGCACCGGTTCCGCAGCGGCCTCGTCGGTGCCTTTCAGGCGCACAATATCCTGGCCGCACTGGGTCTCGCCGTCGCTGGCGGGGCGCCGTTGCGTGGGGCGCTCGAGGCGCTGGCCGAGCTGCGCGGTGCCCCCGGCCGCATGCAGCTCGTGGCGCACCACCCCAGCGGTGCGCCGGCCTTCGTCGACTACGCCCACACGCCGGACGCGCTGGCCAAGGCCCTGGACGCGCTCCGCCCGCACACCAAGGGCCGGCTCTGCGTCGTCTTCGGCTGCGGCGGCAACCGCGACAAGGGCAAGCGGCCATTGATGGGCGAGGCCGCCGCCGAGCGCGCCGATCGCATCTGGGTCACCGACGACAACCCGCGGGGCGAGGATCCAGACCGGATCCGTCGCGAGATCCTGGCACCCCTCGCCGGCCGCGCCGATGACGTGGTCGAGATCGGTGACCGATCGGCGGCCATTCGCGCTGCGTTTCGAGCACTTGGACCCGGTGACGTGCTGGTTATCGCCGGCAAGGGGCACGAGGTCGGCCAGATCGTCGGCGACAAGACCCTGCCTTTCGACGATGCGAGCGAGATCAGGGCAGCGCTCGCCGGCCTGGAAAGCGCCGCATGATGGCGGGCACACGCGATAATGGTTCCGGGCAGGCGGCGGGCGACGTGCTCTGGGGAGCGGTCGATGCCGCAGCCGCAACCGGCGGGCGCAGCCGGCGCGACTGGCGCGCCACGACCGTCACCATCGACAGCCGCACGCTCACCGCGGGCGAGCTCTTCATCGCACTCGAAGGGCCCAACCGCGACGGTCACCGCTTCGTCGCCGATGCCTTGGCCAAGGGTGCCGCCGCCGCCGTCGTTACGCGCCGCCCCGACGACGTCGACGACGAGGACGCGCCGCTCTTGCTGGTCGACGACACCCAGGCGGCGCTCGACGGCCTCGGCCGCTTCGGTCGCGCCAGGCTCCAGGGCAAGCTGGTCGCCGTCACCGGCAGCGTCGGCAAGACCAGCACCAAGGAGATGCTGCGCCAGGTGCTCAGTGGCTTCGGCAGCTGCCAGGCCAGCCGGGCCAGCTACAACAACCATTGGGGGGTGCCGCTGACGCTGGCCAATCTGCGGCCTGAGAGCGCCTTCGCGGTCGCCGAGCTCGGCATGAACCACGCGGGTGAGATCAGCGCCCTGACTCGCATGGCAAGGCCGCACATCGCCGTCATCACCGCGATTGCGCCGGCACACCTCGCCAATTTCGCCGATACCAGCGGCATCGCGGATGCCAAGTGTGAGATCTTCGAAGGCCTGGAGCCGGGCGGCATCGCGATCGTCAATGCCGACACCATGCACGCCGATCGCCTGCGCGATGCAGCAAGGCGGCTCGCTGCGTCGGTGGTCAGCTTCGGTGCCGATGCCACGGCCGATATCCGGCTCTTGGCGCTGGAGCCGGCGGCTGATGGCAGCCGGGCCAGGGTCGGTATCGCCGGCCGGCAGCTGGAGTTGCGCTTTGCTGCCCCTGGCCGGCATTGGGCGATGAACAGCCTGGCCGTCCTCGCCGTCGTCCAGGCGCTCGGTCTCGATCTCGACCACGCCGCCCTTCGTCTCGCTGGCGTCCAGCCCGGCGCCGGCCGCGGTGCCACCCGCGAGATCGATCTCGGCAAGCGCACCATCCGACTGCTGGATGAGAGCTACAAC
The DNA here is from genome assembly GCA_942491185.1 of uncultured Alphaproteobacteria bacterium. GTDB lineage: Bacteria > Pseudomonadota > Alphaproteobacteria > Geminicoccales > Geminicoccaceae > SLRI01. The sequence goes on along the minus strand of CALOAB010000021.1, from coordinate 92,278 downwards.
GCCAACCCGGCCTCGATGGCAGCCGCCCTCGATGTGCTCGGCCAGCAGGCTGGGCGGCGCATCGCCGTGCTCGGCGACATGCTGGAGCTGGGCGACACGGCGCCCGAGCTGCATGCCGGGCTCAGCGCCGCGATCGAGGCTGCAGCGGTCGACCAGGTCTTTCTCGCCGGCCCGATGATGCGCCATCTCGATGCCGCCCTGCCGGCGGCACGGCGCGCTGCGGCTGGGCCGAGGACAGCAAGAGCCTCGCCCCGCTGGTGCTCGCGGCGCTTGCCGACGGCGATGTCGTGCTGGTCAAGGGCTCACTCGGCAGCGCCATGCGGCACGTCATCGAGGCGCTCGATCAGGCCGCCGCCGGTGGCACGCGCTCCCCTGACGCTCTGGTGGGGGGCTGAGGCAGTGCTCTATCATCTCCTCGTTCCCTTGGCCGAGCAGTTCACGCTCTTCAACGTCTTTCGCTACATCACCTTCAGGAGCGGCGGGGCGGTGATGACGTCGCTCGTCATCTGCTTCCTGTTCGGCCCCGCCACCATTCGCTGGCTGAAGAAGAAGCAGCGCGAGGGCCAGCCGATCCGCGAGGACGGTCCGGAATCGCATCTCCTGACCAAGAAGGGCACGCCCACCATGGGTGGCGTGCTGATCTTGATCGCGATCGCCGTCTCGACCCTGCTCTGGGCCGATCTCACCAACGGCTATGTATGGGTCGTCTTGATCGTCACGCTCGGCTTCGGCGGCATCGGCTTCGCGGACGATCTGATGAAGCTCACCCGGCGCAGCTCGAGCGGGCTCTCCGGCCGCTACAAGCTCCTCCTGCAGGGCATCATCGCCTTGGCGGCGGCACTCGCGCTCTCGACCTTCACCGCAGCGCCGCTCGGCAGCTCGCTGGCCGTGCCGTTCTTCAAGGACCTCTTGATCCCGCTCGGCCTCTTCTTCCCGCTCATCGCCGTCTTCGTCATCGTCGGCGCGTCGAACGCCGTGAACCTCACCGATGGGCTCGACGGGCTCGCCATCGTGCCGGTGATGATCGCTGCCGGCTGCTTCGGCTTCATCGCCTATCTCGTCGGCAACGCCATCTTCTCAGGCTATCTGGGCATCCCCTTCGTGCCCGGGACCGGCGAGCTCACCGTCTTCTGTGCTGCCATGGTCGGCGCCTCCCTGGGCTTTCTCTGGTACAACGCCCCACCGGCCATGGTCTTCATGGGCGACACCGGCTCGCTCGCCGCCGGGGGTGCGCTGGGGACAGTCGCGGTTGCCGCCAAGCACGAGCTGGTGCTCGCCGTGGTCGGTGGCCTGTTCGTCCTCGAGGCGGTCTCGGTGATCGTCCAGGTGGTCTCGTTCAAGCTCACCGGCAGGCGGGTCTTCCGCATGGCGCCCTTGCACCATCATTTCGAGAAGAAGGGCTGGCAGGAGCCCACGATCGTCATCCGGTTCTGGATCATCGCCATCGTCCTGGCCTTGGTCGGCCTTTCCACCTTGAAGCTGCGCTGAGCCATGGCAATGCAGCAGCATCGGCGCATCGGTATTCTCGGCATGGCACGGAGTGGCCTCGCGGTGCTGCGCGACGGCCTTGCCAAGGGTCATGACTGCCTCGTCTACGACGACAACGAGGGCCCGCTCGCGGCCGCCATCACCGCCGGCGGCAACCCCGGCACCATTGACGACGTCGCCGGCCTGGATGCGCTCGTGGTCAGCCCCGGCGTGCCGCTGCATCACCCGGCACCACACCCGGCGGTCGCCGCTGCCCGCAACGCGGGTGTCGCCATCACCAGCGATATCGACCTCTTCGCCGAGCGCCTCGAAGGCCGGACGGTGGTCGGCATCACCGGCACCAACGGCAAGTCGACGACCACGGCGCTCATCCAGCACCTGCTCGAGGCCGCCGGCCGTGACTCGGTGATGGGCGGTAATATCGGCTTGCCGGTGCTCGATCTGGAGCTCGGCGGCAGCGACCGGGCCTTCGTGCTCGAGCTCTCCTCCTACCAGCTCGACCTTGCGGACCAGATCGCCTGTCGCATCGGCGTGCTCTTGAACATCACGCCGGACCATCTCGATCGGCACGGCAACTTCGAAGCCTACGTCCAGGCGAAGCGGCGGCTGTTCGAGCTGCAGCCGGATGATGGCATCGCCGTGATCGGCGTCGACGATGCGCCGTCCAGCAACATTGCGGACGAGCTGGAGGCAGCCGGCCGGCGAGTGATCCGGATCAGCGCTACCGGGCCGCTGGAGAATGGCGTCTTCGCCCGCGGCACGGTGCTGGTCGACGCGCTCGACGGCAACGCCTGCGAGGTCGTCGACCTCGCAGGCATGCAGAGCCTGGAAGGCCGCCACAACCGGCAGAACGCGGCTGCCGCCTATGCCGTCTTGCGCGCGCTCGGCGTGGCACCCGCCGATGCGGTGCAGGGCTTCGCCAGCTTTGCCAGCCTGCCGCACCGCATGGCGACGGTGGCCAGGGCCGGGGCCGTGCGCTTCGTCGACGACAGCAAGGCCACCAACCCAGAAGCCGCGATTCCCAGCCTCACCAGCTTCGCCGACATCTACTGGATCGCCGGCGGCAAGCCCAAGCCCGGCGGCTTCGACGCGCTCTTGCCGCATTTGGCCGCGGTGCGCGGCGCCTGGCTGATCGGCGAGGCGGCGGACGCGATCGCGGCGACGTTGCCCGACGCGATCCCGGCTACCGTAGCGCGGACACTCGAGCATGCGCTGCCGGCGGCCTTCATTGCCGCACGTGGCAGCGACGCCGAGGCGCCCGTCGTGCTTCTGGCACCCGCCTGCGCCTCGTTCGATCAGTTCACGAGCTACGAGGCTCGCGGCGACCGGTTCGCAGCACTCGCTAGCGATCTCGCAGCGGAGGTGCCGGCATGAGTGCCTTCGCCCGCACCGATCGCTCGATGGTCGGGCAGTGGTGGTGGACCGTTGACCGCTATCTGCTCGCCGGCATCGGCATGCTCGTCTTGATCGGCGCCATCATGGTGCTGGCGTCGAGCCCGCCGATCGCGCGTAACCTGGAGCTCGATGGCATGCATTTCGTGCTTCGCCACTTCATCGTGCTGTTCCCGGCGGCGGCTTGCCTCTTCATCGTCTCGCTGCTGACGCCTTTGGGCGTGCTGCGGCTCGCGAAATTCACTCTTGGCCTCTTCTTGCTGCTGACCCTGGCAACGCTTTATTGGGCGCCGGAGATCAAGGGGGCGACGCGCTGGCTCTTCATCTTCGGCCAGCAGCTGCAGCCATCGGAGTTCCTCAAGCCCGGGCTCGCCGTCGTCGTCGCCTGGGTGATCGCCAGCCGGCCCGGCCTCGCCGGCCTGCCGCTCGCTTTGGCAATTGTCGGTGCTGCGATCGGCGTGCTGCTGCTGCAGCCGGATCTCGGCATGGCCGTCGTGGTCAGCGCCTTCTTCGCCACCCAGCTCTTCGTCGCCGGGCTCGGCTGGCTGCCGATCATCCTGCTCGCCGCTGGCGGCGTGGCGGCGCTCTGGGGCGCCTACCAGCTGCTGCCGCATGTCCAAGAGCGAATCGATGGATTCCTCGACCCGACGGCCGAGATCTACCAGGTCGAACGCGCGCTCAGCGCCGTGCAATCCGGCGGCATCTTCGGCCGCGGTCCGGGCGAGGGCGTGGTCAAGTTCCGTCTGCCCGAGGCGCATTCGGACTTCGTCTTCGCCACCGTGGCCGAAGAGTTCGGCATCATCTCGTGTCTGCTGATCGTCCTGCTGTTCGCCGGGCTCGTGCTGCGCAGCCTGTGGCGCCTGCAGATCAACACCAGCCGTTTCGTCCAGCTGGCCGCCGTTGGCCTGATCGCCCAGTTCGGCCTGCAGGCGCTGGTCAACATGGCGGTCAATGTCAATCTGGTGCCGACCAAGGGCATGACCTTGCCCTTTATCTCCTATGGCGGCTCGTCGCTCATGGCCATGGCCCTGACGATGGGCATGCTGCTGGCGCTCACCCGGCGCGGCGCCCGGCTGGAGGCTCTGCCATGAGTGATCCGATCAGCGAGGCGATTGGCCCCATCCTCATCGCTGCTGGCGGTACGGGCGGGCACATGTTCCCGGCCCTTGCCCTGGCCCGCAGCCTGCTCGAGCGTGGTGAGCCCGTGACCGTGGTGACCGACAGCCGCGGCGCGCGCTATTTGCCCGAGGACATCGATCGCCACGTGATCACCGCCGGCAGCCCTTCCGGCAGCGTCACCGCCCGGCTGAATGGCATGCTGGCGCTCGCGCGCGGCACCCTGGAGAGCCTCGGCGTCTGCCGCCGCCTGCAGCCACGCGCGGCGGCCTGCTTCGGCGGCTATGCCTCGGTCCCGGCTGGACTGGCCGCGCGGCTGCTCGGTCGGCCCCTGCTCCTGCACGAGCAAAATGCCGTGTTCGGTCGGGCCAACCGGTTGCTCGCTCGCTTCGCTCGGACCATCGCCTTGAGCTTCGATGCGACCTCGGCCCTGCCGGCAAGGGCCCGAACGGTCGTCACCGGCAATCCCGTCCGACCCGGCTTTCGCCCGGACGAGACCCCGTTCCGGGCACCCGCTGCCAAAGAGCTGTACCACCTCCTCGTCATCGGTGGCAGCCAGGGTGCCCGGATCTTCAGCGATGTCGTCCCGGCGGCGGTCCGGCTGTTGCCGGAAGAGCAACGCCGACGGCTGCGGATCCAGCAGCAATGCCGGCCCGAGGATCTCAACCGCGTGCTCGAGGCCTACGCCGAGGATGGCATCGAGGCCGAGGTCACGGCGTTCTTCAAGGACATGCCGGCGCAGATGAGCCGGGCGCATCTGCTGATCAGCAGGGCCGGCGCCTCGAGCCTGGCCGAGATCATGGCCATGGGCCGCGCCTCGATCCTGGTGCCCTATGCCGCCGCTGCAGACGATCACCAACGCGCCAATGCCGAGGCGCTGGCAGCGGCCGGCGGCTGCATCCGCATCCTGCAATCAGAATTCGATGCGCCGACCTTGGCGGGCGAGCTCGCCCGGCTGATGCGTGAGCCGGAGCGGCTCGAGGCGATGGCGACGACAGCGCGCGCCAGCTATCGGAGCGATGCTGCGGCGACGCTCGCCGACGCGGTGCTGGCGCTGATCGGCAAGGCGCCAATTGCCAAGCTGAGCAATCCTGCGGCCACGACGGAGACGGTGCTTTGACCCCACCGATGCAAGCCAGCAGCCGCAGCCTGCGGATCCAGCCTCTGGATACCGGTGCCATCCATTTCGTCGGCATCGGCGGCATCGGCATGAGCGGCATCGCCGAGATCCTGCACGGCATGGGCTACAGCGTGCAGGGCTCGGACGTGGCAGAGAACGCCAACGTGCAGCGCCTGCGCGGCATGGGCATGACGATCGGCATCGGCCATCGGCCCGGCAATCTGGGCGAGGCGCAGGTGCTGGTCGTCTCGACCGCGATCAAGCCCGACAACCCCGAGCTGGAGGAGGCGCGCCGCCGCCGGCTGCCGATTGTCCGCCGCGCCGACATGCTGGGCGAGATCATGCGGCTGCACCCCTCGGTCGCGGTCGCCGGCACGCACGGCAAGACGACGACCACCGCGATCATTGCCGGCCTGTTCGATACGGCGGGGCTCGAGCCCACCGTGATCAATGGTGGCATCATCAACGCCTACGGCACCAATGCCAGGCTCGGCCAGGGCGACTGGATGGTGGTCGAGGCCGACGAGAGCGACGGCAGCTTCCTCAGGCTGCCGGCAACCATCGGCGTCGTCACCAACATGGACCCAGAGCACATGGACTTCTGGGGCGACTTCGAGGCGGTGAAGGCGGCATATCAGGATTTCGTCGAGCGGTTGCCGTTCTACGGTGTGGCCGTGCTCTGCATCGACCATCCAGAGGTGCAGACGCTGGTCGGGCGGATCAGCGACCGCAAGATCCGCACTTATGGCTTCAACCCGCAGGCTGATGTGCGGGCGACAGAGCCCATCTCGGACGCCAAGGGCTCGCGCTTCGATGTGTTCATTCGCGATGCCGTGACCGGGGAGAGCCGCCGCTTCGTCGATTTCCAGCTGGCGCTGCCCGGCCACCACAACGTGCAAAATGCGCTCGCCGCCATCGCGATTGCCGATCAGCTCGGCATGAGCGAGAGCACGGTCCGCGAGGCGATGTCCGGCCTTGGCGGCGTCAAGCGCCGCTTCTCGGTCACCGGCGAGGTCGGCGGTGTCACCATCGTCGACGACTACGCCCACCATCCAGTCGAGATCAAGGCGGTGCTCAGGACCGCGCGCCAGGCGACCCAGGGCCGCGTCATCGCCGTCGTTCAGCCGCACCGCTATAGCCGCCTGCAAGATCTCTTCGAGGCTTTCTGCACCTGCTTTGCCGATGCCGACATTGTGCTGGTGGCACCGGTCTACGCCGCCGGCGAGGCGCCGATCGAGGGTGTCGACCGTGACAGCCTGGTCGAGGGTCTGATCCGCCACGGCCAGCGCCAGGCAATGCCGATCGATGCCCCGGACGACCTGCCGGACGCCATTGCCGCCCACGCGACCGCGGGCGATCTCGTCATCTGCCTCGGTGCTGGCACCATCACCCAATGGGCCAACGCGATTCCGGACATGCTTCGCGCCCGCCAGCCGAGCGAGGCCGGCGCATGACAATGGCCAAAACAACCGGCTTCGCCACCAAACCATGCCGTGGCAACGCCCACGCAATTTCGGACATGCCCCGCCCTGTCGCCTGCCAGTGGAACCGGGCATGACGGAGATCCGCGGCACGCTCCGCGAGAACGTCGCCTTGGGCCCGCTCGCCTGGTTTCGCGTGGGCGGCCCCGCGGAGCGGCTGTTTCAGCCGGCCGATGCGGCGGATCTCGCAGTCTTTCTCGCAAGGACGCCAGCCGACGTGCCAGTGCTGCCGATGGGCGTGGCGTCGAATATGCTGATCCGCGATGGTGGCGTGCGCGGCGTCGTCGTCCGTTTCGGTGGCCCGCTTTCCCGGGTGGAGGTCGACGGCACGACGGTGATTGCCGGTGCTGGTGCCCTCGATCAGCGCGTCGCCCAGGTGGCCGAGCGCGCCGGCCTCGCCGGCATCGAGTTCCTGATCGGCATTCCGGGCACCATCGGCGGGGCCGTGCGGATGAACGCCGGCGCCTTCGGCGGTGAGACTCGCGACCGGCTGGTCTGGGCCGAGGCGCTGGACCGCTCAGGCGAGCTGCACCGCCTGAGCAATGCCGATCTCGGCTTCGTCTACCGCAACTCTGCCTTGCCCGCGGATTGGCTCGTGGTGCGTGCTGCCTTCGCGCTCGAGCGCGGCGATCCTGCCGTGATCAAGGCGCGGATGGAGGCGATCAAGGCCGAGCGTGAGGCAGCGCAGCCGCTCAAGGTCGCCACCGGTGGCAGCACGTTCAAGAACCCGCCAGGTCATCGCGCTTGGCAATTGATCGACCAGGCCGGCTGCCGGGGCTTGACCCATGGTGCCGCCATGGTCTCCGATAAGCACTGCAACTTTCTCATCAATACCGGTGGGGCCACAGCCGCCGAGCTCGAAGCTTTGGGCCTGATGGTCCAGGACCGGGTCGAGGCGAGCTCCGGCATCCGCCTCGAGTGGGAAATCAAGCGGCTGGGCGAGGCCGCGGCAGCCGTCGCGCCGTCCAGCCAGAACGCCATCAACGGAGTGTATTCATGACTCGCCATGTCGCCGTCCTCATGGGCGGCCTGTCCGCGGAACGCGATGTCTCGCTCGTCTCGGGCGAAAGCTGCGCCGCCGCACTGGAGGAGCAGGGCTACAAGGTCACCAAGATCGACGTCGGCCGCGATCTGGCCCAAAGGCTCGCCGAGGTCCGCCCGGACGTCGTCTTCAACGCGCTGCACGGCCGCTACGGCGAGGACGGCCGCGTGCAGGGCCTGCTCGATCTGATGGACATCCCCTACACCCATTCGGGCGTGCTCGCCTCGGCGCTGGCGATGGACAAGCCTATGGCGATGCGGCTCTTCCGCAGCGCCGGCCTGGTCTGCCCCGAAGGTTTCGAGATCGAGTTCGAGGACCTGCAGGACGGGCCGCCGCCGATGGATCCGCCCTTCGTCGTCAAGCCGGCGGCCGAAGGCTCGAGCGTCAACGTCCTGATCGCCAAGACCGGCGACATCGGCTCCTTGACCAAGCGCACCGACATTCCGCCCGAGGCGCGGTTTCTGGTCGAGCGCTACATCCCGGGCCATGAGCTTACGGCGACGGTCCTGGGCGAGCAGGCGCTGACGGTGACCGAGATCCGCCCGAAGAAGGGGCGCTTCTACGACTACGGCGCCAAGTACACCGAGGGCTTCGCCGAGCATATCGTGCCGGCACCCTTGCCGCGGCCGGTCTTCGACAAGGTCTGCGACTGGGCGCTTCGGGCGCATTGGGTGCTCGGCTGTCGGGGCATCAGCCGCTCCGATTTCCGCTACGACCCGAAGAAGGGCATGGACGGTCTGATTCTGCTCGAGACCAACACCCAGCCCGGCATGACGCCGATGTCGCTGGTGCCCGAGCAGGCGAAGCATTGCGGCATCGCGTTCGGCGAGCTCGTGGTTCGCCTGGTCGAGGGGGCCCGATGCGACAAGTGAGGCGGTTCGCCTACCGCACGCGGCACGCCATGCGCCGGCCACCACCGCCGCGCTGGCGCAAGCCGGCGCTCGTGGGCCTGGTGGTTGCCGGCTGCGCGGCTTTGCTCGGGGCGTCCTGGCACATCGCCAGGGAGAGCGGCCTAACCGAGCGGGCGCGGTTCGCGGTCCATGACCGACTGGTCGCCGTCACCGACGGCATGGGCATGCGGATCGGCGACATTCTCGTTGCCGGGCGGCAGCGCACCAGCCCTGCGGAAATTTACCAAATACTAGAACCTTATTATGGACAAAATACACTTTCAGTTGATATTTCAGCCATTCAGCAACGCTTGCAGAGTTTGCCATGGGTCCGCGAAGCCACCGTCAGCCGTCAGCTGCCCGATGGGCTGACGACGCGCCTGGCCGAGCACCGGCCGGTTGCGCTCTGGCAGCCGACCATGCTGACTCATGTCAGCCAATCGGTGTCGGACGGGGCCGCCCCCGAGCAGTTGCGCCAAGGACCTGCCTTGGTGAGTGATCAGGGCGACATCATCCGGGTCGGCGCCGTCTATCCCTTCCGTCATCTGCCGATCCTGAGTGGTGCCGGGGCGCCGGCGGCAGCCCCCGACCTGTTGCGCCTGATTGCCGGCGAGCCGACCTTGGCTGCGCTCTTCACCGGGGCCGAGCGGGTCGACGGGCGACGCTGGAACGTCTTCATCGATGGCCGTGTCGAGGTGCGCTTGCCCGAGAGCGACGCGGCGGCTGCCTGGCATCGGCTGGCCCGGCTGCAGCGCGAGCAGCGTCTGCTCACGCGCGCGATCGAGGCGGTCGATCTCAGGCTCGACGATCGCATCGTCGTGCGGCTCTCCGACGAGGTCTTGAACCCCGAGCTTGCCCGGCCGACCGCGCTTGTGGACCAGCTCCCAGACTGGGGGCAGCGGACATGAGCCAGGCTTATGAGATGGCGTGGCAGGTTCTGCTCGCGAACCAGCGCCGGCCGCATCGCAACACCCCCTTCGGCCTGCTCGACATCGGCAGCTCGAAGCTCTGCTGCTACATCGTCCGCACCAAGGGTGACGGTGGCTTCGTCCTGCTCGGCCGCGGCTACCAGCTGGCCGAGGGCTTCCAGGCCGGCGAGGTGGTCGACGCCGAGGCTGCCGAGGCCTCGATGCTGGCCGTGGTCAGCGAGGCCGAGGAGGCGGCCGGCGAGACGTTGCGCGAGATCGCGGTGAGCTGGTCGGGCGGCCGGCCGGCGGCGCGGCTGATCACCATCGAGCGTGAGATCGGCGGGCGGGTGATCGACGATGACGACATCGATCGGGCGCTCGAGCAGGTGCGCGGCAGCGTGCTCGGCGGCGAGCGCGAGATCCTCCACATCCTGCCGGTCGAGATGCGCCCCGATGGCGGCGAGGCGTTGGCCGATCCGCGTGGCCTGGCAGCCCAGACCCTGGACCTGACCGCACTCGTGGTCAGCGTTGCCCGGCCGGCGCTGCGCAACCTCACCGCCTGCCTCGAGCGCAGCCATCTCGATGTCATGGAGGTCATCAACGCCACCTACGCCGCCGGCGTCGGCAGCCTGACCGTCGACGAGATGCGCCGCGGCGTCCTGCTCCTCGAGCTCGGCGGCGGCACCACCAGCCTCGGGCTCTATAGCGGCGGTGCGCTCTGCCATCTGGCCCAGGTGCCCTATGGCGGCGAGCACGTGACCCGCGACCTCTCCTACTGCCTGTCCACCAGCCGCGCCTTCGCCGAGCGGCTGAAGAACCTCTATGGCGGCGTGCTCTGCCGCGCCTGCGACGACAATGTGCGGATCGAGGTGCCGATCACCGGGGATCGGGCCGAGCAGCCGACCGGCGAGGTGCCGCGCACCCGGCTGACCCAGATCATCCGCGCCCGGGTCGAGGAGACGTTGACGCTGATCAAGTCACGGCTCGAGGACGAATGGGATCTGGTCGAGGCGAAGCCGCCACGCAGCATGGTGCTCACCGGCGGTGCCGCCCAGATCGAGGGGCTGGAGGAATTGGCCGAGGAGATCTTCGGGCTCAAGGCCCGGATCGGTCGGCCCGGTGCCGTGCGCGGTCGCGCCGGCATCGAGGACCAGCCCTGCTGCAGTGCTGCCACTGGCGGACTGGTGCTGGTCACCGGCCGCGATGGCGGATTGAGTTGGAAGCAAAGCACGGAGGTGCCCGCACTGACCACAGGCCTCGCCCGCCTGAGCTATTGGCTCAAGCAGAACTTCGTGAGCTGAGCGAATGACTGAATCGATGAACTGAGTTGCTTTTTTTCGGCCACCTCCTCTGCCCAGGGGGACGGCCACTGCCCGCGGCGAACGAGCCAAACATGGTCGACGTCGCATCACAATGAAGGAGGAGAATATGACGATAAGCTTGAGCATGCCGGTAACGCATGAGCTGAAGCCGCGCATCACCGTCGTCGGTGTCGGCGGCGCCGGCGGCAATGCCGTCAACAACATGATCACCTCGCACCTCGAGGGGGTCGAGTTCGTCGCCTGCAACACCGACGCGCAGGCCCTGGCCAACTGCCTTACCGATCGCAAGATCCAGCTCGGCAACGCCATCACCCACGGCCTCGGCGCTGGTGCCAGGCCCGAGGTCGGCCGCGCCTCGGCCGAGGAGAGCCTGGACGAGATTCTCGATATCCTGCAGGGCTCCAACATGGTGTTCATCACCGCCGGGATGGGTGGCGGCACCGGCACGGGAGCAGCACCGGTCATCGCCCGGGCGGTGCGCGACATGGGGATCCTCACCGTCGGTGTGGTGACCAAGCCGTTCCACTTCGAGGGTGCGCACCGGATGCGTCTCGCCGATGGCGGGCTCACCGAGCTGCAGCAATATGTCGACACGCTGATCGTCATCCCGAACCAGAACCTGTTCAGGCTCGCCAACGAGCGGACGACCTTCGCCGAGGCGTTCCAGATGGCGGACCAGGTCCTGCACATGGGTGTGCGGGGCGTCACCGACCTCATGGTGATGCCGGGCCAGATCAATCTCGACTTCGCCGATATCCGCACCGTCATGGCCGAGATGGGCAAGGCGATGATGGGCACGGGCGAGGCCGAGGGCGAGCGCCGGGCGATCGAGGCCGCCGAGGCCGCGATCTCCAACCCGCTGCTCGACGAGGTGTCGATGCGTGGTGCGAGAGGCGTGCTGATCAACGTCACCGGCGGCTCCGATGTCACGCTGTTCGAGATCGACGCGGCGGCGAACCGCATCCGCGAGGAGGTCGACCCCGAGGCCAACATCATCTTCGGCTCGACCTACGACGACTCGCTGCAGGGCGGGCTTCGCGTGTCGGTGGTGGCCACCGGCATCGAGACCGAGGCCGAGCGGACCAAGCAGGCAGCGGCAGTCGAGGCGCAACAGCAGGCACAAACCGGCGATGCGCCGGGCGGCGGTGCCTGGTTCCCGCACTCGACGCAGCGGCCGCAGCCTTATCCGGCCGTCCAGCGGCCGGCTCCCCGGGGTGCCGAAGCCAATCCGACCATGCATCTGCGCGCGGCGGCCGAGGGCCGGCGCGAGCAGGGCGGCGACGGGCAGTATCCCAACTTCGTGCCACCGCCGGCCGAGACCACGGGCTACCGCCCCGAGCAGGCACCGGCCGGCTACGCGGTGCCGCGCGGTGAGGAGCGCTCGGGGGGCGGGGTCGGCCTGTTCGAGCGGATGCGCGGCTTTGCCCGCTCGCACGGGATCGGCGGCACCGCTGCCGAGGGCTATGCCGTGGATCGCCACGCCGAGCGCCGGCCGCTGCCGCAGCAGCTGCACCGTGAGCCGGTGATGGCGGAGGCCGAGGCGCCTGTCGAGCGTCCAGCGGCGGCGCCGGCGGCGTCATCGCAGACGCATGGATCGGCGCATGGGTCGGCGCCTGCCCAGGCAGCGTCGCCCGAGCCTGCGCCAGCGGAGCGTGACCGAAACGCTACGCAAAGCCACGATGAGCTCGGCGACATCCCTGCCTTCTTGCGCAAGGAGCGCGTCGACAGCTAAAACGGAGCCTGTTGAGAGACTAGTTTTATGTCTCCTCCTAACAGGCAGTAAAAAAGCACTTTTTGGTTTCCCCGTTTGGTGGTATCAAGTGCCCCAGGCGGGGAAACCAACCTTTTTCGCCGGCGGCGTCGCCAAGCGACGTCGTGAAGCGCGGCAAAAAAGATTGAGGGACCGGCACCGCTGGACAACGAGCTCGGCATCACCACCGCCGGGCGACCGGAATCTGAGGAGCGGGCCAATGCAAGAGACGATCAACTCGGCCGTTCAAGCCGAGGGCTCAAACAACGGTGCTGCCAACCTGGGCGGTAGCCAGCGCACCCTGCGCCATGCCATCAGCTGTGTCGGCGTCGGCCGGCATTCCGGGATGCGCGTCGGGCTGACGATGCAGCCGGCACCCGCGTCGACGGGTGTGCGCTTTCGTCGCAGCGACCGGCCCGGCAACGCAACCCTCGCAGCCCTGCCAGCCCAGCTCATTGTTGCCGAGCACGCCTTGATTCTCGCCGATGAGGACGGCACCCGCATCGTCGGCATCGAGCATGTCCTCGCAGCGCTCGCCATGACCGGCATCGACAACGCGCTGATCGAGGTCAGCGGACCTGAGCTGCCGGCCATGGATGGCAGCGCTCAACCCTTTGTTTTTCTTATTGAATGCGCCGGCGTGACCGAACAGGAGGCGGCGCGGTCCGCCTGTGCCGCACCGGCCGGGGTCGACCTCCGTCAGGCCGAGAGCCGGGTCAGGTTGATGCCGACGGACGCGCCGCGGCTGGTCACCGAGATCGCCGGCGAGGCCGTGGCCGGCTTCGGTCCGGACCGGCATGCAGTGGCGCTGACCCGAGAGGCCCTCTGCGGCGAGCTGGCGGCGGCGCGTCAGCCGCTCACCGTCGCGGCATTCGAGGCGGCCCGCGAGCGCGGCCTGATGCGCGGCGTCTCGCTCGACAACACGCTGCTGCTGGAGCCCACCGGCCCGCTCAACCCGGGTGGCTTGCGCTTTGTCGACGAGCCCGCCCGACATGCCAACCTGCTGGCGCTCGGTGCGCTCTATCTGCTCGGCGGGTTGCCGGCGGTCGAGCTGCATACGGAGCGCGCCGGCCACGCCCTGCTCGCCACCTTGCTGCGCCAATGCGCCGGTGCGGCGGATGCCGGCCCGATCCAGCCGAGCGGCCGCAAGCTGGGCCAGATGGCCGGTTCCCCCGCTTGACTTGCTCTGCGTCTGGGCGTGACACGATAATTGTCCATGTTCCGATAGAAATTTCGCCCATAAATTGATAAGTGAGTGGTCGCCGGTGATTCCGTTGGACCGCGGCTCGACCTTCTTGCACCATTCTCCTTAACACCGTGGCAGGAGGGACTGTGCGGGCTGGCGTGCCTTGGTGAAACGGCGCCGCCCGGGACCGAGACTGCGGTGAGGCACGAGACAAGCATGAAGGAGCTTCCGTCTGCATGGCGGGCGAGCCCACGCGTGGCGGGCAGCGGCGCGGCAGCAAGCTGTTCGTCGATCGGCAGTACTACGAGCGCGGGGCGGCGGGTGGCCGCATCGTCACTGTGAGCCGACGCACCCAGGTTCTGCTCGCGGCAGGCCTCGCGTTCAGCACGGTGCTCTGCATCGTGCTCGTCGGCGCGGGCGTGCTCGGCTATCGGCTCTATCTTGAGCAGAGCGCACGCTTGGCGGCGCTCGAGGCTCTTGAGCTCGAGCCGGGCGTTGCTGAATCCGGCGACACGGGCGCCGGTCCGGCCGCCGTCGCCGGCGGCACGCTGGCGGAGATGCTGCAAGCCCGCGAGGCGCGGATCGGCACGCTCGAGCAGGAGCTCGCTTTGGCCCACGACGATCTGGCGGCCGCGGGCACGGCGCGCGCGGCCGTCGACGAGCAGCTGACGCGCGAACAGGAGGCGCTGCGCCTGAAGCTCGAGCATGCCGACCGCATGCGGCTCGACGCCGAGACCGAGCTCGCTGCCAGCCGCGCCCGCATCGCCGCCATGGAATCGGAGCTCGGCGCCGGCGGCACGGCCGAGACGCTGGTCGACGCCACCGGCCAGCCGCTCGCCAGCCTGGAAAGCGTGACGCCCGGCGACCTCGCCCAGCTCGGCATGGAGCTGCGCCTGGTCGAGCGCGAGCGCGACGGTGCCAGGGAGCAGCTCGATCGGGCGCTGGAGCGGCTTGCAGCGCTCGAGGCGAGCGTCGGTGCCGACCCGGTCGCAACGGCCGATGATGCCGGTGCTGCTGGCGCTGCCGCGGACGCCACCGCCGACCGGCTCGCCGAGCTCGAGCTGGCGCAGTCGGCGCTGCAATCCGAGAATGCCCAGCTCACGGCCCGGCTCGAGCGGCGCATCGCCGAGCAAAGCGAGGTTCGCGCTGCGGCCGAGGCAGGTCGTCGCGAGCTGGTGACCCAAATCGCCAGCGCCGAGACGCGCATCGCGGACGAAGCGGCGCGCAACGGCGAGCTCGAGGCCCGCCTCGTCGCGCTGCAGCAAGAACTCGATTCAGCCGTGGCGGAGCGGGCGACCGTGATCGCCGAGCGGGACGCTGCGACGGAAAACGCCACCGCCGCGGCCGAGGCTCGCGATGCGCTCGGCCGCGAGCGGGACCAGCTGGTCGAAGCGCAAGCGATCCTGACGGCGGAGCGCGACACCTTGGCAACGCTGCGCGACACTCTGGCAGCAGAACGCGAAGCGCTGATGATGGGGCGCGACACCCTGGCGGCTGAGCGTGACGACCTGCGTGCGCGCCTGGTCGAAGCCGAGACGGCAAACACCGACGTGGCGGCGCTGCACGCCGAGTTGGCGGCGGTGCTCGAGGCGAGCCGTGCGGCAGAGGCAGAGCTGCTCGATCGAGATGCCGAGCGGGCGGCGCTGGAGACGAGCTTGGCGGCGGAGCAGGAACGCGTCGCCAGCCTGACGGCCGAGCTTTCGGCGCAGCGCCTGAGCGAAACGGCCGATGACAGTGTCGCCGAAGACGATGTGGCCGATGGCGAGGCTGCGGCAGCTGCCGCAGCGGCGCTGTCAGTGCTCGAGGAACGCAATCGCCAGCTGGAGGCGGCTGTCGCCACGGCCGAGGCGGAAGCCGATCGAGCGACGGCCTTGGCCGGCGACGCCACGCTGCTGGCCGAGCGTTCCGCCACGGTGGAGCCGTCGATCATCGCCGAGCGGGACACGGCGCTGGCTTCCGCCGCCGATGCCGCTGCCGAGGTTCAGCGCCTGCGCGACGACAACGCGACGCTCACCAAGGCCAGCCGCGATGCCCTGGACGCGCAAGGCGCCGCGCACGAGGCGGCGCTCGAAGAGCTGCGCGCCGAGCTGGCCCTGCTGCAAGACGCCGTCACCGCGCGCGACAGCGAGAATGCCGAGCTCGTGGCTGCCAACGAGCGGCTGGCGGCAGCCGCCGGGACCGGCGCGGACGGCAGCACAAGCGCAGCGCTCCGGGCAGCGAACGAGCGGATCGAGGCGCTGGAGGAGGAACTGGCCGTGACGGCCAGGCTCGCCGCCGAGCTCGGCAGCAGCCCCGGCACGGTGCCGATCTCGGCGGCCGACATCGCGACGGTGAACGGCACGGCATCGGCTGCCGAGCTGGAGCTGGCATTGGAGCGGATCAAGGATCTCGACGCCGAGTTGAGTGCCGCCGAATCTAGGGTCTCCGAGCTGCAATCACTGCTCGAGGCCGAGTGGCCCGGCCCGCCCCGAGCCGCCCCGCGCTGACGCGGCCCATCACGTCGTAGTGCTCTAGAAATCGTCGGACGGGAACAGCGTGGCGATGGCGGCGTCGTTGATCTCGACTGTGTAGCGGTCGCGCAGCGCCGCTTCGTACTGGGCCAGGATGTCGTTGCGGATGCCGGCCTGGAGCTGCGCCAGCAGATCCGGTGTGACCGGATTGTCGGGTATGATGATGTCGTCGACGCGAAGGATGGCCATGCCCTGGCCGGTCGGCACGGGCTCGCGGACCAGCTCTCTCTCGGCAGCGTCGAAGAGCGCCGCCACGGCAGCCGGCGTGAGGCCAACCGAGCTGCCATCGGCGTTGCGCGCCACTGGCTCGAAGCTGCGCACCGTCACCGGCTCACCCTTCTCGGCGGCGATCGCCTCCAGCGTGCGGCCCGCGCGCGCTTCGGCCATCAAGGCCTCGACCTCTTCGCCAGCCAGCCGGTTTCGCTCCTCGAGGAGCCAAAGCTCGGTCAGCTCGTCCTCGACCTCGGCCAGCTCACGCGGCCGCGGCGCCTCGATGGCGTCGACCCGATACATGTAGAAGCTGCCGGCGGTCGTCTCCTCGAGCAATGACGTCTCGCCGACCGGTGCTGCGAAGATGCCAGCCAGGATGTCCGCCGCCGGCGCGCCGGAGATCGCTCCGCCGGCTTCATCGCGGCCCTCGGCATCGATCGCGGCGAAGCGCAGCGGCTCGACCCCGATGCCCGCTGCCGCGGCCTCGAGGGTCTCGCCGGCGGCAATGCCGTCGTCGAGTGCGGCGGCAAGCTCCGGCAGCTGGTCGATGGCGAGATCGCGGGCAAGGTCGACACGGATCTCGTCTCGGACCTCGTCGAAGCTGCGGACCAGCTCGGGCTCGCTGTCGATCAACCGGAAGAGGTGCCAGCCGAACAGGCTCTCGGTGGGCTCGCTGACCTCGTCTTGGCCCAGCGCGAAGATCGGCCCGGCCAGCTCCGGCGGCAGCTCGGCCTCGGTGGTCGGCCCGATCGTGGCGTAGCTCAGGCCGTCACCTGCCATGGTCTCGGCCAACTCGGCGAAGACGGCGCCATCGTCGAGCGCCGCGCGCGCCGCCTCGATCACCGTGGCATCGCTCGCCAGCAACTGGCCTACCCGACGCCGTTCCGGCTGGGTGTAGAAGTCCTGGCGGATCTCGTACTCCTCGCGCAGCGTCGCATCGTCGATCTCGATCTCGTCGAGGATCGTGTCCGGCGTCAGCGTGACGATGGTGAGATCGCGATACTCAGGAGCGGTGAACCGGTCGGGCTCTGCCTCGAGCAATGTCTGGAGCGCGGCTTGGTCGGGCTCGCCGACGTTCATGGCGTCGCGGGGGACGACCAGCACGGTGCCGCCGCGGGTCTCGCCGCGAAAGACGCCGATCCGCTCGGCCAGCGGCTCAGGTGCGGCAATGAGTGCACGGAAGGTGTCGAGAATGCGGTTGCGGCCGATCTCGCGGCGCATCGACTCCACGAACTGGGCCTCGCTCAGCCCGGATGCGCGCAGGAACGTGTCGAAGCGGATCCGATCGAAGCTGCCGGCGGACTGGAAAGCCGGGTCCTCGCGGATCGCCTCCGCCACCTCGACGTCCGCGACCCCGAGCCCGAGATCCATCGCGTGCTGATCCACCATGGCGCGGGCGACCAGGCTTTGCAGGCTGCGGTTGAGCAGCCCGAAGGACGCCGCCTGCTGCCGGTCGAGGACGACGCCGAGCTGCTCCTGCAGGGCCCGACGGTCGGTCTCGAACACCCGGTCGACCTCGCTCAGCGGCACCTCGACAGTGCCGACAGTGGCCGCCACCTCGATATCCTGGCGGCCGAGGAACACGTCACCGATGCCCCAGACGGCAAAGCTGGCGATCAGCACCAGGAGAAGAGCGCGGACGAACCAGCTGCTGGCGCGCTTGCGCATGGCATCGAGCATGTTCGACGAAACCTTTGTGGGGGAGCCTTGCCGATGAAGGGCCGGACGGTCGAGGTCGGCGACCGCCGCTATACCTATGATCTCGATCGACGATCCGCAATCGCGAACGGCAGCCGACGTTCCTCGAGCCCGTCCAGGACAGTGCTTGGACAGCCGCCGGCTCTTGTGTTAAGGCCCCATCGAATCCATGACAAAGCGGCGAGGATGATATGCCCCTGGCACGGCCGGTGGTGCTCGGCAATTGGAAAATGAACGGGCTGAAGACGGATGGCTTGTCGCTGGTCGGCCGGCTGGCGGCCAAGGCGGCGCATCCGACGGGGACGCTCGGCGTCTTCCCGCCGGCGACGCTGATGGCGGCCGTGGCGCAGCGCTTGGGCGACAGCCGGCTCATGCTCGGCGGCCAGGACTGCCACGCGGCCGAGAGCGGTGCGTATACGGGCTCGATCAGCGCCGCCATGCTGAAGGACGCCGGTGCTACCGCAGTCATTCTCGGCCACTCCGAGCGGCGTCACGGGCTCGGCGAGGACGACGCCCTGGTCAAGGCGAAGGCCGAGACGGCGCTGGCCGCTGGCCTCGTCGTCGTGCTGTGCATCGGTGAGACCGAGGAAGAGTATCTGGCCGGTCAACGGGACGCCGTGCTGGCACGCCAGCTCGACGGCAGCCTGCCCGAAGGCGGCACGGCCGATACGCTGGTCGTCGCCTACGAGCCGGTCTGGGCGATCGGCACCGGGCGGACGCCGTCGCTGGCCGAGATCGACGAGACACACCAGCATTTGCGCCGGATGCTGACCGAGCGGACTGCCGAGGGTGCCAAGATGGCGCTGCTCTATGGCGGCTCGGTCAAGGCCGACAATGCCGCCGACATCATGACGTTGGCCGATGTCGACGGTGCCCTGGTCGGCGGCGCCAGCCTCGATGCCGATGGATTTTGGCGCATCTACACCGCTGGCGGCGGCGCTTGACGTCGAGCCGCGGCCGGAAAGACAGGAACGCATGACCACCATACTACTCGTCATTCACCTCCTCATCGCGCTGGCACTGGTCGGCGTCGTGCTCCTCCAGCGCAGCGAGGGCGGCGCTCTGGGTGGGCTCGGCGGCACCACCATGGGCGGCATGATGAGCGGCCGGGGCTCGGCCAACCTCTTGACGCGCACCACCGCCGTCCTGGCCGCCGCCTTCATGACGATGAGCCTGGTCCTGGCGATCCTGGCCAGCGGCACCCGGGCGCCGACCTCGATTCTCGACGGGCCGAACCCGTTCGAAGCCGCGCCCGAGGCCGACACGGCGCCGGTCGAGCCGGACGGCCCGGCCGCACCGCTCGCCAACTGAGCCGCGGCCGAACGACCAGTCTGCTACCGGCTGCGCGCCGGAAACCGCCGCCCCGCTGGAAACCGCGACGCAGTTGCCACGGTCGACGTCAGGAACGCTGCTCGGGCGGCATTCGCGCTTGCTCTGGTACGCGCGAGCATGGATAGCTCTCGTTGATGCCTCGCTTCGTCTTCATCACCGGCGGTGTCGTTTCATCCCTCGGCAAGGGCCTTGCCGCGGCGGCGCTGGGCTCTCTGCTCCAGCTGCGTGGCTATCGGGTGCGGCTCAGGAAGCTCGACCCCTATCTCAATGTCGATCCGGGCACGATGTCGCCCTACCAGCACGGCGAGGTCTTCGTCACCGATGACGGCGCCGAGACGGATCTCGACCTCGGCCACTACGAGCGCTTCACCGGCGTGCCGGCGCGGGCCACCGACAGCGTCTCGGCCGGCCGCATCTACTGGACCGTGCTGACCCGCGAGCGGCACGGCGATTTCCTCGGCGGCACGGTTCAGGTGGTGCCGCACGTCACCGACACGATCAAGGAGATGATTCTCCGCGACGTCGCCGAGGCCGACATTGTCCTGGTCGAGATCGGCGGAACGGTGGGTGACATCGAGGGCCTGCCGTTCCTGGAGGCGATTCGTCAGCTGTCCAACGAGCTGCCGCGCGGCGACGTGGCCTTCCTGCATGTCACGCTGGTGCCGTTCATCAAGTCGGCGGGCGAGCTGAAGACCAAGCCGACCCAGCACTCGGTGCGCGAGCTTCGGGCGATCGGCATCCAGCCCGACATCCTGCTCTGCCGCTCCGAGATGGAGCTGACCACCGAGGCCAGGCGGAAGATCGCGCTGCAATGCTCGGTTCGCGAGGACGCCGTGATCCCAGCCTACGACGCCGAGACGATCTACGAGGTGCCGATCAGCTACCACGCCGAGGGGCTCGACAACACGCTGATCCGAGCACTGGGGCTGGAGGAGGGCCCGGAGCCCGACCTTTCCGCCTGGTACGATGTCGTCAATCGCGTGAAGCGGCCGGAGGGCGTCGTCAAGGTCGCCATCGTCGGCAAATATACCGAGCACAAGGACGCGTATAAGAGCCTGAACGAGGCGCTGACGCATGGTGGCATCGCCAACAATGTCCGGGTCGAGATTGACTGGGTCGATGCCGAGCACTTCATCGCCGTCGATGCGTCCGACCGCCTGCAGGGCGTCAATGCGGTGCTCGTCCCCGGCGGCTTCGGCGAGCGCGGTGCCGAAGGCAAGATCGCGGCGGTCACTTACGCTCGGCTGCGCGGCCTGCCGTTCTTCGGCATCTGCTTCGGCATGCAGCTCGCCTGCATCGAGGCAGCGCGCAACCTCGCCGGCATCAATGGGGCAAGCTCGACCGAGTTCGGACCCGCTGTCGATCCGATCGTCGGCCTGATGACCGAGTGGGAACGCGACGGCGGCGATATCGAGCGGCGCCAGGCCGATGACGACCTCGGCGGCACGATGCGGCTCGGCGCCTATCCGTGCGACTTGGCCGACGGCAGCCTGGTCCGGCGGATCTACGGCGAACCGCGGATCGACGAGCGCCACCGCCACCGCTACGAGGTCAACACCAACTACATGAAGCGGCTCGAGGCGGCCGGGCTGCGCTTCTCCGGCATGTCGCCCGACGGCCGGCTACCGGAGATCGTCGAGCTGCCGAGCCATCCCTGGTTCGTCGGCGTCCAGTTCCACCCGGAGCTGCGCTCGCAGCCAATGCGTCCGCACCCGCTCTTCGCCGATTTCGTGCGCGCTGCGCGCGAGCAATCCATTCTGGTCTGAGGAAAAGAAGTCGATGTCACGCGAGGTAGCGGTGGGCGGCGTCACCATCGGCCAGGATCGGCCGTTGGTCTTGATCGCCGGGCCCTGCGCCATCGAGAGCCGAGCGCATGCGCTGATGATGGCCGAGCGGCTGGTGGCGCTGACCGGTGAGCTGGGCATCTCCTTCATTTTCAAGAGCTCGTTCGACAAGGCCAATCGGACCAGCGCTGAGAGCGCCCGAGGCGTCGGGCTCGCCGAAGGCTTGGCCATCCTGGGCGAGGTCAAGGCGCGCTTCGGCTGCCCGGTGCTCACCGACATCCACGATGCCGGCCAGTGCGCGCCCGTGGCCGAGGTGGTGGACGTCCTGCAGATCCCAGCCTTTCTCTGCCGGCAGACCGACCTGCTTCAGGCCGCCGCCGAGACCGGCGCCGTCGTCAACGTCAAGAAGGGGCAGTTCCTCGCTCCCTGGGACATGGCCAACGTCACGAGCAAGCTCGAAGCCTTCGGCGCTGAGCGGGTCCTGGTCACCGAGCGCGGCGTCTCGTTCGGCTACAACACGCTGGTCTCGGACATGCGCGCTTTGCCGCAGCTGGCCGCGACCGGCTGGCCGGTGGTCTTCGATGCCACCCATTCGGTGCAGCAGCCGGGCGGCCGCGGCGGCACCAGCGGCGGCCAACGCGAGTTCGTGCCGGTGCTCGCTCGAGCAGCTGTGTCGATCGGCGTGGCTGCAGTCTTCATCGAGACCCATGACGATCCCGACAACGCCATGAGCGACGGCCCCAACATGGTGCCCACCGCCAAGCTCGGCCGGCTGCTCGAGGATCTGATGGCCTTCGACCAGCTCGCCAAGACCCGTCCGTTCGGCGATCTCTAGCGAATGGTGCATGTATCAAAATCGTGTGGGTTTCGCCGGATGCTCGATGTTACTATTCTCTTTTCCCGGCTGACCTCGATCCGTCCTTTCGGCAAGTTTCAATATCTGGGACATGTATCAAAACCGTGTGGGCTCGTCCTCGGCGCGGGCGGATCGCGAAGCTGCCGGGGCGGCATTGGCGCGCAGGTGGTTTGACCAACACGTTTTTGATACATACCAAGGCGCCGGGGGTCGACGTCTGATACCGGTGACGGTGCCGCGCGATACGCGCCTCGATACATAGCCAAGCGGGATTGAGAGATGATGCGGGATAGCGAGATCGTCAGCGTCCACGGTCGGCAGATCCTGGACAGTCGCGGCAATCCGACCATCGAGGTCGATGTCGAGCTCGAGTCCGGTGCCATGGGCCGTGCCGCCGTGCCGTCCGGTGCCTCGACCGGCTCGCGCGAGGCGCTCGAGCTTCGTGACGGCGACAAGAGCCGCTATCTCGGCAAGTCGGTGACCAAGGCGGTCGACGCCATCAACGGCGAGATCACGGACACCATCCTCGGCATGGACGCGATCGACCAGATCGCCGTCGACCACGCCATGCTCAAGCTCGACGGGACCGACAACAAGGGCCGGCTCGGCGCCAATGCCATCCTCGGCGTCAGCCTCGCGGTCGCCAAGGCCGCCGCCGACACCTCGGGCTTGCCGCTCTACCGCTATCTCGGCGGTGCCGGCACGCGGGTCCTGCCGGTGCCGATGATGAACGTCATCAATGGCGGCGCGCATGCCGACAACCCGATCGACATCCAGGAATTCATGATCATGCCGGTGGGGGCACCCACCTTCGCCGAGGCGTTGCGCATGGGTACCGAGGTCTTCCACGCGCTGAAGAAGGCGCTGAAGGATGCCGGCCACAACACCAATGTCGGCGACGAAGGCGGCTTCGCGCCCGACCTGCCGTCTGCCGAGGCGGCGCTCGGCTTCCTCGAGAAGGCGGTGACGGCCGCCGGCTACAAGGTGGGTGACGACATCGTCTTCGCCCTCGATTGCGCGGCGAGCGAGTTCTACAAGGACGGCGTCTACGACATGACCGGCGAGGGCCGGAAGGTCGATGCCGGCGGCATGGTCGACTTCGTCGAAAGCCTGTGCAGCAAGTTCCCGATCCGCTCGGTCGAGGACGGCCTCGCCGAGGGCGACTGGGCCGGCTGGAAGGTGCTGACCGACCGGATCGGCGACCGGGTCCAGATCGTCGGCGACGATCTCTTCGTCACCAACCCGGAGATCCTGGCGCAGGGCATCGAGCAGGGCGTCGGCAACGCCATCCTGGTCAAGGTCAACCAGATCGGCTCGCTCACCGAGACCCTGGACGCGGTCCGGCTCGCCACCGCCAACCGCTACCGCTCGGTGATGTCGCACCGCTCGGGCGAGACCGAGGATGCGACCATCGCCGATCTCGCGGTCGCCACCTCATGCGGCCAGATCAAGACCGGCTCGCTGTCCCGCTCGGACCGCCTCGCCAAATACAACCAGCTCCTGCGGATCGAGGAGGAGCTCGGCGCTGCCGCTGTCTATCCCGGCATCGCCACCTTCTGACTCGGGTAGCTGGCCATTGTCCGTTGATGCATTCGGCTACCGCTTCTATCGGCTCAAGCGGGAGGCGATGCGGCACTGGCTCGGCATCCTCATGGTGCTGACACTCGGCTATTTCGCCTACCACTCGATCCACGGCGATCGTGGGCTCTTCGCCTGGGTCGATCGCGGCCATGAGCTCGACGTCAAGCGGCTCGAGCTCGAGGAGGTTCGCGGCCAGCGGCAATGGCTGGAGGAGCGGGTCAAGGCGCTGGGCCAGGATGGCATCGCCATCGACCTCCTGGAGGAGACCCTCTACGAGCTGGGCTTCGTCCACGAGAACGAGGTCATCATTCTCGATCCGCCGACCAGCGACTAGGATCGCTGGGCCGGGCTGGGCTGGCGGCCACCGCCGCTCACGCATGGGCGACATGCGCGGGCCACGGCTGGCATGCTGGCGCTTCTCAGCTATAGTCCTCGCAACGAACGTGACGAAATGCCTCAAAGGGAGGGCCGTCCAGCCATGGCAGCAAGCAAGACCGGCAGCAAGACGCCGGGTCGACGGACCGCCACCAAGTCGGCCTCGGCCAGAAGCAAATCCAGCGCCGGCAACCAATCCGGCAATGATCAATGGCTCACCTTCTTTCGCGAGATGGTGCTGATTCGCCGCTTCGAGGAGAAGGCCGGCCAGCTCTACGGCATGGGCCTGATCGGCGGCTTCTGTCACCTCTATATCGGCCAGGAAGCGGTCGCCGTCGGCATCCAGCACGCGCTCGGCGACAAGGATTCGGTCATCACCGGCTACCGTGACCACGGCCACATGCTGGTCTGCGGCATGGACCCGAGGAACGTCATGGCCGAGCTGACGGGCCGCGTCACCGGCTACTCGAAGGGCAAGGGCGGCTCGATGCACATGTTCGCCAAGGACAAGAGGTTCTATGGCGGCCACGGCATCGTCGCGGGCCAGGTGCCGCTCGGCACCGGCATCGCCTTCGCGCACAAATACCGCGAGGATGGCGGCCTCTGCACCGCCTATCTGGGTGATGGCGCCGTCAATCAGGGCCAGGTCTACGAGAGCTTCAACATGGCGGCCTTGTGGAAGCTGCCGGTGGTCTACGTCATCGAGAACAACCGCTACGGCATGGGCACCTCGCAGGAGCGCGCCTCGGCCGGCACCAGGCTCTGCGAGCGCGGAGCGGCTTACGGTATTCCGGGCGAGCAGGTCGACGGGATGGACGTCACCGCGGTGCACGAGAAGGCCAAGGAGGTCGTGGCCCATGTCCGCGACGGCAAGGGGCCGTTTATCCTCGAGGCCATGACCTACCGCTATCGCGGCCACTCGATGTCGGATCCGGCCAAATACCGCAAGAAGGAGGAGGTGCAGGACTATCGCGAGCACCACGATCCGATCGAGCAGCTGCGGGCCAAGATCATCGAGGCCGGGATCGCCGACGCCGATGCGCTCAAGGCCATGGACAAGGAGGTCCGCGACATCGTCAACGATGCGGCCCGATTCGCCCAGGACAGCCCGGAGCCCGATCCGTCCGAGCTTTGGACCGACATTCTGCTCGAGGCCGAGGTCGCCACGGTATGAGCCGCGCCGGCGTGCTCAGTGGTCCAGAGCGCAGTGGCCAATCCGGCGCTCGCCGATCAGGCACCGACCAAGCAACAATGAACAGATCGATCCGGGAAGGCTGAACAGATGCCCACGGAAATTCTCATGCCGGCGCTCTCGCCGACCATGACGGAAGGCAATCTTGCGCGTTGGCTGAAGCAGGAGGGCGACGCGATCGCCCCTGGCGACGTCATCGCCGAGATCGAGACCGACAAGGCGACGATGGAGGTCGAGGCCGTCGACGAGGGTACGCTCGGCAAGATCCTCATCGGCGAGGGCAGCGAGGCCGTCGCGGTCAACACGCCCATCGCCCTCCTGCTCGAGGACGGTGAGGACAAGGCGGCGCTCGACGGCTACGCGGCCGGCGGCGGCAATGGTGCAAAGGCGCCAGAGCCGGCAGCCGAGCCGGCCCCGAAGCCCAAGACTGAGCCCCAGGCCAAGCGGCACGACGAGCCGGCGACGGCCCTGCCGATGGAGCCGGTGCAGCCCGAGGAGCCGGAGGTCCCGGCCGGCACCGAGATGGTCAAGCAGACCGTCCGCGACGCGCTCCGCGACGCCATGGCCGAGGAGATGCGCCGCTCCAAGGACGTCTTCTTGATGGGCGAGGAGGTCGCCGAGTACCAGGGCGCCTACAAGATCAGCCAGGGCATGCTCGAGGAGTTCGGCCCCAAGCGGGTGATCGACACGCCGATCACCGAGTACGGCTTCGCCGGGCTCGGCGTCGGTGCGGCGATGGCCGGCCTTCGGCCGATCGTCGAGTTCATGACCTGGAACTTCGCCATGCAGGCGATCGACCACATCATCAACTCGGCGTCCAAGACCCTCTACATGGCCGGCGGCGAGATGGGCAGCCCGATCGTCTTTCGCGGGCCCAACGGTGCCGCCGCCCGGGTCGGTGCCCAGCACAGCCAGGAATACAGCTCCTGGTACAGCCATTGCCCCGGCCTCAAGGTCATCTGCCCCTACAGCGCGGCTGACGCCAAGGGCCTGCTCAAGGCCGCCATCCGCGACCCCAACCCGGTGGTCTTCCTCGAGAACGAGGTGCTCTACGGGCAGAGCTTCGACGTGCCGAAGATGGACGATTTCGTCCTGCCGATCGGCAAGGCGAAGCTGGTCCGGTCCGGCACCGACGTGACCATCACGTCCTTCTCACTGATGATGGCCCGGGCGCTCGAGGCCGCCGATGCGCTGGCCGAAGAGGGCATCTCGGCCGAGGTGATCGATCTCCGTACCATTCGGCCGCTGGACAAGGCGACAATCATCAAGTCGGTGATGAAGACCAACCGGCTGGTCTCGGTCGAGGAGGGCTGGCCACAGTCGGGCATCGGCTCGGAGCTGGCGGCGGTGATGATGGAGGAGGCCTTCGATCATCTCGACGCGCCGGTGATCCGGGTGACCGGCAAGGACGTGCCGATGCCGTATGCCGCCAATCTCGAGAAGCTGGCCCTGCCGCAGGTCAAGGACATCATCGAGGCGGCCAAAGCGGCCTGCTACAGGTAGAAACGCCGGGAGGACCACGATGCCGATCAAGATCCTGATGCCGGCGCTCTCACCAACCATGACCGAGGGCAACCTCGCGACCTGGCTGAAAAAGGAAGGCGACGCGATCGCCCCGGGTGACGTCATCGCCGAGATCGAGACCGACAAGGCGACGATGGAGGTCGAGGCCGTCGACGAGGGCAAGCTCGGCAAGATCGTGGTGCCCGCCGGCACCGAGGGTGTGCCGGTCAACGATGTGATCGGCCTCCTGCTCGAGGACGGCGAGGACGAGGCTGACCTCGACAAGGTCGACACCAGCGGTGGCAACGGTGCTGCAGCACCCGCAGGCAATGCGCCGGCCGCCGCAGCACCCAAGGCGGAAGAACCGAAAGCCGAGGCCAAGCCAGCACCCGCCAACGCGACAGCCAACGGCAGCGGCGGCCGCGTCTTCGCGAGCCCGCTCGCCAAGCGCATGGCTGAAAAGGCCGGGCTCGATCTGGCGGTACTCTCCGGTAGCGGCCCGCGCGGCCGGATCGTCAAGGCCGATATCGAGGCAGCGCTGGAGAAGGGCGTCGGCAAGGCGGCGCCGGCTGCCGCGAAGCCAGCCCCCGCCTCCCAGCCAGCTGCCGCGGCTGCAGCACCCGCCCCGGCACCGACGGCCGGAGCACCCGACGCACCGCACAAGGAGGTCAGCCTCTCCAACATGCGCAAGGTGGTCGCCCGCCGACTCACCGAGTCGAAGCAGCAGATCCCGCATTTCTACCTGACGGTCGATTGCGAGCTCGATGCGCTTCTGAAGCTGCGCAAGGATCTCAACGCCCGGCCCGGCGCCGACTACAAGCTCTCGGTCAATGACCTGGTCATCAAGGCCACGGCCATCGCCATCCGCCAGAAGCCGGCCGTCAACGCGATGTGGGGCGGCGACAAGCTCTACCAGCTCGAGGATATCGACGTCTCGGTCGCGGTTGCCATCGACGGCGGCCTGATCACCCCGATCATCCGAAGAGCCGACCAGAAGGGCCTGTCGACCATCTCGGCCGAGATGAAGGACCTGGCAGGCCGTGCCAAGGACGGCAAGCTCAAGCCCGAGGAGTACCAGGGCGGCGGCTTCACCATCTCCAATCTCGGCATGTTCGGGATCAAGGAGTTCTCGGCCGTCATCAACCCGCCGCAGGCCTGCATCCTGGCGGTCGGCGCCGGCGAGCAGCGCCCGGTGGTCAAGAACGGTGCTCTGGCCATCGCCACGGTGATGAGCACCACGCTCTCGGTCGACCACCGCGTCGTCGACGGCGCACTGGGTGCGGAGTGGCTGCAGGCCTTCAAGCAGCTCATCGAGGACCCGATCAGCCTGATGTTGTAGCGGCCCCGTGCGTGGTGCCGGCGACGTCAGCTACGATGCCTGTGGGCGCTCGGTGAGCCGCTCGATCTCTGGCCGCGACCAGCCGGCGAGCACGAAGACCAGGGCCAGTGCCGCTATGCCGGCGGCGATGTAGAACGGCAAGCGGATGTCGAGGCTCATCAAGACGCCGCCGATCAACGACATCACCCCGCCGGCGAGGGTGAAGACGGCCGTCGTGATGCCCATCACCCAGCCCTGGTCCGCCTCGCCGACGCTGCCGGAAAAGAGCCCGAGCATGGTCGGATAGGCGACGCCGAAGCAGAAATAGAAGAGGAAGACGGGCACGAAGCAGAGCAGTGCGACCGGCGAGGCGACGACGGCCAGCGCCATCACGGCCCAGACGACCATGGTGAAAGCGATGATCCGCCGCTTGTCGAAGCGCTCCTGGGCCGGCTTGACGAGGAACGTGCTCGAGAAGGCGAGCGCGAAGCCGATCACCAGCATCACCGCGCTGCCGCCGATGATCCCGTAGCCGAAGGCGCTGGTCAGGTAGTTGTCGATGAAGACGTAAAAGGTGACGTTGGCCACCATGAAGCAGACATAGGCCGGCATCAGCCGCAGCACCAAGGGATGCTTCGTCACCTGCCAGAGGTTCTCGAAGATCTCGACCGGCCGGAGCACGAAGGGTGCCCGCTCCTCGCGGACGTCGCGGAAATAGAGCAGCACCAGCACAATCGCGATCACGACCAGCAGCGTCGCCGCGTAGAAGGGTGCCTCGACGCTCGCCAGCGGGCCGAGCAGGCTCTGGTCCGAGAGGATGCCGCCGATGATCGGCCCGCCGACCAGCCCGAAGCTCACGCCGGTGACGATATAGCCCATGTTGCGGTCGCGATCGGCGGCGTCCGTGCTGGCATCGATCATCGCGGCCTGCGCGATCGGCTGGTTGCCGGCGGTGAAGCCGGTGATCGCCCGGCCCAGGATCAACAGCCAGAGGCTGTCGACGAAGAGCGCGGCGATGGTGATGACGTAGCCAGCGAGCGCGCCACCGAGGCAGATCAGGAGCGCATTCTTGCGGCCGATCGAATCCGAGACCTTGGCGATGTAGACCACGCCGAAAAACCAGGCGAGGAAGAAGATCCCGATGACCAGCCCGTAGTTGAAGTGGCGCGCGGCCTCGGACGTATCCGCCGGCAGCAGGGTCGAGCTCGGGTCCATGACCAGGCTGTTGATGATCGGGAACACCAACCCCTGGCCGATCAGGTCGACGAAGACGACGAACAGCAGCGCCACCTTGGCCATCGTTCCCATTGACGCCGCCCCCCGAAGCCGAAATGTCGGGCTAGCCTAGAAGCGGAAGCCCGATCTGGCCAACCGCCGCCGTCATTGCACGCCGCTTGAAGCGCTAACGGAACGCCGGCAGCAGTCGGTCGACGACATTGGCGTTGGCCGGATCGAACGGGTTGATGACCCGCACACCGTCGAGCATGGCGCCGTCCTGCATGTCCTCGCTGAGCAGATGCGTGGCGCCGGCTTTGGCAGCTGCCACGCAGATCACGGAATCCCAGACCTGCAGACGATACCGCTCCGCCATGGCGGCTGCCCCGAGCATCACGTCGCGATCGGTCGGCGCGATGCGGAACGTCTCAGCAAAGGAGTCGACCGTCCTGACGGCCAGGCCGAAGAGGTCCGGACGACGGCGCCGGACGACCGCCAGCACCTCTCCGAGCACTTGGGCCGGGACGATCGCGCTGTCGACGCCGGCGCGCGCGATGAGGTCCTGAGCCACGGTGCCCTTCACCGATGCCGGCTCCATCAAGCTGTAGAGCAAGATGTTCGAATCGAATGCGGCGAGCATCAGAGCTCGGCGTCGCCGTACTTGTCGTCCTCGGTTATCGGACCGAGCCGATAGCCGTCGCGGGGCCATTCGCGCAGGCAGCTGCGTAGCCGCTCGACCTTTGCCCGAACCTCCGGGTCATCCAGCCGGTTCGCAGACCTGGGCGTCAACTGCGCCACCGGCTTGCCCTGCCGCGTGATCACGACGGTCTCGCCGGCCTCGACTTCCTTGATCAGCCGCGAGAACTGCTGATTGGCATCGCGGATCGACACCGAGCGCATTGCCTGGGCTCCATTGTGGGACAGTTCTACATATGCAGTGCGCCGCGTTGGTTGACAAGCTGGGCCGAGCCGCCACAACCAACACCCGCGCCGAGAACAACACCTCAGGGAGCAACGCCATGGCCGACACCTCATTCGACATCGTCGTCGTCGGCGGTGGTCCGGGCGGCTATGTGGCGGCGATCCGTGCGGCCCAGCTCGGCCTGAAGGCGGCCGTCGTCGAGCGCGAGCATCTGGGCGGCATCTGCCTGAACTGGGGCTGCATTCCGACCAAGGCGCTGCTGCGCACGGCCGAGGTCTACGACAATTTCCACCACGCCGAAGCCTTCGGCCTCAAGGCCGAGAAGGTGAGCTTCGACCTGGAGAAGGTGGTCAAGCGCTCGCGCGGCGTCGCCGGCCAGCTCTCCAAGGGCGTCGGCCACCTCTTGAAGAAGAACAAGGTTCCAGTCTTCGACGGCACCGGCAAGCTGGCCGGTGGCGGCAAGATCGAGGTGACGCTGACCAAGGGCGGCAAGGAGACGCTCGCCGCCAAGCACATCATCCTCGCCACGGGCGCCCGAGCCCGCCAGCTCCCCGGCCTCGAGAGCGACGGCAAGCTGGTCTGGTCGTACAAGGAAGCGATGGTCCCGGATGTCATGCCGAAATCGCTGCTCGTCGTCGGCAGTGGCGCCATCGGCATCGAGTTCGCGAGCTTCTTCCGCTCGATGGGTGCCGAGGTCACCGTGGTCGAGGTGCTCGACCGTGTCCTACCCGTCGAGGACGCCGACATCTCGGCCTTCGCGCAAAAGCAGTTCGAGAAGCGCGGCATCAAGTGCCTGACCAAGGCCCAGGTGAAGGGGCTGAAGAAGGGCAAGGACAATGTCACCGTCACCATCGAGGTCGGCGGCAAGAGCCAGGAGCTCACCGTCGACCGCGTGATCATGGCCGTCGGCATCGTCGGCAATGTCGAAAATCTCGGGCTAGAAGCCACGAAGGTTAAGGTCGACCGCTCGCATATCGTCATCGACCAGTGGTGCCGGACCGGCGAGCCCGGCGTCTACGCCATCGGCGACGTCGTCGGCGCCCCCTGGCTTGCGCACAAGGCGAGCCACGAAGGCGTCATGTGCGTCGAGAAGATCGCCGGCGTCGAGGGCCTGCACCCGATGGACGTGACGAAGATCCCCGGCTGCACCTATTGCAGCCCGCAAGTGGCGTCGGTGGGCTTCACCGAGGCCGTGGCCAAGGAGAAGGGCCACAAGGTCAAGGTCGGCAAGTTCCCCTTCATCGGCAACGGCAAGGCGATCGCGCTGGGTGAGCCCGAAGGCATGGTCAAGACGGTGTTCGACGCCGAGACCGGCGAGCTATTGGGTGCCCACATGATCGGCGCCGAGGTGACCGAGCTGATCCAGGGCTACGTCATCGCGCGCCAGGTCGAGGCCACCGAGCTCGACCTGATGCACACCATCTTCCCCCACCCGACGCTATCGGAAATGATGCACGAGTCGGTGCTCGACGCGTATGGGCGCGCCATCCATTTCTGAGCCATGCGCTGCCGGCGGGGCAGGTTCGGCGCCGGGCGGGGCTGTCGCGCCGGAGAAATGCCTTATATGCTCGATGACTTGAGCGGCCTTCGGCCGCAACGACGCTCGTTTGCAGAGGCTGGGGAAGCCTGATGGCCACCGTCACTCTCGACCGCAAGATCACCCGCAAGCCCGCCTGGATCAGGGTCAAGGCGCCCAGCTCGGCGACCTACCACGAGACGCGGCAGCTGATGCGCGAGAAGCGCCTGCACACGGTCTGCGAGGAGGCAGCCTGCCCGAATATCGGCGAGTGCTGGACTCAGAAGCATGCGACCGTAATGATTCTCGGCGACACCTGCACCCGCGCCTGCGCCTTCTGCAACGTCAAGACCGGGCTGCCCAAGGCCGTCGATCCCATGGAGCCCGGCAACCTCGCCGAGGTGGTGGTGACCATGGGCCTCCGCCACGTCGTCATCACCTCGGTCGACCGTGACGACCTGCCGGACGGCGGTGCCTTCCAGTTCGTCCGCTGCATCGAGGCAATCCGCAAGGCCTCGCCCACGACGACCATCGAGATCCTGACCCCCGATTTCCTGCGGAAGCCCGGCGGCGTCGAGAAGATTGTCGAGGCCCGGCCCGACGTCTACAATCACAACCTCGAGACCGTGCCGCGGCTCTACCGCACCGTGCGGCCCGGCGCTCGCTACTTCCACTCGCTCCGGCTGCTGCAGCAAGTGAAGGAGCTGGACCCGCAGATCTTCACCAAGTCCGGGATCATGGTCGGCCTCGGCGAGGAGAAGCGCGAGATCCTCCAGGTCATGGACGACATGCGCTCGGCCGACGTCGATTTCCTGACCGTGGGCCAGTACTTGCAGCCGACGCCTCGGCACCACGAGGTCGTCCGCTTCGTCGATCCAGAGGAGTTCAAGGGAATCGAGCGGTCGGCGCGTGCCAAAGGCTTCCACCTGGTCTCGGCGACACCGCTCACCCGGTCATCGTATCATGCCGGCGACGACTTCGCCCGGCTGCGCGACGCGCGCAACGCCGCCCTTGCCGCCGCCTGAATTACTGCCATCTTTGCCGTACAATGCCGACACACGCCGAGCAACGCCACCTGCCCTACACCCCAGAGCAGCTCTTCGACCTGGTCTCCAGGGTCGAGCGCTACCCTGAGTTCCTGCCCTGGTGCAAGGCAGCCCGGATCACCAAGCGCGACGGTGACGTCTTCTGGGCTGACCTGGTCATCGCCTTCAAGGTGTTCCGCGAGCGCTTCAGCTCGAAGGTGACCCTGATCCCGAAAGAGGGCGTCGATGTCGAGTACATCAACGGCCCGTTTCGGTACCTCAACAACCATTGGCGCTTCCTGCCAGCCGAGGACGGCGGCTGCATCGTCGACTTCTACGTCGATTTCGAGTTCCGCTCACGCATGCTGCAAAGCCTGATCGGCATGCTCTTCAACGAAGCCGTGCAACGCATGGTCGCCGCCTTCGAGACCCGCGCCGAGCAGCTCTACGGCCCCGGCGGTGCCGAGCACGTTCCCGCAGGCGCTGCCGTCACCTCGTCCAGCTAGAGCGGCTCGCCGCCTGCTACTCGGCGCTCTTCGGTGCTAAGTGCAGGCCGCCGCACAAAGCTCGGCAGCCTTTTCGGCGATCATGATCGTCGGTGCGTTTGGATGCCCGGTGATCATTGTCGGCATAACCGAGGCGTCGGCGATCCGCAGACCCTCCAGGCCGTGCACGCGAAGCTCGGGATCGACGACCGCCATGGCGTCGGTGCCCATCTTGCAGCTGCCGACCGGGTGGAAGGACGTCGACGCACAGGCGCGGATGTCCGCGATCAGGTCGTCAGCCGCAGCGTTGCGTTCGCCGGGTGAGACCTCGACACCCCGCACATTATCGAACGCCGGCTGCATCGCGATCTCGCGGGATCGCCGGATGATCTCGGGCATGAGCCGCAGATCGTCGGGATCGCTCAGATAGCACGGATCGATGGAGGGTCTGTCGAGGGGGTCGTTCGAGACGATCGTCACCCGGCCACGGCTGCGGGGGCGGGTGGGGAACCCGGAGATCGTGAAGCCGTGCCGGTCAGGCGGGCGTAGCTCCGGGGCACCGGGGTTGATCAGATAAGGGATCATCAAGAGCTCGATATCAGGCGACGCAACAGCTGTGCTGGAGCACAGGAACGCGCCCGACTCGAAATAATTGGTCGCGAGCGGCCCAGTTCCCTCGGCGGCGTAGCGCGCTTCGATCGCAGCGGCCTCGGCAGCGCTCCGCCCGAACGGGGTCAAGGGTGCATTGACCTCCCAGCGCGAGCGGTAGTGCAGATGGTCCTGCAGGTTTTCGCCGACACCAGGCAGGTCGTGGACGATCTCGACATCCGCCGCGCGCAGGACGTCCGCCGGACCTATGCCAGAAAGCTGCAGCAGTTGCGGCGAGCCGATGGCGCCTGCCGCCAGCACGGTCTCCCGCATTGCCCGGGCGCTGTGGCTCGTCCCACGGACGACGTAGTCCACCCCGGTCACCCGGCCGCGCTCGACGACGAGCCGTGTGACCAGCGCATTGCTGACCACCGTCAGGTTCGGCCGCGCTGTTGCCGGATGCAGATAGGCTTGCGCCGTGCTGCCACGCCGATTGCTGTCGATCGTTGCCGGGAAATAGCCGCACCCGGCGATGTTGGCACCGTTCAGATCGGAATTGAAGGGAATGCCCGCTTCCTGGCAGGCGGCGAGAAACACTTCGCTTAGCGTGTAGCGCTGGGCCTGGGCGTTGATGGCGAGCGGCCCGTCGCTGCCGTGCAGTTCTGGGTCGCCCTGGACATGGAACGCCTCGGCGCGGCGGAAGTAGGGCAGCACGTCCGTCCATGACCAGCCCGCACAGCCGAGCTGGCGCCAATGGTCATAGTCCGACGGCTCGCCACGAAGATAGATCATGTAGTTGATCGAGCCCGTGCCGCCGATGCACCGCCCGCGCGGGTAGCCGATCTGCCGCCCGCAGAGCTCGGCCTGCGGCGCCGTCCGGAACCCCCAGTCGAAGCGCGTGTTCGGCAAGCTGCCGAACTTGGCCGGTGTGACGACGCGCGGATCGTCGTCGCTGCCGCCGGCTTCCAGCAGCAAGACGGAGAGATCGGGGTCGGCGGACAACCGCGCCGCCAGCACACAACCGGCGGAGCCACCGCCAACGATGATGAAGTCGTGCTCCTCCATGGTGCTATCTTTCTAGCACTGATCGGCGGCGCCGTCTGTCAACGGCGAGAAACCGTAGCAGGCCGGCGTCAGACGTCGATTGCGCCGGCCACCACATGCAGGAGCTCCAGAGCGCGCTTCACGCTGCTATCGCGCACGGCGGCACGGTCACCGGAAAGCACATGCCGCTCAACCAACGGCGCCCGGCGCCGACGCTGGACCCCGATGAAGACGAGGCCCACGGGCTTGTCCGCCGTGCCGCCGCCCGGGCCGGCGATGCCGGTGATCGCCACGACGAGATCGGCCGGCGAGCGGGCGAGGGCGCCCGCCAGCATCTCACCAGCGGTCTCTTCGGAGACCGCGCCATGGCGCTCGAGCGTCGCCGGAGCCACGCCCAGAAGGTCGATCTTGGCCGTGTTCGCATAAACGACGAATCCCCGCTCGACCACGGCGGACGATCCCGCGATCTCGGTGAGGCAGGCGGCTACCAGCCCACCCGTGCAGCTCTCGGCAGTGGCCACCATGAGCCCGGCCTGTCGGCAGCGCTCCAGCACTGCTTCGGCAAGGGTACGCAGCTCAGGCGCAAACGCGCTCATTCGGGCAGGCTGACGCTGACCGTGGCCTGCGCCGCCAGCCCCTCCTCGCGGCCGCAGAAGCCCAGCCGCTCGGTGGTCGTGGCCTTGACGCTCACCCGCTCGACGGCGACGTCGAGCAGGCCCGCCAGGCGCTGCCGGATCGCGTCGCGATGCGGGCCGATCTTCGGCCGTTCGCCGATGATGGTGAGATCGACATGCTCGATCCGCCCGCCTCTGGCCCGGACCCGGCTTGCCGCATGGACCAGGAACTGGTCGCTCGCGGCGTCCTTCCAGGTCGGATCGGAGGGCGGGAAGTGGCTGCCGATATCGCCCTCGGCGATGGCCCCGAACAGCGCATCGGTGATGGCGTGCAGCGCCACGTCGGCGTCGGAATGGCCGGCAAGACCCCGGTCGTGCGGGATCTCGATGCCGCCGAGCATCAGCCGCCTGCCCTGTGCGAAGGCGTGCACGTCGAAGCCTGTGGCGCTCACGTAGCGGCGGGCGCCCGTCGGCTCGGAGCTTCCCGTCAGCAGCACCTCCGCGCGCATCAGATCGGCCTCGGTCGTCACCTTGAAGTTCTCCTCCTCGCCCGGCACCGTCGCCACGGCGATGCCGTCGAGCGCCACCACGCCCGTATCATCGGTGCAGGCGGTGCCAGCGTGCCGGCGGTGAGCGTCGAGCAGCGGCCTGAAGCGAAAGCCCTGCGGCGTCTGCGCCCGGGCGAGCGCGTCGCGCGACACCTCCGCAGTGATGTTGCCGCCGGCGTCGAGCCGCTTCAGCGTGTCGACCACGGGCACGACCGGCAGCACCGCGGCCGCGGCGTCGAGTGCTGCGATCACCCGCGCCACAAGGGCGTGGGAGACCAATGGCCGTGCCGCATCGTGCACCAGCACCAGATCCGGCGGTACGGCGGCCAGGGCCTCGAGACCCAGACGGACGCTGTCCTGCCGGGTGGCACCCCCCTCGATCGGCGGTGGCAGATCGAGGCCGGCGACGGCAGCCTGATACCCATCGTCCTGCCCGGTACCGATCACCACCCGAACGGCGGTCACACCGGGGCACGTCTGCAGCGCCAGGATGCTCCGGCGCAGCATTGGTAGCCCGGCAACGTCTTGATACTGCTTCGGCAGCCCGCCGCCGAGCCGGACGCCGCTGCCGGCCGCCATGACCAGCGCGACACAAGCGCTCACCATGGCGTACGGCGTGGCACGTGACCAAAAATCAACCTGCGCCATCCTTGTGTGACATCACGAAAGCCCGTACCTCTTGCCTTAACGTTAGGCAAAGCTGCATCACTGCCCAAAAAACACTCAATAGTGGAAGCGCCCATGACGGCTCTCGCGAATGCTGAGCTTGCCCGAATAGCGGCCCGCGGCAGCGCCGTCGACCCGGCGATGATCATCGAGAATCTGCCGAGTCCCATTTTGCTGCTCGAGGCGGGTGCCGTGGTCTACGCCAACCCGGCGGCAGAGCAATTGCTGTCGCTCGGCCGCCCGGCGCTGCTCGGCCGGACGATGGACGAGTTCTTGATGCCGCACAGCACACTCGGCGCGCTCATCAACCAGGTGGCTGGCGGCGCCGGCTCGATATCCGAGTATGGCATCGAACTTGCTCTCAAGAAGGGTATGATGCTCACTGTCGACGCGCATATCACGCCGGTCCCGGATGTGGAGCAGCAGCTCCTGCTGATGCTGCAGCCCTGCTCCTTGGCCGAGCGGCTGGACCGTCGCCCGGCGAACCAGCATACCGGGCGATCGATCGCCGGGCTCGCCGAGACGCTGGCGCACGAGGTCAAGAATCCGCTCTCCGGCATTCGCGGCGCAGCCCAGCTCCTGCTTCCCGCCCTGGACGACGAGGACCGGTCGCTGGTCCAGCTGATCTGCGACGAGACCGATCGGATCTGTGCCCTGGTCGACCGCATGGACGCGTTCAGCGCGCCTGGCCGGATCGAGCGCAAGCCGGTCAATATCCACCTCGTGCTCGAGCATGTGAGGCGCCTGGCGCAGAACGGCTTCGCCCGGCATCTGCGCATCGTCGAGCGCTACGATCCGTCGCTGCCCGATGTCGAATGCGACCGCGACCAGCTGATCCAGGTCTTCTTGAACCTGATCAAGAACGCGGCCGAGGCGGCGCCCGAGGAGGGCGGCCAGATCACGCTGCGCACCCAGTTCCAGCACGGCTTTCGCATGAGCGTGGGTGCTGCCGGCGAACGGCTCGAGCTGCCGATTGCCGTCGAGGTCCAGGATAACGGCCTGGGCGTGCCGGCCGACATGGTCAATCATTTGTTCCAGCCCTTCGTCTCGACCAAGCCCAAGGGCAGCGGCCTCGGTCTGTCGCTGGTCGCCAAGATCGTCGGCGAGCATGGCGGCCTCGTCAGTTATGGCGACGGGCAGCCGGGCGCCGTGTTCAAGGTCAGGCTGCCGGCGGCCCGATGACCATCCGGCCGGGCGCTACCCAGGAGAGGCGAGAGATGCGACAACCAGCCGGTTCGCGATGAGCGGCGAGACCGTTCTCATCGCCGAGGACGATGCGGGCATCCGCACCGTGGTCGCTCGCGCGCTGTCACGCCAGGGCTACAACGTCCAGGCGACCAGCATCGCCAGCTCGCTCTGGCGCTGGATCGTCGCCGGCGAGGGCGACGTCGTCATCACCGATGTGGGCCTGCCCGACGAGAACAGCCTCGACCTCCTGCCGCGCATCAAGCAGCTCCGCCCCGACCTGCCGATCATCGTCATGAGCGCCCGCAACACGCTGCTGACCGCGGTTAGGGCGACCGAGCGCGGCGCCTTCGAATACCTGCCCAAGCCCTTCGACATCACCAGCCTGCTCGCCACCGTCCAGCGCTCGCTCGAGCGCCGCAGCGCTCGGTCGATGCGCAATGCCCGGGAACCGTTGCACGAGGAGCAGCTGCCGATCATCGGCCGGGCACCGGCGATGCAGGAGATCTATCGGATCATCGCACGCCTCACCGGCACCGACCTCACCGTGCTGATCGCCGGCGAATCCGGCACCGGCAAGGAGCTGGTCGCCAAGGCGCTGCACGATTTCGGCAAGCGCCGCAACGGTCCGTTCGTCGCCGTCAACATGGCGGCGATCCCGCGCGAGCTGATCGAGAGCGAGCTGTTCGGCCACGAGAAGGGCTCGTTCACCGGCGCCTCGGCGAAGCGCGCTGGCCGTTTCGAGCAGGCCGAGGGCGGCACGCTCTTTCTCGATGAGATCGGCGACATGCCGCTCGAGGCGCAAACCCGCCTCCTG
Organism: uncultured Alphaproteobacteria bacterium; assembly: GCA_942491185.1. Classification (GTDB taxonomy): domain Bacteria; phylum Pseudomonadota; class Alphaproteobacteria; order Geminicoccales; family Geminicoccaceae; genus SLRI01. Next base: position 53,599 of record CALOAB010000021.1, on the reverse strand, counting down.
CGCGTGCTGCAGCAGGGCGAGTTCATCCCCGTTGGCGGCAACCAGCCGGTCAAGGCCAATGTCAGGATCGTCGCCGCCAGCCACCGCAACCTGCAGCAGATGGTGGCCCAGGGCCTGTTCCGCGAGGACCTCTTCTACCGCATCAACGTGGTCCCGCTGCGCCTGCCCGCCCTGCGCGAGCGGCTCGACGACATCCCGGCACTGGCCCAGCATTTCCTCGGCAAGGCCAACGAGGAAGGCCTGGCGCTCAAGACCCTCGATGCGGACGCGATCCGCCGGCTCAAGGCGCATGACTGGCCGGGCAATGTGCGCGAGCTCGAGAATCTCGTGCGTCGGCTGGCCGTTCTCTACAGCGAGGACGTCATCGGCGAGGCTGTCATCGACGGCGAGCTCGTCGAGACCAAGCCGGCGAGCAATGGCGAGGAGGCAGACACTGCGAATGAGAGCCTGAGCGGTGCCGTGGCCCGCCATGTGGACCTCTATTTCTCGAGCTATGGCGGCGAGCTGCCGCCGCCCGGTGTCTATGCTCGCGTGCTTGAGGAGCTCGAGCGACCGTTGATCGCCCGAGCGTTGCAAGCCACGCGCGGCAATCAATTGCGCGCTGCGGACATCCTGGGCTTGAACCGCAACACGCTTCGCAAGAAGATCAGGGAGCTGGACATCCATATCGTCCGCAGCCCCTGACCGGGGACGCCCCGACCGCGCCTCTTCGCTTTTCTCGCGCCGCCGGCGGTCCTGATCCGGCCGGGCGGTGGCGGCGCCAGGGAGCCCCTTGGACACACCCCCGTTCTCCACGCTGACCAACGCGCTGGCCCAACTTTGGCCCGGCGACACGACGTTTTGGGATCGCATCAAGCGGCTCAAGCTGGAGCGCAAGCTGCCGTTCATCCTCACCGTGCTCGCGGTGATTGCCGGCATCACCACCTATGCGCTGATCACCACGGCGCCGCCGTCGGGGCGCAGCGTCCAGACCGTGGTCCTCCTGCTCAACATCGACCTCGTGCTGCTCTTGCTGCTCGGCGTCGTGGTCGCGCGGCGGCTGGTCAAGCTGGTGCTGCAGCGGCGCCGCGGGCTCGCCGGCTCCAAGCTGCACGGCCGGCTCGTGGCGCTGTTTGCCGTGATCGCGGTGCTGCCGGCGATCGTCGTCTCGGTCTTCTCCGTTCTCTTCCTCAGCTCCGGGCTCGAGACCTGGTTCGGCGATCGGATCAGGACCGCGCTCGACAACTCGATGAACGTCGCCCAGGCCTATCTCGAGGAGCACAAGGAGAACATCCGCGCCGATGCGCTGGCCATGGCCTCCGACATCAACTGGCAGGCGCCGCAGCTCGTCGCCGACCACGAGCGGCTGCAGCAATTCGTGGCCGGGCAAGCGGCGGTGCGCAACCTGACCGAGGCCATCGTCTTCGATCGGCTGGGCAACATCCTGGCGCGCACCGGGCTCAGCTTCGGCCTCGAATCCGAGTACCTGCCACCACAGACCCTGGCCCGCGCCGAGGCCGGCGAGGTGATCACCGTGACCTCCTCGGCCGATGACCGGGTCAGGGCACTCGTCTCGCTGTTCGGCTTCGGCGACGCCTATCTCTTCGTCGGCCGCTTCATCGACGCCGAGGTCTTGGGTTACATGCAGCGGACCGAGCAGGTGGTCCGCGAGTACCAGGAGCTGCAAAGCTCGCGCAATCGCATCCAGCTCACCTCGGCCGCCCTCTTCGGCCTGGTGGCCCTGCTGCTGCTGCTGGCTGCGGTCTGGACCGGCATGATGGTGGCCGACCGGCTGGTGGCGCCGATCGGCCAATTGATCAACGCCGCCGATCGGGTGCGCACCGGTGATCTCCTGGTGCGGGTGGAGGAAGGGCCGAGCGACGACGAGATCGCCGTGCTCAGCCGGGCCTTCAATCGCATGGCGACCCAGCTGCAGAGCCAGCGGCGCGAGCTGATCGAGGCCAACCAGCAGCTCGATGCCAGGCGCCGGTTCACCGAGGCGGTGCTGTCGGGCGTCACCGCCGGGGTCATCGGCCTGGACGAGCACCGGCGCATCGTCCTGCCGAACCGCGCGGCCAGCCAGTTCCTCGAGCCCAAGCGCCGCTTCGCTGGTGACGAGCCGCACCCGCATCGCGCCCAGAGGCCGGATCATGCCCCAGATCCCGAGCACGACCTGGGCCCGGATCGCGCACTCGGCGAGGTCTTGGGTGTGGACGTGCCCGGCATTGACGATGACGTGATCGCCGGCGTCGACATCGCCAGCATCCTGCCGGAGACCCGAGCCCTCTTCGACAATCCGGAGCTCGCCCAGGGGCAGACCGTCCAGGCAGAGGTTCGGGTCAATCTCTCGGCCGCCGAGTACACGCTTCTGGTCCGGCTCGCCGCCCAGCTCGAGGAGACCGGCGACGACGAGACGCGGATCGTCGGCTACGTCTTGACCTTCGACGACATCACGGCCCTCCTGAGCGCCCAGCGGCAAGCCGCCTGGGCCGAGGTGGCAAGGCGCATCGCGCACGAGATCAAGAACCCGCTGACCCCGATCCAGCTCTCCGCCGAGCGCCTCGGCCGCAAGTTCGGCGACCAGATCGCCGCCGCCGACCGCTCGTCGTTCAGCCGCTCGATCGACACCATTATCCGTCAGGTCGACGTGATCGGCAGGCTGATCCGCGAGTTCTCCGCCTTTGCCCGCATGCCGGACGCCCAGATGCAACCGGAGCTCTTGAGCGAGCTGGTCAATCAAGCCGTCGAGCTGCAGGCCGGCGCCTGGCCGGCGCTGGACGTGCAGGTCGATCTGGAGAACGGTGCTGGGCTCTATCTCGACTGTGACGCGGAGAAGGTCAGCCAGGCGCTGACCAATGTCCTGCAGAACGCGGCGCAGGCAATGGCCGACGCCGGGCGCGACGGCGTTGGCCCCGCCGCTGCACCCGTGATAAGCATCTCGGTGGTACGCGGTGAGCACGAGCTGGCGCTCGAGGTGGCCGACAACGGACCTGGCTTTCCGCCGGGCGAGCGACACCGTTTTCTCGAGCCCTACGTGACCACCAAGGTCAAGGGAACCGGCTTGGGGCTTGCCATCGTGCACAAGATTATGGAGGAACACACCGGTCGTGTAGAACTAGACCGAAGCGACGCAGGTGGGGCTCTGGTGCGGCTGGTGTTTCCGGCCGAGCGAATCGTCAAGGACCGGCCACGTCGCGACCAGCGCCGTGCTGGATAATGACACGAGCCGGCGGTGGTCGCGCCGGATTGGGAAGCGAGCATGAGCAAGGACGTTCTGATCGTCGACGACGAGGCAGCGATCCGCGAGGTCGTCGCGGCGGTGCTGGAGGACGAGGGCTACGAGCCGCGTCAGGCAGCGACCAGCGACGAGGCGCTGCGCGAGGTGGCGAAGAAGGCGCCGGGGCTGATCCTGCTCGATATCTGGCTCGAAGGCAGCCGCATGGACGGGGTGCAGATCCTGGGCCATGTCCGCGCCGCCTATCCGGATCTGCCGGTCATCATGTTCTCCGGCCACGGCACCATCGAGACCGCGGTGGCGGCCATCAAGAAGGGTGCCCACGACTTCATCGAGAAGCCGTTCAAGTCGGATCGGCTGCTGCTCGCGGTCGAGCGGGCGATGGAGCTCAGCCGGCTCCGGCGCGAGAACGAGGAGCTGCGCTCACGGGCGCAAAAGGTCGAGCTGATCGGCGCCTCGCCCGCCATGAGCAAGCTCAAGAGCACGATCTCCAAGGTCGGGCCGACCAATAGCCGCATCTTGATCAGCGGCCCGCCCGGCTCCGGCAAGGAGGTGGTGGCGCGGCTGCTCCATACCAGCTCCAGACGTGCCGACAGCGCCTTCGTCGTCGTCAACTGTGCCGCCCTTGCGGCCGACCGCGTCGAGATCGAGCTCTTTGGCTGCGAGCCCGGCTGGATGGCGCCGGACCAGCCCCGGGTGATCGGTGCGCTCGAGCGCGCCGATGGCGGCACGCTGCTCCTCGACGAGATCGCCGACATGCCGCTGGAGACCCAGGGAAAGGTGCTCCGAGCGCTGCAGGAGCGGAGCTTCACCCGGCCCGGCGGCAACAACCGGCGCGAGGTCGACGTCCGGGTGATCGCCACCACCAACCGCAACCTGCAGAACGAGATGTCGGCCGGCCGGTTCCGGGAGGATCTCTACTACCGCATCAACGTGGTGCCGATCGAGCTGCCGCCCCTGGCCGAGCATCGCACCGACATCCCCGACATGGCCCGCCACTTCATGCTGGCGGCGGCCGCCTCCTCCGGCCTCGCCGCGCGGTCGATCGCGGATGATGCCATGGCGGTGCTGCAGACCGCCGAATGGCCGGGCGACGTCCGCCAGCTCAAGAACACGATGGAGTGGATGCTGATCATGGCAGGCGAGGGCAAGGAGCCGATCGCCATCTCCGGGCTGCCACCGGAGCTCACCGACAGCGCCGCCAAGGGTATGGATCCCAGGGCCAATGGCGAGTTCGTCTCCATGCCGCTCAGGGACGCCCGCGAGCAGTTCGAGCGGACCTATCTGCAGTCCCAGCTGCAGCGCTTCGGCGGCAATATCTCACGCACCGCCAATTTCGTCGGCATGGAGCGCTCGGCGCTGCACCGCAAGCTCAAGACCCTGGGCCTGCACAGCGATGATTGAGCTTCATCTGCCGTGAAGGTCATCGTCGCTGGCGCTGGTCTCGTCGGCTACAACATCGCCCGCTACCTCGCCGCCGCCGGCAATGATGTGGTGATCATCGACCAGCGGCCCGAGCTGGTGCGCAAGATCGGCGATCATCTCGACATCCAGGCGATGGTCGGCCACGCCTCGCAGCCCTCGACGCTCGAGGCCGCCGGTGCCGAGGACGCCGACATGTTCATCGCGGTGACCCAGGTCGACGAGGTCAACATGGTGGCCTGCCAGGTTGCCCACACGCTCTTCAACGTGCCGACCAAGATCGCCCGCGTGCGCCAGCAGGACTACCTGCAGGATCGCTTCCAGGACCTGTTTCGCCGCGACCATCTGCCGATCGACGTCGTCATCTCGCCCGAGGTCGAGGTGGCACACGCCATAGCGCTCAGGCTCGAGGTGCCGGGCGCCAGCAATGTCGTGCCGTTTGCCGATGACAAGGTCCGGCTGATCGCCGTCCGCTGCACCGCCGACACGCCGATCATCAACACGCCGCTCCGCCAGCTCACCTATCTCTTTCCCGACCTGCATCTGGTCTGCGTCGGCGTCGTCCGTGCCGACCATTTCTTCATCCCCCACGCCGACGACCAGCTCCGGGTCGACGACGAGGTGCATTTCGTCGTCGAGACGGCGCATCTCGAGCGAGCGCTCCCCGCCTTCGGCTACGAGGAGCGGATGAGCGACCGGATCATCATCGTCGGTGGCGGCAATATCGGGCTCTTCCTGACCAGGGAGCTGGAGACCCGCTACCCGCATCTCCTGATCAAGGTGATCGAGAACAACGCCGAGCGGGCGGAGACGATCGCCGACGAGCTGCACCGCGCCGTGGTGCTCTGCGGCGATGCCCGCGACCGTGCCCTGCTCGACGAGGCCAATGTCAAGAACGCCCAGGCGATCGTCTGCGTGACCAATGACGACGAGGTCAACATCATGGCCGGGCTGCTCGCCAAGCGGCTGGGCTGCAGCCGGGCGCTGGCCCTGGTCAACAACTCGACCTACAACCTGATCTTGGGCGTGATCGGCCTGGATGTGGCGATGAACCCGCGCGAGACGACGGTCTCCAGCGTGCTGCAGCACGTCCGCCGCGGCCGGCTGAAGTCGGTGCACACGATCCGCGACGGCGAGGCCGAGATCTACGAGGCCGAGGCGCTCGAGACGTCGCCCCTGGTCGGCAAGCCGCTCAAGGAGTTCAAATCCGGCGGCGGCCTGATCGTCGGCGCCATCATTCGCGACGACAAGGTGCTGATGCCGCGCAGCGACACCGTGGTCCAGGCGCATGACCGGGTCGTTATGCTGGCGCGCAGCGATGTCGTGCGCAAGGTCGAGCAGCTGTTCGCCGTGCGCCTCGACTACTTCTAGCAGCCTGCTAGTTCTTCGATGATCCACTGATATCCCGGGGGCAGCCCCGAGACCCGAGGAGCTCAAAGCCATGGCGCGCATCGCCTACGTCAACGGTCGCTACCTGCCCATCCATTCGCCGGCGGTCATGATCGAGGATCGCGGCTACCAGTTCGCCGACGGCGTCTACGAGGTGATCAAGTGCAAGGACGGCGAGCCGCGCGACCTCGAGCGCCATCTCGACCGGCTGCAGCGCTCGCTCGCGGCCCTGCGCATCGCTATGCCGACCTCGCGCGCAGCGCTGACGCATATCGTGGCCGAGACGCTGCGACGGAACAAACTGCAGCGGTCGATCGTCTATATCCAAGTGAGTAGGGGCACGAGCTCGAGGAACCACCTGTTTCCCAAGCCAGGCACCAGGCCGAGCCTGGTGGTCACGGTGCGCCGCGCGGCCTTTCCCAAGCCACTGGAGATCGAGGACGGTGTCTCAGTGATCACCCGACCGGACATCCGCTGGGCACGCTGCGACATCAAGTCCGTGAGCCTGCTGCCCAACGTGCTGCTCAAGCAGGAGGCGAGTGAAGCCGGCGCACGTGAGGTCTGGCTGCACGACGAAGACGACATGGTCACCGAGGGCTCGAGCGCCAATGCCTATATCGTCGATGCCGACGGCGCCATCGTCACCCGGCCGCGCGGCCCCGAGATCCTTGGCGGCATCACCCGCGAGGTGCTGCTCGAGGTCGCCAAAGCGGCCGGGATCAAGGTCATCGAGCGGCCGTTCAGCGTGGCCGAGGCCAAGGCGGCCAGGGAGGCCTTCATCACCAGCACGTCGTCGCTGGTCTTGCCGGTGACGCGCATCGACGACACCGTAATCGCCAATGGCAAGCCGGGCTCGGTCAGCCGCCGGTTGCTCGAACAGTACCTGGCAGCCGAGCGTCTGGAGAACGTCGTTTGATTGCCGCGAATGGCGAAATTCGCTACCATGCGACGTCATTTGGCTGGCATTCGGGCTCTTCCATCCCTAACCATCGATTTTGTGCCTGTTACGCGAACGCTTGATCAGCCGCTCAGCCGCCCGACATTGATAAGGCAGCCGGCTCCTGCGATGCGGATAAGAAAAATCTCAGAGGAACCCACTTCATGGCTGCCGAGAAGCAACAAAACCTCCAGGATGTCTTTCTCAACCACGTCCGCAAGAACAAGATTCCGGTAACCGTTTTCCTGATCAACGGCGTGAAGCTGCAAGGCGTCATCAGCTCGTTCGACAATTTCTGTCTGCTGCTCCGCCGTGATGGCCATGTGCAGCTCGTCTACAAGCATGCCGTCTCCACGGTGATGCCGTCGGCAGCCGTCCGCCTCTACGATCCGGCCGCCGACGAAGCAGCACGCGAAGCGGCAGCGGAGCGGGGCTGAACCAGCCATCGGCAACGACACGACGATCAACACGACGCCTGAGCGCCAGCGGGCGCTCGTCGTCCATCCCTACCAGTCCGGGCGCGCGACGCGCTCGCCCGAGATGCGGCTCGAGGAGGCGGTCGGCCTCGCCGCCGCCATCGATCTCGACGTGGTTGCGGCCGAGACGGCACCCTTGCGCGAGCTTCGCCCGTCGACGCTCTTTGCCGGCGGCAAGATCGACGAGCTGAAGACCATCGTCGAGGCGATGGAGGCGGACCTCGTCGTGGTCGACGGCACGCTCTCGCCGATCCAGCAGCGCAACCTCGAGCGGCGCCTCGACGCCAAGGTCATCGACCGCACCGGGCTCATTCTGGAGATCTTCGGCGAGCGGGCGCGGACCCGCGAAGGCGTGCTCCAGGTCGAGCTGGCGGCCCTCACCTATCAGCGCTCACGCCTGGTCCGCTCCTGGACCCACCTCGAGCGGCAGCGCGGCGGCGCCGGCTTCATGGGCGGCCCGGGCGAGCGGCAGATCGAGCTCGACCGCCGGCGCATCGACGACCGCATCACCGCGCTCAAGAAGGAGCTGGCCCAGGTCAGCCGCACCCGCGGCCTGCACCGCTCGGCCCGCCAGCGCGTGCCCTACCCGGTGATCGCGCTGGTCGGCTACACCAATGCCGGCAAATCGACCCTCTTCAACCGCCTGACCGGCGCCGACGTGATGGCCGAGGACCTGCTGTTCGCCACCCTCGACCCCACCATGCGCGTCGTCCGCCTGCCGTCCGGCCGCCGGGTCATCCTCTCCGACACGGTGGGCTTCATCACCGATCTGCCGACCTCGCTGGTCGCCGCCTTCCGCGCCACGCTGGAAGAGGTGCTCGAGGCCGACATCCTCGTCCATGTGCGGGCGATCGACCACCCGGAGAGCGACGCCCAGGCCGGCGATGTCGTTCACGTCCTGGACGAGCTCGGGGTCGACGAGGACCAGCGCAGCGCCAGGCTGATCGAGGCCTGGAACAAGCTCGACAGCCTGACCGGGGAGCAGCGCGACATTGCCCTTGGCCGAGCAGCAGAGCGGCCCGACGTGGTCGCCGTCTCCGCCCTGACCGGCGAGGGCCTCGAAGCACTCCTGGCCGTCGTCGAGCAGCGCCTCTCCGCCGCTGACAGAATTGTCCACCTCGACCTCGACCACGCCCAAGGCGCCCTGGTCAGCTGGCTGCACCAGCAGGGCCGCGTGCTCGAGCGCACCGACGACGAGAGCGGCGTCCATCTCGACGTGGCCCTGCCGCCGGCTGCCATGGGTCAGCTCGAGGAAAAGCTGGGCCGGTAGCGGGAAGAGAAGGGCGGGGAAAATGATTTTCCCCGCACCCCATCATGCCTTTTAGCGGCGCGTACCACGTGCCTGGGCCGACGAGAAACGCCAGATCTCGGCACCATCGACCGGCTGGCCTCGACGCTCTTGGGCCAGGGCGAGTGCTGGGACGAGCAGAAGGAACCCCCAGGGAATCAGCGTCTTGACCACCGCGACGGCAGCAGCTGAGCCTGCGAACTCCGAGCTTGCCGACGCGATCCAGAACACCGAGATGGTGACGAGCGCTGTGACCCCGGCCAGCGGATGAACCGCCTGCAGCTTTCGCCTCGCCGTGCCTACCCGCTGAGCTCGGTCTCGAGCGCGCCGTAGAACTGGCCGCGCTCGAGCCAGCCGCGGCGGTCGTCGATCTCGACGAGGCACCAATTGCGTTCGCAATTGAGCAAGAGGCCGATCACCATGGGCTCGATGAAAGCGATGATCCGCGCCTCATGATCGGGCGTGCGGCGCAGCGGGCGGGTATCGCCGGTGACCAGGATGGTGCGTCTGGAGGAGAGCAGGCTGGCGTGGATCCAGCCGGTCTCGCCCTCGTGGTCGATGATCCGCCGCCAGTCCAAGGCCTCTTCGACGATCTGCACCGGCACGCCCCGCCTGGCGAACACCCAGCGGATCGGGTGCATCTCGCCAGGGCCCGTGCGCACGTTGATCTCATCCGAAGCGAGCGACACGAAGCGCGGCAGCGGCAGACCTGTCGACTGCGCCAGAAGCGGTCCGGACGATCCGGCAATGAGCCAACCGAGGGCAAGCACGAAAAAGCTGATGAAACGACGACGGCGCAATATGGGTAACCCCGGCTCTTGGTTTCGCTCCGGCCTGTATAGGAAGTGGAGGCGGCTGGCTCAAAGAAGTTTCGCCGAACAACCGGTTCACCGAAGTCGGTCAAACTACTGCAGTGCAGCGGACTGCCCGGCGTCTTGCCGGCCTCTCGCCGCGCCATGAGGTCGCGCCGGTGGGCGTTTGTCGCCGGATCGGCTATCTGCTAGACGGCAATCATTGTTGCAGCCGTGCCTTCGGCAGGCGGTTCGGCCCTTTGCTTCGTGTCAGTAGATGACGCCGCGTGACTGGAGATGAGCGAGCATGCCCCGTAAAGGCCCTTTGGTGATCGTCACCCGCAAGCTGCCGGACGTCATCGAGACGCGGATGATGGAGCTGTTCGACGCCAAGCTCAATGACGATGATACGCCCATGGGGCGTGAGGAGCTGGTCGAGGCGATGCAGCAGTGCGAGGTCCTGGTGCCGACCGTCACCGACCGGATCGACTCGGCGACGCTGGCCCGCGCCGGCGAGCAGCTCAAGCTGATCGCCAATTACGGCACCGGCGTCGACAATATCGACGTCGAGGCCGCCTACAAGCGGGGCATCACCGTCACCAACACGCCCGGTGTGCTCACCGAGGACACCGCCGACATGACCATGGCGCTGATCCTTGCCGTATCACGTCGGCTGACCGAGGGTGAGCGCCTGGCCCGCTCCGGCGAGTGGACCGGCTGGACGCCCACCTCGATGCTCGGCCACCGCATCAACGGCAAGCGGATCGGTATTCTCGGCATGGGCCGAATCGGCTCGGCGGTGGCGACGCGTGCCAAGGGCTTCGGCCTCGCGATCCACTACCACAATCGCCGCCGTGTCCACGAGACGCTGGAGAACGAGCTCGAAGCCACCTACTGGGAGAGCTTGGATCAGATGCTGTCGCGGGTCGACATCGTCTCGGTCAACTGCCCGCACACGCCGGCCACCTACCACCTGCTCTCGGCCCGCCGGCTGAAGCTCCTCCGGCAGCATGCCATCGTCGTCAATTGTAGCCGCGGCGAGGTAATCGACGAGCCGGCGCTGACCCGCATGCTGCGCAACAAGGAGATTGGCGGTGCCGGGCTCGACGTCTTCGAGCACGAGCCGCAGATCAACCCCAAGCTGCTCGAGCTCGACAACGTCGTCTTGCTGCCGCACATGGGCTCGGCCACGATCGAGGGCCGGCAGGACATGGGCGAGAAGGTGATTATCAACATCAAGACCTTCGCCGACGGCCACCGCCCACCCGATCGGGTACTGCCCAGCATGCTCTAGGTACAGAGTCCGCTCCGAGCGCCCGCTCGAGAAGCTTGGCCATGTATTGAAATCGTGTGGGATTGGCGCTGGTGCTGGCAGCCGGCTCGGCATGGCGCATGCTCGGCTCGACCAACACGATTTCGATACACGCCGACCTGATTCTTGGTAGTTCATCGGCTTGCGGATGAGCTTCGGAGCGAAGCCGAGCGCTGTCGACCCTTCGGTCAGGCGGCGTATGGCCCAACAATGAGCTTTTGATCCGGCTCTGGGACCGGACGCGCATCGCCAGCGTCCTCGGGGGAGGCGACAATCGGGACCACGCCGGACGTGCGTGGCCTGCGGACGAGCATGCAGAACCCTTTCGCCGCCATCCAGGCACCGGCCGCGCGCGACCTCTGGCTCGCCGGCCTCGGCGTCAACATGGTTCGTTGGCTGGAGATCCTGGTCTTCGGCCTCCTGGCGCTGCAGCTGACCGGCTCGCCCTTCTGGGTCGCGGTCATGACCTTCGCCCGGATGCTGCCGCTGCTCTCAGGCGCGGTGCTGACCTCAATGGTCCGCGCGATACCCAAGCGCAGCGTGCTGGTCGTTGTCTTTATCTTGCTCACGGCGACTGCCGCCAGCCTCTGGCTGATCGCGGTTCTTGGCCGGCTCGAGCTCTGGCATCTGGTGGTCGCCGCCCTCTTGGCCGGCTTCGCCTGGACGCTCGAGGTGCCGATCCGCCGAACGGCGCTCGCCGAGGCAGTCGGCCTCGAGCGGGTCCAGGGCAGCATGGGGCTCGAGGTCGTCTCCAATCAGATCACCCGCATCATCGGCCCGGCCCTGGGCGGCCTCATGCTCGACACGGTGGGCCCGACCGGCATTTTCGCGCTTGCCGCCATCGTGCAGGGCACGGGCCTCTGGCTGGTCTGGCGCATGGTCGAGCCCGTGCCGCTGACACCAACCGGCCCGCCCACCGGCCTCGCCCAGAGCATCGCCGAGGGCTTCGCCTATGTCCGCCGGCACCGTCTCCTGATGGGCACCGTCATGGTCACGCTGGTGTTCAATTTCTGGGGCTTTCCCTATGTCGCCATCGCACCGGTGATCGGCGAGACCATCTTGGGCCTCTCGCCCACCGGCATCGGCCTCCTGGCCGCGGTCGACGCCGTGGGCGCCCTGATCGCCGCCTTCATCATCATCGCGCGTGCCGGCCCCCGTGATTTCGCGCTGATCTACGGCCTGGGCGCCACGCTCTTCATGGTCTGCACGCTCACCTTCGGCTTCACCACCACGGCACCGATGGCGACCCTTGCCCTCTTCATCGCCGGTTTCGGCCTCGCCGGCTTCAATGCCATGCAGATCAGCCTGCCGATCGCCGCCACCCGGCCCGCCATGCGGGTCCGTGCCATGGGCATGGTCACCGTCGCCATCGGTGCCGCCCCCTTCGGCTTCCTCCATGCCGGGCTGATGGCCGAATGGCTCGGTGCTGCCTGGGCCCAACGCCTGATCGCCAGCGAGGGCCTGATCGCGCTCGCCGTGGTCTTCTGGCTGTGGCCGGAGCTGCTCAAGCGCGAGGCGCCGCGGCCGCTCGACGCCTGAGCCGACATCGGTCAAAGTGCAGTATTCAGCAAGCAGCTCTCCCGACCCGCCCAACTCCCGAGGCAGATCCTTTTGCTTCGGCAAGCCGTCCCTAATCGCCAGCACGGCTTCCTGGTAGTGCACATGAAGCGTCGGCACGAAGGTCAGCGTCGGTAGTACGCCGGCGAACACGTCGGCCATGCGCCATGGCGGCACCTCGGCAAACAAGTGAACGCCACGAAGCATGCCCCATTTTCGGATACAGTTTGGCGTTCGATGATCGCTGCCGATGCTCTCCGCACCCTCGGTGATCTTGACGTCATCGAGCCGCCAGAGGGTGAACGCGTTGACCGGCGCCGCAGACCATTCGCGGCACGAAAGGCAATGACAGAACCCCATCGCGGCCGGTTCGCCGGAGATGCTGAACGCGACCGCGCCACAGAAGCGTTTTCCGCTGTGCGTGGTGGTGTCGGTCACGGTAGCTTTCCTCAGTCAATCGACGGCGCAGCAACCAGAGCTCAGGCTACCAGCGTTGCCTCGCGTGGGATGGCATTTTTCGGAGAGGCAGTCTTGACCGAACCACGCGTCATCCGGCAGCTGGCGGCGATCGTCGCGGCAGACGTTGTCGGCTTCAGCCGCCTGGTCGGGCTCGACGAGGAGGGCACGCTCGCCCGGCTCAAGGCGCTGCGCGAGGACCTGATCGATCCGACAATCGCCGAGGCCGGCGGGCGCATCGTCAAGACCACCGGCGACGGCCTGTTGATCGCGTGCACCAGTTCGGTCGACGCCGTCCGCTTAGCCATCGATCTGCAACAGGGCATGCGGTAACGCAATGCCGGGCTCGCGGCCGACCGGCGCCTGGATTGGCGCATCGGCGTTCATGTCGGCGATGTCGTGGTGGACGATGACGATCTGCTCGGCGATGGCGTCAACATCGCCGCCCGGCTCGAAGGCATTGCCGAGCCCGGCGGCATTGCGATCTCCGATGACGTCTGGCGTCACGTGCGGGGCAAGGTCGCCGTCACCTTCGTCGATGCCGGCGAGCAACGGCTGAAGAACATCGCCGAACCCATGCGTGTCCATCGTGCTGTCATGGACGCCGCCGAGGCACCTGCAGCCGAGAGTGCGGCAAGGACGGCGCCCGACAAGCCGTCGATCGCCGTCCTGCCTTTCAGCACCAGTGGCGACCAGGAGCAGGTGGCCTTCGCCGACGGGCTCACCGAGGACATCATCACGACGCTCTCGAAGCTCGGCGGCTTGCGCGTCACCGCCCGCAACTCGAGCTTCGTCTACAAGGGCCAGGCCGTCGACATCCGCGATGCGGCAAAGCAGCTCGGCGTGCGCTACGTGCTCGAAGGCAGCGTGCGCAAGGGCGGCAACCGCATCCGCATCACCGCCGATCTCATCGACGCAACCACCGGCTCGCACCTTTGGGCCGAGCGCTACGACCGCTCGCTCGACGACATTTTCGCGGTCCAGGACGAGATCACGCTGGTGCTCGCGACCGAGTTGCAGGTCAAGCTGACCGAGGGCGAGCAGGCGCGGCTGCACTACACGACGACGGGCAATGTCGAGGCCTGGACCCACTGGGTGCAGGGCCTGTTCCACTACCGCCAGGCGGTGACGCAGGACAACTACGTCCAGGCCTTGTCGCATTGGCAGCAGGCGCTCGCCCTCGACCCCACCTCGGCGGTGCTCAACAGCATGCTCGCCTTTCTGCACTATGCCGACGCCCGCTTCGGCTGGTGGGACGACCGCGATACTGCCGTCGGCAAGGCGCGCGCGCATGTCGATCGGGCGCTTGAGCTCGAGCCAGAGAATCCCGACGCCTTCGCCAGGCTGGGCCAGGTTCTGTTGCTGCAGGAGCACTGGGACGAGGCCGCTGCCGCGGTGCGGCGTGCCGTTTGCCTCGCGCCCAATTCGGCCGACATCTCGTCGATGAGCTGCTTCGTTCTCGCGACAGCCGGCTATCCCGAGGAGGGCCTGAAGGAGGGCGAGCGCGCGTTGACCCTCTCGCCCAATCCCGCCGGCCACTATTATGGCCATCTCGGCAACGCCTACCGACTGGCGGGTCGCAACCCGGAAGCGATCGCCGCCTTTACGACCTACGACGCCCTGAGCCCAGGATTCGGCCTCTCCGATCTGGTGATCATCCTCGAAGAGGCCGGCCAGCACGACGATACACGCCGAACTGCCGCTCGGCTCCTTGCCGCCCGCCGCGACTTCACGGTAGGCGCCTGGGCTGAAACCCAGTTTCGCCGCGACCCGGACCGCCTCGCCGCCGACATCGAAGCCCTTCGCGCCGCCGGCCTGCCGATGACCTGAATGTGTCATTGCGTATCGCGCAGCATCGTCAGTGGCGGCCCGCGAACGCCGATGGGACTAGTCGACGCCCGGTGTTGCCTTCGGATGAAAGAAGCGCTGCGGCTGCATGGCGTGCTGCGCGAACGGCCCGTAGGACGCGATCACCTGTCCTCGAGGCACCGTCAGGCCACGCGCCGGCCCGACCCCCTTCAGCACGCCGCCCCGCCGATCCGGGTCGGGCTCGAGATGTGACCCGCCCGCCCCAAGCGAGCAACCGTCGACGATCACCGGGCCCAAGACCTGGCTCCCCGACCCGAGCGCGGCCGCTCCGCGAATCACCGCCCCGTAGCGATACCGTCCCTCGTCGCCGATCACGATCGCCCCACCCGCCCGGGCGGCATCGATCACCAATCCACCTTCACCGAGCCAATTGCCATTGCCGATCACGACCCGTCCGGCACTCGCCATGATCGCGCAGCCCGACAGAAACCGATTGTCGTCACCGATGACGACCGACCCGTCACCGCCGTCCACGATCTCGACATTGGCCCGAAACACATTCCCCAGCCCAAAGCTCACGCCGGCGCCGATCAACAGCGAACAGGGATCGAGCACGACATTGTCGCGAGCGACGCGCTCCATGATCTCACCAATGGTGAGCAACCCGGACTGTCGCCGCGCAGCGTCCAGGCGATCAAGCATCAGAGCGTTCAGAGCAGACGGGGTGAGCATGACCGACGACGTAGCGCGCAAACTGCTGCGGAGACAGCTCTGAGCTCGCCAACCCGCTCAGCAAGTCGGCGATATCGCTGCGCTGAGCCTCGGGCGTGTCGTCGGGTCATGGGCACAGCGCATACGCCGCAATTGAAGAGGCGGCCCGCCACTGAGCTTGGGCGTTCCAATCACCTGCCCGCACCCTCCGGCAACGCGTAGGTTCCTACCGCGTGGGCTACCGGATGGGTGTCGTCGGCGCCTGTGATCGTGCAATCGGCAATCGCCAGCCGGCGACCAAGCTGCAGCGTCCGGGCATCGGCATGGAGGTCGCCAGGCGGCGGCTTTCTGAGGAAGTGAAAGGTGAGGTCGGTGGTGACCGCGAGTGCCATGGGACCGACCATCGAGAGAATGGCCGCCCAGATGGCAACGTCGGCCAGCGTCATCATCGCCGGGCCGCCGATCGTGCCGCCCGGGCGCAGCATGTCCGCCCGGTAGGGCAGGCTGAGCCGGGCGCGGCCATAATCCAGCGTGTCGACGCGGCAGCCGAGATGGGCTGCCAACGGCACGCCATCGCTCACCAATCGCTGCATCGCCGTCACGGACAGCTTGGCCGTGCGGACATGCGGGCTAGGTTGAGCGTCGGCGTCCGTCATCGGGCGTGCTTCCTTCGATTGCGATAGCTGGAACGGATAGCGACTGTGCTGGAGGCTGACCAGATCGACGAGCTGTTCCGCCGCCTGGCGGAAGCAGCGCCCGAGGAGAACCGTCCGGCACAGCGGGATCCGGGCCACCCGATCCAGACCAAGCTCGGCCGCGACGCCTTCGGCAGTCTGGTCGGCGTCATGCTGAGCGCGCAGTCGCGCGACGCCATGACCGCCAAGGCCAAGCGGCAGCTGCTCGCCACAGCCGCGACGCCCGAGGCGATCCTGGCGCTGTCGGAAGAGGAGATCGCCGCGCTGATCAAGCCCTGCGGCCTCTACAACATGAAGGCCAGGAGCCTGAAGCGGATGTGCGCGTCGCTGATCGAACGCCATGCCGGCGTGGTGCCCGCGACCCGCAAGGAGCTGATGGCGCTGCCCGGTGTCGGTCGCAAATGCGCCGACATCATGCTGCGCTTCACCTTCGGCGAGCCCGAGATCGCGGTCGATACCCATGTCTTTCGGGTCGCCCGTCGCACCGGCCTTTCGAACGGCAAGACCGAGGCTCGGGTCGCCGCCGATCTCGACGACCGGGTGCCCGAGCGTTGGCGCTGGGGTGCGCATATGTGGCTGTTGAACCACGGCAAGCATTGCTGCCGGTCACGCCGCCCGGCCTGCACGGCGTGTGGCCTGGCTGACCTCTGCGAGCGCAACGGCGTCGAGCCGAGCGGTCCGCGGGGGGTGGAGGTAAACCGCAATATTTAACCTTTACGCGAAAGACATCGCTGCCTGGACATCCCATGAGGCGTTTCGCGGCCCGGTTTGCGGATTGAGCGGGCTGTCACTTTTGTTAAAATCCGCTAACAATGAGCGGGTGCGATGGGGGTCTGCCCAGGGCGCGGGCGGGCCGAGCGAGCGATCGGGTCGGTGATGGACAATGGTGGAGACATGACCGAGGACGGGGCTCGGTCAATCGAGCGGTATCCGGGCGAGCGACAAGGCCTTGGCCTGTTTCTCGAGGAGCTGCAGCCGGTTGTCGCGAGACAGCTGGGTACGGGCAGCCTGTTGCATCACGCTATCCGCAAAGCCCTAGCCGGCGGCCAGCTCGAGGCGCTCCGTCATGCGCGCGCCCTCTTCAACAGCCTGCCCCGGGACGAGCGCCAGGCCTTGCAGGCCGGCATCGTCGCCAGCCCAGAGCCGGCGCCGCGGCGCGACCACCTGCTCGATGATTACGGCAGCCGGCAGCCGCAGCCCTTCGTCACCATCGACAGCGAGATCGGCCCCGGCGCCGACCCGGCGCCGCAGATCGCCCTTCGCCACGAGCTGCTCGACGACATTGCCCTGCGCGTCCTGGTCCGCCCCGGTTCGTTGCCGTCCGGCGTCGCCAACCGGCTGCGCCAGCTGGCCGATCTGATCGACCAGGACCGTCGCCTCCTGTCCGCCCGCCACTGGCGCGCCGCCCGCATGGAGCTGGTCACCGACCGTCTCGAAGCCGGCAACGGCCAGGGCAGCGCCGAAAGCGGCTGAGCCTCCGCTCACCAGCCCCGACCGTCAGCGCCAACGAGCCATGCACGGCGTGCTCGGGTCTCCCTGCGACATGCGGCAGCTATAGCGGCGGTGACCAACACTGAAGCCGGACATGCGCGCCGCTGGGATGGCGCATCGTCAGCCGTCTGCACCGGGCCTTAGCGCCAAGTGCCTTTCCTGACACAGGCCTCTTCCAGAGCCACCAACACAGAAGCCGGACATACCCGAGACGCTCGCCGGCGGGCACTAACCCGCGCGTCAGACCTCGCGCTGCACGGCCAAGGCATCGTCATCGCCCGCCGCTGGTTCTGGCGTGAGCTCTTGCTCGGTCTCGGCCACCGGCTCCTGTGCAGCCGCTGGCTCGGTCTCGGTCGCTGGCTCCTGCGCAGCTTCCGGCTCGGCTTCTGCCGCAGGCTCCGGTGCTGCCTCTGCTGCAGCGACCGGCGCCTCGGCCGGCTCCTGCGCAGCGGCCTCGTGGATGCCCGCCTTCTGCGCTGCCTTGTCGGCCTCGGCCTGCGCGCGAAGGATGGCATCGTCGAGCTCGATCTGCTGGCAGAGCCCCAGCAGCACAGGGTCGCGCGGGCGGATTTCCTGGCTCTTCCAGTGGGTCCGGTCGCGTACTGCCTGAACGGTGTTCTTGGTGGTGCCGAGCAGCTTGCAGATCTGCACGTCACCCAGCTCCGGGTGGTGGCGGAGCAGCCAGGCGATAGCATCCGGCCGATCCTGGCGCTTGGAGAGCGGCGTGTAGCGCGGCTCTCGCCGCTTCGGTGGCTTGACGCTGGCAGCGACGGACTTGGCGATCTGCAGCCGCAACTTCGGATCGGTCTGGCAGCGCTCGAGCTCGGCCCGGGTCAGCATGCCCTGGCCGATCGGATCGAGGCCACGAATGCCGGCCCCCACCTCGCCATCGGCGATGCCCTTCACCTCGAGCTGGTGCAGGCCGCAGAAATCAGCGATCTGGTCGAAGGTCAGGCCCGTGTTGTCGATCAGCCAAACCGCCGTGGCTTTCGGCATGAGCGGCTTGTCCATGCCAGTCTCCTTCAAGAATGCTTGTCGTCGAGAGGTATTCGTCGGGCGAGCCGCGCGCGACCAAACAGGCCGGGACTCGGAACCGCTTCGGGTACGGGGTTCAAGCCGTGTCGTCAACCTGCCATGTCGATCGGCGGCCGCCGGTCAGCGCCTCAATCCGGTACCGGCACCGTGTAGTTCAAGGTCATGCGACCACCGTCGACCGTCACCACCTCGCCGGTCACGTAGCTCGCCTCCTCGCTCGCCAGGAAGAGCACGACACGCGCCACCTCGGCCGGCTCGCCGGGCCGGCCCATGGGCGTGCGCGACAGGATCGTCCGTCGCGCGGTCTCGTCGCTCATCACCGATTGCAGCATCTCGGTGGCGATGGAGCCGGGGGCGACGGCGTTGACCCGCACGCCCTGGTCCGCCAGCGACAAGGCCATGACCCGGGTCAGCTGGTTGAGTCCGCCTTTGCTCACCACGTAGGGCACTTGGCTCGGAATGGTCACCGTCGCGTTGATCGAGGACATGTTGACGATGGCGCCCGGATGCCGTCGGCCGACCATCGCCCGGGCCGCCGCCTGGCCCATCAAGAAGGCGCCTTTGAGGTTGACCCGCAGTATGGCGTCGAAATCCGCCTCGCTGAGCTCGAGAAAATTGCCGGCCTTCACCAGCCCGGCATTGTTGACCAGCACGTCCAGCCGGCCGGCCCATTCCAGCGTCGCATCGACGAGGGCGCCGCACTGGTCGCCATCACCCACATCGCAGGCGACGAAGATCGCCGAGCCGCCCACCGGCCCATAAGACGCATTGATCGCAGCAGCCGTCCCGTGACCGCTATCGGCATCGATGTCGGCGATCACGACAGCAGCCCCTTCGGCCGCGAAAGCCTCGGCACAAGCCCGGCCGATCCCACGCCCAGCCCCGGTGACGATCACCGCCTTGTTCGAAAAACGCATGCAGTCTTCCTTCGGTTTCGTTTGCCGGGAGTCTAGCGGTTCAGGCTCATTCGGCAAATTCGGCCCGGATCGACACCCCGTGCTCGTTGATCGTCGGCACCGGCCCGGGGGAAAGCGGCGTGCCGTCATGCAGTGCTCCCGGCGCCAGGAGATCGATCGTTCCGGCGGGCGTCGCAACCGACATGAAACGATTCTGCGGGTGCTGCTGCAGGTCGTCGAGCGAGCTCAGCCGGCCATAGGCTATGCCGGCGGCCTCCAGCATGGCGCTCACCGTCTCGCGATCATGCGCGCCGAGCACCTGCTCGATCAGCCCATCGAGCGCCGCGCGGTTGGCCACCCGATCCGGATTGGTGGCGAAGCGCGCATCCGTCGCGATCGCTGCCGAGCCCAGCACCTGCGTGCAGAGATTTTGCCACTCACGCTCGTTCTGGATCGAGAAGAGCACGGCCCGGCCGCAGCCGCAGGCATAGGCGCCATAGGGCGCAATGGTCGGATGTGCGAGGCCGTATCGGCCCGGTGTATGCCCACCATAGCGGTGCTGCAGATAGGGCACGTTCATCCAGTCCGCGGTGGCGTGGTAGA
Organism: uncultured Alphaproteobacteria bacterium; assembly: GCA_942491185.1. Classification (GTDB taxonomy): domain Bacteria; phylum Pseudomonadota; class Alphaproteobacteria; order Geminicoccales; family Geminicoccaceae; genus SLRI01. The sequence goes on along the minus strand of CALOAB010000021.1, from coordinate 33,517 downwards.
GCGAGACCTCGATGCCGCGCCCCCGGCCGGTGCGGCCGCGGCCGATCAGCGCCTGAAGGATCGCCTGAAACGCGGTCATCCCGGCGGCGATGTCGGTGACCGAGACGCCGACCCGGGCCGGTCCCTCGGGCGTGCCGTTGATGCCGGCAAGGCCCGTCTCGGCCTGGACCAGGAGATCATAGGCTTTTTGGCTCGCCATCGGCCCATGCTCGCCATAGCCGGAGATCGCACAGGCGATGAGTGCCGGGTGGCGAGCGGTGAGCGTCGCATTGTCGATGCCGAGCCGCCCGGCAGCACCCGGCGCCAGGTTCTGGATGACGATGTCGGCCCGCTCGATCATCCGGTGCAGGAGTGCCAGATCCGCCTTGGCCTTGAGGTCGAGCGCCACCGACTCCTTGCCGCGGTTGAGCCAGACGAAATAGGCGCTCTCGCCATTGACGTAGCGATCGTAGCGGCGGGCGAAATCGCCCTCCGGCCGCTCCACCTTGATCACCCTGGCCCCGGCATCGGCGAGCCGGCCGCTGGCATAAGGTGCCGCCACCGCCTGCTCGACGCTGACCACCAAGAGGCCGTCCAGGTCCCCGCGCATGGCAATTCCTTGCTGATCTCAGGCGGAGGTTCCACAAGAAAGCCGTTTTCGCAAGGACCGGGACGCGGCGGAGGGAGCTGGGCGATGCGCGACTATGCCTGTCTGATCGACGGCGAGGATGTGCCGGCCGAGGGTGGCCGCTTCGCGATGTGCTGCCCGTCCGACGGCAAGCCGTTCGCCACCGCGGCCCGTGGCGACAAGGCAGAGATCGACACGGCCGTCATCGCCGCCCGTCACGCGCTCACCCTGGGCGCTTACGGCAAGATGACCGCAACCGAGCGCGGCCGCGTGCTCAGCCGCCTGGCCCAGGCGGTCCGCGACCGGCACGAGGAGCTGACCACGCTCGAGGCCAGGGATTGCGGCAAGCCAACCCGGCAGGCCGCCACCGACATCACCTGCCTCGCCCGCTATCTCGAGTTCTACGGCGGGGCCGCCGACAAGGTGCACGGCCCCCAAATCCCCTTTCTCAACGACTGGCTGGTCACCGGCATCCGCGAGCCGCACGGCGTCACCGCGCACATCATCCCCTGGAACTACCCGGCGCAGATCTTCGGCCGCTCGGTGGGCGCCGCCATCGCCATGGGCAATGCCTGCGTGCTCAAGCCCGCCGAGGATGCCGGGCTCAGCTGCCTCGAGGTGGCGCGCATGGCGCTCGATTGTGGCCTGCCGCCGGGTGCGCTGAACGTCGTCACCGGCATGGGCGAGGAGGCCGGAGCGGCCCTGGCCGCGCACCCCGACATCGATTTCATCTCGTTCACCGGCAGCCCCGAGGTCGGCACGCTGATCCAGAAGGCCGCAGCCGAGCGGACAATCGGTTGCACGCTCGAGCTCGGCGGCAAGTCGGCGCAATTGGTCTTTGCCGACGCCGATCTCGACGCAGCGCTGCCGATCATCACCAACGCCATCATCCAAAACGCCGGGCAAACCTGCTCGGCCGGCTCGCGCGTGCTGATCGAGCGTTCGGTCTTCGACGCGGTCACGGAGAAGCTGGCCCAGCGATTCCGGGCGCTACGCGTTGGCCCGCATGACGCAGACCTCGATCTCGGGCCCTTGATCAACCGGCAGCAGCAAGAGCGCATCGAGCGCTATCTCGACCAGGCGAGCGACCTCGAGCTGCTCGCCGAAGGCAGCTGCGTCCCGAACCTGCCGGCCGGCGGCTGCTACACGACGCCCAGGCTCTACGGCCCCGTCCCGCCTGATCATCCGCTGGCCCAGGAAGAGATCTTCGGACCCGTGCTGGTCGCCATCCCGTTCGACGATGAGGCCGAGGCCATCGCCATCGCCAACGCCACGCGATACGGCCTCGTCGCCGGCGTCTGGACCAAGGATGGCGGCCGCCAGCTCCGCGTCGCCCGGCGGCTCGACGCCGGGCAGGTCTATGTCAACGGCTACGGGGCCGGCGGCGGCATCGAGCTGCCCTTCGGCGGCGTCAAGCGCTCCGGCCATGGTCGCGAGAAGGGCTTCGAGGCGCTCTACGAGTTCAGCCGGTTGAAGACCATCGCCATCAACCACGGTTGACGCCAATCCGCCGCCACCCGATCGCCCATCACGTCCCACCCAGGCGACACCAACCGCCACCCGTCCCGACCCCGCCGAGCGCCCGCCCACACGATTCCGTACATAACCAAAACCCAGCGCCGCCCTACTCGTGGCCGCGCCGCCGCCTCACCCGCTCAGGTGAACCCAACCGCCTCGTAGGCTTCGTCGACGATCGGCGTGGCGATCGCGCCGGCGCGCGCCGCGCCGTCCGCGAGCACGGCGTCGAGGTGTGCTGGATCGGCGAGCAGGCGGCGCATCTCGGCGTTGATCGGCGCCAGCTTCTCGACGCAGAGCTCGGCCAGCAGCTCCTTGAACGCAGCGAAGCTGGTTGCCGCGTGCTCGCTCGCCACATCGGCCCTGTCGCGATCGGCGAGTGCTGCGAAGATCGAGAGCAGATTGCTCGCCTCGGGCCGGCTCTCGGGATCGTAGCTGATGCCGAGAATGCTGTCGGACTTGGCCTTGCGGATCTTGGTGGCGATCGCGTCGGCGTCGTCCGTGAGGTTGATCCGGCTCATGTCCGACGGATCGGACTTGCTCATCTTCTTGGTGCCGTCGCGCAGCGACATGACCCGCGCCGCCTCGGCCTGGATCATCGGCTCGGGCAGCGGGAAGAACTCTTCGGCGAAGCGCCGGTTGAAGCTTGCCGCGATGTCGCGGGAAAGCTCGAGATGCTGCTTTTGGTCCTCGCCCACGGGCACATGCGTCGCCCGATAGGCCAGGATGTCGGCGGCCTGCAGCACCGGGTAGACGAAGAGCCCGACCGGTGCGTTCTCGCGATGTTTGCCGGCCTTCTCCTTGAACTGCGTCATGCGGTTGAGCCAGCCCATGGGCGTGCAGCAGTTCAGCACCCAGGCGAGCCGGCTATGCGCCTCGACCCGGCTTTGCACGAAGACGACCGAGCGCGCCGGATCGATGCCCGATGCCAGGAGGGCAGCTGCCACCTCGCGCGTGTTGCGGCGCATCTCGTCCGCGTTCTGCACCGTGTTCAGCGCATGCTGGTCGACGATGCAGTAGATGCACTCGAAGCTGTCCTGCAGTCGCACCCAGTTGCGAATGGCGCCCAGATAATTGCCGAGCTGAATGCCATGGGTCGGCTGGATGCCGGAGAAAATGCGGCCTTGCATCGAACGTTGGACTCCTCGGGCGAAACGCGCGCCCGTTCGAGCCACGCCCGGGCGCCGCTGTCAAGCGTCGGGCTCGACGGCCTGCCCCCGCCGTGACAGCTGCCGCCGCAGATCAGCGAGATCGGCAGCGCCCAGGCCCACCGCCGCCACGCCGTAGACGGCGGCGCCGATCAGGATCGTGACGGCCAGCGCCAATATCGGCTGCGCGATCGGCAGCAGCCGGTCGGCGAGCAGCAACGCTACCGCCATCACCAGCGTCGCCAGCGCGATCCGTGGCACCACCCGGCGCAGCCGCGCATCAAGCTGCAGATGACCACGCCGGAGCAGGATGACGGTGAGCAGCGTCGCGTTCACGGCATTGGAAAGGGCCGTGGCGAGCGCAATTCCGACATGCGCCAGCGGGCCGATCAGCGCCAGGATCAAGAGCACGTTGGCGATCAGGCAGACCGCCGCCACCTTGACCGGGGTCGCCGTGTCCTCCCGGGCGAAGAAGCCCGGCACCAGCACCTTGATCAGCACGTAGGCGGGCAGGCCAATTGAGAACGCCATGAGCGCGGCGGCCGTGGCTGTGGTGTCGGCGGCGGTGAAAGCGTCCCGCTCGAACAGCACGGTGATGATCGGCGTGGCGAGCACGATGAGCGCCGCTGCCGCCGGCAGCGTCAAGAGCAGCCCCATCTCGATCGCCCGGTTCTGCGTATGGCTCGCCGCCTGGTCCTGGCCGGAGCGGAACTGCCGGCTCAGCATCGGCAGCAGGGCCGTGCCGATGGCGATGCCGATGATGCCGAGCGGCAGCTGGTTCAAGCGATCGGCGTAGAAGAGATAGGAGACGGCTCCCACCGGCAGCAGCGAGGCGAACCACATGTCGATGACCAGATTGACCTGATAGACGCCGGAGCCGATGGCACCCGGCAGCATCAGCGTGAACAGCCGCTTGATCCGCGGCGTCACGCGCGGCCGTTGCAGGCGGATCGCCATGCCGTTGCGCCTGACGGCCACCGCCACCCAGGCGAGCTGCAGGATGCCGGCGACGAAGACGCCCCAGGCCAAGGCATGCGCCGGCGTCTCGGGGTGCAGGTTGGCCAGCAGCAGCGCGCTGATCAGCACCAGATTGAGGATGATCGGCGCGAAGGCCGCTGCCGCGAACTGGCCGATCGAGTTCAAGATGCCGCTGAACAACGCCGCGAGCGAGATGAACATCAGATAGGGAAAGGTGATCCGGCTGAGCTCGACCGCGAGCCCGTATCGCTCGCCATCGGGCGCGAAGCCGGGTGCCAGGACCCGCACCAGATAGGGCATGGCGAGCAGGGCCACGAGCACGACGACCAGGAGGACCGTCGTCATGATCGCCAGCGCCTCTCTGGCGAAGCGCCTGGCCTCGTCCTCGCCCTCGCCCTCGAGCGTCCGGGCGAACAACGGCACGAAGGCGGCATTGAAGGCGCCCTCGGCGAACAGCCGGCGGAACAGATTGGCGAGCTTGAAGCTGACGAAGAAGCTGTCGGCCATTGCCGAGGCGCCGAGCACGCTCGCGATCATGAGGTCGCGGACGAAGCCCAGCACGCGTGAGACCAGCGTGAAGGAGCCGACGGTCACGGCCGCCTTGACGATGTTCAACGGCGGCTCTCGACCTTGGGCTCGGCGATCGCCGCTTTCAGCTCCTTCTCCAGCCGCTCGATCTTGGCGCGGCTCGCCAGCTTCATGCCGAACACGTCCTTGACATAGAAGACGTCGACCACCCGCTCGCCATAGGTGCTGATATGGGCGCTGTGGATCACCAGGCCGCGATCCTTGAGCACCCGGGCAACGCGGTAGAGAAGGCCCGGCCTATCGCGCCCGTTGACCTCGATCACGCTGTGTGTCCGGCTCGCCTGGTTGTTGACCAGGACGCGCGGCTCGACCGTGAACACCTCGCTGCGCGGCGGCAGGTTGGAGCGGCGCTTGGCCAGCTCCCGCTCGATCTCGGCCTCGCCGGCCAGCACCAGTCGCAGATACTTTTCGATCCGGCGAAAGCGGTTCTGATCGTCGACCGCGCCCTGACGACCGGCATCCTGCACGCCGAACGTGTCGAGCGCCATGCCGTCGGCCGTCGTGAAGACGTGTGCGCTGACGATGCTCACGCTGGCCAATGCCAGGGCACCCGCCACCTTCATGAACAGACCCGAATGGTCGGCGGCGTAGATCGTGATCTCGGTGCGCGCCTGAAAAGTGTCGACGAAGTAGTCGACCGCAACTGGCGCCCCGTCCGCCCTGGCCCGGCGAGCGAGATTGGCGTGGCGGATATGCGCCTCCAGCGGGATGCCGAGCCAGTAGCGCGGGTTGTGCAGCTGCAGCCAGGCGTCGATCTCGGCTGCCGTCCAGCCCTGCGGCTCCCTGGCCAGTGCATCGGCCAATGCCAGCTTGCCACCCTCGATCCGCTGTTGCCGGCGGCCCTTGAGATCGCCCGCGGCCATCGCCGCCTCGGCCTCGTGGTAGAGCTCGCGCAGCAGCTGGCCCTTCCAGCCGTTCCAGACAGTCGGGCCGACGGAGCGAATGTCGGCCACGGTCAGGACGAGCAGCAGGCGCAGCCGCTCCGGCGACTGGACGATGGCGACGAAGTCGGCGAGCGTCTTCGGGTCCTCGGTGTCTCGGCGAAAGGCGAAATGGCTCATCACCAGATGATGGCGGACGAGCCAGGCCACCGTCTCGGTGCCGGCATCGCCGAGGCCGAAGCGCGGCGCCAGCTTGAGCGCGATCGCCTCGCCGATCTCGCTGTGATTGCCGCCGCGCCCCTTGCCGATATCGTGCAGGAAGGCTGCGACATAGAGCTCGGTGCGCGAGGTCAGCTGCGGCATGATCCTGGTCGACAGCGGCACCTGCGCCTCGAGCCCGCCGACCTCGATCTTGTGCAGGTCGTCAATGACCCGGATCGTGTGCTCGTCCACCGTGTAGACGTGGTAGAGGCTGTGCTGCATCAGCGCCACGACCCGCCCGAACTCCGGCACGAAGCGGCCGAGCAGCCCGGCCTCGTTCATCCGCGTCAGCGTCAGCGCCGGGTCCTTGGCGCTGGTCAGCATGGCGAGGAACAACCGGTTGGCCTCGGGGTCGTCGCGCAGCGCCTGATCGACGCGCCGCAAGTTGCGGGAAAGAGCGGTCAGCGCCGTGGGGTGGTAGTCGAGCTCGCGCGACTGGGCGATCTGGAAATACTCGAGCATCGCCAGCGGTCGCTTGGCGAAGAGCTCGGGATCGTCGAGCGTCAGCCGGTTGCCCTGCACGATGAAGCCGTTGATCCGTCGCTTGGTGGGGCCGAAGCGCGGCAGGACGAAGCGTGGCTTGTGCTTGAACTGCTCCTCCAAGGCGGCGCAGACCGTCCGGGTCAGCGTGCCGACCTCCTTGGCGACCAGGTAGTAGCGCTTCATGAACCGCTCGACGCCGCTCGAGCGCGCTCGGTCGCGGTAGCCCATCGCCTGCGCGATCTGGGGCTGCAGATCGAAGGTCAGCCGCTCCTCGGCGCGGCCCGTCATGTAGTGCAGGTGGCAGCGCACGGTCCACAGGAAGCGCCTGGCCCTAAGGAAGCTGTTGAGCCCGCTGCGGGTCAGCACATCGTGTTGGACGAGGTCGCTCCAGCTCCTGGTGTCGTGGATGTGCCGCGCCAGCCAGACCAGGGTCTGCAAATCGCGCAAGCCCCCCTTGCCCTCCTTGATGTTCGGCTCGAGCAGATAGCGGCTGTCGCCCATGCGCTGGTGCCGGGCATCGCGCTCGGCAAGCTTCGCCTCGATGTAATCGCTCTCGTTGCGGTGGCAGATCTCGTTTCTGACCCGGCTTTCCAGCTCCTGGGCGAGCCGCTCCGAGCCCCAGATCGGCCGTGTCTCGAGCAGCGTCGTGCGGATCGTGAAATCACTCTTGCCGAGCTTGATGCTCTCGTTCAGCGAGCGGGTCGACTGGCCCACCTTGAGGCCCAGATCCCAGAGCCGATAGAGCAGGAACTCGGCCATCTGCTCGTGGTGCGGGGTCGGCTTGTAGGGGTGGAGAATGAGGATATCGATGTCGGAATGGGGCGCCAGCTCGCCGCGGCCGTAGCCACCGACCGCCAGCAGCGCCAGCTCCTCGCCGCGGGTCCGGTTAGCGATCGGGTAGACGCGGCGCTCGGCAAAGTCCATGGCGCCCGCCAGCACGGCGTCGACCAGCCGCGCATGATCGGCAGCGAGCTGCACACCGTCGCCGGCGGCGTCGAACGCCTGGCGCAGCCGGGCATTGCCCTCGTCGAGCGCAGTGCGCATGCGATCGCGGATCGCCATCGCGACATCCGTCGGCGTTACCGCATCGCCGAGCGGGGCCGCGATGGCCTGCCGGTAGCCGTCGACATCGAGCGCCGCCGCATCCGGCAGCGCGCCATCGGGCGGTGCTGGCGCCCGGACCGCGGACGGCGTCTCCAGCTCGGCATCAGCGGTCGTCTCGTCCAAAACAGTCAACGGCAAGCCCGCCTGGGTCATCGGTGCTGCAGGCCCGTCCGCCGCGCCGGGCCGGCCGAAATGCGCGTCTTGCTGCAGCCCAGAGCCGCATCGGCGACAAGCGGCAACCGGCGCAAAAGATGAAAACCCGGCCATCTGCGGCCGAAGGTCTCGCGGATGTGTCTGGACGGGTTTACATTGAAAGTCATCTGTAGTCCGAGACCGTGAAGTTGGGGTTAATCGGCGACGTCGCGGTTGGGAATCCGCCGTGTCGATGGGAGAATATCAGTGCAGGCCTTGGCGATGGGAGGATATGGCGGCTACGTCTGGGCCGCTTTCGGCTTCACCATCGTTCTCATGATCGGCCTCCTTTGGCAAAGCTGGCGGCTGCAACAGCGACGCACCGACGAGCTGGCCGGGCTGCGTCGCACGCTTCGTGGCGACAGTCCGGGTGGCGACGGCCAAGCCTATGATGCTCAGCGTCCGGCACGCCGCCTCGTGGCACAGAAGCCCGGCGGCGCGCCAGCCGGCTCTGGCCTCCAGGCTGATTCCCGGGCACGACGTCGACGCGTTCGACCCCGCAACGGCTGCGGCCAACCGCTCCACCTCTGGATCATAGCGCAAGATGCGGTTTCGCAAACGCCAACGTTTGATCGTTCTCGGGCTCGCCGCCCTGCTGCTCGGCGGCGCGGCGGCGCTCATCCTGACCGCGTTCGAGGACACGATTGCGTTTTTCGTCTCGCCGACCGAGGTCGCCGCCGGCGAGCTGGCACCCGGCCGCAACTTCCGCATCGGCGGGCTTGGTGATCGATGGCAGCATCGAGCGTCTCGAGGACGGCAGCGTGCGCTTCGGCCTCACCGACACGGCGCACGAGGTCACCGTGCACTATCACGGCATCCTGCCGGACCTCTTCCGCGAGGGGCAGGGCATCGTCGCCCAGGGCACGCTGGAGCCGGCGGTCGCGGATGGCGGGCCGATGCTGTTTCGGGCGGATGAGATCCTGGCCAAGCACGACGAGACCTACATGCCCAAGGAGGTCGCCGACGCGCTCAAGCAGGCCGGCCACTGGCAGCCCGACGGCGCTGCCGAAGGTGCTGCGCCGAGCAACGGAGTGACCCCATGATCGTCGAGCTCGGCCATTTCGCCCTGGTCGTGGCCCTGGCCCTGGCCCTGGCGCAGAGCACGCTGCCGATGCTTGGTGCTGCCCGCGGCGATCTGGTCCTCATGCGGCTCGCCAACACCACGGCGATCGCGCAGTTCGCCTGCGTCAGCATAGCACTCGGGGCCCTGACCTACGCCTTCGTCACCTCCGATTTCTCGGTCCAGAACGTCTACCAGAACAGCCATGCCGCCAAGCCCATGCTCTACAAGATCAGCGGTGTGTGGGGGAACCACGAGGGCTCGCTCGTGCTCTGGGTCTGGATCCTCGCCATCTGCGGCGCTGCGGTCGCCTGGTACGGCCGCAACCTGCCCTTGCCGTTCAAGGCGCGCTCGCTCGCCATCCAGGGCCTGATCGGCGTCGGCTTCCTGCTGTTCATGCTCCTCACCTCGAACCCCTTCACCCGGCTCGACCCGGCGCCGTTCGAAGGCCAGGGCCTCAACCCGATCCTCCAGGACCCGGGCTTGGCCTTCCATCCACCGATGCTCTACCTCGGCTATGTTGGCCTCTCGGTCACCTTCGCCTTCGCCATGGCAGCACTGATCGAGGGCAGGGTGGATGCCAGCTGGGCTCGCTGGGTCCGCCCCTGGACCTTGGCCGCCTGGGTGGCCTTGACGCTCGGCATCGCGCTCGGCTCGTGGTGGGCCTATTACGAGCTCGGCTGGGGCGGCTGGTGGTTCTGGGACCCGGTCGAGAACGCCTCCTTCATGCCCTGGCTCGCCGCCACGGCCCTGCTGCACTCGGCGATCGTCGTCGAGAAGCGCGACACGCTGAAGAGCTGGACCATTCTGCTCGCCATCATCGCCTTCTCGCTTTCGCTGCTCGGCACCTTCCTGGTCCGCTCCGGCGTCCTCACCTCGGTCCACGCCTTCGCGGTCGATCCCGAGCGCGGCGTCTTCATCCTCTGGATGCTGATCGTCGCCATCGGCGGCGCCCTGGCGCTCTATGCCTGGCGGGCACCGTCCATGCAGGGCGGCGGCGTCTTCGCGCCGGTGAGCCGCGAGGGCGGCCTGCTGCTCAACAACCTGCTGCTGGCGACGGCCACGGCGACCGTGCTGCTCGGCACGCTCTACCCCCTGGCGCTCGAGGTGCTGGGCGGGGCCAAGATCTCGGTCGGCCCGCCCTTCTACAACGCCACCTTCGTGCCGTTGATGCTGCCCTTGCTGCTGGCCGTGCCGATCGGCGCCATGCTCGCCTGGAAGCGCGGCAGCGTCGTCTCCGTCATCGGCCGGCTCAAGCTCGGCATCGCCGCCGCGCTCGCCACGATGATCCTCTACATGGTGCTGGTCGATGCAGCGAGCCTGGGCGTCGCTTTCGGCTTCGCGCTCGCCGCCTGGCTGATCTTCGGCGCGCTCGACGACTTGCGCGCCAAGATCGGGCTCTTCGACGTGCCGCTGGGGCGTGCCTGGCGCCGGCTCAGGGGCCTGCCGGCCTCCGCCTTCGCGGTCTCGACCGCCCATGCCGGGCTCGGCGTGATGATCGTCGGCATGGTCGCCTCCAGCAACCTGCAGAGCGAGCGCATCCTCGCCATGGAGCCGGGCGAGACGACCCGGATCGGCGCCTACGACGTGGAGCTCGCCGAGGTCAGCGAGGTCGAGGGGCCGAACTACATGGCGATCAGGGCGGTCTTCAAGACCACGCGCGACGGCGACTTCATCGACGATATCGTCTCCGAGCGCCGCTTCTTCCCGGCCGAGGCGCAATCCACCACCGAGGCCGGGCTGCACACCAATCTCTGGCGCGACCTCTATTTCGTCCTCGGCGACCAGACGCCCGAAGGCGCCTGGGCCGTCCGCCTCTACATCAACCCGTTCGTCATCTGGATCTGGGGCGGCGTCGGCATCATGGCATTGGGCGGGACCATCTCGCTCTTCGATCGCCGCCTGCGCATCGGCGCACCGACAGCGGCAACGGCGCGCCGCCCGGCGGCACCCGAGGCGAGCGGTGACGAAGCCGGTGCTAGGGCCTGAGCGGAACCTTCAGCAGAGCCATGCGACGCCTCCTCTACATCCTGCCGGTGCTGGTGTTCGTCGCCATCGCCGGCTTCCTCGCCCAGGGCCTCACCCGCGATCCGAGCGAGCTGCCCTCCGCCCTGCTCGACCTGCCCGCGCCCGAGTTCGACCTGCCGCCGATTCCGGGCCGCGACGAGCACGGCTTCGCGCGCTCCGATCTCGGCGGCGAGCCGGCGCTGGTCAATGTCTTCGCGTCCTGGTGCGTGCCCTGCCGGATCGAGCACCCGCTGATCAACCGCCTGGCCGAGGACGGCGTCACGGTCCACGGGCTCAACTACAAAGACAAGGCCGAGGATGCCACGGCCTGGCTCGAGGAGCTGGGCGACAACTTCACCTACGCGGGCGCCGATCTGGACGGCAGGGCCGGCATCGAGTGGGGGGTCTACGGCGTGCCGGAGACCTATGTCGTCGATGCCGACGGCACCATCGTCTATCGCCATGTGGGCCCCTTGCAGGCCAAGGACGTCGAGGAGACCATCCGCCCCATCCTCGAGAGCCTGCAGCCATGAGCCGTATGCTCCTGCTCGCTCTGGCGCTCATTCTGGGCTCGTTGCCTTCGGCCCCCGCCATCGCAGCCCTCACGCCCGACGAGCTGATGGACGATCCAGAGCTCGAGGCGCGCGCCCGGGTGATCGGCAAGCAGCTGCGCTGCGTCGTCTGCCAGAACCAGTCGATCGACGACAGCAACGCCGAGCTCGCCCAGGACTTCCGCCGCATCGTCCGCGAGCGGCTGGAGGCCGGCGACAGCGACACCGAGGTCCTGGGCTACATGACCGACCGCTACGGCGCGTTCGTTCTCTTGAAGCCACCGGTCACCGTCGGCACCATGGTGCTCTGGGGCGGCCCCTTCGCCGTCCTCCTGATCGGTGCCGGGCTCGTGGCCGTCACCGTCCGCCGTCGCCGCGAGGCCGCGGGCGCCGCCGAGCTGACCGCCGCCGAGCGCCGCCAGCTCGACGCCCTCCTGGATGATGAGGCCGGCCGGTCATGACGGTCATGACATTGCTGGTCATCGCGATCCCGCTGGTGCTGGCCGTCATCGCACTCGCCTGGCCGCTCATGGGCCGCAGCACCGCTGATCCTGCCGCCGACAGCAGCGTCGCCATCCTCAAGGACCAGCTGGGCGAGCTGGAGCGTGACCAGAGCCGCGGGCTGATCGGCGCGGCCGAGGCCAGAGCCGCCAAGCTGGAGGTGGAGCGGCGCATCCTCAAGGCGGCGTCCCGGCCCAAGGCCGAGCAGCTGCGCACGACCGGGCTCGGCCGGGCGCTGGTCATGCTCGCCGTCATCGCCGTGCCGGTCGGCTCGGCCGCCCTCTATCTGCGCCTCGGCGCGCCCACCATGCCCGATCTGCCGCTCGCCGCGCGCGAGGCGGAGGGGCCGGGCGGCGTCCCGGGCGATGTGGGGATCGAGCAGATCGAGGCCATGGTCGCCGGCCTCGCCGCCCGGCTCGAGACCGACCCGGACGACGCCGACGGCTGGCTGATGCTCGGCCGCAGCCAGCTCACGCTCGGCCGCCAGGACGCGGCGGTCGAGGCCTATCGCCAGGCCGCCGAGCTGGCACCGGAGCGCATGGAGGCGGTGGCCGGCCTCGCCGATGCGCTGCTGCAGCGGGCCATGGGCGTCGTCACGCCCGAGGTCACCCGGACCATGCGCCAGCTGGCGGAGATCAATCCCGGCGACCCCCGGCCGCCCTACTATGCCGGCCTCGCCGACGCCCAGGCCGGCGACTACAACGGCGCGCTGAACCGCTGGCGGGTGCTGCTCGAGGCGAGCCCCGCCGATGCCCCCTGGCGCGCCCAGGTCGAGCCCTCGGTCCGCGAGGCCGCCCGCTCGCTCGGCATCGACCCCGAGCCGATCCTGGCGCTCGCCGCCGAGCCGACGGCCGAGGAAGCCCGCGCCCGCGAGCTCGCGGCCTTGAGCCCGGACGAGCGCAGCGCCCAGATCCGGGCGATGGTCGAGAGCCTCGCCGCGCGCCTGGAAGCCGAAGGCGGCACGGCCGACGAGTGGCAGCGGCTCGGCCGCTCCTACATCGTCATGGGCGATCTGGAGAAGGCCGAGCAGGCGCTCCGCTCCGGCCTCGTGGTGGCCCCGAACGATCCGCTGCTCAACAAGGACCTCGCCACCGCCCTGCTCGAGGCCCCGGCCGACGGCGACGACCTCCCGGTCATCCCCGACGAGGCGCTGGTGCATCTCGAGAAGGCGCTGGCCCAGGCGCCCGAGGACCTCGAGCTGCACTGGTATCTCGGCATAAGAGCGCTCGCCGACGGCAATCCCGACGACACCCGCACCCACTGGCAAAAGGTCCTGGCCCAGCTCGACCCGGCCACCCCAGAGCACGCCATGGTGCAAAGCCGCCTGGATATGCTCAGCGTCAACTGACGCGGGCCTGGCACCAGTGGGGCAGGATCAGTTGGATCTGCCGGCCCCACCTCCCGAATCGATCATAAGATTATATTCCGATCCGCAGCCGAGGTCAAGCCAGCGCTCGGGTTCCTTTGGCGATTCTTTACGGCTTGCCGGCCAAAGCGACGACCAGGCTGCACCGCGCCGCGATTCATGCTATGATCTCAGCCACTTGGAGTGGGAGGGTGCGACAAGTCGTACCGTCGGGTTCGTTCGTCAAACCCCAGGTTCGATCGTCGGATTCCCGGGTTCGTTCGTCGATTCGGCAGGTTCGTTCGTTGCTTCCTGGGTTCGTTCCCGGGTTCGTTTCCCCCAAATGAGTCGCTATATGCTACATAAGCATCGCTAATGAATCGATATATGCGACATTCTCAGGTTCCCGTTGCACTATATGCAACAAACCTCGGGTTCCGTTGCGCTATACGCAACAAATCCGAGCGGCCGTTGCGGTATATGCAACGAGCTGGGCCTCGCGAGGCTGTTGCGATAAGCGTTCGTTATGGAAGAAAGCGAGGAGGGTGATCCTCCTCGCGCTCCACCGTCACTTTGGGCTGGTGGATGGGTGGGCCGCACGCTTGCGAGCCAGAAAAGCCTCGAGGTCGATCTCCGGCGTACCGCGGCCAAACCGTCGTCGACGAGGTTCAGCAAGGCACTTGTACGCTTAAGCCCAAGCCACGCCCAGCGCGCTGCCGACTATCTCCACAGCATGCAGGACAAGCTGGCAGAAGAACAGGAGAGGGACGCCGCGTAGGCCTCCTCGCATCCTCCGGGTAGAAGAATGTCGCGGCCTCCGCTGGCTGGCGGAGGGCGCTCCTTTATGCAGGCGACATAGGAACTCCCGCCCAGCGCGCCGGTGCGCCAAGTTATCCCATTCCCATAATGTGAGAGGTTCCTGATACTCGTATGTCGTTTAACTGTTGGTGTCCGGAGGGGAACGGTGGAGGATAGAGAATATCGGCTAGAGCAGCTTAAGATACGTCAGGGCTGGACCCGCATCGCTGTCTCGGCCTGTATCCCGATAGTGCTGGGTTTTTTGACGTATAGTGTGAACGCGATTTTGCAGGAAAGGGAGGCGCAATTTAGTCGCGAAGCGCAAGTCCTCGCACAGAAGCAGATGCTTAACACAGAAATTGGCTCAGACCTGAATGTCATATTTTCCTATGTGAGCGACATCAGGTGACTATGAACAATATGAGCCAAACGACATTGTCGACAGAAAACGCAGTGCAGACCGGCGGTTTTTTTCCAGTATTCCATATTGGAGCTATAAAACGCATGTATCATACTACCGTCAATTCATGGAATCAGCATTCTCTACTCGCAGTGGTATCGGAAAAAGAGCCCCCCCCCCCCCCCCCCCCCCTCCCCCCCCCCTCTCCTCCCCCCCCCTCCCCTCATCGTCGCCATTTTTTTTTTTTTAAAGATTAGATCTAACAAAAACTACTGTCAAAAAGGCTGCATACGAGCCGATCCAACCCAACAGCTGCCGCATCGCCCTCCTTGGCCCGGGCCAGATCCCATACCAAAATCGATCTAGAAGGAACAAAGCGTCGTGTCAGGACCCCCTCCCCCCCCCTGATGGAAAGGTTTAGGACGTACAGGTGCGAATAGTGCTTTTCGACGCCAGATTGGTATCGAAACAGTCACCACAGGAAGATCTTGATAGGTTCTGGGCGGACTGTTCCTGCCCAACAGCTGGCCCTCGATCGACAGAGCCGGGACTGTTCCAGTTCTGGTGAGAAAACCGTTGATCGATCAGGTTCTGTCTCTCCCGAAATTCATGAGCTAAGCTCTGACGATTACGCTTTTGATCGTAGAGCCGACGGGTCTCCCGCGGGCGACACCCCCCGCCAGTCGCCACCCCCCCCCCCCCCCCCCCCCCCCCCCCCCCCCCCCCCCCCCCCCCCCCCCTCGCTTGCGCTCGATCGTCGCCCGCGGCAGCTCTGCCGAGGCGTCCCCTGCCGCCGCTCCGCCGTCCGGCGCACCCCCCCCCCCCCCTCCACCAAGCGGTCCCTGAAGACCGATCGTCCCGCCAAACCGCCCACACGACCACCAACCCAAAATCCCGGTGGAGCGCGAGGAGGGTCACCCTCCTCGCATACAACCAACGCAAGTCGGGGCCGCGGGATCGATGGCGAGGCGTTGTTCGGGGATGGGTTCGCCGCAGCTTGTGCAGTAGCCGTAGTCGCCGGCGTCGAGTCGCTCGAGGGCGGCGGTGAGGCGGGCCATCTGGGTTTGTCGCTGGCGCTCTGTTGCCTGGGCCATGGCCTGGCGCTGCATGGCGTCCATGCGGGTGAGGCGGCCGACGGCGGTCTGGTCGAGCTCGACCGGCTTGCGGTCGTCGGCGGTTGCCGTCGAGGCCGTGCGGCAGTCGGCGAGGGCTGCCTCGAGGGTCTGGCGCACGGTGTCCGGGTCGGGCGGGGTCTGGCTCATCCGGCCTTGGTCCCACAGGCCCGGCATGGCCGTCAACCGCCAGGAGAGATGGTCGGCTTGCGGCGATCGGGCGTACGACGTTAAGTGGCTCGGCACTTGGGAGCATTACCCGACCATGGAAATCCTGCTTCGGCTCTGCGCGGACTGTCCTCGGCTAGAGATCGAGCCCGGCGCCGTGCTGCTCCGTGAAGGCGAGCGTGCCGGCAAGCTCTTCGTGCTCGCCGAGGGTGTGCTCGAGGTCTTTCGCGACGACGTCGAGATCTCGGTGATCGACGATCCGGGTGCCGTTTTCGGCGAGATGTCGGTGCTGCTCGACGCGCCGCATACCGCCAGCGTCCGGGCGCTGACGGCGGCGGTGGTGCATGTGGTCGACGACCCGCACGCCTTCCTCGCGGCCAACCCGGCGATCGCCGTGCCGCTGGCCACGTTGCTGGCCCGGCGGCTGCAGAACGTCACCAACTATCTGGTCGACCTCAAGCAGCAGTTCCGCGACCAGGACGGCCATCTCGGCATGGTCGACGAGGTGCTGGAATCGCTGGCCCACGAGCAGGGCGACCGGTTCATCCCGGCGGCTGACCTGCCGGCCGAGCCATAGCGACGAGCCACGACGGCGGCTCGGTGATAGGCGGGAAGGGCCGCGCCGGCGGCGCATCGAGAGCTGTCCGCTCGGCCCCGGCAAGCGAGATCCAAGAAGCCCCGGGCACCTCGGTGTCGACGACGATGTGCGAGGGCTCTGGCCCGATCTGGTGGCCGGCATTGAACACCCAGGTCCGGCCGATCTGGTCCGCCCACGAGCCCTTGGCCGTGAACGGCGACTGGTGCACATGGCCCGACAGCACGAGGTCGGGCTGGTAGCGCTCGATCAGGGCGCGCAAGGCCCGGTCGCCGTAGCAGCGGCGGCCGTCCCAGCTGATGGGCGAGCCGACCGGCGGCGCATGGTGGATCCAGACCCAGCGGGCGGGTCGCGCCTCGGCGTCGCGGGCGAGCTGGGCTTTGATCGCGGCGCGGTTGGTCGGGCCCTCGCTCCAGGGGCAGACGCTGAACAGCGTGTCGCCGATCAGCCTGGAGTCGCCGTCCGTCGCCACGTCGACATGCCGCGCCTTGGCGATCCAGCGCGTCACCAGCTCGCCCCGGCCGTCGGCATGGTCGAGGTCGTGGTTGCCGGAGCAGACGAGGAGCGGTGCCTTGGCCCTGATCCGGCGGAAGTATTTCTGCACGATCACCGCCTGGGCCTTGCGGTCGACGGTGCCCGCGGCGTCCAGATGGTCGCCGGCCAGCACCACGAGGTCGACGTGTGCGGCGACGGCCACGACCCAGTCGAGCTTGCGCAGATCGTAGTGCAGATCGGCCACCAAGAGGCACTTCAACGGCCCGTTCTCCCTGTCCTGTTCTTGGCCACAATGCGGCCGGGCCTTGGCCCTACCAGCGGCTCGCGGCCGCGTCGTCGCTGGTCCGGGCCTCGACCCAATGCTCGCCCGACGGCGTCTCCTCGCACTTCCAGAACGGTGCCTTGGTCTTCAGCCAGTCCATCAGGAAGGCGCAGGCCTCGAGCGCCGCCGCGCGATGCGCGGAAGCGGTGACCACCAGCACGATCGGCTCGCCCGGCAGCATGCGGCCATGGCGGTGGATGACCAGGCAGTCGTCGAGCGGCCAGCGGTTCCGTGCCTCGGCCTCGATCCGCTCCAGCTCGCGCTCGGTCATGCCCGGATAATGCTCGAGCGTCATGGCGAGGACCTGCTCGCCGGCATGGCTGTCGCGCACCAGGCCGGTGAAGCTCGCCACAGCACCGATGTCGGTCCGCCCGGCCGCGAAGCGGTTGAGCTCGGCGCCCGGATCGAACGGCTCGGCCTGAACACGGATCATCAGCGTGGGTGTGTGCTCAGCCGCCGGTGACGGGTGGGAAGAAGGCCACCTCGCGGGCGCCGGCGAGCGATGCCGCACCTTCGGCGTGGGTCTGGTCGATGGCGCAGCGTACCACCCCATCGGCCTTTGCGGCTTCCCCGAAGCGCGGGTGCCGCTCGCCCAGCAGCGCCATCAGATCGTCCACGGTGGCCACGCCCTCCGGCAGCTCGAGCTCTTCCTCGGCGCAGCCTGTGCGCTGCTTGAGCCAGGCGAAATAGCGGATCCGCATCTTGGTCACCCACCTTCGTGGAAATGGTCGTGGATGGCGCGTGCCACGGCCTTGTTGATGCCCGGCACCTGCTCGAGGTCGTCGAGCGAGGCGGCCGCGACATCGCGGGCCGAGCCGAAATGGTTCAAGAGCGCCTTCTTCCGCTTGCCACCGATCCCCGCCACGCCGTCGAGCACCGACTGGCCGATCGCCTTGGCGCGCTTGCCGCGGTGCCGGGTGATGGCGAAGCGGTGCGCCTCGTCTCGCCAGCGCTGCATCAGATAGAGCACGGGATCGCGAGCGTCGAGCATCACAGGCTCGTGGCCGGTGCGAAAGAAGCGCTCGCGGCCGGCATCCCGGTCCGGCCCCTTGGCGACGCCGATGAGTGCCACGCCGTCGATGCCAAGCTCGTCCAGCACGGTTTGGGCGGCGGAAAGCTGCCCGGCGCCACCATCGATGAGGACGAGATCGGGCCAGGTGCCGGACTGCCGCTCCGGGTCTTCCTTGAGCAGCCGCGCAAACCGCCGGCCCAGAACCTCGCGCATCATGCCGTAATCGTCGCCACTGCCGGTCTCGGGCGCCTTGATGGTGAAGGTTCGATACTGCTTCTTGTCGAGCCCCTCGGGCCCGGCGACGATGAAGGAGCCCACAGCGTTGGTGCCCTGGATGTGGCTGTTGTCGTAGACCTCGACGCGCGTCGGTGCTGCCTCGAGGTCGAAGCGCTCTGCCAGCTGCTCCAGGAGGCGCACCTGCGAGGCGTGGTCGGCCAGGCGGCGCGCCAGCGCTTCGCGGGCATTGCGGCGCGCGATCTCGACCAGATCGCGGAGCCCGCCGCGCTTCGGCTCGCGCAGCTCGACCTTGTGCCCGGCTTTCACGGTCAGCGCCTCTGTCAGAAGCCCGATCTCGCTCGGCAGTTGGTCGACCAGCACCAGCCTGGGCGGCAGCCGCTCGCTGTAGAACTGTGCCAGGAACGCGGCCAGCACGTCGGCGAGCTCGGCGTCCTTGGTGTGGGCAGGGTAGTAGGCGCGATTGCCGTAGTTGCTGCCAGCCCGGTAGAAGAACGCCTGGACGCAGACCTGCCCGCCCTCGGCATGCGCGGCGATGACGTCGGCATCGTCGATGGCGGTGGTGTTGATGCCCTGCCTGCTGGCGATGTGGGCGATGGCCTTCAGCCGGTCGCGCAGCACGGCCGCCTTCTCGAAATCCAGCCGCTCCGCCGCTTCGCTCATCTCCGCCTGCAGCTTCGCCTGCACTTCGCGGGTCGAGCCGCGCAGGAAGCCCCGGACATCGTCGACGATCCGCGCGTAGTCGTCGCCACCGATCCGCCCGACACACGGCGCCGAGCAGCGCTTGATCTGGTATTGCAGGCAGGGCCGCGTGCGATTGGCGAAGATGGAGTCACGACAGCTGCGCAGCGGAAAAGCCCGCAGCAGGGCGTTCAAGGTCTCGTTGACGGCACCGG
This sequence comes from uncultured Alphaproteobacteria bacterium, assembly GCA_942491185.1. Classification (GTDB taxonomy): domain Bacteria; phylum Pseudomonadota; class Alphaproteobacteria; order Geminicoccales; family Geminicoccaceae; genus SLRI01. The sequence continues at coordinate 14,264 of CALOAB010000021.1, read as the reverse complement.
CGGAAGCGAAGGGGCCGAAATAGTCCGCGCCATCGCGCTTGCTGCCCCGATGCTTGCCGATCATCGGGAATTCGTGGCCCCAGCGGAGATAGAGATAGGGGAAGCTCTTGTCGTCGCGCAGGACGATGTTGAAGGTCGGCCGATACCGCTTGATCAGGTTGGCCTCGAGCAGGAGCGCCTCGACCTCGCTCGCCGTGGTGACGAACTCCATAGCAACCGTGAGCGCCACCATCCGCTGCAGTCGCGCCGAAAGCGCCTGCGGCTTGGTATAGGTGACCACCCGCTTCTTCAGCGATTTCGCCTTGCCGACATAGAGAACGGCACCCTTGGCATCCATCATTCGATAGACGCCGGGCGCATTCGGCAAGTTGCGCAAGAGCGACTGGATCAGCGCGGCACCGCTCACCTTCGCTGGCGCATCGGGCCGCCCGCGCGATGCTGTCGCTCGTTCTGGCTCCAGGGCTGACATGCCTAAGTCAATATCCACCGGCAGGCCGAAAAGCTCCGCGAGATCCTGGACCTGCTCGGCTAGGGCAGGTCACAGCCCCGCGTTCGGTCCCACTGCGTTGTCGGCCAACTCAAGCGGAGCCGACAACTTGCTAAGCCTCTCATCAACAAGCGGTTGAATGTCCGTGTCCTCTTGCCCAGCCGAGTCCAAGTTGATCTTGCCGCTATGCCCACGAATGCGCGTGAACCGAGCCTTCTTGCTGTGCTCAGAATACAGATGTCCGACGTCGATTGGCCCCGTGCAGCCTAACACTACGGTACCCTCAGCCAAATTGTGCGTCCCATTTTTTTTAACGCCCGGCTCCACATTGCCCCCTCGAATGATGATCTCGCACGGCTGAGACTTGCCCGGCTTCTTGCCCTCTACCAGACAACGCAGCACTTTGTTGACGCGATCCGGCAGAAAGCCGTCCTGGATGCCAAGCCCGCGACAATCGCGCACGATGCAGCCCTCGTATCGATTGTTCTGCCCGCCGCGGTTGGCCAAGTGCCCGTCGCAATTCTCGACAGTCACTTGTCGCACGATGTTCGAGCTGTGAGAGAGCTTCAGCATCTCCTTGTTGCTGTCGCCGTTCCAATTGCGTACCTTGCATCGGTAGATCAAGATGCCCGATTCGATGTCGCGGCTGCCAAAGCCGGTGCGGATCGCCTCGGCGCCCACCTGACTCCACCCGGCAGGCGTGTCGCGAAACAGGCAGTACCGCACCGTCGTCTCTCGCGTGCCATCAGTGACGCCGAGCAGCAGTCCGGTACCCTTCCAGTTTGTCCATTCGCAGAACGCTAAATCGGTGCGCTCGGCATCGAATGTCCGGACGGCTTGGCTCGAGCCGCTAGTCTTGTCCCGCCACCGGCATCGCCACACCCTGACATCTTTAGAGGCAGCGTTCTTTCCAATGCGCAAAGCACCGTTGCTCACGCAATCGAGGCCGTAAAGTATCACATTCGAAGCATCGACACTGATCGTGCCAGAGGTGATCTTCGCCCCGAGCATGTTCTGCGCTCGGATGATCAGTGGCTTTGCGTCAGTACCCGAACGGTCGACGGTGAAGCCTCGATAGCTGCCATCGGCCAGCACGATCTCATCGACGGTGGCATCGCCGAGCGCAGCCGATAGGTTGTCATTACGCGTGACCGTCTTCGGGTTGGCGCCTTCCGGCAGGTTCGTCTCGGCCAGCGGCCCATCCTCGTCGCCGCTGCCCGCTGCCCTGAAGCCGTCACCCGCTGCCGTGAAGAAGCTGCGATCGGCTATCTGCTGCGGGGTCGGTAGAGTCGTCGTGCGGGCCACCTCGTGAATCGTGCCCTGGAAGTTCGGCGTGAAGCTCGATGCTGCGATCTGCAGCGGCATGTCTGCGCCGGTCTCGCCGATTGTGTGCCGACTGTCGCTGTCGATGAGCTTGCTGTTGATCCAGAGCTGCACGCCGCCAGGTCCCATGAGGACCCAGATATGATACCAGCGCCCCGCGACGACTGTCCCGGCAGGCGCTTCCAGGTCCGTTTGCGGGGTGGGGTCTCCCTCCTGGATAAAGACGCGGAAGCCACCGTCACTGGTAATGCGCGCCACCCAATTGCCGGCCAGGTTGCCCGCGCGATTGCGCGACAGGATTGCAGCTTGATTGTCAATGTCGGCCTGCACGGGCTTGAACCGGCACGAGTAGGCCGCCGTGCCGGAAGCCGGCAGGACGGCTAGCGGGACCGCGGCGGAAGCGCCGCCGCCATAAGCGACGGCCCGCCCGAGGTTCGTCGGATCATCAAGCTCAGGGCTGACACCGAAGGCCGGCGTGCCCGCCATCGTGCCGTCGTGGCCCTGGCCCGAGCTGTCCAGCAGCACGTGCGTGCCCGGAACATCGCTGTGCCGCCAATAGCCGTCTAGGCCGGCTAACTTCAGCATCAACACGCCGAGAACGTCCCCAGGATCGACCAGCGGCCGATCCTCGTCGCCGTCACCCGCTGCCGTGAAGAAGCTGCGATCGGCTATCTGCTGCGGGGTCGGTAGAGTCGTCGTGCGGGCCACCTCGTGAATCGTGCCCTGGAAGTTCGGCGTGAAGCTCGATGCTGCGATCTGAAGCGGCATGTCTGCGCCGGTCTCGCCGATTGTGTGCCGACTGTCGCTGTCGATGAGCTTGCTGTTGATCCAGAGCTGCACGCCGCCAGGTCCCATGAGGACCCAGATATGATACCAGCGCCCCGCGACGACTGTCCCGGCAGGCGCTTCCAGGTCCGTTTGCGGGGTGGGGTCTCCCTCCTGGATAAAGACGCGGAAGCCACCGTCACTGGTAATGCGCGCCACCCAATTGCCGGCCAGGTTGCCCGCGCGATTGCGCGACAGGATTGCAGCTTGATTGTCAATGTCGGCCTGCACGGGCTTGAACCGGCACGAGTAGGCCGCCGTGCCGGAAGCCGGCAGGACGGCTAGCGGGATCTCGGCGGAAGCGCCGCCGCCATAAGCGATGGCCCGCCCGAGGTTCGCCGGATCATCAAGCTCAGGGCTGACACCGAAGGTCGGCGTGCCCGCCATCGTGCCGTCGTGGCCCTGGCCCGAGCTGTCCAGCAGCACGTGCGTGCCCGGAACATCGCTGTGCCGCCAATAGCCGTCTAGGCCGGCTAACTCCAGCATCAACACGCCGAGAGCGTCCCCAGTAGACGCCTGCACAGTCACAGCCATCCGGGTTCTCCGTTCGCATGTCCGCTTCTAGCCTTGCGCTAGACTGCCGCGCCGGTCAAGTCAGCTTGCGCGTGTTGCTAGATGTGGGAGCGTTGCCGCCAAGATCAGATTGCTCACTTCCCACCATCGGATATGAGAGAGGGCGTGATGCTGGTGCGCTCCGGTCGCACCGCTCCCCCCAGCGAACAATGCCGACGGTCTGACAGCGCTAGCGTCTATACCGCCACCGTCACGGTCGGCGGCCCCTGCAGGCCGTCGACGAGGCCGCAGAGGCCGGAGAAGACAGTTCGCGGTAGGCCGCTCTCCGCCGTTTGAACAAGGCTCGGCGAGCGTGGCGCACATGTCGCGTGCTGGTCCTGGTCAGCCGTTCGCGCAAGGATGTTAAGGAATAGCGCTCGCTCGACCAAAGCATCGCAGTCGCCCGCAGCACATCGGCTAGCGTTGTCAGCTCGGACGTCGTCGAACTCGCGCTAAGCCCGTCGTCCGAGCTGATCGCTCAGCCTCGCAGCCCGAAAGCCGGCTTTGCAGACGCTGCAACCCGATCTCGACGTCACCTGCCGCGTCCCCTCGCAGTCCGCCGCTCCATGTTCTCTAAGCGATTCTCGAGGAACAGATCGCTATCATTCGCTCTCGGCTGCAAATGGCATCCGTCTGGAAAACGATGAAGAGCGCGCACTAACTGTGCGCCGGTCAAACGACGGACCGACAAGAGATGCCGATGCGGCGGCCGCCGGCGTCAGGCCGGAACGGCGGTCAGCAGCATCTCGTCGCCGGGGTCCTTGACCTTGCGCATCAGCGCGACCTTGAGCTTCTGCAGGGCGCGATGCTCGATCTGGCGCACGCGCTCCTTGCTGATGCCGAGCCGCCGGCCCAGCTCCTCGAGCGTCCGTCCATCCTCACGCAACCGTCGCTCATGGATGATCGTCCGTTCGCGCTCGTTGAGCTCTTCGAGCGAGTCACGAAGCCAGGCGGCGCGCGCCTTGGTGTCGTGGCGGTCCCCGACGACATCCTCCGGACTCGGCCTCTCGTCGGCGAGGAAATCCTGCCAGACATCCTCACCGGTCTGGCTGATCGTCGCATTGAGCGACTGGTCGCCAGCCGAAAGCCGCATCTCCATCGACGCCACGTCGTCTACATTGACCGACAGCGCCTCGGCGATCGAGGCTCGACCCGCCTCGCTCATGGCGCTGCCGAGCCCGTCATCGATCTTGGCTCGCAGGCGGCGCAGGTTGAAGAACAAGGACTTCTGCGCGGCCGTCGTGCCGGTTCGGACCACCGACCAATTGCGCAGGATGTAGTCCTGCATGGCCGAGCGAATCCACCAGGCGGCATAAGTGGAGAAGCGGACATCGCGCTCAGGCTCGAAGCGGGCAGCCGCCTGCATCAGGCCGACGACGCCTTCCTGGATGAGGTCGCTCATCGGCAGGCCGTAATTCTTGAAGCGACTGGCGGCGCTGATCACCAGCCGCATATAGGCCTTGATCAGCTCGTGTAGTGCTGCTTCATCGCCGTCATTGCGCCACGCCCGGGCGAGTTGCAATTCGTGCTCGCGCGTCAACAGTGGCGCGTTCATCGAATCGCGGATGATTTTCCGGTTCGCCTGCTCCGTGCCACCCCGGTCCATGAATGCCATCCGCTTCCTCCTGAGACGCTCGGTCGAAATGATGCATCGACCGTGCCAACCTTTCGCTGTCCCCCACGTTCCTTTCTCTACGGGAAAGATGGAGACGAGGATCAGGCTTCGGCGTCGGAATACCGCATTTGTGATGGAAAATTAATCTAAGCGCCGTCCGGCTCGGGTGCGACGGCCGGCCGATGCGATGCTGGCTGAACCGACCGAGGGCTCGGCCGAAGCGTCAAGATGCTTGGTCGAACATCGCCGACAAAGCGCTCTCGCTCGCCAGCGCCACGCCGCGTTCTGTGATCAAGCCCGTCACCAACCGAGCCGGAGTTACGTCGAAGGCGTAGTTCGCCGCAGGACTGCCTGCCGGCGTGATCCGAACGCTCTCGATCCTGCCGTCGCGCGTGACGCCCGTCATTACAGTGAGCTCCTCGGGCGCGCGCTGCTCGATCGGCACATCGCGAACGCCGTCAGAGATCGTCCAGTCGATCGTCGTCGACGGCAAGGCAACGTAGAACGGCACGCCGTTGTCATGCGCGGCCAACGCCTTCAGATAGGTGCCGATCTTGTTGCACACATCACCGGCTCTAGTCGTTCGATCGGTGCCGACAATGCACAGATCCACCATGCCGTGCTGCATCAGATGCCCGCCGAGATTGTCCGCGATCACGGTGTGCGGCACTTCTTGATGCAGGAGCTCGTAGGCCGTCAGCGAGGCACCCTGGTTGCGCGGGCGCGTCTCGTCGACCCAGACATGGACGGGAATGCCTTTTTCCTGGGCAGCATAGATCGGCGCCGTGGCGGTGCCACGATCGATCGTCGCCAGCCAGCCGGCATTGCAGTGGGTCAGGATGTTGACCGGCTGGCCGGCAGGCTTCTTGGCCGCTGCGGCTTCGATCAATGGAAGGCCATGCTCGCCGATGGCGCGGCAGATCTCGACGTCGGCGTCGCAGATCCGTGCCGCCTGCGCCATCGCAAGCTCGGCGCGCCGTTCACCGGGTTGATCGGCCAAGAGCCGTCGCATCTCGTCCAGGGCCCAGCGAAGATTGACGGCCGTCGGTCGGGTTCGAGCGAGACGCGCCAGTGCCTGATCGAGGCCTGTGTCCGAAGCGTCTTCACGCATGGCCAGAGCGACGCCATAAGCCGCTGCGGCGCCGATCAGGGGCGCACCCCTGACCTGCATTGTCTGAATGGCATGGGCTGCGGCTTCGAGGTCGACGAGGTCGACGATCGTCAATTCGTGCGGCAGCGCCGTCTGGTCGATGATCTGAATGCGTTCCCCGTCATCGGCCACCCAGATGGTCCGATACTGCGTGCCGTCGATCAACATGCCAGCCTCCATTCAACTCTTGCGCTGCAATCTAGCCAAGAAAGACGACGGCGACGACCCCGCTTGCGAGGGTGAGCCATCTCATGATATAGGAAATTATTCCGATAACTACTGAGGTGGCCAATGGATCCGGTTCTTCGGCGCGGCGTGCAGGGGAGTTTCGTGGAACGGCTGCAGCGCTTGCTCGCCGCCGCAGGGTTCAATCCTGGTGCTGTTGACGGTCGGTTCGGGCCGGCGACAGAGGCCGCCCTTATCGCCTTCCAGCGCGCGCGAGGCCTGCTGGCCGACGGCGTCGCCGGTCCGTTGACCTGGGCGTCGCTCGACGGACGGCCACCGCCATCACCTGCCGACGCGACCGAGCACGTCACGGTCGATCTCGTCGCCGACATGTTCCCGTTCACCCAACTGAGCGCTATCGCGAGCAACCTGCCGCATCTGCTAGGCGCTTTGCGCCGCTTCGGTCTTGTCGAGAAGCCGATGGTCTTGATGGCGCTCGCAACCGTTCGCGCCGAAGCCGAGGGGTTCGAGCCCGTCGACGAGCGGCCATCGCGGTTCAACACATCGCCGGGTGGTCACCCCTTCGACCTCTACGACAACCGCATCGACCTCGGCAATCGTGGCAGGCCGGATGGCGATCGATACAAGGGACGCGGCTTCGTTCAGCTTACCGGACGCGACAACTACGCGAGGATCGGCCGGATGATCGGCCGTATGACCAGCGAGGATCGCGAGCTCGAGCGCCAGCCGGAGCTGGCCAACCAGCCCGAGCTTGCGGCACAGATCCTGGCCGCCTTCCTGGCCGCCCGTCGTCAGCCGATCAAGGAGGCGCTTGTCGACGGCGACCTCGCCCGGGCACGGCGCCTGGTCAATGGCGGCAGGCATGGCCTGGATCGGTTCGCTGCCGCCTACGCCATCGGCGAGCGCCGCCTGGTCGATGAGATCTGGCTGCCGCGGCTGCGCGATCGAGAGACGCGCTACGCGGAGCCGCTTGTCGCCTGAATCGCCCGGGCCTTGGCCGTCACCGCCTCGATGCTCGGGACCTGGCGCGCGTGCTTCACGAGATCGACGGCGAGCGTGAGCGTTCGCCGCTCGCAGGCGGCGCGACGGCCCGAGTCCTCGATCCATTCCATATCGATATTGTGCGCAAGGCCGAGGATGCGTCTGATCATCGATGTGCCGGCATAGCCCACGGCATCTTCGAACAACCCTCGCATGAACAGCTGCTGGGCTTGGCCGAGTGAGCGACGGCCTGCTTCTCCGCCGTCCGTCTCCGCGTCCTCGAAGAGATCGGGCGGGTACGCGTCGCCCGTCCGATTGGCGGTCCAGAGCTCGACGAAGCGCTTGTCGAAGCCATTCCAGAAGCGCTCGATGGTCTCGAGAATCCACTGCCGGTAGCCGTCCCGCCCCCCGGGCTCGCGCTCGTGGCCGGACTGGCTGAAATAGCAGAGCAGCAGGTTGCCGATCAGCTTGCCGACGTCAAAGCCCATCGGGCCGTAGAAGGCGAACTCCGGATCGATGACGCGGGTGTCGGTGGCCGTCACCATGATCGAGCCGGTGTGCAGGTCGCCGTGCAGCAGTGCATCGGTCTGACAGAGGAACTTCAGCTTCAAGGCAGAGACGGCGCGCTTGAGATCAGCGTCGCTGCGGATGGCCGCCGCGATATCGTCGAGCTCCGGGCTGGTCCAGCGGTTGAGCTCGGCAATCCGGTAGGGATCGGTGAAGATCAGGTCCTCGGTGATCTTGCAGAGCGCTGCGTTGCCAGAGAATTTGGCGACAAGCGGCCTCTTCTCGGCGGCAGTCAGCGCGAGGTCCGAGGTGAAGAACAAGCACGTCGCAGCGTACTCGGTGATGTGGTCGACGAAGTCTGGATAGACGACCGCATCGATCATCCCGCGCCGCATGATGATGTGCGGACTCAGGCGCTCCATGACGATGAGAAAGAGCTTCGGGTCATAGTGCAGGATCGCGGGCACCAGGGCCCCGACCTGCTTTGCCTGGATGACGGTCGCCTGCTGCTCGAAATAGGCGCGTTCCAGCGGCAGCGGCCAGCTGTCACCAACCAGTCGGACGTAAGGCAGCGCCTGCTTGACGCAGATGTCGCCGGCTGGCCCTTCGACGATGAACACGAGGTTGAGATTGCCGTCGCCAACCTCCGTGACCCGCCAAGCAGCCGGCTCGCCGCCGAGCCGCTCGCTGATGTCGGGCAATGTCTGCAGGAACGCCGCGAGCGTATCCTCGCCCAGCGCTCGATAACCTTCGGGCGTCTCGATGGGCATGCCTGTTGGACTCCCTGATAGTTGGACTTCGGGCTGTGCGTGATCCCGTCAGCGATGACTGCTCATGGATCTTGCCTGGCGATTGGCGCAAGCGGCGGTGCTATGCCAGATGCCGGCAACGATCGCAAACTGCCCTCATTACCGGCGCCGATCAGCACTGTCGGACTTGCCTGCTAAGCCGCTTCTTGCCGCTCGAGCAGTGCAGCTCCGCACGGAGGATCGACCGTTCCATCGCTGACGGAACCAAGGGATAGCCGTGCGGTCGATCACTGACGCCAATCGAGCAGCGAGCGGATCAGAGCCTGTCGATCATCGGCAGCAAGACTGAGCCTCGGTTCACCAGCAAGACACGCGAGCTCGGCCCGCCAGTGATCATTCGGTCCGTGACATTATGTGACAGGATCTGGATTGCGACCGGGATGCTCTCGTGGACGTCAACGGCCACCGGCGTCACGAGCACAGAGCTAGAGATCAAACGACCGGCGGATGCGCTGTGATCCTGCCGCTGCAAGACCATGGGGCAGGATGAGTGCCCAATTTCGAGGTCTTGGTGGAGCCGACCGGGGTCGAACCGGCGACCTCTAGAGTGCGATTCTAGCGCTCTCCCAGCTGAGCTACGGCCCCACGAGTGTCGGCGATATCGGTGGCATGGGGTCTGCTGTCAAGCGTCTTCGTCGGGTGTCGCACCAGATCGAGGGCCTTGTCAGCCCTCACCACGCGGCGTAAGTCCGCAAAGCCATTGTCCCGTCAGCGCCGCATGCCGGAAGCTCGCGACTTGACGGTCACTGCCCACCGCTGCTGGAGCCGGAGCGCCGATGATCGCAGTCTACAATCTCCTCAATACGGTTATCACAATCTATATCTGGCTGCTGATCGCGATGGTGGTGCTCAGCCTGCTGGTGTCCTTCAATGTGGTCAACACCGGCAATCGAATCGTCTACACCATTGGTGATTTCCTGCACCGCATCACGGAGCCAGTGCTTCGACCCATTCGGAACATTCTGCCGAACTTGGGTGGGATCGATATTTCGCCCATGGTCCTCATCCTGGCACTCTATTTCATCCGCGATTTGGCGTTCCAGATTTTTGTGATGTGAGCGATGAGGTAGCATGCAAGCGGCCCATCATCCCTCCCGCCTGCTGACGCGACGCACGAAGGGGACCGGGTTCGGAAGCCCTGGAGGCGCATCACGGTGACGTCCGAGTGCGCGGTGGCCAGAAACGGGATCACGACCCAGCGAGCGCTCGGCATGTGCGCACCAGTGGCGATCCCGCGAGGCCCCCATCAGCGTTGGTCGTTCGAATGGCACGACAATGCGCCGGGAAAGCCGATGCAATAAGCTCTGGCCGAGAGCGTCATTGGCCGATTGCGAGACGGGTGCCCGAACGACCACCTGCTCAAAGAGCGGCGGGACGACGGTTGGGGTATTTTGAAGCGGGATGGAGGCAAGCGGCGACGGTCGCGCTATAGTGGTGATAACCATTCGTTCCCGGAGGTCCTCAAATGACCGTCATGCCCGACCACGAGCTTGCTGCCCGCGCTCCGGCCACCGCCACGCGGCCGCCGCAGAAACGCCCGGTTTTCGACTGGGCGGACCCCTTCAGGCTCACCGATCAGCTCGACGAGAGCGAGCGGCTGATCCAGGAGGTGGCGCACGACTACTGCCAAAACGCGCTGCTGCCGCGCATCCTGGAGGCCAACCGCCACGAGACCTTCGATATCGCAGATCATGCGCGAGCTGGGCGAGCTGGGCCTGCTCGGCAGCACGATGCCAGAGGCCTATGGTGGGTCGGAGACCTCGTACGTCGCCTACGGGCTCACCGCGCGCGAGGTCGAGCGGGTGGATTCCGGCTACCGCTCGGCGATGAGCGTGCAGTCGTCGCTGGTGATGTACCCGATCTTCATCTACGGCGACGAGGCGCAGCGGCGGAAATTCCTGCCCAAGCTGGCCAAGGGTGAGCTCATCGGCTGCTTCGGCCTGACCGAGCCCGATCACGGCTCCGATGCGGGCGGCATGCGGATGCGGGCGCGCAAGGTCGAGGGCGGGTTTCGCCTCTCTGGGAGCAAGACCTGGATCACCAACGCCCCGATCGCCGACATCGCGGTCGTCTGGGCCAAGGACGATGCGGGCGAGATCCGCGGCTTCATCCTCGAGCGCGGCATGTCCGGGCTCGAGACGCCCAAGATCGAGGGCAAGTTCAGCTTGCGGGCGTCGCCCACGGGCATGATCCAGCTCGACGACTGCTTCGTGCCCGACGCCAACCTGCTGGCCGGCGCCAAGGGGCTCAAGGGACCCTTCGCCTGCCTCAACCGGGCGCGCTTCGGCATTGCCTGGGGCACCATGGGAGCGGCCGAGTTCTGCTGGCATGCGGCGCGGAGCTACACCCTCGACCGGCATCAATTCGGCCGGCCGCTCGCCGCCAACCAGCTGATCCAGAAGAAGCTCGCCGACATGCAGACCGAGATCACCCTGGGCCTGCAGGCGGCGCTTCGGGTCGGCCGGCTGTGCGACGAGAGTGGCTCGATGACGCCGGAGCTGATCTCGATGATCAAGCGCAACAATTGCGGCAAGGCGCTCGATATCGCCCGGACGTCCCGCGACATGCATGGCGGTAACGGGATAGCGGACGAGTATCACGTCATTCGCCACGTGATGAACCTCGAGGCCGTCAACACCTACGAGGGCACGCATGACATCCACGCGTTGATCCTCGGCCGGGCGCAGACGGGCATTCAGGCCTTCACCGGCTGAGGCCAGTTTGCCGGGCCATGCCGAGAGTGCGCGGCTCGGCGGCCGGAGCAGGCTTGCCTCTCCGGCGCATGCGCAAGCCGCTTTGGTCGATCAGCCGGTGAGCGGGATGCGGCCTTCGATCGGGTAGGCTGGATCGTTATAGCCCGGCGTGCTCGGGTGACCGGTGGTGACCAGGCTATCCACCAGGGCCTCGTCCTCGGCGGTGAAGCTGACTTCGAGCGCGCCCAGGTAGTCGGTCATCTGCTCGATGGTTCGCGGACCGACGATCGGGCTCGTCACCAGGCGGTTGTTGAGGAGCCAGGCGAGCGCGAACTGGCCCGGCGTGCAGCCCTTCCCTTCGGCATGTACCTTCAGGGTCTGGGCGATGACGAGGCTTTCCTCGCGCCATTCGGTCTGCATCATCCGCTTGTCCTGGCGTGCCGCCCGGCTGTCCGTCGCGGGCTGGTCGCCTGGCCGGTACTTGCCGGTGAGCACGCCTCTGGCGAGCGGGCTGTAGGGGGCGACGCCGAGCCCGAAATGGCCGGCGGCCGGCAGGAGCTCGACCTCGGGCTGGCGATTCATGATGTTGTAGTAGGGCTGCAGGACCACCGGCCGGTCGATGCCCGCCTCGTCGCTAAGCCGGCAGATCTCGGCAATCCGCCAGCTGCGGTAGTTGGAGAGGCCGACATAGCGGATCTTGCCGGAACGCACGAGGTCGGCCAGCGCCCGCACCGTCTCGTCGAGCGGTGTCAGGTGGTCTTCCTTGTGCAGGTAGTAGACATCGATGTGGTCGAGGCCGAGGCGCTTCAGGCTGGCGTCGCAGGCCGAGATCAACCATCGCCGTGACAGCCCGCGCTGGTTCGGGCCGGATCCCATCGGATTGGCGGCCTTGGTCGCGAGCACCCAGTCATCGCGTGACGCGGCGAGTGCGCGGCCGGTGATCCGCTCGCTCTCGCCCTCGTTGTAGACATCGGCCGTGTCGATGAAGTTGAGCCCGGCGTCGGCCGCCATGGCGATGATTCGCTCTGCGGTCGGCGCGTCGGTGGCGCCGCCGAACATCATGGTGCCGAGGCAGAGCGGCGAGACCTGCAGGCCGGAACGGCCGAGCTTGCGGTAGGAGAGCATCGAGATCACCTTCGGTAGAGCTTCGAGAACGGTCGGGGCGGCGCCCGAAAGCGCGCCGTCATGGATGGCGTTGCCGCTAGAGGATGTCGTCGGGATGGACGAAGGCGCCGCGCGGCGGCGGCGGGCTGCTGGCATGGTCGTCGAGCGAATCGCCGACCCCTTGCATCAGGGCCAGGGCCAGAAGGGGAATCGCGGCCTCGAGACGAACCGCATCATCGAGCACCCACCCGGCGCGTCCGATGCCGGCCAAGCTCTTCGGAGGACAAAAAGCCGACTTGGCCTCGGGAGACACCTCGCCCGGGTAGGCCTCGATCAGCTGTGCCATCTCGGAGTCGACGCCACGCCTGGCGAGCTCGGCAGCCGCTTCGATCATGGCCAGATAGTGGGCGAAGCCCGCTCCGGCCACGGGCTCCAGCCTTCCCGGTTTGGCCCAGGCCTCGAGCACGTCCTGGCTGAGCGGCAGGCCCTTGGCGTCTCCGGCAACGACCAGGGACGGGCCACCTGGCCTGCCGAAGCAAGCGACATCTTGATAGAACAGCGAGCGATGCCGCATCCGGCGATAGCGGCGCAGCGTATCACCCCAGTAGCTCGGCGTCGGATCGATGACGACATCGCCCGGCTCCATGGTCTGGTAGGCTTCGTCGATGACACTGTCGACCACCGGCCCGGCGGGCAAATCGAGCACGTAGCGGCGTGGATAGTCGAGCGCCTCGAGAAACTCGAGATAAGAGCCGACGCTCTCGATTCCGGCATCGACGGCTCGGCCATCGGTAGCGCAGCCGACCACTTCGATACCGGCTGCCTTGAGTGAGCTTGCGACGCCGCCGCCGCCGCCGATCACCCCGACGCGCATGCTCTCCACCACTTGGCCCTCTCTGCTGTATGGCTACCGAAGGTCACGTCGGTCGCCCCCGGCGCTCGGAATGGCACGACGTTCCCGAAGCAGAGATCTAGACGAAAGAACGGGCCGGCGGAACCGGCCCGTCACAAAGCTCGAAAAGAAGGTCTGGCGTCCGAAGTGACGCCCGTATGTCAGCTCTGCTTGTCGGTTTCCGGCAGCTTGACCGGCGTGCTCTGGGCGGGCGCGGACGAGTTGGTCGTGACCGACGCGATGACATCATCGGCCGTATCGGCTTTGGCAGTGCTCCAGTTGCATTCGGCCAAGGCCGAGGTGCCGGCGAGAGCGACGAAGCTAGCACAAGCAATCGCAGCGATACGCATGGCTTATCTCCCGTTGCGGTTGGTGACCTACATGAATTGACACGGTTGCGGCTCATGGCAAGGGAGAAAGCCGTCAGCGACGGTCCACACCCGATCGCAACGGCTCAGCAATTACCTTTCTTGCGTTGGCCAGGCGGGCAAAAGCCATTCGAATCGTGGCCGCCTCCGACCTCGACCTGCACCGGCGGCCCGGTCTCGATCTCCACCTTGGGCGGTGTCACCCGCGCAGTGCACCCAGCAAGCAGCATCACGCCCAACCATCCGACTGCCGTCATCAACCGCATCGAGATTCGTCCTTGTCGCCGCTGCGTCGGTTCTTCAGGCGTCATGTTGAGGCACGAAGATGAAGAATTGATAAGCACCCGTGGGTCGGCTCAGCTTCGCCCATGGCGCAGCGTGGCGAGCTCATCCAGCTCGAGCCGCTCGGCCTTGGCGGCTGCCGCCTGCTGCCGGTGCGCGCGCCGCTCGGCCAGCACCTCCAGGCGCTTCAGCTCGACCAGGCCCGCATGCACCGCATCCTGCGCCTCACCGACCCGTGACACTTGGGCGGCTCGCTCCGTGGTCGTCCGATCCAGCACCTGTCGGGTGCCGCGGGTGACCGATCCCCAGAAATCCAGCTCGGACTCGCTCGTCACCGCGAGCCTCATCGCTTCGGACCAGGCTGCTTCGTGCTGATCCAGGGTCGCGTCGAGGCGTTCCAGCCCGCCCTGTGCTGCGACCAGTTCGCCCCGCCGGACGTCGAGTGCCTGTCGCTCGAGCCGGGCGAGCGTCGCCAGTGGGTCCCGTTGCT
>CALOAB010000020.1:0-187268 GCA_942491185.1 uncultured Alphaproteobacteria bacterium | reverse complement strand
CCCAGAGCTTGGCCTCTTGCTGTCGGCTGATCTCGAGCGCGGTCTCGAGGTGGCGCTCGGCCGCCTGCGGACCGCCGCGTTGCACGGCGAGCACCGCAATCTGGCGATGGACCTCGGCAACGTGGAGGCGGTCACCGGGTCGCTCGCTGTCCGCAAGCGCCTCGGTGAGTCGCTGCGCGGCCGCTTTGTCGTCACCTGCGGCAACAGCACATTCGGCGAGAATTAGCAGATAGAGCGGACGAACGAGAACAGTGCCGGTCGCTTCCCAGGCAGTAAAGCCGCTCAATGCCAGGGCGTTGGCGGATTCGGCGTCTTCGCCGAGTGAGACGCGTGCGGACGCTTCGAGCATCGTTGCGAGTGCCTGGATGAGTTCAAAGCCCTGCTCTTCGGCCAGCTCGCGCGTCGCTTGCGACCATTCGAGCAGCTCGTGGTAGCGCCGGCCGACCCTGGCGCCGAAGCAGCAACCTACGCCGCCGAGTCCGCGACTATGCAAATGGTCGATTTGTTGGGCAAGTTGCATCGTGCGACGACCGACCTTTGCGGCTTGGACAAGATAGCCCGATACGGCCAGACTGTGGCTGTAAAACGCCATACCACCAATGTACGGATCGTACCCGTAGCGCATCCCGAGCATCGAGACATCGCGGCCTTCGCACAACGAAATGAGGCGTTCAAATTGAGTACGCGTCTGGCGGACCTGTCCTGCCCAATGGGCGCACATGCCGCTCGTCCGCAGACCGAGCAACTCGGCCTCCACGAAGTTCCTTTCCACACCTAATGCAAGCATGGCGTCGGCAACCTGAGCGGCTTCGCGGTGACGTCCACGATTCGCGTGCAGCAGGAATTCGCCGACGAGCAGCTGCAGTTGCTGCCCGGCATCCGTTGTCGAGTCGCATAGGGATCGGGCGCGGCGGTAAGCATCGTCGGCTTCTTCCGCGGCGTAGCTCTTGGCGGCGGTGGTGGCGCGGCCCAGCGCGAGGAGGAGATCGAGTTCTTGGGTTCTTGCGTCTGGCAGGTCGGGGACGCGGGCGAGGACGCGGAGCGCGGCGCGAAAGTGGCCCATGGCCTCGGCGTTGGCCGAGCGTTCGAAGGCGCTCGTGCCGGCATCACGGTACCAGCGCAGCGCTTCGGCCTGTTGGTTTGCGCCCTCGCGGTGCTGCGCCAGCAGCGCCGCCTCGACCGGATTGGCGCGCTCGAGATAATCGGCGAGGCGGCGGTGCAGACCGCGACGGCGCTCGTTGAGCAAAGAGTGATAGGCGGCATCGCGCACCAGCGCGTGCTTGAAGGTGTAGTGGGCCTCCGGCGGCGTGCCGCGGCGGAAGACCAGCTCGGCGGCAGCCAGACGGTCGAGGGCGCCATCGAGCGCGTCGGGCGACCGGTCGGCGATCGCCGTCAGGGCCGCATGGTCGAACTCGCGGCCGATGACCGCCCCGATCTGGGCCACCTCCTTGACCTCGGGGATGCGGTCGAGGCGTGCCATGAGCGAATCGTGCAAGCTCGCCGGCACACTGGCGTCGCCGGACTCGATGACGGCCTTGGTCAGCTCCTCGACGAACAGCGGCACGCCGTCGGTGCGGGCGATGATGGTGTCGATGACCTCGACGGGCAGGACGGTGCCGCTGCTCAGCCGCTCGACGATCGCCTCGACGCCGGCGCGGCCGAGGCGGTTGAGGGTGAGGCGGGTGACGTGCGGGTGGCCGGCGAGCGTCGGCTGGTTCTCGGGCCGGCTGGTCAGCAGCAGCAGGACGGGTGCGGTGGCACCGCGATCGAGCGCCTGCTCGACGAGCTCGAGCGTCGTCGGGTCGATCCAGTGCGCATCCTCGAGCACGAGCAAGCACCGGCTGCTGGCGGGCGAGGCCGAGGATCTGGTCGATGAGCGCCCTGAGCGTGCGGGTGCGCTGCGCCTGCGGGGTCAGCTCGATCTTGCCATAGCGGCCGGTGCCGTCGAGGCCCAGCAGGTCGGCGAGCAGCGGTGCGGCTGTCGTGTCGCCGGCCCTGGCGAGCACGGCCTCGAGCTTGTCGAGCCGCTGCTCGACCGTGTCCTGGTCGGCGAGCCCCGCCGCACGGGTCAGCTGCTGGATCACCGGCCAGAAGGCGCTGTCGGCGTGGTAGGGCGAGCATTGGAAGCGGACGCGGACATGCGGCTCGGCCCGCATTGCGTCGAGCAGGGCGCGCGTGATCCGCGACTTGCCGATGCCGGCCTCGCCGACCAGCAGCACGCCCTGGCCCTCGCCGCTCTTGGCCTGGCCCCAGCGCTCCAGCAGCAGCGCCAGCTCCTGGTCGCGGCCGACCATCGGCAGGAAAGCAGCACCACTCCTGGCCTCGAAGCGGCTGCCGGCGGCACGTTCGCCCAGCACCGCGAACGGCGTCACCGGCACCGACAGGCCTTTCAGCGACTGCGCCGCCAGCGGCGTCAGCTCGAACGAACCGCCGACCAGCTGCCGCGTGGTCTCGGTGATCACCACCTGGCCCGGTTCGGCCACGCCCTGCAGCCGGGCCGCCAGATTGGGCGTCTCGCCGACCACCGTCTGCTCCTGCGCCGCCCCCTCGCCGATCAGCTCGCCGACCACGACCAGGCCCGTCGCGACGCCGATCCGACAGGCGAGCGGCGCCTCGCCAGCGCTGAGCCGCCCGACCGCCGCGACAATCGCCAGCCCGGCCCGAACAGCGCGCTCGGCCTCGTCCTCATGCGCCACCGGCCAGCCGAAATAGGCCAGCACGCCGTCGCCCATGAACTTCGCGACATGGCCTTCGAAACGCAGGATCTCACCGGCCACGGCGTTCTGGTAGCTTCTCAGAACATCGCCCATCTCCTCCGGGTCGAGCTGCGTAGAAAGCGCCGTCGAGCCGACGAGATCGACGAACATTACTGTGAGCTGGCGGCGCTCGGCGGCGACGGGCATCGCCGGGGAGGCGCTGTCGGCCTGCTGAGGCTGTTCGGCCGGCTTATCAGCAAGCTCGCTGATCGCTCGAAGGAGCAGCTTGCGCGGCCCGAGCGGCAGGCCGAGCTCCTTGAGGTCGGCCTCGGCGAGCTCCGGCAGAACCTCGATGGTGATCTCGTTCTGGGCAAAGACATCGACATACTTGCCGAGGCCGATCGCCGTAAGCCATCGCTCGATCCCGTCAGTCAGCTGACACCTCCAGGCGGATTGCCCTTGGATTTTGGCAGTTGATGGGCCCAAGTCACGACAATTCGCGGGAAATACGGGCGCCTTAACCATTAATTCATCTCTGGGGTCGATGCTCAGCGACATGCCTGAGTTGTTCATGCCGCTGGACGGTCGACACAGATGACGACAGAAAATATTCGCCTAGGCCGACGGATCATCGCACCGACAGCAGCGCTGATGGCGATCAGCCTCGCCGTCTTGGTGGGACTGATGGCGGTCAACGCCGCGACAGAGGACGAGACGGCGCGGCGCCAGTCGATCAATACCGTCAGCAACAATCTTCAGCTGCGCGAGAACCAGGTCGGCCGAGTCGCCAAGGATTACGCCTGGTGGAACGATGCCGTGCGCCATCTGCACGTCGAGATCGATCCCGACTGGGCCGACTCGAATGTTGCCGGCTATATCTATGAGACACACGGCTTTCATCTGAGCCTGGTGGTCGATGGCAATGGCGGCACGACCTATGGCGCGATCGAGGGTGAGCGCGCGCCGCCGGAAGCGATGCCCACGATCTCCGGTGGGCTCGACGAGCTGGTCGCAGCGGCGCGTCAGTCGAGCGCGGAAGAGCCCGACTATCAGACGGGATTGGTCATCGTCGACGGTGCGACAGCACTTGTCGGCGCCAGCGCCATCACACCCGAAGAGTTCGGCGACATCACGCTGCCTCCCGGCGAGCGGAGCGTCATCGTCTTCATCAAGCGCCTGGACCAGGCGTTCTTTCAGGAGCTGGCCGAGCGCTATCAGCTCTCGGACATGCACATTGCGGATTTGCATGACGAGCCGGGTCTGGCGGCACTCGATCTGACGACCGTGGACGGCACTATGGCCGGGCGGCTGGTCTGGCAACCGCATCGCCCCGGCCAGCAGTTCCTTCGATCCATCGCCCCGTCACTGCTTCTGGCCCTCGTCGTTATCGGTGGCTTCAGCGCTTTCGTGATGCGCCACACCGGCCATGCCGCGCGCGCCGTGGCCGAGAGTCAGGCGCGATTTCGCGATGTTGCGGATGCCAGCTCCGATTGGATCTGGGAGACCGATGGCGAGCTGAATCTCGTCTTCGTGTCCGAGCGCGTCGGGCAGCTCACGGGCCGACCGCCCGAGGCGATCGTGGGACGACGTCTCGACAGCCTGTTTCACCAGGGTGACAACCCGACGCAGTGGGCACGCTATCAGAAATCCCTGACTCGCCCCCAACCCTTCCGCAACGTTCTCGCCCTTTGCGATAATGCGGATGGCGGCCGTCTGACGCTGCGCATCGCCGGCAAGCCGGGCTTCGACAAGGCCGGACGGTTCATCGGTTTTCGAGGCACGGCTACGGACATCACCCGCGAGCTCGATGCAGAGCGTCGCGCCCAGTTCCTGTCTCGCCACGACGCCCTCACCAGCCTGCCGAATCGCAGCCTGCTCGGCGAGCGGATCGATGACGCCATCGCCGTGGTCAGCCGACGCGGCGAGATGGCAGCGCTGCTGAGCGTCGATCTCGACCGGTTCAAGGAGATCAACGACACGCTGGGGCATGCCACGGGTGACGCCCTGATCGTCCAGGTCGCCGAGCGCCTCGAGGCGTGCGTCAGGGAGACCGACACCCTGGCGCGCATCGGCGGCGACGAGTTCGTGATCATCCAGAACGGCGTTCGCGACGTCGGCACCGTCGAGGTCCTGGCGAGGCGCATCTTGGAAACGATCGCCGAGCCCTTCACGGTCGCCGATGAGCGCGTGCTGATGACGACGAGCATCGGCATCGCAATGATACCGCTCGATGGCTCGATCGGTGGCAGGCTGCTGCAGAGCGCCGACATCGCGCTCGATCGCGCCAAGTCCGAGAGCCGCGGCACCTTCCGCTTCTTCGAGCGGCAGATGGATGCGGCATTGCAGGACCGCAAGGCATTGGAGCGTGACCTGCGGCTGGCGATCGTCCGTCACGAGCTCGAGGTCTTCTATCAGCCGAAGGTCGACGTGCCGACAGGGCGGGTGAGCGGAGTCGAGGCGCTCGTCCGCTGGCACCACCCCGAGCGCGGCATGGTCTCACCGCTCGCCTTCATCGACATCGCCGAGCAAACCGGCCTGATCCACGAGCTCGGTGAATGGGTGCTCCGCGCCGCCTGCACAGCCCTGGTCAAGCATGATGACCTGGAGCTCGCCGTCAATCTCTCCGCGGTGCAGCTGAAGCGCGGCGGCGTCGCCACGATGCTCGGCAATGTGCTGTCCGAGACCGGCCTCGACCCGCATCGCCTCGAGATCGAAATCACCGAGAGCGTCATGGTCGACGGTGCCGAGGGCGTGATCGCGGATCTGCGCCGGATGAAGGACATGGGCGTCAAGATAGCGATGGACGACTTCGGCACTGGCTACTCGAGCTTGAGCTATCTCAACCGGTTCCCGTTCGACAAGATCAAGATCGACCGCGCGTTCATCAACGATCTCGGCGGACGCAGCAATGGCTCGGCCATCGTCAAGGCCGTCGTCGGGATCGGCAAGAGTCTCGGCATCAAGATCTGTGCCGAAGGCGTCGAGACGATCGAGCAGCTGCGCTACCTCGAGCGCGTCGGATGCCACGAGGTGCAGGGCTACTACTTCGCAAAGCCGATGCCGATCGACGGCCTGGATGCCTTCCTCGCCCCAGAGATGGCTCTGAGCGAGCCGGTCGCCTAATCCATCGCGGAGAAGAAATCACCTTATGCGTGAATATCTTTCATAACAAATAGACATAATGGTTGAGTTTGTCTATCTTCCAACCGATCCCCGTGGACACGAGCGGCCACTGGGAATGTCCTTTACACTTCACATCGCTTGGAAGCGCCAATGAGCGATCCGATGATGCGGCTGCAGAAGCTCGTCAAGTGCCTCAACGTCTATCTCGCCGTCACGGCCGAGTGCGGTTACGGCCTCTTTGCCGCAAAGCCGTTCGCTCGAGGTGCTACCGTCATCGCCGATGAGGACGGCGACTATTACGATGGAACGATGACCCTCGCCGAGGCTTTGGCTCGCGGGCATGAGCTTAGTGAGCAGCTCTTTCAGGTCGGCGAGGACGCCTTCCTGCTGCCGAATGGCAATCTCGACGATCTCGTCAATCACAGCTGCAACCCGAACACCGGCCTGCGACTCACGCCGCTGGGCTACCGGATGATCGCCTTGAGCGATATCGCATCTGGCGACGAGCTGACCTACGACTACTCGACCTATATCGGCAAGACGCCCGAGTGTCTGATCTGCGCCTGTGGTGCTGCCAATTGCCGAGGCACGATCGGCCCGTTTCGCGACCTCCCGCCCGAGCTGCGCCGCCGCTATCTCGCCAGCGACGTCGTCGGTCGGTTCGCCGTGCCGGTCGAGGATAGGCCGATTGAGCGCGTGCCGGCCTCAATGGCCAAAGAGAACAGGCACATGGCATCACTTTCAACGGCTTAGCGGCGCCCTGGGCAGACTTGGACGATCGTCGGAAGAGGGCGGCACGGTTGCGACCACTGCCCGGACCGCACGCGCGACTGCCCTGGATGCACAATCGGCGACAGCCATCGCTCGTGCTGGAATTTGGCCAGCCTCGGCCGACAGAACCCCAAGCGCCGGCTCAGAGTTTCGGCATCGCTGCCGACGAGTCGCATTATCGAGTGCGGCCACGCCTGATCTGGCTCCGTCTCGGCGAGTCGGATGGCGCGTAACCGACGACGCCCGCTTCAATACGCCCATCGACGCAGCTCGAGACCAACGATGCTCACCCGCCCGTGCTGAACGGACCTGCGCAAGCCCTTGCAGCTTGGCAGTGCAGCCCGATCGTGCGTCTGGCGATCGTCGCCGCCTTGCTGAGCGGCGGCAAAGTGCTGCTCTACACGGCCGGCACGACGCTCTTCTTGTCGCGGCAGGGCATCGATGCCCTGCCGGCACTCTATTTGACGCTCGCCGTCATTGCCACGGGCGTATCGCTGCTGCTGGCGGCGGTCATCGATCGAGCGACACCAGCCTGGTTGCTGCCCGGCCTCGCGATCCTCGTCGCTCTTGCCATGAGCGCACTCCTTGTCGGACTTGGCGTGGATTGGGAGCTGGTGCCGGCGGCCATCCTCATCGCTGCCCACGTCTACGACATCGTCACCGATATCGTCTTCTGGCTGCTGGCCGCAGCACTGCTCGACAATCTTCGCCTCCGACGGCATACGCCGCGGCTCTTCATTGCAATAGCCGTGGGCGGCTCGGTCGCCGGGATCATTGCCGAGCGGGCGCTGGCAACCGTCGCCATCGAGCACCTGCTTTGGCCGGTGGTCGGCCTCGTCTGCATCGCCGTGGCGCTGTTCGGCAAGGCCGCAGCCGGGCTCGCAGCCGCTGCAGAAACGGCCCCGTCTGACGCTGGCCAACCGGTCGAGAGTTCCGGCCTCGTGCGCTTGGCGGATCTGCGGCAGTTCCTGGCCCGCCACCCCTTTGCGCTTTGCCTGGCGCTCAACTCGCTGCTGCTGACCACTGTCTACAGCCTCACCGAGTATGTGGCCTACGCGGTCTACAGCGAAACCATCCAGGATGAAGTCGAGCTGGGCCGTCTGTTGGCTCTGCTGTTCGCCGCCTTGCAGGTTGCCGAGCTGGGCGTTCTTTGGTTCGGCGCGCACGGCATCGTCGAGCGTGCCGGCCCAATGCTGCGCAACCTGCTCTTTCCGCTCACCTCGCTCGCCTGCCTCCTCGCACTTCTGTTCCAGCCTCGGCTCGGCTGGGCCGTGCTCGCCCACATCAACACCGAAGCCGTCTCCAACGGCGTGTTCGAGCCGGTCAATGCAACGAATTACGGCGCCTTGCCGATCAGGGTGCTTGGCCGGGCACGCACCCTCGCCGATGGCATATTCTACCCGCTCGGCATGGCCTTCGCCGGACTCGTGCTGACGTTCCTGCCGGCGGCCGATGCCATCTTTCGCGCCACGCTGCTCGCCGTGATTGCGTCCCTGTTTTTTGTCGCACTCAACGTCGTCATCGCCCGGAGTTACCTGCCGACGCTCTTGCGCCAGCTCCGCCACGGCGTCGCCGGCAGGGACAGGCTGCCAGCGCAGGGCGCGCCGGTGTCCTACGATGCAGATCAGCTGAGGCGGCTGATCGGCGGCCGCAGCAGGGATGAGCGCCGCCTCGGCATCGAGCTCATCGAGGCTGCAGCCTCACGCAGCGCCACGGCAATGCCCGCGAGCGTCGTGCCGTCGCTGATCGGCATGGCACCACGGCTCGATGATGGAGAATGGGTCAGAGTAGCACAATTGCTCGGTCATCTCGGGCCACAGCACCTGTCGGCCGAGCTGGCCAAGGCCATCGACACTGATGAGCTCGAGAGCATCGAGCTCGTGGCGACCGCGCATTTCCTCGCCGATCTGCCGATGCGGCAAGTCCGGCCAGCCGCAGCGCCCGGCTCCTTTCTGGCCGCTTTGCTCAGTCTGGCCGTCGACCGGCCGAGCGGTGAAGCAGCCCTTCCAGGGCTTCGAGAATGGCTTGGCAACCAAGCCGTGCGTGACCGCGTCGCCATGGTGGTCCGCGCGGGATCGGCAAGCCTCTTGCATCGGGTCGTCGAGCACCCTCTTGTCTTGCAGCATCGCGAGCTGAAGACCGCCCTGCTCGCCGCACTGGCAGCACTGCCTGCCAACGCCGCACCTGGCACCCTGCATCCGTTCATCGACGACTTGCGCAGTTCCCCGCTGCCGCAGCATCGCGCAGCAGCTCTTCGGCTGATGGCGCAAACGGTCGACTCCGGGGCAGCGACACAGTCCGACGCCGCCGACGCAAGGTTTCGTGGCCTGCTCGGGCTCGCCTGGCCGGCCCTTGCCGATCCGAACCGCGTCGTGAGAGCGGCTGCGATCGACGTGCTGCGGCAAGAGCCGAAACGAGCGATTGCCCGCATCACCGCCGGTGGACGCCTCTCGGATCCGGCCCTCCCCGCCGATCGCGCGCGCGGCCTGGTCGAGTTTCTCGCCACCATCGGGGACCGACCCGCCCGACGCCTCCTGCGCCAGCTGATCGGCGCTCTTGCAACCGGCGCCGAACGCGACGCCGTCCTCTTGCAACGCCTCGCCCGAAACGGCGACCCGGGGCTGGCACCGCTGCGTGCTGCGGTGCTGGACCATGCGCAGCGATTGACCGAGCTGCTGTTTGCCGGTCTAGCGGCCCTCGGTGACGGCAAGCGGGCTGGCCAGCTGCGCGAGGCGTTGCGCGAGGTCGATATGCGGCTGCGCGCCGGAACGATCGACGGGCTTGCCTCATTGCGACACGGTATCCTGGCACGACGCTTCATCCCTCTCCTGGAGCAGCTGCACCTCGAGACAGGACCGAAATCGGACCCACGGGATGAGCCGTCGACGCAGGCTGATCTGCTTGCCCTTCTGGCGACCACGGGCGACCGCTGGCTGCGTGCGGCGGTTGCTCTGGTGCGAGCTGGCAGCGCAGCCGAGAGTGACGGCCAGGCAAAGGAGACAACGATCATGCTGCCGATGTTCGGGCCGAAGGGTCCAGCTCTGACAGACAGCTCGGCGCTCGCCGGGATGCTCCGCTTGAAGCAGTTCGAGCTCTTCGCCGACGTGCCGCTCGACGTTCTGGAGTCGCTGCTCCATCTGCTCGAGGATCGCCAGTTCGCGAGTGGCGCCGTTCTGCAGACGGCAGGCCAACCCCTTCTCCATGCATGGCTCGTCGACACCGGGGGCATCACCGCCACATGGCCCGGAGGCTTGCGCGAGTCGCTCGGTCCCGACGGTTGCATCGGCGAGACGGCGCTCGTCGACCCGTCGATCGTTGCGCCGGAGATCAGGGCGACCAGTCAATGCCGCGTGCTTCGGTTGCATCGCGTGGCCTTCCAGGATCTGGCGCGCGAGCACCCGGTGCTGATCGAGTCCCTGTGCCGCCTGCTCGCCCGCAGCCTCACGCGCCAGCGCAGCGCCGACGGTCGTGCTCGTCGCCCGGACCCGGCCGTGCCCAGCTTCGCTGGCTGAAAGCTCGCGAGCAGATGCGACAGCCTGCCATCCGGCATGCCGTCCGATCGGCGTTCCGGCACTCTGACAACGCGCAGCGACGGTTCAGTCGCCTCGGCGATCATCGTACCCGCCATGACACTTGCGAACGGGTCTCGACACAGCCCGCGAACGACCGCATCATCGCGATCAGTGAATGCAACCCTTGGAGACTGGCTGGTGTCCGATCAGTTGTTCATCCTGCTGCAGTGCTTGCTGGCCTTCGGCGCGCCGCTGGCGCTGGCCGCGAACGAGCTCTGGAAGCTACGGCGCAAGCCACCTGCCCCTGTCGGCGGTGGCGACCCGAATGTGGTCTACCTGAACCGCGGCCAGACGATACCGGAGCCGGCATCCCTCGCGGCCGCAAACAGCGAGTCCCCAGTAAGACGAGCAGCCTGACCAGCAACCACGAACGCGGGCGACCCGCGAAGCTGGATGGCGTTGCTCGCTTCAGCGTCGTTCCTTGAAGAACGCCCGCAACAGATCGGCTGCCGCCGTCTCCTGGATGCCGCCATAGACCTCGGGTCGATGATGGCAGGAGGTGGCGGCGAAGATTCGCGCGCCATGCTCGACACCACCACCTTTCTGGTCATCTGCCGCGTAGTAGAGGCGGCGGATGCGCGCGAAGGCGATGGCCTGGGCGCACATTGGACAGGGCTCCAGGGTGACGTACAGGTCGCAATCCGGCAGCCGCGGGCTGCCACGCCGCCGGCTGGCCTCGCGAATGACGAGCATCTCGGCATGTGCCGTCGGGTCGTGGTCGGTCTCGACGCGGTTATGGGCAATCGCCAGGACGCTGCCCTGTGCATCGACGATCACCGCGCCCACCGGCACCTCGCCAGCGGCACCGCCGCGCTCGGCCGCCTGCAGGGCCAACGACATCGGGCCAGCCGGCGCGGATCGCCGCCCCGGCATCACTCGGCGACGGCGAACGTGACGCTGAAATTGCGGGCTGCCTCGGGCGGATCCGGCAGATCGACGACAAACCGGGTCGACGCACCATCACCGAGCACGGCCTGCGGCACCTCGACCTCCCGCACCAGGACCTCGGTCCGTGCGCCATCGAGCAGTGCGATCCGCAAGGGCGGGACGTCGCGCTCGGCGCCCGCGACATTGCGCACGGTGCCGGTGATGCGCAGCACATCGCTTTCGTCATCGCGCATGCGCTCCGAGACGATGCCGGCAAGCTCCAGGCCGATCGCCTGAGTGACGGGGAGCCCGAGTCGCTGGTATATCGGGGCGGCTTGTGGCGCCAAGGCGACAAGCTCATTGCGGCCCAGCACCAGCCCGGTGAGGATGAGCAGCATCAACAGCACGGCAAGCCAGCCGATCGTGGCGCCGGTCGAGCGAGCTTTCGCAGGCCGGCCCCGCTTCTCCGGGGTGCCGCCCTGGCCACCGAGCGTCGGGCCCTGGTCGAGCGGCGGCGGCCCGTCGCCGCGGCCATTCGTGGACGTTACGGGCTGTCGGTCATGGGTGGCGTCGTCGTTGATCGC
The DNA here is from genome assembly GCA_942491185.1 of uncultured Alphaproteobacteria bacterium. Classification (GTDB taxonomy): domain Bacteria; phylum Pseudomonadota; class Alphaproteobacteria; order Geminicoccales; family Geminicoccaceae; genus SLRI01. The sequence continues at coordinate 175,655 of CALOAB010000020.1, read as the reverse complement.
CTCGACATGCGCTGCCATATCCGCCTCGGAAGCCGGGTCCGAATCGGGGCCGACGAACCAGCGATGGCTACAGGCCGTGCAACGAACCATCCGCCCGCCAGGGCCGAGGTTCTCGGTCGGAATCTCATAGCGCGTGGCGCAGGAAGGGCAGGTAATGATCATCGGTCGACACTTGGCAGACAGGACAAGGGCTCATATAACGTATCAGTTGAGATGATGAGGGTAAACTCGATCATACTGCCATCTCTGGCCGTCATGTCGGCTGCGTATCGGACATAGCTTGAGACCCGCTCCAACGACGATTTTGCAACTCGATGGCGTCAGCCTGCGCTACGATACTGCCCCATCGGTCCTTCATGGCATCAATCTCAAGCTGAATACCGGCAGCTTTCATTTCTTGAGCGGGCCAACGGGTGCCGGAAAAACCTCGCTGCTGCGTCTGATCAGCCTTTCCCTGCCACCAACAAGTGGTTCGATACGCGTTTTCGGACGAGAAATCGACAAGATCAACCGTGATGAGCTTGCAGGCCTACGCCAGCGCATCGGTGTGGTGTTTCAGGATCTACGCTTGCTCGAGCATTTGTCGGCTTTCGACAACGTCGCCCTGCCGCTGCGCATCAACGGTGCCGACGAGGACGAGACGGTCAAGTTCGTGGCCGACATGCTCGGCTGGCTCGGCCTCGGTGACAAGCTGGAATCCCTTCCCGCCAGCCTCTCGATGGGCCAGCGCCAGATGGTCGGTATCGCCCGTGCCATCGTCAGCAAGCCGCGGCTCCTGCTTGCCGACGAGCCGACCAGCAACATCGATGCCGCGAATGCCGAGCGGCTGATGAGCCTGTTCGTTCAACTGCACAAGCTCGGTGCCACCGTCGTTCTCGCCACCCATAGCGAGGCGCTGATGGACCGCTATCCGTATCCGGTGCTGCGCATGGTAGCCGGCCGATTGAGCGTGCCTACGGCCGAGCCGGCTGCTGAGCGCGATCGACCATCGATGGAGGTCGAGCCGGACAACAGCGCTCTCGACGACGATCGTCCGTTGCCGGAAGGGCCCCCGGAGCCGTCGACCGTCCACAAGGCGAGTGGGGGCTGAGGCATGGCAGACGGCTCTCTCGATCTGCCCCTCGAGGACACGCCGGCCGGCCGGTTCCTGCAATGGGGCTGTGCTGCGATCATCTACCTTGCCATCCTGGCCTTCGCGCTGGCCGGCGTCGCGGATCGGCAGCTCGGCGCGTTCGAGCGAGAGCCGCGGATCGTCACCGTGGCTCTGCCGCCCAGCCAGGACCGAGCCGTCGCACGCGACGAGATGAGCGAGGTCCTCGAGCTGCTGCGGGGCCAGCCTGGCGTGGCCTATGCGAGCCTGATCGACGAGCAGGAAATCGGCAGCCTGGTCCAGCCCTGGCTCGATCCCCAAGCCGGCGGTGCTGACGCTGGCGGCATCTCCTCGGGCTTCGAGATCCTGCTGCCGCGACTCATCGACATCGCCTACAATCCAGGTGCCGCCGTCGATCTCGAAACGCTCGGCAGCGAGCTCGATGCCATCGTGCCGGGTGCTACCATCGGCGATGCCGGCTTGCTGCAGCGCAGCCAGGAGCGGCTCGCTTCCGTGCTCCGGACATCCGGTTCCATGGCGGGGCTCATCCTGCTCGCGGCGGCCGCCTGCCTTGCCATCTGGGTCACGCGGGTCAGCTTCAAGCAGCACGCGCAGGCGGTCGATCTGCTCCGGTCGATGGGTGCGAAGGACCGCTTCATCGCGCAGCAGTTCGAGCAGCATGCGTTGGGAAGCTCGTTGCGCGGCACGCTGATCGGCTTTGTCGCTGGGCTCTCGACCATCGTCGTCGTGCTCTATGGTAGTCCCCTGCTCGGTGCCGATCCGCCCGGCGATCGCGGTCTCGGTGCGATCCACTGGGTCCTCTTGGCAACCGTGCCCCTGATCACGGCGCTCCTGATCGCCGTTGCCGCCCGCATGACCGCGCTTTTCGGGTTGGCGCGGCTGCGCTGAGAGCCTTCTCAAACAGGCTCTGAGCGCGCAAGCAGGTGCGACACGCTCAAGACGTCTGGGGAACCGCCACCTTGCTGATGCTTCGCTCGTTCCTGTTCAATTGCTATCTCTGGCTCTGGTCGGCGCTGCTGGTCATCCTCTTGCTGCCGGCCGCGGCCTTCGTGAGCCCCGCTGCGATTCGCCGGTACGCTGCCTTCTGGATGCGCGGCATTCATCTGGGGCTGCGCCTGATCGCCGGGCTCGGCTTTCGTGTCCAGGGCCTCGAGAACCTGCCGGACGGACCCTGCATCATCGCGAGCAAGCACCAGTCCTCGTTCGAGACCCTGCTGTTTCATATGATTCGCCCGGATATCGCGATCGGGCTCAAGGAAGAGCTGCTCGGCATTCCGCTGTTCGGTTGGTACCTGAAGCGCGCGCAGAACATCGCGATCGACCGTCGCGGTGCCGCCAAGGCGATGCGCTCGCTGATCAGAGGTGCGGAGCAGGCCATCGCCGACGGCCTCTCGATCCTCATCTTTCCCGAAGGCAATCGCCGACCGATCGGCGCGCCGCCCGCCTACAAGCCAGGTGTCGCGGCACTCTACAAGGCGCTCGACGTGCCGGTCGTTCCCGTGGCGCTCGATTCGGGCGTGTTCTGGGGCCGGCGCAGCTTCGCCAAGCAGCCCGGGACCATAACAGTGCAGTTCCTGGAGCCGATAGAGCCAGGGCTCGATCGCCAGGCCTTCATGCAGCTGCTCGAGCAGCGCATGGAGGCCGCCTGCAACGCCCTTCTGGCGGCGCACGACCCGACGGCGCCGACGAGCCGCTAGCCCAGCGCTTCTGCCACGGCCTCGATACGGGCCTCGGCAACGCCCATCTCGCGCAGATGTGCCACGGTGCTGTGCACGTAGTCGGTATTGTGCCCGCCTCGCCCATGCCCCTGGCGAACCAGGCCGACAATCTGGTCCAGCTGCAGATCGCCAGCGAATTGCGGGTGATCCGGCCGCGCCACATAGCACCAGGCATCGACGCAGCGAGCTGCAGCCTGATCGCCGGCAGCCAGATCGAGCGTCAAGAGGCGTCGCTCATAGACGTCGGTGACCAGCTCGCGGGCATCGAGATAAGCCAGTGTCTCGGCAGCCAGCTCCTCGGCAACGCCGTAAGCCAGACCGATGCAGTCACGGCCGGGCGCCAGGCCGAGGACCAGGCCGGGCCGCTCTTGCGTGCCCCGCCAGACCCAGGAATAGACACAAAAGCTGCGATGAAAGCCATCGAGCCTCGCCCGCTCGGTGCGCTCGACCACAAAGCCCGGATTCCACATGAGCGAGCCGTAGGCGAAGAACCAGACGAGCGACCGGCCGGTCTCCTCAGAGCCACCCGCCGACACTCAGGGCTCCGGCGCCAGCGGATCCTCCGGCTGGCGAATATAGGCCTGGCCGGCCTCGACCACGCCACGACGGATGGCCCGCGTGCGGCTGAAGAGGTCGAACAGCGTCTCACCCTCGCCCCAACGGATCGCCCGCTGCAGGGCCACGAGATCCTCGGTGAAGCGGCCGAGCATCTCCAGCACGGCCTCTCGGTTGTTCAAGAACACGTCCCGCCACATCGTCGGATCGGAGCCCGCGATGCGGGTGAAATCGGTGAAGCCACCCGCCGCGTACTTGAAGACCTCGCTCTTCTGCTGATCCTCGAGATCGGCGACCGTGCCGACGATCGTATACGCGATCAGATGCGGCAAATGCGAGGTGATGGCCAGGATCTTGTCGTGATGCTCGGGCGTCATCACGTCGACGGCCGAGCCGGCGATTTCCCAGAGCGCCTTGATCCGCTCGACGGCCAGCGGATCGGTGTCCTCGGTCGGGGTGAGGATGCAGCGCCGATTGACGAACAGCGTCGCGAACGCCGCATCCGGCCCGGAGTGCTCGGTGCCGGCGACCGGATGGCCCGGCACAAATCGCCTGGGATCGGGCAAATGCGGGCATACGTCGCGCACCACCTGCGCCTTGATCGAGGCCACGTCGGTGACGATGGCGTCCCCGTCAACGCCCTCGCCAATCGCTGCCGCAACGCTGCCCATGGTGCCCGGCGGCGTGCCGAGCACGATGAGATCAGCACCTCGGACAGCCTCGAGCGGGTCGGTGGTCGCCTCGTCGCAAAGGCCCAGCGCCAAGGCCCGATCGAGGGTCTCAGGGCGCCTTGCCGAGGCGACGATCTCTGCCGCCAGGTTGTGCTCGCGCATCACCTTGGCGAGCGAGCCGTTGATCAGCCCGATGCCGATCAGGGCTGCGCGGCGAAAAGGCTTCATGCCGCGACGCGACCGTCGACGAACCGCTGGAGCGACGCGACCAGCGCCCGGTTCTCGGCCTCGAGCCCGACACTGATCCGCAAGCACTGCGGCAGGCCATAAGCCGCCATCTGCCGCGGGATCAGGCCGTCCGCCTCGAGATGCCGGTTGGCGGCAGCAGCGTCACGACCGGCGTCGTCGGGAAAGCCGACCAGCAGGAAATTGCCGACGCTGGGATGAACGGTGAGCCCGAGCCCCTGCAGCTCCTTGGCGAGCCACGGCAGCCAGACGGCATTGTGCGCCCGCGCCTTCGCCTCGTGGCTCGTGTCGCCGAGCGCTGCGATGCCGGCCTCTTGCGCCGGCAGGGCAACGTTGAACGGCCCGCGCAGCCGGTTGATGACGTCGACGATCGCCGCCGGCCCGTAGAGCCAGCCGAGGCGCAAGGCGGCCAGCCCATAGAGCTTCGAGAAGGTGCGGGTCATGACGACGTTGGGCGCGCGCATGGCGAGGCCGATGCCGCTATCGTAGTCCTCGAGCTCGACGAACTCGGCATAAGCCGCATCGATCACCAGCAAGACGTCCGCCGGCAATCCGGCATGCAACCGCTCCAGCTCGGCCGTCGGCAGATAGGAGCCGGTGGGGTTGTTGGGATTGGCGATGAAGACCAGACGCGTCCGGCTGGTGACCCGGGCCAGGAGAGCATCGACATCGGCCCGAAGTGCGGTCTCCGGCGCCGCTACGGGAGTGGCCCCGGCGCCGAGTGCGGCGAGCTTGTACATGAGGAAGCCGTGCTCGGTGAACAGCACCTCCTCGCCGGCGCCGGCATAGCCCCTGGTGATGAGCGCAATGAGCTCGTCCGATCCAGCGCCGCAGACGATGCGCGCCGGGTCGAGGTTGTGACGGCGCGCGATGGCACCCCGCAAACCATCCGAGCCGCCGTCGGGATAGCGATGCAGACGATCGGCGACATCCTGGAAGGCGGCAACCGCCGCCGGGCTCGGGCCGATCGCGCTCTCATTGGCCGAGAGCTTGATCGCCGGGCGCGCGTCGGCGGTCGCCGACTTGCCACCCTGATAGGCCTCGATCTCCAAGATGCCCGGCCGGGGCCGTGGTCCTGCCATGACGATGCTGCCTTGCTGAACGGAAAATACGCGGCTGTGCCACCAGCTGGCTGGCGCTCGGCTCACGCCTGTGGCGTCACCCAGCTCACGCCTGTGGCGTCAGGGGCCGTGGATAGCTGCCGAGCACGTCAAGACGCAAGACCCTGTCGCGCACAGGCCCCAGGCCACGCTGCAGGGCGGCGAGCACGGTCGCCTCCGTGCCTTCGGCTTCGAGCATGTAGAACCCGGAGTCCGGCATCAGGTCGAGCAGGGCCGCGAGCGACACGATCTCGACGCCGCCGGCGGCGAGCAGATCCGTCAATCGCGCCCGGCTGAGGTCGAGATCGACCTCGAGCGCCACCATGGTGACATCGGCACTGGACGGCTCCTCCGGCAGCACGCCGAGCACCAGCGCGCCGGTCGCTGCCCCGCTGCCGTCGTCCGGCGGGGCGCAGAACGGCAGGCGGCTGACGATCCGCAGCGGACTGTCGACCAGTGTCAGCGCGACGCGCTGCCACCAGTAGCGGTCGTCCCGTGGGGTCGGAAGCACGAGAAGATCGGCGTCACCGGCGGCGATCACCCGAAACCCGTGCTGCGCGGTCTCGACGGCAACGAGCGGGGTCAGGGCGCCGAAATGATCGCGGGCCAGCTCCTTGACCTCGGGCAAGGTCGGGTCGCTCAGGTAGGCGACCTTGAAGGGCGTCTGCAGCCGGGTCGTGGCCGCCAAGAGCTCGCGCCACATCCGGGTCAAGGCAGCCGCCGGCAAGGTCGGGCCCGCTGCCGTCGCAAGGCGGCGAATGATCTCGGCCTCGCGCGCTGGACGGAGTGCTATGCCCGTTTGCTGCACATGCGCCGCGCTCTTGACGGCACCGATCCGACGAACCACGGCGATACGTTCGAGAAGCAGCGCAACAACGTCGTCGTCGATGCGGTCGATCTCCACCCGCAGCCGGGCCAGCTCGTCCTGGGCGGGTTCGGCCACGGCGACTCTTCCCGATCGTTGTTGCACTGACCGTCTCCATTACGCCCGCGGATCGTCATCGTAAAGCTGCCCGCGGCGCGCCTCGACAGGCTGCTAGCTATGCGAGGCATGGCCAATCTTGACACCGGGCCGACGCCCAACGAAACTTCGCCCGTGGTGATTTGAGCTGACCGGCTTGCGGCCACGTTAAACAAGCAGCTAAAAGGTCGTGCTCGGCCTCCGTGTCGACCCCGCGCGATCATCAGGTGCTCGACGAATAGCTCCGGTCAGCGCGGGAGTGAGCAATGCCCATCAAGATTCCGAACGACCTGCCGGCCGCCAGCACGCTGGCTGCCGAAGGCGTCCGCCTCATCGACGAGAACGAAGCGCTGCGGCAGGACGTGCGGCCGATGCAGGTGGCGCTGCTCAATCTCATGCCGGAGAAGCCGAAGACCGAAATGCAGCTCGCTCGGCTGCTCGGTGCGACGCCGCTGCAGGTCGAGCTGACCCTGCTGACCACCTCCAGCTACCATCCGCAGAATGTGCCGCACTCCCACCTCCAGTCGTTCTACCGCCAATGGGCGGACGTGAAGGACCAAAAATTCGATGGGCTGATCGTCACCGGCGCACCGGTCGAGCTGATGCCGTTCGAGGAGGTCAAGTACTGGCCCGAGCTCGCCGCCATCTTCGACTGGTCACGCACTCATGTGCATTCGTGCTTCCATATTTGCTGGGGCGCGCAAGCGGCGCTCAATCACTTCCACGGCGTGCCCAAGCACACGCTGCCGGTGAAGCGCTTCGGCATCTACACCCACTACGTGATCGAGCAGCGTGACGCCCGGCGGCCGGGCTTGCTGCGCGGCTTCGACGACTATTTCCTGGTGCCGGTCTCACGCCATACCGAGGTGCGGCAGGCGGACATCCCGGCACAGAGCGGGCTCGAGGTGCTGGCGGTGTCGAACGCAGCCGGGCTCTGCCTGCTGCACGACCCGCACCATCGCGAGGTGTTCATGTTCAACCACCTGGAATACGACACCTACACCTTGGCCGAAGAATACGAGCGCGATCTGGCCACGCGAGCCGACGTGCCGCTGCCCTTGAACTACTATCCCGACGACGATCCATCGAAGGCGCCACGCAATTGCTGGCGAGCCTATGCCCACCTCTTGTTCGGCAATTGGATCAACGAGATGTACCAGACGACACCGTTCGAAATCGAGCAGATCGGAACAGTCGCTTCCACCACCGCAGCGGCTTGAACCGCTTACCGGAGACGCCGGGCAGCTCGACCCCGACATCCTCGCTGGAATCCGCATGCAGCACGAGCGAGCGGGTCTGCCCGCGGGCCGTGACGCCCTCGGGCACGGGGACGTAGCGGCGGCTCGCCGGGCGCGCCACGGCAGCTGCCGGAGTCGGGCTGTAGACGTCCTTGATCGCCTCGGCGATCAGCACGCCGGAGAAGTGTTGCAGCAGCCTGAGGCCGACGCGCTCCATCGGCACGCTGAGCTGGCGGACGAGACGCCGGCCGATCGGCAGGATGCAGCCAAGCGGCGGCATGTAGAGCGCCCGGCGCATCTCCCCGACCGCGAAGAGGTTGTTGCGCAGGCTGCGGGTGAGCTGGTCGCTGGTGTAGGGCTGCCCGAAGCCCATCGGCGTCTTCTCGCTCCAGCACCAAAGACCGCGGCGGTTCGGTGCGATGACGACCAGGCGGCCGCCATCCTTGAGCACGCGCCAAGCCTCGCGCATCAGCCGATTGGCGTGCGGGCTGCACTCGAAGGCATGCGCCAGGATCAGGTGGTCGAACGACCGATCGTCGAAGGGTAGCTCGTCCTCGCGGCCGAGCACCACGCGATTGCGCTCACCCTTGGGCCAGGCCCGGGCACCCTGGGTCGCCGGCATCAAGGCGATCTGCCGCTCAGCGTCCTCGAAAAGCCGTAGAAAGGGCGTGGCGAAGCCGATGCCGAGGATAGCCTTGCCGGTGAGGTCGGGCCAAAGCGCTCGCAGCTGATGGTTGATCAGCCGGCGCGCGAACTCGCCGTCCTTGCTATCGTAAAACGCGGTCAACTCGACGATATCAGGCCGCATCGCATCCGCCGCTTTGAGCCACTCGCTTGCACTATAGCCATCCGCGACCGTATTTGAAGGCCACGTGTCAGCGCACCGGCACCGGAGGATACGACCATGGCCCTCGAGATCGAGCTCCTGCCGATCCTCGGCGACAATTATTGCTATCTGCTGCGCGATCCGAGCAGCGGCGTCACCGCGGTCGTCGACCCCGGCACCGCGGCCCCCATAGCCGAGCGCCTCGACCAGCTGGGCCGGGGCCTGGACTGGATCCTCATCACCCACCACCACGCCGATCACACCGGCGGCAATCTCGACCTCAAGCAGCGCTTCGGCTGCCGGATCGCCGGGCCTGCGGCCGAGGCCGCCAACGTGCCGGGCCTGGATCTGCCGCTCAGCGAGGGCGACCCGTTCTCGTTGGGCGACGAAGCCGCCGCCATCATCGCCACCCCTGGTCACACACGTGGCCATATCAGCTATCACTTCCCGGCCAGCCATGCCCTGTTCTGCGGCGACACGCTCTTTGCGCTGGGCTGTGGTCGGCTGTTCGAAGGCGATCCACCGATGATGTGGACATCCTTGCAGAAGCTCATGGCGCTCGACGATGCGACCAGGGTCTATTGCGGCCACGAGTACACCGCGAGCAACGCCCGGTTTGCACTATCGGTGGATGGCGGCAACGCGGATCTTAAGGCCCGCGCGGCGGAGATCGAGGCGCTGCGCGCGCGCAACGAGCCGACCATTCCCTCGACCATCGCACTAGAGCGCGCCACCAACCCGTTCGTCCGCGCCGCCAATGCCGACGCGTTCGGCAAGCTTCGGGCACTCAAGGATCGAGCGTAGACCCTTGCTCCTGGCGCACCAGACCACACAGACGGGCGAGCTGCGGATCGTGAATGGCGAGATCGCGCAAGTGCTCGTGCGTGTTGAAGAGATAGTCGGAGCAGCGGCCGATCGGCCCTTCGGCATTGGCCAGTGCTGCCACGACCTCGCCTTCGTCGAGCTTGCCGGCGTAGCGCTGGTGCTGCCGGTTGATGGTGAAGGTGAGCACCCTGAGCGGTCCGTCGGCGGAGCGCCCCTCGAGCCAGGTCGGCACATAGGCCGCGGTGATCATCTCCCGCCGCCAGATCAAGGTCAGCTCTTCCTCCACCGCATCCGCGGCGATGCGGTAGAAAAGACCCTGGCAGCTGCCGCCACGATCGAGACCGAGCATCAGGCCCGGCCGATCGACCGTGCCGCGGCCGAGATAGGTCCACAGGCAAAAACGCCGGTGGTAGCCAAAGACCCGGCCGAGCCGTTTCTCGACGAAGTGGAAGGCCGGGTTCCAGATCAGCGAGCCATAGGCGAAGACCCAGAGATCCTGGCCTTCGACATATCCGGCGAGCGCCTGCGCGCGACAGGCCGCGAGCTCGGCTTCCGTTCGGATCATCGAGGCGTCGCCTGCCGCACCCGCGGCCTCGGTGATCCGCTCGAGCCAACCGTTCTGCAAGCTTTCCCGGGTGATTGTTGGCACGCTGCTGGCCTTGCCTGCTGGGGATGGGCGCCCACGGTGCCCGAGCGACGCGGGCAGCGGCAAGACCATTTCGACCGGCAACGCCCGCTCTGGCCCGTCCGACATAAGGCAACGGGCGCCGGACGCAAGCGCCGCCCCCATCAGCAGCCGTATCGCGATCGAGGTGCTGCACCATGATCGACCCCTTGGGTGGGCCGGCCTATTGGCTGCCCATCGCCATCGCCTTCGCCGCCGGCTATCTGGCCGGCTCGGTGCCGTTCGGCCTGCTGCTCACCCGCTTGGGCGGTGCCGGCGACATCCGCGGCATCGGCTCCGGCAATATCGGTGCGACCAACGTGCTGCGCACCGGCCGCAAGGGGCTGGCGCTGGCCACGCTCGCCGCCGACGTCGCCAAGGGCTGTCTGCCGACCTTGCTCGGCTTTGCCTATTTCGGCCCGGACATTGCCGTCGCCATCGGGCTCGGGACCGTTGTCGGGCACTGTTTTCCGGTCTGGCTGCGCTTTCGCGGCGGCAAGGGCGTGGCCACCGCCGCCGGCGTGATCCTGGCACTCACCCCGCTCGTCGTTCCGGTCGTGCTGGCGCTCTTCGTCGTTGTCGTCTGGCTCACCCGCTACGTCTCGCTCGGCTCCTGCCTTGCCGCGATCGCGGCACCGATCATGGCCTGGCTGCTCGGCCAGCAACAGGCGGCAGAGCTCTATGTCGGCCTGGCGCTGATCATCATCGTCATGCATCAGGCCAATATCCGCCGTCTGCTGCGCGGCGAGGAAAGCAAGCTCGGCTCTTCGTCGAAGAAGCCCTGAGCGCTCCGGGTCCAGGTCCAGCCCGGCGGACGACAGCGGGGCCGCAAGCTGCCGCAAATCAGCGCAGCGCAATTCTATCACCAGTTGATTTTTGCACGCCAAGCTGCCTCAATCCCGTCAGACAATGACGGCATCCCATGTGACCACGCAACTCGACCATCCCGAACGCCTGGCATGGCTACGCCTAGCCCGCTCCCGTGGGCTGGGGACGGTGCTCTTCTTTCGTCTGATCGAGCGGTTCGGCAAGGCATCGGCGGTCATCAGCGCTTTGCCGAGACTGCAGAGCAAGCTCGCCGCAAAGGGCTTCGAGCTCGCCAGCGAGCGTGCGGTCGACGAGGAAATGGCCGCGTTGGACAGGCTCGGCGCCGAGCTGCTGCTGGCCTGTGAGCCCGATTACCCCTTGCCCTTGCGCAACATCGCCGATCCGCCGCCGGTCCTCACCTTGCTCGGCCGCCGCGCCCTGCTCACCGCCCGCATGGTCGCCGTCGTCGGGGCGCGCAACGCCAGCGGCAATGGCCGCTTCTTCGCCACGACGCTGGCCCGTGCCTTGAGCGAGCGCGAGCTCACCGTGGTCTCCGGCCTCGCCCGCGGCATCGACACGGCGGCGCACCAGGGCGGTCTCGAAGGCAAAGGCGCCACCATCGCCATTCTGGGCTCCGGGATCGACGTCATCTACCCGCCCGAGAACGCCGAGCTGCACGCGCGGATCGCAGCCGAAGGCCTGATCGTCAGCGAGCGCGCGCCCGGCACACCGCCGTTGGCCAGGCATTTCCCGCGCCGCAACCGCATCATTGCCGGGCTGGCCTCGGCCGTGGTCGTCGTCGAGGCCGCTGCCCGCTCGGGCTCGCTGATGACGGCCCGCCTCGCCGGCAGCGAGGGCCGCGAGGTCATGGCCGTGCCCGGCTCGCCCCTGGACCCCCGCCATGCCGGCACCAACCAGCTCTTGCGCGATGGTGCCGCACTGGTGACCGGCATCGAGGACGTCATGGCGGCCTTGCCGAGCTGGACGACGGCGCCACCGGCACGCCCGGCGAAGCAGCGGATCGAAGCCGGCGCAACCAGGCCCCCGGCGTCCGCTACGCACCTGCCAATGTCGGTCGCAACCAGTCACAAGCCGGCCCTCGGCGCCCTTCCGGAGACGATCGCGACGCTGCTCGGGGTCGAGCCCATGCCAGTTGACGAAGTCATACGCCAATGCCATGCAACGCCCTCACAAGTGCAAGATGCGCTCCTCGACCTCGAGCTCGACGGTCGCGTCAGACGCCATCCCGGCAACCGAATCTCGCGCGCCTTGGCCTGACGACCAGCTGATTCTCTCGTCTGGCACCTTGTCGCGAGCGGTGTCAGAACGAGCTTCGGTAGCGGACCATCAGGGCTCGAGAGCCCGAAAGCACCAAGAGATCAAGGCCCCGCTTCTCGGGCCATCGCTGGATTGAGCCTGCGCATGGATGTCGTCGTCGTCGAATCGCCGACCAAGGCCAAGACCATCAAGAAGTACTTGTCCGATGCCCCGGAGGTGGAGGCCAGCTATGGCCATGTCCGCGACCTCCTGGAGAAGGACGGCTCGGTTCTCCCCGACGAAGACTTCAAGATGGTCTGGACCGTCCTCGGCGATAAGAAGAAGCGCGTCGACGAGATCGTCAAAGCCGTTCGCAACGCCAAGCGGCTCTTCCTGGCGACCGACCCCGACCGCGAGGGCGAGGCGATCTCCTGGCACCTGCTCGAGGTCCTAAAGGAGCGCAACGTCCTCAAGAATGTCGAGGTCAAGCGGGTCGTCTTCCACGAGATCACCAAGAGCGCCGTGACCGAGGCGATGGCGCATCCCCGCGATCTCGACCAGAGCCTGATCGACGCCTATCTCGCCCGCCGCGCGCTGGACTACCTCGTCGGCTTCACCCTGTCGCCGGTGCTCTGGCGCAAGCTCCAGGGCTCACGCTCGGCCGGCCGCGTGCAGTCGGTGGCACTGCGGCTGATCTGCGAGCGCGAGGCCGAGATCGAGGCCTTCGTGCCGCGCGAGCACTGGACGGTCGAGGCGCTGCTCGAGACGCCCGATCAGGCCAAGTTCAAGGCCAGGCTGACCCATCTCGGCGACAAGAAGCTCGGCAAGTTCGACCTCGCCGACGAAGCGGCAGCCAAGTCGGCGGTGGCCGAGATCACCGGTGCATCGCTGGCGATCGGCCCGGTCGAGAAGAAGCAGGTGAACCGCCAGCCATCGCCGCCGTTCTCCACCTCGACGCTGCAGCAGGAGGCGGCGCGCAAGCTGGGCTTCTCCACCGATCGGACGATGAAGACCGCCCAGCGCCTGTTCGAAGGCACCCAGCTCGGCGGCGAGACCGTCGGGCTCATCACCTACATGCGCACCGACTCGGTGCAGCTGTCCGGCGAGGCCATCGGCAGTGCCCGCCGCCTGATCGGCCGAAGCTACGGCGAGACCTACCTCCCTGAGCACCCACGGGTGTTCAAGACCAAGACCAAGAATGCCCAGGAGGCGCACGAGGCGATCCGCCCGACCGATTGCGGCCGCGAGCCCAAGGCTGTCGGACGCTACCTCGACGACGACCAGCGACGGCTCTACGAGCTGATCTGGAAGCGCACGGTCGCCAGCCAGATGGCAGCGGCCAGGCTGGATCGCGTCACCGTCGACGTGCTCGACAAGGCCGGTGCCGTGACGCTGCGGGCGACCGGCCAGACCATCGCCTTCGACGGCTTCCTCAAGCTCTACCAGGAAGGCCGCGACGATCCCTCGGCCGACGACGCGGACGATGAGAACGTGCTGCTGCCGGCGCTCGTCACCGGCACCGCCGTCGCCGAGCGTGGGGTCACGCCCAACCAGCATTTCACCGAGCCGCCGCCCCGCTTCAGCGAGGCGAGCCTGGTCAAGAAGCTCGAGGAGCTCGGCGTCGGCCGGCCGTCGACCTATTCCAGCATCATCTCGGTGCTGCAGAATCGCGATTATGTCCGGCTCGAGCAGAAGCGCTTCGTGCCGGAGGATCGGGGTCGGCTGGTCAGCACGTTCTTGACCAGCTTCTTCGACCGGTATGTGCAGCCCACCTTCACGGCAGCACTGGAGGACCAGCTCGACCGCGTCGCCGCCGGCGAGCTCTCCTGGAAGCAGGTGCTGCGCGAGTTCTGGCAACCCTTCGTCGCCAGCGTCGGCGAGGTGAGCGAGCTTCGCGTCGCCCAGGTCATCGACGCGTTGAACGATGCGCTGGCCAAGCGCCTGTTCCCGGAGCGCGCCGATGGCGGCGATCCGCGATCCTGCCCGCTCTGCACGGAGGGCCGGCTGAGCTTGAAGCTCGGCCGCTACGGTGCCTTCGTCGGTTGCTCCAACTACCCCGAATGCCGCTTCACCCGGCAGCTCGGCGAGAACGCCGATGCCGACGCGGCGAGAAGCCAGGAAGAGCGGCTCTTGGGCGTCGATCCGGTGAGCCAGGAAGAGGTCTGGCTCAAGAACGGCCGCTTCGGCTTCTACATCCAGTCCGGCTCCGGCGATGCCATCAAGCGCAGCTCGCTGCCGCCGAACCTGCAGCCGGCCGATATCGATCTCGAGATCGCGCTCAAGCTCTTGGCCCTGCCGCGCGACGTCGGCACGCACCCCGAGAGCGGCGAGACGATCACCGCGGGCATCAATCGCTACGGCCCCTTCGTCCAGCACCAGCGCCAGTTCGTCCGGCTGCCGGCGGACGAGGACGTGCTCGCAATCGGCATGAACCGGGCCCTCACCCTGATCGCCGAGAACCCGGCAAAGGGTCGCGGGCGCGCCGCGGCCAAGGCGCTCAAGGAGATGGGCCCGCACCCCGAGGACGGCGAGCCGGTGGTCGTGCTCGACGGCCGCTTCGGCCCTTACGTCAAGCACGGCAAGATCAATGCGAGCTTGCCCAAGGGCAAGGCTGCAGCCGACCTCGAGATGGCCGAGGCGGTCGAGCTCCTGGCAGCGCGAGCCGCCAAGGCCGGCGGCGGCAAGGCCAAAGGCAAGGCTGCGGCCAAGCCCAAGGCCGCGAGCAGCAAGGCGGCCAACGGCAAAGCCGTCGGCGCCAAGGCCAAGGCCAAGCCGGGAGCCAAGTCGAGCGGCAGCGGCAAGGCGGCCGCCAAGGCGAAGCCCGGCACCAAGTCCAGCGGCTCGAAGGCGACAGCGGACGGCGGCTCCTGAGCCATGCGAAACCGGCGCGGTGGCGGTGGCGGTGGTCGGGATAAAGGGTCCCGCGACCGAAGCACCGGGCGCCGCAATCGCTTCGAGCGCACCGGCCTGCCGCCGCGCATGGCCGCGGTCGAGGTCACGGCGATCGATGATGCGGGCGAGCTGGTCGGTGAAAGTCCGGCAGCACCTGGTGCCGCCATCCGCGTGCTCGGCGAGGACGGCGGCGAAGCGCCGCTGGAGGTCGGCGACCGGGCGCTGATGCGCCTCGATACCGACGCCGAGGGCATGCTCGAGGGCCGGTTGTTCCGCAAGCTCGCCCGGATTCAGCGCGAGACCGTGGGCGTCGTCGAAAAGCAGGGCCAGGCCTTCTTCCTGCGCCCGAGCCGCAAGTCCGCCAATCGGGAAACCCCGACGATGCTGCCGCTCGATCCGGCGGCGTTTGCGCTCGACGACGGCGATCTGGTGCGCGCCCGGCTGGATCGCGGTCGCCCGTTGGCGCCACCACGCGCCGTTGCCGTCGAGCATCTCGGCAAGGCGGAGGACACCGGCGCCATAGCGCTGACCATCGCCGCCGACCTCGAGCTGCCCATCGAGTTCGGGCCGGCAGCACTGGCCATTGCCGAGCAAGCCCAAAAGCCGACCCTGGACAAGCGCGTCGACCTTCGCGACCTCGACCTCGTCACCATCGATGGCGCGGATGCCCGCGATTTCGACGATGCCGTCTGGGCCGATCCGGAGCCCCTGGAGGGCGGCGGCTTTCGGGCGGTGGTCGCGATCGCCGACGTCTCGCACTACGTCCAACCGGGCGATCCGCTGGACAAGGAGGCGCTCGAGCGCGGCAATTCGGTCTATTTTCCCGACCGGGTGATCCCGATGCTGCCCGAGGCTCTGTCCAACGGCCTCTGCTCCCTGAAGCCGCTCGAGGACCGCGCCAGCATCGCCGTCGAGCTGATCTTCGATGCCGAGGCCAACCTCAAGCGCTGGCGCTTCATGCGCGCGCTCATCAAGAGCCGGGCCAGGCTCACTTATGAGCAGGTCCAGATGGCCCGCGACGGCAGCCCGGACGATCGCACCGGCCCGCTGATGGCGACCGTCATCGAGCCGCTCTTCGCAGCATACGAGAAGCTGGCGGCGGCGAGGCGCAAGCGCGGCACCATCGAGCTCGAGCTGCCCGAGCGGCAGATCGTCCTGGACCAGGACGGCAAGGTGCAGGACATCGTCATCCGCCGGCGGCTGGCCAGCCACATGCTGGTCGAGGAGCTGATGATCGCGGCCAATGTCGCCGCCGCCCGGGCGCTGGCCGACAAGAAGCGCCCCTGCCTCTTTCGCGTCCACGACAAGCCCGACCCGATCCGCATCGAGGCGCTCTCACAATATCTGGAGCGGCTCGGCATCGGCTGGTCGCGGACGGCCAAGAAGCCCGGCGACTTCACCCGGATGCTCGAGCGCATCACCGAGCCGTCCTTGCGCGAGCAGGTCTCGGGCTTCGTCCTGCGCGCCCAGGCGCAGGCCATGTACCAGCCCGACAATCTCGGCCATTTCGGGCTCAACCTCCACCACTACGCCCATTTCACCTCGCCGATCCGCCGCTATTCGGACCTGATCGTGCATCGCCTGCTGATCGCGCACGAGAAGCTCGCCGGCAGCGGTGACGGCCGCGCCTATGACCTCGAGCAGCTCGGCCGCTTCGGCAGCCTGGTCTCGGCCACCGAGCGCAAGGCGGTGCAGGCCGAGCGGATGGCGTTCGCCCGCTACACAGCGCTCTTCATGCTCGACAAGAAGGGTGCCCAGTTCACCGGCCGCGTCATCGGCGTGCAACGCTTCGGCCTGTTCGTCATGCTGGACGAAACGGGTGCCGAAGGCTTGGTGCCGGTCAGCACGCTGGGCGAGGACGCCTTCCACCATGACGAGCAGCATCAGGCACTTATCGGCATTCGCTACGGCGAGGCCTTCGGGCTCGGCGACCTCGTCACCGTGACGCTGGCCGACATCAACATCGTCCAGGGCCAGCTCAGCTTTCGCATCGACGCGCATGAGCGTGCGCATGCGGCCGAGCTCGCGCGCACGGCCTGGGCCAAGGCCGGGCCCATGCGCCGCGGCCGGGGCATGTCCGGCCGTCCGTCTCGTGCAGCACCCCGCCGCGGCAAGCGCTAAGCGCCTGTCTGAGGCCGAGCGCCGGCGCAACCTCGAGCTCGCCGCCTTGATGGCGAGCGCCGCCATTGTCGGCGCGTCGCTGGCCCTCTCCTTCCCGCTGCTCTCGCTGGTCCTCGAAGCGGCCGGCACGTCGCCCACCGTGATCGGCCTGAACGCGGCAGCCCACGGCCTCGGCGTCATCCTGGCGGCCCCCTTCTTCGGCCGAGCCATCCAGCGCCTCGGCGCCGCTCCGGCGATGCGCCTCGGCCTGGTCATCGCCGCCCTCCTGCTCATCGTCTTCCCGCTCCGGGTCGACCCGACCCTCTGGTTCGTCCTGCGCCTCGTCTTCGGTGCGGCGACCGCCATCGTCTTCGTGGTCAGCGAGGCGGCGATCAATGCGCTGGCCGAGGACCATCGGCGCGGCCGGGTGCTCGGCCTCTACGGCACGATGTTCGCCATCGGCTATGCGCTGGGGCCGCTGATCATCGCCGTTATCGGCAGCGACGGCCACACCCCCTTCCTGATCGGCACGGCCATTCTCACGCTCGGCATCGCCCCCACCTTCGCCATGCCATCGATCAACAAGGCGCTCGGCGGTGACCCCGGCGCCTACGCGGCACGGCGCATGCTGGGCCTGTGGCGGGTCGCTCCGCTGCTGCTCTGCATCGCCGGGATCGTAGCGCTGATCGAGACCTCACAATTCGCGCTGCTGCCGGTCTGGGGCCTGCAGCTCGGCATGAGCGAAAGCGCTGCGGCACTGCTCTTAGGACTCTGGATCAGCGGCAATATCCTGCTGCAGTACCCGGTGGGCTGGCTCGCCGACCGGCTGCCGCGCCGTCGGCTGGTCGCCGCCTGCGCCGGACTCGGAGCACTCCTGTCGCTGGCGCTTGCCAGCTCCGTCGTCACCGACAACGCCATGCTGCTGTGGCCCGTGCTGATCGTGCACGGCGGGATGAGCGGCGGCATCTATGTCCTGGCCCTGGCGCTAATGGGCGAGCGCTTCAAGGGCGCGTCGCTGGCCGGCGCCAACGCCGCCTTCATCCTCACTTATGAGATGGGCGCCATGATCGGCCCGCCTCTGGCCGGGGTCGCGATCTGGGCCGTGGCTGCGCCGGGGCTGCCGCTGGTCTTCGCCGCCGCACTCCTGGCGCTGATGGCAGCAACACTGGCACCTGTGCGCCGGCCCGGGCTTTAGCCATGACGCCGCCCGTCGAGCGGCCAGTTGCCCCTTGAGATGAACCCAGGCGAGGCGTAGATCTGGTCAAATCGCCGGTTGGTCGGCGTCCGGACAGTTGTGGAACGAATGCGACACGAACTCGTGGTGGGCCTCGGCTACGGCCTCGGTCGGGGGCTCTTCTTCCTCCCCAAGGAGAAGCGGATCGGCATCGAGCGGTGGGTCCGCGGCTGGGAGGAATCCCAGCATCTGACAGCAGCGGACGTGGCGTTCGTCAGCTGGGCGAAGAGCGGCCGCACCTGGCTGCGGACGATGCTGTCGCGGGCCTATCAGCTCGACTACGGCATTCCCGCGGGCGAGATGCTGGAGTTCGACAACCTGAAGAAGCGCGATCCGCGAATCCCCTCCGTCTTCTTCACCCACGGCAACTATTTGCGGAACTACAACGGCGATTGGGACGAGCGCTCGGCGTTCTGGAGCAAGCGTGTGCTGCTCCTGGTTCGCGACCCCCGCGACACGGCGGTATCGCAATACTTCCAATGGAAGCATCGCATGCATCGCTCGAAGAAGGCGCTCAACAACTACCCGCGCCATGGCCTCGATCTCAGCGTTGCGGACTTCGTCCTCAAGGAGCCGATGGGTCTGGAAGGCGTGCTGGACTTCCTCGAGATCTGGGAGCGATCGCTGCCACAAATTGCAGCCGCG
Source organism: uncultured Alphaproteobacteria bacterium (assembly GCA_942491185.1). Classification (GTDB taxonomy): domain Bacteria; phylum Pseudomonadota; class Alphaproteobacteria; order Geminicoccales; family Geminicoccaceae; genus SLRI01. Next base: position 156,805 of record CALOAB010000020.1, on the reverse strand, counting down.
AAAGTCGTTCACTACGAAGAGCTGCGCAGCGACACCGAGGGCACGCTCGCCGGCATTCTCGACTTCCTCGGCACGCCGGCATCACCGGAGGCGGTCGCCGATGCGGTCGCCTCTGCCACGGTCGAGAAGATGCGCAAGCTCGAGAATGCCAGCGGCAATTCGGGCTATGTCGGGCAACGCCTCAAACCCGGCAATGCCGCCAATCCCGAAAGCTTCAAGGTGCGCCGCGGCAAGGTCGGCGGCTGGCGCGACTACCTGACCGAGGCGGAGATCGCCGAGGTCGAGGCGATGGTGGCAGCCAGGCCAGGACCACTCTTCGGCTACAAGGCCGAGATCGGGCTCGTTCCGTCACCACGCTCCGGGTCCGTCTCCGGCGAATAGAGAAGGATTTGTCCGGCCTCCTCTACCTCATCCCCATTGCCCTCTTCCTCGGGCTGCTCGGTCTCGGCGCCTTCATGTGGGCGATGCGCAGCGGCCAGTTCGACGACCTCGATGGCGCCGCCGAACGCATTCTCTACGACGATGAGGATGAAGACGACGGTGACACCAAGGCCGACGGGCGGAAAGAAAAGCCCTAAGAGCCGCGCACGCGGCGCGAGATGCGGTGCAGCCAACGCTCCGCCATGACCTCGGCGCGGACGAACATGTTGCCGGCCCGAGGATAGCGGGCCTTGAGCCGCGCCAGGAGGCGCTCCGCCCAGGTCGCATGCCGGGAGAGGATGATCAGCCCGATGGCCAGGAACAACACGCCCTGGAGGATCGGCAGGAAGAGGCCGAGCACGCCGAGGCCGAGAAAGCCGTAGCCGACGACGAGCATGGCAAGCCGGCTCATCGCACCACCGCCTGCTCGAGCCAGGCCGCCTCGTCGAGTGTGGTGACCCCGAGCTCGGCCGCCTTCTTCGCCTTCGAGCCCGCATCAGCACCCAGCACCACGAAATCGGTCTTCTTGGAGACAGAGCCCGCGACCTTGGCGCCCAGCTGCTCGGCCAGCGCCTTGGCCTCGGCACGGGTCATCTCGGTGAGGCTGCCCGTGAAGACGATGGTCTTGCCGGCAAACGGCGACTCCACCGCTCGCGGCGCTGCTGTGGCCTCCGTCTCGACCTCGCTCGCCAGGTCGTCGAGCGCCTCGATATTGTGCGCCTCGGCAAAGAACTCGGCGATGGCCTCGACCAGCCGCGGTCCGATCCCGTCGATGTCGGCCAGCTCGGCCCGGGCCTCCTCGTCACCGCCTGCCACTGCCAGCATCGCCTCTCGCCATTGCGGCAAGGTGCCGTAGTGACGGGCCAGGAGCTTGGCATTGGCCTCGCCGATGAAGCGGATGCCGAGCGCCAGGATGAAGCGGTCGAGTGCCACCCTGCGGCGCGCCTCGATCGCGGCCTGCAGCTTCTCGATCTTCTTGGCGCCCCAGCCTTCCAGGTGGGCCAGCTGCTCCTTCCTGGCCGGGTCAGCGACCAGTCGAAAGAGATCCGCCGGCGTCGCCAAGAGGCCGGCCTCGAGGAGTTGTGGCACCTGCTTCCTACCCAATCCTTCAATATCGAACGCATCGCGGCCGACCACATGCTCGAGGCGTGCCTCGACCTGGGCAGGACAGACCAGCCCGCCAGTGCAACGGCGCACCGCCTCGCCCGGCGGGCGGACGGCCAGGCTGTCACACTCGGGACACCGATCTGGGAAGAGATATGGGGTCGTGCCGGCTGGCCTTCGAGACCGCACCACCTCGACGACCTGCGGAATGACGTCGCCGGCCCGCTGGATCACCACCCAGTCGCCGACCCGGATGTCCTTCTCCGCGATATAGTCCTGGTTGTGCAGCGTGGCCCGGCTGACGACGACGCCGCCGACGGTGATCGGCTCGAGCTGCGCCACCGGCGTCAGCGCACCGGTACGTCCGACCTGGATGACGATGTCGTTGACCCGGGTCACCGCCTGCTGTGCCGGGAACTTGTGCGCGATGGCAAAGCGCGGCGCCCGGCCGACATAGCCCAGGCGCTGCTGCAGGCGGAGATCGTCGATCTTGTAGACGACGCCATCGATATCGTAGCCGAGCGTCGCCCGCTGCTGGCCGATCTCGGCATGGGTTGCGACCAGCTCGGCAGCGCTCGTGCAGTGGCGCGTCAGCGGATTGACCCTGAGGCCGGCGGCTCTCAGCCGGTCGAGGAAACCCGAGTAGGTGCCGGCGATCGCCGGCTCGGCCTCGCCCCAGCCATAGGCGAAGAAACGCAAGCGGCGCGACGCCGTGATCTTGCTGTCGAGCTGCCGCACCGAGCCTGCGGCAGCATTGCGCGGATTGGCGAACAGGGCCAGGCCTTCTGCCTCCCGCCGCGCATTCAGTGCCGCGAAGTCCTCGAGCTCCATGTAGATCTCGCCCCTGACCTCCAGCAGTGCTGGCAGCACCTCTCCCGTCAGACGCTGCGGGATGTCGCGAATGGTCCGCACATTGGCCGTGATGTCCTCGCCGACCGCGCCATCGCCGCGCGTCGCCGCGCGCACCAGCAGGCCGTTCTCGTAGCGAACCGAGCAGGACAGCCCGTCGATCTTGGGCTCGGCCACCAGGTCCACGGGCGCCTCGGCAGCCAGGTTCAAGAAGCGACGAATCCGCGCCAGGAACTCGTGCACCGAAGCCTCGTCCATGGCGTTGTCGAGCGACAGCATCGGCACGGCGTGCTCGACCTTGCCGAAGGCCTCGGCCGGCGGTGCACCCACGCGTGCGCTCGGGCTGTCCGGGCGAACGAGATCGGCGAACTCTGCCTCGACCGCCGCGTTGCGCCGCTGCAGCGCGTCGTAGTCCGCATCGCTGATCTCGGGCGCATCAGCCTGGTGGTAGAGGCGGTCGTGCCGCGCGATCTCCGCCGCCAGCCAGGCGAGCTCGGCTTCGGCCTCGGACCGTGTCAGCGCATCGGCGGTCTTTTGATCCAATGACTTGGGCCGGTCCGTCATCGAGCGCCCGCCACCTCGAGCAGGCTGGTCGCTGCGGCACGCGCCGCCTCGGTGACCTCGGCACCGGCCAGCATGCGGGCAATCTCCTCGCGTCGCTCGGCCGTGCCCAGACGGCGGACGCGAACCGTGGCGCCGGCGTCATCGGTCAGCTTCTCGACCTTGAAGTGATGGTCGGCGCGGGCCGCGACCTGGGGCGCGTGGGTGACCACCAGGACCTGCCGCTCGGCTGCCAGCCGTGCCAGCCGCTCGCCGACCGCATCGGCCACGGCCCCGCCGATCCCGGCATCGACCTCATCGAAGATCATGGTCTCGGCAGCGGCAGCCCGGGCCAGGACCACCTTGAGCGCCAGCATCAGCCGCGACAGCTCGCCACCCGATGCGATCTTGGCGATGGGGCCCAGCGGTTGGCCCGGATTGGTGGAGACGAGGAAGGCCACACGATCCCGGCCATCCGCTCCGGCATCGTCATCGGACACGGCCTCGACGGTGATCTCGAGGCGCGTGCGGTCCAATCGCAAAGGCGGCAGCTCGACCATGACGAGCCCTTGCAGCTTGGCCGCCGCCGCCTTGCGGCTGGCGCTCAGCGCATCGGCCGCCTCGCTGAATCGCGCCTTCGCCGCCCGGGCCTCGCGCTCCATGTCCGCCAGCGCCTCGGCACCTTCATCGATCCCGGCAAGCTCGCCTCGCGTGCGCTCGAGCAAGGCCGGCAGCTCATCGACAGGCACCCGGTGCTTGCGCGCAGCGTCCCGCAGCGCGAACAACCGCTCCTCGACGATCTCCAGCGAGCGCTCCTCGGCTGAGATATCACGCGCCGCGGCGTCGATCTGTGCCGCTGCCTCGCCGGCCTCGATCAGCGCCCGCTCGAGGGCCTGCAGGGCTGGCTGCAGCAGCTCGGCGGCGATCTCGGGCGCGCGCAGCAGCCGGCGCTCGGCCGCTCCCAACCGCGCCAGCGCGCCGTCATTGCCGCCGAGCTCGCCCTCGGCCTGGGCCAAGGCGGTGACCAGCTTCTCCTTGTGCAGCAGCCGCGCCCGCTCGTCCGCGAGACGCTCCTCCTCGCCCGCCTCGGCCGCCAGGTCCTCGAGCTCGAGCAGGCGATGGCGAAGATAATCCTCATCGCGCCGGGCCTGCTCGATCAACGCCCGGCGCTCGGCGATCGCCGAGGTTAGCCGATGGGACGCAGCATAGGCCGCCCGCGTCGCGGCGAGCAGCTGGTCGTGGCCGGCAAAGGCATCGAGGACGATGCGGTGGTTCTTGCTGTCGGTGAGGCCCCGCTGGTCCATCTGGCCGTGCACCTCGACCAGGAGATCGCCAAGGGCGCGAAGCGTGCCGCTGCTGACCGGCGTATCGTTGACATGCGCCCGGCTGCGGCCGTCGATGCCGAGACTGCGGCGGATGACGATCTCGGCGTCGCCGGTCGCCAGGTCCTGCTCACCGAGCAAGGCTTGCGCGGCATGGTCGTCCGGGGGCTGAAAGCACGCGGCGACCGTGCCCTGGTCGATGCCCGCGCGGACGAGCCCGCGCTCGGCCCGCGCACCGAGCACCAGCCCCAGCGCATCGAGCACGATGGATTTACCGGCACCCGTCTCGCCGGTGAGCACGGTCAGCCCACCGTCGAGCTCGAGATCGAGCCGGTCGATCAGCACGATGTCGCGGATTGCCAAGCTCAGCAGCATGACCGGCGCTCACCTGGACCACGCATGTCGCCCACGGTCGCATCGGGTCGAGCCCGGCGACCCGACCTCAAAAGATCCCGCTGATCCAGGACTCGTCCTGGCTCTCGATCGCCGGCTGGGCACCCGAGCCGATCAACGCAAAAGACCGCTCGTACCAGACGCTGTCTGGATAGTTGTAGCCCAGCACCGCCGCTGCATCGCGGGCCTCCTCGGTCACCCCGATCGCGAGGTAGGATTCGGTCAGACGGTGCAGGGCCTCCGGCACGTGGGTGGTCGTATCGTACACATCGACCACGGTGCGGAAACGGTTGATCGCGGCGACGAACTGGCGCCTTTCCTGGTAATATCGGCCGATCAGCATCTCCTTGCCGGCCATGTGGTCGTAGGCGAGATCCATCTTGAGCTGGGCATCCCGCGCATAGTCCGATTCCGGGAAGCGCCGCACCAGCTCACCGAAGGCTGCCAGCGACTCCTCGGTCATCTCCTGGTCGCGACCGACATCGGAGATCCGCTCGTAGTAGGACATGCCGATCAAGTAGTGAGCGTAGGGCACGTCACTATTGCCCGGGTGCAGATCGATGAAGGCGCGCAAGGCGCCGATCGACTGGTCGTAGAGCCGGCCCTCGAAATAGGCGTAGCCGGCCATGACCTGCGCGCGTACGGCGAGCTGCGAATAGGGATGCTGGCGCTCCACCTCCTCGAAGGCGCGTGCCGAATCTTCGTAGCTGCCCTCGGCCAGCAATGTCTCGCCCTGGGCGAACAGCTCCTCGGCGGGACGCTCGACATACTCGTCCTCGTTGTTGCCGGAGCAGGCGACGAGCAGGACGCCCATGCCGAGCGCCAGCACCGGCGCGCGCAGCACCGCAAATGCGGCCCTGGCCCGGCGGCCGGCCATCGTGCAAAGAACGGTCATCTCAATCATCAACAGCCTTCCCAAAACCGCCGGATACGCTTCATCCGGCACAAGCGAGCCTGTTCGATCGCGGTGGGACCCCGCTGGCGACTGGTGCCGGGAAACTAGCCGGTTCTCGCACTGCGCGAAAGTTACATCCGCTTGAGCAAAGTGGGCGGCTGCTCGACCGTTACCGGCCCGACACCTTAGCGCTCTCAGCCAGGCGCGGTCTCGCCCGTCGCCTGCTCGATCGCGCGCAACAGCGGCAGCCAATCGGCGCGACCGGCAGCAGCTCGGCTCGGTGCTATATCGAAGAGGCCGAGCCCGCTGACCGCAAGCTCGCCATAGAGGGCTCGATCAGCCAGGCTGGCGGTGGGCGTGAGGCCCATCTCGGCCAACCCATCGAGCAGCCGCTGGGCAGCGCGCTGGCGCAGACGCTGTCGATTGGCGACCAGCAACACCCCCTTCTTGCCCTTGGCGATCGGCTTGATCCGCTCGAGCTTGGCCAAGAAGCGGGTCGTGCTCTGCTCGTCGAAGACCGAGGCCAGCACCGGCACCACGACGACATCGGCCGATCGCAACAGATCCTCGACATGGGCGAGCCGCACCCCGGCCGGCGCGTCGATCACCAGGCGACCGAGCTTGCCGGGCGGCTTGCCGGCCGATTTGCGCCAATCCAGGCCAACAATGGCAGGTGCGCTCGCCGGCCGGCTGGCGAGCCAGCCGAGGCTGCTCTTCTGCCGATCGACATCGGCGATACCGGTGACGAAGCCGGCATTGGCGAACGCGCTCGCCAGATTGGTGGCGATCGTGGTCTTGCCACAACCGCCCTTGGTGTTGGTGACGAGAACCGAGATGGTCACGCGTCGTCGCCGGACGGATGCCAGAACAGCGGTTGCGCCATGAATGTCTCCCAAGCCCGCTCCGCCGCGGCCCGCTGTGCTGTCATGCTCCGTGCCTGCCAGCCGAGCATGAAGCCGATCCCCCGCTGCACGTCCAGCCGCTCGCCGATCGGCCGCGCCGGAACGCCACGACCGAGCCCGGCCAGGAGTACATGGGTCTCTACCTGGTCGTTGAGCTGGCCCAGCACATCCTGCAAGCCAGCTGCCGCCTTGCCATAGCGCCTGGCGGCCTTGGCGGGAAACAGCCCACCCAGGAACTCGACGCCGTAGCGCAGCTTCTTGAGCGCGAGCCGCACCTCGTGCCGCTCGGCATCGCTCAATCGACCGAAGTGGCGGCCCAGCTTGCGCACCTGCTTGTGGCGCTTCTCGAGCAAGCGCCGGGCGAGGTCGACGATCGGGCTCTCGAGAATTTGCCGGCTGTCCGGCGATGCTTCCTCCTGCCATCGCTCGAGGGCGACCCAGCTGGCCAGATCGAGCACCAGGTCGGCATGGACGCGCTCGCCCAGGAACGCGCGCACCTCGCCGTAGGCGTCGCGCCGCTCGATCTCGGCGCGACGGGTGAGCGCGGCCAGTGCCGTCATGTCCTCGCTCGCCTGATCGTGCGCGACCTCCGGCAATGTCTCGGCAAGAAACACATCGAGCTCGCGCGCCCGCCCGGTAGCCGCAATGACCGCTTTGAGCCGTTCGTTCCAAGCCACCCGCGCGTCGCGACCGATGGCGTCCGTGAACAGCGACAGCGCCGAGCGGCAGCGCCGGGCGGCGATCCGCAGCTGATGCACGCCTTCGATGTCGCGCCCGTCCCGGGCGGCAGCGACGTTGCGCAGCCATTGGCCGAGGCAATTGCGCAAGATGGCGCCCAGAGCGTCGCTCACCGTCATCGTGGGTTCGAGCACCGGCCGGGTCGCCCGGGTCGCCGGCGGCGAGCCACCATCAGCCAGCCGATAGCCACGCTCGGCCTTGTCGGCGACGGCGATCTGCATAGGTGCCCAGGGGCGCATCTCGGCGAGCAGCAAATAGAGGCCGCGGGCTGAGCCGGCCTTGAGCTCCAGCTCGACCTCGGCGATCGGCTCGCTGCGCGCTTTCGCCGCGCGCGCTCGGGGCGCTTTCCCGTCAGGCCGAGCCGTGCCCATGCCATTGGCCACCACAGCGCCCCGATCGAAGGCCACCTCGATGATCGACGACCCGGCACCCGGCACCGCCTGCTCGACCAGCACCAGCCGCCGCTCCACCTTGGTCACGAACACATGCTCGAGCTCTTCCGGCAGGACCATGCCCAGCCGCTCGAGCGCTGCAGGATCGGCCACGGCATCGAGCTCCGGCACCGGGCCCGCGACCGGACACTCCCATTCGCCGCGCACCGAGTGCGCCCCGCTGTCCTCAGAGCGCGTCTTCACTGTCTGGACGAAGCTGTCGCCGGTGCGGCGCACGCGCAGGGACGCGCCACGCGCCCGCAGCCGGCGGTCGCCCGTATCGAAGTAGTGGCTCTCGAGCTGGCGGGGTTTCGGCGCCGCGAAGGCCTTCACGTTGGCGCACAAGAGCTCGGCCAATTGATCGAGGCGCGCCGGATCCACCAGCAGCTTGAGCTCGATCTCACGATCAGGAGAAGGCGCGCGCAAGAAAATCCTCCGAATGCAGGAGCATGCCCTGCTCGGTTATCGTCGCGGCTATTGGCCAGCACCGATAACCTGACCCCTCATTGGAGACTTGGCAATCGTCAGCGGCTTGCCATCTGCCGACAGGCTTCACCGAACCAAGAGATCTTTCTTGCCGCATGCCGAGCGCCGCGGGCCGGATCGGCACAGCAAGATTGCGTCGCCGCCTGCCCTGATGCCATAATCGATCAAACTGTTTGTGGAGGGGCGAGCGATGACCTTGAAGAACCTGCTGGTGTACATCGACGGCAAGCCGAGCAGCATGAAGCGGCTCGACGCCGCGATCGCGCTCGCGACCGCATTCGACGCCCACTTGACGGCACTGACGCTGCTGGCGGAGCCACATGTGCCGCCGGCGCTGGGCGTGCACATCCCGGCCGACGTCCTGAGCAGCCAGCGGGAGGCCTCGGACAAGCGCGCCGACGAATTCATGGAGAAGGTCCGCCAGCAAGCCGACCAGGCCGGCCTCGCCATCGAGGTGCGCCGCGAATGGGTGATGCTCGACGATTTCGCCGCTGCCTTCGCCCGGCAGGCCCGGCATGTCGACCTCACGATCGTCGGCCAGGCCGACCCCGATGAGGGCGACGTCGATGCCGAGCTCATCGCCGAGGCAGCCTTCATGCGAAGCGGTCGACCGACGCTGCTCATCCCCTATATCGGCGCCCGCGACTTGCCGCCGAAGCGTATCGTCATCGCCTGGGACGGCTCGCGCGAATCGGCACGCGCCGTCGGCGATGCCATGCCGTTCCTGGTCGGCGCGGAAAGCGTCACTGTGCTCGTCGTCGATCCGGGCTCGCTCAAGGGCCATGTGGGCGACCAGCCCGGCGCCGATCTCGCAACCCATCTGGCCCGCCACGACGTCAAGGCCGAGGTCGTCACTGCGGCCAGCGGCGGCCTCGCCGTCGGCGACGTGATCATCGGCCACGCCACCGATGCCGGCGCCGAGATGGTCGTCATGGGGGGCTACGGTCACTCGCGCCTGCGCGAGCTCGTGCTCGGCGGTGCAACGCAGAGCATTCTCGACCACATGCCGATCCCCGTCTTGCTGGCACACTGAGCCGGCCTGGAACCGGAACCTGCGGCAGTCTCGGTCGCGTCAGCCAGGCGCCGTGGGAACCTCCGGGCCGGCAGGACGTTGATGCTTTTCGGACAATGCGCTCGGCCGAAACCGCGCAAGCGCGAAACCAATTGGAGCTAGACGAGCATGGCGGCACGCAATGACAACTCGGACGACAAGGCGGACACCAACCGTCTCGAAGCCGATATCGAGCAGCTGAAGACGGATCTCAAGAAGCTGAACGAGACCCTGGTCGGCATCGGCAAGGAGAGCCTCGATGCGGTGCAGAGCGAGAGTGCCGCGCGCCTCACGGCGCTGCGGCGCGAGGCCGACGAGATCGCGCAGAAGCTGAAGGGCAAGGGCGAAAGCCAGTATGCCGCGATCGAGGCCCAGGTGCAGGAGAAGCCGCTCATGGCGCTGCTCGCCGCATTTGGCCTCGGCATGATCATCTCCCGCCTCATCGACCGGCGCTGAGCGCCTTGCAGGCTACTGAAGAAGTCCCGATGACCGCGATGCGCAGCGAAAATGACCGGAGGCGAGGAGGCGTGAGGGCCAGCGCAGCAGCGCTGCGCGCCCGAGCGTCCGACGAAGGCCGCCGGTCATTTTCTCCGCATCCCGCCTTGCGGGGCTGTGGGGACCCCGCACCCCACAAGGTCGGGACGGGGCGGTTTTCGGCGCTGCTTGCGTCGCTCGCCGCTCGCGATGCGAACCTGCGCCAAAATGGGGCATCGCCACGCGCCAAGCTCCTACCCAGCGCCGAAAATCGCCACCGTCGCGGCCGTCGCGACTTCATCAGCAGCCTGCTAGATGCTGCCGGACGCGAGGCAGCTCGCACGCCTGTTGCTGGCCGCAACGGACAAGCGCTTCATCGAGCGCAAGGCCCAGGCGACGCTGGTCAAGGCGGAAGCATGGCTGATCGCCGGCGTGATGCTGGCGGTCGCTGCCGTCTTCTTCATGGTCGCCGCCTTCGCCGGCCTCGCCCAGCTCATGCCGGTCTGGGCTGCAGCGCTGGTCATCGGCAGCCTCGCGGCCGGCCTTGCCGGCATCGCCATCATGGTCGCCAAGCGACGCAAGCAGCCACCGCTACCACAGCTCGACGAGACGACACGGCGCTTTGCCGCCGACCCGCAAGAAGCTGCGGCAGCCGTGCTCGGTCCGCTGCTCGACGAGGCCGTGTCGGCGACACGCGAGCGGCCAGGCGAAACCATGATGCTCGCCGTCGCTGCCGGGATGCTTGCCGGTCGGCTGCTCAACAGGCCCAAAAAGTAACGCTCGGACAGGCTCTTAGCGTCCGAGCTCCTCGTGCTCGATCACCTCGGTCTCGGCCAGGGCCATCGCCGACCAGTTGCGCATCGCGGGCGAGCCCAGCGCTGTTGCCTGATAGGCCTGAAGCTCGGCCGGCAGCTCGATCCCATAGGTGCGAAAGCGCGAGGCGACCGGCGTGTACATGGCATCCGCAGCCGAGAAGTCACCGAACAGCCACGGCCCGGCAGCACCAAAGCGCTGTCGTGCATCGCTCCAGATCTCGATGATCCGGGCGATGTCGTTGGCGGCCTCGGGGCTCGGCACGACCTTGCGGCCGTGGGCTCGAATGTTCATCGGCAGCTCGTTGCGCAAGCCCGCGAAGCCGCTGTGCATCTCGGCCGCGATCGACCTTGCCATCGCGCGCGGCGCAGGCTCGGCCGGCCACAATGACGGGTGCGCTTCGGCCAGGTGCTCGATGATCGCCAGCGAATCCCAGATCGTGCCGTCTCGCTCGATCAGGACCGGCACGCGCCCCGCCGACGAGAAGCGACGAATTCTCGACTTCGTGTCCGGCTGGTCGAGTGCGACGCGCTCGAGATCGAACGGCAGTCCAAGATGGGTGAGCACCAGCCAGGGCCGCAACGACCAGGATGAATAGTTGCAGTTGCCGATGACGAGCCGACGTTCCACCGGAGTTGCAGCCATGGATACTCGCTCCTCGCGCAGAATTGCTGCCTCTTGATGCGGCGGGGCTGGCGCCGCGGCAAGCAAAGTCTCATGATGCTTTGCATCACAACTGCTTATGGAAACGAATGCGCCTCATTCTTGCAGCTCTCCTCTATGGCCTGGTGTCGCTGTCGGCGGAAGCTGCCGGCCAGCGCCAAGAGCTGGCCCTACAGCAGCAGATCGAGCGGCTGGGCGAGACGGTGCTGCCGACCATGGATGGCCAGGCAATCGCCGCCACCCCGCTGATCGAGGCGCTCTACGCGGCTCGCGACCACCGCCTGGCCTGGGGCGACGCCGACGCGGTTGCGGCACTCCTGGCAGGGATCGAGGCGAGCGTTCTCGATGGCCTGCGACCTGCGGACTTCCACGACACAGCCGTTCGCGCCTATCTCGAACGACCGCCATCGGCCACGAGCGATCCGCTGTCGCTGGCCGAGCGCGATATCGTCCTGACCGATGCCTTGGCCCGGCTCCTCCATCAACTGCGCCATGGCAAGGTCGATCCACGCAGCCTCGACCCCAACTGGAATTTCGCCCAGCCGGTGGTCCGCGGCAACGCGACAGCCCAGCTCAACGCCGCCCTCGACCATAACGGCGTCAGGACGCTGATCGACGCGACGCGCCTCGCTGACCCGAGCTATCGCGCACTGCGGTACGCACTCGCCCACTATCGCGCCATCGCAGACGCCGGCGGCTGGCCGGCGCTGCCGCCGGGACCGACGCTCCGGCCAGGCATGACAGACCCCGCCATCGCCGTGCTGCGCGCCCGGCTGACGGCAACCGGCGATCTCGATCAGGAAGCAACGCCGAGCCCGGTAGTCGACGACGAATTCGACGCAGCCCTCGAGGCAGCTTTGCGGCGGTTTCAGGAGCGGCATGGCCTCGAGGTCGATGGGCTCGCCGGTCCGCTGACCCGCAAGGCCCTCGACGTGCCGGTCGAGCAGCGCATCGATCAGATCAGGGTGAACCTCGAGCGAGCACGATGGCTGGGCGGGCGCAACGCCGCCGATGTGATCGAGGTCGATATCGCAGGCTTCTCGGTCGAGCGCCGCACCGACCAGACGGTCAACTGGCGCAGCCGCGCCATCGTCGGCCAACCCTACCGTCAGACCCCGGTGTTCGCCGACGAGATCGAATACATCGTCTTCAACCCGACCTGGACCGTGCCGCGCAGTATCGTGGTCAAGGACATCATCCCGAGGATTCTAGCCAATCCGGCCTATCTCTTCGTGCAGGGCTTCACCGTGACCGACGAGCAAGGCCTGCTCGTGCCGCTCGAGACGGCGACCGAGGCCGCGATCGAGGAAATGTACTTCCCCCGGACCTGGACCCTGACCCAGGCCCCCGGCCCGCACAATGCCCTGGGCCGGATCAAGTTCATGTTTCCCAACGCCTTTGCCGTCTACCTGCACGACACCCCACAGCGGGCACTGTTCGAGCAAACCGCCCGTTCCTTCTCCAGCGGTTGCATTCGGGTCGACGACTCGGCCGGCCTGGCCGCGAGCCTGCTGGCCGACAATCCTGGCTGGGATCAAGCGCGGATCGAGAGGGTCATCGCCAGCGGCGAGACGGTCACCGTCCGCCTCCAGCGACCGGTGCCGGTCCATCTGCTCTACCGCACGGCCACTGCCGAGCCCGACGGCCGCGTGCTCTTTCGCGAGGATATCTACGGCCGCGATCGAGCGCTGCTCGCAGCCCTCGATGCGCCCTTCGACCCGTTCGTCCTCGGGCACCAGCCCATGACCCAGCTCAGCCGGTCCGCCGACGAAACGTGATCGTCGCTCAGGCTCTCAACGCGCCAGCATGACGAGGTTGCCCAATGCCGCAGCGCCGAGCGCTGTCATGGTCCCAACCGTCCCGATCTGGCGCCTGATCAGGACCTCCTCGGTGCTACTGATCCCAAAGGCGTGCGAGGCGCGGCCGATCAGCAGCATCAGGCCCAGGAGATGGACGATCCAGGGCCGGGCACCTTGCAGCTCCAGGGTCAGGAGCAGGATGAGCGTGAGCGGCACGTATTCGGCGAAATTGGCATGCGCGCGGATCGCCCGCTCGAGCGCCGGGTCGCCGCCACTGCCGAGCGAGGTTCGCGTCCGGTAGCGGCCGCGGATGACCTGGACCGTGAGCAGAAAGTAGAGCAGGGCGAGCAATGCCGCCCAAAGTGGGGTGGCGACGAGCGGCATGCCGCTCAAAGATCGATGACCTCGTCATCCGGCATGGTGGGTGCGGCCAGGAGCGCCAGCAGCCGCTCGGCAGCGATCTCCGGCGCCAGCTGCTTGGCCGCCGATTCGCCGGGATAAGCGGCCTTGCGCAGCGGCGTCGCCAAAGGTGGTGGTGCGACGAGGCGCATCTCGACCCGGCTCTGCCGCGACTCCGCCGCATAGGCCAGGACCAGGGCCTCCATCGCCTGCTTGGCTGCGGCATAGGCGCCGACAAACGGCTTGCCGCGCCGCGCCAGCCGGTCGGTGAGGAAGAGCGCTCTCGCATCCGGTGCGGCCTGCAGCAGCGGGTCGAGGGTGGCGATCAGCGCCTGGGTCGCGAGCACGTTGACGGTGACCACGTCGCGCAGGGTCGGCCATGTCCAGATGCGCCACCGGGGTCAGCTTGCCGAGCAGGGCGGCGCAATGGACCAGCCCGTCGAGACGACCGAAGCGCTCATAGATCGAGGGGCCGATCGGGATCAGCTTGTCGGGCTCGGCGAGATCCAGCGGCAACAGCGTGATCGTCTTGCCCAAAGCCTGCACGGCGTCATCGAGATCCTCGAGCTTGCGCCGCCGCCGGCTGGTCGCGATCACCGTAGCACCAGCGCCGGCCAGAGCGAGTGCCGTGGCCCTGCCCAGGCCCTGTCCGGCGCCCGTCACCAGCATGATGCGGCCGTCGAGGCTCCAGGGCTCGCTTCGGCAGACGCGGGTGCAGTGGGCACAGACATGGCTCAGCGTTCGTGTTGCAGGAAGGTCAGCTGGCGGCTCTGATCGCCGCCGTCGAGGTCGGCAAGGCGCGTCGGGTACTCGCCGGAGAAGCAGGCATCGCAGTATTGCGGACGCTGGGCGTCACGGCCGGTCTCGCCGACGGCGCGGTAGAGCCCGTCCATCGACAGGAACGCCAGGCTGTCGACGCCGATCAACCGGGCCATCTCGTCGAGCGAATGCTGGGCGGCGAGCAGCTTGCTGCGCTCGGGCGTGTCGACACCGTAAAAGCAGCTATGCGTGGTGGGCGGGCTCGCGATCCGCATATGCACCTGGGTGGCACCGGCCGCCTTGACCATGTCGACGATCTTGGTCGAGGTCGTGCCGCGGACGATGCTGTCGTCGACCAGCACCACCGACTTGCCGGCGAGCATGGTCCGGTTGGCGTTGTGCTTCAACCGCACGCCCAGATGGCGGATATTGTCGGTGGGCTCGATGAACGTCCGGCCGACATAGTGGTTGCGGATGATGCCGAGCTCGAATGGCAGGCCGGCGGCCTGGGCATAGCCGATCGCCGCCGGCACGCCACTATCGGGCACCGGCACGACGACATCTGCCGGCGCCGGGGCCTCGGCCGCCAGCTCCTCGCCGATCCGCTTTCTGACCGAATAGACGCCCATGCCGTCGAGCATGCTGTCGGGCCGCGAAAAATAAACATACTCGAAGATGCAAAAACGCCGCTCGAGCCGCTTGAAGGGAAAGAGCGAGCGCAGCCCGTCCTTGTCGATCATGACGACCTCGCCCGGCTCAACGTCGCGAACGAGCTCGGCGCCGATGATGTCCAGCGCACAGGTCTCGGACGCCAGGATCAGCGTGTCACCGAGCCTGCCCAGGACCAGCGGGCGCACGCCGAGCGGGTCCCGCGCACCGATAATCCCGTCATCGTAGAGCCCGACCAGCGAGTAGGCGCCTTCGACCTGGTTCAGCGCGTCGACCAGGCGCTCGAGGATGCTGCGCTCGAACGAGCGGGCGATGAGGTGAACCAGCACCTCGGTGTCGCTGGTCGACTGGAAGAGGCAGCCGGAGTCGACCAGCCGTCGCCTGAGCCCCATGGCGTTGGTCAGGTTGCCATTGTGGGCCAGGGCCAGTCCGCCAAAGGCGAAGTCGGCGAAAAAAGGCTGGACGTTGCGGAGCAGGGTCGAGGCGCCGGTGGTCGAGTAGCGGTTATGGCCGATGGCCGCGTGGCCCGGCAGGCCTTCAACGACGCGGGGGTCGCTGAAAGTGTCGCCGACCAGCCCCATCGCCCGATAGGTGTTGAAGTGTCCTGCAGCGAAGCTGACGATCCCGGCCGCCTCCTGGCCTCGATGCTGCAGGGCATGCAGCCCCAAGATCGCATGAGCCGCGGCGTCGGGATGGCCGTAGACGGCGACGACGCCGCATTCCTCACGCAGATGATCGTCGTCCGCATCCCAGGGATGCTGGATGCGAGCATCACCGGCGAAGGGCGGCGCGTCCACGGGCTGGCTCACTCGGCCCGGCCGTCGATCAGCTCGTCCATGCGCTCACGCGTGCGCTCGGCATAGCCCAGGCTGTCTGCCGCCGTCTGGCCCGCCTCGCGCAAGCGCCGCGCCCGCTCCGCGGCATCGAGCGCCGCTTCGCTGGCCGCCTCCTTCGACGCATCGAGAATGCCCGGCGGCAGGAACTGGGCGATCCAATCGGCGCCCGCGGCCACATAGGGCTGCGAGATAGCGGTCGTGACCCATTCCGGCTGCTGCTCCTCGGCGACGATGACGGAGCCCACGAGATAGGCGCCGCAGACGATCAAGGCGCCGCGGGCGAAGCCGAAAAAGAGCCCCAGCAGCTTGTCGACCGGCCCGAGCGCGCTCGCGGCTACGGCCCGGGCGATCATCCCGGCCACGATCTTGAGGATGAAGAACGGCACGAAGAAGACGACGGCCAAGGTCGCGGCATCAGCCAGGAGCTCGTTGCCCACGGCCTCCAGGATCATCGGCTGCACCGGCTGGAAGGCGTAGACGGCAGCGACGATGGCGCCGACCCAGGCAGCCAGGCCCAGCGCCTCGCGCACGGCGCCGCGACTGAGCGCCAGCAGGGTCGAAAGCAGCACGATGCCGCCGACGATCAGATCGAAGAGGGTGAAAGGAAGCTCGCTCATGCAGGCCCATCGACAGTTGAAAGATCGAACAAATCGAGCAGCTGATCGAGCCTGCTCACATCTAGGATGCTCATACCGGCGACACCCTCGCCTTCGGCTGTCGTCGCACCACTGCGACGCGGTGCGATCGCCCGGGCAAAGCCGAGCTTCGCTGCTTCCTTCAAGCGCACCTCACGGCTGGCCACCGCCCGCACCTCGCCAGCGAGCCCGATCTCGCCGAAGAACACCGCACCCTCGGGCGTCGGCCGATCGGCCAGCGAGGACACGAGCGCGGCTGCAACCGCCAGATCAGCTGCCGGCTCGGCGATCTTCAACCCGCCCGCGACGTTGAGATAGACGTCCCGGGCGCCCATCACAAGGCCGCACCGGGCGTCGAGAACGGCCAGCAGCATGGCGAGCCGGGCGCTGTCCCAGCCGACAACGGCGCGCCTGGGTGTCGCGAGCGTGGTCGGTGCCACCAGAGCCTGGATCTCGACGAGCACCGGTCGCGTGCCCTCCATGCCGGCGAAGACGGCAGCCCCGCTGACGCCCGCCTCCCGATCGGCCAGAAACAGCGCCGACGGGTTGGCGACCGGCTCCAGGCCGGACTCCCGCATCTCGAAGACACCGATCTCATTGGCCGGGCCGAAGCGGTTCTTGACCGCGCGGAGCAGCCGAAACTGGTGGCCGCGCTCGCCTTCGAAGTAGAGCACGGTGTCGACCATGTGCTCGAGCACGCGCGGCCCGGCGATCTGCCCCTCCTTGGTGACGTGGCCGATCAGCAGCAAGGCCGTGCCGCGCTTCTTGGCGAAGCGGATCAGCGCCTGGGAAGCGGCCCTGAGCTGGGTCACCGTGCCAGGTGCCGGATCGAGCGCCTCGAGATAGACGGTCTGGATCGAATCGATGACCAGGAGATCGGGCGGGTTCGGCCCGTCGAGCGTCGCCAGGATGGCATCCACCGACGTGCCCACGGCAAGCTCGACGGCAGCCTTGCCGAGACCGATCCGTGCGGCGCGCAGCCGGATCTGCTCGATCGATTCCTCGCCGCTCAGATAGACCACCCGCCGGCCGGCGGTGGCGAGCGCCGCCGCAGCCTGCAAGGTCAAGGTCGACTTGCCGATGCCAGGATCGCCACCGAGCAGGACGGCGGAGCCGGCGACGAGGCCGCCGCCCAACGCCCGATCCAGCTCGTCGATCGACGTCTCGAGCCTGGGGAACGGCTTGCCTTCGCCCTCCAGTGCCACGAGCTCCAGGCCACCGCCGCGTCGCCGGCGCGCCGGCGTGCCCTTGGCGATCGGCTCGATGCTCTCCTCGACGAAGCTGTTCCAGCCACCGCAGGCGTCGCAGCGGCCGGCCCATCTGGGCTGCACGGCTCCACAAGCCTGACAGACGAACGACGTGGCCGCGCGCGCCATGATTCCCTTCACCACCGATTGTGCGACGGATAGGCCGCAATCACCGGCTTGAACAGAGCGAAGGACGACCGGATGGGGGTCAGATGCGACAAGCCTCGGCGTCTGGCTGCCACTGCCGCCGGTCGGCCCGCTCGACGTCGAACAGGCCGAGCTGATCGGTCGCATTAGGGGCTGTGAACAAGTCGCTGCGCAGGCTCGAGCTTCGCCGTGCCAGACCCAACCGATCGAGCACCCGGTCGAAGCGGCGACGAATGAGATCGGCCACGGGGCCTCGACCCCGCATCCGACTGCCAAACGCCGGGTCGTTGAGCTGGCCGTCGCGACACTGGCGAACCAGCGACAGCACCTTGCCCTTGCGCGCCGGGTAATGCGTCTCGAGCCAGTCCTCGAACAGCTCCTTCACGTCGTGCGGCAGGCGCAGCAGGATCCAGCTGGCCGCCGTGGCACCGGCCCCCGCGGCCGCCTCGACGATCCGCTCGATCTCGTGATCGGTCAGGCCCGGGATCACCGGAGCGAGGCTCAGCGAGGTGGGCACCCCGGCGCTGGACAGCTCGCGAATGGTGGCGAGGCGCCGATGCGGGGCGGCGGCCCGCGGCTCCAGGCGGCGTGCCAGGTCGCTGTCCAGCGTGGTGATCGAGAGCGTCACGCTGGCCAGCCCGTCGCGCGCCATCGGCACCAGGAGATCGAGATCGCGCAGCACGGCAGCCGACTTGGTGACGATGCTCACCGGATGGCGACAATCGGCCATGACCTCGAGCACGCGACGGGTCAGCTGCAGGCGCCGCTCGATCGGCTGGTACGGGTCGGTGTTGCTGCCGAGTGCCAGTGGGCTCGGGCGATAGCCCGGTCGAGAGAAAGCCTCCTTGAGCAACTCGGCGGCATCGTGCTTGATGAAGATCTGTGTCTCGAAATCGAGTCCTGAGGAAAGCCCGAGGAAATGATGGGTAGGTCGAGCATAACAATAGATGCAGCCATGCTCACAGCCACGATAGGGATTAATGGACTGCTCAAAGGGAATATCGGGCGAGGTATTTCGCGCGATAATGGAACGACTACTATCGGCATAGAGCTCAGTGGCAACGGGCGGCGCGAGATCCGGGTCGAGCCCGCCCCACCCATCGTCGACTGCATCGCGCGTCTGCCGCTCGAACCGGCCGACGCGATTCAACGTGGCACCGCGACCCTTGTCCAACCGCCCAATCTGCATGACTCGCCTCCCAGGAATGCTGCCATCATGGCGTTCGATGCGGAACATTAATAGAACATTAGAGGAATCATGTGAGAACGTCTAGTGTCATTGGTAAACGGCGGGCGGGGGCCGTGCTGCGACCGACGGGAGGACCGGATCGACAACTCTCCAGGCGAGGCCAAGAGGGCACACCACGAGGGCTCGGCCCGGCACCATGGTGATGCCCTGCACGGTGGTCAGACGAGGCGTGTGGCGGATCGCCAGCTTGCGGCGCGCGATCGCGCCCGTGCCGATGGCCAGCGCTGATGGGTAGCCTGCGCCTGGTCCTGGCCTTGGCCGTGGTCGGCTTTCACGCCTATTTCCAGGGTGAGTGGACGGAGGACTATCCGCTCACCTTGCCCGACGGCCGGGCCGCCGTGCAGATGTTCTACGTCATCAGCGGCTTCTACATGGCGCTGGTGCTGAACGAGAAATATCAGGGTGCTGCGAGCAACTGGCTGTTCTACACCAATCGTTTCCTGCGCCTTTGGCCCAGCGTCCTCATCGTCAACATCTTCATCATCGCCAGCTTCTTTGCGATGGGCGAGGTGCGGCTCTACGACCGGACGTCGAGCATCGGCGATTTCCTCGCCTTTTTGGGCTCGCTGGACCTGGCGTCCCAGGTCTTCCTGGCGTTCACCAACCTCTTCGTCATCGGCCAGGACCTGCTCTGGTTCCTGCGCTTCGAGCCCGGCGGCACGAGCTTTGCCCCGGGTCTCGACTCGGCTGCCAACGGCTCGACCCTGTCGCTCAACCACCCCTTGTTCACCGTCGCCATCGAGGCGTTCTACTATATCATCTCACCCTTCGTGATTCGCCGCGGCTGGCGCGTCGCGCTCGGCTTCGTCATCGCCGGCGGGCTCTACCACGTCGGGATTTTCCTCGCCGGCCTGCACCGGGAGACCTGGGGCTATCACTTCGTCCTCTCGGCAGCGTATTTCTATTTCTTCGGTGCCTGCGCCTACCACCTCTACCGCAAGATCAAGGAAGAGCCGATCAAGGCTTGGCTGGAGACCCACCGGGCATGGGTCCTTGCCGGCTGCGTCGCGGTTCTGCTCATGCTGGTGCCGATCAACTGGTTCGTGCCGCGCAGCACGATGTTCATGGCGCCCATCCTGGCGCTGGTCGTGCCGTTTCTCTTCATGCTCACCCGCAAGAGCCGCCTCGATCGCATGGTCGGCGAGCTGTCTTTCGGCGTCTATCTGATCCATTACCCGATCCTGTTCATCATCGGCCCGGCCTTCGACCACATGGCACTCTGGATGGTGACGAGCGCGCTGTCGATCGCAGCCGCACTCGTGCTCCTCTATGCCGTGGACCTGCCGATCGACCGTTGGCGGCAGCGGCGGGCAACAGCCTCGACGACCGACCGGCAGCACCTGGCCAGGAGCGCCCACCGCCCCGGCCTGCAGGTTCCCTGAACGCAAGGCACGAGGCGCTGGACAGATCGCCGG
Source organism: uncultured Alphaproteobacteria bacterium (assembly GCA_942491185.1). Taxonomy (GTDB): domain Bacteria; phylum Pseudomonadota; class Alphaproteobacteria; order Geminicoccales; family Geminicoccaceae; genus SLRI01. The sequence continues at coordinate 136,569 of CALOAB010000020.1, read as the reverse complement.
CGCCATGGCGCGATAGCGCCCCTCATCACCGCGCTTGGAGACAGTGCCTTGCCGAAGGACCAGCACAGCCGACCAGACGATCGGGCCAAGGTGATGGCTTATGGCGGCTGGCCGTCGCCGATCGGGCCGTCGAGCATCACCAGCGCGCAGATGAAGCTCGGCCAGATCATCGCCACGGATGACCGACTGCTGATGCTCGAAGGGCGGCCGGATGAAGGTGGTCGCGTCACCCTGCTATCACTCGATCCGACGCAGCCAGAGCAGGCGAGCGAGCTGACGCCCTCACCGATCAATGTCCGCACGCGGCTGCACGAGTATGGCGGCGCCTGCCTGGCCGCTTCGGGCGGCACGATCGTCCTGGTCGACGATCGGGACGGGCGCCTGCACCGGCTCGAGCCGGATGGCGGCCTGCAGTCGATCAGCCCGGCCTGCAGCGGCACGCTCCGTTTCGCCGAGCCCCTGATCGACCAACGCCGATCGCGGGTCATCGCCATCCTCGAGGACCACAGCGGTCCGGGCGAGCCGGAGAGCAGGCTCGTCGCCCTGCCGCTCGCCGGCGGGCCACCGGTCACGCTGGCGAAGGGGCACGATTTCTTCGCCTACCCAAGGCTGTCACCCGACGGAAGCAAGCTCGCCTGGCTCGCCTGGGATCATCCGGACATGCCCTGGGACGCCACCCGGCTGATGCTGGCCGAGCTCGGCCCCGACGGCTTGCCCGAGCGCCCGAGCTGCATTGCCGGCAACGACCAGACGTCGATCCTGCAGCCCGAGTTCCTGGCCGACGGCAGGCTCGCCTGGCTCTCCGACGCGACCGGGTTCTGGAACCTCTGGATCGAGGGCGAGCAGGCGCCGGCCTGCGCCATCGATGCGGAGATGGGCGGGCCGCTCTGGCAGGTGGGCAGCCGCTGGTGGGCGCCGATCGATGCCAGGCGCGCGCTCACGACCGTCAGCCGCGGCGGCTTCGAGCAGCTGACCGTGCTCGACATCGCTGCCGGCAGCATCCAGCCGTTCGAGCTGGACTATTGCGCCTTCGACGAGCTTCAGGTGCGAGGCTCCACCGCCTATTGCCGCGCCGCCGCCGTCGACCGACCAGCGGCGATCATCGCCGTCGACCTCGACACCGGCGTGCTGCGGACCTTGCGAACCGCCGGCCCCGCCGCGGTGCCGCCGGAATGGATCGCGCGACCAGCTTCCATCAGCTTTCCCAGCCGCGATGGGCGAACGGCGCACGGCTTTCACTATCCACCGACCAACCCCGACTGCCGGGCGCCCGCAGGCGACCTGCCGCCGCTGATCGTCCGCAGCCATGGCGGCCCCACCGGCGCCGCCTCGCCCGCGCTCAGGCTCGCTTATCAGTTCTGGACCAGCCGGGGCTTTGCCATCGTCGATGTCGACTATGCCGGCAGCAGCGGCTTTGGGCGCGCCTACCGCCAGTCGCTCAACGGCCAATGGGGCATCGCCGACGTCGAGGACTGCATCGCCGCAGCCGAGCACCTGGTTGCCCAGGGCCTGGCGGATCCAGCGCGGCTCGTGATCAGTGGCGGTAGTGCCGGCGGCTTCACGACGCTCGCCGCGCTGACCTTCCACGACACCTTCAAGGCCGGCGCCTCGGCCTACGGCATCGGTGATCTCGAAGCGCTGATGCGCACCACGCACAAGTTCGAGAGCCGCTATCTCGACCGGCTCGTGGGCCCGTGGCCGGCCGCTTCCGACCGCTACCGCGAGCGCTCGCCCGTCCATCACACCGAGCAGCTCGCCTGCCCGCTGATCCTCTTTCAGGGTCTGGAGGATCGGGTCGTCCCGCCGGCGCAGAGCGAGGCCATGCGCGACGCCGTGCGCGACAAGGGCCTGCCCGTAGCCTACCTGGCGTTCGGTGGCGAGGGACACGGTTTCCGCAGGGCCGAGACCCAGCAGGCCGTGCTGATGGCCGAGTATGCCTTTTACTGCCGGGTCTTCGGCATCGCCTCGGCGGACAAGCTGCCGAAGCTCGAGATCGAGAACCTAGCCTAGCAGGCTGAGGTGGAGCGCCCCTGTCCACAAACGGTGTTGCAAGCTACTTACGTCCCAGATGTGGCGGCTATCGTTGAGCTGAACCTTCTGGATTGCCCTCGAAGGCTCGGCGCGACATGCTCGCGCGCGAAAAACAGCAGCGACGCGCGGGCAGGAGACCAGGATGACGACGAAACGGCAGCTTCGGCACCAGCGAGCACGGAGGTCGCTGGCTGGTCCCGGTTGCTGTCGGCGCTCGCCGTTCTGCTGTGCACCGCCTGGACGCTTGCGGCTTGGCCGGGCGCTGCCTTGGCGCAGGGCATGCCCATGCTGCCGTCCGCCGGCGACACCGCCGACGGCGCGGCGATCGATCCGCTCTTGACGGATACGGGTGAGCTGTCGCCCGAAGCGGTGACGGCGCTGGTCGCGCGATTGAGCGACAGCGAGGTGCGCTCCCTGCTGCTCGATCGGCTGAACGCCGAGGCCGAGGCCGACGTCCAGGCGCGAGCCGAGTCGACGGGCATGCTCGGCACCGTTACCGGCGAGACCTCGGCGATCCGGGCTCGCGCCGTGGCCCTCTTTTCTGCCGCACCCGACATTCCAGCAGCGATCGGCGTCGGGATCATGCGGTTCATCGACGACCGCTCGCTGCCTGACATGCTGTTCGTGGCGTTCGGCTTCGCCGTGATGTTCGGCGTCGCCATCGGCGCCGAGATCCTTGTCCGGCGGCTCACGGCACCAGCCCGCGCCAAGCTCTTTGCGGCCGAGGCGGAAAGCAGCGACCTGCTCGATCGAAGCGTGCGTCTGCTGGGCGTGCTGGCGCTCGACCTCGCCGGCGTTCTCGCCTTCGCGATCGGTGCGCTGCTCACTTTTCTGTTCTTTTCACCCGGCCACCCGCCGACCCGGGCGCTGGCGCTCGGCCTCATCGGTGCGATCGTCGCCTACCGCGCCTTTGTCATGGTCTCCGATTTCTTGCTCAAGCCTAGCAACAAACGGCATCGCATGAACGACATGAGCGATGAGGAGGCCCGCTTCTTACACCACTGGTTTCGCCGGATCGCGGCGATTTCGACCTTCGGCTTCATGTTCTCCGGGCTCCTGGAGTTCCTCGGCGAGCCGGGCCCGGTGCATCAACTCATTGGCCAGATCCTCGGCACATTTCTGATCGCCGCCATCATCTATCCGCTCATCAAGGCACGGCGCGCGCTCACCCGCTCCCTGCTCATCCTGGTCGAGCCATCGGGCAGCATGCGCAGCTTCCTCGCGGCTGCGGCACCGATCCTGACCGCGGTCGCCGTCTTCGTCCTGTACTGCCTCTACTTCCTCTTCGGTCTCGTGGGCACACCCTTGCCGACAGCGCCCGGGCTGATCACCATAGCGCTGATGCTGCTCGTGCCCTACGTCGATACCGTGCTCGAGCGAACGGTCGTCTTCCGGCGGCGCGCCCATGAAGCTGCCGAGGACGGCAGCGGTGCGGTCACGACCGTGGTGATCAGGGCCATTCGCATCCTGCTCTGGCTGGGCTCGGCGATGCTGCTCGCCAATATGTGGTCGGTCGATCTCAAGGCGGCAGCCGCGGCAGGCGTCGGCGACGATTTCAGCGATGCCCTGGTCGATATCGGCCTTGCCTGGTTCCTGGCCTATCTCGGCTGGGAGATGGCGCGCATTGCCATCGACAGGCGGATTGCCAGCGAGGCCGGACCCACCGCCGCCGGCGAGCCGGGCGACGAGGGCGGTGCCGGCGGCAGCCGGCTGGCGACGCTGCTGCCGCTGGCCAAGCGCGCCATCCAGATCACCATCGCCGTCATCACCGTCATGATCACGCTCTCGGCACTCGGCGTCGATATCGGGCCGCTGCTCGCCGGTGCCGGCGTCGTCGGCATCGCGGTCGGCTTCGGCGCGCAGACACTGGTCCGCGACGTCGTCTCCGGCGCTTTCTTCCTGATGGACGACGCGTTTCGGGTCGGCGAGTACGTCGATGTCGGCGCCGTCAAGGGCACGGTCGAGAAGATCTCGGTCCGCTCCTTTCGTCTGCGCCATCACCGCGGGCCGTTGCACACCGTGCCGTTCGGCGAAATCCAGCAGCTCACCAATTACAGCCGCGACTGGGTGATCATGAAGCTGATGTTCCGCGTGCCGTTCGACACCGACCCCGACGCCATCCGCAAGATCTTCAAGAAGATCGGCCAGGACCTGCTGGCCGACCCGGTCCTCGGCCCGGACTTCATCGAGCCCTTCAAGTCACAGGGCGTCTTCATGCTCGACGACAGCGCGCTGGTCATTCGCGGCAAGTTCATGGCCAAGCCCGGCAAGCAGTTCATGGCCCGGAAGGAAATCTACAATTCCGTGCAACGTGCCTTCGCCGAGGCCGGGATCCGCTTCGCCGACCGCCGGGTCACCGTGCAGATCGCCGATGACGACGACCATCATTCAGACGATCGACGCAAGGCCATCGAGGCCGCCGCCGCCGGGGCCATCCAGGCCGCCGATGCCGCCGATGCCGAAGCGAAGGCCGCCGCCGCAGGCACCACGGCCGCTCGCTGACGGCAAGGCGGCTTGCCGGGCCAGCTGAGAGAGCAACGCCGTGCCGGATGACCCGATCATTGCCCGATCGCACGGCCGCGCTGACGGATCGACAGCCGCTCGAGTCTCAATCGGCGGTCGCCGCTTCCTTGTCATCCCCGTCCAGCCAGGCGTCGAAGAGCCGTTGCCGAAGCTCGGCCGTCCTTGTGTACCAGGCGTGGTCGATGACCAGGGCCTGGTCGCGGTGACGGGGCGTCGTCGGGAGATACGGCTCGATCGGCTTGCCGGTTGACACATGCAGCCCGATCCGGCGCTGGGCCGAGAGCCGTGCCGGGCCGTAGGCCAGGCGGTTGGCCATGGCCGCCAGCGCCGAGCTGGTCGTCGCAAAGGCGATGAACGCCTCGGCCGCTTCGGGCTCGGGCGCACGCTTGGGGATCGCCCAGGTGGCATGCTCGAGCAGCGCACTGTCCCAGATCACGGTGATCGGTGCGTTGTCGACGGCCTGGGCGAAGAAGAAGCGGCCGTTATAGCCGCTGGCCATGGTGACCGTGCCGTCCTCGAGCAGCTCGACCGGTGCGTCACCATCCTCCCACCAGACGATCGCGTCCTTGATCCGATCGAGCTGGCGGAACGCCAGGCGCAGGCCACGCTCGGTGCTCAGCAGATCGTAGACTTGGGCATGCGGCACATCGTAGGCGCGCAGCGCCCATTCGAGCAGGCCCGCCGGCGTCCGGCGCAGGCCACGCTTGCCCGGGAACCGCTCGAGATCGAAGAAATCGGCGATCGTCGCTGGCTTCTCGTCAGGAAAGGCGTCGTCGTCATAGGCGATCACGGTGGCAAAAACGAGCTGGCTCACGGCACAAGTGGCGAAGGCATCGGCGATGAAGTCGCGCGATGCCGGCGTGCCATCCGGTGCGGGGCTGAGGATCGCCGGATCGAAGGGCTCGAGCAGGGCTTCGGCGCAGGCCGTGTCCGCGTCGGTCTGGATCATGTCGACCAGGTCCCAGGCAGGCTCGCCCGAAGCCGCACGCTCGCGCAGCGGCTCGACGCCGCCGGCATAAGGAACGGTCTCGATCTGAATACCGGTGGCCGCGGTGAACGGCTCGAACAGTGCCTCCCACTGGCTGGCCTCGTAGGCGCCTCCCCACGTCGCAATGGTCAGCGTTCGGGTCTCCGCCAAGACCGCCGCCGGCACTGAGAACAACAATGCAGCCACCACCATGCAGAGGGCGACGGCCGGGCAGCGGTTCCGGTCAGGCCGCATTTTCCTCGCGCCTCCGCTCGTTCATCGCCTCGAGATAGCTGTCGATCACCGCAGCCTTGGGGACCAGGCCCAACAGCCTGCCATCTTCATCGACCATCGGCACGGTGGTCTCCGGCACCTCACGCAACAGGCCAATCGCATCCCAGAGCGTGGTCGTCTCGGCAAAAACCACACCGCCGGTCCTAGCTATCTCGGCGAGCGGGGTGGCCGGCGGCTTGGTCACCGCATCCTGCAGCCGCAGCACGCCGATGAACCGCTCGTCGCCGTCGATCAGCACGGCCTCGCTCGCCTGGGTGCTGCCGAGCCCGGCCAGCAGATCGCCCACCGTGTCGGCCGGGCGAAACCGCAGGGCGGCAGGCAACATAATGCTTTTGACCGCCCGATTGCCGAGGATCGCCATGTCACGGCCGAGCGAGAGATCGACATCGCGGCCCAAGAGCTGGACGTCGAATAGCGAGCGGCCGAAGGCCCGGTAGCTGACGAGGTTGGAGAGCACCACGGCGACCATGGCGGCGATGGTCAAGTCGTAGTTCCGGGTCAGCTCGAAGACGATGAGGATGGTCGTCAGCGGGGCGCCGATGACAGCGCTGGTGACCGCCATCATGCCGGAGATGGCATAAGGCACGACGCCGGAGAGCTCGAACGGCAGGACGAGGGCGGCGGTCATGCCATAGAGCGTGCCGCCCAGCACGCCGATAAGCAGTGCTGGGCTGAAGACCCCGCCGATGAACCCGAGGCCGAGACAGAGTGCCGTCGCCAGAATCTTGGCGATGATCAAGACGACGAGCTCGGGAATCTCGAAGGCGCCCTCGATGGTGGCGAAGCGCAGCGTGTCGAGACCGATGCCGAGGATCTCGGGCACCCAGAGCGCCATCAGGCCCAAGCGCCAGTCCGGCGATCGCGGTCTTGACCGGCGGCGGCCACTTGATCCAGGCACCCAGCCGAGCGCCGGCCAAGAGCGCGTGCATGTAGGCGAAAGCCAGCAACGCGCTGAGCACGCCGAGCAGCGCGAAAAGCAGGAACTCGTAGCCGTGGCCGACACCGTCGAAATGGACGAGGAGCAGGACCTCTCGGCTGAAGACGACATTGTCGATGACATGGCCGGTGGCGGCGGCAACGGCCACCGGCGCGAAGGCGCGCATCGAGTAGTGCCGCAGGATGACCTCGTGCGCGAAGACCAGGCCCGCGATGGGGGCGTTGAAGGCGGTGGCGATCGCTGCTGCGACGCCACACGCAATGGCAATGCCACCGAGGTCGCTGATCTGCCGCTCGAGCTTCGCCGCAAGCCCGCCGATGAGTGCTCCCAGATAGACGAGCGGCCCGTACTGGCCGACCGACGCACCACAGCCGAGCGAGAGGAGTGCGGCCACGCTGGAAGCGATCCCGCTCTTCAACGACGGCAGGCGCTCGCGGGTTTGCACGGCGAGGATGGCATCGGGGGGCCCGAGCCCGCGACCCTCCTTGATCCAGCGCTGCACGATCAGGCCAACGACCAGCCCACCGAGCGTCGGCGTGGCGAGCGTCGCGAAGATGATGACCAGCGGCGTCGCCGAGTATTGAACCCGCGCATAGGCCGACACCAGCAGGAGCTCATTGAGCCAGAGAATGGCCTCGACGAAGCCGATGGCGAGGAGGGCCGCCGGTACGCCCACGACCAGCCCGAGCAGCGAAACACCGACAATGCTCAAAGCGCGGCGACGCACCCGAACGACACGCGACGGCGCCGGTACGTCCGCCGCCGCCGGCTTCGCTGCCGCTGCGTTCTCGTCGAGCCGAATGGTCATGGCCGAGAGGGTAGCCGCATCGGCAGGCAAGGAGAACCGGCGCAGCATCGCCGCTTGCTCACTGCCTCGAGGAGCGACGCAGCTGCCATGCCGACGTCCCTCGCCACCCGTGGCGCACGTCCGGCGCCCGAGTTTCGAGTTGCGTTTGGTCGCCGCTCGGACTTCTTATCGCCCGTGCCGAGCTGGCAGCAGGAGCGGGCGGAGAGATGAAGCGCTACCCGAGAGATATGCGGGGCTACGGGGCCGAGCCGCCCGCGGCCGACTGGCCCGATGACGCGCGGATCGCCGTGCAGCTCGTGCTGAACTACGAGGAAGGCGGCGAGAACTGCATCCTGCATGGCGACGCCGCGTCGGAAGCGTTCCTCTCGGAGATCGTCGGTGCCGCGGCCTGGCCGGGGCAGCGCCACTGGAACATGGAATCGATCTACGAATACGGCGCCAGGGCCGGTTTCTGGCGGCTGCATCGCCTCTTTGCCGAGTACGACGTGCCGGTCACGGTCTATGGCGTGGCATCGGCGCTGGCCCGATCGCCCGAGCAGGTCGATGCGATGCAGACCTCCGGCTGGGAGATCGCCAGCCACGGCCTGAAATGGATCGAGTACAAGGACCATACGCCCGAGGCCGAACGCGCCGACATGGCAGACGCAATCCGGCTGCACACCGAGGTGACCGGCGAGCGCCCGCTTGGCTGGTACACCGGCCGCTGCTCGATCAACACGGTCGACCTGGCGTCTGAGGAAGGCGGTTTTCTCTACGTCGCCGACTCGTATGCCGACGACCTGCCCTATTGGCACGAGCATGCCGGGCGGCAGCAGTTGATCGTGCCCTACACCCTCGACGCCAACGACATGCGCTTCGCGACGCCGCAGGGCTTCAACTCCGGCGAGCAGTTCTACCAGTATCTCAAGGACAGCTTCGACGAGCTCTACCGCGAGGGCGAGGCCGGCCGGCCGAAGATGATGAGCGTCGGGCTGCACTGCCGCCTCGCCGGCCGGCCCGGGCGCTCGGCGGCGCTGGTGCGGTTCCTCGAATATTGCCATGCCCATGAGAAGGTCTGGTTCGCGCGCCGCATCGACATCGCGCGGCATTGGCACGAAAGGCATCCGCCACGAGCTTCTGGTGAGCGGCCGTCAGCGATGAGCCAAGACGCCTTCGTTGCCCAGTTCGGCGGCGTCTTCGAGCATTCGCCCTGGGTCGCCGAGCGCGCCCATCAGCTGGAGCTCGGGCCGGCGCACGATACGCCGATCGGCTTGTGGAGCGCCATGGCGCGGGTGTTTCGCTCAAGCACCGCCGAGGAGCGCCTGGCCGTGCTCAAGGCGCATCCCGATCTCGCCGGCCGCCTCGCCGAGGCCAAGCGGTTGACCGCGGAATCGACGGCCGAGCAGGCCTCGGCCGGGCTCTCGGCCCTCACCGACGCCGAGCGGACCCGATTCCAGGAGCTGAACGCGGCTTATGTCGAGCGCTTCGGCTTCCCCTTCATCATGGCCGTGAAGGGTCGTCAAAAGACCGAGATCCTCGACGCCTTCGAGCGACGGATCGGCCAGGACCGAGAAACCGAGCTGCAGACGGCTGCCAACGAGGTGCTGACGATCGCGCGGCTTCGCCTCGCCGACATGCTGACCGGTTAGAAAGAGAGTTGTCGATGCAACCAAGTAACGAACAAACCAAGCCACGCTTCGCCGAGACCGGGATCAACCTCGCCTCGGCAGGCCTCGGTGCACGGGCGGTGAACGCCTCGGACGAATTCTTCGCGCCGCTGGCTCGGCTGCTGGAGGACGCGCCGGCTGTCTTCTACCCGGACCGCTACGACGATCACGGCAAGTGGATGGACGGCTGGGAGACGCGGCGACGCCGCAATGGCGGGCACGACCACGCGGTGATCGCCCTTGCCGCCGCCGGACGCATCCAGGGCTTCGACGTCGACACGGCGCACTTCACCGGCAACTACCCACCCGCCTGCCGGATCGAGGCCTGCCGCGTCGAGGGCGACCCAGACGACGGCACGACATGGCAGGAGATCGTGGCGATGCAGCCCTTGGGCCCATCCGCACAGCATTTCTTTCCTTGCGCGAGCGATGCCGTCTGGAGCCATCTGCGCCTGCACATCTACCCCGACGGCGGGATCGCGAGGCTGCGCGTCTATGGCCGACCGGTCATGGCGGCCGACGTGACCGGCGAGATCGATCTCGCCTCGGCACTCGCCGGCGGCCGCGTCGTCGCCTTCTCGAATGCCCATTTCGGCGCGTACCAGCGACTCCTGGCCCCGGGCCGCGGCCTCAACATGGGCGATGGCTGGGAGACCCGACGGCTGCGCGAGCCCGGCAATGACTGGCTGATCGTCGAGCTGGGTGCCAAGGGCCGCATCACCCGCGCCCTGATCGACACCTGCCACTACAAGGGCAACTACCCCGATGGCGCAGCGCTCCGCGCGGCCGATCTCAGCGACTTCAAGGGCGACCTGGACCAGGCGGTCGTCACCTCGGCGATGTTCTGGCCGCTGCTGCTCGATCGCCAACCACTCGGCGCCGATGCCGAGCACACATTCGCCAGCGAGCTGCATGATCTGGGCCCGGTGACCCACGTCAGGCTCGACATCTTTCCCGATGGTGGGGTCAGCCGGCTTCGGCTCTGGGGCCAGACCGCATGAGCGATCGGCTCATCCGGGCAGCGCCGCTCACGGCTGCGGCCTTCGCGCCGTTCGGCGAGGTGATCGAGGCCCAGGGCGAGCCCAGCTTTCAGATCAATCGCGGCATGTGCGACCGCTTTCACGATCTGGCCCGGGCCGAGGCGGTTGGCCCAGACGGCGAGGTCGCGATCAGCATCGGCCATGGCCGGCCCTACACGCTGCCGCTGACGCTGGAGATGGTCGAGCGGCACCCCTTGGGCAGCCAGGTCTTCATGCCGCTGCAGCCGGACCCGTTCCTCGTCGTCGTCGCACCGGACGAGAACGGCGTGCCGGGCCGGCCGCTGGCCTTCCTCACCAGCCCGGGCCAGGGGATCAGCTACCGGCGCAACACCTGGCACGGCGTCCTGACGCCACTCGATCGGCCAGGCGACTTCCTCATCGTCGATCGCGTCGGCCCCGGCACGAACCTTGCTGAGCATTTCTACGAAAAGACTTGGACAATTACGGTCTGAGCGATACGCCAGCGTTCGACAGACCGCGGCAGCGCGTAAGGATGAGCAGCATGGCAGTAGGGTCCTCGATCGGCACCGCCGAGCAGCGTCGCGACCCCAACTATCTGCCGCCATTGATGCAGGCGGTGCCTCTGGGCGTGCAGCACGTGCTCGCCATGTTCGTCTCCAACGTCACGCCGGCGATCATCATCGCTGGTGCTGCGGGTTTCGGCTTCGGCACGCCCGGGATCAGCGATCTCGTCTACATGATCCAGATGTCGATGCTGTTCGCCGGTGCGGCGACGCTCCTGCAGACGGTAGGCATCGGGCCGATCGGTGCGCGACTGCCCATCGTCCAGGGCACCAGCTTCGCCTTCCTGCCGATCGCCATCCCGCTGGTCGCCGGCAAGGGGGTCGATGCGATGGCGGCCGTGATGGGCGGCGTGATCATCGGCGGCTTCTTCCACGCCTTCCTCGCTTTGTTCATCGGCCGCATCCGCTTCGCGCTCCCACCACTGGTCACCGGGCTGGTCGTGGTGATGATCGGCCTGGCCCTGGTCAAGGTCGGCATCCAGTACGCGGCCGGTGGCGTGCCCAAGATCGGCACGCCCGAGTATGGTGCGGCCTCGAGCTGGTTCGTCGCCATCGTGGTCGTCGTCGTCACGCTCGCCATCAAGTTCTTCACCCGCGGGCTGATTTCCGTGGCAGCGGTCCTGATCGGGTTGATCGTCGGCTATGCCGTTGCCTTCCTCATGGGCATGGTCAGCTTCGCCGCTGTCGAGCGGGCGGCCACCTTCGCCCTGCCACAGCCCTTTCCCTTCGGCATCGAGTTCACCGCCGCTGCCGTGATCGGCTTCTGCCTCATGGCCGTCATCTCGGCGATCGAGACCGTGGGCGACGTCTCCGGCATCACCAAGGGCGGGGCGGGCCGCGAGGCCACGGACACCGAGATCACCGGCGCCACCTACGCCGACGGCATCGGCACGGCGCTTGCCGGCTTCTTCGGCGCGCTGCCGAACACCTCGTTCAGCCAGAATGTCGGGCTGATCGCCATGACCGGCGTGATGAGCCGCCACGTGGTGACCATCGGCGCCCTCTTCCTGATCGCCTGCGGCCTCCTGCCCAAGGTCGGTGCCGTGATCACCACCGTGCCCATCGAGGTGCTGGGCGGCGGCGTGATCGTCATGTTCGGCATGGTCGTGGCCGCCGGCATCAGCATGCTCGCCGACGTCACCTGGAACCGGCGCAACATGGTGATCTTCGCGGTCTCGATCTCCGTCGGCCTCGGCCTGCAGCTCGAGCCCGGCGCGCTGCAGCATGTGCCGGACACGCTCCGCGTGCTCCTGACCTCGGGCCTGCTACCCGCCGCCTTCCTCGCCATCGCCCTCAACCTCCTGCTGCCGGAAGAGCTGGCCGACGAGGCCACCGAGGAAATCTCCGGCGGCATGGCCGGCCACAGCCATGACGACGACCCGGCCTACCGGCACTGAGCGGCAGGCACAGCCGATAGGCGGCGGCAATGGCCACAACTCTGATCAAGAAGGCGCTCGCGGTCGTCACGATGGACGACCAGCGGCGCGAGATCGCGGATGGCGACATCTTGATCAAGGATGGTGTCATTGCCGCCGTCGGATCGAGCGCGGCAACCTACCCGGCTGCTGACAATGTGATCGACGCCACCGGCTGCGTCGTCACGCCTGGCCTGGTCAACACCCACCACCACCTCTTCCAGACGCTGACCCGCGCCGTGCCTGGCGGGCAGGACGCGCTGCTCTTCGGCTGGCTCGAGACGCTCTATCCGATCTGGGCGCGGATGGGGCCGGAGGAGATACGCGTCTCGGCCCTCCTCGGGCTGGCCGAGCTGGCGCTCTCCGGCTGCTCGATGAGCTCGGACCATCTCTACCTCTACCCCAACGGCGCCCGGCTCGACGACACGATCGAGGCGGCGGCCGAGATCGGCCTTCGCTTCCACGCAACCCGCGGCTCGATGAGCATCGGGCGCAGCGCCGGCGGCCTGCCGCCGGACGATCTGGTCGAGACCGAAGCCGCCATCCTCGAGGATTGCATCCGGGTCATCGACGCCTTCCACGATCCCCGGCCGGGTGCGATGGTCCGCGTCGGCCTCGCACCTTGCTCGCCCTTCTCGGTCAGCCGTGAGCTGATGCGGGACACCGCACTCCTGGCGCGCGACAAGGGCGTGATGCTGCACACCCACCTCGCCGAGAACGACGAGGATGTCGCCTACTCGCTGGCGCATTTCGGCTGCCGGCCCGGCCAGTATGCCGAGGATCTCGGCTGGACGGGCGCCGACGTCTGGCACGCCCACTGCGTCAAGCTGGATGCGTGCGAGATCGACCTCTTCGCCCGGACCGGCACCGGCGTGGCGCACTGCCCCTGCTCGAACTGCCGGCTCGGCTCCGGCATCGCGCCGGTCCGGGCCATGCGTGACGCCGGGGTCACGGTCGGCCTCGGCGTCGACGGCTCGGCCTCGAACGATTCCGGCCACCTGCTCGCCGAGGCGCGCCAGGCCATGCTGCTGCAGCGCGTCGCCAATGGCGCGGATGCCATGCGCGCCCGCGAGGCCCTGGAGATCGCGACCCTTGGCGGTGCCAGGGTGCTGGGTCGCGGTGATTGCGGCTCGCTCGCCGTCGGCAAGCGCGCCGACATCGCCATCTTCGACGTCACCGGCCTCGCCACTGTCGGCGCCTGGGACCCCGTCGCAGCCCTCGTCTTGTGCGGCCCCTTGCCGGTCCGCGATCTCCTGGTCGAGGGTGCTGTCGTGGTCAGGGACGGTCATCTGCGTCGTGTTTCAGCCGCCGGGATTGCAGCTGCCGCCGTCAGCTGTCGCGACCGGCTGATGGGATGAACGGCAGATCAGCACCGTCCGTTGCAACATGGCAAGCCGGCCATTTGGGGCCGCAGATGATGCGCGGCAGGCTTGATAAGCACTTGCGCTTGGAGGCGGTTGCGGGTTAGCGCAAACGCGCCAATCGGCGGACGCTCCGCCCATGGGCTGCGCGGCTCGCCCCACGTGATCCGTGACCGGCGCAAGGTGGTTCGGGACTTACCCAGGCATGCGGTATCTGGTTACCGGCGGCGCCGGCTTCATCGGCGCGCATTTGGCAGGCGCGCTCGTGGCGGCAGGCCACAGCGTGGTCGTGCTCGACGATTTGTCGACCGGCCGTGCCGCTGCGCTGCCAGCTTGCGTCGAGCTGGTCCGGGGCTGCATCACCGATGCGGCGCTGGTCGCCGCGACGGCCGCCGGCACGCAAGGCATCTACCACTTGGCGGCGATCGCCTCGGTGGCCCGCTCCAACGAGGAGTGGCTGTGGACGCATCGGGTGAACCAGGGCGGCACCGTGGCCGTGCTCGATGCCGCCCGCAGCCATGCGCTACCGGTCGTCTACGCCTCGTCCGCCGCCGTGTACGGCGCCCAATCGGTGCTGCCGATCGCGGAATCCATGGCCCCGGCACCGCTCACCGCCTACGGCGCCGACAAGCTCGGCTCCGAGCTGCACGGCCGGGTGGCGGCAACGATCCACGGCGTGGCCAATGCGGGCTTGCGCTTCTTCAATGTCTACGGCCCCGGACAGCGGCCCGATTCGCCCTATAGCGGGGTGATCTCGATCTTCGCGGACCGGATCAGCCGCGGTCTCGAGGTGACGCTGTACGGCGATGGTGGGCAGACCCGGGACTTCGTCTTCGTCGGCGACGTGGTGCAGGCATTGCAGGCGGCGATGCGGCGATGCGCCAGCCCACAGGTGCCCGGACAGGCGGAAGCCTTGGTCTGCAATGTCTGCACCGGCAAGCCGACCTCGATCGCCGATCTCGCCCGACACGTGATGATCGCCGCGGCCCGCGAGGTCGCGATCGCCCATGCTCCGCCCCGCGCCGGCGATATCGCGGCCTCGGTCGGTGATCCAGCACGCGCCGAGGCGCTGATCGGCTTTCGCGCAACGACCGGGCTCGAAAGTGGCCTCGAATCGCTGCTCGCCGCCGAGGCCGTTGCCGGTGCCTGAGAGCTTGGCTGAGAGCGGCATGATGCCGGCACCGGTCGCCATCATCATTCCCTGCTACCGACAGGCGCATCTCCTGGGCGAGGCGCTCGAGAGTTGCGCGGAGCAGCAGCCTTTGCCGGCCGAGATCATCGTCGTCGATGACGGCTCGCCCGATGACGTCAGCGCTGCGGTCGCACCCTATGCCGAGCGCCTGCCGATCCGTCTCATCCGGCGCGAGAATGGCGGGCTCTCGGCCGCGCGCAATACCGGACTCGAGGCCAGCCAAAGCGCCTATCTCGTCTTTCTCGACGCCGATGATCGCCTCTGCCCAGGCGCTGTCGCTGCCGGGCTCGCCTGTCTTCGGTGTGCAACGCCCGCAAGACGACGAGGCAGCCGCCCGGCACCAGGCCTGGCGGCGTTGTCGGCTGTAAACTGCCGGTCTCAATCTCCCGGCGCACGGCGGCGACAGTGAGAGATCACACATGTGTGGACGAATCAGACGGCTGCTGCGGGCTATGCCCAAGGGCCGGGTCGATCTCGGCCAAATGCCGAAGCTGGCAACGAAAACACCCGCCGCCACAGTAGGCGCAACGCCGCTCACGCCCTCCAATCGGCTGGCCAAACGGGTTGTCGCCGGCAGGACCGGTCTTGCGGCGCCGCCGATAGGCCATGTAATCCGCGAAGGATTGCTGCAGTGTGTTCATCTAGGCCTCTTTCAGGTCCAGCGCTCGACCAGCCGCCAATAAGCGGTAAGGCCACTATCGAAGACGCCGATCGCCCGGCGCAGCCACCTGCCTTCGAACACGCCTGCGGCGAGCGGCAGGGGCGTCGCCGTGAAGAGCTCGCGATCCGGCCTGACCCGACGCTGTTGCAGGGCGTGGCGCTGGCTGAGGATCTCCTGGCGATTGGCGAAGAGCCACGACCAGCCGGACCACCATTCCTTGATGAAGCCACGGCTCACGGCAAAGGCGATCGTGGCGAGCTCGTAGGCGATCAGGACCGGTGCCAGGAGCAGCAGCGTGCGCCCGCTGTAGCACAGCGCAATGGTCAGCAGGCGATTGCGCATGCCGAGATAGGCCCGGCGCTTCGGGTAGCTGCCCTTGCCGCGGAACGACAGGCCGACGGTTCCCTGGCCGCGCTCGTGCTCGACGATGGCTGCCGGCGCCCGCACGATCTCATGGCCTAGCAAACGCATGCGCAGGGAGAACTCGAGATCCTCGAAATAGAAGAAGTAGAGCTCGTTGAAGCCACCCGCATCGATGACGACCTGACGATCGAGCAGCATCGCAGCGCCGATCAGCCCGCCGACGGGGCCTGCGGGCACCGGCGGCAGTCGGCGCTCGACATCGGCGTTGAGCAAGGCCAGCGTGCCGACGAAATGGGGTGCCGCACCGTCACACTGAACGATGCTGCCGTCCGGCACGAGAACGATGCGCGGGCAGACGACGGCCGCAGCGTAGCGCTTTGCCATGTCCAGCATGGCCGCGGTGCAGCCCGGCGTGACGTAGATGTCGGCATCGAGCAGCAGGACATAGCGGCTCCTGGCCCGAGCGAGGCCCGCGTTTCGGGCATTCGGCAGGCCGAGATTGGCGCCGAGCTCCAGGATGTCCACAGTCGGAAAACGGGCGCGGATCTCGGCGAGGCTGTCGTCGGTGGAGCCGTTGTCGGCGACGATGATCTCGGTGATCTCCGGCGCCAGCTCGGCCAGCGCCTCGATCACCCGCACGACCTTGGCGCCGCCATTGTAGTTGATGACCACAGCACCGAGCTCGGCCGGAGACTCACCCCAAGCCTGCATGAGCCTATTCGCCGCCGGAGAAACCGGCCCGCACGGAGGCAGGCTCTTGAACCGCTGCCTCGACCGGGTCGGCAGCGCCGTCCTCGACCGCCACCAACCGGCGATAGACGGTCTCGAGATTGGCCACGATGCGCGACCAGGTGAGGTTCTCGACCACCCGGCGGCGCGCCGCCATGCCCAGTTCTGCAGCGCGGGTGGGCTCCCTCAGCATGGCGAGAAGGCCCTGGGCCAAGGCCGGCGCCGTGGGCTCGTCGACGAGCCAGGCATCGACGCCATGCGTGAGATCGCGCGCCGAGTCGCGAAACGACACGATACCCCGCCCGGCGGCCATGTAGTTCAACAGCTTCAGCGGGTAGCCCGGGCACTCGGCGCGCGGATTGACCAGCACCGTCGCAACAGCGAGGCGGGTGCCGAGCGCATGCGGCGGTGGCGGCGTCTCGACATCGATGCGCTCGGCGATGCCGAGCCGTGCTGCCTGCCGGGCATAGGGCTCGAAGCTCGATTCGGTGACGAGCAGCAAACGCGCCTTCGGCCGCGCGGCGGCAACCTCGGCAAAGGCCGCCAGCAAGGTGTCGATCCCCTGATACGGGGCGAGATTGCCGGCATAGCAGATCCGCTCGATGCCATCGTCCGGCGGCGTCTCGTCGTGCGGCCCGGCGACGAACGAATCCTCGATCCCATTGCCGATGACGCTCACCCGCTCGGCCGGCATGCCGTCGCCCATCAGCTCGGCAGCGATGTGCTGGCTGGTCGCGATGGTGTGATCGGCGAGCCCGGGCAAACGCGAGTCCAACGAACGCCCCACGGCCACGGTCCAAGGGCGCGGCAAGCCGACCCGGTAGTAGGGCAGCTCGCCGGCCAGGGTCGTGTGCGCATCGTAGACGAGCGGCACGCGGCGCAGGCGCTTCGCCGGCCAGGCGGCGAGCAGGCCTTCGTAATGATGCGCGTGAATGACGTCGATCGGGTTGTTGCGCACGACGCGAGCGACCTCGGCCGCGAGCATCGGCAACATGCAGGCCAGCCTGAGCGGATCGGCACCGGGCGCGGTGCGCCGGTAGAACGGCAAGCGAGCACTCCGGTGCACCTGGAACGGCAGCTTGCGATCGAGATCACCGATCGGATAGGCGATGACATGAACCGCATGACCCGCCTCGTGCAGCGCGCGCGCCATGCCGAGGATGCGCGCCGGCGTGCCACGCGCCCAGGGAAAGGGGCAGCCGGCAACGAGCGCTACAGTCAGCCGCCCAGTCCGTCGCACAGACGTCACCTCAACACCCAGAAAACCTCATGCCCCCCACCAACAGTCAGTGGACGCCTGCCAGGCACTGAAATTCCCACTTCAGCCAAGAGTTGAAAGACAAGAGCCTCAGCCTTCGCCGGCCAGACACGCAAAACGACGAGACGGCAAATTGCGCGCACTGAAACTTTTCTTGCTGCTCTCAAACAACATGACCCAGGCACCCATGTCTTTATTTGCCGACACTCATCGACATCTAGAGGCTCTCTAACAAAGACCGAAACCTGCAGCAGGCTATTGGGAACGCAGGAAATCTGCGGGATTATAGACCAAGATGCAATGCCAAACTCGACCTCTGACGCCAGGACGCCGATGCAAATTGGCGGTTGACGAGAACAGACGAGAAACCACACTCGAGGTTCAAGGAGCGTGGCACGGGTGTGACGGCTAACGGCAACGCTCCTCGGCCGGCGCAGCCCGGCCCTAGTCGACGTCGGCGGGGCCGGTGACGGTGGCCTCGAGATCGCGGATCAGGCCGTCGGCCAGGGAGTAGATCCAGCCGTGGATCGCGAGACTTTGACCCTTCTTCCAGGCGTCGCGGACGATGGTCGTGCTCGCCACGTCCTTGACCCGGTCGCGGACGTTGAACTCGCAGAGCGCGTCGATCCGATAGGCCTCGCCGCCGATCGCATCGATCTGCTGCCGATGCCGCCGGTAGCTGGCGCGGACCGGCTCCAGCCAATGGTCGACGATGCCGTTGCGCTCGTCCCTGAACGCCGCCTTGATGCCACCGCAGCCGTAATGGCCACAGACGATGACATGCTTCACCTCGAGCGCGTTGACCGCGAAGGCGAGCACCGAAAGGAAGTTGATGTCCGAGGGTGGTGCCAGATTGGCGACATTGCGGTGGACGAAGAGCTCGCCCGGGTCGAGCCCGACGATGTCATTGGCCGGCACCCGGCTATCGGCGCAACCCACCCAAAGGTAGTCCGGTCGCTGCTGCCGGGCGAGCCTGGGGAAAAAATCGGGGTCGGCCTTGGAACGGTTGACGGACCAAAGGCGGTTCCTTGCCAGAAGATCGTCGATCATCGCAGGTTCGTCCTCGCCCGGAACGGCGGCGCGTGCCAGATTTTCCAGAAATCATTGTGCAATGCGGCAAGGGCGATGACCAGCTTGCTTGACATGTCGGCGCCGCGACCGATTTGACAGCTTGCTCGTGGACGGGGGTCAGCACGGAAGCTCATCGATGGATGTCTTGATCACGGCCGTCCTCCTGCTCGTCGTGGCGCCGGCCACTATCCTGATCATGGCCCGAATGGCGAGCCGGCTGTTCGCCGATCGTGAGCGACCGGACTGACAGCCACGCCGCCGGCCGCCTGCTTGCGGTCGAGCTCGGCCAGGGCTTGCTGCAGCATCGCGACCAGGGCTGCGAGGCCCGGTCGGTCGCTGCGCCCCATGGCGGCAACGAGCCCGAGCCAATCTTCCTCACCGGCCGCCGCCAGCCAGCGCCGGGCGATGAAGGCGGCAAGCTCGCCAGGCGGCATCGCCAGCGCATCAGCCGCAGCCTCCAGCCGGGCGAGCAGCGCCAGCTCACCCGCCTCGATCAGCGTCGCCTCGGCGACACCCGGTTGGGCCAGCTCCTCAACGATCCTGCCGAGCATGGTCGCCCCCCTCGCCTATTGCACCAGCGGCGAGCCGGCGCTCTCCAGCGTCACCCCGCTGACAGCGGCGCGGCCGAGGAGAATGCCGACATATTGGCGAACCGCGTGGTGCCAGACACGCGCCTCGAGGAAGTCCTTGATCTTCGTCTCGACCATGTCGAACGGCAACTGCCGGCCGTCGATCCGCCGCTCCAGAAAGATCAGGTGGATGCCGTAAGGTGTGCCGACCGCCTTCGGGTGAACCGCGCCCGGCTCGGCTGTGACCAGCGCCTCGGCAAAGGCAGGCGTCAGCTGATCCGCCGTCACCTGGCCCAGATTGCCGCCGCTTGCCGCCGACGGACACGCCGAGAGCGCCTTGGCGAGCGCCGGAAACGACGCGGGATCCAGCAACAAACCGGCGAGCGCTTCCTCGGCGCTGGCCATCGCCCGGGCATAGCTCTCCGGCTCGCGCGCATCGGCGGCAAAAAGGATGTGCCGCACCTCGAACAGCGGCACCGTCGTGAAGCGCTCCGGATTGGTATCGTAGTAGCGCCTGGCCGCCACCGCGTCCGCCGTCGGCACCACGACCTCCTGGCGCAACAGTGTCGAGATCAGCGCCTCCTCGGTGGTCTCACGCCGGCCGGCTGCATCGGTCTCCGGCTCGGGCACGATCGCCAGCCGCGCCGCCTCGGCGAGCAGCAGATGGCGCACCACGAGCGCTGAAGCTGCCGCCTCACGCGCGGCGTCCGGCGTATCCGCCGGGTGGTGCTGCGCCTCCTGGGCGATGGCCGCCTCACTGATCTGCGTGCCGTCGACCGTGACCGGCGGCGGCGGACGAAAGCCCGGCCGCGCCTCGAGATTGAAGATTTCCAAGTGTCCTACTCCGCCGGATGCAGCTTCTTGTGGCGCTGGCCTGGCGTGCCGACCGGGCCGCCCTGCCGCTGCGAGTGCCCCTCGCGCACCACCTGGTAGCCCTGCCGCCAGACATAGCGGACCGGCACGCTCCAGATGTGCACCAGCCGCGAGAACGGGAAGAGCAGGAAGATCGTCAGGCCCAAGATGATGTGCAGCTGGTAGGGCCAGTCCGTGCCGGCGACCAGCGGTGCCGCGTCGCCCCGGAAGGTGAGGATGCGCTGCGCCCACTCGGCCAGCACCAGCATGGTGCTGCCGTCGCTGTGCTGGACCGAGAACGGCAGCGTGGCGAGGCCGAGCGCCAGCTGGACCCACAAGATCACCAGGATCGCGATGTCCATGGTCGTGCTGGTGAGCCTGATCCGCGGGTCGGTCAGCCGCCGGTGCAGCAGAAGCGTCAGGCCGATGAAGCAGATGCCGCCGAAGATGCCGCCCGCGGTCACCGCCAGGGTCTGCTTGGTCGAGGCCTCGATCAGCCAGGCATAGGCCCAATGCGGCGTCAGCAGGCCGATGAAGTGCCCGAGAAAGAGCAGGATGATGCCGATGTGAAAGAGGTTCGAGCCCCAGAAGAGCTGCTTCTTGCGCAGCATCTGGCTGGAGCCGGAGCGCCAGGAATAGGGCTCGCGATCGTAGCGGACGATCGAGCCCAGGATCATCACGGCAAGCGCGATATACGGGTAAATGCCGAAGAAGAAGGTGTTGTACCAAATGGCCATGCCGGGCTCCCTCAGGCGGGATCGTTGGGTTGGGCGTGAACGCTGCGGAGCGCAGCACGGATGCGGGTGGTGAGGCGCGCCTTGCCACAACCATCGTCGCCATTGGCCCAGTCGCCGGGGCCGAAGCTGACGGCGGCCTCCTCCCAGGCCCGATCCAGCGCCTCGAAGTCCTCCGGGTCGTCGTCGGCCGAGGTGCCGAGCGGCACCGGCACGCCCTTGCCACCGGCAATGGTGACCAGCGTTGCGAACACGGCCGCATAGCTCGAGCGGCGCTCGTGCAGCCGCTCGGCCAGCGCCTCGAGGATCGGCAAGGGCTGCTGCAGCAGCTCGTGCGCCTCCGCAGCACCTATCTGGCTCAAGAACTCGAGAAAGAGCGGCAGAAAGTCGGGCAGCTCGTTCGCGGCAATGACGAAGCCCTGCGCATCGTAGTGCTGGGCCAGATCGACCATGGCCTGGCCGCGGTCGCGGCTTTCGCCGTGGACATGCTCGAAGAGATGCAGCGACAGCGAGCGCGAGCGGTCGAAGAGCAGGGTGTAGCGCTCCTGCAGGTCGTAGAGGTCGGCCGTGGCGATCTCCTCGACGAGAGCCAAGAGCGGTCGCAGCACCGATACCGGGACCAGGCCCTCGTCCTGCAGCACGGCCGAGATGTCGTCCGCTGCATTCTGCAGATCAGCGGTCGGATAGGTGAGCAGCGCGGAGAGCGCTTTGTAGGTCTTGGCCATCACGAGACCTCCATTGGCGGCTTGGCCTTCTTGCGTCTGGGCGCGCCGAAGAAGAGCGTGGCGTCGCTGGTCCCGCTCGAGCAGGCATTGCCGAAGCTGAAGCCGCAGGAACCGCGCAGCTCGTACGGATCGTCGTGGGTCACCTCGCGGTGCGAGGTCGGGATGACGAAGCGGTCCTCGTAATTGGCGATCGCCATGAGCTGGTACATCTCCTCGATGTCCTGGCCCTTGAGGCCGACCCGTGCCGCGATCGCCTCGTCGATCACCCCGTCCACGGTCTTCGCCCGCATATAGGCGCGCATCGCCAGCATCCGCTCGAGGCCGGTGGCGATCGGCTCCTCCTTGCCGGCGGTCAAGAGGTTGGCGAGGTAGCGGAGCGGGATGCGCAAGGACCGCACATCGGGCATCTCGCCGTCGCTGCCCATCTTGCCGGCGGCGGCTGCCGACTGGATCGGCGAGAGCGGCGGCACGTACCAGACCATCGGCATGGTCCGATACTCGGGGTGCAGCGGAAAGGCGATCTTCCAGTCCATCGCCATCTTCCAGATGGGCGAGTGCCGGGCGGCCTCGAGCCAGGCCTCGGGCACGCCGTCGGCGCGGGCCTGCTCGATGACGGCCGGATCGCTCGGATCGAGGAAGAGCTTGAGCTGCTCCTCGTAGAGGTCCTGCTCGTTTTGGGTGGCGGCTGCCTTCTCGATGCCGTCGGCGTCATAGAGGATGACGCCCAGGTAGCGAATGCGCCCGACACAGGTCTCCGAGCAGACCGTGGGCTGGCCCGCCTCGATCCGGGGATAGCAGAAGATGCACTTCTCGGATTTGCCCGAGGTCCAGTTGTAATAGATCTTCTTGTACGGGCAGCCCGAGACGCACATCCGCCAGCCGCGGCAGCGCTCCTGGTCGATCAGCACGACGCCGTCCTCGGCCCGCTTGTAGATGGCCTCGGACGGGCAGGCTGCCACGCAGCTCGGGTTGAGGCAGTGCTCGCAGAGCCTGGGCAGGTACATCATGAAGGTGTTCTCGAAGGTGCTGTAGATCTCCTTCTCGACACCCTCGAAATTGACGTCCTTCGAGCGCTTGGCGAACTCGCCGCCCAGGATCTCCTCCCAGTTCGGCCCCCACTCGATCTTCTCCATCCGCTCGCCGGTCAAGAGCGAACGGGGCCGCGCCGTCGGCGTCGTCTTCACCTCCGGTGCGGACTGCAGGTAATCATAGTCGAAGGTGAACGGCTCGTAGTAGTCGTCGATCTCCGGCAGGTCGGGATTGGCGAAGATCTTCGCCAGCACCCGCCATTTGCCGCCGATCCGGGGCTCGATCCGCCCGTTGGACTTGCGGGTCCAGCCACCGTTCCACTTCTTCTGGTTCTCCCATTCCTTGGGATAACCGATGCCGGGCTTGGTCTCGACATTGTTGAACCAGGCGTATTCCATGCCTTCGCGGTTGGTCCACACGTTCTTGCAGGTCACCGAGCAGGTGTGGCAGCCGATGCACTTGTCGAGGTTCAAGACCATCGCGATCTGGGCTCTGATCTTCATTCTGCGGCCTCCTGAGCCACCGGTTGCTTGGTCGGCGTCGGGCGACTGTCGACTTGCGCCCGGCCCAGCGGCTCCTGCATCCAGTCGACCGTCTTCATCTTGCGAACGATGACGAACTCGTCGCGGTTGGAGCCCACCGTGCCGTAGTAGTTGAAGCCGTAAGAGAGCTGGGCGTAGCCGCCGATCATGTGCGTCGGCTTGAGGATCGCCCGGGTCACCGAGTTGTGGATGCCACCACGCTTCTTGGTGACCTCCGAGCCCGGCGTGTTCACCATCTTCTCCTGGGCATGGTACATCATGATCATGCCGGGATTGACGCGCTGCGAGACCACGGCGCGGGCCGTCAAGGCACCGTTGGTGTTGTAGACCTCGACCCAGTCGTTATCGACGATCTGCGCTTGCCTGGCGTCGGCCTCGCTGAGCCAGACGACAGGACCGCCCCGGCTCAAGGTCAGCATCAAGAGATTGTCGGTATAGGTGGAGTGGATGCCCCATTTCTGGTGCGGCGTGATGAAGTTGAGCACGACCTCCGGGTTGCCGTTCGCGACCGTGCCCTGGATGCGCGCCACCGTCTTCAGATCGACCGGCGGCTTCCAGGTGACGAAGCCCTCGCCGAAGGCCAGCATCCACTTGTGGTCCTGATAGAGCTGCTGGCGGCCACTGAGCGTGCGCCAGGGGATCAGCTCGTGGACGTTGGTGTAGCCGGCACTGTAGCAGACCTTCTCGCTCTCGATGCCGGACCAGGTGGGCGAGGAGATGATCTTGCGCGGCTGAGACGCGATATCGCGAAAGCGGATCTTCTCGTCCTCCTTGACCAGCGCCAGATGCGCGTGCTCGCGGCCGGTGGCCTTGGAGAGCGCCTCCCAGGCCTTGACCGCCACCTCGCCATTGGTCTCGGGCGCCAGCATCAAGATGACCTCGGTGGCGTCGATGTCGGTCTCGATCTTGGCCATGCCCTTGGTCGGGCCGTCCTCGGTGACCCGGCCGTTCAGCGCCTCGAGGTGATCGACCTCGGTCTCGGTGTTCCAGGCGATGCCCTTGCCGCCATTGCCGATCTTGTCCATCAGCGGGCCGAGTGCGGTGAAGCGCTTGCCGAGATTGGGGTAGTCGCGCTCGACGACGGCGACCTGCGGCATGGTCTTGCCGGGGATCGGCTCGACCTCGCCCTTCTTCCAGTCCTGGACCTCGAAGCTCTGCGCCAGCTCGCCCGGGCTGTCGTGCAGCAGCGGCGTCAGCACGACGTCGGTCTCGACGCCCAGCACCTCGGGTGCGACGGCCGAGAACTTCTGGGCGATGAGCTTGTAGATCTCCCAGTCGCTCTTGCACTCCCAGACCGGATCGGTCGCCGCCATCAAGGGATGGATGAAGGGGTGCATGTCCGACGTGTTGAGGTCGTTCTTCTCGTACCAGGTGGCCACCGGCAGCACGATGTCGGAGAAGGCGCAGGTCGTGGACATGCGGAAATCGAGGGTGACGAGGAGGTCGAGCTTCCCCTCCGGCGCCTCGTCGTGCCAGACGACGTCCTTGGGCTTGACCCCGCCTTCCTCACCCAGATTCTTGCCCATCACGCCGTTCGACGTGCCGAGCAGGTGCTTGAGGAAGTACTCGTGGCCCTTGCCTGACGAGCCCAGCAGGTTGGAGCGCCAGACGAACAGGTTGCGCGGCCAGTTGGCCGGGTCGTCCGGGTCGTGGCAGGAGAGCTCGAGCGTGCCGTCCTTGAGCGACTTGGCGACATAGTCCTTGGGCTCGAGCCCGGCGGCTTTCGCCTCCTTGGCAATGGTCAGCGGGTTCTGCTTGAGCTGCGGTGCCGATGGCAGCCAGCCCATCCGCTCGGCCCTGACATTGTAGTCGATGAGCGAGCACTGCCAGTCACCCTCGGGTGCCGTGGGTGAGAGGATCTCGTCGACCGTGACCGTCTCGTAGCGCCACTGGTCGGTATGCGCATACCAGAACGAGGTGGAGTTCTGGTGCCGGGGCGGCCGGTTCCAGTCGAGCGCGAAGGCCAAAGGCAGCCAGCCGGTCTGCGGCCTGAGCTTCTCCTGGCCTACATAATGCGACCAGCCGCCACCCGACTGGCCGACGCAACCGCACATCACCAGCATGTTGATGATGCCGCGGTAGTTCATGTCCATGTGGTACCAG
The DNA here is from genome assembly GCA_942491185.1 of uncultured Alphaproteobacteria bacterium. Taxonomy (GTDB): domain Bacteria; phylum Pseudomonadota; class Alphaproteobacteria; order Geminicoccales; family Geminicoccaceae; genus SLRI01. The sequence goes on along the minus strand of CALOAB010000020.1, from coordinate 111,195 downwards.
TGGTTCAGACCGGCGCCCAAGATGACCATCGAGCGGCCCTTGGTCTTCTCCGCATTGGTCGCGAACTCACGCGCGGTCTGGATGATCTGGTCGCGCGGCACGCCGGTGATGTTCTCGGCCCAGGCCGGGGTGAAGGGCACGTCGTCGTCATAGCTGGTCGCGACATTGTCGCCGCCGAGCCCCCGATCGAGGCCGTAATTGGCGCAGAAGAGATCGAAGACGGTGGCGACCAGGGCGTCGCCGTCGGCGAGCTGCACCCGACGGGCCGGGATGTTCTTGAGCAGGATCTCGCCGTGGTCGGTCTTCTTGAAGTGCTCGGTGGCCCTGCCGCCGAAATAGGGGAAGGCCACGGGCACGACCTCCTCGGGCTCGGTCACCAGCGTCAGCTGCAGCTCGACGTCGTCACCCTTGCCGTCCTTGGCCTCGAGGTTCCACTTGCCGGTCTGCCCCCAGCGATAGCCGATCGAGCCCGTGGGTGACACGATCCGGCCCGTCGCCTCGTCGATGGCGACCGTCTTCCATTCGGGGTTGTTGGTCTCGCCCAGGCCGCCCGCGAAGTCCGACGCGCGGAGCTGCCGGTCGGCGACGAAGTGGCCGTTCTTCTCGACCAGCTTCACCAGGCACGGCATGTCGGAGTAGCGGCGGACGTAGTCCTCGAAATAGGCGGCCTGGCGATCCAGGTGGTACTCGCGCAGGATCACGTGGCCGATGGCCAAGGCCAGCGCTGCGTCGGTGCCCTGCTTGGGTGCCAGCCACATGTCGGCGAACTTGGTGGCCTCGGCGTAGTCCGGGCTGACCACCACCGACTTGGTCCCCTTGTAGCGGACCTCGGTGTAGAAATGCGCATCGGGCGTGCGGGTCTGCGGCACGTTCGAGCCCCAGACCATCAGAAAGCCCGCATTGTACCAATCAGCGCTCTCCGGCACGTCGGTCTGCTCGCCCCAGGTCTGCGGGCTGGACGGCGGCAGGTCGCAATACCAGTCGTAGAACGACATGCAGACACCACCCAGCAGCGACAAATAGCGCGAGCCGGCGGCATAGGAGACCATCGACATGGCCGGGATCGGCGAGAAGCCGATGACCCGATCGGGGCCGTGCGTCTTGACCGTGTAGGCGTTGGCGGCGGCGATGATCTCCGTCACCTCGTCCCAGGTGCTGCGCACCATCCCGCCATGACCGCGGATGCGCATGTAGTCGTCGCGCTTCTCCTTGGTCTCGACGATCGAGGCCCAGGCCGCGACCGGCGACATCTCGGCCCGAGCGGCGCGCCAATGCTTGAGCAGGCGCGAGCGGATCAGCGGGTATTTGAGCCTGGCACCTGAGTACATGTACCAGGAGTAGCTGGCCCCCCTCGAGCAGCCGCGCGGCTCGTGGTTGGGCAGGTCGGGCCGGGTCCTCGGATAGTCGGTCTGCTGGGTCTCCCAGGTGACGATGCCGCCCTTGACGTAGATCTTCCACGAGCAGGAGCCGGTGCAGTTCACGCCATGGGTCGAGCGCACGATCTTGTCGTGCTGCCAGCGCTTGCGATAGGCCTCCTCCCAGCTGCGATCGGCGTCCGTCGTGATGCCGTGGCCGTCGGCGAAGGTTCCCGTCTTCTTGTCGAGGAACATGAGGCGGTCGAGGAAATGGCTCATCGTGCTCTCCCTAGCGCGTCGCTGGCGCGGCGCTGGCGGGCGTCGCCGCAGACCTGCGCTCGATGTCGTGGAGGTGACCGCCCGGCCGCGTGTAGACGACCCAGGTGATGGCGAGACAGCTCACGTAGAAGATGAGGAAGCCCCAAAGCGCCAACTCGGGCCCGCCGCTCATGGCGATCGAGGTGCCGTAGCTCTTCGGGATGAAGAAGGCGCCATAGGCCGCGATCGCGGACGTGAAGCCGATGATCGCCGCCGACTCCTTCTCCGACTGGCGCTGCCGGGTGACCGCATCGGCCTCTGGCATCAGCCGGTCCATCTCCTTGCGCATCGTCGGCGGGATCATCTGGAAGGTCGACGCGTTGCCGATCCCGGTGCCGAGGAAGAGCAGCATGAACATCAAGAAGAAGCCGTAGAACGCCCAGGGCTGGTCCTTGTAGCCGAGGAAGAAGAGCACGCCGGCAACCGCCCCGATCATGCCGAGGAAGGTCCAAAACGTGACCCGGCCACCGCCATACTTGTCGCTGACCCAGCCGGTCATGGCGCGAGAGACGGCACCCACCAGCGGGCCGAGGAAGGCGAACTGCAGCGCATCGACCGCCGGGAACTGGGTCTTCATCAACAGCGGGAAGCCCGCCGAGTAGCCGATGAAGGAGCCGAACGTCCCGGTGTAGAGCCAGCACATGATCCAATTGTGCTTACGGCTGAAGATCACCGACTGCTCGGCGAAGGAGGCCCTGGCCGACGCGATGTCGTTCATCCCGAACCAGGCGAGGAACGTGGCGACGATCAGGAACGGCACCCAGACGAAGCCCGCGTTCTGCAGCCAGAGCCTGGTGCTCTCATCGACCACCTGCGGCTCGCCGCCCATGGCGCCGAAGACGCCGGCGGTGACCACGATCGGCACCAGGAACTGCATGACGCTCACACCGAGATTGCCGAGCCCGGCGTTGAGTGCGAGCGCGTTGCCCTTCTCCCGCTTGGGGAAGAAGAAGCTGATATTGGCCATCGAGGAGGCGAAGTTGCCGCCGCCGAGGCCGCAGAGCAGCGCCAGGACCAGGAAGATCAGATACGGCGTCTCGGGGTCCTGCACCGCATAGCCGATGCCGAAGGCCGGGATCAGCAGCGATGCCGTGGTCAGCGTCGTCCAGAGCCGGCCACCGAAGATCGGCACCATGAAGGAGTAGAAGATCCGGAGCGTGGCACCGGACAGGCCGGGCAGGGCCGCGAGCCAAAAGAGCTGGCCCGTGGTGAAGTCGAAGCCCACCGAAGGCAGCTTGGCGACGACGATGCTCCAGACCATCCAGACCGAGAAGGCGAGCAGCAGGCAGGGGATCGAGATCCAAAGATTGCGCCGGGCGATGCCCTTGCCCTCCTTGTCCCAGAACCCGGCATCCTCCGGCCGCCAGTCGGTGAGCACGGCCTTGCTCTCTTTGTGCTTCGCCGGCTCGTGGATCTCCTGGAACTCGGGCAGCTGCGGCAGCTGGCCCAGCTCCTTGCCGACGGCGGCCCGCTCCATGCGCCGCACCGCGGCGTTCATCCAGAGCAGCGAGACGCCGACGATGGCGAACATGAGCGCGAAGCAGCTCGTCCAGACGCCCGTCAGGTCGTTCATGACGCCGAAGATGATCGGCAGGATGAAGCCGCCGAGGCCGCCGATCATGCCGACGAGACCGCCAACGGCACCGACATGGTCCGGGTAGTACATCGGGATGTGCTTGTAGACCGCGGCCTTGCCCAGGCTCATGAAGAAGCCGAGCACGAAGATGAGGACGATGAACGGAGCGAGGCGCATCTCGGTGGAGAACGCGATCGTGCCGCCGATCCCGCGGATCACGTAGTCGGTCGGCGGGTAGGAGAGCATGAAGAGGACGAGCAAGGCGACGCCGAACGTCCAGTACATCACCGCACGCGCGCCGAAGCGGTCGGAGAGATGGCCGCCATAGGCGCGAAACAGCGAGGCCGGGATGGAATAGATGGCGGCGATCATGCCGGCACTCTTGATGTCGAGGCCGTAGACCCCGATCAAATAGTGCGGCAGCCAGAGCGCCAGCGCCACGAAGCCGCCGAAGACGAAGAAGTAGTAGAGCGCGAAGCGCCAGACCTGCAGCTTGCGCAAAGGCGTGAGCTCGAGCAGCGTGCCCCTTGGCTTCTCACCGCGCTGACGCCGGGCGACCAGTGCCGGGTCGTCCTTGGTGGTGAACCAGAAGACCGCGGCCATGATCAAGAGCACGATGGCCCAGACATTGGCCACCGTCTGCCAGCCATAGGCGACCAGCACGAACGGGGCGATGAACTTGGTGACCGCGGCACCAACATTGCCGACGCCGAAGATCCCGAGTGCTGTGCCCTGCTGGTTGGTCGGATACCAGCGCGAGACATAGGCGATGCCGACGGCGAACGAGCCACCGGCGAGCCCGACGCCCAGGGCCGCGATCAGCGTGGTCAGATAGGTGTCGGCCCAGGTGAGCAGGAGCGTGGCGATCGCCGCCAGGACCATGACCGAGACGTAGACGATCCGGCCGCCATACTGGTCGGTCCAGATGCCGAGAAAGATGCGCGACAGCGAGCCCGTGAGGATCGGCAGGCCGACCAGGAGGCCGAACTGGGTCTCCGAGAGGCCCAGCTCCTCCTTGATCTGGATGCCGATGATCGAGAAGATCGTCCAGACCGCGAAGCAGGCGGTAAACGCGACGGTGCTGACCGAGAGCGCTCGGCGCTGGTCGCTGCGGCTGACGGTTGGGCTTTGCGGCATGCTGGCGCTCACGCTTGTCCAAGGTTGCAAGATCGCCGACCGTGGGCCGGCACTGGGAAGTCTCAGCATGGCCGGCAGGGGAACTTCTTGATCCAGATCAAGAACGATGACTTTGCAGGTTCAAATAAGTCGGACTCACGATTTAATTCTGCGAGAGTTTTACTATTGTTAAACTGGTAACGGTAGAAACGTCTCTGGCGGCTTGATATTTATCAAGCGTTGCGTCGAGCAGACCGCGGCGATAAGGTCGACGCAAAAGGAGACGTGGGAGAGGACCGTCGATGCGGCCGGGAGATGCCGACGAAATTCGCGCCCTACCGTTGTTCCGCGATTGTCGCGACACGGTCTTTGCCGATCTTCTCGCGAACAGCTTCCTGCAGCGCTTCCCGCCCGGGGTCGAGTTGATCCACGAGGACGATCCAGCCGACTTCCTGCATATCGTCGTCGAAGGCCTGGTCGAGATGGGGGCGAGCCACGCCGGACGCGAGACCACGCTCTCCTTCGTCCGCCCGGTCGGCACCTTCATCCTGGCCGCCGTCCTCAAGGACCAGGTCTATCTGCAGCGGGCCCGCACGCTCGAGAAATCGCGCGTGCTGATGATCCCGGCACAGGCGGTGCGCGAGGCGATCCGCGTCGACACGGCCTTCATGAGCGCTGTGACGGACGAGCTGGCGACACGCTACCGCGACACCGTCAAGGAGCTGAAGAACCAGAAGCTGCGCACCGGCACCGAGCGCCTCGCCAACTGGCTGTTGCGCCACCATCGTGACGGCGGTGGCGGCAACTCGCTCACGATCGGCATCGAAAAGCGGGTCCTGGCCGCACGCCTCGGCATGACCCCGGAAAACCTGTCACGCGCCTTCGCGACGCTCGGCCCCTACGGCGTCGATGTGCAAGGCCCAAAGGTCGTCTTCAGCGACATCCCGGGCCTCGAGGGCCTGGCCAAGCCCACGACACTGATCGACGACGCCGGCAGCTGAAAGTCACTCGGCCGCCGGCAGGAACGGCAGGTCGGTGACCTCGGTGACGATCCCGAGCCCCGTCAGCGCCGCGTGGACCTGGGCGCGGTGATGGGTCTGGTGATTGAAGAAATGGGTGACCAGGAGCGCCCGAGGTCGCGTGATCTCACGCTTGGCGGAGCCCGAGTACCAGCTGAGATCGCCGTCGAGCCAGGCCGGATCGAGATCAGCAGCCCAGGCTTCGATCACGCCATCGAACCGCCGCCGCTCGTCGACGAAGTCCGACCAGTCCGTCCACATGTCGCTCGACCGGCCGATGTCGGCAGCATCCGGCAGGGGCGTGCCGGCAAACCGGTGCAGCCACATCTCATCTCCCCAGAGCAGGTGGCTCAGCGTCTTTTGGATCGAGCCGAAGAAGAGCCCGCGATCCGCCTGACGCTCATCCGGCTCCAGCCGTTCGACGGCCGCCAGGAGCCAGGTGTTCTGCCAGCTGTTATAGGCTGCCATGGTCGTCACATAGGTCTTGTCGATCATCTTCTGTCCCCTGCCCCTCGCCAGCCCCGGCTGTTGGCATCGACCATCCAGCCACCTAAGCTACGGCGACAATGAACAAGCGATCGGGGAGCGAGGCAATGGTTCGATTCGGCATGCATAGCAGCCTGTGGACGGCGGAATGGACGCGGGAAGCGGCCGAGCGGGTCGTGCCGACGGCTGCACGGCACGGCCTCGACGTCATCGAGATCGCCCTCCTCAACCCGGAGCAGGTCGACGCGGCGCACAGCCGGGCCCTGTTCGAGAAGCATGGCGTCGCACCCACCTGCTCCTTGGGCCTGCCGTTCGAGGCCTGCGCGCCGCTGCACCCCGAAAAGGCGACAGCCTTCCTCATGCAGGCGCTCGACGTGGCGCACCAGATCGGCTCCAACACGCTCACCGGCGTCACCTACTCGACGCTCGGCTACACCACCGGCACCGGCCCGACCGAGGCCGAATATGCCAATATCGAGAAGGCCTTGCGGCCGGTGGCGAAGCGCGCCGGCGAGCTCGGCATGACGCTCGGGCTCGAGCCCTGCAACCGCTACGAGACCCACCTCTTGAACACCGCCGAGCAGAGCGTGACGCTGATCGAGCGGATCGGCGAGCCGGCGCTGATGATCCACCTCGACACCTACCACATGAACATCGAGGAAAAGGGCTTCAGAAGTGGCATCGAGAAGGCCGGCAAGCATCTGAAATACATCCACCTTTCCGAGAGCGACCGGGGCGTGCCGGGGACGGGCACTGTGGACTTCCCGGCCACGCTCGCCGCCCTTGCCGCCACCGGGTTCGACGGCGATCTGGTCGGCGAGGCCTTCATCAACATGCCGCCGGCGCTGGCCAAGGCGCTCTCCGTCTGGCGGCCGGTGGCGAAGAGTGCCGAGGAGGTGCTCGACCCCGGCATGACCTATCTCAAGCGGCTCGCCGTGGAGAACGGGCTGGTCGAGGCCTGAGCTTGCCGGAGCCGGACCTGCTGCCGCTCGACGGCTACCCGCACCGCTCGGCCGACACGCTGCTGGCCCGCGCCCGGGCCATGGCGGACGAGCTGGGCACGAGGCGGACGGTTCGCGACTTCTCACCTGACCCGGTGCCGGTGGCGGTCATGGAGGAGGCGATCCGGGCGGCGGCCACGGCGCCTTCCGGGGCCAACCAGCAGCCCTGGCATTTCTGCCTGATCGATCGCGGCCCGCTCCGCGCCCAAATCCGGGCGGCGGCCGAGGCCGAGGAGCAGGCCTTCTACGCCGAGCGCGCCGGGGCCGAATGGCTCGACGCCCTGGCCCCGCTCGGCACCGATTGGCGAAAGCCCTTCCTCGAGACCGCGCCCTGGCTGATCGCCATCTTCGCTGAACGTCACGGCCGCACGCCCGACGGGCGCCGCCTCAAGCACTACTACGTCACCGAATCGGTGGGCATCGCGACCGGCCTCCTGCTCGCCACGCTGCACCATGCCGGGCTCGCAACGCTCACCCACACGCCATCGCCCATGGGCTTTCTCAGGCAGCTCTGCGGGCGGCCCGCGAACGAGAAGCCGTTCCTGCTGCTGGTGGCGGGCTATCCTGCGGCGGACGCCCGAACCCCGGCAGCGGCCCGGATCAAGAAGCCGGCAGAGCAGGTCATGAGCCGGCTTTGAGCCGAACAGTAGGCGTCGTGAACCGGACCGTGGGGCTTGCGCTTCGCCCAGTGGCACGCTTTCATTCGTCGATGAGCCAGATGCAAGACAACCGAGACGACCCGCGCACCATCCTGGTCGATGCGCGCGGGCTCAACTGTCCCCTGCCGCTGCTCGAAGCGCGCCGGGCGATGCAGCTGGCACCGCCGGGCACGATCTTCGTCGTCCTCGCCACCGACCCCGCGGCACCCTCGGATTTCGCCGATTTCGCCATGGCCCGGGATTTCGAGCTCGACGAGACGACCGACCCCGACGGGGTGTTCCGGCTGACGCTCAGGCAGGGCGGCACCGGCATCTGAGGCGCCCCCTGGGAGAGCCTCAGACGTCGCCTGGGGCGGACATGTGCCGCGCGACATAGGCGGGCTCGCCCATCCGCTCGAGCAGGTCGAGCTGCAGGTTGAGCCAAGCCGTGTGGCCCTCCTCGTCGAGCAGCACCCGCTCGAACAGCGCGCGCGTGCCGATGTCGCTGTCCTTGACGGCGGCTTCCGCTGCCTCCGTGTAGAAGGCAACAGCACCTTTCTCCTCGGCGAGGTCTTCCTCGAACATGCTCTTGAGCGTGTGCGCCCGCTGCGGCGTTTTCGCCGCCGCCACCTTGGGATCACCACCGAGGAACATGATGCGGTCGATGAAGGCGCCGGCATGTCCCAGCTCTTCCTGCATCTCCTCGCGCATCTTGCCGGCCATCTTGTCCAACCCCCAATCCTCGAGGGTATGCGCATGCAGCAGATACTGATGGACGGCGTTCAGCTCCATGGCGAGAGCTGTTTGCAGGTTGGCGATACTTTTGGTGTTCTTGCTCATTAAGGCTCCAGTTGGCTCGGCACCGGCGGTGCCGGCAAGGCGTGCGAGAGCCAGAGCATCCGCGCCGCACACCGCCGCTGTCAAGGCGGCTCGGCAGCGCTCCTGGCGCGAATCGAGGCGCGATCGGGACAAGGCTGCCACTTGCCCGGGCGCTGCTGCCGGTCGATCTGGCCTCTAGCAGGCTATGTGAGTCAGGCACACCCGCACCAGGAACGCCGGGAGGAGCGGAAGGCTGCAGCGGATCGTCGCGGCACTCGGCGAGCTCGCCCCCGACAGCGCGCGCGCCGCTCCGATCGGGCAGCGTCTGCCGCCGACGCGCCGAGCCCTGGGCAAGGCCTGAGGCCCGCGCGTCGCCACCGCCGCTTGCGGTCGCCGCAATGCCGTGCTCTGCCCGCTGGTGCAACGCCAGCAAAGCAAAGAGGGAGACGGCACCTTGGGACGGATTTATGAATATGCCGGCATTCGCCCGGTGATCGACGATACGGCCTTCGTTCACCCGGAGGCCGTGGTGATCGGCGACGTGATCATCGGCCCTCGCGTCTATGTGGCGCCCTTCGTCTCGTTGCGCGGCGACATGGGCCGGCTGGTCATCGAGGAAGGCGCCAACATCCAAGACAGCTGCGTGATGCACGGCTTTCCCGGCAAGGAATGCGTGATCGAGCCGAACGGCCATATCGGCCACGGCGCCGTCCTGCACGGCTGCCGGATCGGCCAGAACGCACTTGTCGGCATGAATTCCACGGTGATGGACGGTGCTGTCATCGGCGAGAATGCGTTCGTCGGCGCCATGGCCTTCGTCAAGGCCGGCTTCGAGGTGCCGGCGGGCCATCTCGTCTCCGGCATCCCGGCACGGGTCATCCGGCCGCTCGATCCCTCCGAGATCGCCTGGAAGAGCAAGGGCACGGCCGAGTATCGCGAGCTCGCCCAGATGTCGCGCCGCACGCTGCAGCCCTGCGCACCGCTGCGCGCGGTCGAGCCCAACCGCAAGCGCTGCCCGTCGCTGACCGATATCCGACCCAAGTTCGAGACGCCGAGCTGATACCGCTCAAGGATCTGCACGCGACACGGCAGCCCGCTTATGTGGTCTATGCCGTCATCGCGATCTGCGTCGTCACCTTTCTCTGGCAGGCGGCGCTCGGCACCGACGGCATGCAACGGGTCATTTTCGGCCTCGGCCTGATCCCAGGCGTCGTCACCGGCTCGGCGGAGCTGGCGCCGCGGCTGGTCATGGTGCCGGCCTGGCTCACCTTCGTGACGTCGATGTTCCTGCATGCCGGCTGGCTGCACCTCGCCGGCAACCTCATCTACCTTTGGATCTTCGGCAATAATGTCGAGGAGCGGCTCGGCCATCGCGGCTTTGCCGTCTTCTATCTGGCGGCGGGACTGGCGGCAGCCGCAGCACAGATCGCCCCGGACCCGAGCTCGACGATCCCGATGGTCGGCGCGTCCGGCGCCATCTCCGGCGTCTTGGGCGCCTATCTGGTGCTGTTTCCGCGCTCACGCGTCGTCGTCTTCATCCCGTTCAGCTTCATGCTGCTGCACGAGATGCGCGCCTTCTGGCTGCTGATCATCTGGTTCGCGGCGCAATTGGTCAGCGCATTCGGCGCGCCCGACGGCGCCGGGGTCGCCTGGTGGGCGCATATCGGCGGCTTTGTCGCCGGTGCCGTGGTGGCGCTGCCGATGGTCAATCGCCGCCGCGGCCCCTGGGGCTGACCTGCCGAGCACGTCTCGCGGGCCAGCCGATCGGCGGCGCACTGACCATTCGCCTAAAATCTCTCGCAACTTATCCCTAAAATATTGAGCAAAAACCGTTTTAAATAACGGAAAAGAACATCGTCATTTTCTGGAAATCTAGAAGAAAATCGAAACGATACTTGTTGCTGCATTAACAATTAACCAATACTCCTGACGACGAACACAAGCTCTGGTTGCAAATTCCCGAAGCATTCGAAACTTCGACGCTTGGTGCGCGAAGTATCGACCCGAGGAGGATAAGACGATGGCGCTGTCACACTCGTACGTTCGCGGCCTGCAAGACGCGGTCAACGACAATCTCGATCTCTTGCCCTCTGAGCTGCGGCGCGCACCAGCCCCGATCGTCCCGCTGCGCCAGCCCAAGCTCGACGTCGAGCTGCCGACGCTCTCGACCTCGCTCGAGGCCGAGAGTGGCATTCTCTGGGCGCGCATGAAGCATCAAGATCGTGGCTGCTATACGCCGGCACTGGTCAGCGACTCGCGCAGCTTCCAGCTCTACCTCAAAGAGCAGTGCAGCTACCTGAGCCCGGCGGAAATGCCGTTCAAGTACCTGGTCTGGACGTCAGAGGCGAAGGGCGTCTTCAGCCTCGGCGGCGACCTCGCCTTCTTCGGCAATTGCGTGCGGACGGGCGACGAGCGCCGGCTCACGGAGTACGCGCATCGCTGCATCGACGTCCTCCACGACAACTACAATGCCATGGACCTGCCCGTGCTGACCGCAGCACTGGTCACCGGCGACGCCATCGGCGGCGGGCTCGAATCGATGATCACCAACGACATCGTCGTCGCCGAGAAAGGCGTGAAGTTCGGTCTGCCGGAAATTCTCTTCAACCTCTTTCCGGGCATGGGCGGCTATTCGTACCTGGTCCGCAAGATCGGCGAGAAGGCGGCACGCGCCTTTGTCGAGGATGGCCGGTCGCGATCGGCCGAGGAAATGCTGGAGCTGGGCCTCGTCGACGTCCTGGCGGAGCCTGGCCAGGGCGAGCAGGCACTCCGCGAGTATCTCCTGCAGGGCCAGCGGTTTGCCACGATGCGCACCATCCGCCGCGCCTGCAAGCGGGTCGATCCCGTGCCGAAGCAGGAGCTGTTGGATATCGTCGACATCTGGGTCGAGCTCGCCATGCAGATCAGCGGCGACGACCTCCGCCGCATGGACTGCCTCGCCAGGGTCCAGGAAAAAAAGCGCGTGAAGGTCTGAGCGCCCAGATCCTGCAGCCACATCGGCGCAACATGGCGTCGCATCGGCAATCGCCACTGCCGCTCGTCAATGGAGCTGGTCATGTCGACAATCGCCCTCGCCTCCTGGTCCGACCGCGCCACGACGCTCGCCGTCGGCCATGCGCTCAACTGCTTGATGCCCGGTGCGGCCAAGCTCATCGACGCAGCGAGCGTGGCGCAGCTCCTTCGTCTCTATGTAGCAGCAGCGCTTGCCGGGCATTGTCGATCTCTTGCCCGAGCCGCTGCAGCTCTGCGGGTCCACGTAGCAGCAGCCCATGGTCGTCGACATGGCGAAGGCCGACGCAGGCCTCGAATACGCCTTGCGCGCCGATATGCGCCGAGCTGCTCTTCAGCGCATGCGTCGCATCGCGAAAAGCGGTCGCATCGCCGCTTGCCAATGCCTGCTCCATCTCCCGCTGCAGCTGTGCGACATCCAAGAGATAGTCGTCCACCACTTGCGCAAAGAAGCCGTCACCGGCATCCAGCTCCAGGAGCGTCGCGATCTTCCGCTGATCGAGCACCGGGCTATCCCCGGCCCGGCCCGGCGGCGAGGGTGCTGCAGCACCACGTTCGCGGGGCGATCCACCCTTTGCCCGCAGCACTTGAGCCGGCTCGGCACCCTCGCGCAGCGGTGCTACCGCGACATGCTGGTCAGAGCGCCGCAGCTCGGCCGGCGATGCCGGTCCTGGCGCGCCGGTGCGGTCGGCCCGGTCGAGCCGGTGGGTCTGAGCACCAATAGAGCCCTTGGCGACGATCAGCGAATCGATGGTCTCCAGCAGCGCCGGCGCATCGATCGGCTTGGTGACATAGTCGGAAAAGCCGAGTGACATCGCGGCGTTCCTGGTTTCGACGGTGGCATCCGCGGTCAGTGCGACGATGGGCGGGATCTCGTCGATCGGCAGCATGAAACGCAGCATCTTGAGGGTCTCGAAGCCGCTCATGCCGACCATGTTGAGATCGAGCAGCACCAGCTGGTAGCGCTCCTTCTCCAGCGCCTCGAGGCACGCCTCGCCGCTATCGACGATCGCGACATCGTGCCCGGCATGCCCCAGGATCTTGCCGATGACGTGCTGGTTGGTGCGGTTGTCCTCGACCAGCAGCAAGCGCGCCGGGTTGTCGGCGACCAGCTCGACCGTATCCGACCGCTCGCCGCCGGCAGCGCCGGTGGCGAGCGCCAGGCGGAGCATGCGCTCCAGCAGCCGATCATCGTCGGCGGTGGCGAGATCGGCCAGGGTCAAGGCCAGATGCTCGACCCGGCGATCGAGCAGGGTCAGGATATCGACCGGCTCGCTCGGCCGACGGTGGTCGAGCGCCTCGCTCAGCGCCTCGATATCGACGGCTGGCGTGTCGTCGACCACGAGGATCACGGCGGCGAGGCCGCTGGCGACAGCGCCGTCCACGGCGGTCGTGATGTCCGCAGCAACCAGCGACGTGATGCCCAGCCGCTCCAGCCGCAGCTGCGCCGCGTCGCTCGCCGCCGGGCCACCGAGCACGACGACCAGCGAGCGCGAATCGTGAGGCGATGTGGTGGCCGCATCGAGCGCCCTATCGGCCACCACGCTCGAGTCCGGGGCGGCAGCCGCATCCAGCCGCAGCGGTAGCTCGATCCAGAAGCTCGAGCCTTGGCCGAGCGCACTGACCACACCGATCCGGCCCTGCAGGAGATCGGTCAACTCCTTGGCTATGGCGAGCCCGAGCCCGGTGCCGCCGTAGCGCCTGGACGTCTCCGCCTCGGCTTGGGCGAAGCTCTCGAAGATGCCCGCCTGCGCCTCGGCAGCGATGCCGATCCCGGTGTCGTGCACCTCGAAGCGCAGCCGCATGTGCGTCTCGTCCTGCTCCAGCGCGCGCACGTCGATCAGCACGCCGCCCTCGCGCGTGAACTTGATCGCATTGGCGGTCAGGTTGACGAGGATCTGATGCAGCGGGCCGCGACCGCCGATGAACGCGGACGGAATGGTCGGATCGACGCGGAGCCGGAAGTAGAGGCCGCGCGCCTGGGCCTCGAGGTGCAGCATGCGGCGCAGATTGCCGAGCTGCTCGTGGAGATCGAACGACTCCTCGTCGAGGGTGAAACGACCGGCCTCGATCTTGGCGATATCGAGCACGTCGTTGACCAAAGCGAGCAGGCTGTGCGCGGCGCTCTGCGTCGTCGTCGCCATGTCGCGCTGCTCGGCATCGAGTGGCGTCGTGCGCAGGAGATCGGTCATGCCGATGATGGCGTTCAACGGCGTCCTGAACTCGTGGCTCATGGTGGCGAGGAAGCGGCTCTTGGCACGGCTCGCGTCCTCGGCCTTGGTGACCGCGCCCTCGAGGCGGCCGAGCAGCACGGCGAAATAGGCCGGCAGCATGATCAGCGACAGCACCAGGCCGATATCCAGCGCAGCGAAGCCCTGCCAGGCGGGCGCGTTCAAGACGACGCCGATGAACAAAATGGCGCTGGAGACGGCGGAGACCGCGAGATAGAGGCGGCCGTAGCGAAAGCCGTGGCCGAGGATCGACCAGAGCAGGAACGGAAAAAAGAGCATTGCCGCTTCGCCGCCGACATAGATGGCGCCATTGACCCCGATGGCGTCGGTGGCGATGCCGCAGAACCGGCGGATCGGGCTCGGCGCCGGCCGCAGCAGCAAGTGTGCGAAGAGGAGCAACGAGGAGCCGACGGCAAAGGCGTAGATGAGGCTGCTCTGGCGGATGATGCGGTCGGCATCATCACCGAGCGGGACGCTGTTGATGTAGACGAACATCAAGGCGGTGATGACGATACGGATGAGAATCTGGGTGTGCTCGGTATCGGCACGGCCGGCGAGCCGGCGGCGCTGCCAGTCGATCAATCGCCGCAGTTCAGCCAACACCGTCATCACTCACCCAAAAGCGCTCTCCCGGCAGCATCGAGGCGGCGTGCCACTCATGCCCGCCGCCTTCTAGTCGATCCGTGCGAGCTGATCGAGCACGCTGTCGTCGATCGCCGCGTTGAGCTGACGCAGTGCCAGCCGGCGCTCGAACTCGCCGACGCTCAGCGCCGGGCAGATGTAGTCGCCCTGCACCTCGTCGCAACCCAGGCGCTGCAAACGGGTCAGCTGCCCCTCGGTCTCCACCCCCTCGCCGATGACCCGAAGGCCGAGGCTGTGGCCGAGATTGATGATGGCGCGCACGATCACCTCGTCGGAGGTGCCGTTCTCCAGGTTCTGCACGAAGCTCTGGTCGATCTTGAGCCGCTGCACCGGCAGCCGCTTGACGTAGGAGAGCGACGAGTAGCCGGTGCCGAAATCGTCGATGGAAAGCGTCACGCCCAGCTCGTTCAGGTATTTCAGCGATGCGGTCGCGGTCTGGCTGTTCTCGATCACCGCATTCTCGGTGAGCTCGATGTCGAGCATCGCCGGATTGACGCCGGTGTCCTTGAGAATCCGCTCGATCATCAGCTCGACGCCGCGCTCGCGGAACTGCACGGGCGACAGGTTGACCGAGAGCTGCATGCCCAAGAGCCCCTTGTCGCGCCAGGTGCGATGCTGGACGCAAGCACTGCGCATCACCCAGGCGGTGAGTGGTGCTATCAGCCCGATATCCTCGGCGAGGCCGATGAACTCGCCGGGCCTGACGATGCCACGATGCGGGTGGTTCCAGCGGACCAGCGCCTCCATGCCCACGATGCGGCCGGAAGCCAGCTCGATCTGCGGCTGGTAGTAGACGAGGAACTGGTCGCCGGCCAACGCCTGGCGCAGCTCCCGCTCGAGGGTGACGGCACGCCTGGCGGCGAGGTTCATCTCGGCCGCGAAGAAGCGGTAGGCGTCGCGCCCCGATGCCTTGGCCCGATACATCGCGAGATCGGCGTTCTTGAGCAAGGGGCCGATCGACTTGCCGTCCGCCGGGAAGAGCGTGATGCCGACGCTGGCCGAGATGTGCACCTCCTCCTTGTCGATGACGAAGGGCTCGGCGAAGGCATCGCCCAGGCGCCGCGCCAGCTCGGCCGAATCGTCGGCGCGCCGCAGCGCCGGCTGGAGGATCACGAACTCGTCGGAGCGCAGCCTGGCAATGCAGTCGGTCTCGCGCAGCCGCCCGGCGAGCCGGCCGGCGACGGCGCGCAGCAACCGATCGCCGAAGCTGTTGCCGAAGGCCTCGTTGATGCCCTTGAAGCGGTCGAGATCGACGATCAGAATGGCGAGCTGCTCGTTCTGCCGCCGGGCGCGGGCCAGCTCCTGCTCGGCCCGGTCCTCGAAAGCAGAGGCGCTGATCAGCCCGGTCAAGGGGTCGGTCCGGCCGGCGAGCTCGGTGGTGCCGCGGTCGAGCTTCAGCTCGCTGACATCGAGCGCGAAGGTCATGACACCATCGACATCGCCCGCCTCGTCGAGCATCGGCGCCTTGACACTGATCAGGTCCCGCTCCCGACCGCCGCTGGTGAGCACCTCCTGGCGCGGCGAGGCGAGCGGCCGGCCGCTCTCCAGCACCTTCTCGTCGAGCACGGCGTGCCGCGTCGCGAAGGCGTCACCGAAGGCGTCGAGCAGCGAGCGGCCGATCAGGTCGTCGCGGCGCTGCGCGAACAGCTCCTCATGCGCCTGATTGACGAGCCGGAGCCGGCCGAAGCGGTCGACCGCGGAGACGGCGATCGGCACCCGGTCGAGAAAGCTCTGCAGCCGCGCCGCCGGGTTGTCGAAGCTGGGCCCCTGGCTTTCCATCAGCGCCTGCTCGAGGTCGGCGGCGCGCTTGGCCAAGAGCTTCTGCTGGCGACGCATGGTCAGGAGATTGCGGGCGCGGGCGCGAAACTCGAGATGGTCGACCGGGCTCAGCAGGAAATCGGTGGCCCCGGCATCGAGCGCCCGGTAGCAGAAATCGCGATCCTCGTAGACGGTGACGACGACGATCGGTACATCGACGAAGGCGCGCTGCTCGCGCAGCGTCTCGATGAAAGTGGCGCCATCCATCTCGGGCATGTTGTAGTCGGTGATGATCAGGTCAGGCGGATTGCCACCCTGCAGTCGGGTCAGCGCCTCGACCGGACTCGCAAACGCCTGCACCTGCAGCCCTTCCTCGACCGACAAGGCCAGGCGAGTGAGGATGTTGCGATTGGTAACCCGGTCGTCAATGACGACAACTTTTGCCATTCGTTAACGCTTATCGGTTATTCACGGCCTGCTTGTACGCCGACCGGACCCGCCCATTTTGCGGCTGATGGAGCGATCCAACCACCCACCACCTTTAGAAGACTACGCAAGAGACGCAAAGACAGCAAGCTGTAGGTGAAATACAATCCTTATGAATCAACCTGAAGCGCTATGGCTGTTGCGCCTACGGCACTCGCCATGACACTGAAGCATCATCGTACACCATTGTCAGCCAGTCTGTCGCTGCCTGCGAGCCCCTGATGACCCTCGTCGACCAACTCTTCGCCGCTTTGGCGGTGCCGTGGCTGCCCTGGTTGCTGGCGCTCGGCATTCTCCTGCTGGCGCAGATCCTCTGGTGGCGCTTCACGGCCAGGCTGGCGCCGTTGCGTCGGGCACTCGCGCGGGCGATCGAGCTGGTCGACCAGGGCGAGGGCACGGCATCGTTCAAGCAGCGCTTTCCCGCGATCTTCGAAGGTCTGGCGCAGGATCCCGTGCTCGGCCGGGCGTGGCGCGCCTATGCCGCGACGGTGACGCCGGTGCCCGGCAACGAGCAGGCGCTGGGTGCCGCGAGGGCGCCCCAATCGGTCTTCGACGACGGCCTGTTCGCCCGCGTCGGGCTCAATCTTCGCTTCTATCAGGCCGTGCCCAACATCCTGGTGGGCCTGGGCCTGCTGTTCACCTTCGTCGGCCTCGTGGCGGCGCTGCATTTCGCCAGCGCTGGCGTGACCGCGGCGGATATTCGCGAAGCCCAGGCGGCGCTGCGCGAGCTGCTGGCAGCGGCCACCTTCAAGTTCGCGACCTCGATCGCCGGGCTTGCCGCGTCGCTGATCTTCTCGTGGCGGGAGAAGGTTCATCTGCATCGGGTGCAGGCGGAGATCCGCCGCTTCTGCCTGCTGCTCGAGGAGCGGCTGGTGCCGCTGACCCCGGAAACGCTGCTGGTCGCCCAAATCGACGAGACCCGGCGGATCAACCAGCGGCTCGGCCAGCTCGGCCGCTCGCTGATCGTCAGGGCGCCCGAGGGGGTCGAGGCGCGGCTCGCCGAGGAGCTGACCTTGGCGACCCGGCCATTGAAGGGTGCGCTGGAGCGGGTGGCACGGCGCTTCGAGACCCTGGACGAGCGCGTGGCGGGCGAGCTCATGGCGGCAACACAGACCGTGCGCCAGCTCGCCAGCCGCGCCACTGCCATGGCGCACGAGGCGCTCGACGCCGCACCGCCAGTGGGCGCGACCCCCGATCAACCAGATGCGGCACAGGCGCGCACGCGCCCGGCCGAGATGGCTCGCGAAGCCTCGCCACGGGCGGCGCCCGTCACGCCCCCGCTGCGTCAGGCGCCGCTCGCCGCCGGGCCGACGCCGGCGCCATTGCAGCTGCTGCAGCATCGCCTCACCGAGCTCTCGGTCGCCGTGCAGACCGGCCTCGATCGGCTGCGCGGGCGCCCGCCGATCGACCGAGAGGCGATCGAGAACGTCCTCATCACCGCGCATGATCGGGTGCGCGAGGCGCGCCATGCGCTGAACACCGTGGCGGCGAGCATCGTCGGTGCGGTCGAAGAGCCCGAGGAGGCGAGCGCGGTTCGCAACCTGCTCGGCGAGATCGATGCCGGCCTAAAGCAGTCGCGCGCGGCACTCCAGGAAGCGGTCGAAGGCCTCGCCGCACCGCGCCGGGACCGCTGAGCCATGGCCAACGGCTGGGGTGGCGGCGACGCCGGGGGTTGGTCCGGCCAGCCGGCTGGCGAGGACGACAGCTATCTGGCCTCGGTCAGCGACCTCATGGTTGGCCTGTTGTTTCTCTTCATCATCATCCTCATGGCCTTTGCGCTGAACTTCCGCAGCGCCGAGGATGCCGCCGAGACCACCCTCGACGAGCTGCTGACCGAACGCGATCGGCTGGCCATCGCGCAGGAAGCGCTCGCCGGCGACCGCGATCGGCTGCTCGCCGAGCGAGACCGGCTGGCGCAGATCACCGACCGTCTGCTGGCGCGCGATGCCGAGCGGGCCGAGCTCTTGACCCGGATCAAGGCGATGCTCGCCGCGCGCGGGCTGGAGGTCGAGGTCGATCTCGAGAACGGCATTCTGCGGCTGCCCGAGTCGTTGCTCTTCGCCAGCAACGAGGCGGCGCTGAGCGAGCCGGGCGAGCAGGCGATCATCGTGCTGGCCAGTGTGCTGGACGGCATCCTGCCGTGCTACGTGCATGCGGCCGACGAGCGCGATTGCCCGCGCGGTGCGCTCGACGTGCTGGAGGCGGTGCTGATCGAAGGCCATACCGACGACCGGCCGATCCGTGGTGGACCGTTCGCCGACAACTGGGAGCTCTCGGCGGCGCGGGCGCGCAACACCTATCTGGCGCTGATCGAGGCAGCACCTGGGCTCGACGCGCTGAAGAACGGCTCCGGCGGCGAGGCGCTGCTCGGCCTCAGCGGCTATGCCGCCCGCCGGCCGGTGATCGCGGCAGCCACCGACGAGGCCAGGCGCGTCAACCGGCGGATCGATCTTCGCTTCCTGGCACGCGGACCGGATGCGGCAGCACTGGCGGCGCTGCTCGCGGGCCTCGAGGCGGCGATCTCGGCGGAATAAGGGGGTGTCGAGGGCCCGATGCCGCGACCACCAGTGCCACCAAATCGGGGTCGAGAACGGCTCTGGCCGAGACGGGAAGGGGACTGCTCTGTTGAACAGTCCCCCCAGGGTCCCATCTCGTCATCGAGTGCGCCGGTCGCCGGTCGAGGTTTAAGCCGACGATCGAACGCGGCGAAAACTTGCTTATTAGTTGAGAATAAGTCAATATAAAAACGCAATGGTTGAATTAACGCATAGCAAACGCATCCCGCCCGCCGCTTGCCGCCACTCGTGAGCGGGCTGGTCTTCGCTGCCGGTCGTCCTTGGCCGCAATTGCTGAAGAGCGTGCTCGATCAGCTCGATCCGGCAGCGGCGCCGGCCGACCTCGGCCTGGTCTTTCTCGCCGATCCGGTAACGGAGATGGCCGATGTGATGCTCGATGGGCTGCGCGATCGAACCGGCATCCGCAACTGGCTGGGCGCCGCCAGCTCCGCCGTCTTCGCCGGCGGCCGTGAGCTCGCTGGCGAGGGAGCGATCGCAGCCTTGCCGCTGCGGCTTGAGGAAACCCGCATCGTGCCGTTCAGCGGTAGGCTACCTTGCGGGGCGGCGAACGGGCTCGGCGGCATCGTTCACGTGCCGGACGCCGCCGACTCGTCGCGCGCGCTCGCGAGCCTCGTCGGCGCCAAGGGCTGCCGATTGGTCGGCGGGCAGAGTGCTTCCAGCTTCGATCATGCGCAGATCACCGTCTCGCCCTCGGCCGGTGCCGCAACCGGCGTGCTGCTCGAAGGCGGGGCGCGGCTGGTCAGCGGCATCAGCCACGGCTGCCGGCGGCTCGGCCCGGTGCACCGGGTCACGGCGGCACGCGGCGCCACCATTCTCGGCCTCGACGATGCACCCGCGGCCGAGGTGCTGGCCAGCGAGGCTGGCGAGCTGCTGCTCCACGATTCGCGCCGCTTGAGCCGCCAGCTGCTCGCTGCCGGCCTCTGCCTCCGATCAGGCATCGACCGACGAGTCGGCGCTGCCGCCGCTCCTCTTCGGCATTGCCCGGGCCAGCCGCGTGGATGGCGGCGTCGAGCTGCTCGACCTGCCGGCGGGCGCGTCGCTGCCGGGGCGCATCGCCTTCCATCAGAGGGATCCACAGCTGGCGCTGCGCGAGCTGGAGGACCTCGCTGTGCGCCTGCTCGGCGAGCTCGATGGTCGCCAGCCGCTTGCGGCACTGCTCTACAGCTCGATCGAGCGGGGCAGCCGGTTCTTCGGCCCGGGCGTCGACGAAGCGGCGGTGCTGACAGCCCGGCTGGGCCCGGTGCCGTTGATCGGCATGCGCAGCAACGCCGAGATCGCCGAAGGCGGCCTCACCCGCTACTCTACCGCTCTAGCCCTGATCGGCTGACACGGCCGCGGCCGATCTGCCGATCGAAGCAAATCGCCGCCGCGCCGCAGCCCGAGGGTCGCAACCGATGCAACGTGATTTTCCCGATCGACCGATCGTCGGTGTCGGCGTGGTCGTCTGGCGCGGCGACCAGGTGCTGCTGATCCGTCGCGGCAAGCCACCGCGGGTCGGGCAATGGTCACTGCCGGGTGGCGGCCAGGAGCTGGGCGAGACAGTGGCCGAGACCGCGCGGCGCGAGGTGCTGGAGGAGACCGGCCTGGCACTGGCCACGCTCGAGCTCTTGACCGTGGTCGACCTGATCGAGCCCGAGCCGGGCTCGACGCGGGTCCGCTTCCACTACACGCTGATCGACTTCACCGCCGAGGCGGCCGACGGCGAGGCCAAGGCCGGTTGCGACGCCGCCGCTGTCGGCTGGTTCGACCGCGACGCCCTGGCCGACCTCGGGCTTTGGACCGAGACCCAACGGATCATCGACCTCGCCGCCAGCCGCCGCACAGCGCTTTGAGTCAGAATAGCAACCTGCCGAAAGCTCACAACTAGAGTATCCGTGTTGGTCAAGCGGATTTTTCGGTCCAGGGGCGGCCGTCGCGCAGGAGGGCGTTGGCGAGGATGAGGAGCTTTCTCATCAGCGCGGTGAGCGCCACCTTCGGCGGCTTCTTTGCGCTGATGAGACGATCATGGAGGGCCTTGAGATCCGGGTTGAAGCGAGCCGCGACGAGGGCCGGCATGTCGAGCGCGTGGCGCAGCTGCGCCCGCCCGCCGCGGATCATCGCGCGGCCATTCCATTTGCCGGACTGGCGGGTCATGGGCGCGAGCCCGGCAAGGCTGGCCGCGGCTTTGCCCTCCAGCGCGCCGAGCTCGGGCGCCTCGGCCAGGAGTGCTGCGGCGGTGATGGCTGAGATGCCGGGAATGGTGAGGAGGATGTCGCGGCGACGGGCAAGGTGCTCATCGCCAGCGATCAGCGTGGCGATCTCGGCATCGAGTGCGGCAAGAGCCTGTCCGAGACGTTTCCGAGGCATTTCATCGACTTACGATCGACCGCCCTTGCTGTGCCGAGCGCAGTCCGATGCCGGGGCATCGGGCAAGCCATGCTCCAAAGCCGGAGCCGATCGCAAGTCGACCGAAGGTGAGCTTGGCACCCTGCGGGGCTGTGGGGACCCCGCAGCCCCACAGCGAGGCACCTGCTTCGTCGTTGGTCGACCGACGATGCTCCAGCATCGACGATCGACCAACTCCTCGCATCTGCTCACTGCCAAGCTCATGAAACACCACGTAAACGTCTCGGACAGGCTCTAAGCTGAGATTTGACATGTCGAAGCCGGGCGGCAGCCTGGCTCTTGAGGAACCGACACTCGTGGCTCTGAGCGCGGTTCTTGGCGGTGGTCCGGTCCTTGACGAGGCCCTGCCGAGCGATCTGCAACGCCTTGAGGTCCCGGGTGATTTGATCCAGGGGCGGTGTTGCCGGCAGCTCCAGCTGCGCCGCCATGACGGCGATGAGGCGCGCGTCGACGGTATCGGTCTTGGCGCGCGTGCCCACCGCCTCGGCGAAGCGCCGCACTTGCAATGGGTTGATCTTCACCGCACCGATCCCTGCCACGGCCAGGTGTTGTTCCAGGGCGCGATGATAGGGGCCGCTGGGCTCGAACGCGACGCGGGCGCCCTCGGCCCAGCGAGTGAGGCTCTGCCGCCCCTGCTTGGTGTTGGCAAAGCGCCGGTTCTTGCCGTCGGTGCGGCGATAAGCATCGAGCCAGTCTTTCGAAACGTCGACGCCGACGATCGAATGGGTCATCTTCAGTCCGCCTCTGCTTGTCATGCGGCGCCTTGCGCCACGTATCCGTTCAGGCCTTGGCTGAAGACGAGGGCGATCAAACTCTAGCTCGGCCCATCACGGCCAGCGCTTTCCCGATCCATCCCTCGTCGCTGCAGGCGAGGAGCGAGCTCCCCTGCAGCACCTTCTCCTTGCCCGGAAAAGGCGAAAACATCATGAGACAAGCGCTTTCGAGAAGTGTTGGCCACGTCCGCATTGTGTGTTGATGAGGACGCACGGTCTCGGAACATAAAGTGAACATCCAGCCATGATGCGAGGTGTTCTATGGATCCGGTCCGCTTTCGCCGCCTCTGCGCTGGCCTTCACCGCCTGTCGCCGCGGCAGGTGAGCGAGATCGAGGCCCGGCTGGCCGGCCTCGGCGCTCGAACGGAGGTGCTGGCCGGGCTCGACCGGCGCGGGCTGCAGCGGCTGCGGGCGCACCTGCTCGGCCTCGGCGGGCTCGCCGCTCGCCGGACTGCGCCGCCCCGAGGCGTTCCGCGAGGTGGTGCGCGACATGATCTGCGCCGTCCGTCCCTCCCCGTGCCGGCGGCTCGCCGAACGGCTCGGGCTCGACAAGACGACGGTCTGGCGCTGGCGCCGGCGCATCCTTGCCGCGCTGGAGCGTGCGGCAGGACCGCTGGGCGGCGTGGTCGAGGCCGACCAGACCACGCGCCGCGAGTCGCGCAAAGGCTCGCGCGAATGGGTCCGGTATACCCGGGACCCGCAGGCCTTTCCGAATCCGCCGCGCCCGACCTGGCGCGACTGGCGCCGGCGCGGCCTGCCCCTGCCGCTCGGCGCCAGCCGGTGGCGGGTACCGGTGCTGGCGAAGGTCGAGCGCGCCGGCCGGCTGGAGGACCATGCCACCACCAGGCTGCTCGCGGCGCTCGATCCCGCGTTGCGTCGTGACGTGGTGCTCTGCTCCGACGGCGATCCGGCCTTCGCCACCTTCGCCAGCGCCAAAGGCATCACCCACCACGCGATCCCGGCCAAGCGCGGACCGCGCGTCGTCGACGGCGCCTTCCACATCCAAACGGTCAACCAGCTCCATGCGGCGCTCAAGGACTTCTTCCGGCCCTTCAGAGGCCCAGCAACCCGATATCTCGACGGCTATCTGGCATGGTTCATCGCACGACAGCAGCGAGAGGACCCGTGGAACGCCATGGTCGGCGCATGACCAACGCAGAATGCGGACATGACCGAAGTTTCCGAGGCATTTCATGAGCTTGGCGGCGCGCACATCCGATGAACGGGATGTCTGTTGATACTGAGGCATCGTTGCCGCGGTCACTTGGGGTCGACGCTTGGGCGCACCGCTCGAGATGACCGCCGGTCGATCGTGTCCGAATCCGTTTGCCAGAGCAAAGGCTCGAGTCGGCCTTGCGCGGCGGCAATCCGAGCCTCGAGATCGTCCGTTTCGACTGCTGGCCGTAGCTGCTGGCTTCCTGGAAAGCGGATTGCCCACCAATGCGCTGACGCCGAATCGTTGAGCTGTTCCAACCGCCCTGCTCTTCGGCGTTCGGCAACACTCAGCAGCCTGAAAACCGTTATCGGCAGCGCTGCACGGAGGACCTGAGGCGGCCAAGACGCACGGCGCCCGCCCCCACCCTCATGTCGGGCGCATACGACAAGGATGTCGCAAGCCAAGCTGCGACCTAGCCAAGAATGCCGTTCGTCCGACTCGGCTTGCCCGCCAGATGGCGGCGCCTCGCAAGCGGTCGGGACTAGCCGTTGCTGGTGAGCTGCAGGCGCTCGGCGGCCTGCTCCAGGTCCTGCAGGTGGATCCAGTCGGGATCGCCGGGCTGCACGTGCTGGCGCGCGCGGCGCAGATGCAGCTGCACGTCCTCTTGATTGCGAACCAGGACCGCCTGCTCGGCGAGTGCCAGGGAGGCGCGGCCGTCATTGCCGAGACGCCCTTCGGCGATCCCGAGAAAGCGCCATGCCGTCGGGTTGTCGGGCTCGACACGCACGACCTCGCCCAACAGCGCTGCAGCCTCGGCGATATTATCGTCGTCATGCGTCTCGAGCAGGGCCCGGGCGAGGCCAAAGCGAACCAGCGCCGCGTTCGGCACACCGCGCAGCGCTTCGCGGTAGGCCGGCACCGATTCGGCGATCCGCCCGCTCTCGAACAGGATCTGCCCCTCGAGCTCAAAGAGATGCGGATCGTCCGGCTCCTCGACGATCAACGACTCGACGATCTCGAGCGCGCGATCGGTGTCGCCACGGCGGAACAGCGCCACCGCGCGCGCATAGCGGTCCTCGAAGCTGTCGCTGTTGCGGCGCGCCAGCACGTCCATCGGCTCGCCGAGGAACCCGTCGAGCTTGGCGACCGCCCGGCTGTGCGCAATGTGCTGCTCGGGCGGCAATGTCTTGCCCTCATAGGGCGAGCCCTCGGCCGCGGCGCCGAGGAAATTGATACGATCGCGAGTCAAGGGGTGGGTTCGCAGATATTCGGGACCCTCGCGGTTGATGCGCAGGTTCTGCGTCTCGAGGATTTTGAAGAACTCGTAGAGCCCTGTCGGCGGCAGCGACTCGGATTCCAAATAGCGAATAGCTGCCTGGTCCGCCGCCTGCTCCTGGCCACGGCTGAACCGCAGGAGATTGCGCTCGGCCACCGTGGCACCGCCGGCGATCACCGCGGTGCCCACTTGCGGTGCGCCTGCAGCGATGGCAGCGGCCCCCAGCAGCGCGCCGATGATGGCCTCGGTGTTGGCCTGGCCAACGGCCGTTTGCAGACGCGACAGGTGGCCACCGGAGATGTGCCCGGTCTCGTGCGCGATCACGCCGGCGAGCTGCTCCGGCGTCTGGGCACTTTGGATCAGGCCCGTGTTGACGAACATGTTCTGCCCGCCGGCGACGAAAGCGTTCAGGCTCGGATCATTGACGATGAACACCCGAACGCTCGCCGGATCGAGGCCGGCTGCAGCGAAGATCGGATCCGCGAGCCGCCGCAGATCGGCCTCGATCTCGGCGTCGCGGATCAGGCTCTGCCCGGCCACAGGCGCACCCGCTCCGAGCACGGCCAGCATCGCGACAATCGCCCAGAAACGTCCGATCACGCTCGTTCGCCCACCTTTGCCGAGCCATCCATCCGCACCACTGCGTCAAGACGACAAGCCCGGACTTCGCCGCACCTCACCCGGTCATGCGGCTCCAGCATAGAGATCGCTCCCCCGGCACCTGGTTGCAAGCCCCAGGCGGCCGGCCGGCGCCCTCTATCTCGCACAGTCGAGTGAAGACTCCGTGAACAATGCAGCCGGAGCAGCGGCGCCCGCCGTCCGGCTCAGCGCACCCAGCGGCTCCACCAGCCCTGTCGAGCCGGCCGCTCCTCGTCGCCCTCCTCGGCCAAAGCCAGCTCGCGGGGCTTCTCCTCGACGACCTCGCTCGCGCCATCCGTTGTCGGCAACGGCTCGACGGCCGTCGGGACATCGGCGACGGGCTCGACCAGGGGCTCTGCGGCGTCCGCGACCGGAGCCGGCACATCTGCAGCAGCGGCTGGCTCGACCGGCGCCTCGACCTCCGCCACCGGCTCGCTCGCCAAGACGGCAGGCACGTCGGCGTCAGGCGCGATCGCGGGCCCTGGCTCTGGCGCCGAAGTCTCGACATCGGCGTCCGCCGCAACGGCCGACACCTCCGCCGCCGGCTTGCGCGTCCGCCGTCGTCGCCGCGGCTTCTTCGGCGCCTCCTCCGCATCGTCGCTCACGACGGCATCCGCCGCCACATCGCCAGCAGGCGCCTCGGCCACTGTCTCTGGAGCGACATCGACCGGCTCATCGGTCGGCGCTGGACCTTGCTCGGCGACCGGTGCTGCGGCATCGGCCTCACCGTCCGTCGCCGGCAATGGCTCGACAACGCTTTCTGCTCCTGCCTCGGAGGTGGGTTGCGCGTCCCCGGACATCGAGGCGGCCTCGCCGGCCGCAGCACCTTCGGCAACCGGTGCGTCATCGCTACGCCGGCGACGACGACGACGGCGGCGGCGCTTGCGGCCACCCTCCTCCTCCTCGCCCTCGGCGGACGGCGCATCGGCACGACGAGCCGCCGGTGCCGCCGCGGCAGCATCGTCGTCGGCATCGTCATCAGCAACGTCATCGGCAACGACCGCCGGCTCGTCCGAAGCGTCCTCGGCAATAGCCGCCACCTCGCCCGGATCACGACGCTCGAGCACCTCGGCCTTGACATGGCCGGGCGTCGGGTCGGGATCGACCGTCACCTCGATACGCATGGCATAGCGCTGCTCGACGCGCACCAGCCCGTCGCGCTTCTGGTTCAAAACGTAGAGCGCCACCTCGCCGGGCAGCAGCAGACGCAAGACCTTGGCCTCGCCGCCGATGCCGGCCTCCTCGGCCAGCCGCAGCGCCTGCAAGGCACAAGACTCGGTGGACCTCACGGAGCCCAGGCCCATGCAGGTCGGACAGGCCTGTGAGGAGAGCTCCTGCAGGCTGGGCCGCAGCCGCTGCCGCGACAGCTCCATCAGCCCGAACATGCTGATCTTGCCGAGCTGGATGCGCGCCCGGTCGATCTTCAAGGCATCCCTCAGCCGCCGCTCCACCGAGCGCTGATGGCGATTCTCGGCCATGTCGATGAAGTCGATGACGACGAGACCGGCCAGATCCCTGAGCCGCAGCTGACGCGCGATCTCGTCGGCGGCCTCGAGATTGGTCTTGACCGCGGTCTCGTCGATATGCCGCTCGCGGGTCGACTTGCCGGAGTTGACGTCGATCGCGATCAAGGCCTCGGTAGCGTGCATGACGATCGAGCCGCCCGACGGCAGCTGCACGGTCGGGCTGTGCATCGCGTCGAGCTGGTCCTCGACCTTGTACTTGAAGAAGAGCGGCAGCTCCTCCTTGTAGAGCTTCACGTGCCGGGCACGGCTCGGCATCATCATGCCCATCAGCCGCTTCGCCGAGCGCTGTGCCGGCTCGCCTTCGACCAGCACCTCGTCGATGTCGCGGCTGTAGAGGTCGCGCATCGCCCGCTTGATCAGATCGCCCTCGGCGTAGATCAATGCCGGCGCCACGCTCTGCAGCGTGGTGTCGCGGATCTCGCTCCATTGCCGCATCAGATAGTCGTAGTCGCGCTTGATCTCGGTGCGCGAGCGCTGCTGGCCGGCGGTGCGGACGATCAACCCCATGCCCTGCGGCACGTCGAACTCGGCGACGATCGACTTCAGCTTGGCACGATCCTCGCCGCTCGAGATCTTGCGGCTGATGCCGCCGCCCCTGGCCGTGTTCGGCATCAAGACGCAGTAGCGACCGGCGAGCGACAGATAGGTGGTGAGCGCCGCCCCCTTGTTGCCGCGCTCCTCCTTGACGACCTGCACCAGCATGATCTGCCGGCGCTTGATCACCTCTTGGATCTTGTACGAACGGAGCAGGCGGGCGCGGCGCCGCGCCTGCTCGCTCATCACATCCGCGGTCTCCTCCTCGGCGTCCTGGCGAAGCTCGATCGGCTGCTCGTCGTCGCCGTCACCGTCATCGGCCTCTGCCAGCGCGTCGTCGTCGACATCCGCGGCACGCCGGCGCGATCGGCTCTTCTTCGCCGGGCCATGGCCGCCATCACCATTCTCGCTCTCGGCACTCTCGCGCTCGAGCTTGGCGAGCAGCTCGCGATCCGCCTGGGGAATCTGGAAATAGTCGGGGTGAATCTCGCTGAACGCGAGGAAGCCGTGGCGATTGCCGCCATAGTCGACAAACGCCGCCTGCAGCGACGGCTCGACCCGGGTTACCTTGGCGAGATAGACATTGCCTTTGAGCTGGCGCTTGGTGGACGATTCGAAGTCGAAGTCAACGAGCTGCTGGTCTTGGAGGACGACCACCCGGGTCTCTTCCGGGTGGTTCGCATCGATGAGCATGCGTTTGGTCATGAACGAAAGTCTCCGGCCCGGCGGCACCGGCCACAGCGAAGTGGCTGTCGTCGCGCGAGCATCTCATGGCGTGCCGCGGCGCTATCGCCGGCAGCAGGCAGGTTGTGGGGCGACCGCGCAGGGTTGCCGCACGACAGCGATGGGCTGGCGCGGCGGCGACCGGCGGTCTGGCCAACGAATCGAGAGGCGCTCCGGCGAGCCCGACCGAGCGGGCCGGGCCAGGCCCGGTGCCGGCGGAAAGCCCGTCACGCGCGCACCTGCCGGCGACCGAACGCGGTTCGGCAGGCAGCGAGCGAGCAAACATGGCGGATGGGCGGAAAAGCGCCTTGATCGACAAGCGTTGTCTCGACGGTATGGGGGCTCGGGGATATCGGGCAAACGAAGGCACGGTCTCTGCGACCGCGCGCGGCGTCCCCGTCATGAACCTACCCGAGCCATTCGGTGACTATAATCATTGTCGCTAGCGCCTACAATGCGATAATCAACGACGACGTGGGTAGGCATCCGCAGCCATGATGGCACTTGAGGAAATGGCAGCGCTTGGCCATCCTCCTTCCAGTTGGGCCGTTGCGCGGTTGCGCCTCCGAGATTGTTGCTCGATAACACGCATTGCGCGATCTCGCCACTGGCCGATCGCCTCTCCGGTGTGAGAACGCTAGAATCATCGCATGGATCGATCGCCGAGCATGTTGAGCACGTCGTGGCACGCAGAAAGCGGCATCCAGCTCGGCGCTGCCCGACCTGTGCCCAGGCGCGACGGGCACTGGACGCCGCCTGCAACGACCGGCGCTGGACCTTGACGGTCGTCGCGACCTGGCGACGGCTTCGCCGTTCCCCAGGACGGTCTCTGGCCGTCCTCTGCCTGGCACTCTTCGTCATCCTGTTGGCGACCGCGCCGCTCGTCGCCACGGCCCAGCAGCGTGGCGTGCTGGAGGTGATCGGCGTCCGCTTTGGGGTCAATGAGAGCATCACCCGGATCGTCATCGATGTCGATGGCCCCGCCCGCTTCAGCACCCGCATCCTGCAATCACCGCCACGCCTCGTCGTCGATCTCGAGGAGGTCCGCTGGCGCGTGCGGGATCATCCGCAGAACAAGCTGACCGGACTGGCGACGGGCGTCAGCTACGGCCGTGTCGATGCCGGCCACTCGCGGCTCATCGTCGATCTCGACCGCCCCTTCCGCATTCTCCGGCAGGATCGGTTGCAGCCGTCCGGCGACGCCCGCCACCATCGGATCCTCGTCGACATCCAAGCCCTGCCAGGCGCGCAAGCACCGCCAGCCATTGCCGCCGCCCCTCAACCACAGCCAAAGGTCGCCAGCAACCCACCGCCGGCGGCTGCCTCCCAGGTTGCCGCACCAAGAGATGCCGGACCGCCGATCGCCGGCCCGCCGCGCGCGCGCCCGGCTACGGTCGCCGCGACGTCGACAGGCACGCCAGCCGGCGACAGCGCCAGCGACCAGACGCAGACGGCCAGCGTCGCCGATCTGCCGCTGCCGGGCCTCGACAATCATGTGGCTGCCGGTCGGCTCGAGCCGAATGGCGATGGCAGCACAGCCAGCACGCCGAATGCTAATGGCGACGCTGCCGGTGCTGCGACCGACGGCGCGCTCAGCACGGTCGCAGCACCGGTGCTGCGCCCGCGCCCGCCGCCGCATCGGCTGCCGGTCATCGCCATCGATCCTGGCCATGGCGGGAAGGACCCCGGCACGGTCGGCATCAACGGCGTGCTCGAGAAGGAGGTCACGCTCGATATCGCACGTCGGCTACGGACGCTGATCGAGCGCACCGGCCGCTACGAGGTGGTGCTGACGCGCGATGACGACGTGCTGATCTCGCTGCGCGAGCGGATGGAGCGCGCGCGCCATGCCGACGCCGCGCTGTTCATCTCGGTGCATGCCGACAGCCTCGGCGATTCCGGCTTTCGCGGTGCTTCGGTCTACACGCTCTCGGACCAGGCCTCGGACGCCGAGGCGGCGCGGCTCGCGACCAAGGAGAACCGCGCCGACGTCATCGCCGGGACCGATCTCTCGGCGCATGACGAGGTGGTCGCCGGGATCCTCATCGACCTCGCCCAGCGGGTCACCAACAACAAGTCGATCGAGTTCGCCGACGTGCTCGCCGGCGAGCTTGCCGATGTCACGGCGCTGGTGCGCAACACGCGGCGCTTCGCCGGCTTCGTGGTGCTGAAATCCCCCGACGTGCCCTCGGTGCTGCTGGAGCTCGGCTACCTGTCCAACCCGACCGACGCCGCCAATCTCGCCCGGCCCGAATACCGCGACAAGCTGGCCCGCTCGACGGTGCGGGCGATCGACAGCTACTTCGCGAGCCTGGACGCCGCTCTCTAACAGGCTGCTGAAAAAGTCGCGATGGCCGCGATGCGGCCAAAATGGCCGGGAGCGAGGAGGAGGGAGGGCCAGCGATGCAGCGCGCATCGCGCCCGAGCGCCGACGAAGCTCGCCGGCCATTTTCGCCGCATCCCTTTGGGACGGGCCGCTTTTCGCCGCTGCGGGCGTTGCTCGACGCTCGACGATGCGTTGCATCGCTTTCGCGCCGAGCGCCTGCCGTGCTGTGAAAATCGATCCCGTCGCGGCCGTCGGGACTATTTCAGCAGCCTGCTAGATGGCCGAAGTCGCGGTGCCTTGCGGGCTGCTTGACGAGATCCTGCAACGGATCGATCGGCTCAGGCCCCAGCCACCACCGCTTCCGGCATGAAGGAAAACCGACTTATGAGCTTCGAACCCGCAGGAGAAGTGCGCCCGAATTCCCATAAACTCGCCTTCAGGCGAGCATCGATTGCGTCCAACGCTCTGACCTCACGCGGTAGTAGGTCAAGAGTGGCACCAGGGCGCCCGTGTCACTTGGCTCTGGGCTGCAACAGGCGCAATCTGGCCATTGATCCGACGCCAACTGGCGAATGTCGGATTGGCTAAGAAAGGCACCCCAACAATCGGTTTGCGGGCGTTCGCATCCGCCAAGCCGCCTACTGGCATCCGAGCCGCCTGGAGCAACGTCGCATGGCATCCTCGACCGGCAGCGCCAACACGCCGGCGCCGCGCGCAAGGCTTCTCGAGATCGGCTTCGGCTTCGCCGCGGCGCAGTCTCTCGCCGTCGCGGCCGAGCTCGGCATCGCCGACCGCCTCGCCGACGGTCCGCAGAGCGTCGAGGCGCTGGCGGTGGCGACAGCGACCGATCCGGCAGCGTTGCGGCGCGTGCTGCGCTTGCTCGCCGCCGAGGGCGTGTTCGCCGAGGACGAAAACGGAAGCTTCGCGCAGACGCCGCTCAGCGACGCGCTCCGCGCCGACGCCCTGGCCAGCCCGCGGGACATGCTGCGGATGCTCGGGCGCGAGCCTTTCGTCGCCTGGGCGCGACTGATCGATGCGGTGCGCACCGGAAGGCCGAGCTTCGAGCTCGTCTTCGGCGAGCCGCGTTTCGATTGGCTCGCTCACCATCCAGAGGCGGCGGCGCTATTCCATGCGGCAATGAGGTCGCTCGGCGACGACGCCAATGACGCCATCGCCGAAGCATACGATTTTGCGGATCTTGGGGTCATTGTGGACGTCGGCGGCGGCAACGGTCGCCTGCTCTCGGCCATCTTGACGCGACATACGCAGTGCGAGGCCGTGCTTTTCGACCGGGCGGAAGGCATCGCCGCCGCCGAGGCCGGGCAGGGTGGGCCACTGCCGCGCTGTCGCCTCTTCACCGGCGACTTCTTCCAATCCGTCCCTGGCGGCGGCGACGGCTATATCCTCAAGCGCGTGCTGCACGACTGGTCCGACGACGACGCTGTTCGCATTCTCGCCAATTGCCGCCGCGCCATGGCGCCGGACGGCCGCGTTCTGGTCATCGAGGTGCTCGTCCCGCCGGGCAACACGCCCGACCCGATCAAGGTGATGGACGTCAACATGCTGGTCGTCACCGGCGGCCGCGAGCGCACCGCCGAGGAGTTCGCTGAGCTCTTCGCACGTGCCGGGTTACGTGCCGGCGCCATCGTGTCCGCGGCCCGCGTCTCGATCCTCGAGGCTTTCGCGGCGTAGGCGGGTGAGCCGGTCGCCTGGGCGCGCCGGCTCGCCGATCTGACGTGTGTCAGTCAACAACCAGTCCGACAATCCATGGCGACATACTGTGTTGCGAGGCTCAGTGATCGAGTCACGATCGGGCAATTGAGGTTAAAGGCTTGCGTACGGCGTACCGCCGTGGCTCTGGCGCCGATGTTTCCAGTGCCGATATCTTGCGTTCGGTCGTGCCGCGGCCATTTCCCCAAGGGCGCCCTTGCGGTACATGATGGCGCACGCAATGACCCCGGCCGGTGTCTCGTGGCAGCGCGCGATTGGCCTAGAGCCTGATTGGCAGAGGATAGAACACGGTGCTTCGCTGGCTTACCAAGGCCGTTTCATGGGTGGTCGTCACGGCCGCGGTATGGCTGGTCATCGGCGGCGCATTCGTCGCCTATGTGCTCCAGACTCAAGGCGACGACCTGCCGGACTACGCGGTGCTGGCCGACTACCAGCCGCCGACCGTCACTCGGATTCATGCCGCCGACGGCAGGCTGCTGCAGGAATACGCCCACGAGCGGCGGGTCTTCGTGCCGCTCGACGCCGTCCCACCGATGGTCCGCCAGGCGTTCATCTCGGCCGAGGACAAGAACTTCTACCTGCACCCCGGCATCGACCCGATCGGCATCGCGCGTGCGGCCTACGGCAACTTCAAGGCCATGGGCACCAACCAACGGCCGCAAGGTGCTTCGACCATCACCCAGCAGGTGGCAAAGAACTTCTTCCTCAGCAACGAGGTCTCGCTCCAGCGCAAGCTCAACGAGGCGATCCTGGCGTTCCGCATCGAGCAGACCTTCAGCAAGGACCGCATCCTCGAGCTCTACATGAACGAGATCTTCCTCGGCCGGCGGGCTTATGGTGTGGCCGCAGCCGCGATCGCCTATTTCGACAAGTCGCTCGACGAGCTGACCCTGGCCGAGGCCGCCTTCCTCGCAGCATTGCCCAAGGCGCCCGCCACCTACGATCCGGACCGGGCACCAGAGGCCGCTCTGCAGCGCCGCAACTACGTGCTCGACCGCATGCTCGATGACGGCGCCATCACCCAGGCCGAGCACGACGAGGCCCGGGCATCACCTATCGAAACCCGCACGCGCGACAGTGTCGACTACGCCGAGGCCGACTTCTTCACCGAGGAGGTGCGCCGCCAGCTGGTCCGCGATTTCGGCGAGGACGGGTTCTATGGCGGCGGGCTCTCGGTGCGGACCACCGTCGATCCACATTTGCAGGCACTGGCCGATCGCGCACTGCGCCACGGCCTCGCCGCCTATGACCGCGACCGCCAGGGCTGGCGCGGCGCCTTGGGCACGCTGGAGCTCGAGCCCGGGGCCGCGGCCGATGTCTGGCAGCCGGCACTCGCCAGCTTCGATCCGGGCTTCGAGCTCTATGACTGGTCGCTGGCCGTGGTCCTGGACGCCGGCAGCGGCGAGGCCTCGATCGGGCTCGTCGACGGCCAGACCGCAAGCCTGCCGTTCAGCGAGATGCGCTGGGCGACGCCGGAGATCGGCATCGGCGAGTTCGGCGCACCACCCAACGCGGCGAGCGACGTCGTGAGCCCCGGCGACGTCATCACCGTCGAGCGGCTGGAGGACGAAGACGGCACGCGCTGGGCTCTCCGCCAACGGCCGAGCGTCGAGGGTGCGCTGGTCGCGCTCGACCCGCATACCGGCCGCGTGCTGGCGATGAGCGGCGGCTTCAGCTTCCGCCAGAGCCAGTTCAACCGCGCCACGCAGGCCTATCGACAGCCCGGCTCGTCGTTCAAGCCGTTCATCTACCTGACCGCGCTCGAGAACGGCTTCACGCCGTCCTCGATCATCCTCGACGCACCCTTGGTCATCGACCAGGGGCCCGGCCTGCCGGTCTGGAAGCCCGAGAACTACAGCGACACCTTCTACGGACCCTCGACGCTGCGCACCGGCATCGAGAAGTCGCGCAACCTGATGACCGTCCGCCTGGCCCGCGAGGTCGGCATGGAGAATGTCCGCGACGTCGCCCAGCGCTTCGGCATCGATCGCGGCCTCGGCACCAATCTCGCCTCGGCACTCGGCTCCAACGAGGTCGACCTGCTCAGCCTGACCGAGGCCTACGCCATGCTGGTCAATGGCGGGCACGAGATCGAGGGCCAGCTGGTCGAGCGCATCCAGGACCGCTTCGGCCACACCGTCGCCCGCCGCGACGAGCGCCCCTGCCCCGATTGCCAGAAGCTCGCCTGGGACGGCGCGCCACCGCCGGAGCTGCCGGACACCCGCGCCACCGTCGCCGACCCGCGCAACGCGTATCAGATGGTGTCGATCCTCCGCGGCGTGGTCGAGCGCGGCACCGCCACCCGGGCGCAGAGCATCGGCAAGCCGGTGGCCGGCAAGACCGGCACCACCAACGATGCCCGCGACGCCTGGTTCGTCGGCTTCTCGCCCGACCTCGCGGTCGGCGTCTATGTCGGCTTCGACCAGCCGCGCAATCTCGGCAGGCGGGCCACCGGCGGCAGCGTCGCCCTGCCGATCTGGACCGAGTTCATGACCGCAGCCCTGGAGACCGCACCGGCAACGCCGTTCCGCACCCCACCCGGCGTCCGCATGGTCCGCGTCGACGGCGAAACCGGGCTCCTGCCCGGCACCACGACCCAGACCACCATCGCCGAGGCCTTCCTGCCCGGCACCGAGCCCAACCAGCGCAGCACCAGCAGCATCGCCACCACCAGCGCCACCGGCGAAGCCGGCAGCACTGCCGCCACCGGCGCCATCGAGGGCGGTGCCCCAACCGGCCTCTACTGAGCCCCCCACTCGAAACGTTTCGTCCAGCCGAGGAGAGCACCGCCATGCGTGCCGAGATCGTCAACCTGTCTGACAGCATCAAGGAAGGCCTCGATCTTCTCCGGAGGCATCTTTGACTGGGATAACGCCCTTCGCCGCCGCGACGAGCTGGACTCGCTGACCGAAGACCCCAGCCTTTGGAATGACGCCGAGAACGCCCAGGCGCTGATGCGCGAGCGCCAGAACCTGGCATCGGCCATCGACGGCCAGCACGAGATGGAGCAGGGCGTCGCCGACGCGCTGGAGCTGGCCGAGCTCGCCGAGCTCGAGGAAGACAACGCCACCCTCGATTCCATCGAGACCGAGCTGCAGGCGCTCAAGGCCAAGATCGACAAGCTCAGCCTCGAGAGCCTGCTCTCCGGCGAGGCCGACCCCAACAACACCTTCCTCCAGGTCAATGCCGGCGCCGGCGGCACCGAAAGCCAGGACTGGGCCGAGATGCTGCTGCGCATGTATCTGCGCTGGGCCGAATCCCGCGGCTACAAGACCGAATGGATCGAGGAAAGCGAGGGCGAGGAAGCCGGCATCAAATCGGCCACGGTCAAGATCGTCGGCCACAACGCCTATGGCTGGCTGAAGACCGAATCCGGCGTCCACCGCCTGGTGCGCATCTCCCCCTTCGACAGCTCGGCCAGACGCCACACCAGCTTCGCCTCCGTCTGGGTCAGCCCCGAGATCGACGACACCATCGAGATCGAGATCGAGGACAAGGACCTCAAGGTCGACACCTACCGCGCCTCGGGCGCCGGCGGCCAGCACGTCAACCGAACCGACTCCGCCGTCCGCCTCACCCACCTGCCCACCAACACCGTCGCCGCGTGTCAGAACGACCGCAGCCAGCACAAGAACCGGGCCGAAGCCATGCGCATGCTCCGCGCCAAGCTCTACGAGCTCGAGCTGCAAAAACGCCGCGCCGAGCAGGACGCCACCGAAGCCACCAAATCCGACATCGGCTTCGGCCACCAAATCCGCTCTTATGTCCTCCACCCCTACAAAATGGTCAAAGACCTCAGAACCAACACCGAAAGCAGCAACCCCAACGCCGTCCTCGACGGCGACCTCGACCAATTCCTCGAAGCGTCACTGGCCCTAGGTGCAGGGCACAAGCGGGTCGAAGAGGTGGAGTAGAAAAGAGCAAGAATCGGGGAGGCAGCGCCTCCCCGCGCCCCACCATTATCTTGTTGATGGAGCGACTGGTTGCCGGTGGCGGATCAGCGACTGAGTCATTGACCGACTCGGCCATTGGCCTATATCATGGGTAGATGGAATTCGAGTGGGACGAGGCGAAGAATGCCCGCTGCCTCCGCGAGCGAGGGTTCTCGTTCGACGATGCGGTGGAAGCCTTTGCCGATCCCGATCGTCTTGATCGACCCGGATGATCGCCTCGACTATGGCGAGCCGCGCTATCGACTGTTCGGCTCGATAGACGGCCGCCTTCACGTCGTGATCTTCACGACTGCGCGGCGCGACCGCATCATCTCTGAACCAAAGTCTCGTGAGCAAGAGCACTATGACGCGCGCCAGACTAGTCGGTGACAAAGTCTACATCATCAACCCCGACGGTACCGAAACACCGGCGCCGAAGCGAACCGACTGGTCGAAATTCGACGCCACCACCGAGGAAGACATCGCCCGCCACATCGCCGAGGACGAAGCCGAAGCCCGCGCCGACGCCGCCGCCCACATCCGCAATCTCCGCGCCCGAACCGGCCTCAGCCAACCCGCCTTCGCCGAACGCCTGAACGTCTCCGTCGAAACGCTGCGCAACTGGGAGCAAGGCAAACGCCACCCCCAAGGCCCCGCCCGCGCCCTGCTCAGGATCATCGCAGTTCAGACCAGGAGTTCGTCCTTCGTCAGCTTCAAGCGAGGTTCAAGCCCACGAATTTTCCCAGCTATCAGATTTTTCCAATCCTCAATGGCCCTAACGACGTAGTGGTCCGGCTTGCCGCGCAAACTATTTAATCCGCACGCCCAAGACCAACGTGCAATCTTTTCTCCTCAGCCGACCTCAGCTCCGTCTATAGCAACGCCCTTAAACATTATCAGCAACTGACCTTCGTATGGAATTAGGTCGGAAGACGAAATATTAAACTTATTGAAAAAAAATCTGGAAACTTTCTCTATATCTTTTGGGAATCTCTCAAAGGCTGCCCTGAGTTTCTCAGATGGCATTCGCCTAAGATCTAGCAGACCAGCTGTCGTTGGTGGTATTTCTAAAATAAGTCCTATGCACTTTATTATCGTTTCGTCCGTCAAATCAAAACCATATACTTCTATACTTTCGCCAGCTTGCGCCAAATAATTATTTAAGTCGAAGTCCTCGGCCCACGTTATCGCTCGCATAAAATCAACAGGGTCCAATCGTGTGCCTGTCGAATTAATACGCTCGAATATTCTTACTACGCGGCCGATATCATCTCCACGATTGTCACCGCGGGATCATAACTTTCCTGGAAAGACACGCCTGCATTGGCCATGCAGTCACGATCAATATAGGCATCTCCCTCCTTCGGGGAGAGCGGAGATACGTCCTTGATGTTGCAAAAGTTCCCGTGGAACAAACAAAGAAGAAAGCGGTATTGATGAATCTAGCTGTGGTGCTTCATCCTCCAAATGGAAAAACTTACCTTCTTCTAAATCGTATGCTATCGAAAAGCGCGTGTCGTTAGTCGATTGTCCGAAGTGGAATACACCATAGAGCGTCGAGAGGCGCTGCATTCCATCTAGGACGTAGTTAGCTGTGGGTACTTTTCCTCGTAGAGCCTCTGGGAACGCTGTTGTTTCAGTTGGTGCAATCTTCAGGAGGCGGTTTTCTACCATCCATAGAAGGACGCTTCCAATCGGCTCTCCGGCAGCCACGCTCTCCAGGGGCTTCTATCATTTGCTTTTTCGACCAGACGAACTGCCGCTGGAATGCCAATGGATCCTAATATGGCCGGCACTAATTCGGCGAAAGATCGTCACGAGCAGTGAAGAACTGTAGGATCAGGTGCGCTGATTGACATTCTCTTACTTCACATGCTAAATTTGACTCGGTTTCCCGATTTGCGGAAGAATGACCGAATAGCCTATTCATCAGGTTCGTTTGATTTGGTTTGTGATCGGAGGAGGTTTTCCTCTTTCAGACAGCACTTCATCTCTAAACTCCTGAATTATGCCCTTCAAACAAGTGCAGCGCGTGACCTAAAAATCATGATCGAAAAATCTGAGACTTGGCATCACTTCTTCCAATCGTCTTTCTCGGGAAAGTCTCGTCCGTCTCGCCGACGCTCATATAGATCATGCGTTAGTGACGTGATAACCTCTGACAACTGTGTCGTAAATTGTATCTCGACCCAAATTTTCCTGTCCCGAACAAGCTGCCCTTCCCACATTTGCACCGGTGCCTGAAAATATAAGTGCCAAGCATAATAACCTTGGTCGGTGCTAAGCTCGCGAACATCAACAGTTATTCCTATTTCATTAAGTTTTTGTTTGAGTTGATCGCAAACCCATTTTGGGCCGTCCATATACTTGCATACTATTCGAGTTCGCAACAAATCGTCGATCTCCTGGTAGAAATTAGGAACATCAACTCCGCCTTTTTTGTTCGCATTGGGATAGTACCGATTAAATATTACATTCTTTCTAAAGATTTTGTTAAATACGCTTTTGAATGGTTTCATTCTAAAATTCAGATCCCTAGAGACATTTTCGTTCAAAAAGAGAAATTCTCTGGCGGGCGGGTACTCATCAGGGAGTTCGCCAATTAGGTCCGTGAGAGAGTTCATCAAAGGGCTCGTTTCTATTTGGTTTTTAATGCTTTTCATTTGTAAATTATAAGAACGGGTTGCCATCGAGCTCCCGAAAATTCAATTGTTCCAATAATTCTACTGCATATGCATCGAATTTTGGTTTGTTCGTCATGTCTTTCGGGTCTCGCTGTTTTGTGCTGGACTGAAAATTGGATCTTTGTCTCAATAACAACGCTAGATCTAGCTCCAAATGTGATATGAAATAGGCTCTTCATGAGCTTTCGCTCTGGCGCTGTTGAGCCTACCTCGCTGCGTAGATGACGGAGCGGTATATAAGTTTGGGAATGCGACGGCCATGGGCTCGAAAGCTTCTCAGCTAGTAGCTAGGCATACATGGCTGCCCGACCCTGACACGGCACCCTTGTCCGCCGCGTCGTCGAAAGGCAGGCAGAAGGATGTGGCCGTAATTTCGGCGATCCAGTAACCGTCATCCGCTGGTCGGAATTGGTTGATGTGGCGGTGCTTCTCTGCTTCGGTCATTGAGGAACGCGTGCTGGGTACAGGAAAGCTAAATGGACGATGTTCAACTGTACGTAGGCTGTCAAGCCGCCTTCCATTCCTCAGTCAATTGCCAAACGTAGCGTTGCCAGAGGCTGAGCTCGCTGTGGAAGCCGAGGCGGACGAGGTATTGGCAGGACACTGCCCCTTTTAGCTATTTGCGCTGCCGATACCGTCACGACTTCGCTCCTGACGACGCCAGACCGGCCTGCCAAATCGACCAACCTCCACCACCCCAAGAAACCGGAGGGGCGCGGGGAGGCATTGCCTTCCCGCCTCTTTTTCTCCATAATGAACGTTTATGACAATCGGCGTGACCGGCCAGACTCGTTGCATATAGCGCAACGGCCGGGCGATTTTGTTGCGTATAGCGCAACGGAACCCAAGCTTTGTTGCATATAGCGCAACGGAACCCGAGAAATGTCGCATATAGCGACTCATAAGCGATGCTTATGTAGCGTATAGCGCAAAAAACGGCCCCGAACCCGAAACGAACGAACGAACCCGGGAAACGACGAACGAACGAAGTAAGAGTTTCCGCGTCGCGAAGCCGACGTGGAGGCTCGGTTGGACTGGACGCGAGTTGGCGATGAGGTGGTCCGAGGCTCTATGGATTTTTCACGCCGAGCGGCGATGGTCGAGCCGTTGAGCAGGCACCTGACGCTGGATGGCGGCGTGCACGGTGACGCGGATGGCGATCGGATCGGCCCAACTCGCGCGTGTCTGGACCGGGTTGTGCGACTGAGGCGGAAGTTCGGAGCGCAGCGCTGGGTTGGCTCGGCAACGGGGTAGCGAGCACCGGCTGCTGGCCGTTGCGCTGGATGGCGCGATAAGGGTGCTTGGTGGTCGTGGCCGGGTCATCATGGACCGCGCGGGTTACAGGGTTCGATGCGGCGGAGGTGGACGAGGCGGCCCTGCTTGCAACAAGGGCAGCGGCGGTGGCCGGTCTCGCTGCCGATTGCCGGTGTCTCGGCCTGCGGTTCTGAAGCGGGCTGCGGGAGCGGCGCCGGCTCGGCGCGTCGCTCGGCCGCCAGGAGCAAACGTGCTTGCTGCGCGCGAGCGCGTTTGGACGGGTGCCAGAGGCCGAAATAGCGGACCTTGTGCAGGCCCTTGGGCAGCACGTGGCTGAGGAATCGGCGGATGAAATCGTCGCCCTCGATGCGGCAGGTGCGCAGCCGATTGGCCTTGCGTTTCTTGTAGCGGATGGTGACCGCCTCGTCGTCGACGGCGACGATGCGGTTGTTGGTGATGGCGACCCGGAACAGATAGCGGGCCAGATAGTCGAGCACCGCCTGCTGGCCGGTGCCCCAGGCGGTGGCGTGAACGACCCAGGGCGTGCGCCAAGCGTGCGCGGGCAGCCGCAGATCCGGCCGCTGCCTGGCGAGCGCCTCGCGGAGCTTGCCGCGTACCAG
The DNA here is from genome assembly GCA_942491185.1 of uncultured Alphaproteobacteria bacterium. Classification (GTDB taxonomy): domain Bacteria; phylum Pseudomonadota; class Alphaproteobacteria; order Geminicoccales; family Geminicoccaceae; genus SLRI01. Next base: position 70,606 of record CALOAB010000020.1, on the reverse strand, counting down.
CTTGGCGAGCGCCTTGACCGGAACCAGGAAACCCTTGCGGGCCGGATGCCAGAAGCGGCCGTCGTCCGAGACGCCGCCGCCGGTGACCAGGCAGTGGACGTGCGGGTGGTAGTGCAACTGCTGCGTCCAGGTGTGGAGCACGGCGAGCACGCCGACTTGCGCGCCGACATAACGAGGGTCGCGGGCCAGCTCGATGATCGCCTCGGCCGCCACCTTCATCAACAGCGCGTAGCCGTCACGTTGGTTGGCGCGCAACACGGCGCGCAGCTCGGCTGGGACGGTGACGGTGATGTGGAAGTAGGGCGCATCCAGCAACTCGGCGGTACGAGCGGCGAGCCAGCGCTCGGTCTGCTTGCGGTGGCATCGCGGACAGCTTCGGTTGCCGCAGGAATGGTAGGCATAGATCTCGGCACTGCACGCCTCGCAGCGCCAGAGATGGCCACCCAGCGTGGAGCTGCGGCAGGCGACGATGTCGGCGATCGCCCGCCGGTGCGAAGGCAGCATGCGGGCGCCGTGCCGCGCGACATGCTCGTCTGCGAAGCGTCGGCAGACGTCGGCGAGATCGACCATGGCGGCCGCCGTGTCAGAGGCCGTGCATGAGCCGATCGAGGACCTGTCTGAGACTGGCCCGAATGGGCTCGCTCAGATGGCTGTAGTGAGCGGTGGAGCTGATGCTGCGATGGCCGAGCAGGATCTGCACCACCCGGATGTCGACCCCCTGCTCGAGGAGCCGCGTGGCGTAGCTGTGGCGAAGCGTGTGCGTGGTGACTTGGCGAGGGATTCCCGCAGCGGCGGCCGCGGCCCGAAAGGTCAAGGCGATCACGTCGGCGGCGACCGGTCCGCTACCGTCACGGTTGGGAAACAGCCAGCGCGGATGTCGATGGCTGCGCCACAGCAGCCGAAGCTTCTCGAGAGCCGGCTGCGGCAGCGAGACGCGGCGGTCCCTGCCGCCCTTGCCGGCAGTGATCCGCACCACCCCCTGCTCGCTGTCGATGTCAGCAATCTCGAGCTTCACGGCTTCGCCGATGCGCAGGCCGCAGCCATACATCAGCAGCAGGCAGGTCCGGTGCGTCGGGCTCCTTACGCAGGCGAGAAGGCGACGAACCTGGCCGTCGCTGAGCGCCTCGGGGAGACGCCTCTGCTTGGGCTGCCGGATGCGGTTTTTTTTGAGAACAACGGCCAGTCACGGCCGAGCGTGGTCGCGAAGAAGAACTTGAGGCCGAAATGCACGCGCTTGAAGGTGCCGCGCGCAATGCCGGCATCGATCGCGTCGACCAGAAACGCGCGCACTTCTTCCTCGGTCAGTCGATCCGGACGTCGCCGATAGTAGACCGCCAGTCGCTTCACCGCCTGCACGTAAGCCTGCTGCGTCCGGGCCGAAAGCCCGGCCAGCTTCATGTCGCCGATCATCCGATCGCGCAATATCGTCATGCCACGTCTCCCCCTGGTGGCTACCACCGGACGCCGCTCGCCCGGCCCACCAAAGGGATATCGACCCACCGCCAATCACGCGACCCTATCCAAGCTGCCGCCGTCGCCTCGGCGAAGCCGTTCAGTCCAACCCACCGATCCGACGAGCGAACCCGGCGTCTCGGGATCGAACCCGAAGGTACGGTTTGTCGCACCCCATCGGCCCAACCTGTTCTGATCATGGCATAAATCGCGCTGCCGATCAGCTCGCCTGTCGCCGCAGCCCTGAGCGGCTATAGTTCGCCAAAGGAACCCGAGCGCGCCCTTGACCTCAACGGCCGTTTCGGACGATAATCCTATGCGCGAGGGAGGGCGTTGCCATGACGAGCTACCCACCACTTGCTGACGTGCGCAAGTCGCTTCGCGTCGATTGGTACCGCTGTCCGATCGAGCCGGCGAAGCTGCGCGAGCTGTCGAAGCGCAGCGACTTGCAGGGTTGGTTTCAGGCCGGCGGCCATCTCGCGCTGTTCGCCGTCACCGGCTTTGTGCAGGACACCTCCCATCTTAACCATTCGCGCAGCCGACACCGTCACCAATCCGCTCCTGACGCCCGACCGTCCATGGGTGTCTGACACCTCATGACACCCGGCGGCACGGTTGCCGTCGACAGCACCTATGTGAAGGCCCACCGCTCGGCGGCCGGCGCCCAAAAAAACGGCGCAGGATCAAGCGATTGGCGTCTCGCGAGGCGGCCGGTCGACCAAGATCCACATCGCCACCGACCTCCTCGGACGGCCGATCGCCATCCACCTGACCGCCGGTCAGCACAGCGATATCAGGAGCGTCGAGGCGCTGCTCGCCAAGATCGGGGCCTGCAAACGGCTCATCGCCGACCGCGCTTATGATGCCGACGCTCTGCGACGCAAGTTGCGCGACAATGGCATCAAGCCGGTCATTCCGGGAAAGAAGAACCGGATCGTCAAAATCCGCCATGACAAAGAGGCCTACAAGCAGCGATGGCGCATCGAGGCGGCGATCGGCCGCCTCGAGGATTTCCGCCGGGTGGCAACCCGCTACGACAAGCTCGCCCGGACATTTCGCGATAGCGTTGCACTCGCTGCAATCTACATGTTCTGGTTGTGATTGAGTCCAGAGCCTAAGGCGATGTTATCCGTTCCGGCCGGTGCGCGGATCACCAATCGAGCCTGCTGCCATATCGGTCAGACCGAGGGCGCCGTCGCGTTCGCGATGCAAGAGCGAGCCGCCGTCGGAACGGAGTGAAGAACCCGAAAGAGCGAGTTTCACCGCGCGGTCGAACTTGAGGCGAAGGGGGCCGGATTCTGCTTCACCCGTCACGTTCGCCGCCAAATCCCCGCTCCATCGTTTCTAACTTGTTGTTCTAAAAAAATCATGACGCCACAGGATCGCTGAAAACGGACGATCTGATGGGGAATGCGGGGTAGAGCTTCAACACCTACACCCCGGTGCCCGGCTGCTGCAGCTGAGCGGGAGACGACGATGCGTTATCCGACCGAGCGAAAGCCCGTCTTGACCCTTACCGCCGGCCCGGTGGACGCCTACCCCGAGGTGCTGCAGGCCCTGGGCCGGACCGTCCTCTACGACTACGACCCCGCCTTCCTCGCCTTCTACGAGAAGGTGGCGCGCAAGGCGCAGAGAGCGCTCGGCACCAAGGACGTGCCGGTGATCCTGCATGGCGAGCCGGTGCTCGGCCTCGAAGCCGCGGCGGCCTCGCTCATCGCCGAAGGCGACGTCGTTCTCAACCTCGCGTCGGGTGTCTACGGCAAGGGCTTCGGCACTTGGGCCAGCCGCTACTGCAAGGAGCTGGTCGAGATCGAGGTGCCCTACGACGAGGCCATTGATCCCGCCGCCGTGGCCGCACTGCTCGAGCAGCGGCCGGACATCAAGGTCGTCTCGGTCGTCCATCACGACACGCCGTCGGGCACCCTCAACCCGGTGGACGAGATCGGTGCGATCACGGCGCGGCATGGCGCCTATCTCATCGTCGATGCGGTCTCGTCCTGGGGCGGCATGCCGGCCTCGCCCGCTGCCTGCCACGCCGACATCTACGTCACCGGTCCCAACAAATGCCTCGGCTGCCCGCCCGGCCTCACGCTCATGGGCGTAAGCGAGCGCGGCTGGGCGAAGATGGCTGGCAACCCGAAGGCGCCAAGGACCTCGATGCTCGGCATTCTCGACTGGCGCGAGGCCTGGCGGGCCGATCGGCCCTTTCCCTTCACCCCTTCGGTCGCCGCGATCAACGGCCTGGATCAGGCCCTCGACCTCTATTTCGAGGAAGGCCCCGAGCGGGTCTGGGAGCGCCACGCGCTGACCGCTTCTGCCTGCCGCGCCGGCGTGCGTGGCCTGGGGATCGAGATCTGGCCGGCGAGCGAGGCCATCGCCTCGCCGACCACGACCGCGGTCAGGTTGCCGCCCGGCATCGCTTCAGCCGAGTTGCTGGCCACCGCCCGCGAGCGCTACGGTGTCTCCTTCTCCGCCGGCAGGGCGGAGACGCTCGGCAAGCTGATCCGCATCGGCCACATGGGTCCGACCGCCCAGCCACTCTACGCCGTGGCCGCCGTCGCGGCGCTCGGCGGAGCGCTCCAGGCCATGGGCCATGCGGTGGATATCGGCCAAGGCACGGCTGCGGCCGTCGCCGCCATCGACCAGGCTTTCTGAGGCAACGGAAACGCAACCATGAGCGACAAGCTGAAGGACCACGTTGCGGCCGTCACCGGCGCTGGCCATAGGATCGGCAAGGCGAACGCAGAGCGACTCGCCGGCGTGGTCGCCTTGGACAGCAAGGCCAACGTCGTGGCGTTCCTGGCTTCGCACGAGCCTCGCTGGATGCCCGGTCGGACCGTCAATGTCGACGCCGGCACAGCGCGCTGTTAGGGATCGCCATTCCCGGTGCAACGAGCGGCGAGAGAGCGGTGGACGGCGTGACGTCGGCTTTCAGCAAGTGGCTGAAGGAAAGAAAACGCAGCAGGAAACGGACCGCGGCGCTCCGCAACAGCGATGTCGTTTTTCTGTCGCCTGGCAAGAGTGGACGCACCTGGGTCCGCGCCATGCTCTCGCAAGTCTGCCACCTGGCCTTCGACACGCCCGTCGACGAGCTGATCTCGGATGACAATCTGCACCGACGCGACCAGCGCGCGCCGTCGGTGCTGTTCACCCATGGGGTCGACGAGCCGGACGCCTTGATCCGGCAGCTGAACGCAAAAGGGCTGCGGGACAAGCACGTCATAGCCTTGGTCCGTGACCCGCGTGATGTGCTGGTTTCACGCTACCACCACTTCCACAACCGCTCGGCCCGCTTTGCCAGGCAGCATGGCGACGAACAGCGCCCGACGTCCAAGGCAGTTGGTGACTTCATCCTGGGTGGCAAACGAATCGAGCAGCTCGTCCGGCGGATCGACGAGTTCAGAACCCTGACCGCCTCGGTGCCGAACGGCCACTTTTTCCAGTACGAGGCGTTTCGCCGCGAGCCGGAAGCGCAGCTGGCAGCACTGCTTCGCGCCATCGATTGCGCCGTCGACGACGCGCCTATTTCGGCAGCTGTCGAGTTTGCGCGCTTCGAGAACCTGAAGAAGCGAGAGGCCGAAAGCTTTTATCAAAGCGAGATCTTGCAGCCGGGCGATCCAGCCGAGCCCAACTCGTTCAAGGTCCGCCGTGGCAAGGTCGGCGGTTTTCGCGACGAGCTGTCGCCGGCGGAGATCGCCGAGATCGACGCGCGGATCGACGCCCTCTTGGCACCCGGACTCGGCTATCGAAGCGACGAGCAGAAGGCGGCCGTCAACCTGTAGGGCCGAGCTGGCTGAGCCTTTGCCAAGCGGTATCGGCCGATTCCAGCGCCCCTTCCATTAGCCCAGGCGACATCGGTGCGAGCTCACTGCCGGCAACAATCAGCCGCGAGCCCCAAAGCCCCTGCAGCTCATTCGGCACACCGCCCGGCGGATGGCCGGCAGGGCTGGTCCTATCCGCCGAAACGGCTGTCCATTCGTCGAGCGCCCAATCCTTGACGAGCACCTGCAGCGGTGCGGCAGCCTTGGGCCCGAACAGCCGCTCGAGCTGGGCGATCGCCATCGCCTCGAGCGTTGCCTGACCAGCCGAGCGCTGCCCGGCAGGCACGGCGAAGAAGCCGAACAGTGCCGCCTCGGAGCCGTTGCCCGGCGACGCGTCATGGACCTCGGCCAGGGGTCCGACCTGGCTGATAGCGCTGCCGGAGAGCCCGAGCTCGGCCCAGAAGGGCTGGTCGTAGACGGCGACCAGCTTGGCCTGACCCGCCATCCAGGTCGGCACAGCCGTCAGCGCCTGCAGCACCGCTGGCGGCAAAGCCGGCGTGAAGCGAAGGCGCTCGGCCGCGAGGCGCGGCGGCATTGCCAGCACGACGCGCGCGGCTTCGATCTCTCGCTCGCCTGCGGCGCTCGCCAACCGCGCCGTGATGTGGGTGCCGTTATCGGCCAGCTGCGTCACCGCATGAGCCAGCAAGATGCAGTCTGAATCCAGGCCCGCCGCCAGCGCGTCGACGAGCGCTCGAGCACAGCCCTTGATGCGCAAGGCACCAGCCATCGGGGCCAGATGGAGATCACGGCGAACGGCACCATCGCGGGTTTCGAAGGCCAGCCGTCCCTCGCTCGGCTGCTCAAAGACGCCGATGCGATGGGTTTCAAGCAGCTGGGCGATCAGTGGCTGGCCCGGCCAGAACCAGGAGGGGCCGAGATCGACCCGGCCAGCTTCGCCGGGCAACGATGTCGACAGCATGCGCCCGCCGAGCCGATCGCGCGCCTCCACCAGGCAATAATCGACCCCCACCTCAGCCAAACGATGCGCCAGCGCCAGGCCGGTGAGCCCTCCGCCGACGATCAGGACCCGGGTTGGCACAGCCACGTCCTCAGCCCGTCATCCCGCCGCTCCTTCATGCGACAGCGTCTGGCCAGATGCCCTGTCTTGATCCACAGCTCGGCACCGGCGGCGGACGCCGTGGCGCGAAGCGTGGCGCCGGGTGGCAAGCGCAGCCAGGAATGCCTGACGAGCGCGTCATCACCCTCCTGAAAACCGCCCTCGAGCACGAAGGCCTCGAGCCCGCCGGGTGCTGCGATCTCGACCGCGGCATGGGGCGCCCAGTGCTCCAGCCGCACCTCCTCGCGCGCGTCACGATGCAAGGGGACGGTGCTCACGCCGGGCCGGCCGGCCACGGGCTGGCGCTCGACCTCATTTGTGTCGATCCGCACCTGGTGGCGGTCATCCGGGTCGAACTGGTGCAGCTTGACCAGGATCACGCAGCCGGGCTCGGAGCCCGGCGTGTGGCTGGAGGTCGGCGGGTTGCGGACATAGGTGCCGGTCGGGTAGTCGCCGTGCTCGTCCTGGAACACACCGTCGACGACGAGAAACTCCTCGCCGCCGCCATGGGTATGCGCCGAGAACGCGCTCTTCGGTGCATAGCGAACCAGGCTCGTGGCCCGGGCCACCTCCTCGCCGATGCGATCCAACATGCGCCGGTCGACCCCGGGCATGGGCGAGGCGACCCAGTCGAGCTGTGCTGCATGCACCAGCGCTCGGTGAGTGAAATCAGCATTGATGTGCAACGCGCCTGCTCCTCGCTCACTTGGCCGTGGCGACGCCCAATGGCTTTGGCGGACACAAGCCCCCACTCGACCCCCGACCAGACTGCCCGACGACAGTGGCACACTTTTGGCGCGTGTTCAGCATGTCATGCAGCACAACCTCCACGATTGCGACGGCGGTTCGCCAGGCATGGTCACCTCCTGGGTAGGCTCGGCCTAGCCCCGGTCGCTCGTCGGTTGCCGCCAGGCGACCGCCGCCCTCCCCTCGACCCGAGACCCCCGCCTTGTGCCAGGGCACATCGCTTGCGCTTTCGCCCGCATTCTGCTCTGCACTTCGTCCGCCGTTCATCATGGAGCGAGGCCTGTGCCCAACCGTGTCAATCCGTCGAAGCTCAATGCCCTGCAATTGAAGACGCTCGCCATTCTCCAGGAAGCGGCGCGCAGCGGCGGTGGCGAGGCCCAGCCCGACGGCAGTGTGGCACTGAGCCGTCCGCCGCGGCCGCATGGCGACCACTTCCATGTCGGCAGCGCCCTCGTCATGGCGAAGGATGCAACCGGCCTCGGCAATCCGGCGGTCTTCAACGCGCTCCGGCGCAAGGGTCTGGTCGGCCAAGGGCCGGACGGACGGCTGCTGCTCAAGGCCGAGGCCGTGGCTTATGAAACCGGCGTAGCCGACGCGATCTTGCGCCGCTCAGATCACTAGCAGCCTGCCAGGCGACTGGCGGGTCAGCCACCCAGGTCGGCGATCTCCAGGACCAGCTTCCGCCTGACCGCCTCGGCGAACTGGTCCGGCCCCTCGACGCTGACGACGAAGCTGCCGGGGCCGCCGATGATCTGCTCGGCGAATGCCGTCTCGAGGTCGTAGCCACCCGGCCGGCCGCTGCAGGCGGCCTCGCGGCACAGCACGGCCAGCCCGTTGATGACGATGTCCGACGCCAGCGCCGCCTGCCGGGCCACCGGGATGGGCAAGCCGCCGAAGCTCGACGCGCTGTCGGCGGAGAGGTCGATGACCTTGCGAAAGCCGTCGATGTCGTTGCCCTCGATCAGCGCCTGGCCGGCGGCGATCGCGTTGCCGATGGCGTTCGGGCCGAAGGCGTTGCGCGGTGCCGCCAGCAGCGCCTCGCCGAACGCGGCAGCGCTCGCCGCACCGTCGACCACCGTCCAGGGCACGACCACGTCCTGCGAGTCGGCGCTCCCCCACTCGACATAGGTGACGGCGATGCGCCCGATAAAGCCGGACGTGATGGCATCCAGCACCTCGGGGCTGGCGATGGCCTCGACATAGCCCTGACGCTGGAACTGGATCTCGGCGGCGTCGATCGAGCGCGAGGCATCGGCGAGCAGCACGAGCTCCAGATCGACCTCGGTGGCCTTCGCCTGACCGCTAGAGAGCACCGCAAGCAACGGCGCAACCAACCATAAGCGCATCTTCACCTCCTGCCGGTTCATCCATGAGTATGGGTTTCGCCGGCGCCGCGTCGATCCCATGGGCAACGGTGACACGATCATGGCCAAGTCGTAATGGTTGACCGCACCTCGATCCTGGGCTTTGTCATCATGCTGTCATTCTCTGTCGGGATATCACGGCGCTTCCTGCTTGATATTCCGCAACTGCGAAGGAACGACCGATGCTGCTCGATCGCGTCATCACCGCTGCTGCCGTCGTGGCACTCTTTGCCGCCGGTACCGCCCAGGCCGAGTTCCAGCTCGACCCGCGCTATGTCGACAATGACGGCGACCTGATCGCCGACATTCCGTCGGATTCGAGCGAGTGGGTCGATCCGGGCACCTTGATCTTCGCCTACACGCCGGTCGAGGATCCGGCCGTCTATGCCGAGGTCTGGGCCGGCTTCCTCGAGCACATGGAGGAGGTGACCGGCAAGCCCGTGCAGTTCTTCCCGGTGCAGTCGAACGCCGCCCAGATCGAGGCGATGCGCGCCGGCCGGCTGCATATCGCGGGCTTCAACACCGGCTCCAATCCCCTGGCCGTGGCCTGCGCCGGGTTCCGCCCGTTCGCCATGATGGCGGCATCCGACGGCAGCTACGGCTACGAGATGGAGATCATCACCTATCCGGGCTCGGGCATCGGCTCGCCTGAGGATCTCGAGGGCAAGACCCTGGCGTTCACGTCCGAGACCTCGAACTCGGGCTTCAAGGCACCCTCGGCACTTCTGATGTCCGAGTTCGGGCTCGAGGCCGGCACCGACTTCGAGACGGCGTTCTCGGGCGCCCACGACAACTCGATCCTCGGCGTCGCCAACAAGGACTACGACGCCGCCGCCATCGCCAACTCGGTCAAGGCGCGGATGCTCGAGCGCGAGGTGGTCACCGAGGACCAGCTCGAGGTCGTCTACACCTCGCAGACCTTCCCGACGACCGGCTACGGCACCGTCTACAATCTCTCGCCGGAGCTGCAGGAAAAGATCCAGGAAGCCTTCTTCAGCTTCGACTGGGAAGGCACGGCCCTGGCCGAGGAGTTCGGCCGCAACGGCGAGGACCAGTTCATCCCCATCACCTTCCAGGAAGACTGGGCGGTGATCAGGCAGATCGACGAAGCCAACGGCGTCTCCTACACCTGCGGCTGACCGCACCGCCGCGCGATGGCATTGCTGCCCGGTGCGGGCGTTGCCGCACCGGGCAGTGGCTTTTTCAGGAGTAGGCCTCGATGCTGCGTCTCGACGCGCTGGCCAAGCGCTACAAGACCGGTGATCACGCGCTCAAGGGCGTGTCGTTCACCGTCGACAAGGGCCAGGTCGTGGGCCTGATCGGCCCGTCGGGCGCCGGCAAGTCGACGCTGATCCGCTGCATCAACCGGCTGGTCGAGCCAACCGGCGGCAGCATCTTCCTCAACGACACCGACCTCGCCAAGCTCGGCGGCGCGGATCTGCGCAAGGCGCGCCGGCGGATCGGCATGATCTTTCAGGAATACGCCCTGGTCGAGCGGCTGACCGTCATGGAGAACGTGCTCTCCGGCCGGCTCGGCTACGTCTCCTTCTGGCGCAGCCTGCTCCGCCGCTTCCCACAAGGAGATATCGACAAGGCGTTCGCGCTGCTCGGACCGGGTCGGCCTCGCCGAGCATGCCGACAAGCGCGCCGACGAGCTCTCCGGCGGTCAGCGCCAGCGCGTCGGCATCGCCAGGGCGCTCGAGCAGGACCCCGAGCTGCTGCTGGTCGACGAGCCCACCGCATCGCTCGACCCCAAGACCTCGCGGCAGATCATGCGGCTGATCCTCGAGATCTGCCGCGAGCGCCAGCTGCCCTCGGTCATCAACATCCACGACGTCATGCTGGCCAAGATGTTCGTCGATCGGATCATCGGGCTCACGGCGGGCGAGGTCGTGTTCGACGGCCCGCCGGAAGCAATGGACGATGCCGTCCTCACCCGGATCTACGGCGAGGAGGACTGGACCTTGATGCAGGCCGCCGCCAAGGAAGATGCCGAGGACGCGGCCGCCACTTATGGCCAAGAGCAGGAGCCGCCCCCCGAACGGACGGCTGAAGAACGCATGGCCGGGCTCGCCTGAGCAATGGCCGCACAGATCGGCCGCCGCTGGCGGCGCCCGCCCGTCCTGATCAAGGACAAGACCACCCGCTGGCTCGTCTATGGCGGCATCATCGTCTATCTCGTGCTCGCCATCTCCAGCGTCGAGGTCAACTGGCTGCGGGTCGCCGAGGGCCTGGAGCGCGGCTGGCGCTTCGTTCAGGGCTTCCTCGCCCCGGATTTCGTCAGCCGCTGGGGCGACATCCAGACCGGCCTCATCGAGAGCTTGACCATGACGCTGACCTCGACCGTGGTCGGCGTGCTCATCTCGATCCCGATCGGCATCGGTGCGGCGCGCAATATCGCGCCCTTGCCCGTCTACTACTTCTGCCGCGCCGTCATCGCCATCAGCCGCACCTTCCAGGAGGTGATCATCGCCATCTTCTTCGTGGTGATGTTCGGCTTCGGCCCGTTTGCCGGCTTCCTGACGCTCGCGTTCTCGACCATCGGCTTCCTGGGCAAGCTCCTGGCCGAGGACATCGAGGATATCGACGAGGCCCAGGCCGAGGCGATCCGCGCCACCGGCGCCTCCTTCGCCCAGTTGATCAATTACGGTGTCCAACCACAGGTGATGCCGCGGCTGATCGGCCTCAGCCTCTACCGGCTCGACATCAATTTCCGCGAGTCGGCGGTGATCGGCATCGTCGGCGCCGGCGGCATCGGCGCCACCTTGAACGTCGCGATTAGCCGCTACGAATACGACAGCGCTGGCGCTGTCCTGCTGATCATCATCGGCATCGTGATGCTGGCCGAGTACAGCTCGAGCTACGTCCGAAAATGGGTCCAGTGACATGCCCGTGAGCAGCACGGCCGACGGGCGGAAGGTCTGGCAACGGCGGACCACCGGCCGGCAATGGGCGATCTGGGCCTGTTGGTTCGCCTTCGTCCTCTTTCTCACCTGGTGCTGGCAGGTGATGACCCAGACGACGATCTGGGCCTTCGTCTCCGATGCGCCGCGGCAGATCGCGGACCTCGGCAACCGCATGTTTCCGCCACGCTGGTCCTATATCGAGAAGCTGCTCTGGCCGCTCTGGGACACGCTCAACATCGCGACGCTGGGCACGCTGCTCGGCATCGCAATCGCCGTGCCGATCGCCTTCCTGGCGGCGCGCAACACCACGCCGAGCGTGATGGTGCTCAGGCCCATAGCCCTCTTCATCATCGTGGCGTCCCGCTCGATCAACTCGCTGATCTGGGCGCTGCTGCTGGTCTCGATCATCGGTCCGGGCCTGCTGGCTGGGATCATCGCCATCGGCCTCCGGTCGATCGGCTTCGTCGGCAAGCTGCTCTATGAGGCCATCGAGGAGATCGACGAGAGCCAGGTCGAGGCCGTGCGCGCCACCGGTGCCTCGGGCATGCAGGTGGTCGATTACGGCATCGTGCCCCAGGTGCTGCCTGCCTTCTTCGGCATCAGCGTCTTTCGCTGGGACATCAATATCCGCGAATCGACGATTCTGGGCCTGGTCGGCGCCGGCGGCATCGGCCTGCAGCTGCAATCCTCGCTGAACACGCTCGCCTGGCCGCAAGTGACCTTGATCCTGCTCCTCATCCTCGGCACCGTCCTGGTCAGCGAGTGGGTCTCGGCCAAGGTCCGCCACGCGGTCATTTGAGCAACCCGGTCCACGAAGCGGCGCGCGATCCGGGCAAGGTGGTGCTCGAGGGCCTGCACGCGGTGAAGCACGCCATCCGCTTCGGCGCTGTGCTCGATGGGCTCTGGTCGGACGCGCCGGCAATGGTGCTGGAGCGGGCCCGCGAGCTGGCACCGGATATCGTGACTGTGATTGGCGAAAGGCTCGAGACCGTGTCGAGCGAGACGTTCAGGGCGTTCGTCGCGAGACCGCCCGAGACCCGGCTCATCGGCGTCGCCGCACGGCCGCACTATGCCAGCGCAGCGACGGGCAATGGCCCCATCGTGCTCCTCGACCGGCCGCGCAACCCCGGCAATCTGGGGGCGGTCATCCGCGTTGCGGCAGCTTGCGAGGCGGCAGCGGTCTGGAGCCTGGGCGGCGTCGATCCCTGGTCGGCGGCAGCGCTGCGCGGTGCCGCAGGCCTGCACTTCGCGCTGCCGGTCCTGGCCATCGATGCCATGCCCACGAGCGACCGACCCCTCATCGCGCTCGATGACGAAGGTGAGCCGCTCGAGACCGCGGAGCTGCCCGGCAACGCCGTCCTCCTCTTCGGCTCCGAGCGCGACGGCCTCGCGCCCGCTCTTCGGGCGGCAGCGGACCGGACGATCGCCATTCCGATGCGGCCAGGCGTCTCGAGCCTCAACCTCGCGACCGCCGTCGCGGTGGTTCTCTACACGCTTCGCCTCGCGACCTTGCGCAACACTGGACAGCCAGCGCCACGCTCCACATAACTCGATGTCGGCAGGGACGAGAAATCGGCGCCGCTGACCGGGAGCGACCGAGCGCCAGCGCGTTTGCGAGGTGAGGAAGCAGCCAGATGTACAGCGAGATCACACGCGCGATCAGCGTCTCCGTCGATCCGTTCTATGTCGAGGACCAGTCCGAGCCGGCGGCGAATCGCTGGGTCTTCGGCTACCGGGTGGTGATCGAGAACCAGGGCGCGGATGCGGTCCAGCTGATCAGCCGGCATTGGCGCATCACGGACGGCCATGGCCGCCTGGTCGAGGTGAAGGGCGACGGCGTGGTCGGCGAGCAGCCGCATCTCGAGCCGGGCCAGAGCTTCGAGTATACGTCGGGCACGCCATTGCCGACACCGTCGGGGATCATGACCGGCACCTATCAGATGCAGGGCGCCGACGGGCTGTGGTTCGACGTCGAGATCCCCGCCTTCTCGCTCGATGCGCCGGGTAGCCGAGGGACGGTCAACTGAAAGCCGCCGTCGCCAGCCGGGCCGGCCGCCGACCGCCGCTGTCGCACCGCGGGGTCAGGCTGTCGACCGTCGTCGATCTGCGGCCGGTGGCCATGGTCATCGGCATCGTGCTGTTGATCATCGCCGGTGCCATGCTGCCATCGCTGCTGATCGACCTCGCCGCCGGCCACCCGGACTGGCAGGTGTTCATGCTGTCGGCCGGCGTCACCGCGTTCTTCGGCGGCTCTCTCGTGCTGATGACCAAGGGCGCCTGGTCGACCACCGAGCTCTCGGTCCGCCAGGGCTTCCTGCTCACCACCTTGGTCTGGCTCACGACCACGGCCTTCGCCACGCTGCCGTTTTTCTTCTCTAGCCTGGAGCTGAGCACCGCCGACTCGTTCTTCGAGGCGATGTCGGGCATCACCACGACCGGCTCGACGGTCATCACCGGGCTCGACCAGGCGCCGCACGGCATCCTCATCTGGCGCGCCATTCTGCAATGGCTCGGCGGCATCGGCATCATCGTCATGGGCATCGCCATCCTGCCGATGCTGTCGATCGGCGGCATGCAGCTGTTTCGCACCGAAAGCACCGACAGCTCGGAAAAGATCCTGCCCCGGGCCGGCCAGATCGCCACCAGCATCGGCATCATCTACCTCGCCATCACGCTCGCCTGCGCCAGCATCTACTGGCTCTTCGGCATGGACGGGTTCGACGCGATCGCGCATGCGATGACCACGGTCGCGACCGGCGGCTACTCGACCTACGATGCCTCGCTCGGCCATTTCGACAGCGCCGCCATCGAGTGGACCGCCATCGTCTTCATGGTCAGCGCCGGCATCCCGTTCGCGCTCTATGTCCAGGCCGCGCGCGGCCGCTCGCAGCGCTTCTGGCATGACGAGCAGGTCCGCTGGTTCCTCGGCATCATCGCCGCCGGCTCCTCGCTTTTCTTCGTCTGGCTCCTGGTGACCGAAACACTCACCGGCCACGACGCCGTGCGGCACGCCCTGTTCAGCACCGTCACGCTGTTGACCGGCACCGGCTACGCCTCGACGGATTACGGCAGCTGGGGAACGTTCGCGGTCGGCCTCGCATTCTTCTTGATGTGCGTCGGCGGTTGCAGCGGCTCGACCACCGGCGGCATCAAGGTGTTCCGCTTCGCCGTGCTCTACCAGGTGGCCCGGGTCCAGGTGCACCGCCTGCTGCAACCATCCGGCGTGTTCAGACCCTTCTACAACGACCAGCCGATCACCGATCAGACGGCGATCTCGGTCCTGGGATTCATTTTCGTGTTCGCGCTCGGCTTCGCCGTCCTGGCGCTGCTCTTGAGCTTTCTCGGGCTGGACTACCTGACCGCCATGTCGGCGTCGATTTCCGCGATCGCGAATATCGGCCCCGGTCTCGGCAACCAGATCGGCCCGTCCGGGCATTTCGCGGACCTGCCGGAATCGGCCAAGTGGCTGCTTGCGGCCGGCATGCTGCTCGGCCGGCTCGAGCTGTTCACCGTTCTCGTGCTCTTCGCCCCGGCCTTTTGGCGCGATTGAGCGCAAGAGCGCTCTGGTCGAAGGCGCCGGCGCACGCGTACCTGGACCATGGAGAGAACGCCAGGCGATGGAGAGAACGGACTGATGCGTGGATTGATCGAGAAGCTGTTCGGCGACGGATTGGGCGAGCACAAGGCGCAATCGGCGTTCGAGGAGGAGCAGGTGGCGGCCGCAGCGCTCCTGGTCGAAGCCGCCCTATCGGATGGTGAGTTCAGCGACGACGAGCGCTCGCGGATCACCCACATTCTCGAGCGGCGTTTCACCCTGCCGGAGAAGCTGGCGCTCGATTTGCTCGCCGATGCCGAGACCAAGGCGCGCGATTCGGTCGAGTGGCACGGCTTCACCAAGGTCATCAAGGATCACTACGACCAGGACGAGCGGGTCAAGCTGATCGAGCTGCTCTGGGAGGTCGTCCTCGACGACGAGCAGGTGCACGACTACGAGGCCTCGCTGATTCGCCGCTTGTGCGGCCTGCTCTACGTCTCGGGCCGCGAGAGTGCTGAGGCCCGGAACCGTGCCAAGGCCCGGCTGGGCATCGACTGACCCTCGGCAGCTAGAGTACTTTCAGGGTCACCGCAGACGAGGAAGGCAAGGTGATCGGCGCGCAGCGTAGCCAACCTACGTGAGCACCGATCGTCCGCAGCCTGACGACATATGCGGTCACCCTGAATGTGCTCTAACGAAAGGTCGAGACCGCGAAGCGGATCGAATAGATCCGATTGAGGATGTCCTCGTCGATATTGAGCGCCACGACGGGCCGCGGCGTCGCTGTGAGATCGCGCCATACCTGCTGCTGCTCGACCCCGGCGAACTCGATCAGCTCGCCGCGCTGCCAATTGCGCGGGAACCACACGGCGCGAGCGAAGCAGGCATCGAGGTCGGCGCTGATCCGCCGGAAAGCGTCGGTGACCGCCGCACTGTTGCCGCGCTGGGCACGTGGTCCGGTGCAGACATATTGGGCGCCGGGATGGGAAGAGCCCTCGACCGTGCACTGGCTCAGCCCCTCCGGAATCGCAGCACCGCGCCAGGCGCTCGGGCCGACACGCTCGGCGCGCAAGCCCTGAAACCCGCTGGCCTCCGCATCGACGATCCGTTGCAGGGACCCGCAAAAGCGATCGAGATGCGTGGAGGTCGGACGTTTGGGCTCAGGCGCCGGCGGGACGACCTCAGGCACCGGCTCGACCTGCGGCGGGGGCTCTGGCGGCGGCTTTGGGGCACAGCCGACAATGCCCAGAAGCACGACGAGCGTCAGCAAGGTGACCGTCCGGCCAAGCCAACAGCTCATCTCAATCCCCAGCGACCTCGCGCAGCGCGGCGAGGCTCTCGATCTTGACCGAATGCTTGTCCGGCAGCGTGATCAGCCGCTCCTTGCGCATCGCCGTGAAGATGCGGCTCACCGTCTCGATGGTCAGCCCGAGGAAGTCGGCGATATCGTTGCGGCCCATCGGCAACGGCATGATCTCGCCATCACCAATGCCCCGCCTGTGCGCCAGGCCATGGATAAAGCTCGCCAGCCGCTCGCGTGCCGATTTCCGCCCGAGCAGCAGCATTTGCGACTGGGCAGCAGCCAGCTCATTGCTGGCAAGGCTGAGCAGACGGTGCTCGAGCTCTGGGAACTCGGTCATTCTCTCCAGCAGCCGGGTGCGCTGGAAGCGGCAGGCGGTGCTCGGCATCACGGCCTCGGCGCTGTAGACATAGTTGCTGCCGTAAGCGAGGCCGATGAAGTCACCCGGGATCATGAAGCCGGTGATCTGCCGCCGCCCGTCGGGCATCAGCTTGTAGACCTTCAGCATGCCCTCGGTGAGCGTGAAGACGTCGTCGGCAGGATCGCCCTCCTGCATCAGCTGCTTGCCGGCGTCGATCTTGCGCGGATGGGCGATGCTGCTCATTGCGAAGACCTGCGACGGTTCAAGGGCACCGCACAACGCCAACGGGCGAATGTCGCAGCCAGCACAGTCGACACGTCCCCCACAGCACATGGCTGGCTGACGGTCCATCGTCGCGATCCCTCCTGACCCACCCGCCACCCGCGCCGCGCCAAACGGCGACCCAGGTCTTTTTGGCTGCAGCGGTCCCTGCCAAGTGCATCCTATCCAGAGTCATTGACATGGGTCAATGCCGGGCCGCCCCGCCTGCGGCACAGCACCACCAATGAACGCCGATTTGCAAAGCGACGCCCATCTTTCGATCCCGGTCGACGGCTTGATGTGGTCGTGGCGCGCACTATCCCGCGCACAACTCGAGCCGCTCCTGCCGTTCGTCTTGGCAGCCGACCCGAGCGGCGCTGATGCGCTTTGCTGGAAGCGGGACGCATGTGCGTGGCTCGATGTGCGGCCCACGGCCCGCGGCATCATCAGCGTCCAGTGCCTCGCCGGATTTACCCTGGCGCTGTTCTTCTACGCCGTGCCGCCAATCGCAGGACGCCGCCTCGCCATCGAGCGGCTGCGCTGGCTGGAGCTCGCCCGCCCGCACCGATCTTTGGACGCGCTCTTGGCGATCATCGCCGAGCAGGCCCGACACCTCAGCTGCGACGAGGTCGTGATTGCCGGTGGCGCCGTCACCGAGCGAGGCGCGCGGGACGCGCTGGCCGAACGGGCCGAGACGGCCGGCTTCGTCGTCGATCAGGGCAACTGGCGCCGTCCGCTCTAGCACGCTGTCAGTGCGCCGCAGCGCCACCGACCGAGGTCTGTTCCGCCATTGACAGCGATCGCGCAGGGCACATATCCTCCCGACAAATAAAGTTCTGCTGCTGAACAATCGTTCGGGAGCAAACAACGACGGGATGGCTAGGAGCAGGGGGGCAGTGCCACCCTTGCCTTCATGACCGCCCGTCAATCAGGGAGGTCCGCTGTGTTCCAAGCGCCAAAGAACGCAATCTTCAAGCGAGTCAACCGCCGCAAGTTTCTCGAGCTCGGTGGTGGTGCGGCGACCGCGCTCGGCGCCGGCTCCATCGCCGTCGGCCTCAATTCGGTGATCACCCGCCGCCCGGCCTTTGCCCAGTCCTCCGACGACGCCAAGTGGAAGCAGTACGAGGGCTCGAAGCTCGTCTTCATGAGCGAGAACACCCCGCCCTCCTTCGCCATCCGCGAGAATCTCAAGCCCTTCTATGACCTCACCGGCATCGAGGTGGAGATCCTCACCGACGACCTGCCGGTGGTGCAGCAAAAGGTCGGCATCGATTTGCGTGGCGGCGGCGCCGACTTCCATCTCAACTACGTCCAGGACAAGCCGATCGGCTCGCCCTTCGCCGATTTCTACGTCGACCTGACCAAGTTCATGGCCGACGATACCCTGCCGCAAGACCCGGACGGCCTCGCCGAGGATGCCTGGTTCGAGAACTTCCTCACCGCCTGCGGCGTCTACTACGACGAAGGCCGGATCGTCGCCTTCCCCTATGACTGCGCGGTTGCCTGCACCTTCTACCGCCAGGACCTGTTCGAGGCGCTGAGCCCCGATTTCGAGGCCGAGTACGGCTATCGGATGGAGTTCACCAACGACACCACCTGGAAGAACGTCCAGGACTTCGCCGCCTTCTTCAAGAAGGTCCGCGAAGGCGGGCGCGAGGACGTGCCTTACGGCTACGCCCAGCATCAGGGCAGCTTCGCCTGGACGACCCAGCTCGATATCCAGCGCATGCTCTTCGCGCATGGCCGCTGGACCGATTTCGAGGGCGTCGACGACAAGCTCGGCTCACGCGAGCCCGGCCCGGCCCGCTGGGGCGACGAGCAGTCGATCTTGATGATGCAGAAGTTCAAGGATCAGGCCGACGTCAGCCACCCCGACAACCTGGCCAACGGCACGCTCGAGCTGAACACGGTCTACCAGGCCGGCGACATCGCCATGCAGGTCCAGTATCACGAGTTCGCAGCCTCGATCGAGGACGAGGCGACCAGCCGCGCCGCCGGCGGCAAGACCGGCTATGCCGTCTGCCCGAAGGGCGAGGCCGAGTGGATCGTCAATGGCGGCGAAGCCGTCAACGGCACCAATTGCGGCATTGGCGGCATCGGCATCAATGCCGGTGCATCCGAGGATCTGCAGCGCGCCGCCTACCTCTTCGCCATCTGGTCGACCTCGCAGAACACCCAGTTCGAGGTCTTGAAGGGTGTCGGTGGCACGCCGACCCGAAAGGCCGTTCTGGAGATCCCCGAGGTGCAGGCGGCCCGCCAGCGGCCGACCACGATGCCCAACGCGCTGACCTTCGATGCGGTCTACGACCACGGCATCCGCGACCCGAACTTCGTGCTCGGGCCGAAGATCCCGGAGGCCAACGAGTACCACAAGATCCTGGCCACCGAGGTGCAGCGCTGCATCGCCGGTCAGAGCAGCGCCGAGGAAGCCTGCGAGGAGATCCGCTGGCAGCTCGACGACATGCACGGGCTCTGAGACCCGGCAACGGACTTGGCGGCCCCGTCCGGCCCGGCAGGCGACTGTCGGCCCGGACGGGTCGACTTCCCATAGGCTGACAAAGCGACACGAATGGCGGCGACGACGGCAGGCGATGATCGATGGACGCGCGGTGGCGGCGATGCCGCGGCCGAGATGCAGGGCGGCGTCCGGGTGATCAGCTATGCGCCGCCGACCATCAACGCGACGCCGTCCAGGGTCTACTACCTCTACTTGATGCTGCCGGCGATCATCGTGCTGGCCTGCATCACCATCTACCCCTTCTTCTGGCTCATCTGGATGAGCCTGCACGACGTCGATGTCGGTGCGGCCAGCGACAAGTGGAACGATTTCAGGAACTGGACCCGGCTCACCCGCGACCGCAAGTTCCAGGACGGCTGGTGGCTGCTCGCCCAGTACAGCTTCATGTGCATGACGCTGCAGGTGGGCCTTGGGCCTGCTGCTCGCGGTCATCCTCAACCGCTCGCGCTACGAGAAGATCCTGGTCACGGTCTTCTTGATGCCGATGATGATGGCGCCAGTCGTGGCCGGCCTCGTCTGGTACTACCTCTACAACTCCACCTTCGGTTGGTACCACTGGCTGATGCAGAGTGCCGGGATCCTGGGCGAGCGCTCGATCCTGGGCGACCCGTCGACGGCGATGATCGGCATCGTCATTGTCGACACCTGGCAGTGGACGCCGCTGATCACGCTCATCGTGCTGGCCGGCCTCAAGCGCGTGCCGCGCGACCAGATCGAGGCCAACATGGTCGATGGTGCTGGCGAGATCCGCAATTTCTTCCAGATCACGCTGCCCAATATCTACCCCTTCCTGCTGATCGCCATCCTCTTGCGGTTCATGGATAATTTCCGCTTCATCGACCACATCCTGGTGCTCACCGGCGGTGGTCCGGCGGACAGCACCAAGATCCTGCCGACCTACCTCTTCGACGTCAGCTTCCAGTTCTTCAAGCTCGGCCGCGGTGCTGCCATCGCGCTGACCTTGCTCGCGGTGACCATCATCTTGGGCCTCATCCTGGTGCGCGTGTTCCAATCACCAACCGCGCAAACCAAGCCGGAAGACAGCTGATGGCGTCCTCTGACATCGTCCAATACCGCTCGCCGCTGCGCACGGCCATCAATGTCGCCGTCGCCGTGTTCCTCGCTGTCTACGTCGTCTGGACGCTGCTGCCACTGGTCGTCATGTTCGTCTCGTCCTTCAAGGACCTGCTCGAGGCGTTCAACCTGCCACGCGTCGGCGACTGGGGCGGCATCACGCTCTTCTTCGACTTCACGCCGACCTTCAAGCACTACACCGATCTCTTCGCCGACGGCGCTTTCGGCACCTACATGTTCAACTCGATCGCCGCTTCCGCAGGCTCGGCGGTCATCTCGGTCGTCCTGGGCTCGATGTGCGCCTACTCGCTCTCCAGGCACAATTTCCGCGGCAAGCAGGACCTTTTCTTTTGGATCATCAGCACCCGCATGGCGCCCGTGGTGGCCGTGATGGTGCCGCTCTATGCGATCTTCCGCGGCCTCGGCCTGGTCGGCACGCTGCCCGGGCTGATCCTCGCCTACACCACCTTCAACCTGCCCTTTGCGATCTGGATGCTGAAGGGCTTCTTCGACAACGTGCCTTATGCCATCGAAGAAGCGCAGATGTGCGATGGTGCGACGCGGTTTCAGGCCTTCCTCTCGATCCTGCCGCTGGTGGCCCCCGGCATCGGCGCCTTTCTCGTGCTCTGCATCCTGTTTGCCTGGAACGACTTCCTCTTCGCCTCGATCATCGGCTCGGGCGGTGCCAAGACCCTGCCCGTCGCGACCAAGGAGCTGGTCCAGCCGCAAAATATCCAGTGGGGCAAGATCATGGCCGCGGGCGTCGTCACCACACTGCCGATGATGTTCTTGGGCCTGCTCATCCGCCGTTATCTCGTCGCCGGTCTCACCATGGGCGCCGTGAAAGAGTAGCCATTCGCTCGAGTAAAGAAGCGTTAGCGCAACAGGGAATTCGATGGCTTCCGTTACGATCGACAAAGTCTGGAAGTATTACGGCAAGACCGAGGCGGTCAAAGACCTCAACCTCGACTGCGTCGACGGCGAGTTCTTGTGCGTGCTCGGGCCGTCGGGTTGCGGCAAGTCATCGACGCTGCGCATGCTGGCCGGGCTCGAGCACATCTCGGCGGGCGATATCCGGTTCGGGTCGAAGCGGATCAACGACCTGCCGCCCAAGGACCGTGACATCGCCATGGTCTTCGAGAACTACGCGCTCTACCCGCACAAGTCGGTGCACGACAATATCGCCAACTCGCTGATCCTGCGCGGCACCGATCGAGCGACCGTCACACAGAAGGTCCAAAAAGCCGCCGACCTCCTGCAGATCGGCCATCTGCTCGACCGCAAGCCGCAGGAGCTCTCGGGCGGTCAGAAGCAGCGCGTCGCCATCGGCCGCGCCATCGTCCGCGAGCCGCAGCTCTTCCTCTTCGACGAGCCGATCGCCCATCTCGATGCCAAGCTCCGGGCGCATATGCGCGGCGAGCTGAAGATCATGCAGCGCGAGCTGGGCACGACGATGATCTACGTCACCCACGACCAGCTCGAGGCGCTGTCCATGGCGGATCGGATCGCGGTCATGCACGAGGGCGTGCTCCAGCAGTTCGGCACGCCATTGGAGATCTACAACCACCCGGTCAACGAGTGGGTGGCGGGCTTCGTCGGCGAGCCGCCGATGAACTTCGTCGATTGCCGGATCGAGGAGCGAGACGGCCAGATCATCGTCGTCCATCCGGCCTTCGCCGTGCCGGTGACCGAGGCGCAGGCGGCACTGCTCCGCGAGCAGGCGACCGCGCCAGACATGAAGATGGGCATCCGGCCCGACCAGATCAGCATCGCCACCGACGCCCAGGCAGGGAGCATCGCCGGCGACATCCTGGTCACCGAGCCCTTGGGCGGCGACATGCTGGTCGACATGGCCATCGGCGCCGACAAGTTCATGGTGAAGACGCACCCGGACTTCGCCGGCAGGCGCGGCGATGCCTGTCACATCAGCTTCGACACCTCGCGTTGGCACCTCTTCGCCCGCGACACTGGCCTGGCCTACTTCTGACGATAGTTCCAACTTCAGACCGATGCTCGAGCATTCGGCACACCAGGGAGGTCCACAATGCAATTGAGCCGTGACGATCTGCTCAAGGCCTACAGCAAGATGCGGATGATCCGCGAGTTCGAGGATGCCGTGCACGAGGAGTTCTCGGCCGGCAATATTCCGGGCTTCGTTCACCTTTACGCCGGCGAGGAAGCGTCGGGCGTCGGTGTCTGCATGCATCTCGACGACCGCGATGCCATTGCCTCCACCCACCGCGGGCACGGCCACTGCATCGCCAAGAACTGCGATGAGCGCGGCATGATGTTCGAGATCTTCGGCCGCAAGGAAGGCTTGTGCGGCGGCAAGGGCGGCTCGATGCACATCGCCGACATGTCGAAGGGGATGATGGGTGCCAATGGCATCGTCGGCGGCGGCCCGCCTTTGATCTGCGGTGCTGCGCTTTCGGCCAAGTATCTGAAGACCGGCGGCGTCGCCATCGCCTTCGTCGGCGACGGTGCCTCGAACCAGGGCACGACCTTCGAGAGCTACAACCTGGCCAAGGTCTGGAACCTGCCGGCGATCTTCGTGGTCGAGGACAATGGCTACGCCGAATCGACCGCTTCCAAATGGTCGGTGGCGGGCAGCCAGGTCGACCGCGCCAAGGGCTTCGGCATGAAGGCTTATGAGGTCGACGGGCACGACTTCTTCGCCGTCTGGGAGGCCGCGCGCGAGGCCATCGAGCAGGCCCGCGACGGCGGCGGTCCGTCGCTCCTTCATGTGCGCCTCAACCGCTATTACGGCCACTTCGAGGGCGATGCCATCAGCTACAAGGGGGCGGGCGAGATCGAAAAGGTCAAGGCCGAGAAGGACTCGCTGATGATCTTCAGGAACCGCGTCACCGAGGCCGGCCTCCTGGACAGCGATGCCATGGACGCGGTCGACAAGGAATGCCGCGAGAAGATCGCGCAGCACGTGGTCGAGGCCAAGGCCGGCGCCATGCCGACCGAGGCCGATCTGCTCACCGACGTCTACACCTCTGCCTACTGAGGAGCATAAGCCATGCCGAAGAAAAGCTACCGTCAGGCGATCAACGAGGCGCTCCGTCAGGAGATGGAGCGCGACCATCGTGTCATCATCATGGGCGAGGACATCTCCGGTGGCATGGGTGCCCCCGGCGAGCAGGATGCCTGGGGCGGCCCGTTGGGCGTCACCAAGGGCATCATGCCGGTCTTCACCCGTGACCGCGTGCTCGATACGCCGATCACCGAAAGCGCCTTCATCGGTGCTGCCGCCGGTGCCGCCGCCACGGGCCTCCGGCCGGTGGCCGAGCTGATGTTCGTCGACTTCATGGGCGTCTGCTTCGACCAGATCTTCAACCAGGCGGCCAAGTTCAAGTACATGTTCGGCGGCAAGGCGGTCACGCCCTTGACCATCCGCACCATGTACGGCGCCGGCTTCCGCGCCGCCTCGCAGCACAGCCAGTGCCTCTACCCGCTCTTCACCCACATTCCCGGGTCTGAAGGTGGTGCTGCCGTCCAATGCCTACGAGGCCAAGGGTCTCCTGGCCCAGGCCATCCGTGACGACGATCCGGTCATCTTCTTCGAGCACAAGGCGATGTACGACGACGAGATGGAGGTCCCGGACGAGGCCTACACCATCCCGTTCGGCGAGGCGAACGTCACCCGCGAGGGCGACGACGTCACCATCATCGCCTTCGGCCGGATGGTGAACCTCGCCAACGAGGCGGCCGACAACCTCGAGAAGGCGGGCATCTCGTGCACCGTCGTCGACCCGCGGACCACCTCGCCGCTCGACAAGGACACGATCCTCGAGACCTGCGAGGAGACCGGCCGGGTGGTCGTGGTCGACGAGGCGCATCCGCGCTGCAACATGGCGACCGACATCGCGGCACTCTGCGTGCAGGAGATCTTCGGGGCGCTGAAGGCGCCGGTGAAGATGGTGACGGCACCGCACTCACCGGTGCCGTTCTCATCCGCGCTCGAGGATCTCTACATCCCGAGCGTCGCCAAGATCGAGGCCGCGGTGCGTGACGTGATGGGCCACGGCACGGCCCAGGCCGCCGAATAACCGAGACCCACAAGAAAGAGACGGCGGCGCCCGAGCGGGCGCCGCCGCAATTCGTCCAGGATCACAGGGAACGCCGTCACCATGAGCGACACCATCGAGATGATCGTCATGCCGAAATGGGGCCTCGCCATGCAGGAGGGCATGATCGCCCAATGGCACGTGGCCGAGGGGGCGGAGATCAAGAAGGGGCAGGAGATCGTCGACATCGAGACGTCGAAGATCGCCAACGTCTTCGAGAGCCCGATCGATGGCACACTTCGCAAGATCGTCGTCGCCGACGGTGAGACGGTGCCGGTGGCCTATCTGATCGGCGTTGTCGCACCAGCCGCCGTCAGCGACGCCGACGTCGATGCCTTCGTCGATGACTTCAAGGCCAATTTCGTGGTCGAGGACACAGACGCCGGCGGCCCTGAGCCCGAGGACATCGAGACCGCTGCGGGCCGCATCAGCCACCTCGCACTGGGCGATGGTGCTGGCGACCCGATCATCTTCATCCACGGCTACGGCGGCGACCTCAACAACTGGATGTTCAACCAGGAAGAGCTGAGCGCCAGCCACACCACCTACGCCATCGACCTGCCCGGGCACGGCCGCTCGACCAAGGAGGTCGGCGACGGCGACGTTGCCTCGCTCGCCAAGGCCGTGCTCGCCTTCATGGACGCCAAGGGCGTCAAGAAGGCGCATCTGGTCGGCCATTCGATGGGCGGCGCCATCGCGCTCGCCATGGCGCTCGACAACGCCGATCGGGTGGCGAGCGTCACCGCGATGTCACCTGCCGGGCTCGGCGCCGAGATCAACATGGACTACATCAACGGCTTCATCGCCGAGAAGCGGGCGAAGAAGCTGCGCCCGGTGCTCGAGATGCTGGTCGCTCAGCCCGAGATGATCTCCAAGGACATGATCGAGGACGTCTTGAAGTTCAAGCGCCTCGACGGCGTCGACCAGGCGCTGGCCACGTTGCGGGACGGCTGCTTTCCGGCCGGCAACCAGAAGGCGAAATTGCGCGATCGACTCGACGGGCTTAAAGTTCCCGTCCGGATCGTCGTCGGCAAGCAGGACCAGATCATTCCACCTGCGCACAGCGATGGGCTTCCTGCCGCCATCACGGTCACGACGTTCGACGATGCCGGGCACATGCCGCACATGGAAAAGGCCGCCGACGTCAATGACATCATCCGTTCGCTCGTCACTTGAGCATCGCTTCTGGCGCGGTCTGGTTGCCAGCGCGGCGCTTGCGATCGCCACACCGGGGCTCGCCGCAGCCGATGCCATGGACGACTGCACCGGCGCACCGACCGAGCGCAGCGCCTGCCTCGAGCTGCTCGAGCGCGAAGCCGCAGCGGAGCTCGCAGCGACCTTGCAGGCGGCGATAGATCTCTATGCCGGCCTGGATGCGATCACCGGCAACCAGCGGGCCAGCCGCACGCTCGGCCAGGGCCAGGCCGCCTTCCAGCTCTACCGCGATCTCGACTGCCACCTGGTCGAGCTGCAGGTCGGCGCCGGCACCGATTCGGCCGACCATCGCCTTGCCTGCCGAATCGACCATGACCGGCAGCGGACCTCGACCCTCGCCAGCCGCCTGCCTGAGCCGCCGGCCGGTGCTGGCGAATCGGCTGACCCGCAAGACGCCGACACGAGCGATGCTGCAGCGACCGGCAGCGGCGAAACCAGCGACGCGGCGGCTGTGCCGTTGATCCTGGAGAGCGCGTGGCGGGTGGTCGAGATCGCCGGCGAGCCGGTGGCGGACGGCGTCTCGCCCACGCTCGCCATCGATGCCGAGGGCGGCATCAGTGGCAGCGGCGGCTGCAACCGCTATTTCGGCAGTGCGGAGATCGACGGTGAGCGGATCGCCATGGGCGACATCGGCGCCACCCGCATGGCCTGCCCCGAGCCGGCGATGGGCGAGGAGCAGCGCTATCTGCAGGCGCTCGACGCTGTCGCCAGCTGGCAGCTCGACGCCGACGCGCTGACGCTCGCGGACGATGAGGGCACCGTCCTCGTCCGCCTCGAGCGCGACACCGGTTGAGCGCGCCCCGAGCGCAACCGACTCGACCGCAACGCCTGCCGTGATACATCCTTCTCTGCTCAGCGGGGCGGCGGCGCCGTTCGGTCCGGTCCGCCCCTTGATCCGTCAGCCAGAGGGAGAATCGTCATGGTGTCCTTGAGCACGCCCGAGGCCGAGCTCGGCAGCACGGCGCTCGATTTCAGCCTGCCCAGCACGACCGGCGAGACCGTGACCCTGGAGAGCGCCCGCGGGCCCAACGGCCTGGTCATCGTCTTCATGTGCAACCACTGCCCGTATGTGAAGGCGATCATCGACCGCCTGATCCGCGATGCGAAGGACCTGCAGGCACTGGGCGTCAACACGGTGGCGATCTCGGCCAACGATGCCGAGAACTACCCGGCCGACAGCTTCGACAACATGCGCCGCTGGGCCTCGGAGAAGCAGTTTCCATTCCCCTATCTGCATGACGAGAGCCAGGCGGTGGCGAAGGCCTATGGCGCCATCTGCACGCCCGATTTCTTCGGCTACGACGCCGATCTGAAGCTCCGCTATCGGGGCCGGCTCGACGAATCGAAGAAGGAGTCGGCTGCCGCCAACGCCAAGCGCGAGCTGTATCTGGCGATGCAGGAAGTGGCCCAGACCGGCCAGACCACCATTCAGCAGATCCCGTCCATGGGCTGCTCGATCAAGTGGAAGGCCGCCTAGTCCAATGGCGTTTGCGAGCCTGCGCGATTTCATCCGCCACCTCGAAGGCAAGGGCCGGCTGGTCAGGGTCAAGGAGCCCGTATCGCCTGTCCTCGAGATGACCGAGATCCAGACCCGGCTGCTGGCCGAGAAGGGTCCGGCAGCACTCTTCGAGTCGGTCGAAGGCTCCACCATGCCGGTCCTCGTCAACCTCTTCGGCACGGTCGAGCGGGTTGCCTGGGGCATCAACCGCGAGCCGCACGAGCTCAAGGCCGTTGGCGAGATGCTCGCCTTCTTCCGCCAGCCGCAACCGCCCGAGAGCTTCAAGGAGGCGATGGACCTCGCACCCTTGATGAAGGTGGCGCTCGCCATGCGGCCGAAGAGCGTGTCGCGCGCCGCGTGTCAGGAAATCGTGCTGAAGGGCGACGAGATCGACCTCGGCCGGCTGCCGGTGCAGACCTGCTGGCCGGGCGAGCCGGCGCCCTTGATCACCTGGCCCCTGGTCGTGACCAAGGGCCCGTCGAAGAAGCGCGAGGACAGCTTCAATCTCGGCATCTACCGGATGCAGGTGATCGAGCGCGACAAGACGATCATGCGCTGGCTCAAGCATCGGGGCGGCGCCCAGCAGCACCGCCGGTGGAAGTCCGAGCGCCGCGAGCCCCTGCCGGCCGCCGCCGTCATCGGCGCCGATCCCGGCACCACCATCGCCGCGGTGACCCCGGTGCCGGACACCATGTCGGAGTACCAGTTTGCCGGTCTGCTCCGGGGCGAGCGGGTCGAGCTGGTCGATTGCGTCAGCCAGCCCTTGAAGGTGCCGGCCACGGCCGAGATCGTCATCGAGGGCGAGGTCTCGCTCGACGAGACCGCCGACGAGGGCCCTTACGGCGATCACACCGGCTACTACAACTCGGTCGAGACCTTCCCCACCTTCAAGGTCACGGCGATCACCATGCGCCGCGACCCGATCTATCTCTCGACCTTCACCGGCCGGCCGCCGGACGAGCCCTCGGTCCTGGGCGAAGCCTTGAACGACGTCTTTCTGCCGCTCTTCCAGCAGCAGTTTCCCGAGGTGGTCGACTTCTGGCTGCCGCCGGAGGGCTGCTCGTACCGGGTGGCGGTGGTGTCGATCAAGAAGGCCTATCCCGGCCACGCCAAGCGGGTGATGATGGGGGTCTGGTCCTACCTTCGCCAGTTCATGTACACCAAGTTCGTGATCATCGTGGACGACGACATCGACGCCAGGTCCTGGGACGACGTGATCTGGGCGATCTCGACCCGGGTCGACCCGGGCCGCGACCTCACCGTCATCGAGGGCACGCCCATCGACTACCTGGACTTCGCCTCGCCGGAATCCGGTCTCGGCGGCAAGCTCGGCATCGACGCCACCGACAAGTGGCCACCGGAGACCCACCGCGAATGGGGGCAGAAGATCAAGATGGCGGACGCCATCGTCGAGAAGGTGACAGAGAAATGGAGCCGCTACGGGCTGCCCGGCAGCGGCAAGTCGATCTGGTGAGCAGCGCTCCCCTGCCCGATGCCGAAGCTCTCCAGCCGCGCCTGCGCACGGCCGTCGAGGCTGCCGGTGACATCGCCATGGCGGCCTTCCGCCAGGGCGGCCGGTCCTGGGAGAAGGAGCCGGGCCAGATCCTCACCGAGACCGATCTCGCCGTCGACCACGCGCTCAAGGCGAGCCTCGGCGAGATGTGCGCCCACACCGCCTGGCTCTCGGAGGAAACGCGGGACGACGGCCTGCGCCTGGAGCGGTCGCGCGTCTGGGTGGTCGACCCGATCGACGGCACGCGCAGCTTCGTCGCCGGCAAGCCCGAGTTCACCATCTCCGTGGCACTGGTCGAGGCCGGAGAGGCCATCCTCGCCTGCCTGCTCAATCCGGCAACGGGCGAATGCTTCGAGGCTCGACGCGGTGCCGGGGCCACCTTGAACGGCGAGGAGCTGCGACTCCAGCCGCCCGAAACACTGGAGACAGCCCACATCGTCTTGAGCGCCGGCGAGCGCAAGACCCGCGATTTCCGCCCCTTTTTCCCGGCAGCGGATGTCAGCACCATCGGCTCGCTCGCGTACAAGATGGCGCTCGTGGCGGCAGGCCGCTTCGACGCCTATTTCTCCTGGCGCAGCAGCCATGACTGGGACATCGCCGCAGCCCTGCTCATCCTCGAGGAGGCCGGCGGCAAGGCAACCGATCGGACCGGCGAGAAGCTGACGCTGAACCAGCCGACACCGCGCCATCAGGGCCTGATCGCCGCAAGCCCGGCACTGCATGACCATCTGGTGGCCATCTCGCGCAACCGCCTGCCGGCCGGATCACAGGCCGGATCATCGGGCGATCCCGGGTTGCGGGCGATGGCGGCGCCGCGATAAGTCACGACCTCAAGAGACGCTGGCTCCGAACCGGCCAATCAACAAGAGCAGAGAAATCCATGAACACACTGCCGGCAGACGCCCTCGAGCGGCTCGCTTTCGCCACCATGTCGGCACTCGGCTCGTCCGACGCCGAGGCCAAGATCGTGGCCGAGCATCTGGTGCTGGCCAACCTCTCGGGCCACGACAGCCACGGCGTCGGCATGCTGCCGGACTATGTGCGGCTCGCCCAGGAAGGCCTGCTCGTGCCGAACCAGACGCTGGGCACGATCGTCGATTTCGGCGCGCTCATGCTCTTCGATGCCGGGCGCGGTGCCGGCCAGCGGATGATCGAGGAAGCGACCACGGCCGGCATCGAGCGGGCCAAGGCGCAAGGCGCTTGCGTGTTCGGCGTCCGCAATGCCAGCCATATCGGCCGGGTCGGGCACTACGCCGAGCTCTGCGCCAATGCCGGCATGACCGGCATCTTCTTCGTCAATGTCGGCGACCACGATGCCTTCCAGGCGCCCTATGGCTGCAGCGATGCGAGGCTCGGCACCAACCCCTTCGCCACCGCCGTGCCGGGCACCGATGGGCCGGCCGCCGTGCTCGACATGGCGACCAGCACGATCGCCTTCGGCAAGGCCAGGGTCGCCCGCAACAAGGGCGTGCCGGTGCCACCCGACAGCGTCATCGACGCCGAGGGGCGGGTCACGACCGATCCGACCCGGCTCGTCGACGATGGTGTTGGTGCGTTGAAGGCGTTCGGCCAGCACAAGGGCTCGGGCCTCGCCATCTTCTGCGAGCTGCTGGGCGGCGCCTTGACCGGTGGGAAGACGATCCAGCCCGAGCACGAGATCAAGGGCGGCATCCTCAACAGCGTGCTGGGCATCGTCATCGACACCGCGCGGATGGGCGACCGCGCGGCGATCGCCCACGAGTTCGAGGCGGTCAAGGACTGGATCAGGGCATCCAAGCCGGCACCCGACGTGGACAAGGTGCGCATCCCGGGCGAGCCCGAGCTGGAGCATCGGGCCGCACGACGCCAGTCGGGCATTCCCGTGGACGCCAAGAGCCTCGACGACATTCTGGCCGCCGCGGCCAGTGCTGGGGTCGCCGCCGCCACGCTCGATGACGTGCGCGGGGCCTACGCAGGATGACGGAGCGGGTGGAAGCGGTCGTCGTCGGCGGCGGCGTCGTCGGGCTGGCCACGGCCAGGGCGCTGGCCCAGGCCGGGCGCGAGGTTGTCCTGCTGGAACGCCACGAGCTGATCGGCAGCGAGACCAGCTCGCGCAACAGCGAGGTCATCCATGCCGGCATCTACTACCCGACCGGCAGCCTGAAGGCGCGGCTCTGCGTCGAGGGCAAGTGGTGGCTCTACGACTACTGCGCTAGCCGTGGCATCCCGCACGAGCAATTGCGGCAAGCTGATCGTCGCCACCAGCGAGGACCAGTTGGCCGAGCTCGACCGCATCCAGAAGAAGGCAGCCGAGAACGGCGTCACCGACCTCGAGCTCTGGGACACCGCCCGTGCCCAGGCGCTCGAGCCCGCGCTCGCCTGCACCGGTGCGCTGTGGTCGCCGTCCACCGGCATCATCGACAGCCACGGCCTGATGCTGGCCTATCAGGGCGACCTCGAGGATGAAGGCGGCATGGTCGCCTTCGACGCCACGCTGGAGCGGGCGCATGTGACCAATCACGGCTTCCGGCTCGAGGTCGGCGGGGCGGCACCGATGGACCTCGAATGCCAGATCCTGGTCAACAGCGCCGGCCTCGACGCGCCGGCCCTCGGCCGTAGGATCGAGGGCTACGACACGGTCCACGCGCCCACCGCCCACTACTGCAAGGGCAGCTACTACACGCTCAAGGGCAAGAGCCCCTTCTCCCGCCTCATCTACCCGGTGCCGGAGACCGCCGGCCTCGGTGTCCACGTGACCATCGACATGGGCGGCCAATGCCGCTTCGGCCCGGACATCGAATGGGTCGACGAGGTCGACTACGACGTCGACCCCAAGCGCGCCGACGTCTTCTACTCGGCCGTCCGCAAATACTGGCCAGCACTCAAGGACAACGCGCTCGAGCCCGGCTACGCCGGCGTCCGCCCCAAAATGGCGTCGGCCGGCGGCATCAACACCGACTTCCTGATCCAGGGCCCCGACACCCACGGCATCAACGGCCTCGTCCACCTCTACGGCATCGAAAGCCCGGGCCTCACCGCATCGGCCGCGATCGGTGGCGTGGTGGCGGAGATGCTGCGGGACGCCTGAGCAGCGGCCTCAATCGTCGCCAGTGAGCACATCGCCGCCGCAATCCTGCTAGGCTCGTGGAGCACGCGAATGAGCGAACCATGCCGATCTGCTCGACGCGATCCTCAGACGACCAGATGCGCGACCATGGCGGTGGATGCGGACCGGCGGATCGACTTCGTCGAGCGCTCCGCGGCCTATGTGCCGGGAAATCGGCGATCTAGGTCGAAGGCATGCGCCAGGCCGGCCTGGTAGCAAGAGCCCGCCGACGCCGAAATGGATCAGGCCCTCAGAGGTCGATCGCAATCGATCCTCATCGGCCTTCTGGGTCTTGCGGTGAGGTCATCGACCCTTGCCCCGGCATCGACGCGGGCAAGCCACGTCCGGCGGTCCATCGTCCAGGACGATCGCTGACGCCGCTGCTCACGGCCTTGGTCACAATCAGCGTCTGCGCTCGACGAATCCGACCGATGCGACCGCGCTTCGCCTGGTCGTCGAGCCGAACGAGAGCAACGGCCTGTAGTCGCTGGCATTGCCGTATGGCGACCAGCTCGCCGTCCGGGTCTCGAGGCAGAAGCTCCGCGAGCGCCTGGCAGCGAGATGCTCGATGACGGCGACATGGTCCGGCTCCTCCTCTGCGCATGCTTGTGTCATTCCGATGGCAAAGCTTGGCCGGATCGTTGCGCGGGCGGTGATCGCGCTCGGCGTCGCCGTGTCACCCGCAGAACGGCAGGCGCTGCAGGAGCAGGAGGAAGCCGGCGTCCGTGTAGCCGCTCCATGCCCAGGCGAGTGCCGGAAGTGCTAGCGCCACGCCGAGCCCACCCAGCGCTACGGCCCCGACCCGGCTCATGCCCGCGCCACCTCGGCCGGCGCCTCGACCGGCCGCTCGCGGATCGGCAGGTTGAGCAGGGCCGCGATGAGGCTGAGTGCTATGGCGATGCCCCAGGCGTAGTCGTAGGAGCCGAGGCGGTCGTAGATCAGCCCGCCCAGCCAGCCGCCGAGGAACGAGCCCAGCTGGTGGACGAGGAAGACGATCCCGCCGAGCATGGCCATGTTCTTCACCCCGTACATCGAGGCCACGATCCCGTTGGTGAGCGGCACGGTGGAGAGCCAGAAGAGGCCCATCAGCACGCCGAAGAGATAGGTCGATGCTGCGGTGATCGGCAAGAGCACGAACAAGGCGATGCAGACCGCCCGGCCGAGATAGATCCAGACCAGCAGCATGGGCTTGGAGAAGCGCGCGCCGAGCCATCCCGCCCCCAGCGTGCCCGCGATATTGACCAGGCCAATCAGGGCGAGCGTGGTCGAGGCGACGCTCACCGCGATCCCCTGGTCGTCGAGGAAGGCGGGGAGATGGATGCCGATGAACACCACCTGAAAGCCGCAGACGAAGAAGCCGAGCGACAGCAGCCAGAAATCGCGGTGGCCGAGCGCCGTGCGCAGCGCCGCACCCGCCGTAGGCCCGACGGCCGGCGTGCCTGACGCTCCCGGCCGGGCGAGGACCAGGGCAAGCGGCAGGATCAGCGTCGAGAGGGCGGTCATCACCAGCAGGCTCTGCGCCCAGCCAATGCCGTCGATCAGGCCGAGCGCCACCGGCAGCATGATGAACTGGCCGAAGGAGCCCACCGACATGGCGATGCCGAAGGCGAGCGAGCGCTTTTCGGCCGGCATCACCCGGCTGATCACGCCGAAGATGATCGGAAAGGTGGTCCCGGCGAGCCCGAGACCGATAAGCAGGCCGGCGGCGAGGATGAAGGCCGGCGCCTCGAGCGGCAGCGCCATGAGGCCCAGGCCCAAAGTGTAGAGCAGGCCGCCACCGATGATCACCCGGCCGGCCCCCCACCTATCGGCGATGTAGCCGGCAAACGGCTGGGCGATCCCCCAGACCAGGTTCTGGATCGCCATGGCGAAGGCGAAGACCTCGCGGCCCCAGCCATTGGCCATGGAGATCGGCTGCAGATAGAGGCCGAAGCTGTGCCGGATGCCGAACGCGATGGCGCCGATGACGGCACCGCAGACGAGGATCGCCCATGCCGATCGCAACGCGGTCGTGCTCATCACCGTACCTTCCTCAAGGAGCCATGCCCGGCAGGGCCCTCAAAGCCGTTGCAGATCATCGACCAACCGCTTGAGCCGTGTCTGGCTCTCCTGGCCGAGCGCCGCCTCGATCCGTTCCTGCGCCCGTCGCCAATGCGGCATGGCGGCATCGATCACCGCAGCACCAGCATCGGTCATCGCCACCAACCGCGTCCGCTCGTCCTTGCCGGGCCCGAGCTCAAGCAAACCCTGGCGCTGCAGCACGCGAAGATTGCGCCCGAGCGTGCTCCGATCGAGCCCGGTCGCCTGGGCCAACCCGCTGATCGTCGGCCGCTCCAGCCGCATCACCGCCCGCATCAGCGAGAACTGCGTCACCCGCAGCCCCGCCGGCGCCAGCGCCTCGTCATAGAACGCCGTGAGCTGCCCGGCAGCCCGCCGAGCATGCGTGCAGTAGCATTCGACCTCGATCATAAAACGGGCATATACCCACAATCACCGACCGGTCAAATCAACGCCAACCATTGCCGACTCAACCCGGCGGCGGGCCGTCGGGGATGCCGACGCAGATGATGTAACCGTCCGGATCGCGCAGATAGAGCTCGCGCATGCCGTACCATTGGACCAGCGGCCCCTTGACGACCTGCTCGGGCGCCACCTTGCCGGCGACGGCATCCGGATCGACGCCGCGGAAATAGATGGTGCCGGAGGCCTGGGGCCGTTGGTCGGCCGCGAAGACCGGCAGGTCGTCCGCCAGGCTGGCTGCCGTCTGCAGCATCAGCTGCCCATCAGCGCCTTCGAGCGTCGCAAAGACCGCATCCGCGCCGTCGCCGTCGGGCAGCACGCTGCGGTCGGCGCCCACCAGCACGGCGACGCGCATCCCCAGCACGTCGCGATAGAAGGCGAGCGAGCGGGCCATGTCGGTGACCAGGAGATTGGGGATGATCAAGGCAGCGCCCTCCCTCGAGCTACAGCCAGGATTTGACACGATTCGGCTCTTCGTCGACCCTAGCTGCATTGCGCTCGGCACGCGAGCAGGGGTCCACGATGAGCGGCAGCTCACCGGCAGCGACCCAGTCCGCGAGATCGAGCTTCGCTCATCGTTCGGGAGACACTTCATGTCGTTGCAACTCTGGCGCCGCACGTTGCTGGCCTCGGCCCTGGCCGGGCTGCTCGCGTCGCCCTTCGCCCTTTCCCCGGCATCGGCGCAGGTGCCGCCGGACGTGCTGGTGGTCGGCCAGGTGGCCGAGCCCGCGACCATGGACCCGCACGTCGCGACCGCGGTCAACGATTTCCGCATCCTCGTGAACGTCTACGAGGGGCTGGTCCGCTACAAATCCGGCACGCTCGAGGTCGAGCCCGCACTCGCCGAAAGCTGGGAGATCAGCGAGGACGGCACGGTCTACACCTTCAAGCTCAAAGAGGGCGTGATCTTCCACGACGGCACGCCCTTCAACGCCGAGGCGGTGAAGTTCAACTTCGACCGAATGCTGGACGAAGAGCACCCCCTGCACGGCACCGGGCCCTTCCCGCTTTCGTTCTTCTTCAGCGCCATCCAGGAGACCGAGGTCGTCGACGACCTGACCGTGCGCTTTCACCTGAACGAGCCCTACGCCCCCTTCCTCTCGAACCTCGCCTACCCGACCGGGCTCATCGTCTCGCCGACAGCCGTCGAGACCCACGAGGGCGACTTCGCCCGCAACCCCGCCGGGACCGGCCCATTCGCCTTCCGGTTGTGGGAATCCAACCGCCAGGTCGCCCTGCAACGCAATGACGACTACTGGGGTGAGGCACCGCCTCTGGCCGGCGTCGTCTTCCGGCCGATCACCGACGCCAATGCCAGGGTGGCTGAGATGATGTCGGGCGGCATCGATCTCATGGTCGAGGTGCCGCCCGACAACGTCCAGCTGTTCGGCGAGGACGACGCCTTCGTCCTGCACGAGCAGGCCGGGCCGCATCTCTGGTTCCTCATCCTCAACACCAAGGAGCCGCCCTTCGACGACGTGCGCATGCGCCAGGCCGTCAACTACGCCATCGACAAGGAAACCCTGGTCAACGACGTGCTGCAGGGCACGGCGACGGTGGCGACGGGACCGACGCCCGCTGCCTTCAGCTGGGCCTACAACGAGGATCTCGAGCCCTACCCTTATGATCCCGAGCGCGCCAAAGCGCTGATCGCCGAGGCCGGCTACGAGGCTGGTGCCGAGACCGTGCTCCTGGTCACCGAGGGCGGCTCCGGCATGCTCGACCCGGTGCCGATGGGCACCGCCATCCAGGCCGACCTGGCCGCCGTCGGCATCGACGCCGAGATCCAGACCTATGAGTGGAACACCTTCCTCGCCGAGGTGAACCCGGGTCTCGAGGGCAAGGCCGGCATGGCGCAAATGGCCTGGATGACCAACGATCCGGACACCCTGCCCTTCCTGGCGCTCAGGACCGAGGCGACCCCCGACCTCGGCGGCTTCAACTCGGGCTACTACTCCAACCCGGAGGTCGACGCTCTGCTCGAAGGCGCACGCCGGGCCACCGACCAGGACGAGCGTGCGCGCCTCTACAAGGAGATGCAGGTGATCGTCCAGGAGGACGCGCCCTGGGCCTTCGTCGCCAATTGGAAGCAGAACGCGGTGACCACGGCTGGCGTCGAGAACTTCAGCCTCGAGCCCAGCTTCCTTCTGGTCCTCAAGGACGTCGCCAAGGGCGGCTAGGCCTTCGTGCTGGGCTACGCTCTTCGCCGGCTGCTCTTGACCGTGCCGGTGCTGCTCGGGATCACGGTGATCGTCTTTTTGGTGATCTCCCTGATCCCGGGCGATCCGGCAACCGCACTCCTGGGCTCTTTCGCAACCCCTGAGAACGTCGAGCGGATCAACCGCGAGCTCGGCCTGGATCAGCCTCTGCCGGTGCAATACGTCACCTGGCTCACAGGCGTGCTCGAGGGCAATCTCGGCCGCTCCTATTCGCTGAACCGGCCGGTGCTCGACGAGGTGCTGGAGCGCTTCGGCCCGACGCTCGTGCTCGCCGGCGCCGCCCTTCTCCTCTGCACCATCTTCGGCCTCCTGGCCGGCGTCGTCTCCGCCGTCCGCCAGTATGGCTGGGCCGACAAGCTGATCACGCTCACCGTGCTGGTCGGCATCTCCACGCCCTCCTTCTTCCTCGGCATCATGCTGATCTTGTGGTTCTCGGTCGGCCTCGGCTGGTTTCCGACCGGCGGCATGTACGCGCTCTTCGGCGACGGCAGCATCCGCGAGCTGCTCTGGCACCTGACGCTCCCGGCCCTGACGCTCGCCGTCGTCGCCACGGGCGTCGTCGCCAGGCTCACCCGCTCCAACATGCTCGAGGTGCTGCGCCAGGACTATGTGCGCACCGCCCGCGCCAAGGGCCTGCGCGAGGGCCGGGTCATCTACCGCCACGCCTTCATGAACGCGCTGGTCAACATCGTGCCGATCATCGGCATCCAGGCGGGCTTCGTCCTGGGCGGTGCGGTCTATATCGAGACGGTCTTTCAGTGGCCCGGCATCGGCCGGATGCTGGTCACCGCCATCTCGACCCGCGACATTCTCCTGGTCCAGGGCGGCGTGCTGGTGGTGGCCGCCAGCTTCGTGCTCATCAATCTCGCGACCGACCTGATCCAGGTCGCCCTCGACCCCCGGCTGCGGCGGCGCTGATGGCGGCGGCACCGAGACGAGAACGCCCGAGCCTGTGAAGCTGCCCCGCCGGACCAGCGCCTGGGCGCGGCTCAGCCGCAACGGCCTCGCGGTCGCCGGGCTCGTCATCGTCGTGGTCATCGTCGCCATCGCCCTTGCCGCCCCCATCCTGCCGCTCGCCGACCCCAACATCACCGAGCCCGCCAACCGGCTGCTGCCACCCTTCAGCGAGGGCGCCTGGCTCGGCACTGATCAGCTCGGCCGCGACATGCTCTCGCGCTTGGTCTGGGGTGCCAGGGTCAGCATCGCCGTGGGCGTGGCCGCTACCCTGGTGGCGGCGCTCATTGGCAGCACGATCGGCCTGGTTGCCGCCTATTTCGGCCGCATCACCGACAACGTGCTGATGCGCGGCGTCGACATGCTCATGGCCTTTCCCTATCTGCTCCTGGCCTTGGCCATCGTCGCCGCCCTCGGCCCCGGCCTGATGAACGCGCTCCTGGCCATCGCGGTCGTCAACATCCCCTTCTTCGCCCGCTCGGTCCGCGGCGCCACGCTCGGGCTCGTCAATCGCGAGTTCATCGAGGCGGCCCGGCTCTCCGGCTTCTCCGATCGCCGCATCATCCTCTCCGAGCTGCTGCCCAACGTGCTGCCGGTGATCGTCATCACCATGTCGACCACGGTCGGCTGGATGATCCTGGAGACGGCCGGCCTCTCCTTCCTCGGCCTCGGTGCCCAGCCACCCCAGGCCGATCTCGGCTCGATGCTGGGCGACGGCCGCAACCTCGTCATCAACGCGCCGCACGTCTCGATCGTCCCGGGCGTCTTGATCCTGGTCCTGGTCATCGGCATCAACCTGCTGGGCGACGGTCTCCGCGACGTGCTCGACCCGAGGCTCAAGTCCGGCGCGCTCTCCCGGCCGGTCGCCCGGACCGAGGTCGCCAAGGGCCCGCCGTCGGGCAGCGGTGACAAGGGGGCCTTGCTGGAGGTGCGCGGGCTCGAGACCGAGTTCCGCGTCGGCAAGCGCGTGCTCAAGGCGGTCAATGGCGTCGACTTCACGCTGCAGCCCGGCGAGAGCCTGGGCATCGTCGGCGAGAGCGGCTCCGGCAAGTCGGTCACAGCCCTTTCGATCCTCGGCCTCGTGCCGACCCCGCCCGGGATCATCGCCAAGGGCGCCATCCGCTTTCAGGGCACCGACCTCCTGCGGCTGCCGCTCGAGAACCTGCAGGACATCCGCGGCAACCGCATCGCCTACATCTTCCAGGACCCGCTCACGACCTTGAACCCGCTGCTCCGCGTCGGCGATCAGGTCGAGGAGACGCTGATCCGCCACCAGGGCCTGCGCCCACGCGCCGCCATGGCGCAGGCGGTCGAGCTGCTGGATGCCGTGGGCATCCCCGACCCGCGGCAGAAAGCGCGCGCCTTTCCGCACGAGCTCTCGGGCGGGCAGCGCCAGCGCGTCGTCATCGCCATGGCGCTCGCCAACCGCCCGGACCTGATCATCGCCGACGAGCCGACCACGGCCCTGGACGTCACCACCCAGGCCAAGGTCTTGGACCTGCTGAACGATCTGCGCCGCCAGACGGGTGCGGCGCTCATCTTCATCACCCACGACCTGGGCGTCGTCTCGGAGCTCTGCGAGCGGGTGCTCGTCATGTATGCCGGCCGCGTCGTCGAGAGCGGCCCGGTGGCCGAGGTGTTCGAGGCCCCGCGCCACCCCTACACCGCAGCACTGCTCAACTGCGTGCCGGTGCTGGGCCAGCCCGAGCGCTCGCTCGCCGCGATCCCCGGCCTGCCGCCTGCCGTCGACGACCTGCCAAGAGGCTGTGCCTTCGCCGATCGCTGCACGCTCGCCGTCCCGGATTGCCGCAGCCGCGAGATCCTGCTCGCCCGGTCGGGTGAGGGCCGCCGCAGCCGCTGCCTGCGCTGGTCCGAGGTCGAGGCAGCGCCGCGCCATGGCTGAGCCAATCCTCGCCGCCGAGCACCTGACCCGCAGCTTCGGCGGCGGCCGAACCTGGTACGGTGCCCGCCGTCCAGCACTCGTCGCGGTCGACGATGTGAGCCTGGCGGTCCAGCCCGGCACGACGCTCGGCATCGTCGGCGAGAGCGGTTGCGGCAAGTCGACCCTGGCGCGCATGCTGACCGGCCTGATCGAGCCAAGCAGCGGCACGATCCGCCTCGATGGCCGGCCCATCACCCGGCTCGCGGGCGACGACAAGCGGCGCTTCCACCAGACCGTGCAGCTGGTCTTCCAGGATCCGCTCTCGTCACTCAACCCGCGCAAGACCGTCCAGCAGATCCTCGAAGGCCCGCTCGAGGCGCTGACCGACCTCGACCGCAACGGGCGTCGCGAACGGGTCCGCGCCCTGATGGACGAGGTCGGGCTGCGCCCCGAGTTCATCGACCGCTACCCGCACGAGTTCTCGGGCGGCCAGGCGCAGCGCATCGGCATCGCCCGGGCCATGGCGGTCGAGCCGCGATTGGTCGTCCTGGACGAGCCGGTCTCGGCCCTCGATGTCTCCGTCCAGGCACAGGTGCTCAAGCTGTTCAAGGACCTGCAGGCGCGCCGCGGCCTGACCTATCTCTTCATCAGCCACGACCTCGCCGTGGTCGAGGCGCTGTCGACCGACGTCCTGGTCATGTACCAGGGCAAGGTCGTCGAAGCGGGGCCGCGCGCGCAGGTCTTCGAGCGTCCGACCCATGACTACACCAGGACACTGCTCGCCGCTGTGCCGGTGCCCGGCCGCCGCCGGACGGCTTGATGACCCTTTTTTCACACTTTCGTGGCCGCTTTAATGCAGCTACGAAACCATGGCCGATGCAAGCGGTTGCAAAGGGCGACCCCATCGACCACCGGCCGAGCTTGGCCGATCAAACAACACGTGAGGACACCGCCGTGGCAATTCGTTCGACTTTCCTGACTCTCTTTACGCTGACCCTGGTGACGCTCGCGCTCACCGCCTGTGGCAGCACCTGGGAAGGCGTCAAGGAGGATACCGGCGACAATCTCGAGGCCACGGGCGAGGCGATCGAGGACGCCGGCGAGGCGGTCAAGCCGTAAGGCTGAGCTTTCGGAGCGGTGCCGGTGGCATCGCTCCAACTCGGCTCGCCAGCCAGCCGTGCCTCACGAGGAGCACCAAGGCAGGCGTCGCCCGGTCCACGGCCGCGCTAATCCTTCCGTCACCAGGACGTCGCCGAGCGAGCGCCCGTCGCGCATGACGGTGCGCAGCTTGCGGCCATAGCGATCCGCGTCGCGCGCGCCCGCCTGGAGCTGGAACGGCCCGGCATTGAGCAGCGCGTGCAGCCGGTGGGTCGCCCGGTCGCCGAGCGTGGCCTCATAGGCGCAGCGCGCCCCGCGCGTCTCCGGCGTGTCGATATCGGCGATGCGGATGCTCTGCCGGCCTAGATAGAACGTGTCACCGTCGATCACGCAGTCATGATGCGGTGGAGCTCCGCACAAGCTGAAAGCCGAACTGGCCGCCTGCACCTGTTGCATGCTCATCTTGCTCGGTGGCACCTGATAGCCAGCCAGGACGAGCACGACTGCCGCGGCCGGCAGCGCCCAGCGCCAGGCACGCCAGCTTGACGGACGGCGTCGCCGGTGTTTCTGAAACGACAGCACTTTTCCCATAGCCGGGCTCCGATTGCTGGTGGCAACTCAGGAATCCGGCCTACAAACCGACGAAATCGCGGCTAGAAGAAGGCGAATGCACCCCGCGACGCATCCAGGTGGCGCGCGTTCATTCATCATTAACGATCGCTCCACCGAGCGATGTTGCTCGGCCACGGACCCGCCTTGCATCGCGCCGGCTTCTCTGGTGATCTCGCGCCATGAGCCTTGCCATCGATCTCGACCGCCTGCGGGCCGACATGCTGGAGTTGGCGCGGATCGGCAGGGTCGCCGGGCGCCCCGGCATCAACCGCCCGAGCTTCTCCGACGCCGACATGGCCGGACGACGCTATTTCATGGCGCGCGCCACAGCGGCCGGGCTCGATGTTGCCATGGACGTCGTCGGCAATGTCGTGGCCCGCTGGACCGTCGGCGAAGGCGCACCGGTCTTGGCCGGCTCGCATCTCGACACCGTGCCCGATGGCGGCGTCTACGATGGCCCGCTCGGCTGCTGCGCAGCGCTCGAAGCCGTCCGGGTGATGCGCCAGGCCGGCCTCCGACCAGTCCGGCCGATCGAGGTCGTGGCGACCGCCGACGAGGAAGGCCGCTTCGGCGGCATGCTCGGCAGCCAGGCGCTGACCGGCACGGTCGACCCGAGCTGGCTGGAGAGCGCCACCGACGCCGACGGCGTGCGTCTGGTCGATGCCATGCGCGCCCAGAACCTGGCACCGGAGCGCTATGCCGAGGTCGCCCGCGCGCCGGGCAGCGTCCACGCCTTCCTCGAATTGCATATCGAGCAGGGGCCGATCCTCGAGCGCGATCGCGTCCAGATCGGCGTCGCCACAGGTGCCTCCGGTGTCTTCAACTGGACGGTCACGCTGAGTGGCGTCGCCAACCATTCGGGCACGACGCCCATGGAGCTGCGCCAGGACGCGTTCGTCGGCATGACCGCCTTTGCCAGCCGGATCCCGGCGATCATCGCCAGCGTCGGCGGCGAGCAGACCCGGATCACCATCGGCAAGGTGGCGCTCGAGCCCAATTTCCCGCACACCATCCCAGGCCGCGCCACC
Source organism: uncultured Alphaproteobacteria bacterium (assembly GCA_942491185.1). Lineage (GTDB taxonomy): Bacteria > Pseudomonadota > Alphaproteobacteria > Geminicoccales > Geminicoccaceae > SLRI01. The sequence continues at coordinate 28,513 of CALOAB010000020.1, read as the reverse complement.
TTCTCGATCATCGGCCGCGATACCGATGTTGCGGTGATGCGGACTGCGGCCGAGGCCTGCCGGCAAGCGCTCGCCGAAGCCGCAGAAACCAACGGCCTGGAGCTGGCGATCAAAGAGGAAAGCTGGCTCGATCCCGTGCAGCTCGATGCCAATCTGGTCGAGCGCCTCGCCCGGACCAGCCGCAGCCTCGGCTACGAGACCACCACCATGCCGTCAGGCGCCGGCCACGACGCCCAGACGATGCAGCAGCTCTGTCCCGCGGGCCTGATCTTCGTGCCGTCGACCGGCGGCATCAGCCACGCACCCGAAGAGCACACGCCCTGGCCCGATGTCGAGCGCGGCGCCAACCTCGTGCTGCACGCCCTCATCGACCTGACCACGTGAGCCTGTCGCCATGCTGCTGACACTGCATCTCTTGATCTCGATCGCCTTCATCGGCCGGGTGATCCTCAAGCCCGGCCGCGACCCGGCGGCGCGGATCGCCTGGATCGTGATCATCCTGATCCTGCCGGTGGTCGGCGTCATCGCCTACATTCTGCTCGGCGAGACCAATATCGGCCGGCGCCGGATCGCCCGCATGAAGCAGATCCTGGCCGAGCTGCCGGCGCCCGAAAAAATCTCCGAGCCGCAGTTCGAAGCCATGCAGCCCTCTGTTCCCGGGCTCTACGAGCCGCATTTCCGGGTCGGCCGATCGATCAACGGCTTCGCGCCCGTGGGCGGCAACCAGGCGCGGCTGATGGCCGACTCCAACGCGGCCATCGATTCGATCGTCGCCGACATCGACGCCGCCACCGATCACGTCCACCTGCTCTTCTACATCTGGCTGGCGGACACCAACGGCTGCAAGGTGGTGGACGCCCTCAAGCGCGCCGCGGCGCGCGGCGTGGCGTGTCGGGCCATGGTCGACGATCTGGGCTCGCGGCGGATGATCAAGAGCCGGCATTGGCGCGAGATGCACAGCGCCGGCGTGCAGCTCGGCCTGGCTTTGCCGGTCGGCAACCCGCTCTTGCGGATGCTCAAGGGCCGGATCGACCTTCGCAACCACCGCAAGATCGTCGTCATCGACGACACCATCACCTATTGCGGCAGCCAGAACTGCGCCGATCCGGAGTTCCGCGTGAAGGCCAAATACGCGCCCTGGGTCGACGCCATGGTGCGCTTCGAGGGCCCGATTGCGCGCCAGAACCAGTATCTCTTCGCCGCCGACTGGATGGCCTATGTCGACGAGCGGATCGACGATCTGTTGCGCCGGCCGATCCCTGCCGGAAAGCCCGGGATCACCGCCCAGGTGGTCGGCAGCGGCCCGACCATTCGCCAAAGCGCGATGCCGGAGATGTTCGAGACGCTGATGTACAGCGCGCGTCGCGAGCTGGTGATCTCGACGCCCTACTACGTGCCCGACGACTCGATGCAGGAGGCGATCTGCGCCAGCGCCAGGCGCGGCGTGGCGACGACGATCATCTTCCCGGCGCGAAACGACAGCCGGCTGGTCGCGGCCGCCAGCCGCAGCAACTACGCCGATCTGCTCGCGGCCGGCGTGCGCATCCTCGAGTACCAGGGCGGCCTCTTGCACACCAAGTCCTTGACCCTCGATGGCGAGCTGGCGCTCATCGGCTCGGCCAACATGGACCGGCGTAGCTTCGATCTGAACTACGAGAACAACATTCTCCTCTACGACCCGGTGATGACGACCGAGATCCGCGAGCGCCAGCAAAGCTACATCGCCCGGTCGCGACCGGTCAGCCGCGCCGAGGTCGAGGCCTGGACCGTGCCGCGCCGCCTCTTGAACAACACGGTCGCCATGCTGGGGCCCATTCTCTAGGCAACCCGAGCGGGCGCCGGGCGTTACAGCCTTGCGGATCGTTACAGCCGCCGCATATCCCTGCAGCGACCGGGAGTCGCGCACCACACGAGGTCCATGCGACGAGCCAAAGACGCTCGGCCGTCGAGAGGGAGAAACGCCGCTTGAGCACCACGCGCAAGGCCTGGTCCTGGGCGATCGGCTTGGTCGTCTTCTTGCTGCTGCTCTACGTCCTGCGCGGCGTGCTGCTGCCGTTCGTCGCCGGCATGGTCGTGGCGTATCTGCTCGATCCACTGGCCGACCGGCTGGAGGCCTGGGGCGCATCGCGGACGCTGGCGACATCGCTGCTCACGGGCTTCTTCGTCCTCTCGATCATCGGCGGCATCGTCTTGTTGATCCCGGTGATCAACAGCCAGGCAGCAGCGCTCACCAGCTCCGTGCCGCAGGCGATCGAGGCTTTCTGGGCATGGGCCGAGCCGCTGGTCGCGGACTTCCGCCAGCGCTTCAATCTCGCCACCGACGAAGAGCTGCAGCAGGCGATCACCAGCCATGCCGGCAGCGTCGGCGAATGGCTGAAGAGCGTTGCCACCGGGCTCCTCTCCGGCGGTGCGGCACTTCTGAGCGTCATCTCGCTCCTCGTCATCACGCCCGTGGTCAGCTTCTACCTGGTCCGTGATTGGGACAATCTGATCGCCACAGTCGATGGCTGGCTGCCCCGCGACCACCGCGACACCATCCGCGGCCTGATCAAGGATATCGACGGCAGCATCGCCGGATTCCTCCGCGGCCAGGTCTCGGTCTGCATCATTCTCGGCCTCTTCTACGGCATCGGCCTGATGATCATCGGGCTCAAGGGCGGATTGCTCGTGGGCCTGCTCGCCGGGCTCATCTCCTTCATCCCCTATGTCGGCTCGATCACCGGCTTCGTCGCCTCGATGGGCCTCGCCACCGTCCAGTTCGGCGTCACCGACTATGTCATGCTGGGCCTCACCGCCGGCCTCTTCATCGTCGGCCAGACGATCGAGGGCAATTTCCTGACACCCAAGCTGGTCGGCGAGCGGGTGGGGTTGCACCCCGTCTGGGTGATCTTCGCACTCCTCGCGGGTGGTGCCCTCTTCGGCTTTCTCGGCATCATGCTGGCCGTGCCGGTCGCCGCCGCCATCGGCGTGCTCGCCCGCTTCGGCATGAAGCAGTACTTGGCCAGCCCGCTCTACAAGGGCCATGAGCGGCAGCCTTGAGCGAAGCAGACGACCGAGGCAGCCAAGGGCCAAGACGGAAACGCGACCGTGCCAAGGCCACGGCCAAACGCTTGGCCGAATCGCGCCGGGCGCAGCCGCTCCTCGTCTGGCTATCCTTCCTCGAAGCCACCCTCGTGCCGATCCCGCTCGAGGCCGTGCTCGTCCCCTACATGCTGCTCCGCCGCGAGATGGTCTGGCGCATCGCGGCCCTGGCGCTCGCCGGCTTCCTCGCCGCCTCGGTCCTCGGCTACGCGCTGGGTGCCCTTGCCTTCGACACCGCCGGCATCTGGCTGATCGAGGCCGCCGGCTGGCAGGACGGGCTCGACCAGGCCCAGTCGCTCTTCGACCGCTACGGCTTCTGGGCGCTGGTGCTGATCGGCGTGATGCCGGTGCCGTCCCAGCTCGCCATGCTGCTGGGCGGCGCCTTCCACTACCCGCTACCCTGGTTCGTGGCCGCGATGGGCCTCTCCCGGGCGATCCGCTATTTCGGCCTCGCCGCCCTGGTCGTCTGGCTGGGCCCGAAGGCCGCCAGGGCGCTGGAGCAACTGCAAGCGATGCCCCAGACGCGGCGCCGCGCCTGGCAGGCCGCCGGCGGCCTCGCCGTCACGCTGGTCGTCGTGGTCCTGGTGCTGGCGCTCGGCCGCTGAGCGGCGCCACGCTCAGGGAACCGGCGTCAGCGCCCCATCGCCCTTGAACCAGGAGACCAGATTGGCGACCACCGTCTCGCCCATGGCCCCCATGGTCTCCTCGGTCGAGCTGGCGATGTGCGGGGTGAGCACCACGTTATCGAGCGCCAGCAGGCCTTCCGGCACCCTCGGCTCGTCGTCGAAGACGTCGAGGCCGGCAGCACCCAGCCCGCCATTGGCCAGGAGCTCGACCATGGCCGGCTCGTCGACCAGCCAGCCGCGGGCGATGTTGACGAAGATGCCGCGCGGCCCCAGCGCCTCGAGGATCGCGCGATTGATGAGCGGCGCACCCGCGCCCTTGGCAGCGCCGGCAGCCGAGAGGAAGAGGATGTCGCTGCGCTCGGCCAATGCTACGGCATCGGCGACCCGGGTGTAGGGAACATCGCGCTGAAGTGGATCGACATAGGCGATGTCGCATTTGAAGCCCTGCAGCCGGGCCGCCACCTCGCTGCCGATCCGCCCGAGCCCGATCAGCCCGGCCCGCATGCCGGTGAGCTTGCGGCCGAGGTCCAGCCGCCCCTTAAGCCAGTCGCCGTTCCGAACAAAGCGATCGCCCTCGACGATCCGCCGGCAGGCGGCGAGCGCCAGGGCGATGGCCAGATCGGCAACGTCATCGTAGAGCACGGGCGTGATCGTGACCGTCACGCCCAGCGCCTTGGCGACATCGCGATCGGTGGTCTCCAAGCCGACGCCGTTGATGGCGCAGATCTCCAAATTCGGCATCAGCTCCATCTGCGCCTTGTTGATCCCGGCCATGCCGTTGCTGGCCGCACCCCGCATGCGGGCACCGTTGGCGGCAAGAAACGCCAGCGGATCGGCTTCGTTATGGACATGGTGGCAGGTGAACTGCGCCTCGAGCGCCGCCACGACGGTCGGCCGCTGTGGGCCGATGACGGCAATCTCGATATCGGGCCGGGCCGGGCTCGCGGCTGAGGACATCCCTGGTCTCCTTGTTGTTGTCGGTGCTGCGGTCCGGCTCCCGACCGGCGCCGCCGCAAAATGGCGCATCCCCACCGCCCACCAAAGCGAAAAGCGACGGCGGACGGCCCGGTCAGCGCCAGCGACGCACGAGGTCGACCAGGTGCGCCACGCCGGCACCCAGCAGCAGCAGCGCCGGCACCGGCCAGGGCAGCCCCGCTGCAGCCGTCCGCCAGGCGAGCAGCAGGCAGCCACCCGCCAAGAGAAACGGCAGCACGGCCGCCAGCCCGGGACCGCGACCGCCGAGCCTGCGAACCGCCCAGATCGCCAAGGCCTCGAGCACCAGGACGGCGAGCACCCATTCCGCAACCCGTCCACTGGCAAACAGCTCCGCCACATCGGCCTCCCCATGATCGGCAGGTCGACGTGACCGCCCGACACCGACTGCCTAACCCCGCCGTCTCTTGATCCAAGTCAATTCGACAACACGGAAACAATTCTATGCTCGTCGCCGCGTGCGTTCACGACATGCTCTTCTGCCGCACGCATCGATCAAGCGGGGGGTCGAGACATGAGAAAGCTCAAGACACACGGAGTCCACCACGCCGCCAGCCAAACGGCGATCATCCTGGCAACGGCGGTGCTGGCAAGCTGCGGTGGAGGTGGCGGCTCGTCCGGAGGCTCCGGCTCAGGGATTAGCCCCGCCGCGCTATCACAGGAACGCAATTTCAGCGGCGCTATCGGCCCGATCAACGCGGCCGCCGCCTACGATCGGGGACACACAGGCGGCTACGGCATAGTGCATATGATCGATGCGTCCGTCGTGGCAGACGACAGCATGCTGAAGACCCATGTCACGCGGCAATACGAGGTGTCGGAGACGGCGAACGGTGAGACGAACGTCGTTCTTGCGAGCAAGCCGCCGTACACGAGCCTTGAGGGATCCTATGCCGACACCATCAAAGCGCAGTTGGTGGCCGAGCCGAGAAACGGCGAATACGGGCACGGCATCGCGTACGACGCTGAGATATACGCCTATGGGCTGAACACCGGAACGCCAAGCGGCGATGCCGATGCGGATGCCAGCAAGCGCCAGCGATTGCGCGCCACGGCTTTATTGGCAGCGTCGGAGAGCATCCACTCCGATATCATTCATCTAAATTTCTCGGCGAGTGACGATATCTCCGACGAATTTCTGCAGGCGATGGCAGCTACGGCTGCTCATAACGACTTCATGACAATTGCCGCAGGCTATCCAGACCAACAAATATCGAACCCCAAGATCTTCAATGAGCTGGTCGATGCCATGAATACGCTTGTATTTGTTGGGTCAGTTGATCAATCGAACCAGCTTAATTCAGCTCAAGCCGGCGCCGCCAAAGACTCCTTTGTATTTGCACCAGGCGAAGAACTCAGCGTCCAAATGTGGCGCGAGTATTTTAAGAATGAGCCTTATGTTTGCGGTATTCTAACTGTGCTTCCGCTCTATTGTGATAACTACGTGAAAGCATACGAATGGAGTGCCGATAACAGGTCCGGCCCGTTATACGCGCAAGCCGTCGCGACTGGCGCTGCCGCTCTCTTGCGCGACGCCTACCCCTATCTCAACGCCGCCGAGATCAAGTCGCTGATGCTCACCACCGCCAAGGACCTCGGCGCTCCAGGCGTCGACGACGTCTACGGCCACGGCCTGATCGACCTCGACCGCGCCACCCAGCCGGTGGGCGAGCTGGCCATCGCCGAGGGCCAGAGCGTCGACGGTCCCTCGGCGTCCGTGAGCAGCACCAACCTGACCCTCGGCCCGGCCTTCGGTGATGCGCTCACCGATAACGCCCTGCTCGCCCAAGGCGTCGCCTTCGACGATTTCGGCCGCCCCTACACGGTCGGGCTCGACCGCCGCGTCGACCACGACGATCGCGGGCTCGGTCTCGGCGGCTACGTCTCCCGACCGGACATGGAGCAGGGCTCGACCCGTTTTGGAGACATGGCGACGCTGCATATGGCTGCCGAGCGACGTGATCCAGACCAGCCCTGGACAACCAGCCTGAGCGAGCTGCAGAGCCAGGACCAGGACGAGCGCTACACCATGGCGCTCGACGTCGATGGCGGCAGCTTCGGCCAGCTGCGCCTCGGCATCGGCACCTCGCCGCAATCGGTGCTCGGCCTGACGACCGGCGATCTGGCGCTCGCCAGCGACGACCTCGGCTTCGTCTCGTCGCGCAGCATGCGGCTGCCGCAGCTCGACCTGGTCGGCGGCGGTGCCGGCGCCAGCCTGACCCACGCCTTCGACCCGAGCACCGACCTGGTCCTCGGCCTGCACAGCAACACCCAGGGCGTCGATCTGGTCGACGGCGAGCGGCATGCCGTCCAGGCGCTGGTCAGGCATCGCCTGGCCGACCGGCTGACGGTCGGCGTCGGCGTCGGCATGCTCGACGAGCAGGGCACGTTCCTGGCCAGCGACAGCAGCGGCGCCTTCGGCGAGGACGCCCAGAACCAGGCGGCCTTCGGCTCGCTGCTCGGCCGCTACGCCCGGGGCGACTGGTCGCTCGAGGGCAGCTGGACCGTGGCCGCCGCCCGGCCGAGCCTCGGCTCCGACAGCATGCTGGGCGATCTCGGCACGGTCTACGCCGACAGCTGGTCGGTGGGTCTGATCAGGCGTGACGTGCTCGACGACGGCGACCGGCTGGGCCTGATGCTCGGCCAGCCCTTCCGGGTGACCAGTGCCGAGGGCACGCTCGACGTGCCGGTCTCGCGTGACTTCAGCGGCAACGTCATCCGCTCGAGCGAGCAGGTCAGCCTGACGCCCTCCGGCCGCGAGATCGACCTCGAGCTCGCCTACGCCCGCGCGCTGACGGACGCGACCTCGCTCGACACCCACCTCTTCCTGCGCAACGAGCCGGGCCACGACGCCAGCGCCGAGCCGGACGTCGGCATGGTCGCCCGGGTGAGCTGGCACTGGTGAGGAACGTGCCCCAGCCGCCTACTGCGCCGTCAGCCCGCCGTCGATCGGGATCGCCGTGCCGGTGACGAAGCTGGCGGCATCCGAAAGCAGCCAGGCGACCAGCTCGCCGATCTCGGGCGCGCGGCCGGCCCGACCGATCGGGTGGCGGGCGATGATCTGGGCCAGGAGATCCGGGTTGCCATGGGTCACCGGGTCGGTCATCGCCGTCTCGACCCAGCCCGGGCAGATGGCGTTCACCCGCAGACCCTGGTCGGCGTATTCCAGGGCGACCGAGCGCGACAGGCCGGTCACACCATGCTTGCTCGCGCTGTAGGCCGTGTTGACCCGGGTGCCGACGAGCCCGGCCACCGACGAGGCGTTGACGATCGACCCGCCGCCGCCCTGGCGCACTATCTGCGCCACTTGGTGCTTCATGCTGAGCCAGACGCCCTTGAGGTTGACGTCGATCACCCGGTCCCAGACCGCCTCGTCGACCTCGAGGATCGGTGTGAAGGCCGGACCTGAGATACCGGCCGAATTGAAGGCGCCGTCGAGGCTGCCGAAGGCATCGACGGTGAACGCCACCGCATCGGCAACGTCACGCGACGAGGTGACATCCATCCGCCGTGGCAGCGCCTCGCCGCCGGCATCGGTGATCTCCTTGACCGTCGAGGCCAGCCGCGCCGCGTCGGTGCCACAAACGACCACCCGCGCCCCGCTCGCCGCACAAGCCAGCGCCGCGGCCCGGCCGATCCCCGAGGTGCCACCGGTCACCAGCACCACCTTGTCGTCGAGATCGTAGTGCGCCATCCCATCCTCCCGGCTTCCGCCACGCGCCGTTGATGCGCGCAGCCGCAAAAGACTAGGTAGCGCGATCGCCGATCACAAGCAGGGCTGCCTTGGCGAGTCGGTCAGACCTCCGGCACCAGCTCCTGGGTGAACAGCGTGGTCCCCTCGAGGTCCTTGAGCTGGACGGTCATCACCTCGCCCTCGGGCTCGATGTCGACCTGGCCGAAGAACTGCATGCCGGCCGACGGCGGCAGGTTGAATTGGCCCTCCTCAGGCGCCTTCACGAACACCGCCTCGGGCCCGAACGTGTTGTCGAGCTGGTTCGGCCCGAACGTGCCGGCGTTCAGCGGGCCTGAGACGAACTCCCAGAACGGCGCGAAGGCCTGGTACTGGGCGTTCTCCGGCCGGTAGTGGTGGGCGGCGGTGTAGTGCACATCCGCCGTCAGCCAGACCACGTTCTTGATCCCCTCATCGCGGATGAAGGTGAGCAGCTCCGCGATCTCCAGCTCGCGCCCCGCGGCCGGCCCGTCCCTGAGTGCGATCGCCTCGGCCCCCCGCTGCTCCTGCCACTGGTCGTAGACGATGAGCCCGATCGGCATGTCGGACGCGATCACCTTCCAGGTGGCGTCCGACCGACGAAGCGCATTCTTCAGCCAGGCCAGCTGCGTCGCACCCAGGATGCGCGCCTCGGGCGTCATCTCGGTCGGCTGCTCGTCCGAGTTGGCGCCGCGATAGGAGCGCAGATCGATGCGGAAGACCTCGAGCGACGGACCGTAGGGAAAGCTCGAATAGAGCCGGTCCTTCTCCAGCGGATGGCTCTGCGTCGGCATGTAGTCGTGAAAGGCGCGCATCGCGCGGGCCGCCATCAGCGCCACCGAGCCCTCCTGGTAGCGCTCGTCCGCGTCCTTGCGCATCTCCCAGTACCAGTTGTTGGTCACCTCGTGGTCGTCCCACTGCGCCAGCATCGGCACCTCGGCGTTGAACCGCCGCACGTTCTCGTCCAGCAGGTTGTAGGCGTAATTGCCGCGGAACTCGGCCAGCGTCTCCGCCACCTTGCTCTTCTCCTCGGTCACCACGTTCTGCCAGAGGCTGCCGTCCGGCAGCGCCACCTCGGCCTGGATCGGCCCATCGGCATAGATCGTGTCGCCCGAATGGATGAAGAAATCGGGCTCCACCTGCCGCATCGTCTCGTAGATGCGCATGCCGCCGAACGCGGGGTTGATGCCCCAGCCCTGCCCCGCCGTGTCGCCCGACCAGACGAAGCGCACCGGCCGCTTCTCGGCAGGCGGCGTCTTGAAGCTGCCGGTGACCGGCTGGCTCAGCGTCTGCAGATCGCCCAGATCGAGAAACCGCACCTCATAAGAAATCCGCTGGTCCGCCGGCAGCCCCGCCAGGTCCAGCTTGCCCGTGAAATCCGTGTCCTCCAGCGCGTTCACCGGCAAGGCGTCCCGGCCCCCGCTCAGATCATCGCTGGTCGACCAGCGCACCAGCATCCGCCCCGGCCGATCCGCCTTGGCCCAGACCACGGCCCGCCCCGGCCGCATGTCCCCCACCTGCACCCCATACGGCACCTGGATCCGCTGCGCCTCGCTGGTCACCGTCGCCTGCGCAAAGCCCCGGCCCGGCAACAGCGAGCCGGCCCCCAACCCACCAGCGACCAGCGCGCTCCGCTGCAAGAGCCGGCGACGGCTGGTGACGAGACCGGAACGGCGACGGGACATGATCATCGGTGCGTCTCCCTGGCTGCTGTCGTTCTTGTATAGGCCCGGTCGATGAAAGCCCGACCACAGGTTTTTGACAGCGGCGTTGCGCCAGGTTGACCAGCGACCTGCGGCAACGGCAAGTTGCACGGCAACGAGAGTTGAACGCGGGCGGTCATGGATCAGCCACTGGTTCGCACATCGCTGATCTTCACCAGCGCGCTGGTCGGCGGCGTCGTCAGCCCGCTGGCCGGCGTGCCCCTGCCGCTCGACAAGCTGGTCGAAGGCCTGTTCGCGCAGCATGACGCCAACCAGCGCCGGAAGCTGAAGGCGTTCGGCCAGTCGATGGCCGAAGAGCTGGCGATCATCGGCCCCAAGGACGAAGGCACGCGCAACGCCGTCTGCCTGACGATCGAAACCGCCATCCAGCGCTTTCCCATCAGCCACCGCCGCCTCGTCGAGCTGAACCTCGACCCCGACAAAGCCACCGCCGAGCTGGCGCCGCATCTGGAATTCGCGACGCCATCCGACCGCACCGAGCTCGAGGATTGGTGCAAGCGGCTGATCCGCTGCTTCTACGAGAAGCTGCCGCGCCACGCCCACATCCTCGCCGAGATGCTGCCGGACCTCTGGGCCGTCGTGCTCAGCGACAGCAGGCCTGAAACACAAACGATCGGCAAGCTTCGGCAAGCAACGACGCGAGCAGCGCCGAGCGCCAGCTCGAGCTGCTGGAGCAGGAGAAGGGCATCCCGCACGCGCGATCATCACGCTGATCTAGCTCAGGCGCGGACGAGCGGATCGAGCAGCGCAGGTGCCGGCGCATTCTCGAGCGCTTCGCCGCCGCCGATGAGCGAGACCCGCGCTGCGCGAGCAGCCGACGCGCGAGCAACGCCGACCCGAGCCTCGAAGCCGCCGCCCGCGAGGCGAGGCTCTGGCGCTGCTCGATCGCCGAGCGATCTCGCCGGCGCGCGCACGAGTCTTCCGCACGGCCATCGCCGCATCCGCGAGCTGCGCCAGGAGGCGAGACCGCGACGAGGCCAGCGCTGCTCGCCGACGCGCCCGCGTCGACCGCCTCGACCTCCGCTACCGCGACGCCGCCGCCCTCCTCGCCGAGGCCGCCGACCTCACCGCCTTCGACCCCGAGACGAGCTGGCACCATCGCCTCGCCCAGGCCGACGTCCTGCAGGACCTCGGCCGCGAGTTCGGCGACAACGCCGCCCTCGCCGAGGCCATCGCCACCTACGAGCACGCCCTCGACCCTCGCCCCGCGCGACACCCGCCCCGACGACTGGGCCACGACCCAGAACAATCTCGGCAACGCGCTTGCGACCCTCGGCGAGCGGGAGAGCGGCACCGCGACCCTCGAGCGGGCGGTCGAGGCCTACGAGGCAGCGCTGCTCTGGAACGCACCCGCGAGCGCGTGCCGCTGGACTGGGCCACGACCCAGAACAATCTCGGCAACGCGCTTTGGACCCTCGGCGAGCGGGAGAGCGGCACGGCGACCCTCAAGCGGGCGGTCGCGGCCTACGAGCTGGCGCTCCTGGAACGGACCCGCGAGCGCGTGCCGCTGGACTGGGCCACGACCCAGAACAATCTCGGCAACGCGCTTCGGACCCTCGGCGAGCGGGAGAGCGGCACGGCCACCCTCGAGCGCGCGGTCGAGGCCTACGAGGCTGCCCTTCTGGAACGCACCCGCGAGCGCGTGCCGCTGGACTGGGCCATGACCCAGAACAATCTCGGCAATGCGCTTCGGACCCTCGGCGAGCGGGAGAGCGGCACCGCCGCCCTTGAGCGCGCCGTCCAGGCCCACGAGGCCGCCGTTCTGGAACACACCCGCGAGCGGTTCCCGCTGAGCTGGGCCACGACCCAGAACAATCTCGGCACTGCGCTTCGCGGCCCTCGGCGAGCGGGAGAGCGGCACCGCCACTCTGGAGCGCGCCGTCGGGCCTTCGAGCCGGCGCTTCTGGGGACCCGCGAGCGCGTGCCGCTGGACTGGGCCACGACCCAGAACAATCTCGGGACCCTCGGCGAGCGGCGCACGGCGACCCTCGCGCGCTGTCGAGGCCTCGAGCGCAGCGCTCTGGAACGCACCCGCGAGCGCGTGCCGCTCGACTGGGCGTTGACGCAGATGCGATCGCGCGGCTTCGGATCGGCCGGCGGCGCACGGGACGCGCTGACGCTTCGCGCGGCGCTGGTGGCGGTGGATGGTGCCCTGGAGGTGTATCGGGCGGGCAATCCGAGTACTACATCGGCAAGCCGAGCGGCCTGCGGGCGCATGATCGTCGACCGCGCTCGACGAGCAGACGGAAAGCTGATACGGCACCGCTCGCCTCTTCGCACGCAGCAGCACCTACACCACCCCCATGCCCGAGCTCGCCCTCCTCTTCACCTCGGCCTTTCTCGCCGCCACCATCCTGCCGTTCCCGTCGGAGGTGACGCTGGCCGGGCTGCTGCATGCCGGGCAGAGCGACCGCGCCGCGCTCTGGCTCGTCGCCACCATCGGCAACACGCTGGGCTCGCTGGTCAATTGGGCCATCGGCCGGCTGGCGCTGCGCTTCGAGGGCCGGCCCTGGTTTCCGCTCCGCCGCGAGCGGCTGGGCCGCGCGCAGGCCTGGTTCAACCGCTACGGCGTCTGGACCCTGCTGCTCTGCTGGCTGCCGATCGTCGGCGACCCGCTGGCCCTGGTCGCCGGGCTGATGCGCACGCCCTTCGTCCTCACCGTGGTCCTGATCGCCATCGGCAAGGCCGCCCGCTACGCCGTGGTCATTGCGCTTGCCGGCTAGGCTCAGCCGAGCCGATCGAGCGCCCGCCCCGGCAGGCTCTGCGCCCCGTGGACGGCGTCCCAGCCATCCTGCACCTTCTGCATCGCCGCCATCGCCGGCAGCACGTCGGCCGGCGTCACGCGCGGCAGCCCGCCACTCCGGCACGCCTCGACGAAATCGGCCAGGACCAGCCGGCAGTTCTCGACCTCCGAGGCGATCGGCTCCACGCCGCCACTCGTCGCCAGGGTCGCACCATTGATGTCGAGCCGGTAGCTCTCGCGGTCCGTGGCGATGGTCGCCTCGTTGTGCTTGAGCCGGCTCAGATAGGTGAGCAGCAGATGCGCCGAGGCGCCGTCCGCCCGCTCCAGCATGACGCTGGTGCTCATGGCCGTGCCCGTCCGCGCATCGACCGGCCCGATCCAGCCAGACGCCTCCAGCTCGCCGCCCATCAGCCAGCAGGCGAGGTCGATCAGGTGGCAGCCGTGATGCCAGAGAATGCTGTCGGTCCAGCTCCGCCGGTAGCCCGTGGCCCCGACATTCTCCAGCCGGTGGATGAGAAAGCGCCCCTCGAGAAAGCCCAGCACCTCCTCGCCCGCATCCAGCCGCTCCTTGAGTGCCGTGAACTCGGGCCGGTGCCGCCAGGGATGGCAGACCGCGACCACCCGGTCCGAGGCCTCGGCCGCTTCGGCCACGCGCCTGGCACCCGCATAATCCATGGCGATCGGGATCTCGATCAGCACATGCTTGCCAGCCGCAATCGCCGCCAGGCTGTGCTCGACATGCGCCTCGGACGGGCTCGCCACGACCACCGCATCGACCTCGGGATCGGCCAGCATGGCGGCGAGATCGGTGGTGGCCTTGGCGTAGCCGTGCTCGGCGGCAAACGCCTCGGTCGGCTCCGCCCGGCGCCCGGCGATGGTGTGCGGCACGGCCGCCAGGCCGTCGAGGTTCCGGCTGTGCCAGACCCCCATCATGCCATGACCGATCATGCCGACGCGAAGGGGGGAATGATCGGTCATGGCTCTTTGGAATCCTCAGAGGTTCAGCTGGTAGCTCGCCTGGACCCAGCGATAGTCGCCATCGGCCGTCTTGTCGACGAAGCCCACGGCCGGGAACGGCATGTGGTAGCCGGTCACGGGTATGCGCTCCGCATGCGCCATGTCGAAGAGCCGCTTGCGGGTGGCCACCGCCGCCTCCTTGTCGATGTCGAAGCGGAAATGCCAATCGGGCTGCTGCACCGAGAGGAGGTAGTGGTTCGACGCGTCCGCCCAGAGCATCAGGCGCTGGCCGTTGCTCTCGATGTGGTAGGCCATGTGGCCGGGCGTGTGGCCGAAGGCGGCGATGCCGGTGATGCCCGGGACGATTTCGGCGTTGTCGCCGACGAAGCGGGTCTTCTCGGCCAAGGGCACGACGTTGCTGCGCACCAGCTGGGCGCGGCCTTCCATCTCCCCGCCCAGCCGATCGTCATGGCTCCAGAAGTCGTACTCGACCTGGCCCGCGGCATAGGCATGCGTTGGCGTAAGTGGGCACGCCCTCGCTCATCAGCCCGCCGATATGGTCGCCATGCATGTGGGTGATGATGAGGGTGTCGATCTGGTCGGTGGTGTAGCCGGCGGCCTCGATCGCGGCCACGAGGTTGCCCGCACCCGGCCGGCGCCCCGCTGCATTGCCGCTGTCGAAGAGGACGAGATGGTCGCCCGTGTTGACCAGGATCGGCGTGAAGCTGATCTCCATCTGGTCACCGGGCAGGAAGTTCGCATGCGCGAAGGCCAATACCTCCTCGGCCGGCTGGTTCTCGCCGAAGATGGGGTGCGGCCCCTCGAGCTGGACGGCGCCGTCGAGCAGCGTCGTCACCTCGAAATCACCGAGCTGGAAGCGGTAGAACGAGGGCCGCGCCGGGCCGAGCATGGGGGCAGCCGCCCGGGCAGGCCGGCTGCGGATGATCGCGGGTGCGGCGAGCACGGCACCGGCTGCGAGCAGGGTCTTGCGGCGGTCGAGCTTCATTAACCATCTCCAGTGTGTTGTTTCCGCGCATGAGTTAGGTGCGAGTGGACGATTGGCCAGCACCGGGTGATAACATCACCATGACGTGCGCGCTCACGGGGCAAGCCCGTGGCCGCCACCTAGCCTCGTTCTCGCCTCGATCGCCGGATTGCTCGGGGCCACGCTTGGGAGAGCTCCTGATGACCGACGACAAAGCCGCTGACGGCCCACTGAGCTGGATCGAGCAGGACCTCCAGGACAGCTTCGACGAAGAGCTGGAGATGGAGTTCGACGATCACCGCATCGCCCGCGAGCTGCGCTCGATCACCAACTTCAAAAGCAAGTCGGTGATCGAGCGGCGCACCTATTTCCACGAGCTGTTCCGCCTGCAGTCCGAGCTGATCAAGCTGCAGGACTGGGTGATCCACAAGAAGCTCAAGGTGGTGGTGCTGTTCGAGGGCCGCGACGCCGCCGGCAAGGGCGGTGTGATCAAGCGGATCACGCAAAGGCTCAACCCGCGCGGCTGCCGGGTGGCGGCGTTGCCGGCGCCGACCGAGCGCGAGCAGTCGCAGTGGTACTTCCAGCGCTACGTGCCGCATCTGCCGGCCGGCGGCGAGATCGTGCTGTTCGACCGCTCCTGGTACAACCGCGCCGGGGTCGAGCGGGTGATGGGCTTCGCTAGCGAGGATCAGGTCGCGGAGTTCTTCCACGACGTGCCGGAGTTCGAGCGGATGCTGGTCCGCTCCGGCATCATCTTGATCAAGTACTGGTTCTCGATCACCGACCAGGAGCAGCAGCTCCGCTTCTTGATGCGCATCCACGACCCGATGAAGCAGTGGAAGCTGAGCCCCATGGATTTGCAGTCACGGGTCCGCTGGGAGCAGTACACCAAGGCCAAGGAAGAGATGCTGGAGCGGACCAACATCCCCGAAGCTCCCTGGTCCATCGTCGAGGGCAACGACAAGAAGCAGGCGCGGCTCAACTGCATCCAACACCTGCTGAAGCAGGTGCCCTATGAGGACGTGCCGCACGACCCTATCACGCTCCCCGACCGTGTCTTCAACCCCGATTACGAGCGCGAGATCCTCCCCGAAGAACTCTACGTGCCCAAGCTCTACTGAGCGGCGGCTGATTCGCCGCCGCCGCCCAATGAATGCCTCAATATCCAGCGCACCCGCTTGCGCTGGCGCGAATTAAATCGTACCCTGCTCTATCAATCAAATGGGAGAATAACGCAGTATAAGCAAAACTGCGCAGCGCTTCCTCTTTCCGGACAGTCTCAGCATGCCGAGAAAACCGATCGATCTGGCGGATAACGAGCTGGATAATCTGATCGAGAACCATCGCCGTCACGACAAGCTACGGGCCAAGCTGTATCTCGACTCGCCTGGCCGAGCGGGCCCGGCGCAGCGGCAAGGGGCTCAGCTTCGAGAAGAGCTTCGACGTCATCCTGGGTGCCGCCAAGGATGGCCGGTTCTTGAGCTACAAGGAGCTGGCCGACAGCAGCGGCGCCAAGTGGACCCAGGTCAACCACTCCGTCGCCCAGCATCTGGGCCATCTGGTCGAGTACGCCGAACGGCGCGGTTGGCCGATGCTCAGCACCATCGTCGTCAACAAGCCGAATGTGGCAAGCGGCAAGATGGACCCCGACACGCTCGACGGACTCGTCACCTCAGCCGAGGCATTGGGCTACACCGTCGACGATGCGACCGTGTTCCTCAAGGAGCAGCAGCAGCGCGTCTTCGACTGGGCACAAGACCAGGTCGAGAGCGAAGACCAGGTCGACAGTGAAGACCAGGTCGAGCCGGCCTGATGAAGCCGCTCGCAGAAGCGGCGATCACCCCCGCGCCGGAAAAACCCCCGACATCACCTTGAAGCCCGCGATGCGCCTGAAGCGGTCGTGCCAGCGGCGGACGGCCGGGTAGTCCTCGCGCGGCAGGTCCGCGTCCTCCGAGAGCGCGGTGTACGGGAAGCAAGAGATGTCGGCGATGGTTGGCCGGTCGCCGGAGACCAGCCAGTCCTGCCCGACCTGCTCCTGAAACCAGAGATGCTCGTCGAGCACGCGCAGCAGCTTCTTGCCGCTGCGGCGCGCGCCTTCCGCGTCGAGATCGAAGCCGAAGGCATCGTGCAGTCGGGCGGCACCGATCGAGCTCGTGAGATCGACCGCAAAGCCCAGCCATTCGGCGATCCTGGCGTTTCTGACCGGATCCGCGCCGTAGCCCCAGGAGCCGCCCTGATCGTAGCGCCCGGCCAGATAGGCCAGGATCGCATTGGCGTCGCGGATGACCGTGCCGCCATCGTCGATGACCGGCAGCTGGCCCAGGGGATTGACCTCGAGGAACCAGTCGGAGCGGTGCTCGTGGCCGGGGTGGAAATCGACATGGCGCGTCTCGTAAGGCAGCCCGAGAAAACCCAGCATCAGCCGGATCTTGTAGCAATTGCCGGAGAGCTCGAAGTCGTAGAGCGTCAGCATGGACCGGCTCCTAGAGATCGAGCACGAGGCGCTTCGAGCGCGCCCGCGAGACGCAGGCCATGAGGCAATCGCCCCTGGCCTTCTCGGCATCGCTGAGGTGCACGTCGCGGTGCTCCGGCTCACCCTCGATCACCGCCACCCGGCAGGTGCCGCAGGCGCCTTGCTCGCACGACGTGGTGATGCCGATGCCGTTCGCCCGCAGCACCTCGACGATGGTCTTGCCGGCCGGCACCTCGAGCGTCAGGGCCGAGCGCGAAAGCGCGATCTCGAAGGGCTGACCACGGTCGCGCGGCGTCTCGTTCTTGAAGTACTCGAAATGCACGGCGGCCTCCGGCCAGCCCGCTTCGGCGGCCAGGCGTCGGGTCAGATCGAGCATCACCGGCGGGCCGCACACATAGAGCTCGTGCTTCCGGCCTCGCTGCTCGAGCATGCCGCGCAACGCTTCACTGGTTGCCGCCGGATCGAGCCCGACATGCCGCACCACGCGGTCGCCGAAGCCGTCGAGCACGTCCTTGAACGGCAAGGCCTCCTCGGACCGCGCGAAGGCGTGGAAGACGAACGGCCGATGCTCGAGATCGAGGGTCCGGGCCATGGCCAAAAGCGGCGTCAGCCCGATGCCGCCGGCGACGAAGACCGTGTGCAGCGCGTCGCGGCGCAGCGGGAAGTTGCTCAAGGGTGCGGAGACGGCGAGCACGTCGCCCTCGCGCACCACGTCGTGCAGACAGGCCGACCCGCCCTTGCCCGCCGCCTCGCGCTTGACGCCGATCACGTAGCCGGTGGTGTCGTCCGGCCCGTTGGTGAGCGAATACTGCCGCACCATGCCGTTGGGCAGATGGACATCGAGATGGGCGCCCGCCTGGTGCGCCGGCAGCTCGCCCGCCAGCGCCTCCAGGCGAAAGGCCACGACGTCGTCCGCCACCGGTGTCTTGCCTGCGACCCGCACCCGGATCGTGCCGCCCTGCCGGCCAGCCTCGGGCATGCCGGCGAGGTCTGCGGCGACCGGCCGGTGCTCCGCCTCGATCGGCGCCATCTCGGGCCGCACCATCGCCTCGAGCCGGTCGCGCAACCGGCTGAGCCGCGCATTCCAAGTCCGAAGAGCGGCACTGCCCTCAGCGGGCGGCACCTCGAGCACGCCGCGGATGACGCTCCGTCCGGCATCCACGGGCTGCACCAAGAAGCGCACCGGGTCGCCGGCGAACGCCAGAGCCAGCGCCGCCTCGACCTCGCCCGATGGCACATCCAGCGGCAAGGGCCGCAGCACCAGGGCGCCCTCGGCCAGCACCGGGATGGTCGCCGGATCCGCCGCCTCGTCGAGCGCCGCCCAGACCAGCCCACCCCGCTCCAGGACCGGATAGGTGCGGTTGCAGATGGTCCTGGCCGGCGCGTCGGCCGGATGGGCCGGGATATAGGTGCAGCTCGCGGTGCGGTTGGCGTAGCGCCAGCCGTGATACTGGCACATCAGCTCGTGGCCGAGATTGACGCCGATGGTCAGCCGCACGCCCCGGTGCAGGCAGCGGTTCTCCCAGGCGTTGACGTGGCCGTCATCGGCGCGCCAGAGCGCCAGCTCCTGACCCCAGAGCCGCCCGGCGAAGACATGGCGCGGCACCAGATCGGCGGACGAGGCGACCGGCTGGAAGGTCCGGCGCTGGGCGTCGGTGAGCATCAGGCGGCAGCCTGAATGACGCCGTAGCGCAATCCCTTGGCGACCAGCCAGCGGCGATAGGCGATCGACGACTTGTCGGCCCGGATCGGCGTTTCCGCCCGTGGGTCGAGCGGCAGCCGCCGCGGCCGTTGGTTCTCCAGGATCGGCTTGTCCTGGCCGAAGATGGTGAGCTGGAAGTGGCGAATATCGCCCACCGTGCTGACATCATCCACGATCGACATCATCGGGTGGCCGATCACCTGCTCCTCGCCCACCGGCTGGACGAAGAGTGCGATCGCATCGAACCGGTTCGGGTCCGGCGCGCTGGTCTTGTAGAGCACGGCGCAGAACGGATGCGGCACCCGATAGACGTACTCGACCTCGACCCCGCCGGTCGATGCGGCCGCCGCCTGCGGCTGCCAGAAACGGCACTCGGTGGCCACCACCTCGTCCTTGGCCTCGTCGATCGTGACCGTGTACTCCTTGACCTCGGTATGCGGCTCCTCGCCCAAGAGGCCTGTGTGCACGAACGGGAAATGGCCCATGTCGAGGAAGTTCTCGATCGCCCGTGGTGCCGAGACGCGAATGCCGACCGACCCGGTGCAGACATTCTTGCGGTCGGGCTCGGCATATTCCGGAATGTCGAAAAGCTCGGCAGGCTCACCGAGGCTGGTCCAGAAGAACCCGTAGCGCTCGAGCAGCGGCAAGGTGCCGCCATCGACCAGCCGGGCCGACGCCGCACCACTGGCATCGCGGGCGACCTCGACAGGCCGGCCGAGCACTATGGTCGAGCGACGTCCACCAGCAGCGAGATCGCCAGCAGGCCCCGCCACATGCCAGAGATCGCGGATCACCGGATCGAGCGGCTCGCTCATCGCATCCTCCGTTTGAGAGCACCTCTGGCATAGCGGCTGGCCGCCCTGGCGCTCAAGGCCAATCACAGGCGTCGCGCGCCCAAGCAGCACCAGCCTTGCGCCAACCGCCAGCGCAATTGACGCTCCCCGCCATCGTCATTAGATAGCCATCCAGCGGAGACGTGGCCGAGTGGCTGAAGGCGGCGGTTTGCTAAACCGTTATACAGGGTGAACCTGTATCGGGGGTTCGAATCCCCCCGTCTCCGCCAGGCAGTCTTCTGTTTGCGGTCGATACGCCGCGTGCAAGCCACGACCGCCGGAGACCGCCCGGTTCTGCGGGCTTTTCGGCGTCGTTGTCCTTGCGGCCGTGACCAGGAGACGGTCTACCGCGCGCCCAGGCGCCCATTTGCCGATGCTGTCTCTGTCGCCGGCTTTCGGTGGTACCACTTATCTAGGATGGAAGCCGAGTTGGCGGCGTTGCTCTCGCCAATTCAGGGGGAGGTTCTCGTGGATGAGCAGGCGTTCGGCGGTCAGATCGACCGGATGCCGCCCGTCCATGATGGCCTCGACAATGTCCGGTGCGAGGAAGGCCAGTCTGAGAACGCGGCTGACATAGGAGCCGCTTACCTGCTCGTCCTGCGCGATCTGGCTGATCGAGCCGGCATCGCCACGCTCGAGCCGGTCGAACCAGAGATGCGCGCGGGCCAGGGCTTTGATCAGAGCCGCATCGTCTTCAACACGTGTCAGGTCGCGCTGTTGGCCCACGATGAGCCTGATCTGGCCGCCGCGCATCCGCAGGCGGGTTTGGACATCGAGGTCATAAAGCGCGTCGTCGACACCGATTGAGGCCTCGCTCGAGTCTTCCTTCGGTCCAGCCGGCAGGGATAGCGCAGCGCGCAATCCATCGCGCTTGATCCGGAGCCGAACGGTATCGTCACCGATCACCACCTGCTGCATGATCGAGCGGATCACATCGGCCGCTGCCCCACATGAAGCATCGGTGAGCTGCTGACGGAGCTTTCCGGCCCGCTGGATCGCTGTTTCGCTCGCGCTCGCATCCAGAGGATCGCCGAGCGCCTGCAAGAGGCGACCTGGCTCGCCGAGCAACGCAGCCAGTTGGGCGCGGACGATGTCCTCGATCTCGCGGGCGGGTATGCGCCGCAGCTGTCGACCACTCGGCTTGTCACCGGTGATCAGCGCTCTGTCGACGTAGTAGCGATAGCGCCGGCCGGCTTTGACCGTGTGCGATGGCGTAAACCGACGGCCATCGCTATCGACGATCAGCCCGACGAGCAGACTCGGTTCCTTGGCATTCCCCCGGGAGCGTTCGCCGTTGCGGTTGCTGTCGAGCCGCTGCTTGTGGATCGGCATCACGAAATGAAAAAACCCCCGATCGGCATCGAGGCGTAACCCCAGTTGAAGACCGTAAATCTTTGATTACGGAGTTGAAAAGGCGCCGGGAGATGGGGTCCAAGTTGGAAGCCGAAAGGGGTCATTGTTCGGCGCCGATCCACACTAAGCAGTTGGCCATGTTGCTCGAAGGGATAAACTGGCGGACTCCAGGCGAACCCGGCGCCCGCTGACAACAGGCGGGATCTGATCGGCGAGTTCGGCAAGTCGGCTGGGTTGACGGATCCCTCGAGTGGCCTGGCTCGGCTATCATTGAGCCGTGCTTTACTAGACCCTGAGCTTGGTCGACGATCCGGACGAAGTGCGCGATACCGCGCTGCAGCTGGTTTCGCTCGTCAAGTCGCAGGCTTTGCAGATCGCCAAGCTCGAGCACCAGCTGGCCGGCATGCGGCGGCATCGGTTCGGGGGCCGATCGATGAGCCTAGACCAACTCAAGCTGTCGCTCCACGAGGCGGAGAACGCGGTGGCCAAAGAGCCGCAGCGTCCGAGTTCCCACCTGACAGCAATGATGCGGCGAAGGAGAAGACCAAATGCAAGCCGCTACGCGCGGTGACTGGTGACCGACAGGAGCGCCGACTTCCTTCCGGCGCGCAAGCGGTGCTATTCTGAGGAAGTCAACGACGCCGATAGCAGAGTTCTCACGAGCTTAGAGAGTTTGGTTTCGCCCTCTCAATCGCGGAACCTCCCCGCTGTGCGTCGCCTCACACAAACCCGATAATGGGTTTGGCTGCAGACCGTGCTCCGCAAGTCACTCGGCGAGCAGACTGGTCCGCTAAAAAACGGCGGGAGATAGCTTTTGTTGCAGATGTCCGCAGAACCGTTCAGCGCGTTGCAGGCGTGGCTCCTCATTCAGCTGCCCCGCTTTGAGGCGTTCGTCGTGAGCTTTGTCATCGCCCTGAGCGCCGGGACGATGGGTTTCATCGATACCATCCTCTACGCCGGCTCAAGTGATTTCGCGACACAGTACAGCATCTTCACAATTGTCACATGGCCACTTGCTTATTTGGCAGTCGTTTTCCTAATCATGCTGCGCATCCAGGACTTCTGGCGCGGCCTGCTAGCCGCGCCGTGGCTGCTAGCCTTTCCTCTTGTTGCCGCGATTTCTACGGCTTGGTCGCTGGCGCCCGTCACGACGGCCGGCAGCGCCCTGCGGCTAGCGTTTACCGCGTTGATCGGGATTTTTATCGGCGTTCGTTACACGCCCATAATACTCGCTAGGATCGTCTGTCTCGTCCTCGGCACGGCGATCACAGTCTCGGTAGTAGTATCGCTCGCCGGCCTTGATTTCGCTATCATGAACAACGGCCTAGCTCGTGGCATCTTCTTCCACAAGAACACAATGGGTAACGGCGCAGCGGTCCTGATCGCGGCGGCCCTTGCGCTCCTTGTCGGTGAACGGCGTGAAATGACCCCATTGATATGCCTCGCTATCGGATTTGTCGCATTGCCCCTCGCAGGTTCGGCCACGGCGATGGTAAGCGTGGCGGCTGTGCTCATGGGATTGGCGGCACTCCTAATTCGCCTGCCGCTCCACATCGCCCTCCTGCTGGCAGGCTTTGCCATTTCGCTCATTGGCGCACTCGTCGGGGGCTTCCTCGTCGTTGGTGCCAATCCTGTTACGCTGACACTCGAGATCCTCGATCGCGACCCAACACTCACCGGTCGATCCTACCTGTGGGACGCGGCGCTGGCGCAGTTCGTAGCACGCCCCTTCCTGGGCACCGGCTATGAAGCCTTCTGGCAAGCAGCGCTCGATTGGCGAACTCTCCAGGTTCTCGATCTACTTGGTGAGATTGGACATTTTCACAACACATATCTAGAAATCGGCGTGGAGCTCGGTGGTCTCGGCCTTGGCGCAATCGCGATCACACTATCCGGCTACGCCATCGTCGCGTGGCGCTATCTACGGGACGCCTCAAGTCGCAGCGCGATTTGGGTATGGCTGTTCCTTATCGCAGTTGTCACGCCAAGTATCACCGAGATGAGCGTGTTCAACAAGCATAGCCTTTCAGCCATCCTCTTTGCAGCGCTCGCCGTCTCGATGTCGATCGAAAATCAGCGTAACGCTAGGCCAGATGTTTGTCATGGGGCGGCTGGAGGTGGTTCGCCCTGACGTCGAGACGGGTCGTTTGACCCAGACGAGGGTTGCGCCGCGTTGGCGCCGATCCGCCGACACGGAGCGGAGACGAACCACATGGCCAACGATATCCTGCTTGTTGGGCTGGATGTCCACAAGAAGACGATCTCGGTGGCGGTCAGGAATTTCGTGTACGGGCCATGGGTTGATCATTGGTTTCAGGCGGCCCGGAGGCGTTCTTCGAAGAGAATGGCGAACTGTGATTTGGCCATGGCCCATTCCCTGGGCGGCATCCTCCACTCCTTTTCGGCGAGGTTCAAGACCAGGAAGAGCAGCTTCATGGCGCTGTCGTCGTTCGGGAAGTGGCCTCTTGTCCGCACCGCGCGGCGCAGCTTGCTGTTCAGGGCCTCAATAGCATTGGTCGTGTAGATGATCCGGCGGACCTCGTCGGGGAACGCGAAGAACGGGATCACCGCCTGCCAATGCCGCTGCCAGGACAAGGCGATGGCGGGATATTTCCTGCCCCATTCGCCCGTGTCGAAGGCCTCCAGGGCGGCCTTGCCGGCATCGGCATCCTTGGCCCGGTAAATTTCCTTCAGTTCGGCCGCGACGGCCCGGCGGTCCTTGTAGGACACGAAATCGAGCGAGTTGCGGATCAGGTGGACAATACAGGTCTGGACCTGGGCTTCCGGGAAGACTGCGGTGATCGCGTCCGGGAAGCCCTTCAGGCCATCGACGACCGCGATGAGAATGTCCTCGATACCCCGGTTTTTCAGCTCGTTCATGACCCGGAGCCAGAATTTGGCGCCCTCTGTCTGCTCGATCCAAAGGCCAAGGATCTCTTTTTGACCATCAATCCGGACGCCGAGAGCGACATAGACGGCCTTGTTGCGGACCATGCCCTCGTCGCGGATCTTGACCCTGAGCGCGTCGAAGAACACCAACGGATAAAGGGCCTCGAGTGGCCGGTTCTGCCATTCAGCCACCTCGTCGAGGATGTCGTCGGTGACCGCACTGATCAGCTCGGGCGAGACGTCGACGCCATAGATCTCGTCGAGATGGCCGCGGATCTCACGGACCGTCATCCCCCGGGCATACATCGACACGATCTTCTCGTCGAAGCCCGGCAATCGCCGGCGGTACTTGGCGATCAGCTGCGGATCGAAGGTCGAGAGCCGGTCCCGTGGCACCGAGATCCCGAGCTTGCCGGTATCGGTCAACACCGTCTTTCTGCCGTAGCCGTTGCGGCTGTTGCTGCCGCCATCGGCTGCCTCGGTCGCCAGGTGATGGTCCATCTCGGCGTTCAGCGCCCGCTGGGCGATCGCGCGCTTGAGCTCGTCTAGAAGACCGTTCCTATCGAACACCGTCGACGGATCACGGCCCAACATCAGCTGATCGACCAGGTCATCCGGCAATACCGGCTTCTTGCGTGCGGGCATCTGATGGTTCCTTTCTTTCCATCGTCATGGCCCGTACACGAAATTCCTGACAGTCCCCGTGCTCGTCGGCCTCGACCTTGCCTTTGCTGGTCTTCACCGTCCAACGCGCATCGGTGTCCTTCTGCGCCGCCTTGGCGGGCTTCTCCGGCCAAATCTCTGATGCTTTCTTGCCGGCCTTGATCGCCGCCTTCTCGGCATCGGTGTTGCGCTGCCGGGGTGCCGCGACCAGGCTCGCATCGACGATCTGCCCCGACATCGGCAGGTAGCCGGCATCCTTGATCGCCTGGTCCAGGCGCTCGAACAGCTGGTCCAAGGCACCGGCCCCGATCAGCGCCTCGCGGAAGTCCCAGAGCGTGTTGGCGTCCGGCACCGGATCGGCGATCGAAAGCCCGCAGAACCGCATCCAAGACAGCCGATCGCGCACCAGATGCTCGGTCGCCTCGAAGCTCAAACCGTGCTGCGCCTGCAGATACAGCATCTTGAGCTTCAGCACCGCGTCGAACGGCGGCCGGCCACCCTGCGGCCGCTCGTCAGACCCAAGGGCTTCCTTCAAGACCGAACGGAAAAATCTCGAAATCGACGATCTCCAGGAGCTTCTCCAAAGGATCGCCCTGCGCCGACAACTCGCGAAGCCGATCCGCGACACTCCAGAACCCCGCCTGCCTCGCCATTGCCGCCTCCCTCGTTCGCCGTCCCGAAACTAGCCAAAGACGACGCCAAAGGGGAGGTTTCCGGAGATCTCCAATCGTTTTGGAGTTCCTGTTGCCGGCAGTTTGTGATTCGAGACTGGGGCTGGCGAAGGAGGCCGGCCTGGTTGGTTCTTGCACTATCTGCCGGGCGGCGGCTCGCTTCGGCGTCGCCCCGTCGATCGCCACCAAGCGGCTCCTGCTGGCGCTTCACGGCGTTGGTGACGATCTCGTCGTCGGCGGCCTTCATGCCGCACAGCTTGAGCCCCCCACCCATGGGATTTTTGGGGCGTCGAGGATCTCGGAACGCTCCATCAGCCGACTCCGCTGAGGCTGTCGTAACGGGCGCAGTCGGCCATGGGCTCACAGCCGAGCCTGAGCGCCACCGGTGCCGCAACCCTCAGAGGCGGCCCGGCCTCGCGTTGCCGGGCGAGGATGTTGAGGATGACGTCGGCCAAGTGCACGCCGTCGCCGAGCGCTTTGGCGTCCTCGGGGGCCCTAAGGCGGTCTGCCGCCTTGGGGTGGGGGGCTGCCTCGACCGCGATGAGCCCGTCGGTCAGCACTGCGCTCAGGATGTCGACCCCCCACGTGATTCTGATCGCGTGGGGTGGCTTGCCGATCACCACGGGGGGCCTTGCCGAGCTTGCGCGCGGATACGCACGCACGAACGGCATCCGGCTGTGGCAGAGCCGCATGTGTGCCACCTTCACGGTCGTGGTCGCACCGTTGATGACGACGATCTCGTGACTCCAGTCGAACGGGTACGCCTCGCAATACCACCTGCAAGGAGCGCAAAGCTTAGCGGCACGAAAGCTGCGGCGATCGCTGAGCTGTGCTCGCGCCGCCATCGGGCCGCATGCCGCCGCACCGCATCGCCGCCGCCCGCATAGCCGAGTCCGCGCAGCTCCGCGACAGAGTCAGCCGCTCGCGGCTCGACCGCCCAATGCCGGTCTTTGGGTTAGTCGCAAGCCGCTGTTCCAACGCCTCCCGCCAAGGTCGAGCTTCGGCTGCGGCTGGACCGTCCGCTCATAAGCGAACGCCGGCGCCCTCGCCAGCCTCTCGGCCAAGCTCGGCGCGCAGTTCGCGCTTGCCGGCATTCTCGAGACCTTCGCAGCAGCGCAACGGCCGCTGCGCCGCCGCTTCGGCGCCAAGACCCTGTCCTGCTTGCTGTTCAATGCCAGCGCGACCCCGACTTTCGGCGCTTTCGGGCAGCGGTCGGCGAATTGATCGAGGGCATGGGCCCTGAACTCGACTGGGCCGAAGCGCTGGCCGGCGCCCGGCGCGCACTTCGCACCGTTAGGCACGGACTGATGGAGGTCTCCGAGCCGCAAGCCTAGAGCGTTTCCCGTTTAGTTAGAATAGCCTGAGTTGTTGATATAGTTCTGGCACTCGGCTGGCGAGAATGCATCGAGCAGGCTGCCGATGGCGTCGTGCAGGGCATCGACGGTTCGGGCGCTGGCCTTGCGCAAGAGATGCTTGAGCTTGGCGAAGACTTGTTCGATCGGATTGAGGTCTGGGCTATAGGGCGGCAGGTAGACGAGCTTGGCGCCACGAGCCTCGATGGCTTGCTTGATGCCGGCGACCTTGTGGCTGCTGAGATTGTCGAGGATGACGATGTCGCCGGCGTGCAGCGTCGGCGCCAGCGCCTGTTCGATCCAGGCTGTGAATGCCGCGCCGTTGATCGGCCCGTCGAACACGCAGGGTGCGGTGATCCGGTCGTGCCTGAGAGCAGCGACGAAGGTGCTGGTCTTCCAATGTCCATGATTGGCCAGCAGCCAATCATCCGCTTCATGGAATGACGACGGCCAGCAGGCCGTCGAGGGTGGTGCGATGCCGTCGATGCGTTGTCCTCTCGGTCCCCGCCCATAGCGCGGCGCCATGTTGGTGGACGTCCAGGTTTTGTCGATGAAGACGAGGCTTTTCGGGTTCAGCCCACGCTGCCATCCGAGCCAGGCCTGGCGGGCCTCGGCGACGTCATCGCGCCATTGCTCGGCGGCTCTCGGCGTCTTTTTTTTCGCGTCAGGCCGAGCTTGGCGAGAAACCTGGCAATGGCTGCCGGACTTGTCCTCGTGCCGCGCTCCAACAGCCGTGACTGCAGCTCGGCGATGGTGATATCCGATCGCTCGGCGACCCAGCGCCGCAGATCCGCCTCGTGCGTTTTCAGCGGTGACGTCTTGTAGCCGCCGAACTGGGCCGGCGATACCTCACCGGTCGCTTGCACCCGCTGCAGCAGCTTGATGACGAAGCTGACGCTGACCTTGAAGAGCCCGGCAGTCTGCCGGCAGGACCGGCCAGCCTCGACCGTCAGGGCAATCTTCCGGCGCAAATCGTTCGAATAGGGACGTGGCATCCATGGCCGGCCTCCTCGTCCAGCCAGCAGCTCGAATCACATCTATCAAAGGTTGGGAATCCCTGAAATGATTCCACCTTTTAGGAATTCGCTCTAGGGACCTGATCTTGGAGCTACTTGATCTGGCTGCTGGCGGTGTCGAGGGTGCGCGGGCAGACGCGATGAACGGCCGTGAGGATGTCATCGGCGGACTTAGTCCATTGGAACGGCTTGGGATCCGCGTTGAAGGTGATGATGTAGGCCTCGACGGCCTGTTGCAACTCTTGCGTCGAGCGATGGGCACCGCGCCGAATCTGGCGCTCGGTGAGGTCGGCAGAGAATCGCTCGACCTGATTGGCCCAGGACGCACCTGTGGGCGTCAGATGAACGTGCCAGTGTGGCCGTTTGGCGAGGAAGGCGCGGATCGCAGCGGTCCTGTGCGTGGCGTCGTTGTCCATCACGAGATGAACGTCGAGGTCGCTTGGAACGGCGCGATCGATCTGGCTCAAGAAGCTCAGGAACTCTTTGGCGCGATGGCGCGCATAGCACTTGCCGATCACCTTGCCCGTGGCGCTTGTCATCGTGCGTGCGCCGCTCTGGTTGGCCGGGGCGCATCGCCAACAAGGGCTGTGAGCGATCGAGAGCCCCGCCGATGCCTCCTGCCATCGGCTCCTCAGGGGCTGGAGCCGCTGCTTGCTGGCGCGGGTGGATCTGGCTTTTTTCGTCCACGCACAGCGCCAGCGCCCGCTCGGGCGGCGCCAGATAGAGGCTGTTATCAATCCGCC
>CALOAB010000019.1:0-18527 GCA_942491185.1 uncultured Alphaproteobacteria bacterium | reverse complement strand
TCGGCCAGGGTCGCCTTGCTGCCGACGATCCAGGGATCGGCGTTCTCCATCAGCAGGCCCAGGAGCTTTTGCGAATCCTCGAATTCCAACTCCCTGAGCGCGTCGTTCTTGCCGCCGATGAAGTCCGGGAACAGGTGGTAGGCGGCCAGGCCGAGCAGCGCGCCGTAGCCGTAGGCGGTGTAGAGGCTGATGGCTTCCGCCATCTTGGCCCGCTGCTTGGCATCGCTCGGTATGACGGATGGGCCGTCGCGGGTCTCGTCGATGTAGCGGCAGATTGGATCGGTCTCGCGCAGCCGCAGGCCGTCGATGTCGAGCACCGGCACCTTGCCGAAGGGATGGCGGGCCAGATGCTCCGGCAGCCGGGTCTCGCCGCCCAGCACGTTTACCTGGACCTGATCGTAGTCAACATTGTTGTCGGCCAGGACCATGCGCACGGTGCGCACATAGGTCGACGGGCTGTAGCCGTAGAGGACGGGTTTTTCGCTCATGAGTTGTCTCCCCAATATTCGAAATGACCGACAAACCTCGCCATCGCAAGGGCAAATCCAGGTGGGTGCAGGGAGGCCGGCCTCCCTGCCCTTATCCCTTACTCTACGCTTCCGCTGCCACTACGTGCCGTCTGGCGAGGCGGCTGGCGAGCATCATGACGGCGACGAGGGCCACGACGGCGATGATCTGGGAGAGGCGGCCGGTGGGCCAGATGAGGAAGATGCCGAGGGCGAAGATGGCGGGGCGGAGCCAGATGGGGATCGGGTGCTCGCCGTAGCCTTCCCAGCCGACGGCGAGAGCGTAGATGCCGAAGCAGGCGAAGAAGGTGATCTCGATGGCGATGAGCCAGTCGCCGGAGAGGAAGGGTGTGTAGGCGAAGAGGATGGGGACGATGTAGAGGCCCTTGGCGATGCGCCAGGCGGTGAAGCCCGTCGCCATGGGCGGGGTCTTGGCGATGGCGGCAGCGGCGAAGGCGGTGAGGCAGACGGGCGGGGTGACGTTGCTGTCCTGGCTGAGCCAGAAGATGATCATGTGGGCCGAGAGCAGCGTCGTGGTGAGGACGGCGGGGCTCAGCGCCTGGTCGAAGAGGGTCGAGGAGAAGTCGGCTGGCACCAGCGCGAAGAGGGCTTCGGCCTCGGGCATGCTCATCGGTGACTGGAGCTTGGTGAGCGCGTCCGGGTCGGCGAGCATGAAGACGGCCTGGGCGGCCTGGGGCAGCGTGCCCGAGGCGATCATGTCGATCACGGCGGCGTTGTTGATGAGCTGGAAGAGGGCCGGTGCCGAGAGCGTGGCCAGGACGATGTAGGCGGCGGTCACCGGCAGGCCCATGCCGAGGACCAGCGACGCGAGCGCGATCAGGACGATGGCGAGGAGCAGGCTGCCGCCGGCCCACTCCGCCAGCATGAGGGAGAGCGTGTTGCCGATGCCGGTGGTCTCGACGACCATGACGATGAGGCCGACCGAGACCAGCAACATGGCGGTCATCACCATGTTGCGGGCCCCCAAGGCCAGCGCGTCGATGATGGCGAGCAGGCCCATGGGCGTCTTGGAGAGCCAGGACGAGCCGATCACCGCGAGGATCGCGAAGGAGGCGGCATAGGTGGGGGTGAAGCCCCAGACCAGCATGCCGACCAGGACGCCCATGGGTGCCAGGAAGCTGATGCCGCCGCGGCGCAGGATCTCCATGAAACGCGGCGTGTCCTCGTCGACGCCGGTGATGTTGTGCTTTTTGGCCTCGATCCGGATCCAGCAGGCGACCGAGAAGAAGTAGAGGATGGCGGGCAGGACCGACACGGCGACGATGGTGAGATACGAGATCTGGGTGTAGGTGGCCATGACGAAGGCCCCTGCCCCCATGATCGGCGGCATGAGCTGACCGCCGGTGGAGGCCGAGGCCTCGACGCCGGCGGCGAACTTGGGCGGGAAGCCGGCTTTCTTCATCAGCGGGATGGTGATGACGCCGGTCGAGACGGTGTTGGCCACGGCCGAGCCCGTGACCGTCCCGGTGAGCGCCGAGCCCAGCACGGCGACGAAGCCCGGGCCGCCGACCAGCCGGCCGGCCACGGCACGCGCCAGGTCGATGATGAAGGCGCCGGCACCAGAGCGGACCAGGAAGGCACCGAAGAGGACGAACATGAAGACGAAGGTGGCGCTGATCCGGGCGATCGAGCCGAACATGCCGCTCAGCTCGTAGACCGCACGAAAGAGCGTGGTCTCGAGGGTGAGGCCCGGAAAGCGGAACATGCCCGGAACATGCGCGCCGCCGCCCGCCATGTAGAAGATACTGACAATGGCGAGGACGGGTATGAACCAGCCGGCGGTGCGCCTGGCCATTTCCAGTGCCAGAACGATGGTGATGATGGCGATGACGTAGTCGAGCCAGATCAGGCGGACGCCGCGTTCATAGATGAGGTCGGCGGCGAAGATGACATAGACGGCGCAGGCCATGGCCATGAGGCCGAGGCAGATGTCGAGCCAGAGGGTCTTGCGGCCGGAGCCTTGCCAGCCCGGGTAGAGCAGCGCGCAGAGCAGCGCGAAGCCGCCCCAGTGCAGGGCGGTGAAGGTCAAATCGTCGAGGCGGGCAATCGAGTTGGCGTAGACGTGGAAGAGCGAGATGACGACGCCGAGCGCCAGGACCACTTTCTCGAAAAGCGGACCGCCGCCGGCACGATGCGGCATGGTGAGCTCGCCGGTGTCGTCGGTCTTCTCTGCCATGCGGCTTTGCCTAGAAAAAGGGTGGCGGGGTCACCCCCGCCACCGGTCAGCTCGAGCCGTCAGTTGGCGATCAGGTTCTCAGGAATCTCGACACCGGCTTCCTCGAAGTAACGGGCAGCGCCGGGGTGCAGTGGTGCCGGCAGGCCGGCGAGCGCCGCGTCCAGCGACATGGCGTTGGTGGCCGGGTGGATGTTCTGCAGGAAGGGCAAATTCTCGAACATCGTCTTGGTGATCAGGTAAACGGCCTCCTCGTCGACGTCTTGATGCACGCCCAGGAAGTTCGGCTGGGCGATGGTCTGGACGTCCTCGTCCTGGTTCGGGTAGCTGCCGGCCGGGATGGTGTAGGCGGTCCAGAGCTCGCCGTCGCCGCCATTGGCACGGGTGATCTGGTCCTCGGTGAAGTTGAGGATGGTGAGGTCGTCACGGGCGGCGAAGGCCTGGGTGACGCCGGTCACCGGCACGCCGCCCGGCATGTTGACGCCGACGATCGTGCCGTTCTGCAGCGCCTCGGCCGACGGGCCGTAGCCCTGGTAGACGAGGTCGAAGCTCTCGGGATCGATGCCGAGCCCGCCCAGGATGGCCCGGCCGGAGCCCTCGGTGCCGGAATTACGCGCACCAATCGAGAAGGGCTCGCCCTCGACGCCGGCCATGTCGTCGATGGTGCCGACATCGATGAAATCGTCGGTGACGATGAAATGCTCGACGTTCTGCCAGAGCATGCCGACCGAGCGCAGCCATTCCTGCGGGCCCTCGTTCTCGAGCGGACCCGAGCCGTTGGCGGCGTAGCGGCCGAACAGGCCCTGGAGGATGCCGAACTGGGCCTGGCCGTCGCGCATCAGGCCGACATTTTCGCCGGAGCCGGCCGAGCTGATGGCTGCCATGTCGATGCCTTCGGCGTTCTGCAGCTTGACCTTGACCAGGGTCGCGATGGCGACGCCCACCGGGTAGTAGGTCCCGCCCGTGGTGGCGGTGGTGAGGATGTAGGACCGGTCGTCCTGTGCGGTGGCAACGCCGGCGGTAAGGACCATGGCCGCTGCGGCGACGGTGCCGAGCAGGGTCGTGCGACGGTTGACGCTCATGTGTGATCTCCCTGAAGCGAATGTGGAACAAGCATGGTGACCCTGGTCCTGCTTGACAAGCCCGCGCGGCGTGCCGGGGCTGCGATCGTCATGCGCACCGACGGGCCGCGCCGGCATGGAAAGCGGATTTGCGGACCCGTTGTCGGGCCAAGAGCCGGCTGACGGACGACGATCCGCCAGCGTCGAGGTTGATCAGCTGGACCCATTCGGCGCACTATTGTAGAATAGCATCTCTTGTACTGGTGCGGCTTTATCGCCGCTACTGCGAATTAGCCGGTCGATGGTTGTTCTGGGATCCGTGTTTTGGCGCGGTTCCGCTTGGATGGGCAGGAGGACATCGAATGGAGCGTGACGCAGAGGTCGTGACGCCTTCTAACTGGCCGGGCGTGAGCGCGCCTGCTGGCGCAGAGGCAGTGAGCGGTGCGCCACACCGTCCGACGCCCGATCGGGGCGACGCTGCCGTGGCGACGATCAAGAAAGACGAAATCGATCTGCTCGGCGACAAGGTGCTCAAAGTCCATGTCCGCACCGACAACTACGTCATCTATTCGTCCGGGAGCCAGGATTTCGAGCCGCGGCGACCCCGCTACTCCCTGTCGTGCGACTTCGAGACGGCGGAGACGTTCCGGCAACGGCTGGACCCGATCAATGGCGCATTGAATCGGCTCAACGACCTGATCGCCGGGATGCGCCCGGACGGCCTGACCCTGCCCTTCTACCGTCGCCACTACCAATCGCTCGTCGATCGCTCGATCGAGCATCAGGCGCGGGCCATGCAACAGGCGTTCAGCGACAAAGCGCTCGAGGCCAAAGAAATGCTGACTGAGTTTACGGCCGAGGTGGCAGCCTGCCGTGATAGCCGCAACAAGATGCGCTACATCTTTGCTAACGCGATGGCACTGCTCTTGTTCGTGGCCGTGTGGTGGATCTTTCACAGCATCCCGGAGCCGCATGGCCGGCTATTGACGCTGATGGTCGAGCCGAACGCGATGACGCCCGGCGCCGATCTGGTCGGCATCCGATTGATCGACATGCTGACGCTGGGTGCCATCGGCGCTTTCTTTGCCGTGTCGATCGGCATCAAGTCGCTGCGCATCAACAACTCGATCACGATCCCCGAGATGCTCTACGCCGGCTTCAATCGAACGCTCATCGGCGTGATCGCAGCCGGCATCGTCTTCCTGCTGATCTCCGGGGGCTGGATCCTGGCGGGCATCGATCCGCAGTATCGGGCCTGGAGCATTTACCTTTTTGCGCTCCTTGCGGGCTTCAGCGAGCTTCTGGTTCCCAATGCCCTGACGCGGGTCGAAGGGACCGCTGCTGTTAGCAGTGCACCTCCCGTCAAGGACGCAGCGCCGACAGAGACCCGGTAGCAGAGCTGGTTGCCGAGCAACCGAAGCCGGGCGTTGCCCTAGTCTCGGGGCTCATGAGGCCTGTACGATTGACGAGGTCGCGCTTCACGGTGCCGGAAAGAGCCCGTCAGTACGGCCCATGAGGCGGTAGAAGAGCAGGCCCAGCCATTCGCGGGCGGCGTCGTCGAGCTCGGTGAGCCGCGAGCTGACCTCGGTCTGCAGCACGGGCCCGTCATCGCCGGTTCGATAGTCGACGGGCCAGGGCACCACTGGCCAGCCGATCTGGCGGAAAATGCCCATCGAGCGCGGCATGTGGCGCGCCGAGGTGACCAGCAGCCAGGTCTCGCCCGCTTGCGGCTCGACCAGCTCACGGGTGAAGCGGGCATTCTCCCAGGTGTTGCGCGAGCGGTCCTCGAGAACGACACGCGCCGGATCGAGCGCCATCAGGTCGACGAAGAGCTCGTTGACCGCGCTCTCGCTTGCATCGCCCGGAAACAGGCGACCGCTGCCGCCGGTGAAGACGAGCCGCGCCTCGGGGTAGCGATAGGCCAGTGCCAGGCCCTCGACCATCCGCTCGGCCGCATCGGTGAGCGCGAGCGTGCCTCGGGCTGCGGTGATGGCCTGGTCCTGGGCACCACCGAGCACGATGATGCCGGCAATCTCGGCCGGCAGCTCGGCCGGGCGCGCGAAATCTTTCCTCGAGCGGCCGCTGCAGCCAGAGACCGACCGGCAGGACGACGACGATGACGAGCAGCGCCATCAGGCCGAGCATCAAGCGCCGCCAGTTGAGCAGGACGGCGACCAGCAGGCCGAGCAGCAGGAGGTTGCTCGGCTGCAGGACCAGCCAGGCGAGCTTCGAGAGGACGAAGCTCACAGGCGGGGTCGGCCGGGTTCGATCGAGCAGTCGCCGCTCACTGCAAATTGCCCGATCCGGTCAGGGCTTCTGCGCACCGTTGACGTTGACGTAGATGGCGTAGAGCGAGGTGGTGCCGCAGATGTAGAGGCGGTTGCGCTTGAGCCCGCCGAAGCAGACATTCGCCACCACCTCGGGCACGTGGATCTTGCCGATGAGCGTGCCGCTGGTGGCAAAGCAATGCACGCCGTCGGCGGCCGAGGACCAGACGCGGCCTTCGGTGTCGCAGCGAAAGCCGTCGAAGAGGCCGGCATCGCAGACGGCGAAGACCTCGCCGCCGGCAAGCGTGTTGTCGCCCCTGACCGTGAAGCGGCGGATGTGCCGGGGCCCCTGCGGATCGTGGCTGGCGCCGGTATCGGCGATGTAGAGCAGCTTCTCGTCGGGCGAGAAGGCGAGGCCGTTGGGCTTGACGAAGTCGGTGGCGACGGCGGTGAGGCTGCCGTCACGGGGATCGAAGCGGAAGACGTTGCAGCCGCCATATTCCGGCTCGCCCTTGTGCCCCTCGAGGTCGGTGAGAATGCCGTAGGACGGATCGGTGAACCAGACCGTGCCGTCGGACTTGACCACCACGTCGTTGGGCGAGTTGAGCCGCTTGCCCTCGAAGCTGTCGACCAGCGTCGTGACCGTGCCGTCGAGCTCGGTCCGGAAGACGCAGCGGGCGCCGTGGCTGCAGGAGATGAGCCGGCCCTCGTTGTCGCGGGTGTGGCCGTTGGTGTTGTGCGCCGGCTGCCGATAGACGCTCATCGTGCCGTCGAGGCCCGAGAGGTCGGGGGTGAAGCGCATGATCCGGTCGTTGGGGATGTCCGAGAAGAGGAGAAAATTGCCGTCGCGAAAATAGACCGGCCCCTCGGCCCAGGCAGCCCCGGTCCAGAGCTGGCGCAGCCGCATATTGCCGCCGATGAGCGGCCCGAACTCGGGCTCGATGATCTCGTACTCGTTCTTGCGCGTGCTCACTGGCCGCCTCCCCCTCGTGTTCGCAATGGGCCTCAAGTGCGGCGAGGAGGTGGTGCCTGTCAACGGTGCCGGGCGGACGGTTTCTCGACCAGATCCCACTTGTTGCCATAGGCGTCGCGGAAGACGACGACCTTGCCGTAGGCCTCGTCTCGCGGCTGCTCGGTGAAAACGACGCCGGCAGCCTGATAGCGCGCGTAGTCGCGGTCGAAGTCATCGGTGTGGAGAATGAGAAAGACGCGGCCGCCGGATTGATGGCCGATGGCCCTCGTCTGCTCGGCAGTCGTTGCCTTGGCCAACAGCAGGCGGGCCTCGCTGCTGCCGGGCGGTGCGACCAGCACCCAACGCTTGGTCGCCGAGAGCGCCGTATCCTCGATCAGCTCGAAGCCGAGCGTCTTGGTGTAATAGGCGATCGCCTCGTCATAGTCGGGCACGAGAATCGCGATGGCGGCGAGGTGTTGGCGCATTCGCTCAAGTCGTCCTTTGGCGTGGCCCAGGCCGAGCCGGCCTTGTGCGCTCAGTGAAAATCACTGGTCGCGGCAGGCCCGATCTCGAAGCCATGGTAGCGGGCCGCGAAGCCTTCGCGCTCGGGTGAGCAGAAGGCGAGGCCGACCATGACGTCGTGCGGTACCGGCGGGAACCAGGCCAGCCGCGCCATGTGCCAGGGATCAGCGCCGACGCGGAACTGGACGAAGCAAGCATCGCCCTGCCGGGTCATGCGCACGCCGATCGGCAGGTCTGTCGTCGCGATGCGCTGCACCGACCAGTCGGAATGGCCATTGGTGACGACGACGCTCAGATGCATGGCACCACCGGTGTACTCGATGCCGCATTTGATCCAGTGTTCGGCGCCGGCCCGCAACATCATCCCGGCCTGGTCGTAGAGCGTCTCGTAGATGCCGGTGAAGCTGGTCTCGGCGGTGAAGTCGCCAGACCACTCGCGGTAGAGGAAATGGCCGTTGTCGCGCTGGAAGCCGTAATGGGTCCGCTGCCAGAAGTCGGTCTTCATCCCAGACCGCACCACCAGCGCCTCCTGGTCGACCATCGCGACGGGGGGCTCGTTGAGCCAGCTCATGTCGTCGGAGAA
The DNA here is from genome assembly GCA_942491185.1 of uncultured Alphaproteobacteria bacterium. Taxonomy (GTDB): domain Bacteria; phylum Pseudomonadota; class Alphaproteobacteria; order Geminicoccales; family Geminicoccaceae; genus SLRI01. Next base: position 10,442 of record CALOAB010000019.1, on the reverse strand, counting down.
GTGGGTCAAGTTTTCGCTCCTCGCTCGGGTGGTTCAGTCAGTCAGGCAGGCCGGCCTTGCGGAACTCTTCGACGAAGTGATGCATGATCGGGATCGGCTGGGCAATGCGGTAGGCTGGGGCCAGTGTCATCAGGCGCGCGGCCGCGGCCCTCGGCCTCGCCAGGTCGATCCTCGCGAACCAGCGCGGCGATCTTGATCAGGTGCGAGGGCACGTGGCTCGGATAGAGGTCGAGCGCCTTGCCGGCGGCCTCGATCGCTGGGGCCATCTCGCCCAGCATCAGCCGCGCACCGGCCATGCCGGCCCAGGCCATCACAGCGAAGGGATCGAAGGGCGAGAGGCGCAGCGCCTGCTCGCCGAGGGCGATCGAGCGCGCGTAGTTGCCGGCCCAGGTGTTGAGCACCGCGCCATGGCCGTGCGCATGAACCGAGCTCGGGTTGAGGGAGATGGCCCGATCGATCATTTCCAGTGCCGGCGGCAGGTCGCGGGTGGCAAACGCATAGGAGATGGCGGCATGGGCCAGGGTCGTCGCATCATCCGTGCGGCTCCCCCGAACAGCTTCGGCATGGCGTCTCGCACCGTCGGCGTTCTGCTGCTGCAGGCCACCCTCCCACAGGCTCCGGGCGAAGTAGCACCAGGCGGCGACGCCGTGCGCCTCGGGATAGCCGGGATCGATCGCGAGCGCCTCGGTCACCTGACCAAGCGCCGCGGTGCGGCCTTCGGGCGTGTTCTCGTACATGTGGGCGACGGCCCTGAGGTAGTGGTCCCAGGCGCCGAGATCCTCCGGTCGCTTGCGCCGGGCGCGCTCGATCTCCGCCGCCTTCAGCGTCGGCTCGATCGCGCCGAGGACGCCCTCGGTGATGCTGTCCTGCAGATCGAACACGTCGGCCACGGCACCCTCGAAGCGCGCCGCCCAGAGGGTTCGCCCGGTAGCGGCATCGAGCAGCTGGGTCGCGATGCGCACACGTTCCGCGGAGCGACGCACGCTGCCCTCGAGCACGTAGCGGACACCGAGGGCGGCGGCGGCGGCGCCAGCGTCGTCGGTGCGGCGCTGCACGGCGAAGGCGGAGTTGCGGGCGATGACCGTGAGCCAGCGGATCCGGGCGAGGCCGGTGATCAGCTCCTCGACCATGCCATCGGCAAAATAGCCGTCGCTCTCCTCCCCTCCCAGATTGCGCAGCGGCATGACGACCAGTGACGGGCGGTCGTCGGAAGATGGACCTTGCCGTGGCGCCAGCGTAGGGGTGGCCGCTTCGCCCAGGCCGAGCAGGCGGTAGGCATGCACCGGCTCGACCAGGCTCTTCACCGCCTGCGGCCCGAGATCGGCGAAGGCCAGACCCGGCGCCTTGCGCACATGCTCGAACACCGCGCTCGACAGGCAGATGCCACCCGGGTCGGCCAAGGTCTCCATACGGGCGGCGACGTTCACCGCATTGCCGAACAGATCGAGTCCCTGAACCAGCACATCGCCGAGGCTGATGCCGATGCGAAAGACCAGGCGATCGCCGTCGCATATCCCGTCGGCATGGGCGGCGATCGCGGCCTGGAGGTGGCGGGCATGCTCGACGGCGGCGAGCGCGCTCTTGAACTCGGCGAGAAAGCCGTCGCCCATGGTCTTGAAGATACGTCCGTCGAAGGCCGTGACGGAGGGGAACACGACCTCGTCGAGAAGCATCCGCAGCCGGGCGAGCGTGCCCGACTCGTCGCTCTCCATCAGCCGCGAGTAGCCGACCACGTCACCGGCGGTGATCGCCGCCAGACGACGCTGGATGGTGGGCTCGACCATGGCGTTGTGCCCGATGCGGGCGGAGGTCGCCCGAAGCCTCGGATGGTAGGATCCGGGGCGTGGCAAGTCCATGGCTCTCGCAGGCTGTGGGTGCTAGAGCGGGGACCGCTGTCGATTTGGGAGAGAGACGACGATGACCAGGAAGAAGCCGGAAGAGCTGCGCTCGCATCGCTGGTTCGGGGTGCAGGATCTGCGCGCCTTCGGGCACCGCTCGCGGATCAAGCAGATCGGCTTCGACGCGCCAGACTATGCCGGCAAGCCGGTGATCGGGATCATCAACACCTGGTCGGACATCAATCACTGCCACACCCATTTCAAGCAGCGGGTGGAGGACGTGAAGCGGGGCGTCTACCAGGCGGGCGGGTTTCCCCTCGAGCTGCCGGCGATCTCACTGGCCGAGCCGATCGTCAAGCCCACGACGATGATGTACCGCAACTTCCTCGCCATGGAGACCGAGGAGCTGCTGCGCTCGCACCCGATCGACGGGGCGGTGCTGATGGGCGGCTGCGACAAGACCACGCCCGGGCTGATCATGGGCGCCATCTCGATGGACGTGCCCGCCATCTATTTGCCGGCCGGGCCGATGCTGCGCGGCAATTGGCAAGGCCAGATCCTGGGCTCGGGCTCGGACGTCTGGAAGTACTGGGCCGAGCTTCGCGCCGGCAACATCACCCAGGACGACTGGGACGAGATCGAGAACGGCATCGCCCGAAGCGCCGGGCACTGCATGACCATGGGCACGGCCTCGACCATGACGGCGATCGCCGAGGCCATGGGCTGGTGCCTGCCCGGCGCCTCGTCGATCCCCGCCCCCGACAGCAACCACCCGCGCATGTCGGCGGCCTGCGGCCGGCGGATCGTCGACATGGTCTGGGAGGACCTGAAGCCGTCCGACTTCATGTCGGCGGATGCGGTCGACAACTCGATCCGCTGCCACCTGGCGATGGGCGGGTCGACCAATGCGATGATCCACGTGGTGGCGATGGCGAGGCGCGCCGGCGTGCCCTTGACCCTCGACCGCTTCGACGAGTTGGCGCGAGAAATCCCGGTGATCGCCAATGTCCGGCCATCCGGCAAGTACCTGATGGAGGACTTCTATTACGCGGGCGGCATAAGGGCACTTCTGAAGCAGCTCGAGGGCGAGCTGGTCGGCAGCTGCCTCACGGTCAACGGCAAGACGATCGGCGAGAACATCGCCACTGCCGAGGTGCATCTGGAGGACGTGATCCATCCGCTGAGCCGGCCGGTCAAGAAGGAGGCGGCGACAGCGATCCTGCGCGGCAACCTCGCGCCCGATGGCTGCGTGATCAAGCCGTCGGCGGCCGACCCCAAGTTCCTCAAGCACCGGGGCCCGGCGGTGGCGTTCGAGAACTACGACGACATGGCGGCCAGGATCGACGACCCGGCGCTCGAGGTCACGGGCGATTCGGTCCTGGTCCTCAAGAACGCCGGCCCGATAGGTGCTCCCGGCATGCCGGAGTGGGGCATGCTGCCGATCCCGCAGAAGCTGCTCAAGGAAGGCATCCGCGACATGCTCAGGATTTCCGACGGGCGGATGTCCGGCACCTCCTACGGCTCCTGCGTCCTGCACGTCTCGCCCGAGTCAGGGATCGGCGGGCCGTTGGCGCTGGTCAAGACCGGTGACATGATCGAGATCGACGTGGCCGAGCGGCGCATCCATCTCGACGTCAGCGACGAGGAGCTTGCCCGCCGACGTGAGACCTGGAAGCCGAAGCCCGTTGCAGCAAGGGGTTACGAGCGCATGTTCGCGGCCCACATCCAGCAGGCGCATGACGGCTGTGACTTCGATTTCCTCGCCGGCGCCGAGCGGCTGCCGGAGCCGGAGATCCACTAGACCGACAGCTAGCTCAGGCTTGGTGCTTGGCCCTGACCGAGCGGGTACATGAGCGCCAGGCCGGCGCGGTCGCCGTTGACCCAAGCGACGCGCGCGCCCCAGCGTTGATCGTCGAGGGTAACCTGGCAGCGCTTGCTGTCCTGCAGCCAGGGCACGCCCTTGACGCCGAGGCCGGCCTTCGATCGATCGACCAGAATGGCCTGGTCCTGGTCGACCTGGACGGTCGCCTTGGGCGGGCAGGCCTGACGCATCGCCGCTCGCTCGTTGAACACCGGCAGGCCCGCGGCGAGTGCCTGCTTGACGCTGTCGGGGGCGAGGTCGCCCCGATAACGCTCGAGCACCGAGGCGTGCAGGCGCTCGCCCATGCCGACCACGAACTGGCCGTCATCCGTGGCGATCTCCCCGCCGATCGCGCGTGGCGCATTGCGAACGGCGATCAAGTCGAGCACGGCAAGAATCAGCTTGCCGACCACCGGCAGTTGCTGCAGCAGGGAGTTGGCCGCCTCTGAGCGGTTGCCTGCGGCGAACCGCCAGCCGCCGGTGAGCGAGTCGTTGCGCGCACCAAGGGCACTCGGCTCGCAATGCGGCTGCCAGGCGACCTCCTTGAGCGGGTGGCCGCTTTCCAGTGCCCGCCGCAGCATCCAGGTGAGCGAGATGTCGGCCAAGCGCCGATCGCCCTTGTAGCCGCCGCCGACGTCACCGTGGCTGCCGGTGAACCAGACCTGCAGCAATCGCTGCCGGGTCGCCTTACCCTGCTCGTCCAAGACCTCCTCGTGCCGCCTGGTCCACAGCACCGGCTTGAAGGCGCCGCGCTTCTCGTGGATCGCCAGCGCCTGGCAGGCGTTCAGCACGTTCTTGCCCAGGCCCGTGTCGTGAAAGCGGTAGATGCCGCCGAAGAGCTTGTTGCCGAGGCCGCGCAGCTGCGGCACCGGCACACCGAGCGAGCCCACGGTGTCCCAGACGCCGAGAAAGCGCACCGGTGTGCCGCGTCTGGCGCCCGGCTGCTGCAAGCCGTCGATGACCGCCTTGCGCGATGCGGTGCGCTCGTCGGGCTGCAGGCGGTAGTGCGCCCAGACGGCATCGAGCGCGCTCTGGTCGTCGGCATCGACGACGCCCACGGAGCCAAGCATGCCGGCGAGCGAGCGGGCAGTGTAGGCGCCGCGCGAGAAGCCGAAGATGAAGATGCTGGCGTTTGGTCGCCAGTTGCGGGCGACGAAGGCATAGGCCTGGCGGACATTGTCGCCGAGCCCGACGCCGAAGGCGCCACCGCCGCTGCGCTCGCCCACACCCTTGTCGTAGTAGGCGAAGATCGGAACGCTGGCTTCCGAGCCATCCGGCAAGTCGATGGTGGTCTCGCTGGCGAACGCGATCGAGCCGGTCTCCGGGTCGGGTTCGGCCGGCGGCACGCCGCAATGGTCGCGCAGGAAGACGAAGGTGCGCCAGACATTGGTCTGGTCCTCCGGGTCGTTCCACGTCCCGTCGCAGCACACGACCAGCGTGCGCGATGGTGCGCCCCGCGCTTCTGTCTCAGCTGCCGTGCGACCCGTTTCTGCGAGACCAGAGCCTGCCATTGCTCACCCCCTGCGCTGTCGGCCGATCCATCTGCGGCTGCCAGTTGCACCGCACGAGACCGCCACTGATCGCTGTTTACCCGGATGGTACAGAGATCATGGCGCACTATGAACCCGCAAGTTGGCGAAGACTGTAACCATGATCACGAATGACCGCGGCTCGGGCTCGCCCGTCGAGTGGGCCAGTGCGTACGCGGTGATGACTTCGGACGAACGCGGCGATGGAACGGTTGTCGGGGCTCGCTGCTTCAGCCCTTCTTAACGCTCACCCGGCATGCTCGCCCTCGACCCTTGCGACGAGCCTGCGGAAAGCTGCCGAGTGAGACGTATTGCCGGAATGACTGGTTTGGGATGGCGGCGCTCGACGCTTGCCGTTTTCCTTGTGAGCCTGTCGATGCTCGCCACGGCCTGCACGACGATGCCCGGGCCGTTCGGCGATGGGGCGTCGGCATCGCGCCGGCTACCATCGACCGCATCGGTGACGGCGCCGGGTAAGGCACGGCTCGGCCTTCCCGACATTGCCTCTTCCCCACCCGCGGCCGCAGAGGCGGCGCTGGCGCGCGCCAAGGCGGCGCAGCAGCGCCAGACCATCGAGACCGGGATCGCGTCGTGGTACGGGCCGGGCTTCGCCGGACGGCCGACGGCCTCGGGCGAAATCTTCGATCCCTCCGCAATGACCGCAGCGCATCCGGAGCTGCCGCTCGGCAGCGAGGTCGTCGTGGTCAATCTCGAGAATGGGCGCGAGGCCATGCTCACGATCAATGATCGAGGGCCGTTTATCGGCGACCGGGTGATCGATGTCTCGCGCGCGGCAGCCCGCGCTCTGGGCTTCTACTATGACGGTCTGGCCGAGGTGCGCGTCGAGCTGATCCCCCCCGCGCCGCGTGCGGGCCCGGACGGCGAGGACGCCTGACCCGACCTTCGCCGTCGAAGCCAGCAACCTCGTTCCTCACCGCAAAAAGCAGATGCGCCGTGCAACCAACGATGGTTGTCGCGGCGGCCAAAACCAACGCTGCCAGGCACTTGCTGTCGATCTGCGTGTCATCTACCGTCGAGATCTGCGGGACGAGGGCTAACCTGCCAATACGTCGCCACCGTCCGGGCTGCCGCCGCGCGGCCATTTCAGGAGCGAAAGATGGCCTTGAAGATCATCGGCGCCGGTTTCGGCCGCACGGGCACGGCATCCTTGAAGATGGCGATCGAGAAGCTCGGCGTCGGGCGCTGCTACCATATGAGCGAGGTGCTCGCGAACCCGGCGCATAATGCGTTGTGGATCGATGTCGCCAATGGTCGCCCCGACTTCGACAGGATCTTCGAGGGCTTCGCCGCCACCGTCGATTTCCCGGCCTGCATCTACTGGCGTGAGCTCCTGGCCCATTTTGGCGATGCCAAGGTGATCTTGAGCACGCGTGCCGCGGAGGCCTGGTACGAGTCCACGCAAGAGACGATCCTCGGCCCGACATGGTGGGACTTCGCCATGCGAGGGCCGTTCGGGGCCATGGTGGAGGCGACGATCGGGCGGTATTTCGACGGCAAGGTGCACGATCGCGAGCACATGCTGCAGCGTTTCCATGCCCATGTCGCGGCAGTCAAGGCCGCGGTGCCGCCCGAGCGGCTGCTGGTCTTCGAGGCCAAGCAGGGATGGCAGCCGCTTTGCGCGTTCCTGGGCTTGCCGGAGCCGAGCGAGCCCTATCCGCATGCCAATAGCGAGGATGAGACCAAGGCGCTGCTCGATGGCATCATGGCGTCGGTGGCCGCCGACAGCATCGGCACCGCGGCCATCGAAGAGCCGAACGAGGCTTTCTCGGGGCGGCAGCCCTAGCCGAGCTGGGGCTCGCCGCTAGACGACCTGCTGGGAAGGGTACGAGCCTCGAAACTGGCACGCAGCTTGTGCGTGTCCCTGCCCTATCGGTTGCTGCGCGCCAGCGCGAGGCCGATGCCGGAGCCGATGAGCAGGAGGCCGGTGAGCCTGTGGCGGAAGCGGCCGAACTTCTGGATCAGGGGCCGCGCCGACTGGGCGAGCGCGGCCCAGGCGAGGTCGCCGGCGAGGATCACCGCGACGTAGAGGACGGCCGGAACGACGAGGCCAGCAGGGCCGCCCTGCCCGCTCACGAATTGCGGCAAGAAGGCGGCGTTGAAGAGCAGGGTCTTCGGGTTGATGGTGGCGAGCAGCAGGCCCTGCCAGAAGAGCGGCAGCAGCCGCTGGGAGCTGGCGGCAACAGCGGACAGATCCTCATCGCCGCGGGACAACGCGGCAATGCCCAAGAAGAGCAGATAGGTGACGCCCAGCCATTTCAGCCAGATCAGGGCCGCGGCCGCGAGCTGCAGCACGAGTGCCAGGCCCGCCACCACGACGACCAGCTGCAGGGCCACGCCGACGGTCGTGCCCAGCACCGTCACCACGCCGAAGCGCAGGCCGTGGGCCAGGGTGTTGGCGGCGATGAGTGCCACGTTGGGGCCCGGGAGTCGCCACCAGAAGTGCTGTCGCGGCAATCAGCGCCTCCGGGTGATCCGAACACCCAACCTGACCGGCGGCCGCAACCGCCAGGGAGATCACGCCAAGACGATGAATACAGACGCCGCCATCCCCCGCGCTACCGCTGGGCGAGGCCGGCATCGATCCGATCGAGGACCGGCTACGCGAGACGATCCGCGCGACCGTTGAGACGATAGTTCGAGGAGGAACTGGCCGCGCCTCTGGGGCGCATCCCGCTACGGCCGCGGCGGCGATGCGCGGAAGGGATATCGCCACGGACGGCGCGAGCGGCAGCTCGTCGGCACGTTCGGCGCCGAGACCGTTCAAGGTGCCGCGGGCGCGCATCGAGTGCGATAACGGGGCAAGACCACCGAATCGAGCCCAAAGGCGCCGGCGCGCTACCAGCGGCTGACCAAGCGGGCCGAGGCCCTGATCGCCTCGGTCTACCTGGCCGGGACCAACACGCGGCGGGTGAAGCGGGCGCTGTTCGGGCTGTTCCAAGGGGAGGTCGGCAAGGACGTGGTCAGTCGGGCGTGGCGCAAGGTGAAAGCCGACTGGGATGCGTGGTGCGCCCGCAGTCTCGCCGAGGAGGACATCGTACGGTTGCTGATCCTCGATGGCCACGGCGATCCGCACGCGGATTGGACAGAAGGGCCGCGAATACGCTCCGCTGCTGGCGGCGACGGCTAGTGCGCCGCGACGGCCAGAAGATCCCCCTGCTCGTCGATCAGGAACATGGGCGGGGAGAGCACCTCGGCCTGGCGCCAGTTCCTCGACGATCCTCGACGCCCGGCGGGCTGAAGCGCCCCGACTTCGCTCATCGACGGCGCGTCAGGGCCGAAGCCGCACTCACCGCGCTTTGGGGCGAGGAACTGCCGATCCAGCGCACACCGCACAAGCATCGCAACCTTCTCGGTCATGCCCGGAACCACCTGCACGACGAGCTGACCGAGGACTACCGCGACATGATCTACGCCGCGACCGCCGCCGACGTGCAGACCCGCCGCAAGGCGTTCCTGCGCAAATGGCGCCTGAAGTGCGTGCCGCGCCGACAGCCTCGGGGAAGCCGGAGATCGGCCTTCACCTTCACCCGCCTTGATCCGTCGCAATGGAAGTCGGCGCGGACCACCAACGCCATCGAGCGCCTGAACGAGGAGTTCCGCCGCCGCATCAAGACGGACCGTTCTGCCCTGCGCCGATATCGTGCCCATGCTTTTCTGGGCCCTCTAGGCCTCCGGCCAGATCAACATGCGCAAGGTCGACGGTTGGCAAACCCTCGCCCAGCCCATCGAGCCGATCCCGCTTGACCGCGCTGCCTGATCAAAGGAACCTAAACGTGCTCGGAGCGCGCCGCTCACAAATTTCCACCACAAACGAGACACAACCCCCGGGATCGCCACCAGAAGTGCTGTCGCGGCAATCAGCGCCAGGGCGGCCTGCAGGTCCATGGTCGTCCTCGCACGGGCTGGATCCAGGCTCACCCGATGCGTCCTAAGCCAAGCGTGATTTGACCGCAAAGGCGCGTCCTTCGATCGGTGCGCAACAGGGTCGGATTTCGACACTAGCCTTGCCAAAGGCGGGCCGAGTGAGCTTTGCCGGCAGACAGTGAGGATCCCGGAGAAACGACAATGCCTAGCGGCGATTGCCGTCGTCGTTTTGAGCGCCGGATCGGCGGTCGCGCAAGGCGGCGAGCGGCCGAGTATCCTGATGATCATGGGCGACGAAATCGGCTGGTACAATCCCAGCGCCTATAACATGATGGGCTACCGGACGCCCAATATCGACCGGATTGCCGCCGAGCCTGTCCTGCGCAATAATGCCTGCGGCCAGCAGAGGCGCAAGGTGGGACGCGCTGCGTTCCTCGGCCAGACGCCACGCAAAGCGCCCATGATCGTCGACCTGCGCGCCGATCCCGTCGAGATGGCGCCGGAGGATTCCTCCTATTACGACGACTGGGTGTTGCGGCACATGCACGTCATCATGCCGCTGGTCGAGCTGGTGGGCGAGCACATGGCGACCTTCGAGGACTTCCCGCCGCGTCAGGCGAGCGGCAGCTTCACACCGAAGCAGTAGGCCTGCGGCAGAGCGTCGCGGCGGGCGCCCAGACCATGTGGACGCTTGACGCAGCGAAGCGGCGGCTAAAAGAGGTCGGCGGGCCCAGACCGCAATCAGCTTCTTAAACACGCCACCGCCTGAAGGCGGTGGCTTCGGGTGACGGCTCAAAGCCGGATCGGTCCGCCGTGCGGCGGACTCACGTAACGTGGAAGTCGTCGTCCGGTTCTGGCGGGACCTGGCTCTTGATGTACTCTGCCCAGGCCTCGTCCGTGACGTTGCCGCTCGACACCACCCAGTAGCCGCGCGCCCAGAGATGCTGGCCCCAGTAACGCTTGCGGAGCGAGGCGAACTCGCTCAACAGCTTGTGTGAGCTGCGCCCCTTCAGATACTGCACCGCCCGCGACACCGACAGGCTCGGTGGGATCGACAGCAGCATGTGGACATGGTCGCGATTGATCGAGCCCGCATGGATCACCATCTCGTGCGCTCGCGCCGTCTCCCGCAGCAACTCCCGGCAGCGCTCGCCGACGTCCCCACCGAGCACCGCGTAGCGATACTTCGTGATCCACACGAGATGGTACTTGCAGTCCCAGACCGTGTGGCTGCCGCGCTTGTACCGTTCCATGCCGCCATTCTACGACGATCCGCCGGCATGCCCAGGCCGCCTAACAGGCGTGGATTTCCTGATCCCCTATCGGGGA
>CALOAB010000018.1:0-531133 GCA_942491185.1 uncultured Alphaproteobacteria bacterium | reverse complement strand
TGTCGACGCAAGAGGCTTGTTGCATCGAGCGGTTCGGACAGCATCCCGTTCGCTGAAGAGTTGCGGACGGGTTGGATCTCATCCGGGCTCGAGAGACACTGGTCCGCGATCATGTGCTGGACGACAGCACCCAACAAAGGGAAAACGTCATGCCAGCAAGCAACAGTGGCCGTGCGCACACCTTTGCCGATCATCTTGATCCGCGGTTTCGGGGGACTTGATGTCGCGGACGAGCAGGCCCTTGCCTATCAGGGCTTCAATGTCGGCACGGTCTATCCGCAAAAGCGCGGCGAGAACCACATCTACGAAGTGGGCTTCATCTTGCGGCTGATGAAGTCGGAGCTCGGCTACCACGACGCCACGAACGTCGCCGGCTACTATCCAGCCGACATTGACCACGCGCAGGAACGGGACTGGCAAATCGGCGACGAGATGCCCGATCTGTGCCACGTCGGCGACCGGGTCGTCATGGATGCGCCGATGATCGAGGCCTTCTTTGAACAGTGTTCAAGATCCACTCGGTGGACCATCTGGATCCTGCGCTACTATGATCTCGGTGGACCCACCCTCGCGCTATGGCCGATCGCTCAAGCGCCTCATCGAGCTCATTCAGGCGGTCACCGAGTGCGCGACCGGCGCCAGCACGAAGGTCAATGATTTCGCCCACACGATTGGTGGGTTGATCGTCCCCACGAGCGCCCAGGGCACCTATCCCGAGGCGGGTCTCGAGGCCGGAGACCACATCAACAAGATCGTCACGCTCGGCACGACCGCATCGAGGCAGCCGTTCCAGGTCTTGAGCCAGATCGGCTGGCTGCCGATAGGCGCCAGCGACGAATTGGCAGCGTTCTCACCGGAGAAGCAGGCCGACGAGTCCTTTCCGCTCTCTCACAAGAATCAGCGCCAGGCACTTCCTGGTAGAGCGCATGCTCACCGTCGTCGGCACGAGCTATCAGAGCTATGATGTCGGCATTGCCTCGTTTCTCAACCGCTTGTTCAGCCAGGCCGGTGAAGGCGGCCGCGCCTACAACCAAAGCGATGGCCTGGTCAAGATCACCAACGCCCAGGTGCCGGGTTGTCCTCGGACGTTCGTCCACAAATGCCATGGCGGCCCTGATCTGCTGGTGACGGCACGAGAGTCGTACGAAATCGCCATGCGTTTCCTCCACGGCAATACCCGGATCTGTCTGCGCCTGCTCGAAGGCAAGGTGTTGCGTGGCATGGATTGGATCGGCAGCAGCGAGTTCTTTCTTGGCGTCAGCATCTTGCCGCGGTTCGCTGACTTCGAGCTCTTCCACCAGAGCCCTAAGGGAGAACTGCTGCGGTCCCTTCAACGATGTCGATTTCAACCGACCACTCGACGATGGCGTTCTCAGCTGGGCCGGCCCCAATCGCTTGATCTGGGAAGGCTATCTCAAGATCGACGACAAACCTCGCACCCGCCAGCAGCTCGACGCACTCGTGACTGAACGGCGATCTGGTATTGCGCGCCGATTTCTATGTCGGCGAGCGTGACACGTTCGGCATCGGCTTTTCGACAATGTCGTCTACCGCAAGCAGTATTATATCCGTGCGGTGCAAAGCAAAACCGGCGAGCTGCCGACATTCTGCCTCTATAACGGCGAGGATTTCGAAGGCGGCAGGTCGGATCAGGTACGCAAGTGCCAGGCGGACCTGGAAGGAGATGCAACCCGACGGTGAAGGGTGGGTGTTCGACGTCAAAGGAACCGGCCTCGAAGCGAAATTCGCGAATCTACCCTAACTTCGATCCTGCAGAGCGGCACGCCCTATCGCCTGCGTGTCGATCCGGATGTAAGGGAAGCCTGAAAAGCCTGGCAGAGGCCGGCCTTGCTGCAGCGCCGGACCGCCAGCCTTCCTGGAGCGTCTTCTTCATGAATTCGCCGACCATTCGGCTCTATCCTCTATCGGTGCTGGATTTTATGATGGATCGGGCTGTCGTCGACCAGCCGGCGCTCGGCACGCCCAACTCCGAGGGGCCTGCCCAACGCGTCACTAGCGAAGATCGGATCGACACCTCCCCTGGCCATCGATGCGACGCGTCGCGGCGTGTCGAGCGACACACGCAACGGCGAAAGGCCGCCGTCGGATCGGGCAACAACGCGCCTCGAGCAACCAAGAAGCCTGGAAACGTGGTGCGCCCCCCGGGACTCGAACCCGGAACCCGCGGATTAAAAGTCCGCTGCTCTGCCAATTGAGCTAGAGGCGCTTGTTGCGTGAAACGCGGGGTCGCTATCGGCGATGGCGCCCGTGTCGTCAAGACGGTGCGCGGTTTAGAGCACTCTCAGGGTGACCGCACACGTCGTCAGGCTGCGGACGATCGGTGCTCACGTAGGCTGGCTACGCTGCGCGCCGATCGCCTTGCGTTCCTCGTCTCCGGTCACCCTGAAAATGCTTGTCTTATGCATGTCGTGCCCATTCGGGCGATAGGGAAGCACCGGTGGCGGGTGGCCACCCGCCACCGGTGGAAGGGGACGGATCGGGAAAGTGCTGGCCGTCATGGGCCGAGCTAGAGATGGATCGCCCCTTTCTTTTCCAAGTGCCCTGAACGGATACCCGGGGTTCGGCCCCGAATGACAAGCATAGGACACGGAAAAGATGATGACGGCGATAGCACCGATCGCTGGAATCGACATCTCGAAAGAGTGGCTCGATGTAGCGCTTCACCCGACCCGTGAGACGCGCCAGTTCGCCAATGACCGGCGTGGCCATGGAAAAGTGCTCCGCTGGTTGCGGACAAGAGCGGTGGGTTGCGTGATTGTCGAGGCAACCGGCTCCTACGGTCGGGAGTTGGAGCGGCGGCTGGACAAATCCGTCGTACCGTTCGCCAGGGTGAATCCGCGTCATGCCAGGCGGTTCGCCGAGGCGACCGGGCGGCTGGCCAAGACCGATCGTGTCGACGCACTCATGCTCGCCCGCTTCGGCGCCGTCATGGAGCCCGAATGCCGGCCGCTCCGCAGCGAAACGCTCGACCAGCTGGCCGAGCTGGTCGCCGCCCGGCGAGCACGGCCTCAGGCAGGCCTGTGGCCGGTAGGCCCCAGGCAGGGGTGAAAGACCGCACAGCCACTCTCAACCGCCAAAAAACGCTGCGGGTGGCGCTGCTCACGCGACAAGCTGCCCGCCGACTCACTCAAATCGATGCCCAGATCAAGGCCATCGACGCCGCCGCTCGAGACCTGACCAAAAACGACCCCAACCTCGATCGCCGCCGCACTATCCTCGAGAGTATCCGAGGCTTCGGCGAAACCACAGCGATCGCGCTCCTCGCCGAGATGCCCAAGCTCGGCACACTCGACGAAAAACAGGCAGCAGCTCTTGCCGGGCTGGCACCCATGACCCGCCAATCCGGCACGTGGAAGGGCAAGAGCAGGATCCAGGGTGGGCGAGCCCATGTCCGCCAGACCCTCTTCATGCCGGCCATGGTCGCAGCCCGCTTCAACGCCGACATGAAGGCCAAGCTCGAGGCCCTGCAAGAAGCCGGCAAGCCCGCCAAGGTCGCCATCACCGCCGTCATGCGCAAGCTCATCATCCTCGCCAACGCCCTCCTGCGCGACGATCGGCTCTGGACGCCAAAGCCTGCTTGACCAAGACGGATACTCTAGCTCTGCCAGGGGGGAATGTCACCGGCGGCCTGGCCGCTGGCGAAACGCGCCTGGAACGCCTGGAGCTGGCCGGTCTCGATCGCCTGGCGCAGCGATCGCATCAGCTCTTGGTAGAAATGCAGATTGTTCCAGGTGAGCAGGATCGCGGCCAGGATCTCGTCCGACTTGACCAGGTGGTGCAGGTACGCCCTGGAGTAATCCCGTGCCGCCGGGCAGTCGCTGGCTTCGTCCAGCGGCCGCGGATCGTCGGCATGCCGGGCGTTCTTGAGGTTGACGGGACCGCGCCAGGTGAAGGCCTGGCCGGTGCGGCCCGAGCGGGTGGGTAGCACGCAGTCGAACATGTCGATGCCGCGGGCGACGGCACCGACGATATCGGCGGGCTTGCCGACGCCCATCAAGTAGCGCGGCCGGTCGGCGGGCAAGGCCGGCGTCACCGCTTCCAGCGTCTCGAACATGACCGCCTGCGGCTCGCCCACGGCAAGCCCGCCAACCGCATAGCCGTCGAAGCCGATAGCCTGCAAGCCCTCGGCCGATGCCCGGCGCAGCGCCGCATCGGTGCCGCCCTGGACGATCCCGAAGAGGCCGTGCCCCGGCCGGGCCGTGAACGCTGCCTTCGACCGCTCGGCCCAGCGCAGCGACAGCGCCATCGCCCGCTCCACCTCGGACCGCTCGGCCGGCAGCTTGAGGCACTCGTCGAGCTGCATGGTGATGTCGGCACCGAGCAGGTGCTGGATCTCGATGCTGCGCTCCGGCGTGAGCGTGTGCCTGGAGCCGTCGATATGCGAGGCGAAGACGACGCCCGCTTCGTCGAGCTTCCGGATCTTGGCGAGCGACATCACCTGAAAGCCGCCGCTGTCGGTGAGGATCGGCCCCGGCCAGCGCATGAAGCGGTGCAACCCGCCCAGCCCCGCCATTCGCTCGGCCCCCGGTCGCAGCATCAAATGGTAGGTGTTGCCGAGAATGATCTGGGCGCCGGTGGCCTGGACCATCTCTACGGTCATCGCCTTCACGGTCGCTGCCGTGCCGACCGGCATGAAGGCCGGCGTCTCGATCAGCCCATGCGCGGTTTGCAACCGGCCGCGTCTGGCGTGGCCGTCGTCAGCGAGCCGCGTGAAGCCGAGAGTCACGAGATTGCACCCCGCACGGTGATCGCGGCGGCCCCGGCAAACGTATTCGTTATTCGTGGCATCAGCATGGGAGACGGCGCATGTTCTCGAGTGGAGCGGCTTTCATCATCTTCAAGGCGTTGATCGGCTTTGGTCTGCCGATCGCGTTCGGCCTCCACCAGCTCCATCTGCTCAAGAAGGACAAGGAGAAAGGCACGCCTGGTCCCGCCGGCGAGCCGCAGCTGGTGGCCGAGACGACGACGGTGCGTGCCGTCGCCAATCAGGACGAGCCGGCCGAGGAGCGCAAGGCCGCCTGAGCTTTCCGCCATCATCCCTCATGGGCGGTGGCCAGCACTTTCGGGCACCTGGCGCTTCTCGCCGTCCGGCGCCAGCGCGACGTAGGTGAACCTGCCATCAGTCACCTTGACGGGGGCGCCGGTGCGGGCGCGCTCGACCCAGGTCTCGACATGCACGGTGAGCGAGCTTTGCCCGACCCTGACCACGTCGGCGTAGCAGCTCACCACATCGCCGACTTCCACCGGCGCATGGAACACCATGGCGTCGAGCGCCACCGTCGCCACCCTGCCAGCCGGCCCGCTGGTAGGCGACGATGCCGCCCGCCACGTCCATCTGCGAGAGCAGCCAGCCGCCGAAGATGTCGCCTGCCGGGTTGGTGTCACCGGGCATGGCAAGCGTGCGAACGGCTGGCATTCGATCCGCAGGTGTGGCCGTATCGGCCGCTCCGTCCATTGTCCTCGCCCCTCCACTTCCGATAGAAGACTGCTTGCCGGGCTGCACCGACACGGTCAAGCGCACGGCCGATGTGAACGACTTGAAGGGTAACGTGACGACGATGGCAGACCTTCTGGATCTGGGCCAGGGCCGGGCCAGCCGCGATGACTACAATGCCGCCGAGATCGAGGTGCTCGAAGGCCTCGAGCCGGTCCGCCGGCGCCCCGGCATGTATATCGGCGGCACCGACAGCGGCGCCTTGCACCACCTCGTGGCCGAGCTGCTCGACAACGCCATGGACGAGGCCGTGGCCGGCTTCGCGACCAGGATCGAGATCGAGCTGGCGACGGGCAACCGGGTGACCGTGCGCGACAATGGCCGCGGCATACCGGTCGACCCGCACCCCAAGTTCCCGAAGAAGAGCGCCCTCGAGGTGATCCTCACCACGCTGCACTCGGGCGGCAAGTTCCAGAACAAGGCCTACCAGACGGCGGGCGGCCTGCACGGCGTCGGCGTCTCGGTGGTCAACGCGCTCGCACTCGAGCTCGAGGTCGAGGTGGCGCGCAACAAGACCCTCTTCCGCCAGGCTTATGCCAAAGGCGCGCCGCTGGGCCCGCCGCAGAGCCAGGGCATGGTGCAGAACCGCCGCGGCACCTCGATCAGCTTCATCCCCGATCCGGAGATTTTTGGCGACAAGCTCGCCTTCGAGCCCGAGCGCCTGCATCGGATGGCGCGCTCCAAGGCCTATCTCTTCAAGGGCGTCGAGATCCGCTGGTCGTGCGATCCGGCCCTGGTCCAGGGCAAGTCCGTCCCGGCCAAAGACGTCTTCCATTTCCCGGCCGGCCTCACCGACTTTCTCAAGGGCCTGCTGGAAAGCCGCGACACGGTCGTACCGGAGCCGTTCGCCGGCGAGACCGATCTGCCTGAGGGGACAGGGCGGATCGAATGGGCGGTCGCCTGGCCGATCGACGAGGAAGGTTATCAGGGCTTCTACTGCAACACCGTGCCGACCGCGCTCGGCGGCACCCACGAGCAGGGTTTTCGGGCAGCGCTCCTCAAGGCGCTGCGCAGCCACGCCGAGCGGGTCGCCTACAAGAAGGCCTCGATCCTCACAGCCGACGACATCACCGGCGGTGCGGCGATCCTGGTCTCGCTCTTCTACAAGACGCCGCAGTTCCAGGGCCAGACCAAGGAGCGCCTGGTCTCGCCCGAGGTGGCGCGGCTCGTCGAGGCCGCGGTCAAGGACCATTTCGAGCTCTGGCTCGGCGAGCATTCCGCCACGGCCATGGCCCTGCTCGACCACCTCGTCATGCGCGCCGAGGAGCGCCTGGCACGCAAGAAGTCCAGGGAGGTCAAGCGGCAGACCGCGACCCGCAAGCTGCGCCTGCCCGGCAAGCTCGCCGACTGCTCGATCAGCGATCGCCCGGGCACCGAGATCTTCATCGTCGAGGGCGATTCGGCCGGCGGCTCGGCCAAGCAGGCGCGCTCGCGCGAGACCCAGGCGATCCTGCCGCTCCGCGGCAAGATCCTCAACGTCGCCAGCGCCACCGCCGACAAGCTCAACGCCAATCGCGAGCTGCAGGACCTGACGACGGCGCTGGGCTGCGGCACCGGCAAGCAGTGCCGCATCGACGATCTGCGCTACGAGAAGGTCATCATCATGTGCGACGCCGACGTCGACGGCGCGCATATCGCGGCCCTCCTGATGACCTTCTTCTTCCGCGAGATGCGCCCACTGATCGAGCGCGGCCACCTCTTCCTCGCCCAGCCGCCGCTCTACCGCCTGGCCCACGGCGGCACGGTCGAGTACGCCCGCAACGACGTGCATCGCGAGCAGCTGCTCACCACGGTCTTCAAGGGCAAGAAGAACATCGAGACCGGCCGCTTCAAGGGCCTGGGCGAGATGAACCCCAAGCAGCTCAAGGAAACCACCATGGACCCGACCACCCGCCAGCTGCTGCAGGTCGGCGTCCACGACATCGAAGGCAAGCCCACCGCCGAGATCATCGAGGACCTGATGGGCAAAAAACCCGAGCTCCGCTTCCGCTTCATCCAGGAGAACGCCAAGCTCGTCGAGGAGCTGGACGTTTAGCTCCGGCCGTATCAGCTCACAACGTAGGGGGCCGCCATCGCGACACGCGCGCGATGGCCGATCGCTGTCATGCGGATACCGAAGGTTTTCAGCGCACCCCGGACATGGCCTTCAAGATCTTTCCTCAGCCGGATCAGACGTTCACGCGCGGCAATCAGCGTGCGCACGCGGTCAGCGTTCTCGCTGCGCACATGAACTGGCGTGTACCAACCGGTTCTGGCGAGGTGCGCCAGATCTTCGGCATCGGTGGCATCCGAAGCTTGTTAAGACGAGCCGACAAGGCTTTCTGTGCGATCCGCGCATCGATGCAAACCGCAGGCAACCCGAGCCGCACCAGACCACGCTGCAGCCAGATCGACAGCTGCCCGCTCTCATGGACGATCCGCTCCGGCGCGACATGCCGAGTAGCCAGAAAATCGGCGACGGCCGCCGGCTCGCTTTGGACCGATCCACGAAGAACCACGTGACCTGCCTCGTCGACGACACAGACCGAAATGTCCTTCAGCGATACGTCAAGGCCGGCAAAGTGCTTCATTCTCGTCCTCCTCACAGCGCTCCTGTCCATGAGGCCAGTCTACCAAATCTCGTTCGCCGCCCCTGAGCCGCCGCCGATCACGCCATGTCGTTTTGGCCAGATCCGGCAGAGCAGCTCAAGGTTGATAGGTGTCCTCAGTTAATTCACAGAGAGACAAAAGATGATCTCGCACAAGCGGGCATTGTCGTCTTTGGAATGGAACAACCCGCCATTACTCGGAGAGGCCAGCCTTTTGGAGACTTGCCAACCAGTTGGCCCGATTGTCCGGATGGTTCTTGCTGCGATCGAAGCGAGATTTCAGCGCTGTCAGAGTTAGCGAGGGATCCAACGCCTTGGCCGCATCGATTGCCGCTTGCGCCTCGGCATCGCGGCGGAGTTCGGCCAAGGCGGCGGCGCGCATCAGGTGGTAGAAGATCTCCCATGGACCCGAAGATACAACCGCGCCCATCGAGTCGGTGGCGCGCAGCGCCTCGCCATACCTTCGCAGATGATAGAGAATATGGGCCTTGTAGAAGAGCATGTTCTGCAGAAGCGGATCTCGCGGGCTCAGGCGGATCGCGGTTTCGATCTCGGGTAGCGCGCGTTTCTGGTGTCGGAACCAGTCGAGCGTATGCGCGAATTGGAGCCGTATCAGCGCGCTGTTGGGATTGAGGGCGACGGCCCTTTCGAGATTCCCGATCGCCCGTGTCTCGTCGCCGGTGAACCGATAGACATAGCCCAGCGCGGCATGGGCCATCGGGTCGTTCGGGTCCATCTCCAGCGCTTTCCGGGCTGCGGCGATTGCCGCGTCGCGCACGCTGGTATCTCCATTCGACCAGAAGAACAAATTACCCTTCGCCTGTGCAATCAGACTGTGGGCTGCTGCGAGTTCAGGGTCCCGGTCCAGTGCGGCGCGGGCAAGGCTGACGGCGCGTTCCTGCCCATCGCGAGAAAACACCGTTTGGTGCGCCTTAGCCTGCAGGAACAGATCCCAGGCGGACAGATCCTCTGTCGGCGTCTGGCGGGTGGAATCGGCCCGGACCCGAACCATCTCGGGCAGGATGCGGGCCGAGATGGCGTCGCTTATCTCGTCCTGAATCGCGAAGACATCGCTGATGGGGCGGTCGAAGCGCTCGGTCCAGAGTGCCTGGCCGGTGCTGGTATCGACGAGTTCCGCGGTCACGCGGACGCCCCGATCCGTTCCTCTCATGCTGCCTCGGGCGACGAACTCCACCCCCAATTCACGCCCGATGCCGCGCGGGTCGGCGGTCTTGGGATCGAAGGTGAAGGACGTGTTTCGGGAGATAACGAACAGCTCCCTGAACAGCGACAGGTCGGCGATCAGATCCTCCGCCAACCCGGTCGACATGTAGGCCCAGTCCTCCGAAGCGTCGGCGTCGAACCGCAGAACCGCGATCGACGGTTGGTCGGGCAGCGCGAGTGCCAAGTCCGGGGCCGCAAATTCAGACACCAAGACTGAGCCCACTCCGGTCACCACGAGCAAAGCCAGCCCGGTGACCAACAGAACTTTTCGCTCCGACATGCGGGCGCGTAGAGCGATCGGATCCAACGGTGGCGGCGGCGCGGGCTCATTGTTGCCCTGCGAAGCATCTACTCGCTCCGCCCGTTGGGTCACCGAAGCGACGAACCGCACACCGCGCTTGGGAAAGGTCCGGATAAAGCGCTGTTCCCTTCCATCATCCCTGAGGACACGCCGGAGGTCACGGACGCGCGTGTTGAGAACCGCGTCCGAGACGATCCGGCCTCCCCAGAGCATCTCGACCAACTCGTCCTTGCTAACGATCCTGTCGCGGTTCTCGACAAGGTATCTCAGCAAGCTCAGGACCTGGGGCTGCAGGGGGATGTCGGCACCGTCCCGGCGGAGAAACCTGGTCTCCTGCAGCTCGAACTCACCGAAGCAATATTGTGTCACGGCCTGATCCTGAGATTGCACACAAAATTCAGAAATCTGCAGACGGAATTCAAGCGGCTCTGGCGCCCTCGTGCTGTTCTCCATCGGGTCAGACCCGTCCTACGGGACATTATCAGAAAAGGTGCGAAAATGCTGAATCTTGCGATCGCCACGCGCTGCGCTGCGGTATTGACCGTGGCCCTGGCGCTCCCTGCGCAGGCCCAGACCCCCCTGGAGACAGCTATTAAGCAGGGCCAGCAGCTCTCAGCGGGCGAAATATCGGCCAGAATCGTCGATCACACTGTCACCGCCCGCGCAGGCGAGCGGACGTTCATCTTCTACTACGGGCCCGACAACACCCTGACCGGCCGTATGGTCGACGGCGAGTGGAACGACACCGGGTATTACGGCGTCAGCGACGGAGACCAGGTGTGCCTGTCGATGACGCCCGACGAGGGCAGGCTGAGATGCATGACCTTGGTCGCGCGTGACGGGATCGTGCAGAAGTTTAACAATGCCGGTGAACTTACCTTCGAACTTCTCTCCTTCGCCGCAGGCAATAAGCTCTGACACTCGCCGGGCAGGCGCCGGACTTAAGCTTCGGCGCCTGCACTGCTTCCGAATGTCAGGCGGTGATACTCGCCTTGGTTGTGTCCCGACTGAATTCTATGTGCAAAAAGGGTTCTCTGATCGCGGCTTTTGGGTGAAGGTCGAGATGGCATTGTCCCTCCGGGATCATGGTTCTCTTTGAGGTCGAGGGCCGCTGGTTCTCGCCTCATGATGGCGTCCGGTGGCGGATCGTCTCCGTATGTCGTTTGCGGGGTCATGCTGCCCCAACCGTTCTTCCGAAATCGACCGGCCTCCGTCCTTTCGGGACTCCGCTCGCCGCGTCGACGATACGGACCGAAATTTCCTTGAGCGATACGTCAAGGTCAGCAAAGTGCTTCAGCCTCGTGCCCCTCACAGCGCTTTTGCCCATGAGGCCAGTCGACCAGGTCTCGTTGGCCCCTCGAGAGCCGCCGTTGCGATCACGCGAGTCGTCGTTATCGTAAGTGACAGAAACGCTTGCGTTCTGTCAGCATCCTACGATGCGGAAGACTCCCGCTTTGCGCCGGGTGCAGACCCTGGCCTGCAGTGCAACACAGCACAGATTACCATGGACGGAAATCTCGCGGCCGTTAACACCTTGTCGTAAACGGACCAGGATGCGGCGCTGCAGAAACCGTGGCGATGGCTGCTCCGTGTAGAGCGGTTGTCGGCAGGGGCGGCACCGAAGGCGCGAAAGGACGTTCATGATCCAAGTATTGGCTGGGGTTTGGGCGCTGCTGCTCGGCATCGTGCTCATCATGCTGGGCAACGGCATGCATTTCACGCTGATCGGCCTGCGCGGCGGGATCGAGGGGTTTTCGGCCGGCGAGCTGGCCATCGTCACCTCGGGCTATTTCATGGGCTTCCTGTCGGGCGCGCGTCTCACCCCGCTGCTGATCCGGCGTGTGGGGCATGTGCGGGTCTTCGCAGCACTGGGCAGCTTCATGTCGGCGGGGCTGATCGCGTTCACGCTCCTGGCCGAGCCCTGGGCCTGGACGCTGCTGCGGGTGCTCGTCGGCTTTTGCATGTCGGGCATCTACGTTGCCGCCGAAAGCTGGCTGAACAACGCCGCCACCAACGAGACCCGCGGCAAGGTGCTCTCGGCCTACATGATTGCGCAGACGCTGGGCATCATCGGCGCGCAGGGGCTCCTGACGCTGGGCGATGCGGCGACCTCTGCCCTCTTCATCGTGGCCTCGATCCTGGTGTCGATCTCGTTCGCGCCGATCCTGCTGTCCGTCGCGCCTGCCCCGACGGTCGAGGTCGCGCGCCCGATGTCCTTGCGCAACCTTTTCGCCAGCTCGCCGCTGGGCACCATCGGGATATTCCTGCTGGGCAGCCTGTACGCGACGCAATCGGGCATGGGCGCCGTCTTCGGCACCCAGATCGGGCTGTCGGCGGACATGATCGCGCTCTTCATTGCGATGCTGTTCGCCGGAGCGCTGCTGCTGCAATACCCGTTCGGCTGGCTTTCCGACCGGATTGACCGGCGCAAGCTGATCTTCGGCGCGGCTATCCTCGGTGCTGCATCCTGCGCACTCGGTTGGCTCAACGGTGACGATCTGTGGCCCTTGATGGCCGCTGCCTTCTTCGCCGGCGGCGTGACGACGCCGCTCTACGCCCTGTTTCTCGCCTACACGAACGACTATCTCTCGGCCGATGAAATGCCCGCCGCGTCCGGAGGGCTGGTCTTCACCTTCGGCCTTGGCGCCATCGCCGGCCCGCTGATCACCGGCTGGGCCATGCAGGGGTTCGGCCCGTTCGCGTTCTGGCTCGTGCTTTCGGCGACCTTTGGTCTCGTCGCGGTCTATGCGCTCTACCGCATGACGCAGCGCCCGGTGGCCGAGACCGAAAGCTACCTCGGCGTGCTGCCCACCACCTCGCCCGTCGCCGTCGAGGCGGCAGGCGCCTGGGCCGCCGAACAGGCCGAGGCCGAACGCGAGGCCGACGCACAGGCCTGATCACGCTGTCGCCGGGCCATTCATGCCCAAGCAAAACGCGTCGCCGGGTGCTAGGTTCTCTCGTGCAACGGAAGGACCGAATGACCGAGGCCGCGACGCCCGAACCGAACGAGACGCTGCCGAGCGGTGGAAGCCAGGAGGACACCCTCGTTGTTAACCATTTCGGGACGTTGGGTTACACCGATCTTATCGACTATTGCGCGCGTCGATCCGCTTCGGGGCTCACAATCATGCAATGGCAACTCCGCCAACTGACTTAACCAGCGTCAGATTTCTTGTTGCCGAGGCCGGTCGACGCGGGCTCAACTGGGATATGCCGGTTGATGAAAGTCGGGAACTGTTCGCGGAGGCTCAAATGCAGCAATCTGGACATCTGTTCGAGCCGCTTACGCTTCCCTGCGGCGTGACGCTGAAGAACCGGATGGCGAAATCGGCAATGTCGGATTCCTTGGGCGATGGGACCGGCCATCCGACAACCGAACAGATCCGATTGTATCAGCGGTGGGCCGCCGGCGGATTGGCGGTAGCCATCATCGGCGAGGTTCAAGGCAATGCTGGTTATGCCGAAAAGCCCGGCAATCTGGTGCTCAACGAGACCTCCGACCTTGGCCGGTTCCGGGAACTCGCGCAGCTAGGCGGCGAAAACGGCACTCAGCTCTGGCTGCAGCTCGGCCACGCCGGGGCGCTTGCCTTTGGGCCGACCAGCGAGCCCAAGGGGCCGAGTGCGCTCGATTTTCCAGGGCTGCATTGCACGGCACTGACGATTGATGAAATCGCTCGATTGCCCGTGTCTTTTGCCAATACCGCCCGGTTGGCGCAGCAGGTCGGTTTTGGCGGTGTGCAACTCCACGCGGCGCATGGCTTCTTGCTGAGTCAGTTCCTGTCGCCACTATTCAACAAGCGGAACGACGACTACGGCGGGGCGATCGCCAATCGCATGCGACCTCTTCTCGAGAGTATCGCTGCAACCCGTGCCGCTGTTGGGCCGGATTTCCCCATCGCCGTGAAGCTCAATTCCTCAGATCAGCTCGAGGGTGGGTTCGGCCAGGATGACGCGCTGGAAGTGGTGGCGGCGCTGGATCGGACATCGATCGACCTGATCGACATCAGCGGTGGAACCTACTTTCCGGGCGCTCCGTCTGCGACCGATAATGCAGGACGCGGCCCCTATTTCATCGAGTTTGCCCGGCGCGCCCGCACAGTGACGACCAAACCCTTGATGCTGACGGGCGGTTTCAAGACCCGCGCGCAGGCCGAAGACGCTTTGGCCAGCGGCGCGGCCGATATCGTTGGTCTTGCCCGCGCGTTGGTCCTCGAGCCGTCACTCCCCAACCTCTGGAAAGCGGATCAGCTACCAGAGCCGGTCTTCCCACGGTTTTCCGAAGCGCCAGAGGGCGGCATAACCGCATGGTATACGATGCGCTTGACCGAGATCGGTGCTGACAAGGAAACGACGGTCGTCGGCGAACTTGGACAAGCTATCCGCGATTATGAAGCACGCGACAAAGCCCGTGCGGAAATTTGGCTGCGTCATTTTACCAATGACAAATGATCATCTGCATTTATCTCCCCTTCGTCCGCACAACGAACAATAGCCCCTGACAAGAGGCTGCCACCCATTGTCGCTCTCCCGGCCTCAAGCACACTGACGGTCCTTTGGCGCTTGCTGGGGCGGCCGGAGGCCACGGTCTGACGATCCGCAGTCAGCTTCGCATCGCAGACGCTGCAACAGCAGCGAGAAGCTGCGCTGTCACCACACCATTCATGCCCATGCAAAACGCGTCGCCGGGTGCTAGGTTCTTTCTCGTAACGGGAGGACCGAATGACCGAGGCCGCGACGCCTGAACCGAACGAGACGCTGCCGAGCGGTGGCCGCTTTGCGCACAACGTGGCGCAGTTCGCTCGCGCCCTTCGCGCTGCCGGTCTGCCGGTTGGTCCCGGCCGCGTGCTCGAGGCGTTGAAGGCGATCGAGGTTGCCGGCATCGGCAGCCGTGAGGACCTCTACTGGACGCTGCACGCGGTCTTCGTGAACCGGCGCGACCAGCGCCAGCTCTTCGACCAGTGCTTTCACATCTTCTGGCGCGATCCGAAGCTGCTCGAGCGGCTGATGAACCTGATGCTGCCGCAGCTGCAGAAGGAGCAGGACGAGCCGGGCGAGGACGTCAATCGCCGGGTCGCCGAAGCGCTGTCACCCGAGAAGCAGCCGGGCCAGGGCGAGGCGCCCGACGACGACGAGCCGCCCGAGGAGGAGATCGAGCTCGACATGGTGCTCACCTACTCGGCCAACGAGGTCCTCCAGGAGAAGGACTTCGAGGAGATGAGCGCGGATGAGCTCGCCGACGCGCGGCGCCAGATCAAGAATCTCCGTTTGCCGATCATGGAGCGGCCGACCCGCCGCATGGCACTCCACCCGCGCGGCCGCCGGATCGACTTGCGCAAGACGCTGCGGCAGTCGATGCGCGGCGGCGGGGCGATCATCGACATCGCCAAGCGCAAGCGGCTCAGGCGGCCGCCGCCCTTGGTCATTCTCTGCGATATCTCGGGCTCGATGAGCCGCTACTCGCGCATGCTGCTGCTCTTCATGCACACCATCGCCAGCGACCGCGAGCGGGTGCACAGCTTCGTCTTCGGCACGCGCCTCACCAACGTCTCGCGCTATCTCAAGAACCGCGACGTCGACGTGGCGCTCGAGAAGGTCGGCGAGGTGGTCAAGGACTGGTCCGGCGGCACGCGCATCGGCCACTGCCTCGAGGACTTCAACAAGAACTGGTCGAGGCGTGTCCTGGGCCAGGGTGCCGTCGTCATGATCATCACCGACGGCCTCGACCGCGACGCCGGCGAGGGCCTCGAGGTCGAGATGGAGCGGCTGCACAAGTCGTGTCGCCGCCTCGTCTGGCTGAACCCGCTGTTGCGCTATGACGGCTTCGAGCCCATCTCCACCGGTGCGAGGGCCATGGTTCGCCATGTGGACGACTTCAGGACGGTCCACAATCTCGACAGCCTGGCGCAGCTCGCCGATGTCTTGAGCGACGAGCCGAAGCGCCGGGCCGAGGGCGTGTCGGCCTGGACCGCAAAGCGGGAGGAAACGGCACATGCAGGATGATCTTCTCGACCAGGCGGCAGGCTGGCTGGACGAGGGCCGCAGCGTCGCCATCGCCACGGTGGTCTCCACCTGGGGCTCGAGCCCAAGGCCCGCGGGCAGCCAGTTGCTGGTCGACGGCGATGCCAACATGCTGGGCTCGGTCTCCGGCGGCTGCATCGAGGGTGCCGTCGTCAAGAAGGCGCTGGATGTGATCGACGGCGCGCCACCTGAGCTGATGGAGTTCGGCGTCTCCAACGAGCAGGCCTGGGAGGTCGGGCTCGCCTGTGGCGGCCGCGTCCAGGTCTATGTCGAGGCGGTGTCGTGAACCGAGCCCATCTGCAGAGCCTGAATGCGGCCCGCGCCGAGAAGCGCCGGGCTTGCCTCGTCCGCTACCTGCAGAGCGGCGAGCAGGCGCTCGTCATCGATGGCGGGGTCACCGCCGGCACGGTATCGCCGGCGCTGCTGGCCGAGGTCGATACCGCGCACCGGGCAGACAGGTCGCGGACGATCGACAGCGATTCGGGTCCTGTCTTCCTGCAGATCTTCAACCCACCGCTGCGCCTGGCGATCGTCGGTGCGGTCCACATCGCCCAGGCCCTGGCCCCGATCGCGACCCTGGCCGGCTATGCGGTGACGATCATCGATCCGCGCGGCGCGTTTGCGACCGAGGCCCGCTTTCCCGACGTGGCGCTCCTGGACGACTGGCCGGACGAGGCCATGGAGGCCTTCGCCCCGGACCGCCGCTCGGCCATCGTCACCCTCACCCACGATCCCAAGCTCGACGACCCGGCGCTCGACGTGGCGCTGAAGAGCGAGGCCTTCTACATCGCCGCACTCGGCAGCCGGCGCACCCATGCCGGCCGCGTCGAGCGGCTGAAGGAAATGGGCCACGACGATGCCGCGATCGCCCGTATCCACGGCCCGGCCGGCCTCAATATCGGCGCCGTCAGCCCCGCGGAGATCGCCGTCTCGGTGATGGCCGAGATGACCCGCGTGCTGCGCCAGCCCGAGGCGGCGGTGGCACGGGCAGCGGCGTGAGCCGTCGCCGGCAATGATCATGGCCGCCCGCAACAGCCAACCCATGCTGCCATGAAGTTCGGCCCCGTCAGCATCGATGAAGCCGAAGGTGCCGTGCTGGCGCATAGCGTGCGCCTGGATAGCGGCGATCTGAAGAAGGGCCGCACCCTGGATGGCGACGACATCGAGGCGCTGCGCCAGGCCGAGATTGCCCAGGTGCTCGTCGCCAGGTTCGACGCGGGCGACGTGCCGGAGGACGCTGCCGCCACCCGCCTCGCCCGGGCCTGCCAGGCACCGCTGATCCGGATCGCCGAGGCGTTTACCGGCCGCGCCAACCTCTTCGCCGAGGCGGCCGGCGTCTTGACCATCGACACCGCCGCCATCGACGCCGTCAACACGATCGACGAGGCAATCACGGTTGCGACACTGGCCAACCACGCCGCCGTCGAGCCGGGCCAGATGCTGGCGACCGTGAAGATCATTCCCTTTGCAGCACCAGAGCCGGCGCTCGCCCAGGCCGTGGCCCGGCTGCAGGCAGCTTCACCGGTGCTGCGCCTGCACCCCTACGGTGCCTTGAACGCGCGGCTCATCCAGACGGTCTTGCCGGGCACATCGTCGAAGATGCTGGACAAGACCACGCGGATTACCGAGGAGCGGATGGCAGCGGTCGGCGGCGCGCTGCTGGCCGAGACCCGCTGCCCGCACGAGACAGCGCCGCTCGCCGCCGAGATCGGCCGGTCGCTGGAAGCGGGCTGCGACCTGCTGCTGATCGCCGGTGCCTCGGCCATCACCGATCGCCGCGACGTGTTGCCGGCCGGCATCGAGCAAGCAGGTGGCGAGGTCGAGCATTTCGGCATGCCGGTCGATCCCGGCAATCTGCTGCTGCTCGCGCGGCACGGAGACAAGCCCGTGCTGGGCCTCCCCGGCTGCGCCCGCTCGCCCAAGCTCAACGGCTTCGACTGGGTGCTGCAGCGCCTGGCGGCAGACGTCCCGGTCGATCGCGGCGCCATCATGGGCATGGGCGTGGGTGGCCTGTTGACCGAGATCGCCACGCGCCCACAGCCGCGCGCTAAGAAGCGACCGCAAAAGGAGCGGCCGCGCATAGCGGTTCTGATCCTCGCCGCCGGCCAGTCCAGGCGGATGGGCAAGACCAACAAGCTGCTGGTGCCGGTCGACGGCAAGCCGCTGTTGCTGCACACCGTCGAGGCAGCGCTGGCATCGAAGGCCAGCGACACCGTCGTCGTCACCGGCCACGAGCGGGCCGACGTCGAGGCTATCCTGGACGGCACGGCCGTTCGCCTCGTCCACAACCCCGACTACGCCCAGGGCCTCAGCACGTCGCTGAAGGCCGGCATCCAGGCGCTGCCGTCCAGCACGGACGCCGCCATAATCTGCCTCGGCGACATGCCGGAGATCGACGCCCTGCTGCTCGACCGGCTGATCGACGCGTTCGATGCGGCGCATGGCGGCACCATCGTCGTCCCGACCCACGCCGGCAAGCGCGGCAATCCCGTGCTCTGGGGCAGCGCCCATTTCCCCGCCATGGCGGCGCTGGAAGGCGATGTCGGCGCGCGGCACCTGATCGGCCAGCACCCGGAAGCCCTGGTCGAGATCCCGTTCGAGACCGAGGGCTCGCTCATCGACATCGACACGCCCGAAGCGCTCGACGCCTACCTCGCGAGACCGGCCCGATGACGCCCGGAAAGGACCTGCGCCGGCACTTCCCGATCTTCGCGGCCGCCGAGCCGCCCTTTCACTTCCTCGACAACGCGGCGACCGGACAGATCTGCCGCCCGGCCGCCGACGCCCTCATGCGCTTCGAGACCGAGGCCCGCGCCAACGTCAAGCGCGGCGTCTACCGGCTGGCCGACCAGGCAACCGCCGCCTTCGACGCCGCGCGCGCCACCATGGCCCGCTATGTCGGCGAGACCGAGAAGAACAACGTCGTCTTCACCTCCGGCGCCACCATGGCGCTCAATATCGCGGCCAACGGCCTGGCCGCCCGCCTGGCGCCCGGCGACGAGATCCTGCTCACCACGCTCGAGCACCACAGCAACATCGTCCCCTGGCAGCTGGCGGCCGAGCGCACGGGTGCGGTGGTCAAGGCGCTGCCGGTCACCGACGAGGGCCGCCTCGATCTCGACGCCCTGGACCGCCTCGTCACGCAGCGCACCCGGGTCATCGCCGCGACGCATGTCTCCAACGTCACCGGTGCCATGACCGATCTCGGCGCCTTGCGGGCCGCCGCCGACAGCGTCGGTGCCGTCCTGGTCGTCGATGGCGCCCAGCGGGCGCCGCATGGCCCGGTCGACGTCGCCAGCATCGGCTGCGACCTCTACGCCTTCTCCGCCCACAAGATGTTCGGCGCCACCGGTGCCGGCGTGCTCTGGGGCAAGCCGGAGCTGCTCGACGGCCTTCCAGCCGCTGCTCGGCGGCGGCGAGATGATCCGCGAGGTGACCTTCGAGCGCACGACCTACGCCGCGCCGCCGCATCGCTTCGAGGCCGGCACGCCGCCCATCGGCCCGGTCCTCGCCATGGCCGCCGCCGCCGAATGGCTCGCCACCCTCGACTGGCAAGCGGTCCTGGCACACGAGCTGAACCTCACCTCCCGGCTGCTCGACGGCCTGCAGGAGCTGCCCGGCATCCGCGTCATCGGGCCCACAGGCCTGCAGCAACGCCTCGGCGTGGTCTCCTTCGAGGTCGAGGGCGTGCATGCCCACGATGTCTGCCAGCTGACCGACCAGCTCGCCGGCGTGGCGCTGCGCGGCGGCCACCATTGCTGCCAGCCGCTGATGGCCCGCTTCGACACCGACGCCACCGCCCGGGCCAGCCTCGCACCCTACAACGACACCGACGACATCGACGCCCTGCTGCGGGGCCTCGAGCAGACCATCGCCATGCTCCGCTGAGGAACCGATGAGCGACGAGCTCTACAACAAGGCCATCATCGAGGCGGCGAAGTCCGACGCCCATGCCGGCCGCCTGGACCACCCGGCCGCCACCGCCACCGCCGACAACCCGCTCTGCGGCGACCGGGTCACCCTCGACCTGGACGTCGACGACGGAAACATGGGCAAGGTCCGCCACAAGACCCGCGGCTGCCTCCTGACCCGCGCTGCCGCCAGCCTCATGGCCGCCCATGCCGAAGGCCGACCGCTCGCCGAGGCCGCAGCACTGCGGGCCAGCGCCCACGCCTGGCTCGACGGCAAGACAGAAGAGCCGCCATTTGCCGAGCTGGCCTCGCTGTCGCCGGTCAGGGCCGTGAAGAGCCGCCACGATTGCGTGACCATCGCCTTCGACGCCTTGGCCGAGGCGGCTGGCCGCTTATCTCAGGCGGAAGACCGCGAGGAGACCCCGAAATGAGCGACAAGATCATCAAGTCCGAGAGCGAGTGGCGCGCCAAGCTCGACCCTGAGCAGTACCACGTCGCCCGCGAGCACGGCACCGAGCGCGCCTTCACCGGCCGCTACTGGAACAGCAAGGACAAGGGCACCTACGCCTGCGTCTGCTGCGGCCAGGAGCTCTTCGCCAGCGACACCAAATACGACAGCGGCACCGGCTGGCCGTCCTTCTGGGCGCCGGTCGACGACTCCGTCATCGCCGAGAAGGCGGACGACAGCCTCTTCATGCGCCGCACCGAGGTGCTCTGCAGCAAGTGCGACGCCCATCTCGGCCACGTCTTCCCCGACGGCCCGCAACCCACCGGCCAGCGCTACTGCCTCAACTCCGCCTCCCTCGAGCTCGTGCCCGAGGAAGAGCCGTCCAAGAAAACGGCCTGATCCGTCGGTTCACCGCTGCCCACCGCCAGTAGCAGCCCGAGAATGGCGCGTGCCGCCACGCCCGCACCCTCTTTCGTGACCAGCGACAGGCGGCGGGTGAGGTCCAGGCCCGGAGCGGCGAAGGCGATGATGCGCGGATCGGCGCCGCGCTGGATATCGGGCTCCGGCAGCATGGTGAAGCCGACGCCGCGCTTCACGCATTCGAGGATCGCATCGACGTAATCCAGCAGGATCGGTGCTGGCGCCGATGCCGGGGTAAACGCCGCCGCTTGCCGGGCGATCAGCTTGCCGATGCCGGCGTTGGGCTGGAACTGCAGGAACGGCGTGGTCGCCGCCAACTCCGCCGGATCGCGGGTCGTCACCTCGGCGTGCGCCGCGAACAGGATGCGCTCGGTGACGATCGGGAGGTAGTCCAGCCGCGCGCCCTGCTGCACGGGCTCGGTCACCACGGCGGCATCCAGCGTGCCGTTCTGCACCTTCTCCTCGAGCACGTGCGACAGCCCGGTGCTCAGCTCGAAGCGCATCCGCGGCAGCCGTGTCTTGGCCAGCACCAGGAAGTCGGGCAGCAGCCGCACGCTCGCCGTGTTGACGAAGCCGATGGCGAACTGACCGGCAACGGCGTCGTCGAAGCTGGCCGCCGCCACGAACGCGTCCTCGGCCGCAACGACCTCCTGCGCATGGTCCATGAGCTGCCGCCCCAGCGGCGTCAGGCGTGGCGGTCGAACGCTGCGATCGAACAGCTCGATCCCGAACCGCTCCTCGAGCGCCTTCATCTGCATCGACACGGCCGACAGCGTCATGTTCAGCTGCCGGGCCGCCACAGCGAAGGACTCGACCCGGCCAATCGCGACGAAGGTGCGCAGGCTCCGCGTGTGCATCAACTTTCCTTAACTTATGATCCAAATTTATTCCATTGAATTGAATTTGAAAATGAATGATTTTTAACAAAGACAAGGAGGCTTATCGATGACCCCCGCCACCCGCACCGATGCCATCCGCACCGCCATCAGGACCGCCATAGCATCCGCCCGCGACCTGGCCCCCGTCTTCGCCGGGCGCGCCGCCCACTGGGACCGCGAGCGCGTCTATTGCTGGGACAATGTCAGGGATCTGGTCGACGCCCGCATCATGGGCATGACCATCCCGACCGAGTATGGCGGCCTGGGCGCGTCCTTTGCGGACGTCCTCGAGGTCATCGAGCCCATCGCCGGCGCCTGCGCGCTCACCGCGCGGATCGTCGTCGAAGCCAACATGGGCGGGGTCAGCGCCATCATGGCCTACGGCACCGAGGCGCAAAAACGCCACTCTGCGCCCTTCGTGCTGGCCGGCGACAAGCCCGCGATCTGCATCACCGAGCCCGGCGC
This sequence comes from uncultured Alphaproteobacteria bacterium, assembly GCA_942491185.1. Taxonomy (GTDB): domain Bacteria; phylum Pseudomonadota; class Alphaproteobacteria; order Geminicoccales; family Geminicoccaceae; genus SLRI01. Next base: position 509,365 of record CALOAB010000018.1, on the reverse strand, counting down.
CGGCAGTGCCGCCACCATGATGACCTCCACCGCACAAGCGCGCGGCGACCGCTACATCCTCAACGGCACCAAGCACTGGATCACCGGCGGCGGCCTCTCCAAGCTGCACCTCGTCTTCGCCAACGTCATCGACGAAACCGGCAACAATCTCGGCATCGGCGGCTTCCTCCTGACCCGCGATCCCGAGAACGGCCAGGACCCGGCCGGCTTCGAGGTGGTGCGCCTGGAGCGCAACATGGGCCTCTGCGGCATGCCCGAGGCCGAATTGCGCTTCACCGACGTGGCACTCGACGCCTCGAGCCTGCTGACCCCGCCATCGGGCCTGCGCCACGGCTTCGCCGACCTGATGAACGCCTATAACAGCCAGCGCGTCGGCGCCGGCACCGTGGCCATGGGCATCGCCGCCGGCGCCCTCGACCACGCCAAACGCTACCTCCTGGAGCGCGAGCAGTTCGGCCGGCCGCTCGCCGAGTTCCAGGGCCTGCAATGGATGCTCGCCGACATGGACACAGCCGTCCACGCGTCCCGCCTGATGCTCATGGACGCCGCCCGCTCACGCGGCCCCAACGGCAGCACCTTCCCCGACATGACCATGGCCGCCCGCGCCAAGCTCTTCGCCGCCGAAGCCGCCATCAAGGTGGTCAACGACGCGCTCCAAATGTTCGGCGCCCGCGGCTACGGCGACCAGGAGCCCCTCGAGCGCATGTACCGCGACGTCCGCATGTTCACCATCGGCGGCGGCACCGCCCAAGTCCTCCGCACCCAAGTCGCCAGCGGTATTTTGGGGATCAAGACCCCGCAGACACGTGAGGGGTATGCGCAGCTGGCGCAATCCGCAAACGCCAGCCCGCGTGGCGGCCTGAGCACGGGAAATGTCCAGGATCATTCGAGCTTTGCATCAGGCGGCGGCAGTTCTGGTTGCAAGCTCGACCACTGCGCTCAATCGTTAAGAAAGGAGGCGTCCCGGAAAGCGTAGTTCAATCATGGCCCTTATCGCGCTTCGACCAAGCCTCCAGAAGCCGCCGAACGATCTCTCGGTCATCTTCAGAAAGGGCCTCTGATCCCAGACTCCCAGTGAGACGGCCACGGAATCGCTCAACATCCATGATCTTGTCCAGTCCGTCGATCTGGGCTCTGTCGTTGCTGCGGTGAACAAGATCGCCGAGACCGCCGAAGCCCCCTATCGCATGGCTAGGCTGTAAACCCCATCAACATATTGCATAATTTGAGCCCTTTGCATGACTGCCAAGTCTCTGCTTTAAAACGATAAATCGCGCTGGAGGTGCCATTTCATGCGGGTTGACTTCGGGCAGGGTAATCTGGTCGAGGCGTTTGTCTGGCAGCGCAAGTCGAAGGATGGGTGGCTGGATGAGATCGATCGGTTGGTCGATTGGTCGCGATTGGAGGCGTTGTTCTCGGCTGTCTATGCGAGTCGTGAGGGTGGCGCCCTCGTACCCGATCTTGACTTACGTGAAGCTGCTTTTGCTGCAGCAGTAGCACGGGTTGAGTGACCCTGCATTGGTGGCGGCGGTGGACGATCGGCTGTCGTTTCGCCGGTTTTGTGGCATACCGCTGGATCGATCGGTGCCGGACCATGCGTCGATCTGGCGTTTTCGCCAGAAGCTAGCCCAGAAAGGTGCCGGTGGCGTCACCTGGGGCGAGCGGCTGCTGGCCGAGATCAACGCTCAGTTGGACGCGCGCGGGCTGATCCTCAGGCGAGGCACCTTGATCGACGCGAGCATCGTGAAGTCGGCGGCGCGCCCGCCCTCGGGCGATGTGGGCGAGGTGTCGGCGCGCGATCCGGATGCCGTTTACGAAAAAGAACGGCAAGACGTCGTTCGGCTACAAGGCGCATATCGCCACTGACGAGTTCTCGGATTTGATCCGCCGGGCGGTGCTGACGACAGCCCAACTCCACGACAGCCAGGCCGCCGACGCGCTGATCCAGGGCGACGAGACGGCGGTCTATGCCGACAAGGCCTACGACGACACCAAGCGCCGCGAGCGATTGAAAGTCGCGGGCATCAAGCCACGCATCCTCTATCAAGCGAGACGCAACAGACCGCTGAAGACGTGGCAGAAATACTTCAACAAGGCCGCCGCCGTGGTCCGCGCCGCTGTCGAACGGCCGTTCGCCCTGATGAAGGGGCCCTACGACTTCGCCCGCTGCCGCTACCTCGGCCTGGCCCGTAACGGCACGCATCTCCAGCTCTTCGCCTCGGCCTACAATCTCAAGACCGCCATGGTGCTGGTCCGATGAGGGGGATTCGGGGGCGAGGTGTGCCCGAACAACGGAAAATGAGGCGAAATGGCATGACGTAGTCGACCCTGGACGTTCTTCAGCTCGAAAAAAAGCCCACCGAGGCCGCACCAGACCGATCAAGACCGTCATGCAAAACGCTCAGGTTGTATTTATGTGGATCTTGATGTTGCGGAAACGTCAAGGGCTTCAGCAATGAACAGCAATCATTTCTGGCTGAGCGACGAAGCGTGGTCTTTGCTCGAGCCAATGCTGCCGAAGAACCAGCCGGGCGCGCGGCGGGTCGATGACCGGCGGGTCTTGAGTGGCATTTTCCATGTGCTGCGGTCCGGCTGCCGCTGGCGGGATTGTCCGCCGGAATACGGCCCACGGACGACGATCTACAATCGCTTCAACCGCTGGTCACATCGCAAGATCTGGCAAAAGATGCTCGAGGCTTTGACCGAAGCCGGGCATCTCGGCGGCACGGTTGCGGTCGACAGCACGTATGTCAAAGCTCATCGCTCGGCGGCCGGCGCCAAAAAAGGCTGTGTTCCCATTAGCTGTTGATCGCCAACCGTAGCCATTCCCCATGATCCGAATTGGCAGGCTTTCGATCCAGCACGTGATGCCAGGCGAGGTAGTTGGGCAGGTACTTCGTGGCGACGCCTTTGAAGCCAGCGACCCAGCCCTTGAGGCGGCTGTGGCGGGCGTTGGCATTTTGGATGTGCCAGGTTGTGTCCCTTACGTGCTCGCCGGCGCCGAGGTTGATCGTCTCGTGGCGGATGCCGCGCTTGCGCGTGACCACGTCGAAGGCGCGATGGTTGTCGCTGCAGAGGACGGCGTCCGTCGGCAGGGCCCCGCCGATGGCGGCATCGACGGCTTGTGCGCTGCGATCGGCGAGCACGGCGGCACGGGTGGCACCGGCACGGTCGCGGGTGACGAGGACGGGCACCTGCTCGTCGCTCAGTCCGCGCTTCCGTGCCGGCGTGGCGCGCCTCTTCGGCGGTCTGGATGGTGGATCGAGTTGCCTTCGCCAGCACCAGGAGCCCTTGAACGAGTGCCTGAAGAAGGTCTCGTCGGCCTCGACGATGCCGCTCAGCGCCTCCGCATCGGCGACGCCGGTGCGCAGGAACCGATGGCGCCAGCGAAAGCTCGTGGCCTTGGCGACATCGCATCGCACCGCCGCCTCGCGCACCGTCGCGGTCTCGGACAGGCAGGTGGCAAATCGCAGCCAGCATTCCTTCTTGCGCAAGCGCGCCAAGGGTGTGCCGGTGAGCGCGTTGAAGGTCCGGCCACAGGCAGTGCAGCGATAGCGCCGCAACCCGTGGCTTCGGCCCCAGGGGCGCGCTCCTTCCATCAGGCAATTCGGACATGTCGGCTGCGGATCGAGGCGGGCCTCCAGCAGCTCGATCACGGCGACCGCCTCTTCGCCCGTGGCGAGCGCCGCCTGGAGGCGCTGCTTTTGCTCAACGTCAAGGCGAGCCACCATGTCGAGCAGCACGTTGAAATCGTCGTTGCGCATCAGCGTGTTCCCTCCACTTCGAAAAGAACATAGCATGAACAACAGCCAATGCGAACACAGCCAAAAAAACGGCGCATGATCAAGCGGCCGGCCCCCGCCAGGCGGCCCGCCCAAGATCCACATCGCCCCCCCCCTCCTCGGTCGCCCGCGCCACTCACCCCCCCCGCACACGCCGCTCAGCACGCCGCACAACCCCCCCACAGACCCCGAAACCCCCAAATCCGCCATGACAAAGAGGCCTACAAGCAGCGATGGCGCTCGAGGCGGCCTCGCCCTCAAGGACTTCCTCGCGTCGCCACCCGTTACGCCAAGCTCCCCCGGACCTTCCCCCCCCCCCCCCGCCCCCCCCAATCTACATGCCGACCACCCCGGGGCTAATCGCCGCTGGCACGTTCCGCGAGGATCTTTGCTACCAGCTTACCGAGATGCCCCTGGAGACGCCACCTTAGCGCGATCACGCCGGTGATGCGATCCTGCTCGCCCGGCATTTCCTCGCTCGCTTCGTCGACGAACTCGGCAAGAAGCGGGTGACGCTGACCGCCGAGGCACTCGACGCCATTGACGCCTACGCATGGCTTGGCAACGTGGGCGAGCTGCAGACTCGGCTGCAGCGGGCGATCATCATGGCCGAGAGCAATCGAATGGGCCACGCCGAGCTCGATCTCGCCGCCGAGGACGAGGATTACGCGGTCTTGAACCTGCGTCAGGTGCGCGAACGCGCCGAGATCGGTGCCCTGCGCCGCGCGCTTGCCCGCGCCGACGGCAATATTTCCAAGACCGCGCGATTGCTGGGCGTCAGTCGTCCCACACTCTATGATCTGCTGCGCAGCCACGGCTTGCGAGATTGAGTGGCGACGCGTCTGACAACTCGACGAATTCTTCTATCGGTTGAACTGTAAATTTCTTTTACAAGAGTTGACCATTCGTGGTCTTTTCCTCGACTTGTTCTTGACATTGCGCGTACCGGCGTGCTCAAGCCGACAAATAGCGTCGGTGCTGCAGCCGTTGCAGGCTCGGCGGTCTCCACGGTTCAGGGCCTTGCGATCCAGCCCTGTGTCGCCGCCGTCGGGCGCTGTGGCGCCGCCGTTGCGAGAGGGCGCTTGCGCCCGCCAATTCGAGCCCGTCCGGGTCTCCCGGGCGGGCTTCTTTTCGTCGCTCGCACCGCTCCCCTGTTCGCCCTCGAGGTGACGGCGCCCTTGTCATGGGCGTGCAACAGGTCATTCTTGCTGCACGATACATGCCTCGACCGCGGCCAGATGATCGGCTTCGGCGCATGGCTCGCGCTGCGTTCCGGTATCGCGAGGCTGCGCTGGACGCCGCGCCGGTCATCGATCGCCAGCCGACGCAGAGCTGCGTGACCGTCACGGACCAGCTCTGAGGGAACACCGATGGCCAACGAGACACTGCCCCGCGGCACTGCCGCCGATGACAGCAAGGACGATGCGTCTGCCGGCGTGCTGCGGCGATGGCTGCGGGAGCTCGGCTCTGGCGGCGGGCTCGGCGAGGGGCAGGTGCGATTCTTCACCCTCGCGGTGATGCGTTGGGTAGCGCTGGGCGGTCAGGTCTTCACCATTCTATTCGTGCATTTCTCGCTCGGCATCGAGTTGCCGATGCACTGGCTGGTCCCCGCCCTTCTGGTCACCTTGGCGCTGAACATTTTTCTGCAAGTCATTGGAGCACCAGCTGATCGTCTGGGTGAGAATCCGATTTTCGCGCTGATGCTCTTCGATGTCTTGCAGCTCGCCTACCTGCTGGCGATGACCGGTGGGCTGCAAAATCCGTTCATGCTCCTGCTCGTGCTGCCGGTTGGGCTCGGTGCAGCGACGTTGGGCCGGGAACGCACGGCCGGGCTCACGGCCGCTGCCCTGCTGTCGCTCGCCACCATGGCGGCGCTGCCGAGCGAGCTGCCGTGGCTCGATGGCGGCCTCAGCCTGCCGCCGCTCTATCTGTTCGGCGTCTGGCTGGCGATGTCGCTCGCCGTCTCGATGGTGGCGGGCTATGTCTGGCGTCTGGCCGACGATGCGCGGCGACACGCGCTGGCGCTCGCGGCGACCCAGCTGGCGTTGGCCCGCGAGCAGGAGCTTTCCGCCCTGGGTGGCCAAGCGGCGGCGGCGGCCCACATGCTGGGCACGCCGCTCGGGACCATCAACATCATCGCCAAGGAGCTGGTGCGCGAGCTGCCGGCGTCGAGCCCGCTCAAGGAGGACGTCGACGAGCTGCTGGCGCAGGCCAAGCGCTGCCGCGAGATGCTGGCGACGCTCGGTCGGGGCGGCGACCGCGACAAGCGGCACTCGAGCTTCTCGCGAGCACCGCTTTCCAGCCTGCTCGACACCATGGCCGATGCCTATCGCGGCCGCGCCGTGACGGTCGAGGTGACGGCGTCCGTGGCGCCGCTGCAGGCTGAGCCAGTTGTCGCCTGGGCGCCGGAGCTGCGTCATGCCATGACCAACTTCATCGACAATGCCGTCAGATTCGCCCAGACACGCGTGCAGATCAGCGTTCACGTCCGGCAGGGGGCGGTGAGTGTCGAGATCGCCGATGACGGTCCGGGCTTCACGCCCGAGGTGCTCGACTGGCTGGGAGAGCCGTATCTCTCCACCCGTCGCAAGGAAGGCGGCCTTGGGCTGGGCGTCTTCATTGCCAAGACGCTGCTTGCCCGAACGGGGGCCAAGGTCCATTTTGCCAACCGAGACAAGTTGTCTCACCGCGAGAAAGGTGCTTTGGTCGCCATCGAGTGGCCAACCGGCGCCCTTGAACAGATAGGACGGGAGTCCTCACTGTGACGATTGAGATGGAAACGTTGAACGAGCCGGTGCACCAGCGCCTGACCACCGGCGAGCCGCCGGTGCTGATGCTGGTCGACGACGACGCGCCGCTGCGCCGCAGCCTGCAGCGGGCGATGGAGCGGCGGGGCTTTCAGGTCTATGCGGGCGAGAGCCTGAAGGAGGGCCTGAACATCGCGCATTCGATCAAGCCGGCCTATGCGGTGATCGATCTGCGTCTCGAGGACGGCTCTGGCATCGACCTGGTGACCCGCATCCGCGAGCTGCATGCCGGCGTGCGGATCGTCGTGCTCACCGGCTACGGCAACATCGCGACAGCGGTGGCGGCGATCAAGGCCGGTGCCGTCGACTACATCGCCAAGCCTGCCGACGCCGACGACGTGATCGCAGCACTGCTGAGCACCGGCAGCGGCTTGCCGCCGCCGCCGGCCAACCCGATGTCGGCCGACCGGGTGCGTTGGGAGCACATCCAGCGGGTGTTCGAGCAGTGCAACCGCAATGTGTCCGAAACGGCACGACGGCTCAACATGCACCGCCGCACGCTGCAGCGTATCCTCAACAAGCGGGCGCCCAGGGAGTAGTGTCGCGCTTGGCGGCAAGCGGCCGTCGAGATGTGCCAGCCGGGCACGCAGCGCGGCCGACGAGAAAGAACTGGAGGCTCTGATGATCGGCGGAACCGAAACGGGTGCCGGCACAGCGCCGCCGGGTCAGGCGGGGCGCTTGCTCCTGGTCGACGACGATGCGCCCTTGCGGCGCAATCTCGTGCGCTCGCTCGAGCGCGTCGGCTACGAGGTGGCAACCGCCGAGTCGTTGCGCGAGGCCTACGACGTAGCGGCCACGTTTCAGCCGGATTTCGCCGTGATCGACCTCAATCTCGGTGACGGTCACGGCATGGAGCTGGTCGAGTCGTTGCAGACCCTGCGTCCGGGGCTGCGGGTCGTGGTGCTGACCGGCTATGACAGTATCGCGTCCAGCATCGTCGCCGCCAAGGCCGGGGCGCTCGCCTACCTGGCGAAGCCGGTGAAGCCGGAGGAGCTGGCCGCCGCACTGGTCGGGGATGTCGACTCCAAGGTGGACGATTCGCCCATGTCGGCGGACCGGGTGCGCTGGGAGCACATCCAGCGGGTGTTCGAGCAGTGCAACCGCAATGTCTCGGAGACGGCGCGCCGGCTCAACATGCACCGCCGAACGCTGCAGCGCATCTTGAGCAAGCGGGCGCCTCGACCCTAGCAGGTTGCTAGAGCGCGTTCATCTCCGGCCGGCCGTTCGGCCTGGTCTCAGGTGAAGATCGAGACGGCGAGGACGATCACCAGCGTGTAGGCGACGACGCTGGCGATGATGGTCACCGGCTGGTAGCGCTTGGCGACCGTCGCCTGCGCCGTCTGCCGGGCGAGCGACAAGGCCTGGGGCAGGGTGGTCGCGACGAAGTCGCGCTGGCTCACGATGCCGATGGGGTGGCCCTCGTCATCGACCACCGGCAGATGCCGAAAGCCGCCCGAGGCCATCAGCTCGAGGCTGTCGATCGCCGCGTCGTTCGCCCGCGCGGTCTTCGGCGAGCCGGTCATCACATCGGCGATCAGGGTCGAGCTCGGGTCCAGCTCCTTGCCCACGACCTTGGTCATCAGGTCGCGCTCGGTGAAGATGCCGGCCACCTTGCCGGCCTCGACGATGAGGATGGCACCGATCGATTTCTCGGCCATGGTCTTCACGGCGTCCCGCACGGTGGCGGTGCCGTCGATGGTGACGAGCGCCTGCTTGTCGAAGGCCCGCAGCTCTGACACACGCATTGTCGTCCTCCCTTGGTGGCTTTCGCCCGCGCATTGATACTCACCGGGCCAGCCGGCACAAGGGTTCTGGCCACAGGGCCGGCCCGCGATCGTCGCGCCGGCGCGGCTGCCGGTCACCTCGGTCCGGCGCCTTGCGCTGCGCCGGCGGCGCGCTGTCGGCGTCGCCGCGAGATGCGCCTGGCAACGGCTGCGCGATCGCGTCGGCGCGCGAGCTCCCCGCATTTTCCGCCTTGACCTTCCAGTTGCTGGAAGGACTAGCTGGGCGGTTGGCTTGTCGAGGGAGAGGTGCCATGGCCGTCGAGGTCCGAGATCGTCAGTCGCCCGAGTCGGTGTCCGAATCCGCGCCCGCGCCGGCGACACCGGCCGGCTGCTGCCACGGCCACGCCGCCAAGGCGCCGGTGGATCATGGGAAGGTGGCAGAGGGCACGGTCTTTCTCTGCCCGATGCATCTGGAGATAAGGCAGATCGGCCCGGGCGAGTGCCCGATTTGCGGCATGGCGCTCGAGCCTGAGACCGTGACCGCCGATATGGGCCCGAGCGACGAGTATCTCGACATGCGGCGGCGGTTCTGGGTGGCAGCTTCGCTCGCCGTGCCGCTGGTTGCCGTCGCCATGGGGCGGCATCTGCTGCCCGACCTCTTCCAGGCGCTGCCGGCGACGGTGCTGAACGGGCTCGAGCTGCTGCTGGCGACGCCGATCGTGCTCTGGGCCGGCTGGCCGTTCTTCGTGCGCGGCTGGCAGTCGCTCAAGACCCGCCACTACAACATGTTCACCCTGGTCGCGATCGGCACCGGCATCGCCTGGCTCTACAGCCTGGTTGCCGTGTTGGTCCCCGGTCTGTTCCCGGCGGCCTTTCGCACGGCGCATGGCCAGGTCGGGCTCTATTTCGAGGCGGCGGGCGTGATCGTGACGCTGGTTCTGCTAGGCCAGGTGCTCGAGCTGAAGGCGCGGGAGCGCACCTCGGGTGCCATTCGCGCACTGCTCGAGCTGACGCCCAACACGGCGAGGCGGATCGAGGCGGCGGGCGACGAGCACGATGTGGAGCTGGACGAGCTGCGCGTCGGCGATCGGCTGCGGGTCAGGCCCGGCGAGAAGGTGCCGACCGACGGCATCGTCGTCGAAGGCAGGAGTGCCGTCGACGAATCGATGCTGACCGGCGAGGCCATGCCCGTCGAGAAACAGGCCGGCGAGCCGGTCACCGGCGGCACGCTCAATGGCCGGGGTGGCTTCATCATGACCGTGGCGAGCGTCGGCGCCGACACCACCTTGCAGCAGATCGTCAAGCTGGTGGCGGATGCGCAGCGCTCGCAGGCGCCGGTGCAGCGTCTGGTGGACAAGGTGGCGAGCTACTTCGTGCCCGCCGTGCTGGCCGTGGCGGTGCTGGCTTTCGTGGCCTGGAGTCTGCTCGGCCCGCCGCCGGCCATGGCCTATGCCGTGATCGTCGCGGTCTCGGTCTTGATCATCGCCTGCCCCTGCGCGCTTGGCCTCGCGACGCCCATGTCGATCATGGTGGGCGTCGGCCGCGGTGCTGGGGCTGGGGTGCTGGTCAAGAACGCCGAGGTGCTGGAGCGCATGGCCGCCGTCGATACGCTGGTCGTCGACAAGACCGGCACCCTGACCCGCGGCCGGCCCGAGCTGGTCGGGATCGAGACGGTGCCGGGCGGGCCGGGCGCCGATGCGCTCCTGGCGCTGGCGGCCGGGCTCGAGCGGGGCAGCGAGCACCCGCTGGGCGCTGCCATCGTCGAGGCGGCAGAGAGCCGGTCGCTCGAGCGCCACGCAGCCTCGAGCTTCGAATCGCTCACCGGCAAGGGGGTCCAGGGCGCCGTCGCGGGCCAGGCCATAGCGCTCGGCAATGCGGCGTTGCTCGCCGAGCTCGAGCTGGAGCCGGGCCCCCTGCAGGCGGTCATGGAGCGGCGGCAGGCCGCCGGCGAGACGGTCGTCTACATGGCCGTGCAAGGCGAGGTGGCCGGCCTGCTGGCCATTGCTGATCCCCTGAAGGCGGGTGCCCGAGAGGCGCTCGACGCGCTGCGGGCTGATGGGGTCGAGATCGTCATGGCTACCGGTGACAACCGGCGGACGGCCGAGGCGGTGGCCAGGCAGCTCGGCATCGAGCGGGTCGAGGCCGAGGTGCTGCCCGAGGCCAAGGGCGAGGTCATAAGCCGGCTCAAGGGCGAGGGACGGCTGGTCGCCATGGCCGGCGACGGGGTCAACGATGCGCCGGGCCTGGCCATGGCCGATGTCGGCATCGCCATGGGCACCGGCGCGGACGTCGCCATGGAGAGCGCCGGGGTGACGTTGGTCAAGGGCGAGCTTGCCGGCATCGTTCGCGCCCGCCGCCTGAGCCGGGCCGTGCTCGCCAATATCCGCCAGAACCTGGTTCTCGCCTTCGGCTACAATGTGCTGGCGGTGCCGATCGCCGCTGGTGCGCTCTACCCGTTCTTTGGCATTCTCTTGAGCCCGATCATCGCGGCTGCGGCGATGAGCCTGAGCTCGGTCTCGGTGATCGGCAACGCGCTCCGGCTGCGCCAGGTCCGCTTCTGAGAAGCGCTCATGCAGTGCCGAGCTTGAGCTTGGCCAGCTGGCGCTCCAGGCCGCGCTCGCGCGCGCAATGGTCGAGAAAAGCACGGAACGGCGCATCGAGCATGCCGGTGCCGGTGGCGAGCTGCGGCAGGTTGTAGTCGCCGCCGATATTGACCTCGACCAGGAGCGGGCCGTCGACGCCGAGCGCCACGTCCCAGGCCTGCATGCGCACACCGGGGAGCGCCGTGGCCGCGCGATCGACCAGATCGCGGATTTCCGCCCAGTCGGGCAGTTGGACATCGAGCAAGGGAGCGCCGCTGGTCGGGTGGCGGTCGACCGCGCGAGCATGTGCGCCGACGCCCTCGACCACGCGGGTGATCCGACCGCTGGACGGATCGAGGGCGGCGAGCAAATTGCCGTCTCGCCAGAAATTGTCGGCGACATTGTTGCCGGCCGGCAGCTTCAAGAGTGCCCGGTGGATGACCCGGCCTGCCGGCGTCAGCAGCACGATCAGGCGAACCGTGGCGACCGCGGCACCGCATAAGCCTTCGATCGCCGGGTGCTGGGCGATGCGATCCTGCAGCAGATAGCCGTCCTTGGCATAGACGCCGACAGCGTCGAGCACCTCGTCGACCGCGACCGCATGGCCCTGGGCGAGCTGCAGCTGGTCGGTGGCGCCATCATAGCCGTCGATGCTCAGCACGCCGACGCTGCGGATGCCGCGGACCGGCTTGCCGAAGAGCGGATAGGTGATGCCGCCGCGCAGCGCGGCTGCGAGCGCCGCACGGTCGGGCAGGGATTGCAGACCCTGGCCGGTGCCGAAGGCGGCGCCGTCGCGGTAGAGTGCGCGCGTGCGCGGCACGGGCAAGCCTGCGGCCTGCAGCACGGCGTAGCAAACCAGCTTGTCGTGGGCAACGATCCACCAGTCCTTGTCGCAGGTCAGGTCGTGGAGCCGTGCCTCGAGCCGCTTGCCGACGAAGCGCCGCTGCGTTGCGGCATCGAAGCCGGGCTCGAACAGGCGGTAGTAGAAGTAGTCATGGGGCTGCAGCCGACCCGGCGCCCTGGCCAGGCTCGCCAGCTCCCTGATCAGCTGGCCGAGGCTGCGGCCGCTGCGGCTGGCTGCCAGGCGCAGGCTTTCGGCCAGCGGGATGGTCGGCACGACCGGGGTCGTCTGCCAGACATCGGCCATGCTCATGGGCTGCTGCTCCAACGGGCTCGAGATGCGCCCGAGGATAGGCAGGCATGGTTAAGGCGAGGTTAACGAGCCTTACGGACCGCCGCCGGTGAGGCATTGAGAGCTGAGGCTCAATCGGTGGCGATTCTAGGGCTCGTGACCTCCACCAGCATGGTGCGGTTGGTGCTGCTCTGGTGGATCAGGAGGTCGCCGCTTCGCGTCGCGCGCATGTGCCGGACGATGCCGGCATGGATGTCGCCGGAGGGGATGGGCCAGCTCTGGAAGGTTTCCGTCGCCGGGTCGAAGCGGACCAACGCGTCGGGCCGTTTTGCGGATTCGTTGTACCAGACGATGTCGTCGATCACGGCGATCGCATAAGGGTGCGAATCCGCGCCGCTCGGCGAGTCCCATTCGCGAACCTCGCCGGTCGCCGGGTCCAGGTGGCCGAGCCGGCCGCGGCGCGAATTGACGTACCAGATCGTGTCGTCGCTGGCGAAATCGAGGCGGCGGACCGTGGTCGCGGGGTCCGGCAGCACGTGCTCGGTGACGGCCATGCTGTCGCGGTCGATCTCGTAGAGCCGGTTGCTCCCATTGGCGGCGACCCAGGGCGTCTCGTCGGCGCTGAGCTTGATGCCATAGGGCCTCGAGCCTGCTGTCGGCATGGTGACGAGGTCGATCTGGCCGGAGGCGGGGCCGAGCCGGCCGACCATGTTCGAGCGTTGCAGCGTGAACCAGACGAGGCCGGCCGTATCGACGATCGCCGAATGCGGATCCTTGGCGGCCGGGTCGGGCATCTCGTAGACGTCCATGTCGCCAGTGTCGGGATCGAGCCGGCCGATGGTGGCGTTGCCGTTGCCGGTGAACCAGGTACGGCCCTCGGCATCGGTGGTGACGGTGTGCGGCTGCGTGCCGGCCGGCAGTTGGTACTCGCGGATTTCGCCTGTCGCCGGATCGACGCGGACGGCGAGATCGGCCCACATGCCGGCCCACCAGATCGAGCCGTCCGGCGCCTCGATCGGGTCGCGTGAGCGCTGGCCCAGGGTCGGTGCCACCCATTCGGTGAAGGCGATGGTCACCTCGCCGTCGACCAGGTTGGGCGCGCGGCGGTCATGCGGCGGATAGGTTTCGGCGAGGTAGGCGGTGAGCTGGTCGAGCTCAGCTGTGCCCTCGAGATCGACCATGGTGGCGATGAGTGAGCGCCAGCCCTCGGCGGTGTAGCCGCTGCTCCGCTCGATCTGGTTGAGCCCGTGGCAGGCGGTGCACGTCTGGCCCACCAGCGCCTCATTTGCGGCGGCCATTGGCGGGGCGAGCGAGGCGACGCCGCCAGCGACGGCCAGGAGAATGGCGAGAGCGCGGTGTTGCGATCGCATCATAGGTCCCCCCGGAACCATGCCTGTGCTGGCGTGATGACACGTTCGGCAGTGCGGGCAACAGCCCCGGGCTCTGTCATTGCGGCCAGCGGACGCCGACCCTATGTCAGAACTGCGTCTGCCTAAAGGAACATCATGCTCCCGTTCGTTCGCCCAACCGTGCTCGTCGCAGCTCTGGCCGCAGCGCTGGCGGCACCGTTGCCGGTGCTGGCGCATCCGCATTCCTGGATCGACCTCGAAAGCCGGCTGATCTTCGATGATGCGGGCCGGCTGGAGGCGATCGAGCTGGATTGGCTGTTCGACGAGTTCTACACGGCCTTCATCGCCGAGGAGTTCGTCACGGCCGGCATCGAGCCGGCCGCGTTTCTGACCGACGTGGCGGTCGAAAATCTCGCCAATCTGCGGGAGTTCGACTACTTCACCGACCTCCGGCAGGACGGGCGCAAGCTCGCTTTGGACGAGGTTCGCTCTTATGAGACGGGCTTGCGCGGCGAACGGCTCTGGCTGTCCTTCGTGGTGCCCTTGGCGGCACCGGCCGACCCGGCGGATGGGGCCTTCGCGCTCGCTGTCTACGATCCGACCTACTACATCGAGGTGCTCTACAAGGAAGGCATCTCGCCGGTGCTGGACGGCATCGACAGCGATGCCTGCACCGTCTTCGTCATGCCGCCATCGCCCACCGCCGAGCAGGTGTCGCTGGCCTTCATGCTCGATGCGAGCCAGACCGGCGAAACCGGCCTGGGGCGGCATTTCGCCGAGCTCGCCACCATCGATTGCAGCTGAGAGATGGCGGTCAGCGGGTCTCGCGCGAGTGGCAGGAGTGGCGGTGTGCTTCGCCACGTGCCGCTGGCGCTGGGCGTCGCGATCGTGGGCAGCGTGGTCGCTGCAGTGGCCACCGGCGCTGTCGATCCGGGAGCCGCCTGGGTCCAGCTGATGGCCTGGATCGTGGCGACGCAGCGCGAATTGCATCAGGGCCTGGCGACGGCGCTCAGGGCTGTCCAGTCGGGTGGCCAGGCTGCCGTGCTCTGGCTGGCTCTCCTTGGCTTTCTCTACGGCGTCTTCCATGCCGCCGGGCCTGGGCACGGCAAGGTGGTGATCACCACCTATCTGGCGACCCAGAAGGAGACGCTCTGGCGCGGCATCGCACTCGCGGTCACAGCATCCCTGCTCCAGGGTGTGGTCGCCATTGTCGCCGTCTTCGCGGCGATGCTGGTCTTCGCGCAGACGGCCCGGCAGAGCCAATGGCTCACCGATCGCATCGAGCTCATGAGCTTCGCGCTGGTTGCCGCGCTCGGGCTTTTTCTGGTCTGGCGGCACGGGCGCAACCTGTTGCGGCCGCAGACGGCTGTGGCGTGTGGTGGTTGTGGCGGGCACCATGACCACCACCATGCACCGCCGCCGAGCAAAGCTTTCGCCGCCGGCATCCTGTCGATCGGACTTCGGCCCTGCTCCGGCGCCATCCTGGTGCTGGTTCTGGCGATCGCCTTGAACCTGCGGCTCGCCGGCATTGCGGCGGTCGTCGCCATGTCGATCGGCACGGCGCTCACCGTTTCGGGCCTCGCCGCGCTTGCGGTGCTGGCCCGCGAGCAGGCCGGCCGGGTGGCGCAGCGGCTGGAGATCAGCGGGACGCGGGTGGGCCCGAGCGGTCGACGTCGTGGCCCTGCTCGGCGGGCTGCTGCTGGCGGCGATGGGCATCGCGCTCTTGCAAGCCGGGCTCATGACGCCGGCGCATCCTTTGATGGGACGCTGAGAGACACTCTGGTCCCGTGGTCAGCGGCTCAGCGCGGCGCCTCGCCCTCCGCTGTGAGCGGTGGCGTGTTGCCGATGCGCTGGTGGTCGGGCAGGGCCTGCCAGACGGCCAGCTCGGTGGTCACCGGCTCGATGGCGAGCCAGGCATAGGGCAGGCTGGTCCAGGCGCGGGGCGTCGGGTAGCGGTTGTCGAAGATCAGCGTGCCCTGGCTGGTATGGATGGCGAGGACGGCGTGAATCTCGCCCTGCTCGGTCTCGGCGACGGCGATGTCCATGGCACCGCGCGGCAGGCCGGCGGCGACCAGGGCCTCGCGCCAGGTGATGGCGTAGTCGTCGCAATCGCCGACACCTGGATGGTCGATCTGCCGCCAATGGTCCTGGCCTGGCGGCTCCTCGACCGGGGTGATCCGCGCCAGGACGGTGGCGAAGACCTTGGCCAGCACGCCGGCGGTCGCGTCATCCAGGCCAATGACGGCGGCATGCGTCCGCTGGCATTTGGCGGCGGCGTCACGGCACCAGGCTTCCCAGCCGGCCGGGCCGCGGATCGTGCCCGCGGTGAAGTCGCGCAAGAGTGGTGCCGGCGCGGCGCGCTCGAACCAGGACGTCGACAACGGCGATGCCGATGCCGTGCCGCCGAGGGCAAAAATGGCGAGCGCGATCGTTAACCAGCGCCAGGCTCTCCCGTCCCACATGGCCGGGTCTCCATCCCAATTCGCGTGCTTCCTTGGCGAGCACGCTTGGTCTCTCGGGGCATTGGTACGCCGAGCCGATGCTCGTTAACAATATGTTAACGTATTTGGGCGTAGTGAGGGGTGACCCACCATTAGGTTTGGCGCGTGCTCGGGCGTGCCCGGTTTCGGGTTTAGCAGGCTGCTGAAGAAGTCCCGACGGCCGCGACGGGATCGATTTTCACAGCTGAGCAGGCGCTCGGCGCGAAGGCGATGCACCGCATCGTCGAGCGTCGAGCAACGCACGCAGCGGCGAAAAGCGTCCCGTCCCAAAGGGATGCAGCGAAAATGGCCGGCGAGCTTCGTCGGGCGCGATGCGCGCTGCATCGCTGTCCCTCGCGCTTTCTCGCTCCCGGCCATTTTGGCCGCATCGCGGCCATCGCGACTTCTTCAGCAGCCTGCTAGTGCCGGGCAGCTGCCGGCGACGTCGACCTGTGCGGGGGCTGCGCTATGTGGTCGGATCGGCAGCTTTGGCGCGCATTTCCCGCTTGTAGGCTTTGACGGCGGCACGCAGCGTTGGAAAGAACAGGGTCTGCCCGGCCGCCATGCGCTCGGCAATGAAGCTCGGATCGAAATGCTTGGCCAGCTGCTGCCGGGCGCGCGCCACGGCGAGCGTGATGCCATCGCGAAGCTGCAGCTCGTCGCGCAGATCCTCGAAGCGGTTGAGCGCGGTCGAGTCGATGATGCTGACTGGTGAGAGATCGACCACCACCCAGCGCAGCGGCTCCGTGGAGCGGCGCATCTGCTCGAGCAGGCGCTCGCGGAAGTAGTCGATGTTGTAGAAGACGATGTTGGCGTTGAAGCGGTAGATGAGCAGCCCCGGCTCGGTGACGGCCTGCGGGTAGTCGCTCTTGCTGTGAAAGCCTTTGAGGCCCCGAACCCGGCCGAGAACGGCGTCGCCCGGGCGGAGTGCGAGGGCCAGGATCCAGACCAGCGAGAGGCCGACGGCCACCACCACACCGTCGAGAACGCCGAGCACGAGCACACCTGTGGTGGTGAGGATCGAGATCA
The DNA here is from genome assembly GCA_942491185.1 of uncultured Alphaproteobacteria bacterium. GTDB lineage: Bacteria > Pseudomonadota > Alphaproteobacteria > Geminicoccales > Geminicoccaceae > SLRI01. The sequence continues at coordinate 492,480 of CALOAB010000018.1, read as the reverse complement.
GCGCCTCGCGCCGGCTCATTCGGCTGAGCTGCTTGAGGCCTGTGAGATCAAAAAGGCCGATGGCGGAGATCACGATGACCGCGGCGAGCGCTGCTGTCGGCACCAGCGCCAGCGGTGCTGTGAGAAAGAACAGCACGAGCAGCATGGTGATGCCGGCGACGATGCCGACGAGCTGGGTCTTGCCGCCGATGGCGTTGTTGACCGCGGTTCGGGAATCGGCGCCGGTCACCGGAAAGCCCTGGGTCAGGCCGGAGACGAGATTGCCGGCGCCGAAGGCCACGAGCTCCTGGTTGGCGTTGATATCGTAGCCGTTGCGCTGGGCGAAGCTTTTGGCCGTCAACACGCCGGAGGTGAAGCTGATCAAGACGATGCCGGCCGCGTTCTCGAGCAGGCTTCGATAGGTTTCGACGTTGAAGACGGCAAGGGCGAAGGTCGGCAGGCCCGCGGGCACGGCGCCGATCGTCAGCACGCCACGCGCTTCGAGGTTCAAGAAGAAGACGAGGATGATGCCGAGCACGACGACGACCAGGGCCGCGGGCAGGGCGGTAAACAGCCGGCGCAGGATGATCATGACCGCCATGAGGCCGAGGCCGAGAGCTGCCGTGGGCCAGTGGCTCTGGCTGACGTTTTGCGCCAGCTCGATCAGCCGCGGGAAGAACTCGCCGGCTGCCGTGGGGTAGCCCAGCAGCTTGGGCAATTGGCCCGCGATAATGATCAGCGCGATGCCGTTGAGATAGCCGGTGAGGATCGGCTGCGACAGGAAGCTCGCGATGAAGCCGAGCCTGGCGTAGCCAGCACCCACATAGAAGCAGCCGGTGATCAGCGTCAGGATCGGCAGCAGCGCCAGATAGCGCTCGGGATCGCCGGCGGCCAGCGGCGCCAGGGTGGCCGCCACCATCAGGCAGGTGGCGGCATCCGGGCCGATGATCAGCTGGCGCGACGAGCCGAAGAGCGCATAGGCGAAGAGCGGGAAGATCGCCGAATAGATGCCGATGGCGGCCGGCACGCCGGCCAGCGATGCATAAGCGATGCCGACCGGGAGTGCGATGGCCGCGACCGACAGCCCGGCCGCCACGTCGGCGCCCAGCCAGCGCCGGTCATAGGCCAGTAGCGCCGCCAGGCCGGGCAGCCAGCGGGCGATGGCCGACCGCCGATCTGTCGGCGGATTCGGGTTCAAGGCGTGGCGCCCGTCAGTATCGTGCCGGGATGACCTGGCCGGCACCGAGCGTGTCGCTGGCACCCTTGGGCTTAGGCTTCGCCTTCGGGATCTTCGGCAGGCTCGGCGGCACCTTCTCATAAGGAATGGTGTCGAGGAGGTGGCTGATCAGGTTGAGGCGCGCGCGTCGCTTGTCGTCGGCCGGGACGATGTGCCAGGGCGTGTCGGGTGTGTGGGTCGCCGCGAACATCCGCTGGTAGGCTTTGGTGTAGTCCCACCAGCGGCGCACCGATTCGGTGTCCATCGGGCTCAGCTTCCAGTGCTTCATCGGCTCCTCGATCCGCGCCTCGAAGCGGCTTCGCTGCACGTCCTGGCTGACGTCGAGGAAGTACTTGATCAAGATGATGCCGTTGTCTTGGATGTAGCGCTCGAAACTGGGGGCGCGGAGCAGGAAATCTTCGTACTCCTTGTCGGTGCAGAAGCCCATCACGCGCTCGACCCCGGCCCGGTTGTACCAGGAACGGTCGAAGAGGATGATCTCTCCAGCGGCCGGAAAATGGGCCATGTAGCGTTGCAGATAGAGCTGGCTCTTCTCGCGGTCGGAGGGGGCCGGCAGGGCTATGTGCTTGTAGACCCTGGGGCTGGTGCGGGCGGTGATGCGGCTGATCACGCCGCCCTTGCCTGCCGTGTCGCGGCCCTCGAAGACGACGATGATGCGCTTGCCCTCGGCCTTGACCCAGGCCTGCAGCCGGGTGAGCTCGACCTGCAGCTTCTCCAGCTCCTGCTCGAACACCTTGCGTTTCATCTTCTCGGGCGCTGCCGCCTCGGCCTGGGGGGCCTTGCTCTCGTCCTTGTCTTTGTTCTTCTTCCGCGCCATTGCGCCGGCCTCCATGTCGTTGATTGATGTCATTCTGGTGGCCGAGCCGTGACCGGACAAGCCTCAAGCGCAGCGTTGCGTTCGCCAGAGCTGGACGTTGGGCAGGGACTCCCAACCGAAAGCGTCGGCTGTGGCGCCTTGCGCGTCCAGCTGATCGAGCCTGGCCAGCGCTTCCTTCAGGCTCGGCCGGTGGCCGATGGGGACCCACCACATCACCAGGTGATGCGCCTTGGGTGGCGCGAACCACTTGGCCTTCTTGGCGTAGACCTTCTTGTGCAAGGCGCCCCAGACGAAGTGCTCGAGATCCTCGGCCGTGGCCCAGACCGAGAGGTTGACGATCAGGCGCGGGTCGTTGCGCGCCTGGATGCCCGTGGCAGCGCCGATCTCGTCCTGCAGCCGCCAGACGAAGCCCGGTGACATCTCGGCCCGCTTGTTGACGCCACGGATGGCGGCCATGAAGCCATTGAGCCGGTCGCTGTCGAGGTCGTCGATGGCCGTCGCCACGTTGAGCTGGGCCAGATGGGTGCCGTCAGGCTGCTCCATCGTCCTTTCGCTCCTACGAGGCCTCGTTGTCGGGCGTGAGCGGGACCTTCTCGCGCTTCGCCTTGTCGCCGACATCGAAGATGGCGGCCCTGACATGGGCGAGGCGGGGCTCGGGCTCCTTGATGAAGGGCAGTGGCCGGGTCAGGCGGATGGCCTCGAGGCCGAGCCGGCCGGCGAGCAGCGCGTTGCCGGCCCCCTGGCCGGCGCGGGCCGAGAGCAATGCGGTGAGCGAGGCGCCGACATGCTCGACGGCGGCGTGGCTCACCGCATCGGCGAGGCCGGCCAAGGCGGCGTTGCGGATGCAGCTCTTGAGCAGGCTGAAGGAGGCCGCCGGGCTGAGTGCCAGGCCATACGAACGGGCGATGCTGCGCAGCATCATGGTGGTGCGCCAGAGCACGAGCACGCCGTCGAGCAGGCCCAGTGGGCTCAGCGCCGTCAGAATGCCGATGTCGCGACTGCCCTCGAGCACGAGGCGATAGGCACGCTTGTCGCGGGGGGCCAGGACCTGGCGCTCGTAGAGGGTGACGATCTCGGCATCGGCGAGGCCGCGCTCGGCTGCTGCCGTGATGTCCTCACGCGGCGTCTCGTCGAGCTGGTGGTCGAGCGCCTTGAGGAAGCCCTTGGCCTCGCCGTGCAGCTCGGAGGTGGCGAGCCTGGCGCCGGTCGAGCGCAGGCTTTCGGCCTTGCGCACCCGGCGGATGTCGAAGACCTCGCGCCAGATGGTGGCGACCGCCGTGCCGACCGCGACCAGGAGCAAAATGAGAAAGGGCCAGCCGAGCAGCGGGGCGGTGGTGATCAGCTCGCGGACATAGTTGATCGCCTGGATCAGGACGAGGCCGACGATGGCGGTGAGCGCCAGGAGGCCGGGTTTCTGCCAAAAACGCGGCTCCTTCGGCAGCTTGGCGGGCAGCGGTGGCTCGCGCTCGGGCAGCTCGCGCGGCGGTGCCTCGATCTCGAAGCGGCCGTTCTCGGGGTCCAGCTCGAAGGGGCGGATCGGGTCCTTGGCGCTCATACCAGCTTGTCCCCGATGAGGAACTCGATCGCCTGGTCGAGGCGGAGATGCTGGCCCTTCTGGCCCGGCACCAGCCGCCTGGGGCGGAAATCCTTGAACTGGAAGCGGCCGGAGCGCCAGTCCTCGTCGTCGGGCAGATCGGGCGGGATCTCGCCCGGGAACAGCACGGTCTCGCGGTCCTCGTTCTTCAGCCGGCCCTTGACGCAGGAGAGCTGCTGGCCGTGATGCTCGGTCTTGACCGTGTCGGTGGCGCGGAGCGCCGAAAGGGCCAGGACATCGGTGTCGAGCCCGGCGAAGCGCGCCTTGCGCCTGGCCGGTGCGATCATCAGCTCGAGCAGCTGCTTGAGGTTGGCGTGCTGGTTGGCGGCGACGTGGTCGGCCTTGCTGGCGGCGAACAGCAGCTTGGTGATGCTCGGGTTGAAGAGGCGGGACAACAGGCTGGACGAGCCGTAGCGGAAGCTCTCGAGGATGGTCGAAAGCGCCTCTTGGCAGTCGGTGAAGTGGCTGCTGCCGGCATTTAGGGCGTGGAACAGGTCGACCAGCACGATCTGCCGGTCGAAGCGGCTGAAATGGTTGGTGTAGAAGGGCTCGACCACCTCGCTCTTGTAGCGCTCGAAGCGCTCTGCCATGGCATCGATCAGCGCTCGCGGCGCGTCGTCGGGCAAGGGCGTGAAGCCCAGGCTCATGTCCGGGTCGGCGGTGACCAGGCGGCCGGGCTGGACCAGGCTCAAGGCCAGCTCGCGCTGCACGCGGGTGAGGTAGGCGCGGTAGGCCTCGACCAGCGTCTCCGGCTCGGTCGCAGGCGTGATCGCGTCGAGCGCAGCCTGCCAGGCGCCGGCGACGGCGAGCCTCGGTGCCCGCCGGTCCCGGGCCATCGCCTGGGCCGAGAAGCTCGCATAGTCCATGGCCAGGAGCGGCAGGTCGAGCAGCCATTCGCCCGGGTAGTCGATGATCTCGACGATCAGGCTGCCGGTCGGCGCCAGCATCTTCTGCACCATGCCGGTGGACTGGAAGCGCAGCTCGAGCCGGAGCGTGGTCAGCCGCTCGGTGGGCTCCGGCCAGCCGGGCGGATCGGCGGTCAGCTGCTGGCGGAACAGCTCGAAGGGGAAGGCCGGGCCGCGGACGGGGACGAGGCGGGCGCCCTGGTAGCGGTCCTCGTGCACGGCGGCGACGAACGGCAGGTCGTGGCCGTCGAGCAGATGGTGGACCAGCGCCGTGGTGAAGACGGTCTTGCCGCTGCGCCTCAGCCCGGTGACGGCGAGGCGGACATGGCGGTCGATGAGGCGGTCACCGAGATCGACGACCTCGTTGCCGAGATCCTGGACCAGGCCACCCAGGCGATCGAGGGAGAGCCAGTCGGTGAGGCTCGATCCGGTGCTGTTGGACGACGACATGCTGGTGATGGCTCGGGCTGGCGCGGGTGCGGAGAGGATCGGCATGAATCAGGGTGGTTCTTGAACCGTTCGGCTGCGGCAGGGTTGCTCGGGTCGGCATGTGTGTCGGAGGACGAATGGACGCGCAAGCCCGCATCCGGGGGCGCTGCCGTGCGATCTCGGTCGTCGGCGACGAGCGGCCGCTATTCGGCTTGCGCTTTCTGGCTCTGATAGAGGCCGACGAGGCGGGCGACCAGCAGCGCCATGTAGAGCGTGCCGAAGACAGCCTCCATGGTTGCCCAGATCTGGGCGAAGGGGCTCACGGGCGTGATATCGCCGTAGCCCACCGTCGTCAGCGTCGTCAGGCTGAAGTAGAGAAACTGATGGAAGTAGGGCCGCGCCTCTCCGTGAATCAGCTTGAAGGCTTCCGGGTCCAATTCGAAGATGACGATGTAGGAGGCCGTCCAGGCTATCGCAATCAACAGGTAGACCGAGGCAGCGCCCAGCAGGATGTTGAGGTCGACTTCTTTGGCGCTGACGACGTTGCTCATTACCAGGTAGAGGACGAAGGCACTGAACAGACATACCAGCAAGTTGGCAAAAATCGTGACGGCCCCCGTCTGCCAACTCAGGCCAATAAGGCTGACAACCAACCAGACCGCACCGATAGCCAGGGCAACGAGCTTGTGCCAGTGGCGATCGCTCGCAATCAATATTGCAGCGAGCATGACCATGGCGAACAAGACAACGAAATAAGCTCGGTGCAGAAAACTGTCATCGAGAAAGGGCGAAGCCAGGATCACCAGCAAGAGTGCGACGAACAGAAACCGAAAGCGCAGCCTGAAGATCCGCAGCGAGAGCGCGCGGTGCGTGATGGCCGCCGCCGCCGCTTGAGGTGTCTGGGTCACGGCAGGGTCCAGTGGCCGAGCAGGAGGGCGGCGAGGACCAGGAGGCCGAGGCTGCGATTGGCGCGAAAGCGGGCGAGGCAATCATTGGCGTCGTCGATGTCGAGGCCTTGCACCTGCCAGGCGAGCACGCCGGCGATCGGCAAGAGCGCCATGAAGAAGAGGCCGCCCAGATCGGCGCTGAGTCCGGCGAGCACCAGGCAGAGCAGCATCACGCCGTAGAAGCCGTAGAGCCAGGACTGGGTGGCGCTGCCCAGCTTCAGGGCCGAGGAGAGCACGCCGATCAGCGCGTCGTCCTCCTTGTCCTGGTGCGCGTAGATGGTGTCGTAGCCCAAGGTCCAGGCGATGCCGGCCATGTAGAGAAAGAGTGCGGGCAAACCGAGCCCGCCGGTGATCAGCGCATAGCCGACGAGCACGCCCCAGTTGAAGGTCAGGCCCAAGAAGGCCTGCGGCCAGTAGGTCACCCGCTTCATGAACGGGTAGGCGATGACGAACGGCATGCTGCAAAGGGCGATGATCGCAGCCGTGAGCGGCAGGAAGAGCAGCACGACGAGGCCGATGCCGAGCTGTAGCGCCAGGAAGGCCATGGCCTCGCGCAGGCCCAGCCGGCCGGCGGCGAGTGGCCGGGCGCGGGTGCGCTCGACCTTGCGGTCGAACTCGCGGTCGGCCATGTCGTTGATCGTGCACCCCGCCCCGCGCATGGCGATGGCGCCGATGGCGAACAAAGGTGCCCAGAGCATGGCCTCGGTGCCGCCGGCGATCGCCAACCCCCAAAGGCAGGGAATGAACAGCAGCCAGGTGCCGATCGGCCGGTCGAGCCGCGCCAGCAGCCCGTAATCCTGCAACGGGCGCGGCAGCCGCACGAGCCAGCCGAGCTGCTCGTCCGGGACGCGGGTGTACTGATCGCCGGCTTGTCCACTCATGGCGCTTCACTTAGCGTCCGCGGTAGTAGCGGTAAAGGCGACGAGCTGAAGCGATGCGTGACACACGGCTGCATCTCGATGAGCCATTGGCGGAGGGGGGCGGGCTGACGCTCGGCGCGGCACCCACCCATTACCTGAAGAGCGTGCTCCGCGCGCGGGCGGGTGATGGCTTGCGCGTCTTCAACGCCGCCTCGGGCGAGTGGCGCGCCCGGCTCGAGCGATTGGAGCGGCACGGCGCCGAGCTTCTGGTCGAGACCCGCTTGCGGCCGCCGGCGGTCGAGCCCGGGCCGACGCTGCTGTTTGCGCCGCTCAAGAAGCCGCGGCTCGACTATCTGCTGGAGAAGGCGGTGGAGCTGGGCGTCGCCCGGCTGCAGCCGGTGCGCTGCCGGCATGGCGTGGTCGAGGGCAGCAAGCCGGAGCGGCTGCGGCAGCGGATCGTCGAGGCGGTCGAGCAGTGCGAGCGGCTGAGCGTGCCGGAGCTGTTGCCCGCTTGTGATCTGCTCGAGGCGGTGACGGCGGCGCCGAGCGTGATCTTCGCCGACGAGCGCGGCGGCCGGCCGCTGCTTGCGGCTCTTGACGGCAGGGTCGATGCCGCGCTTTTGGTGGGGCCGGAAGGCGGCTTCAGCCCCGAGGAGCGGGCAGCGCTCCGGCAAGCCGGCCATCTGGTCGCAGTGAGTTTGGGCCCTACTATCCTGCGTGCCGAGACCGCGGCCTTGATGATGCTTGCCTGCCACCGTGCGCGGGCCATGGAGACTAGTGCCTGATGCTGATACCCGCGCCACTGCGCCCATCTGCACGATCGGTGTGTCCGGCATGTCGCTGAAGGAGCATCCGGACCGGCTGGCGCTCGCCGAGGAGCTGCACAGCCGGCCGCATTCCGAGCTCGCCAGCCCCAGTGCCGTGTCGTCCATCGCCTTGATCACCGAAGCGTCCGGGCCCGGCCTCGAGCCCGCGATCGCCGATCTCTGCCGTCGCTACGGCGCGCCGCCGCCGCATCAGGAGCGTCACCACGCGGCGACGCTGGGTGCTTTTCGCCTGCGCTGGGAGCGGCACACCGAGTTCGATTCGATCATCATCATTCAGGAGAGCGCCAAGGTCGGCTTCAAGCGGCCGCCGATCGAGCTGTTGCCGGAGGACTGGCTCGCCGGCCTCGAGGGCGAGCTGGTCGCTGCGACCCATGTGGTGGTCGAGCCGGCTGCCGGTGCCGGGGAGCCCGAGGTCGAGGACATCGAGCGGGTGTTCGAGGGGCAGCGGGTGGTCGGCGGGAAGGTGCTGGGCGGGAGTGCCGAGGCCTTCACCGCCTTTCGCCATGGCGGCGATGGCTTCGGCCGATTCTACGTGCGCGATCGCGGGATGAGCCGAGGCCGGGTCGGCCGGTTGGTGCAGCGTCTGGTCGAGATCGACACCTATCGGATGATGGCGCTCTTGGGCTTGACGGTGGCGAAGACGACGACGCCGCTGCTCAATGGCCTGGAGGCGCGACTGGTGGCGCTGGTCGGGCAGCTGGGCCAGACCTCCGATCTCGCCGAGGAGCAGGGGCTCCTGGACGAGCTCTTCGCCGTCGCCCAGGAATCCGAGCGGCTGGTCACGCTGAGCACCTATCGCTTCTCCGCCACCGAGGCCTACGGGCGGCTGGTCCATGACCGGCTCAAGGATTTGCGCGAGACGCGGCTCGACGATTTCCAGCCCATTGGCGAGTTCCTCGATCGTCGGTTCGAGCCGGCGCAGCGCACCTGCGCCTCCGTTGCGGATCGCCAGGAGAGCCTGAGCCGACGCATTGCCAGGACCTCGGATCTGGCCCGGACCCGGGTCGACGTGGCGCTGCAGAAGCAGAACCGGGCGTTGCTGGCGTCGATGGAGCGCCGTGCCCGGATGCAGCTCCGGCTGCAGCAGACGGTCGAGGGCCTGTCGGTGGTGGCGATCAGCTACTACGCGCTCGGGATCGTGACCTATCTGCTCGGCGGTCTGGTCGAGGGCGACATGCTCAAGCTGTCGGTCTCGGCGGTGGCACCGGTGCTGCTGATCGTCATCTGGTTCACGTTGCGCCGCTGGCGCGAGCGTCTAACGAAGGAAGAGTGACCCGGGCGCGATGCTGATGCGGGAGCCGTGCCCAGGACGGCTTGCGGCGACACCGCGGTGGCCGTGGCATTAAAATCTGGTAAAGTGCTCGCCATTGGCGCGAAATTTTGCGACATCGTGTCACTGACCCCAGGGGCGTCGCCAAGTTACCTTGTGATCAGGCCGCGCGTGCCGGGTATCGACGTACCCGTAGCGACACTCTTTGGCCGATGGTCCAAGCCTATAAGGGAATTGAGGTTCATGCGCTGGCTGATCGCCTGCCTCGTCGGCAGCATCGCTTTGATCGAAGGTTTGACCGGTAACGGCATCGCCCTCGCGGCTCAGCCCGAGCCGTGGCAGATCAATTTGCAGCCGCCGGCCAGCCCGCTGATGGAGCGCATCGTCAGCTTTCACAGCCTGCTGCTTGTGATCATCACGGTGATCTGCATCGTGGTTCTGGCCCTGCTGCTCTACGTGGCGGGCGTGTTCAGGGCGAGCCGCCAGGCGACGCCGTCGAGGCGGACGCACAACACGCTGCTCGAGGTCGTGTGGACGGCGGTGCCGGTCCTGATCTTGGTGATCATCGCCATCCCGTCCTTTCGGCTGCTCTACTACGCCGATGTGATCCCGCCCACCGACATGACCATCAAGGCGATCGGCCGGCAGTGGTACTGGAGTTATGAGTACCCGGACCACGATAACTTCACCTTCGACGCCTTCATGATCCCCGAGGACGACCTGGAGCCGGGCATGCTGCGCCTGCTCGAGACGGACCAGCGCGTGGTCGTGCCGACCAACACCAACATCAAGATCCAGGTGACCGCGTCCGACGTGCTGCACAGCTGGGCGATGCCGTCGATGGGCGTGAAGATCGACGCCGTGCCCGGCAGGCTCAACGAGACCTGGATCAATGTCACCGAGCCTGGTGTCTATTACGGCCAGTGCTCGGAGATCTGTGGCGTCATGCACGGCTTCATGCCGATCACCATCGAGGCGCTGCCGCCCGAAGAGTTCGCCCTTTGGGTCGAGGAGGCCAAGACCATGTTCGCCCGGGCCGACGACGCCGGGACGGTGGTGGCCAACCGCTGAACGACATGACCCACCAGAGTCTTCAGTTTCTCATGATGCGACGCCAGAGCAGCCGGCAAAGACCGGCGCTCGCCCCCCTCGCGGAGACGTTTTGATGGCTTACGCTGCCGCTCACGACCACGACGACCACACACCTACCGGCTGGCGCCGTTGGGTCTACTCGACCAACCACAAGGATATCGGCACGCTCTATCTGGTGTTCGCCTTCGTTGCGGGCATCATCGGCATGCTGATGTCGGTCGTGTTCCGCCTCGAGCTGATGGTGCCGGGCGACCAGGTCCTGGGTGGCGACTACCATTTCTACAACGTGCTGATCACCGCGCACGGCCTCATCATGATCTTCTTCTTCGTGATGCCGGCCTTGATCGGCGGCTTCGGCAACTGGTTCGTGCCGCTGATGATCGGCGCCCCGGACATGGCCTTCCCGCGGATGAACAATATCAGCTTCTGGCTGCTGGTTCCCGCCTTCCTCCTGCTCTTCGGCTCGGCCTTCGTCGATGGCGGCTTCGGTGGCGGCTGGACCGTCTACCCGCCGCTATCCTCCGGCCTCGGCCATCCGGGCGCCTCGGTCGACATGGCCATCTTCGCGCTGCATCTGGCCGGCGCCAGCTCGCTCCTGGGTGCGATCAACTTCATCACCACCATCTTCAACATGCGTGCCCCCGGCATGACCATGCACAAGATGCCGCTCTTTGCCTGGGCCATCCTGGTCACCGCCTTCCTGCTGCTGCTGGCCGTGCCGGTGCTGGCCGGTGCGATCACCATGCTGCTCACCGACCGCAATTTCGGCACGCATTTCTTCGATCCGGCCGGCGGTGGCGACCCGGTGCTGTTCCAGCATCTCTTCTGGTTCTTCGGCCACCCCGAAGTCTACATCATGATCCTGCCGGCCTTCGGCATCATCAGCCACATCGTCTCGACCTTCTCCAAGAAGCCGGTCTTCGGCTATCTCGGCATGGCCTATGCCATGGTGGCGATCGGGGTGATCGGCTTCGTGGTCTGGGCGCACCACATGTACACGGTGGGCATGGGGGTCGATGCCAAGGCCTACTTCACCGCGGCCACGCTGATCATCGCGGTACCCACAGGCATCAAGATCTTCTCCTGGATCGCCACGATGTGGGGCGGCTCGATCACCTTCGATACGCCAATGCTCTGGGCGGTGGGCTTCATCTTCCTGTTCACGGTCGGCGGCGTCACCGGCGTGGTGCTGGCCAATGCGGGCATGGATGCGGTGCTGCACGACACCTACTACGTCGTCGCCCACTTCCACTACGTCTTGAGCCTGGGCGCCATGTTCGCGATCTTCGCCGGCTTCTACTACTGGGTCGGCAAGATGACCGGGCACACCTACCCGGAGCACATGGGCAAGATCCACTTCTGGCTGACCTTCATCGGCGTCAACATCACGTTCTTCCCGCAGCACTTCCTCGGTCTCGCCGGCATGCCGCGCCGCATCCCGGACTACCCGGACGCGTTCACCGCCTACAACATGATCAGCACCATCGGTGCCTTGATCTCGGCGGCCAGCGCCTTCTACTTCTGCTACGTGCTCTACAAGATCTTCACCTCCGAGCCGAAGTGCGCCGACAACCCCTGGGGTGAGGGGGCGACGACGCTCGAGTGGACGCTGAGCTCACCGCCGCCGTTCCACACCTTCGACGAGCTGCCGCAGGTCCGCTGAGGCCAGCACCAGCCTGCCGGCTTCGGGCCGGCAGGCTGCTCTCTTGACCGTTTTTCAGGTGTACCATGGCCCGCGCGATCGAGACGGTAACCTCCGACCAGCACGCCGGCAGCCTTGCCGGCCAGGCGGAGCTCATCGACTACTGGACCCTGCTCAAGCCCAACGTGATGAAGCTCGTGGTGTTCACGGGCGGCGTCGGCCTCGCCATTGCGCCCGGCTCCATCCACCCGCTGATCGCCTTCGTCGCCATTCTCGCCATGGCGGTCGGCGCCGGTGCGTCGGCGGCAATCAACAACGCCTATGACAGTGATATCGATCGGATCATGATCCGCACCCGCCGGCGGCCCACCGCCGCCGGGCGGATCGAGCCGGCAGAGGCACTGACCGCCGGCGTCGTGCTGGCGATCCTCTCGATCGGTGTGATGGGCGTCGCGGTCAATTGGGTCGCGGCGTCGATTTTGGCCCTCACCATCGGCTTTTATGTCTTCATCTACACGCTTTGGCTGAAGCGACGGACGCCGCAGAACATCGTCATCGGTGGCGCTGCTGGCGCCTTTCCGCCGTTGATCGGCTGGGCGGCGGTGACCGGCGGGCTCGAGCTGATGCCGATCCTGCTCTTCCTGGTCGTCTTCTTCTGGACGCCGCCGCATTTTTGGGCCTTGGCGCTGTACCGGCAGAAGGACTACGCCGATGTCGGCGTGCCGATGCTGCCGGTGGCAGCCGGTGCCGAGGCGACCCGGCGCCAGATTCTGGGCTATTCGGTGGTGCTGTTCGTCGTCAGCCTGCTGCCGTCGGTGATCGGCACCTCGGGCTGGCTCTATGCCGTGTTGGCGCTCGGCCTCTCGGGCAGCTTTCTGCTCGATGCCTGGCGGCTCTACCGCAGGCCCAGCGATCGCCTCGCCATGCGCCTCTTCAAGTACTCGATCGTCTACCTGTTCGCGCTGTTTTCGGCTATTCTCGCCGATCATTGGTTGATGGTCTGGTGGACGGCATGATCAGCGGCGAGGAGCAGCGACGGCGGCAGCGCTCGAAGAACATCGCGCTCGGGCTGGTGCTACTGGGGCTCGTCGTGCTCTTCTACTTCGTCTCCATCGTCAAGATGACGGGGAGCTGAGCGCCATGGCCAATTCACCGCTGCTGCGCAGCCGGAACCGGCGGACCGGCATTTATGCGGCCAGCATCATCGTCGGCATGCTGGGGCTGACCGCGGCCTCGGTGCCGCTCTACGATCTCTTCTGCCGGGTGACCGGCTTTGGCGGCACGCCGCAGGTGGCAGACAGCGTCCCGGGTGCCGTGGCGGACGGGCGAACCATCCAGGTGAGCTTCAACGCCGACCGCGATCCCGAGCTGCCCTGGAGCTTCCAGCCCTTGCAGCGGCGCATGGAGGTGGTGCCCGGCGAGAGCTATCTGGCATTCTACGCGGCCGAGAACCGCAGCGACGTGCCGATCGTCGGCCGCGCCGTCTACAACGTGACACCGTTCAAGGTGGGTGGCTATTTCGCCAAGGTGCAGTGCTTCTGCTTCGAGGAGCAGCTGCTGCAACCGGGCGAGCGGGTCGAGATGCCGGTTTCGTTCTTCGTCGATCCGGCCATCTTCGAGGACGACAGCACCAAGGACGTGGTCGAGATCACCTTATCCTACACCTTCTTCGAGGATGCCGAGGCGAGCGCCGCCCTGGCAGCGGCCGAGACGGCCGCGCCCGAAGAAGTCGACGAGCAGAGCTGAACTGGGGGGACGGGACTGACCATGGCCGAAGTCGCAAGCGGCGAGCACGCCCATCACGGGCCCAAGCACGACTACAATCTGGTCGACCCAAGCCCCTGGCCGTTCGTCGGCAGCATGTCGGCGCTGGCGCTGACCGCGGGCGCCGTGATGTGGATGCACGGCTCTACATTCGGCGGCCTTTTGATGACCGGCGGCTTCCTCGCCGTCCTGTTCACCATGTTCGTCTGGTTTCGCGACGTCATCCGCGAGTCGGTGCGTGGCGACTACAGCGAGCGGGTCGCCTCGATGCTGCGCATCGGCATGGTGCTGTTCATCGCATCCGAGGTGCTGTTCTTCTTCGGCTTCTTTTGGGCGTTCTTCTGGGGCGCCCTGGTGCCGCCGGAGCTGATCCGCACCACCTGGCCGCCGGAAGGCGTCCACAACCTGCCGACCTGGGGCATCCCGTTCTTCAACACGCTGATCCTGCTGCTCTCGGGCTGCACCATCACCTGGGCGCATCACGCGCTACGCGAAGGTGACAAGCCCACGACCTTCAAGGCTCTGGCGCTCACCGTGGCGCTCGGCGTGCTCTTCCTCGGCTTTCAGGTCTACGAGTATGTCGAGCTGGTCCACGAGGGGCTGCATATCGGCCGCGGCATCTTCGGCTCGGCCTTCTACATGGCCACCGGCTTCCACGGCTTCCACGTGCTGGTCGGCACCACCTTCCTCATCGTCTGCACCATGCGCGCCTATTACGGTGCTTTGAAGACGGAGCGGCATGTCGGCTTCGAGGCTGCCGCCTGGTACTGGCACTTCGTCGACGTGGTCTGGCTCTTCCTCTTCGTCTCGGTCTACTGGTGGGGTGGCAACCTGTCGTGGATCTCCGAGGCGGTTCAGTAGGGGCAGCCTCGGGCAAAGGTGACAGCAGCGCCGTCCCCCATCGTCACCGGTCTCGCCGGACGCTGCCCCGCCTGCGGTCGGGGACGCCTGTTTGCGGGCTTTCTCCAGGTGGTCGAGCACTGCGAGGCCTGCGGTGCCGATCTGCGTGAGCAGGATAGCGGCGACGGGCCGGTGGCCTTCATCACGCTGCTGGCCGGCGCCATCGTGGTGATCGCGGCCCTGGTGGTCGAGGTGAAATACGCCTGGCCGATCTGGCTGCACATGGTGGTCTGGCTGCCGCTGGCGGCAGCGCTCTGCATCGGGCTGATGCGGCCCTTGAAGGGCCTGCTGATAGCACTCCAGTACCGGCATCGGCGCAGCGATTTCGAGCCCTCCGACTGATCCCTCATGACGGCGTCACTGGCTTCGACCTTCCGTCCCGGCTGGGCGCTGACCGTCCTGGTCGCTGGCGCGCTCGTGGTTCTCATTGGGCTCGGCACCTGGCAAGTGCAGCGGCTGCAGTGGAAGCTTGAGCTGATCGCCGAGATCGAGGCGGGGCTGGTGGCCGATCCGGTGCCATTGCCGGCCGAGCCTGAGGCGATCAGGGCCTTGGATCATCGACCGGTCACTACGGCAGGCCGGCTCCGCTACGACCTGGCCTTTGCCCGCGGCAGCGTGCAGCGGGGCGGGGTGCCCGGCGCGCGGCTGGTGGTGCCGCTCGAGCGGCCGGGGGCCGTGCCGATCATCGTCGACATGGGCTGGATGCCCGAGCCGGTCGGGACGTTTCTGGACGCGTTGCCGGATGCCAGCGAGGCGGTGCTCGACGGCACCATCTATCTCGACCATCTGCCGGCCAAGCCCTCCTTCCGGCCGGTCAACGAGCCGGACGGGCGGCGCTGGTATTGGTACGACAATGACGCGCTCAGGGCCTGGACGGGGCTTGGCGACCTGGCGCCGGCGACCCTCGTCCGCCGGCCGGACGCCATCGAGCGCACCCCGCCCATCGCCGATCCACCGGCGCTCAATGTGCGCAACGACCATCTGGGCTACGCGCTCACCTGGTACGGTCTCGCCCTTGGACTGCTCGTCATCTATCTGATGATGGGCCGCGCCAGGGCCAAGGAGCTTTCCACATGACGCCGCTACGCACGCTGTCCCTGCTGTCCATCGTCTTGACCTACGGACTGATCATCCTGGGCGGCTGGGTGCGCTCGACCAATTCGGGGCTGTCCTGCCCGGACTGGCCGACCTGCTACGGCGAGTGGCTGCTGACGCCGGCGGACTTCGCGGCCCTGGGCGATGTCGGCTACAGCTATTTCCAGGTGATGCTGGAGTGGGTGCACCGGCTGGTCGCCGGCGTGTTCCTCGGGCCGTTGATCCTGGCGATCGCTGTCGTCGCCTTTTTTCGGCGGCAGGCCGATCGGGGCGGCTGGCGGCTGGCCCTGGGCATCTGCGTCGTGCTCTTGATCCAGGCCAAGCTCGGCGGGCTCACCGTGCTCGACGCCAACAGCCCGTGGTCGGTGGCGCTGCACCTCGGCAATGCGCTCTTTCTCTTCACGCTGCTGATCGTCTTCTTCACGAGGCTGCTGCCGGAGGCCGCATTTGCCGCGCCCGAGCCCGCGGCCTGGCGGCCATTCCTGTGCGGCCTGTGGCTCCTGGTGCTGGGCACCATGCTGACCGCGGCGGTGACCGCCAAGAGCGGCGCCTCGCTCGCCTGCTACGAGTGGCCGGCCTGCAATGGCGGCTGGCTGCCGGATCTGGGCGATCCGCAGGTCCGCATCCACTTCATCCATCGCACGCTGGCGGCACTGACCGGGCTCGGCATCCTGGCCTTCCTGGTGGCCGCCTTGCAGGGCGACAACCCCATCCTGCGGGTGCTGGCCGCCCTCGCCACGGCACTGGTGGCCCTGCAGATCACCTTGGGTGCCTTGGTCATCGTGCTGCTCGTGCCGGTCTGGGCTGCCGTGGCGCACCAGGCCATCGGGGTTCTGCTGTTTGCCACCGTCGCCGCTGCGCTGGCGACCGTGCTGCGGGCACCCTCCATCGCCAAGCCGGAGATCGGCCATGTCGTCCAGCACCCCCTACACAACGCTTGAGCAGCGCTTCAAGCGGCTAGCCGACCTCGGCGGGGCGGCGGCGGTCCTCAACTGGGATCAGGCCGCGATCATGCCCAAGGGCGGCAATGCGGCGCGCGGCGAGCAGCTGGCGGCGCTCGGCGGCGTCGTCCACGAGATGCTGGTCTCGACCGAGACCCTCGACCTGATCGAGGCGGCGCGCGCCGCCCCGCTCGACGACTGGCAGGCGGCCAATCTGGCGCTGATCGAGCGGCGCTACACCCGCGCCACGGCCTTGCCGCAGGATCTGGTCGAGGCGCGGGCGCGGGCCACCAATGCGTGTGAGATGGCTTGGCGGCAGGCTCGGGCAGACAATGACTTCCAGGGTCTCCGGCCGCATCTGGAGGAGGTGTTGCGGCTGACCCGCGAGGCGGCGGTGCTGGAGGGGCGGCGGCTCGGGCTCGAGCCTTATGCGGCGCTCCTCGACCAGTTCCAGCCGGGTCTCGACGAGACCACGATCGACGTCCTGTTCGAGCCCTTGGAGACGCGTCTGCCGGGGATGATCGACGATGCCTTGGCCCGCCAGGCGGCGCCGCTCGTGCCGCAGGGGCCGTTTCCGGTGGCAGGCCAAAAGGCGCTGGCGCAGCAGCTCATGGGCCAGATCGGCTTCGACTTTACCCATGGCCGGCTGGACGAGAGCACGCATCCGTTCTGCGGCGGCACGCCGACGGACATCCGCATCACCACCCGCTATGACGAGCGCGAGGTCGTGTCGTCGCTGATGGGTGTGCTGCACGAGACCGGCCACGCGCTCTACGAGGCGGGGCTGCCGGCCACCTGGCGTGGCCAGCCGGTCGGCGAGAGCCACGGCATGGCGATCCACGAGAGCCAGTCCTTGATCATCGAGATGCAGGCCTGCCGCTCGCCTTCCTTCCTGCGCTACCTCTCGTCGCGCCTGATCGAGACGTTTGGCGACCAGTCGGCATTGGCGCCCGAGAACCTGGTCCGGCTCTACACGCACGTCGAGAAGGGCTGCATCCGGGTCGACGCGGACGAGCTGACCTACCCGCTGCACATCGTCCTGCGCTACCGCCTGGAGAAGGCGTTGATCCGGGGCGATCTGGCGCTCGGTGATCTGCCCGGCGCCTGGAACGACGGGATGCGCGAGCTCTTGGGCATCACGCCGCCCGACGACGGCCAAGGCTGCCTGCAGGACATCCACTGGCCGGTGGGCGCCTTCGGCTATTTTCCCAACTACACCCTGGGCGCGCTACTGGCCGCCCAGCTCTTCCAGGCGGCCGAGCAAGCGCTGCCGGGGCTCATGGCCGCGATCGAGGCGGGTGATTTCACGCCGCTGCGCGACTGGCTGCGTGAGCAGGTCCACGCCCGCGCGTCCAGCATGGCGATGCGGCCCCTGGTCGAGGCCGCGACCGGCGCCCCGCTGGCCACCGACGCCTTCCTCACCCATGTCGAGGCGCGCTACGGCGCCGGCTGAGCGGTCGCTCGGTCGGCCCTGTGACGAGCAGGTCGGCCCGCCGGGCTTTGCGCCCGACGAGCCGTCTCGCTGCGGCGGCCAGCACCACTCAGATGCCGGTGGCGCCCTTGCGCGGGCCCATGAGCAGCCAGAGGACCAGGCCGATCACCGGCAGGACCAGGATGATGACCACCCAGAGCACCTTGCTGCCGGTGGAGGCCGGGCTGCCCAGCACGTTGACGATCGCCCAGATGTCGGCAATCAGGATGATGAGGCCGATCAGGCCGCCGACTTCGATGCCCATGATCTCGTTCTCCTTCGTGGTTCTGTTGCGAATGATGACGGCCTGGGCGGTGGTGGAAGCGGCGCTGCCACCATCGCGCGACCGGCCGTGGCCGCTGTCGAAAAAGGGGCGCCGGGCGGCGATCCTTCGCGGCCACGGCGCCCAATCGGCGTCTGTTGCCGGCGGCCTTGCTCGAGCGACGATGCGGACGGGCGGCGGTGTGTCATGGGCGACGCCAGACATCGCGACAACACCGCGCCGGCAGCACCGCCGAGTAGGCTCGAACAGGCCCCACCGACCCAGCGCTGGCCGTTAAACGTGCAGCGATGGCAGAGGTTCCGCCGGGCCGGGCGGCTCGCGCTTGGCCTGCGGTCTCGCTAGTCTCGCGCATGCCGGATCGATCCGGCGGCGGCACCATCAGGCGAGAGGCTTCGAGCGATGACCACGATACTCTGCTTCGGCGATTCCAACACGCACGGCACCAAGCCTTTGCCGGCGCAGGATGTGATCGAGCGGCACGGGCCGGAGAGCCGCTGGCCATGCGTGATGGCGGCCGAGCTGGGCTCTGGCTTTCGGGTGATCGAGGAGGGGCTGCCGGGGCGGACCACGGTGCACGACGACCCCATCGAGGGGGCCCACATGAACGGGCTCACCGCCTTGCCGATGCTGGTCGGTAGCCACTCGCCGCTCGATATCGTGGTCTTGATGCTCGGCACCAATGATCTCAAGACGCGGTTCTCCGTCGGGCCGACGGATATCGCCGCCTCGCTCGAGCGGCTGGTGACGATGCTCCGCTTCTTCTGCGCGGCGCCGGGGCGTACCCAGCCCAAGGTGCTGTTGGTGGCGCCCCCGCCGATTCAGGAGGTGGACTGGCTGGGCGAGAAGCTCATCGGCGGCAGGGCCAAGTCGCTCGGGCTCGCAGCCGCGATCCGGGCCTCCGCCGAGCGGCTCGGCGTGGCCTTTCTCGACGCCGGTGCGGTTGTCGAGGTCAGCCCGACCGACGGCTTGCACTACGATGCGGCGACGCATCGGACGCTGGGCCTGGCGATCACCGAGGCCGTGCGCGAGCTGGCTGGCTGAGCGCCCTGGATCAGAATCGCCGCGGAACCTCCGGCCTCGCTGGCCGTTGCTGATCTGTCGATCTTTGATGATGAGTATACTGAATGAGTGAGACGCCGCAGCTCGGCGACGAGGAGCGCGCGCAAGCCGATCAGCTCGAGACCGTTCCGACCTCCGTGATCTTCGAGGCGATCCGGCGGCAGGGCGAGCACGAGCTGTCGCGCACGTCCAGTGCGCTCTGGTGGTCCGGCGTGGCGGCCGGGCTCGCCATCAGCACGTCGGTCTTGTGCAAGGGTTTCCTGGTCGCCGCACTGCCGGACGCCGATTGGACCAAAGCCGTCGCCAATCTCGGCTATACGGTCGGCTTCCTGATCGTCATTCTCGGCCGGCTGCAGCTCTTCACCGAGAACACGATCACCCCGATTCTGCCACTCTTCCTCTCACCGACGCGGCAGAGCCTGGCCCGGACGGGACGGCTCTGGGCGATCGTCTTCGCGGCGAACATGGCCGGCTGCCTGTTGGCGGCGGCCGTGCTGGTCTGGGGCAATATCGTGCCGCATGCCCAGTTCGAGGGCATTCTCGAGGTGTCGCGGCACTATGCCGAGGCGACGGCGATGGAGCACCTGACCTGGGGCATCCCGGCGGGATTCCTCATTGCTTCCCTGGTCTGGATCCTGCCGCGGCTGGAGGGGGCCGGCGAGGTGCTGATCATCTTGATCATCACCTACATGATCGGGCTCGGTGGCCTGTCGCACGTCGTGGCCGGCGCCACCGAGCTCTTCATCTTGATGCTCAGGGGCGAGATCGGCGTCGCCCATGCCGTGCTCGGCGGCATCCTGCCGGCCTTCGTCGGCAACGTGATCGGCGGCACCGGCATCTTCGCGGCGCTGGCCTATGCGCAGGTCCGCCAGGAAATCTGATCCCTCGACAAGCAAGGAGACCGACGGAACGTGTTCCACGATATCAAAGGACGGCTGGAGGCGGCGGCCGATGCCATGGGCGTGCACCAGGACGTCATGGAGGTCCTGCGTTACCCCAAGGAAACGCTCTGCGTCAGCCTGCCGGTGCGCCTCGACGATGGCAGCATCGAGACGTTCAAGGGCTTTCGCTGCCGCTATAGCGACACCCGCGGCCCCACCAAGGGCGGCATTCGCTTCCATCCGTCGGTCGACATCGACGAGGTGATGGCGCTCGGTTTCTGGATGACGATGAAGACGGCGGTGGTCGACCTGCCCTTCGGCGGGGCCAAGGGCGGGGTCGCGGTCGACGTCAAGCGGCTGAGCCCAACCGAGCTCGAGCGGCTGAGCCGGGCCTATGTCCGGGGCTTTGCCGAGATGATCGACGAGCACCGCGATATCCCGGCACCCGACATGTACACGGGCGGCATCGTCATCGCCTGGATGGCGGACGAGGTGGCGACGCTCAAGCGCCGGCCGATGCCGGCGGCGATCACCGGCAAGCCCTTGCAGCTCGGCGGGTCGAGGGGACGCGACACGGCGACCGGCGACGGCGCCTTTCTCTGCCTCGACAGGTTGGCCCAGAAGCTGGGTCTCGATGCCGGTGCGACCGTGGCGATCCAGGGCTATGGCAACGCGGCCCGGGTTTTCGCCCGGCGCGCTGCCGCAGCGGGCTATCGGATCATTGCGGTCGCCGACAGCCAGGGGGCGACGCTTGATCGGGACGGCTTGGACGTCGAGGCGCTGGCCGCGCACAAGGACGAGGCCGGCTCGGTGGCGGGGTTCGCTGGCGATCTCGACCCGGACCAGCTGCTCGGCCTCGACTGCGACCTGCTGGTGCCGGCGGCGCTCGGCGGGGTGATCGACGCGGGTGTGGCCGAGGAGCTGCGCTGTCGCGCCATCCTGGAGATCGCGAACGGCCCGGTGACGCCGGATGCCGACGAGGTTCTGGCCGGGCGCGGGATCGAGGCGGTGCCGGACATCCTGGCCAATGCCGGCGGCGTCATCGTCTCCTACCACGAGTGGGTGCAGGGCAAGACCGGCGACTACTGGTCGGCGGAGGAAGTCCGCGAGCGGCTTGAGGCGCGGCTGGTGGCGGCAACCGAGGCCGTTGTCGAGCGCGCCGACCGCTACGGCACGGGCCTGCGCCAGGGCGCCTATTTGCTGGCGCTGGAGCGGCTCTGCGCCGCCATATCGGCGACCGGCACAGCAACCTTCTACAAGGACGACGGCTGAGGGCTAGCTGTCGCTCTGGTCCTTGTCGGGCCGCTGTCGCCGGTTGCCGGCCGAGCCCTCGGGTGGATAGTCGAGGGTGCCGGACAGCTCGAAGCGGAAGCCCTCCTCGTGCTCCGGGAAGGGCAGACGGTTTTCCTCGCGCCAGCGCTCCACCTGGCTCTCGGCCTTCGCCGCCGCCTCCGGGTCGAGCCCGTGTCCGCGCTCCATGTAGACGGTCTGCGAGGGGAAGGCGAAGTCCGTCCCGGCGGCCTCGACGATATCCTTGATCCTGAGGTTGATGTCCTCCTGGATGGCGAGGAACTCGTTCCATTCGCGGGTCTGGATGAAGGCGAAGACCTCGATGTTGAGCGCGTAGTCGCCATAGCCGATGAAGCGAACGCGGGCGGGGTCCATCGACACCCGGGGGTGGCGGATCAACAGCTCGCGCAGGCGGGTGAGCACCAGCCGCAGCTGATCGGGGGTGGTCTCGTAGCGCAGGCCGAGAGTCGTGTGCAGCAAGTTGGAATCGCGGCGCGAGAAGTTGATGATCTGCAGCTGGCAGAACTCGGCATTGGGGATGGTGATGACCGTTCGATCCAGGCCGCGGACCTGGACCGAGCGCAGGCCGACATTCTCGACCGTGCCCAGCTTGTCGCTGAAGGCGCAGAATTCGCCGACCCTGACCGGCTTGTCGGCGAACAGCACGAAGCCGGCGACGACGTTCTCCAGCGTCGGCCGCACGGCAAGCGCCACAGCCAGACCACCGACACCAAGACCGGCGAGCACGGGTGCTACCGGGATGCTCAGGGTCTCGGCCAGATGGACGAGGAGGAAGAGCGAGCCGATCACCGCCAGGACCTTGGCGACGAGACGGGCCAGCTGGCTGTCCAGGCCGTGGACGCCCATGTCGCGAAAGTGGATGACCAGGCTGGCGACGCGGGAGCTGCTCAGGAAGAGCAGCCAGATGGCCGCGGCGTAGCCGATGACCCAAAGCGTGGTGACGACCGCGCCGCGCTGCGGTCCGGTCATGCGGATGATATCGACGACGATGAACTCCATGAAGATGACGAGGCCGATGACCGTGAGCAAAATCAGTGGTTTCGCCCAGTATGCGCTGCTGGCGTGGCTCCTGTTGCCGTGCTCGAGGCGGTTGGCGATCCGGTAGCTGAAGAGAAAGAGCAGGGCCGCCAGGGCAGCGGCGCAGACCAAGGTGAGCCATTTCCACAGCGGCTGACCGCCGATCATGGCGAACGCCGGTGCCGGCAGGTCGTTTATCAACTCGACAAAAAAGGCCGGAGTGTCGAACCCAGGACGCCGTTTGAACGTCTCGTAGTAGTTGCGGTAGCCGCGATAGTCGGCAAAGGGGGGAAGGTGCCTGATCCGCTCGAGGAACTCGAGCGCCCGCACCACCGTATCGTTGGTGAAGCGATAGCCGATGAACTCGCCGGCCTCGCTCTCGATGCGCTCCAGGGTGATCTCGGTCTGCGGTATCGTCCAAAAGCTCGGTTGGTCGGCACCTACTGCGTCGGCCGCGGGCTCTGGGACGTCGACACGGATCAGCACCTCGAACAGCGCGATCGCCTGCTCCGCGCTTCTGATCCGATCCGAGTCGTTGCTCGGGTAAGGGATGCTCATGGTACGAAAGGCACGACTGGACCGGTCCCTGAGCTCGTCGACATTGCCGAGCTCGTAGGCGTTGATCGCCTCACGCACCTCGGTCATGAAGGTCTGGACCGTCGTTTCCGGCGTCGATATGTCCGGCGGGCTCAGCGGGTTGGTGCCGAGGCTCGCAGCCGTCTGTGCCTCGCTGCCACTTGCGGGCAGCAGCACGCCCAGCACCACGAGCGCGCGGCATAGCCAAGCGGCGATCGAATTTCGGAGCAAGCTCACCTCTTCTCGATGTCAGGCATTTGGCTGCAAGGTGCGTTAGCGCTGTTGGCTTGGCAAGGCGGACGATCCGGACAGGCCGGGCTTTGGCATGTGCCGAACACTGGCGCCGATGTCTACCGCGGCATGCGGCAATGTCCCTGAAGCTGCATTGGCCTATGTCGACAAGCGGCATGCCGGTGTAGCGGGCTCTTCAAGCAGAGGATCGAGGATGCGCATTCGTTTGGGCTGTGAGCTAATCTACGATGTGCCGGCGCCGACACCGATGATCGTCGTGTTGAATGTGCATCACTCCCGTTTCGCTGATCTCGAGCGGCCGGATTTCCTGCTCACCGAGCCGGCCGTGCCGATCGAGAGCTACCGCGACAGCTACGGCAATTGGTGCTGCAGGCTGGTGGCGCCGGCGGGTCGCTTCAAGCTCGGGACGGACGGGGTCATTCGTGACCAGCCGCTGCGGGCTCCGGACACAACCGCCGCCATCCAGCATCAGGTTCAAGACCTGCCCGCTGACACCCTGCAGTTCCTGCTCGGCAGTCGCTACTGCGAGACCGACCGGCTGTCCGACACGGCGTGGCGGCTGTTCGAGCAGAGCCCACCCGGCTGGGCGCGCGTGCAGGCCATCTGCGACTACGTGCATGAGCATCTCACGTTTGGCTACGCGCACTCGAACCCGTGGCGGACCGCAGCCGACGCCCATGCGGAGGGCAAGGGGGTTTGCCGTGACTTCGCCCATCTGGCGATCGCGTTTTGCCGCTGCATGAACATCCCGGCGCGCTACTGCACCGGCTATATCAGCGATATCGGCGTCCCGCCGCCGCACGGGCCCATGGACTTTGCCGCGTGGATGGATGTTTACCTGGGCGGTGCCTGGCACTGCTTCGACCCGCGCAACAACGCGCCGCGCATCGGTCGCGTGCTGATCGCCCGTGGCCGCGACGCCGCCGATGTTCCGCTCACCCACACCTTCGGCCCGAACGTCTTGAGCGGGTTTCGCGTCTGGACGGAGGCGGCGGCGGCTTGAGCGGGCCTTGGCGGCGGGCGGGTGACGCCATTTCGATCGATATCAAGGTCATCCCCAACGCCCGGGCCGAGGCGATCGAGGGTGTCGTGCTCGATGCTGACGGCCGGCCGCGGCTGCAGCTCCGGATCAAGGCGCCGCCGGTCGATGGCAAGGCCAATGCCGCTGTCCTCAAGCTGCTGGCCAAGCGGCTGGGCTGCCCGCGCTCCGCCCTGTCGATCGCGGCTGGTTTAAGCGCCCGGAAAAAGCGGGTGCGCTGGGCGGCGGCGCCGGGTGACGCGGCTGTATTGCTGGCGTCGTTGGCGGCACAGACAAGCGACAAATGAGGCCTTCGTCAGCGCTCAAAGCGCCGTCGTCATGTCGATGCCGAGCCGCGAGCGCAGGGCCTCGGCGAGCGCCCCGGTGGCGCCACGGACGACGCTCCGGCAGCCTTCGCGACGCATCCGCTCGAGCAGCGCTGCCACCTGCTTGCCGTCCTTGGCGAGCGCGCGCTTGAGATCGGCAATATCGATCACGACCAGCGCCAGGTGGCCGAAGGTGAGCGAGCGGTAGTCGGCCTCGAGCTCGGTCAAGTGCAGCGCCGGCTTGCCATGGGCGGTGCCCATCGCCCTTATGGTCTTCGCCAGCGTCGGCACGTAGATGCCCTTGGGCACAGCTCTCAGCGTCAGCACGAGCTGCTTCGCCAGTGCAGGCGGCAGCTTGGCGATTTGTGCCTGGAGCTGCTCGAGATGCGGCCGGTTGGCCGCCGTGCCGTAGCTCACCTCGAGCGCCAGGTGCTTCGGCAGGCTGTTCGGGGCGCTGGCCGCAATCGTCTTCCAGGCGGTGAGCTGCAGGGCATCGACCGCGACCGCCAGCTCGGCATCCTCGGCGCTTGCGGCATGCAGCTCGGCAAGGGTCTCCGTCGAGCCCGCATCGGCCGCGAGAAACCCGAACACCTCCTCGCCGCCAGTGGTCTTGCCGCACCGCCACACCGCCGTCTGCGCTAGACCCTCGACCAGGGCGAGCGCGCGCTGGCCGCTGTCTTCCGGCACGGCTGCCGCCGGCTCGTCGCGGGCGACGCTGTGCGTCGCGCGTTCGCCTTGCCGCTCGGGCATCGCCTGTGTCCGGCGCTCTTGCGCCTGCGTCGGCGCCGGCCCGCCAGCTGCGGCGTCACCGGCGATCCCAGCGGCAACCCCAGCGGCAACCACTATGCCCGCGGTGGCATCCGGGCGGGCGGGCTCGGGCTCCAGCTCGGCGGTGTCGGTGGCGAAGTCGGCTGCCACCTCGCTCACCTTGATGAGCCGCGGGCCGTCGGCCGGGAGATCGGCGATGACGATCGGCTCGAGCTCGAGCACGCGCCTGGCCTCGCCGATCGTGGCCGCGAAGCTGACGGGCTTGGCACTGCTGGCGGCCTCGAGCATGGCGGCGAGGTGCGGCCGCTCAGACCATGGCAAATGCTCGGCGAGGCCGGTGCCGATGGCGGTCTTCAGGTCGAGCCCGAGCAGGTCGGCTGCCAGCGGGCTCAGGCGCTCGATCGTGCCCGTTGCATCGGTCTGCACGACAGCGCCGAAGGGGGCGTCGACAGCGGCCGCGAACAGGGCGTCGAGGAGGCGGGCGAGGTTCGCTGTGGTCTGCTCCAACGCACGGCCGCGGCTCTCGGTGATGCCGCGCTCGATGGCGTAGACCAGGATGCGGGAGAGGACGGCGAGCGCTCGCTCGTTGCGCGTGACGACGTCGTGCGCGCCGGCGCGCAGGGCCGTGCGGGCGAAGGCGAGGTCGGCCACCTCGGCGAGGACAACGATGGGTGCGGTCGAAAAGACGGTGCGGCAACGCTCGATGGCGGCTGCTACGTCGCAACTGGCCGTAACGCCGAGCAGGAGGGCATCCGGCGGTGCTGCCGCCGTCACGTCGTCGGTCAGACAGGCGCGTGCCGTCACGGTGAAGGGCAGCGGCCCTTCGGCCAGTGCTGTGTGCACGGCGCTACGAACGGTCTCGTCGGCCTCGATGTGGAGCAATTGGTGCATTCGGTGTCGTCCGATCGGCGATCGCTGGAATGCACCGAGCATGCCCGATGAGGGTTAAGCCGCGGTTAAGCCTGCGCGCCTGAAGCGGGCTCTAAGCGCCGGTCAAGCTGCCTCATGGCGGCGGAACTGCAGGTCGGCCAGGCGTGCGTAGAGCCCGCCCCGGCGGATCAGCTCGGGATGCGTGCCGGAATCGACGATCCGGCCTTCCTCCATGACCAGGATGCGATCGGTCTTGAGGACGGTGGCGAGCCGGTGCGCGATGACGATGCTGGTCCGGTTGCGCATCAGATTGTCGAGGGCGTTCTGCACCGCGTGCTCGCTCTCGGCATCGAGCGAGCTGGTCGCCTCGTCGAGCAGCAGCACGGCAGGGTCGCTGAGGATGGCGCGCGCGATGGCGATCCGCTGTCGCTGGCCGCCGGAGAGCCTGACACCCTTCTCGCCGAGGAAGGTATCGAAGCCGTTGGGCAGGGCCTCGACGAAGCCGCGGGCCGCGGCAGCTTCGGCGGCGGCCAGCACCTCGGCATCTGTGGCCTCGGGCCGGCCGTAGCGGATGTTCGCCCAGGCGTCGGTCGAGAAGATCACCGGCTCCTGCGGCACGAGGCCGAGGCGCGAGCGGTAGGCTGTGGGATCGAGGGCGCGGATCGGTTGGCCGTCGAGGCAGATTTGCCCGTGGACCGGGTCGTAGAAACGCATCAGCAGCTGAAAGACGCTGGTCTTGCCGGCACCGGATGGGCCGACGAGGGCCACGCTCTCGCCCGGCTGGACGGTGAGGTCGAGCTCCTCGAGAATGAGGCGGTCGGGTTGCGAGGGATAGGCGAAGCCGACATTCTCGAAGCGGACCTCGCCCTTGGTCTCGGGCGGCAGCTTCAGCGGGTTGGCCGGCACCTTGATCTCGGGCTCGCAGTCGAGCAGCTCGAACAGCCGCTCGGTGGCGCCGGCCGCGCGCTGCAGGTCGCCGAAGATGTCGGAGAGGCCGCCGACGGCGGTGGCCACCACGGTGGCGAAGAAGACGAAGGCCGAGAGCTCACCCGCGGTGATCCGCCCGGCGAGCACGTCGCGGCCGCCCATCCAGAGCACGGCGACGATGGCGCCGAAGACCAGCGTGATGACCATGGCAGCCAGCATGGCCCGGGCCCGGGCGCGGGCGGCGGCGGCGCGGAAGGCGGCGTCGCTGGCCTCGGTGAAATGTCGGCTCTCGCGCTCCTCCTGGGCAAAGGCCTGGACGGTGCGCACGGCGTTGACCGTCTCCTCGGCCTGGCCGCTGACGTCGGCCAGCCGATCCTGCGCCTCGCGCGACAGGCGGCGGACCATGCGGCCGAACACGACGATCGGCACGACGACCAGCGGCACCACCAGGAGCACGAGGCCGGTGAGCTTGGGGTTGGTGACGATCAGCAGCCCGACGCCGCCGAGCGTGAGCAGGATGTTGCGCAGCGCCTGGGTGACGGTCGAGCCGATCACCGTCTGCACGACCGTCGTGTCGGTGGTGATGCGCGACAAGACCTCGCCGGTGCGCGTGGTCTCGAAGAAGCCGGGCGGCATGCGGATGACGTGGCGATAGACCTCGCTTCGGATGCGGGCCACGATCCGCTCGCCGAGCCAGGCGACGAGGTAGGAGCGAAGGAAGGTCGAGATGGCGAGCGCCAGGATGACGACGATCGAGGCACGCAGCGCGTGGTCGAGGGCCTCGGGCCGCGCCTCGGCGAAGCCGCTGTCGATCAGGTAGCGCAGGCCGATGCCGAGCGAGAGGACGGAGGCTGCGGCGATGATCAGTGCGACGATCGCACCCGCGACCTGCAGCTTGTAGGCGGCAAGGTAGCTCGCGAGCCGGCGCAGCTGGCGCAGATCGCGGCTCTTGACGCGGTCGCTGGCGTCGCCGTTGGTGGTCGCTGATCGCTGCATCCGGTCTACCCAAGCTCCGCTAGGTTGTGTTCGTGGTCCCGCCCGGCGACTCTAACGGCGCCCGCTGTCGATACGTGCTGGCCGAGGGTTGAGTTCGCCGCGGGGCACCGCTATATACCGGCGGCCCTGGCTAGAGGAAAGTTCCCGTGAAAAAGGATATCCATCCGTCGTACCACGAGATCAACGTGGTGATGACCGACGGCACGACCTACAAGACCCGCTCCACCTATGGCGCGGAGGGTGACACATTGACGCTGGACGTCGATCCCAAGTCGCACCCCGCCTGGACCGGTGGCTCGATGCAGCTGCGCGAGCGTGGTCAGGTCGAGAAGTTCAACCGGCGTTTCCAGAGCTTCCGCCGCAAGGCTTGAGCTCGTTGGTTTTCGGAGAGACGAGATGAAGGTTCGCAATTCGCTGAAGACGGC
Source organism: uncultured Alphaproteobacteria bacterium (assembly GCA_942491185.1). Taxonomy (GTDB): domain Bacteria; phylum Pseudomonadota; class Alphaproteobacteria; order Geminicoccales; family Geminicoccaceae; genus SLRI01. The sequence continues at coordinate 464,001 of CALOAB010000018.1, read as the reverse complement.
GAAGACGCGCCACAAGGATTGCCGCCTGGTGCGGCGCAAGGGGCGTGTCTACATCATCAACAAGACAAACCCGCGCTTCAAGGCCCGCCAGGGCTGAGGATTTAGCCCCGACCGGGTAGCGAAAGCCGGGCGGTGCCCGGCTTTTTTGTTGGGCTGCTAGGGGAGCGGGTCATGGTCGAGCTGTCGGCTGAGATGCTGTTGCGGCGCATGCTGGATGCGGCGGTGGCTGCAGCCATGCCCGATCGCGCCGTGCCTGCCCATCTGCCAGAGCCGCCCAAGGGCCGCACGTTGGTGATCGGTGCGGGGAAGGCGAGCGCCGCCATGGCGGCTGCCGTCGAGGCGCATTGGCCGGGCGACGTTTCCGGGCTGGTGGTGACCCGCTACGACCACGCCGTTCCTTGTGACAAGATCGAGATCGTCGAGGCGGCACACCCGGTGCCGGACGCCGCCGGCGAAGCGGCGGCAGGGCGCATTCTGGAACTCGTGCAGGATCTCGGGCCTGACGATCTGGTGCTGGCGCTGATCTCCGGCGGCGGCTCGTCGCTATTGGCGCTGCCGGCCGAGGGGCTGACCCTCGACGACAAGCAGCAGGTCAGCAAAGCGCTGCTGCGCTCAGGCGCCTCGATCGACGAGATGAACTGCGTCCGCAAGCATCTCTCCGCGATCAAGGGCGGCAGGCTCGCAGCGGCGGCGCATCCGGCCCGGCTGGTGGCGCTGATGATCTCCGACGTGCCGGGCGACGATCCGGCGGTGATCGCGTCCGGGCCCACCGTGGCCGATCCGACCACCCGCCACGATGCGCTGGCGCTCATCGAGAAATATGGGATCGAGCTGTCGCCGCATGTCCGCGCGCATCTCGAGAGTGACGCGTGTGAGAGCATCAAGCCGGGCGATGACCGGCTCGCCAAGGCCGAGACCGTGATGATCGCAACACCGCAGGCCTCGCTCGAGGCGGCAGCAGAGGTGGCACGCGAGGCGGGCGTGACGCCTATGATCCTCGGCGACAGCCTCGAAGGCGAGGCGCGCGACGTCGCCAAGGTGATGGCCGGGATCGCCAAGCAGGTGGTGCGGCACGGCCAGCCGCTGCCGCGGCCCTGCGTGCTGCTGTCGGGCGGCGAGACGACGGTCACCGTCCGTGGCGACGGCGAGGGCGGTCGCAATGTCGAGTTCTTGCTGGCGCTGGCGGTGGCGCTCGGCGGCGAGAAGGACGTCTCAGCACTCTCGGCCGATACGGACGGCGTCGATGGTGCCGCCGAGGTGGCCGGTGCCTGGATCACCGATGCGACGCTCGCCAAGGCCGAGGCACTGGGCGTCGATGCCAAGGCCAGCCTTGCGCGCAATGATGGACACGGTTTCTTCCGGGCCCTGGACCAGCAGGTCATCACCGGGCCGACACTGACCAACGTCAACGATTTTCGTGCTGTCCTGATCGTCTGAGCCGGGAGCAGCGGCCTTGGACCGGCTCTACTGGGCACCCGACAACGCCAATTTGCCTGTGCGCATGGTGCTGCACGAGCTGGACCTGCCCTATGAGGCCATTTCCGTCGATCGGAGCCGTGCGGCGCACAAGGCGGCCGACTACCTGGCGCTGAACCCGCAAGGGCTGTTGCCGGTGCTGGTTGCGGATGGGCAGGACGAGCCCTTGTTCGAGACGGCGGCGATCCTGCTCCATCTGGCCGAGCGGTCGGGCCGGCTCCTGCCGGCAGCGCCCGAGGCGCGCGGCCGGCTGCTCAAGTGGGTGTTTTTTATTGCCAACACGTTGCATGCGGATTTGCGCGTCCTCTTCCATGCGGAGCGCTACGTAGCGGACGTGGCTGTCGTGCCGGTGCTTCGCGCAGGCGTGCGGGCACTGGTCGAGCGGCATCTGGCGTTGCTCGATCAGGCCATCGAGGTGGCGGGCGGGCCTTGGTTTCTGGGGCAGACGCTCACCGTGCTCGACCCCTATCTCGCCTGCTGCTTGCGCTGGGCGCAGCTCTACCCGCCGGATGAAACCCTGCCCGTAAGCGCCATCCGTGACCGGCCCGCGCTCTGCCGGCTGCTCGAGGCGCTGGCAGCGCGCCCGACGATCCAGGCCGCCTGCGCGCAAGAGGGTATTGCCGGCGGGCTCTTCCTCGACCCGTCGCTGCCCGAGCCGATGTGAGACCTTGATGCTGCTGCTGCCCTTCTGGCTCGATGCCCTGGGCGTCTTCGTCTTCGCGGTGAGCGGCGCCTTGGTCGCCTCGCGCAAGCAGCTGGATATTCTGGGCTTCGTCTTCGTCGCGTCGGTGACCGGGATCGGCGGTGGCACGCTGCGCGATCTCCTGCTCGGGCGCACGCCGGTCTTCTGGATCGAGGCGCCGGAATATCTCTACGCCACGACGGCTGCTGCCGTGCTCGTCTACTTCACAGCCCATCTGGTCGAGCGGCGCTACACGGTGCTGGTCTGGGCCGATGCCATTGGCCTCGCACTCTTCTCCGTGCTCGGTGCCCGAATAGCCCTGCTTGCGGGCACCAGCCCCTCGGTTGCCGTGCTGATGGGGGTGATAACGGCGACGGCCGGCGGGTTGATCCGCGACGTCGCCTGCGGCGAGCGACCGCTCATCCTGTCGCGCGAGATCTACGCCACGGCAGCGGTGCTCGGCAGTGGGGTGACGGTGGCCCTCCTGCTGCTCGACGTGCCGGACATGGGTGCCGAAGCGGCGGGTCTGGCGGCGGCGCTCGGTGCCCGCGGCACGGCGATCCAGCTCGGGCTCAGCCTGCCGGTCTACAAGGCGCGGCCGGGTCGACCGCCACCCGACAGCGAGGCTCCGTAGGTGCCCGGTACGCGCAGCAGACGTCTCAGAGCCTGTCCGAGAAGTTTCCGAGGCATTTCATCGGCTTGCGATCGACCGCCGGCGCGAAGCCGAGCGCAGCCCGATGCCGGTGCATCGGGCAAGCTCGGCGACAAAGCTGGAGCCGATTGTAAGTCGACCGGAGGTGAGCTTGGCAGCAGCACCTGCTTCGTCGTCGGTCGACCGACGATGCTCCAGCATCGACGGCCGACCAACTCCTCGCATCTGCTAGCTGCCAAGCTCATGAAATGCCTCGGAAACTTCTCGGACAGGCTCTCAGGCCTGGCCACACGGGGTGAGCTTCAGAATGGTCTTTTTAGTTCCGAATGATGAAGAGTTAGAGCGAAAGGCGCATTGATGGTGATTGATCGGATTTTTCTCATTGTGGCTGCTGTCGGGCTCCTGCCAATCGCCCTTTCCTATGGGGCGAATCCGGCGTCCGTATTGTCCTACCTTTATGGCTTCTCGGTCGAGAACCTGAACCTGGTGCACATATTCCGTGCGGTGATGGGGCTCTATCTGGCCCTCATTGTGTTTTGGCTCGCCGGAGCGATGGTCTCCGAGCTTCGGGTTCCAGCCTTGTGGAGCCTCGTCGTCTTCATGTTGGGCTTGGCGGCCGGGCGCGTCCTCAGCCTGATCGTGGACGGCGTTCCCCATTGGCTGCTCGTCGTTTTTCTGTTGCTGGAGCTGGCTTTCGGGGTGGTGGGCTTAATGATCCTTCGGTCGATACCTGCCTATCAGCGATAGAACCATCAGCTAGAGTCTTCGCTTGCTTGGCGCCTTTCGCTGCGGCACCATCGTCGCAAAGCCATAGGATGAGGGAAAATGGCTCGTGGCTGAGGGGTTGGCGCTTCTCGCTGTCCGACGTCTTTGCCGGTTGTCGTCATTGGTGCGTATCCGGAACAATCCATAGCCGTTGGCGGGATCCTTTCCTCGGGTGAAGGGTCTCGCTGTCCGACGATGCATTGCACTGTTTTGGCACGCAACACCGTTCTGGATCTTGGAAATAAACGTGGAGAAACGAGAGATGAGACCGAATGAACGCCGCCTGTCGGCGCGTCTTGACGCAGTTTGCCGGCGTTTTCTCGGCGCTCTCGGCGAAAGACCCGCGGCACGACCAATCGTGACGCTGGTGGCGACGGCGCTGTTCCTTCCCTTCGCTTCATCCGCGGCTTTGGCGCAAGATCGCCCCAATATACTCGTGATCATGGCGGATGACGTCGGTTGGGATTCCGTCGGCGTCTACCATCAAGGCCTCAAGAGCATCAGGACGCCAAATCTCGACCAGTTGGCGGCGGATGGCATGCGGTTCACCGACTATTACTCGCAGCCCTCCTGCACCGCCGGCCGTTCCGCTTTCATCACCGGGCAGCTGCCGATCCGAACCGGCCTGCATACCGTGGGGCTGCCGGGAGATCCGATCGGGCTGAACAGCGAGGACCCGACGATCCCGGAGATGCTCAAGCCCTTGGGCTATGCAACCGGCCAGTTCGGCAAGAACCATTTGGGCGATCTCAACGCCTTTCTGCCGACTGCCCATGGTTTCGACGAGTATTGGGGCTGGCTGTACCATCTCAATGCGATGGAATACACCGCGGACCCGGATTGGCCCGACGATCCGGCCTTCAACGAGGCGTTCGGACCGCGCAATCTCATCCGCAGCTGGGCGCAAGAAGACGTCGACACCACCGTCGATCCGCGATGGGGTGAAGTCGGCAAGCAGCGAATCGAGGATGCGGGCACGGCGCTTCCAGAACGGCAGAAGACGCTGGATGACGATGTCACGAGCATGACGATCGACTTCATCGAGCGCTCGGCTGCTGCCGGCAACCCGTTCTTCGTCTGGATGGCGCCCGCCCGGGCGCATGTCTGGACCCATCTGAAGCCGGAATATGAAGAGCAGTTGGGCAATGGCCAGGGCCTTCAGGACATCGTCATGCGCGAGCTCGACGACAATGTCGGCAAGGTGCTCGCCAAGCTCGACGAGCTGGGCCTCGCCGACGACACCATGGTCATCTTCACCTCCGACAATGGCCCCGAGACCCTGACGTGGCCTGATGGTGGATCGACGCCTTTCCGTGGCGAGAAGGGGACGACCTGGGAGGGCGGATTCCGCGTGCCGACGATCGTGCGCTGGCCTGGCAAGATCGAGCCCGGGCGTGTCGAGACTGGGATCTTCGATCACCTCGACTGGATGCCGACGCTCGTGGCGGCGGCGGGTGGCCCTGCTGACTTGGATGACAAGCTGAAGGAGGGCTACAACGGCTACAAGGTGCATCTCGACGGCTACAATCAGCTCGACCTGCTGACCGGTGACGCCGAATCGCAGCGTAACGAGGTGTTCTACTACGCCGGCCCGGACCTACAGGCCGTTCGCTACAGTGACTGGAAGGCGCATTTCATCATCCAGCCGCATGGCTGGGCGGGCCCCAAGGAGCGCCTGAGTGCGCCGCAGCTGCACAATCTACGCCGGGATCCTTACGAGAAGGTGGCCGAAGAGTCGGGCATGTATGTGCGCTGGATGGGCCAGAAGATGTGGGCCTTCGGGCCGGCTCGGCGGCTTGTCCAGGCGCATATGGCCAGCTTCGCTGATTTTCCGCCGCGCACGGTGGCGCAAATGTCCGGCGAGGCGGCTGCCGCAGCGCAGCGTTTGTTCGATGATGGCTTCTCGCAGTAGCCTCTAGACTGGCCCCTCGAGCTCTCTCGAAGGGCGCTTCGTGTCGGCGAGGATTGGGTTGCAGTGTCGGCCTCGGGGCGCGGCAGATGCCAGTCAGCCTGGCCTCGCCGGCTCGTTGGGCCGCGTGCTTGCCATCCTCTGGCCGGTGAAGGTGAGGTCGACCACGATGGGGCAGCTCCAGCTCGCGGCCGGCTGCAGCCAGCCGATCCGCGGATAGCGTGGCCCGACGTAGCGCTCGGCGCGGTGGGGCAGGCCGGCGCGGATGATGCGCACGCGACTGTCCTGGTTGCGCCGGGCGAGCGCTGGCGAGAGCAGCAGGTGATCGTGGCGCAGGTAGTGGCCGGTGCCGGGCGCGAAGCGCGTCCAGCGCTCGGGCGGCAGGTTGCTGCTGTGCTCGGCCAGATCGATCGCGAAGCCGCGGGCGAGCAGCGGGCCGAGGCCGTGATTGGCGACGGGGTGCCCGTCCGCTTCGGTCGCCTGATCGCTCAGATTGCCGAGCACAATCCACTCCGAGCGCTGCGGTGCCGTGAAGCGCTGCTCGATGATCCAGCGCACGGCAGCGGCCTCGGCGAGGCGGCGCTGGCGGGCCGGCTCTTCGGCCTCCAGTGGGGCCGGCGCTGGCGGCGGATCGGTGAAGTGGCAGATGAAGAGCGTGAGCCTGCGGCTTTCCTGCTCGATCGTTACCTCGAGACAGTCACGGGCAAAGACCGCGCTCGTGGGCTCGAGACCCGGCGGCGGGAGCCGACCGATATCCGCGAAGGTGAGCGTTCGATGGCTGCGGGCCTGGACCACCGAAAGGTCGCCAAGGACGGCAGGACTGCCGGTGATCGGGTCGTTGCCCTCGAGCAGGAGGGCCTCGCGGTAGCGGCGACCGACCAGCTCCGCCATAGCCGCACGAAAACCATCGAGTGTGGCCATGTCCGGGACGGCCTGAAGTGCTATCAGATCGGCATTGGTCTCGCGCAACGCTAGCGCCTGGAGGACCAAGCGCTCATCGTCATGTGCGGCGTCGACGCCGGCGCGGGTGAGCCCGCAGCTATCGAAGGTGGCGAGCCTGATTGTCGGCATGTCCCCACTCCCTCTTCCCTTTGCGGACAAAGGTGGAGGAGTAGGGTTTACATACCGTTAGCGCGGTCCATTCACGCAGCGCCACAGCGTCGACTGCGGCACCGGGCAATACCCGGCTGCGTGCTCAGGCCGCCTTCGGCAGTGCCGGGACCTGGTCGATCACCTCGAAGGCGTCGTGGCGCACATGGTTCTGCTGCATGTGCTCGCGCACCAGATCCTCGGTGATGGTGCCGTTCTCCAGGCACTCCTTGAGCAGGCCGAAGAACAGGTTCTCCTGCGCCTTGTCGGGGTGGCTCTTGTAGTTGCCGAGAAAGGCATAAGGGCCGAAGAGGCGGCGGCGCAGATACATGATCCAGGCCACGACCGAGTAGGGATTGCCCTCGGCGGGCACGAAGTCGACCGGCAGGCCGGTCTTCCAGGGCTGGGTCTTGCGCTTGGTGTTGTGGATCATCCGCGTGTCGGGGCCGAGCTTGTCGAAATCGTTCCACTCGTGGCCGAGCGTGCCGATCGAGCCCGGGTCCTCGTAGCCGAGGTTCATCCACTTCTTGTACTCGCGGTCGCGGCGGAACAGCGCCTCGAAATCGTCGGCGAGCTTCCAATGCTTCAGCTTGGCGCAGTCGAGCAGCATTACCGAGGAGGCGGGATGGCCGCTCTTCTCGCAGCACCAGACCGACTTGCCTTCCATGTCGCGCTCGAGCAGCTCGAAGACGTCCTTGACCGCGAACACATCGGGATCGACGACGACGGCGCGGCCCTCGTAGCCCATCAGCTCAGGGGGCGTGAAGCGCAAGGGCGTGAAGGACTGCAGGTCGTCATAGAGCCAGGTGCGGCTGACGCCATCGCGGAGATAGTCGCGGCCTTCATACGGCTTGAAGAAGTCCGCCCAGTCCTCGAGCTTGATCAGCTCGACATCGAACTTGTCGGCATTCTTCGAGTTGCGCTTCATCGAATGCGCGGAGACGAGAGCACCAATGTACTGCTTGTGATTGGTGTGGATGTAGACGGTGGGGCGCTTCGCCGACACGGCTATGATCTCCGCTGCTGATGACTATGCTTGGAGTGCACATATAGCGTGCGTGACCGACTGGACCAAGATGGCGGACGGCAATCGAGAGGTCTTCCAGATCAGGGCGTTGCAAAAGGTCTACGGTGACGGGCCTTTGGCGATCCGCGCGCTCGATGGCGTCGATCTCGATCTTTTCCAGGGCGAGCTGGTGGTCCTGCTGGGGCCCTCGGGTAGCGGCAAGTCGACCTTTCTCAACATCCTGGGCGGGCTCGACCGGCCGACCAGCGGCGATGTGCTGTTCGAGGGACGGTCGCTCGGCGCCCTGGACGAGCGGGCGCTCACCCGCTTCCGGCGCGACCACGTGGGCTTCGTCTTCCAGTTCTACAATCTGATTCCGTCCCTGACCGCGGCCGAGAACGTGGCGCTGGTGACCGAGATCGCGACCCGGCCGATGGCACCCGCCGACGCGCTGGCCCTGGTCGGGCTCGGCCAACGGCTGGATCATTTTCCGGCCCAGCTGTCGGGCGGCGAGCAGCAGCGGGTGGCCATCGCGCGCGCCATCGCCAAGCGGCCCGCGGTGCTGCTCTGCGACGAGCCGACCGGGGCCCTCGACAGCAAGACGGGCGGTCAGGTGCTCCGCGCCATCGACGACGTCAATCGCGAGTTGGGGGCGACCACGGCGGTGATCACGCACAACGCGGCCATCGCCGGCATGGCCGACCGGGTCGTTCGCTTCGCCGATGGCAGGCTGGCCGAGGTCCGCGAGAACGCCCGGCGGCAGCCGATCTCGGAGCTGGCCTGGTGACGGCCTTGCACCGCAAGCTCTGGCGGGAGCTCTGGGGCATGCGCGGCCAGACCCTGGCGATAGCACTCGTCACCGCGTCCGGGATCGCCGTCTTCGTCATGGCGATGGGTGCGCTCTCGTCGCTGGAGGCGACCAGGACGGCCTTCTACGAGCGCTACCGCTTCGCCGAGGTGTTCGTGAGCTTGAAGCGGGCGCCGGAGCGGCTGGCCGAGGCGGTGCGTGAGCTGCCGGGCGTGCAGACGGTCGAGACGCGGATCGTGGCGGCGGCCGATCTCACCGTCGTGGGCTTCGCCGAGCCGATCCAGGGCCAGCTGGTCTCGCTGCCGGAGCACGGGGCGCCAGTGCTCAACCTGCCGCATCTGCGCAGCGGCCGCATGCCCGATCCGGGCCGGCTCGACGAGGCATTGCTGAGCGAGGCTTTTGCCGAGGCGCATGCGCTTCGCCCAGGTGACACCTTCCTCGCCAATCTCGAAGGCAAACGGCGCCGGCTGACCGTGACCGGCACCGCCCTCTCGCCGGAATACGTCTATGCGCTGGCGCCAGGCGCACTCGTTCCGGACGATCAGCGCTACGGCATCGTCTGGCTGCCGCGGCCGGCGTTGGCCGCGGCCTTCGATCTCGATGGCGCCTTCAACGAGCTGTCGCTGACCCTCTTGCGCGGTATCGAGCCGCGCTCGGTGATCGAGCCCCTGGATCTGCTGCTCGACCCTTATGGCGGCAAGGGCGCCTATGCGCGGGCCGACCAGCTCTCGGACTATTTCCTCGAGCAGGAGATCGAGCAGCTGCGGATCATCGCCGGGCTGCTGCCGGTGATTTTTCTCGCGGTCGCGGTTTTTCTGCTGAACACCGTGACCGGCAGGCTGGTCGCCATGCAGCGCGAGGCGATCGGGGTGTTGAAGGCCTTCGGCTATACCGACACCGAGGTCGGGCTGCACTACGTCCAGATGGTCTTGGTGATGAGCCTGCCGGGGATCGTGCTCGGGCTCCTGGGCGGAGTCTGGCTCGCGGGGGCGCTCACCGAGCTCTACACGCAGTTCTTCCGCTTTCCCTTGATCCAGCTGGTGATCGAGCCCTGGCCAATGGTGGCGGTCGTCGTCGTGACGCTGGCGGCAGCGCTGCTGGGCTCGACCGGCGCCGTCAGGGCGGCCAGCCGCCTGGCACCAGCCGAGGCGATGCGACCGCCGGTGCCGGCGAGCTATCGCGGCCTCGCCTGGCTGGCCCGGCTCCGACTCGATCAGCCGAGCCTGATGATCGTTCGCCATCTGGCACGTTTTCCGCTGCGCGGGCTCTTCTCGATCGCCGGGATCGCCGCTGCCATGGGCATCCTGCTGGTGTCGCAGCACTTCCTCGATGCGGTGGACGCACTGCTCGAGCATGAGCTGGCGACGGCAAGGCGCTACGACCTCGCCGTCACCTTCTTCGAGCCGCAGCATGGCCGCGCGGTGGCCGAGCTTGCGAGCATCGAGGGCGTGCTCATGGTCGAGCCGCAGCGTCAGCTCGCGGTGCGGTTCCTGGCGGGCCCCGTGCGCGAGCTGGGTGCCATCACCGGTATCCGGCCCGAGGCGCGGCTGGATCGCATCCTCGATGCCGACGGCCAGGCGCTGGCCGTGCCGGAGGACGGGCTGGTGCTCTCGCTGGCGCTGGCGCAGAAGCTCGGCGTCGGACGTGGTGATGTCTTGCTGGTCGAGGTGCTGGAAGGTCGCCGGCCGCGGCTCGAGCTGCACGTGGCGGGCGTCGTCGAGACCTATCTCGGGACCACGGCGTTCATGGACCTCGAGGCGATGGCGCGCGCGCTGAAGGAAGCACCGCAGCCGGGTGCGGCACGCCTCATGGTCGATCCCCTGGCCGAGGCTCGGGTGATCAGGGCGTTGCAGGAACGGCCGGAGGTTGCCGGCGTGCACCGGCGGCAGGCCTTCATCGACAGCTTCCGGGCCACGGTCGGCGAGACCATCCACATCGTCACCGGCTTCTATGTGCTGTTCGCCAGCCTGTGCACGATCGGCGTGGTCTACAACGCGGCGCGCATCGGGCTTTCCGAGCGTGGCCACGAGCTGGCGTCGTTGCGGGTTCTGGGCTTCAGCCGGAGCGAGGTGAGCTATATCCTGTTGGGCGAGATGCTGCTCTTGATCCTCCTCGCACTGCCTTTGGGTGCTCTCTTCGGCAGCCTGCTGGCGCTCGTCATCACCAGCGGCATCGACAGCGACCTCTTTCGCATCCCCTATGTCATCGAGCCTGCGAGCTTCGGCTTTTCCGGCCTGGTCGTGCTCGCGGCCGGGCTCGGCTCGGCGTTGATCGTCGGCCGGCAACTCTGGCGGCTCGATATCGTGGCCGCCCTGAAGACCAGAGAGTGAGCGGCATGGCGATCCCGGCCGCGGGCAAGCGGTTTCTCCTCTGGCTGCCGCTGCTGCTCCTGGTGGCGGGTGCTGCTGTCTGGCTGTTGCGCCCGCAGCCGGTGCCGGTCGATCTGACCACGGTGTCGATGGGCCCGATGCGGGTCACCGTCGACGAGGAGGGCAGGGCCAGGGTGCGCGAGGTCTACACCGTGGCCGCACCGATGCACGGCAGGCTGCGGCGGATCACGGCCGAGGTCGGCGATCCGGTGGTGGCCGACGAGACCGTGCTGGCGCGGATCGAGCCGGCGGAACCTGCTTTTCTGGACTTCCGCTCGATGCGCGAGGCCGAGGCCGCCGCCAGTGCGGCGCGCGCCGGGCTCGTCCTGGTCGACGCCGAGATTGCCCGGGTGGAGGCCGAGCTGACCCTGGCGGAGGCCGAGCTCAGGCGGGCGCGGACGCTGGTTCGGAGCAACGCCGTGAGCCAGGCGGTGGTCGAGCGGCGGGAGAGCGAGGCCCGCGCCCTGGAGGCGGCGCTGGATGAGGCCGAGGCGCGGCGCGAGATGAGGGAATTCGAGCTCGAGACGGCCCGGGCGCGGCTGATCCAGCCGGGCGATGACCGACGGCTGACGGTGGCCGAGGACGGCTGTTGCGTGCCGGTGACCGCACCGGTGACCGGGGTGGTGCTGGCCGTGCTCAAGGAGAGCGAGACGGTGGTCGACCCCGGCGAGCCGCTGATCGAGGTGGGCGACCCGGCCGATCTCGAGGTCGTGGTCGACGTGCTGTCCAGAGACGCTGTTCAGGTGGCCCAAGGCGCCCGCGCGACGATCGAGGGCTGGGGCGGGCCGCCGCTCGAGGCCACCGTCCGGCGGGTCGAGCCCGCCGGCTTCACCAAGATTTCGGCCCTGGGCGTCGAGGAGCAGCGGGTCAACATCATCCTCGACCCGGCTCGAGACGAAGGCGGCGCCCTGCAGCCCGGCTGGCAGCGGCTCGGCCACGGCTATAGGGTGGACGTGCGGATCACCGTCTTTGCCGCCGACGAGGTGCTCAAGGTGCCGCTCGCCGCGCTGTTCCGCGAAGGGGGGAGCTGGGCGGTCTTCGTCAACGCCGACGGCTGGGCGGCGCTGCGCCTGGTCGAGATCGACGCCCGCGACCGGACGGACGCCTTGGTGACCGCGGGGCTCGAGGCGGGCGAGCGCGTCGTGCTCTACCCGTCCGAGCGGATCAGCGACGGCGCGCGGCTCATTGAGCGTCGCTGAGAGCCGCAGTCGGGAGCGTGCTCGGATAGGGTTCGGGCAGCAGCAATGGAGCGCGCATTTGCTGATCCTGGCTCCTTTCGTGGGCGCCGGGAGCAGCTGGGCGCCGTTGGGGTTGCGCCTGGTCTCCTCTGCCGCAGAGCGCCGCCGCGCCAGCTGGGTATCTATAATTCCTTGAACAAAAACTGAAAAAAAGAGACTCCGAAGAGCAAAATGACTTAGAATAAAAAATAGCCCTTCGAGAGAATTGAAAATGTAGAAAAATAGACGCATATATAGATCGTCGAATATTTGTAGATATTCGAGGCTTATTTATTTGCGTCCGATGCAACATGTTCCACTTTGCATGTCTTTCTTGGCGATTCTGACGAATGCGAAATCAATGGCGGGCTGAGGTGTACGCGCTCGCGTCAAGCTTGGCGCGGCCCGGACGATTTCGCCGCCAGCTCTTGCAACAATCCGAGGACACTCGATGCCCAACGCCCCGCTTGCCAAGTCGACGACGACGCTCGCCAGCGTTCCCGCTCCGCCCGTGGCGAAGCTCAGCGATTTCCTTCCGCGGGCCCGACCTCGCGTCCGTGCGGTGACCGCGCCGACCGCTGTCGTTTACTGCGAAGGGAATTTCGGCGCGCTCGACGGCAAGACCGCCAACGGGCTGGTCCGTTCGTCAGAGAAATACGAGATCCTCTCGGTCATCGACAGCGAGAAGGCCGGCCTCGATAGCGGCGTGGTGCTCGGCGATGGGCCGAACGCCATCCCCATCTACCGTGATCTGGCGCAGGCCGTGCAGCTTGCCGGCAGCGTGCCCGGCTATTTCATCTTCGGGATGGCGCCATCCAGCGGGATGCTGTCGCCGACGGAGCGCCAGATCGTGCTCCAGGCCATCGGCCTGGGCATGAATATCGTCAACGGTCTCCATGAGTTCCTCAATGACGACCCGGAATTCGCGGCGGCGAGCCTGGCGAGCGACGTCTTGATCCTCGACGTGCGCAGGCCGCGCGCCAAAAAGGACCTGCGGATGTTCAGCGGCCGCATCGCCGAGGTCACCTGCCCACGCATTGCCGTGCTCGGCACCGATGGTGCTATCGGCAAGCGCACCACGGCCACCATCCTGACCCGCGCCCTCAACGAGCGTGGCTTGAAGGCGGTCATGGTCGGCACCGGCCAAACCGGCCTGATCCAGGGTGCCCGCTACGGCATTGCGCTCGATGCCATCCCGTCACAGTTCTGCTCCGGCGAGATGGAAGCGACCGTGGTGGAAGCGTTCGAGGGCGAGAACCCCGACGTGATCGTCGTCGAGGGGCAGGGTGCCTTGAGCCACCCGGCCTACCTGACCTCGACCTTCATCCTGCGTGGCAGCCGGCCCAACGGCGTCGTTCTGCAGCATGCCCCGGCCCGGGCCAATCTGGGCGATTTCGGCGACGTGCCCATGCCGACGCCGGCCAGCGAGATCAATCTCATCGAGACCTTCGCCGATACCAAGGTCATCGGCCTGACGATCAACCACGAGGACATGACCGACGCCGAGGTCGAGCTGGCCATCGAGCGCTACGCCGAGGAGCTCGGCATCCCGGTCACCGATGCGCTGACCCGGTCACCCGAGCGCCTGGTGGACATGGTCCTCCTGGCGTTTCCGGAACTGGCGGCAAAGGTCAGTGCCGGCGCGCAATGACAGCACCGCGCCTGGAGATCGATCTCGGGAAGATTCACCACAACGCCCGCACTCTGGTCGAGCGGCTCGCTGCTCGTGGCGTTTCGGTCACCGGCGTGACCAAGGCCTTTCTCGGCTCGCCGGAGATTGCGCGTGCCATGCTCCGCGCCGGCGTGAGCAGGCTCGGTGATTCGCGGATCGAGAACATCGAGACGATGCGACGCGCGGGCGTGAGCGCGCCGATGACGCTCATCCGCTCGCCGATGCCGAGCCAGGTGAGCCGGGTCGTCGCCCATGCCGATTCGAGCTTCAACACCGAGCTCGACGTGATCGCCATGCTCGCGTCGGCAGCGCGAGACGCGGGAACGACGCACGGGGTCGTGCTCATGGTCGAGCTCGGCGATCTGCGCGAGGGCATCATGCCCGGCGACCTCGAGGCTGTCGTGCGGCGCACGCTCGGCTTTGCGAACATTGCGCTCGAGGGCATCGGCACCAATCTCGCCTGCCGCAGCGGTGTGGCACCAGACGCCCGGAACATGGCCGAGTTGTCGGCCTTGGTGGAGTCGATCGAGGGCACCTTCGGCCGCCGGCTGGACGTCGTCTCGGGCGGCGCCTCGGCCAATCTCGGGTGGGCGCTCGGCGGCGCCGACTGTGGGCGGATCAACGATCTCCGCCTCGGCGAATCGATCCTGCTCGGCCGTGAGCCGCTCCAGCGAAGGCCGATCGACGGCCTCTTCACCGACGCCGTCACCCTGGTCGCCGAGGTGATCGAGGCGAAGATCAAGCCGACCCGCCCATGGGGCGAGATCGCCCAAGCCGCTTTCGGGATGCCATCGCCGGCGAATGATCGAGGACCGATCTCGCAGGCGATCTTGGCCATCGGGCACCAGGATACCGACCCGGATGGTCTCTCACCGCCGCCCGGAATCGACATCATCGGCGCCAGCAGCGATCACCTCGTTATCGACTCGGGCGGCTGCACGACGCATGTGGGCGATGAGATCACGTTCCAATTGACCTACGGCGCGCTGCTTCGCGCCATGACCTCGCCCTTCGTCGGCAGTGTCTTGCTGGGCGGTGGACGAACCGACGGCCTGTCACCGGGCGACGACCTCGATCGCCGGCGCGTCGGCGCTGGTCAGCCACGCTTCCGGCCCGGCTCAGCGGCGACGCTCAACGTCCTGGAAAGCGCCTGATCCTCATGGACGCGCGGATGCTGGCGGACAAGCCGAGCTGGAGCCGTGGATGGCACGGCACAGGTCGCGTGTCGCTGAAGCTCGCGATAATGAGCGTACTCGGCTAAAGGTTGTCGATCAGCAGCGGAGATAGCCCATGCGGCGGAGCGCGCATTTGCTGGTCCTGGCCGTGTTACTGGCGGGATGCAGCTACTCGAACGGTGAGCGGCAAGCGGCCTTTCCGACGGCCGTGCGGCAGGCGGACGGCACCGTCGTCTATTATGAGCCCAAGCGAGACGGGTCGACGGCGGTGGCGATCGTGGGCACGCCGTTCTTTGCCGTGTTCAAGGCCGTGACCTGTGTTGCGACCGTGGTGGTCGCCGCACCCGCGGCCGGCGTGATCGCGCTCACCGACCGGTCGGACAAGGCGCGGATGCGACAGAGCCTCGACGAGGGTGTCGGGGAGAACTGCGGCGGCCCCTACTACCTGCGCGGCTGACGTCCAGCCAGGCTCAGGCCGCCGCGCGCTGGGCGTCCTGGATGGCGCGCCAGATCTTCTCCGGGCTTGCCGGCAGGTCGAGATCGGTGATGCCGAGCGGGGCCAGCGCGTCGATGATCGCATTGACGATGGTGGGTGGGGCGGCGGTGACGCCCGCCTCGCCGCAGCCCTTGACGCCCAGCGTGTTGGTCTTGGCCGGCACCGCATGGAAGCCCAGCTCGAAGCTCGGCAGGTCGTCGGCCCGGGGCATGGCGTAGTCCATGAAGCTGCCGGCGAGCAGCTGGCCGTCGGTGTCGTAGGTGGCGTTCTCGAGCAGCACCTGGCCGATGCCCTGGACGAGGCCGCCATGCACCTGGCCCTCGACCAAGAGCGGGTTCACCATGGTGCCGAAATCGTCGATGGCGGTGTACGCGATCAGCTCGACGATGCCGGTCTCCGGGTCGATTTCGACCTCGGCGATGTGCGTGCCATTGGGAAAGGCCGAGGGCGGCGTGTCGGCGACCAGCTCGGCGGAGAGCTCCGCCGGTGACTGCTTCGCCAGCTCCATGAGCGGCACGCGGCGGTCGGTGCCGGCGACGACGAAGTCGCCGCTGTCGAACTGGATGTCGGCGGGTGCTGCTTCCAGCTTGTCGGCGGCGAGCTGCTTGCCCTGCTCGATCACTTTCGCCGCTGCCTGCTCGATCGCCTGGCCGGTCGCCATGATCGAGCGCGACCCGCCGGTGCCGCCGCCGAAGAGCAGCTGGTCGCTGTCGCCCTGCAGCAGCTCGATCGCCTCGAACGGGATGCCCAGCCGGTCGGCCAGCACCTGGGCGAAGGGGGCCCGGTGCCCCTGGCCGTAATCCAGCGTGCCGGTGACCAGCGTCACCGTGCCGGACGCATCGAAGCGGACGCCGCCCATCTCCTTGCCCGGCGGTGCGGTGACCTCGAGATAGGTGGTGACGCCGATACCGCGCAGCTTGCCGCGGGCCTTGGCGGCACCCTTGCGCGTGTTGAAATCCGCCCAGTTGGCCCGCTCCAGCGCCAGATCGAGATGCCGCTCGAACTCGCCCGAATCATAAGTCAGGCCCGAGGCGGCCTCGAACGGCATGGCATCGGCCGGGATCAGGTTGAGGCGGCGCAATGCGACCGGATCGCGGCCGGTCTCGCGCGCCGCGGCGTCGATCAACCGCTCCATGATGTAGATGGCCTCGGGCCGGCCGGCACCACGATAGGCGGTGGTGGGTGTCGTGGTGGTGAAGACCAGCTTGACGTCCATCGCGGCGACCGGCGTCTTGTAGACGCTGGCCAGGCTCTTCTGCAGCACCATGGTCGGCACCGCAGCGCCGAAACCGGCGGCATAGGCGCCGAGATTGCCGAGCCCGTCGAGCTTGACGGCGAGGAAATTGCCGTCGGCGTCGAGGGCGAGTGCCGCGTCGAACACCGAATCGCGGCCGTGATAGTCGGTGGTGAAGCTCTCGCTTCGGTCGTTGATCCACTTGACCGGGCTGCCCAGCTGCCTGGCGGCATGCATGAGCGGCAGATGCTCGGGGAAGACCGAGGCCTTCATCCCGAACGAGCCGCCGATGTCGTTCGAGAGCACCCGCATCTGCTCGATCTCGACGCCGAGCTGGCCCGCCAGCTGGGCGCGCAGGCCGAAGACGCCCTGGCAGCCGGTCTCGACGGTCCAGCGGTCGTCGGCGAAGCTGGCGATGGCGCCGCGCGGCTCCATCGGCACAACGGAGACCCGGTTGTTGGTGAGCCGGAGCTTGGTGACATGGGCCGCCTTGGCGAAGGCGGCGTCGACCGCGTCGTGGTCGCCCCAGGACCAGTTCAGGGCGACGTTGCCCGGGGCCTCGTCGTGCAGCTGGGTGGCGCCAGCGCTGACGGCGGCCGTAAGCTCAGTCACGGCGGCAGCGCCGTCAATCTCGACTTCGATGCGCTCGAGCGCATCGGCGGCCTGGGCTGCCGTCTCGGCCACGACCATGGCGATCGGCTGGCCGACATAGCGGACGGTGTCGCGGGCGAGCGAGGGGTGGGGCGGGACGATGATCGCGGTGCCGTCTGCTGCCTTCAGGGGCACGCTGCAGGGCAGGTCGGTGTAGCCCTGGCCGTCGAGCTCGGCCGAGGTGAGAACGAGGCGGACGCCGGGCACGGCCCGGGCAGCTGCGACATCGAGCCGGCGGATGCGGCCATGCGCATGGTCGGAGCGGAGGAAGCGCGCGACCAGCGTGCCGTCGGCAGCTGTGTCGTCGGTGTAGTGGCCATGGCCCCTGAGCAGGCGCGGGTCCTCGCTGCGCGGCACCGATTGGCCGATCCCGAATTTCGGCACAGCGTTCATTGGCGAGTCTCCCGACGAGTTGGTGAGGCGTGGCGCAATAGTGGCGGAGCCAAGCGCATGATCCAAGGGGGTCTTCGCGGAAATAGGGCTGCGGGCCCCGGCGTCGAGGCTTCGCACTCGAGGCTGGAACCGTGTGGACGGGCTCGAGCGCGGTGGGGGCTGCCGCGCTACGCTGGTAGTCCGAGCAAGCGCGAGCCGTGAACGAGCTTCTCGCGCAGCGGCTGGGCCATGCCGTGCTCGAAGAACAACCGGGTGCGGAAGCTGGGCTCCAGGTCCAGGCCGCGCCGGGCTCTGGGCTGCCCTTGCACGCTGTGTCCGGCGAGTGCCAAGGCGATGCCTTGGAAGATATGGGCCGAGCTGAAGCTCGGCTTGGCCCGCGCCGCCCGGGCAAAGCATGCAGCCGCGTCGTCGTAGCGGTCGTCCTGTAGGGCGGATTCGCCGAGCGCCATGTGGGCCTGGAACGCCAGCGGGTCGGACGGGCTGAGCCAGAGTGCCCGATCCGCGAGCGGCACCGCCTTGTCACGATCGCCGGCCAGGGCGTGGGCCTGCGCGCCGAGATAGAGGACGGTCGCGGATGACGGGTTGATCGCCAGGCCGCGATCGATCGCGCCCAGCGCCGCGTCGTGATCCTCTGTGAGCAAGCTCGTCACGAAACCGGCAGTGGCGAGCGCCGTGCCGTCGTCGGTGTCGCTGGCGAGGACCGTGCCGGCGTGGCGGAGTGCGGCGCTCTTGTGCGCCTCGGCAAAGCCACCGCGGGCAAAGCACAGCTCATGGCACCAGGCGATGAGCGCGTGGGCCGCCGCATCGTCCGGGTCCAATTGCAGGGCGCGGTCGAGAAGCTGGATGGCGCGACTGGCCGGCTCCGGCATCTGTGCGGCCGCCAGCGGCAGGGCTCGGAGATAGCAATCATAGGCATCCACGACGTCGGTTCGCTTGCGCCTCGATCGCTCGATCTCGGCGCGGCGCAGGCTCGGCTCGACCATGCCGGCCACCCGGTCGGCGATCTCGTCTTGCAGCTCGAAGACCTCGTCCAGCGCGCCATCGAACTTGTCCGCCCAGAGCAGCCTGCCGGTCGCGGCGTCGAGCAGTTGCGCGGTGATGCGCAGGCGACTGCCGGCCTGGCGCACGCCGCCTTGCAGGACGTAGCGCACGCCGGGCTCGCGCGTGCCGACGGTGGCGCCGTCGCGGATGACGGTCTCGCTACGCGCGATCACGGACAGCCACGCGATCCGCGACAGCGACGCCTTGATGTCCTCGGCGATCCCGGCAGCGACATGGTCCTGCTGTGGATCGCCGCTGATGTTCCCAAAGGGCAGCACCGCGATCGACGGCCGGTCAGGCTGTCGCCCGTCGGCACGTGCTACGGGACCTGCCGCCGCTGGCCCGGCTCCGAGCGCACGGACGGTCGCGTCGTTCAAGCGCAGCAGCTCGCGCGCCGGCCCCAGGAAGTCCTGGCCCTCAGGCGTCAAGTGCACGGCCGTGCCTTTGCCGCGCACGAACAGGCGGTGCCCGACCAGTGATTCCAGCCGTTGCACCTGCAAGGAGACGGCCGACTGGGATCGGCCGACCCGTTCCGCCGCGCGGGTGAAGCTGCCGCTCTCGGCGATCAGCGCAAAGCTGCGCAGCAGGTCGATGTCGAGTGCCGGGTGCGAGGCCATGGTCATAATCTCCGCCAATGACCCCATTGGCACAACTCATTTCCCTCGAGTGACGAAGCAGCGGCAAGGTCGCGCTTATCAATCGGCGACGGGCGCCAGCCAAGCAGTCCAAGGCGAGCATGCCCAGCGACGCCAACCAGCCAAGCGAGGGGGTTCCATGCCTTTCCTGCCGCTGTTGACCCTGACGCTCGCCACCTTTGCCATCGGCACCACCGAGTTCGTCATCGCCGGTCTGCTGCCGGAGATCTCGGCCAGTCTCAGTGTCAGCATCCCAAGTGCGGGGCTACTGGTGACCGGCTACGCGCTTGGTGTGGCGATCGGCGGCCCGATCCTGGCGATCTCGACCAACCGGCTGCCGCGCAAGCTCGCTTTGCTCATCTTGATGGGGATCTTTGTCGTTGGCCACGTGATGTGCGCGGTCGCCCCGGGCTATGGGCTGCTCATGGTGGCGCGGGTGATAACGTCGTTCTGTCACGGCGCCTTCTTTGGCATCGGCTCGGTGGTTGCGGCCAGCATGGTGCCGCCAGATCGCCGCGCGTCGGCGGTGGCATTGATGTGGTCCGGGATCGCCGCCTCGAACATTCTGGGCGTGCCGGCAGGCGCAGCACTTGGGCACGCGCTCGGCTGGCGGTCGACATTTTGGGCCGTGACAATCATCGGCATCATGGCCACGGCAGCCATTGCCATATGGCTGCCGGATACCGGGCGCGCCGGTCGGACCCGGCTGGTAAGTGAATTCAAGGTCTTAGCCAGGCCACAGGTCCTGCTGGCTCTCGCGCTCACCATTGTGCTCTGTGCCGGCACGTTCAGTGTCTTCACCTACATTGCCCCGCTGCTGATCGAGACGACCGGTATCGCACCGAGCTCCCTGCCTCTCTATCTGGTGATTTTCGGGGTCGGCGGCGTCATCGGCATGCAGGTCGGCGGCCGCTTTGCCGACAAGAACCTGATGGCCTCGATTATCGGCGTCTTCGCCGGCCTCGTTTTGATCTATCTCACGCTGCTTTTTGCCTTGCAGAGCCCAATCCCGGCGATGGTGATGATGTTTGTCTGGGGCTTTGCGATCTATTTCCCGGCAGCCCCCATCCAGATCCGCGTGGTCAACGCTGCCACCGAGGCGCCGAATCTCGCCTCGACGCTGATCCAATCCGGCTTCAATCTCGGCAATGCGATCGGCCCCTTCGCCGGCGCCGCCGCATTGTCCGCCGGCTTCAGCTATGGCCTGCTGCCCTGGCTCGGGGCCTGCCTGGCGCTGGCCGGGGTCGGCATCGCGCTCTGGTCGGTCGTGCTCGAACGACGGACGGCGGTGCTGGCGAGGGCGTGAGCGAGGTCTTGCCTGTGGCGCATCAGACGAGCCGAGGATCTCATTGAGCCGAACTCCGAGCGGCAGCACCTTGCGGCTCTCAGCTCCTGGGCGGATCGCGCCTCAGCGCCGAGCCGTCGGGTGGGTAGGGCAGGGTGTCCTGCAGCTCGCCGCGCATGCCGGAATCCATCTCGGGGAAGGGCAGCATGCCGTCCTTGCGCCAGCCCGCCACCTTCGCTTCGGCGTCCTGTCGCTTGGTGGCGTCGGCCTCGGGGTCGCGGCGGAGATAGACGGTGCGCGAGGGGAAGGCGACGCTGGTGCCGTTGCGCGCGGCGATCTCCATGACCCGCAGCATCAGATCCTCGCGGATCGCCAAGTAGCCATTGTAATTGGATTCCCTGACAATGGCGAAGATCTCGATCATCAGCGCGCTGTCGCCAAACTCGAGAAATCGGACGCGGGCGGGCTCGGCGGTGACCTCGGGGTGGGCAATGAGCATGGCGCGGATGTCGGCAAGCACGGCCCTGAGCTGATCGGGCGTGGTCTCGTAGCGGAGCCCGATGGTGGTGCGCAGCAGATTGCTGTCGCGCTCGGTGAAATTCTCGATCTGCATGGCCGCCAGCTCGGTGTTGGGGACGGTGACGACCGTGCGCTCGAGGGTGCGGATGCGGCTGGAGCGCAGGCCCACGGTCTCCAGCGTGCCGAGGCGTTCGCCGAAGCGGCAGAGATCGCCGATCTTGATCGGTCGGTCGGCGAGCAGTGCTGCACCGCCGAGCAGATTCTGCAGGGTGCCCTGGGCTGCCAGCGCCACGGCGACGCCGCCGACGCCGAGGCCGGCGATGATGCCGCTGACCGGCACGCCAAGGCGGTCGAGGGCGTTGACCAGGACGCCGAAGGCGACGACCAGGCCCAGCAGGCGAAAGACCAGGCGGGCGGCATGGGCATCGCTCGGCCGCTCCTGCAGGCGGGCGACACGGACGAAGATCTCGGCCGCCATGCGGATCAGGCTGTTGGCGAGGAGCAGGGCGCCCATCGAGAAGACCGCGACCCAGAGCACCTCGAGGATCGGCAAGAGCGGGCCGGTGACGCGCAGCTCCTCGACCACGGCGTAGCGCAAGCCGATGGCGAGTGGCATCAGCACCAGCGGCAGCACCAAAGAGAGTGGGCGCAGGCTGTTGCTTTGCGCGTAGCGCGGCGAGGCGCGCTGCACCACGAGCACGGCCAGGGCCGCGATACTCAGGGCCGCGACGTGCAGCACGAGCGTCACGGCCAACTTCCAGGCCGGTATTCCGATGATGCGCTGGCGCGACCACTCGGGCGTGCGAAGCCCCTGGCCCTCGCCCATGAGCCGGGTCAACTGGGGGCCGACACCGTCGCGCAGGACGACGAAGGTGTCGAAGGTGAGCGCGCCCTGCCGCCGCTGTCGTGCGGCAATCAGCGCGTAGGTGGCATCGGCGAGGTCGGTCGTGTCGGCGGCGAAGCGAAAATGGGGCAGGCCGGTGTCCGGTGACGCGTCGACCAGCGTCAATCCGGTCCCCGGGACCGCCCAGCGGGTGAGCCCGCTCGCGTTGACGGTGTCCAGGTCGGGAATCTCGTCGAGCGGCGGCAGCTCGACCCGGGCCAGGATCTCGTAGAGCTGGACGGCGGTCTCGACCGCCTCAGGCAGGCGCAGCTCGGGCGGCACGTCATCGAGGTCAATCAGCGCGTAGGTGCGGGGGCCGAGCAGGCTGGTGAGGCTCTCCGCATCGCTGCGCTCGCGGGTTCGAAACGCCCGCTCGACCTCGCTGAATAGCGAGGTGATCGTGGCGCGCGGGCTGTTGGTCTCAGGCGGGCCGATCGTCGGCAGGTCGTATTGGGCCGCGGCCGGTATCGCCACGACGAGCCAGAGCACCGCCGCGACTGCGGCCAGGATGATCGGTGATTGCCTGCCCCAAAGGCCGTATCGCGTCGTCACGGTTCGGCTCTAGCCCTCTTTCACGTATGACGCCTGGAGGGGCCGTGGAATCGATCGGCTGTCAATGCCCTTCGAAGGGAAAGCTGTCCAGCCGTACCGCACCGGTCTCGGTGATCAGCACCTGGGTCTCCAGCTTGATGGCGTCCGGGCCGCCGACCTCGCCGATATAGCTTTCGACGCAGACGGTCATGCCGGTCTCGAAGCCGCCGCCATGCGCGTTGGCGAAGTCCTGGTGCATCGGCACGGTCGGCCATTCATCGGCCATGCCGACGCCGTGGATGCAGCAGGAATAGCGCTGCGCCGCGAAGCGCTCGGGCAGGCGCCAGGAGCGCTCGTTGAAGGCGGCAAACGAGAGGCCGGGGCGCAAGAGCGCCAGGTTGTGCTCGATCTGCTCCAGGCTGTGAGCGTAGAGGTCCCGCTGGCGGTTGGTCATGGGCGTGTGGCCGATGGTCCAGCTGCGCGAGATGTCGGCGCAGTAGCCATATGGGCCGATCATGTCGGTGTCGAAGGCGAACATGTCGCCGGCTTGGCCCACATGGTCCGAGCATTCCTGGAACCAGGGGTTGGTCCGCTGGCCAATGGTGCAAAGCCGCGTCTCCAGCCACTCGCCGCCGGAGCGCGCGTTCTCGTGATGCAGCTCGGCCCAGATCTCCTGCTCGCTGCGGCCGGGCTCGGAGAGGGCGTGCATCCGGGCCATGCCGGCCTCGGCGACGCGGACGGTCCAGCGCACCAGCTCGATCTCCTCTGCACTCTTGATCGAGCGCGCCGTCTCGGTGAGCGCCTGGCCGTCGACCAGGGTGACGCCCAGGGCTTCGAGTGCGTGGGTGCCCGAGGGCTCGAGCTTGTCGACGGCGAGCCGGCGGTTGCGGCCGCAATGCGTGCGCATGAGTGCCTCGATCTCACCGGCCCAATGCACGGCGCGGGCTTCGGTTCGCTCGCCGGCGATGGCGAAGAACCAGCTGGTGCCGTGGCGGATTTCGTCGACCGTGCGCCGGCCCTGGGCCAAGTGCTCGCCGCCGTGGAACTGAAAGTCGATGGCGTGGCCGTTGGCGAAGACGAGCGCGTAGTGGACCGGGTTGTGCATCGCCCAGACCTGCATGTTGGTGACGTCGAGGGCGTAGCGGATGTTGATGGGGTCGTAGAGCAGGATGGCGGCGCAGTCGGCGCGCTGGACCTCGTCGACGAGGCGCGATTTGCGGTAGTGGCGCGCCCGCTCCAGCACCTCGGGCGCGATCGGGCTGCGCAGCGGTCGGTCGGCACCCTCGGGGTTCAGCCACTCGCGCTTGCGGGCGTCCTTGAAGACGGTTGCCATGCGGGCCTCACGCGGCAGGCGTCCGCAGATCCGGACGCCACGGCATGGTGACGCTGGAGCTCGATGCGGTCTATCGGCGAGGGGACAGGATTAGCGAAATGGCGGCATGGCCGCCGACCGGCCGGTCTGGACTGGCACTATGGCTGACCCTGGCTGGGGTCGGGCTGGTCGTCGTCGGCCATGTCGGCCGCCCGTTCCATCTCGTTGAGGAAGCGCAGCAGCTCCATCGATCGATAGGGGGTGCGCCGCCCTTCGGCGATGAGGAAGTCGACCTCCTCGTCGGCCAGGCCGAGGCTCGTCCGCACCGAGCTCAGGCGTCTGGCAGTTGCCTCCTCCGCCAAATCGAAGCTGAGATGGGCGACGTGGAAGGTGACGCCTTTAGGAATCGACGGCGACAGCTCGGGCAGCGAGCCCTCGCAATCGGCGACCATTCGGGCGCGGCATTGGTCGTCGGCGCAGCTCCGCTCGGCGAACTGCCGGCAGACCGCTTGCAGTGTCTCGCCCGTGTCACGTTCGCGCTCGAGCTCCGAGAAGTACTCGCGCCAGACACGGACCGTCTCGAAGGAGTAGTTGCGCAGCGGGTCGCCTGCGGCGGCGCGCAGCGAGAAGAACTCGCCGGGTGTGGCCGGGCTCTTGTCGTACTCGGCGCCATAGCCCGGCATGGCGTCAACGGCGATCAGGAGCACGCGCTTGATCGTGCCCTGGCGAATGCCGGCGAGGATGCTGGCCGGCACGTCCTCGGTCAGCAGCGAGACGCCCGGCGCGCGAATCCCGATATTGTCGGAGAGACCACCATCGAGCAGATGAACGTAGGGCCGTGCCTCCTGATCCTCGTAGGTGGTGAGGTTCCGCGCCCTGACATAGAGCCTGGAGTGGATCTCCGAATCCTGGGCCAGCGCCTCTGTGGCCCAGAGCGGGCGCTCGTAGCCGCAGACCTCGCTCGGATAGTTGCGCAGCGTGATGGGCGTGAGCGGACCGGCGAGTGCGATCGAGGCGACGACGGCATTGGTGAGGGGATAGCTGCCCAGATCCGAGCAGAGCGCGTCGAAGCGATCCTGGGTGAAGGTGAAGTTGGCGCCTATCGACATGTCGGTTGCGTTGATGATCACGAAGGGCCTTGCCAGTGGCAAGGTGGCGAAGGTGGCGCCATCGAAGAGCCGTTCGTCGAAGATCTCGGCAAAGAGATCGCTCCGCGCGTACTGGTCACCGAGCAGGGCTGGCCAGCTCAAGGGCGACAGCAAGCGCGCCTTCATCGGCGCTTCGAAATCGTAACGGAGGACCCGCTCCTCGAACTGGTCGAAGAACGCCGCCCGGCCCCAGCTCGCAAGCGTGGCCGGCACGAAGCTCGAGCCCGAGACGGCGGAGATGATGTCGACCTCGTCCAGCAGGCTCCTGCCGTCCGGCAGCTGGATCTCCTGCAGCTCGCGGACGACGCCGTAGGCGAAAGCGGCCGATCGTGTGCCGCCGCCGGAGAGGGACAGGATGACGAAGACCTCGTCGCTGTTGCCGTCGTTGAGTGCCAGGTTCTCGAAGCGGTACTGCGCCGTTCGTGGTTGATCGGGGTCGAGCGGCTGGTTGATGGTCCGCGTGGTGCAAGCCGTGCCGGTGACGAGCGCGAGGATCAAGAGGCAGCGGAGCATCGGGTGAAATCGCGGGCGAGATCGACGGTCAGTCATCGTCATGGGTGTCGCCCATGCCGGTTCCGCCAGTCAAGCATCGACCGCTTCGGCTTTGCGGCGATGCGCAGGAGGCGAACGGCGCCGCTCGCCCGGCGTTTCCTCTGCCTGCTGCCGGAAACGAAAAAGGCGCCCGCGATGGCGGACGCCTTTCTCGAAGCCCGATGGTGCGGCTAGCCGATCCAGACCTTGTTGAACTGGTGGTAGGTGGTCGGGTGCGGCGGGTAGCCGTGCACGTTGGTCTTGGCGATGGTGTAGACCGGCTGCCAGACCGGCAGGAAGACGAAGGCGTCGTCGCGCATGATCTGCTCGACCTCCTGCATGACGGCGCTCCGGGCTTCCGGATCGAGGATCGACTCGGCCCTGTTCAGGGCGTCCTCGAAGGCCGGGTTGTTGTAGTTGCTCTCGTTCCAGGGCACGCCGGCGCGGTAGCCGACCGACAGCACCATGGTGCCGAGCGGCCGGTGGGTCCAGGAGGTGGCGCCGAACGGCGTCTGGTCCCAGATCTCCCAGAATCGCGAGCTCGGCATCACGTTGATCGAGAGGTTGATGCCGCATTCCTGCCACTGGTCACGCATCGCCTCGCAGACCGACTGCTGCCAGACGCCGTTGGTGTTGCCGACGTCGATCGTGAGGTCGATGCCGTCCGGGTAGCCGGCCTCGGCCAGGAGCGCCTTCGACTTCTCGACGTCGCGCTGCAGCGGCGGCAGGTCGTACCATTCGGGGTGGACCGGGGCGACGTGGTAGTCGTCGCCGACATCGCCCGCCTCGCCGAACACCAGCTCGCGGATGCGGGCGCGGTCGAGGCCGGCCTGCATCGCCTGGCGGAGCAGCTTGTTGTCGAAGGGCGGCTGGTCGATCTTGACCCGGCAGGCCAGGGTCTGCGCGGTCCGGGCCGGCAGGATCTCGCCCTCGAGCGCCTCGGCGAAGGCCATCTGCTCGTGGCCGAAATTGTAGATGGCGTCGACGTCGCCGCCGGCGAAGGCGACGAGCTGGTTCTCGACATCGAAGTTGTAATAGTGGATCTCGTCGAGGAAGACGTCGCCGCCCCAATACTCGAACGGCTCGCCATTGGTCATCTCGGTGACCCGGCGGAGCGTGCAGCGCTCGCCGACCGCCAGGTCGACCAGCGTGTAGGGGCCGGTGCCGATCGGGTTGTCGGAGAAGGGGGCCACGAAGGACGGGTGCACCATGGCGGTCGGGTAGTTGTAGAGATCCTCGGGGAAGGAGAGGACCGGCTGGCTGCAGGTGAAGCGGATGGTCAGGTCGTCGACCACCTCGATGGCGCCGTCGCGCAGTTGCGAGGCCATCTTGGGCGTGCCGTCCTCGTTCTGCTCGCCCGTGTCGATTGCGTCGACCATGGCCGAAATCGCCGACAGGCCGACATTGGACGAGCCCAGGGACGCATCGGTCCAGCGCTCGACGTTCCACTTGACGTCCTCGGCGGTGAAGTCGTCGCCATTGTGCCACTTCACGCCGGGGCGGAGATGGAAGGTCCAGACGGTGAGATCGTCCGAGGCTTCCCACGACTGGGCCAGCATCGGCCGGGTGACGTTGTCGACGCCGGTCATCGCCAGGTACTCGACGATGTGCCGGGCCTGGTTGGACATCTCGGTCCAGCTGAAGGTGGCCGGATCGTCCATGCGCTGCACCAGCATGGCGACCCTGAGCGTGCCGCCGCTGACCGGATCGCCTTCGGGCTCGGGGAACGGCAGGTCGGCCTGGGCGAAAGCCGGGCTCGGCAGACCGGCCATGGTGTAGGCGGCCGTGGCGCCGACGCCGAGCAGGGCTGCGATCCGCACGAAGCCACGGCGATCGAGCTTGCCCCGGTTCATCAGGTCGCGCGCTTCCTCGACCTTGGGATGGAGTCGTTTGGACGGCTGTTCCGTCGTCATGATTGTTGCTCCCGAGAGTGTTGCCCGAACGGGCATTGGGCCGGAAGGGACAGCTTGAGGCGCAGATGGTCAAGCCTTAATGGGCTGGCTGTGCCGCGCGCCTCGTCGAGCGGGCATTCATGATTGACCTTTAATCGGCTGTTAAGGGTGAACCGGTAGTCTCTCGGCTAGCGACGAACAGCCGAGGTGACGAGATGGCCGAGCGACCGCCTTGCCGGTGCCATGGGCGAGCGGCGACGGCTTTGGCTGTGGCCTGGGTGAGCGTGTGCCTGAGCGCGGGCGCGCTGGGCGAGGAGGTGGCGGAAGAGGCCGAGGAGAGCGGCCTCTCGGTCTATGGCGAGGTCGGGGTTGTCTCTGACTATATCGATCGCGGCATCACCTCGAGCAATCACGACCCGGCGCTGCAAGGTGGGCTGACGCTGGAGCTGCCGGTGGGTGAGGGCGACACGGCGCTCTATGCCGGGGCCTGGGGCTCGACCATCGACTACGACGAGGAGGGCGACGGCGATGTCGAGCTGGAACTCTCGGCCGGCGCCTACGGCCTGATCGGCGAGACCGCAATCGACTGGGACATTTGGGGTGCCTACTACCTCTACCCCGGTTCAAGAAGCTCGCTGGACTACGACTACGCCGAGGTGACGGGGCAGCTGGGCTATGCGCTGAGCGACGAGCTGTCGACGAGCGTGGCCTACGCCTTCTCGCCCGACTATTCCGGCTCGACCGGCATGTCCCACTATGTGGTGGCCGGTGCAGCTTATGCGCTGCCATTCGACCTGCCGGTGCCGGTTACGCTCGACGGCTCGCTCGGCCGGCAATGGTTCGAGAGCAACAGCCGGACCTGGCTCGAGGACTATGTCGACTGGAGCCTGGGCGTGGTGGCCGGCCTCGGCCCCGTCGAGCTGGGCCTGCGCTATACCGACACCGATCTGAGCGAGAAGCACTGCTATGGCGGCAGCAATGCCTGTGATGCCCGCCTCGTCGTCAGCGCGACGTTCTTCTTCTAGCTCGGTTTCTTTCGAGCAAGCCTTGGGGCCGGTCCGGCAACCTGGTTGAGGCGATCTGGTCTTTCGGCTCGCGCGGTGCGAGCTGTGATCGGTTGGCCAGCCTTGCCGCTGGCGGCGCCTTCGCGCCAGCAGGCTCCTAATAGAAGCTCCGACGGCCGCGACGGGATCGATTTTCACAGCACGGTAGGCGCGAAGGCGATGCACCGCATCGTCGAGTGTCGCGCAACGCCCGCAGCGGCGAAAAACGGCCCGCTCCGCAGGTGTGCGGCGAAAAGGATCGGCGTGCCCGAGTTCACTAAAGGAATGGCGGTGCTCGGGTGCGATGCGCGCTGTATCACTGGTCCTCACACCTCCTCGATCCCGGTCATCTTGGCCGCATCGTGGCCATCGCGGCTTCTTATTATTAGGGAGCCTGCTAGAGCTATCCTCCGCCGGCACTCTCGCCGGGGCTAGCAGGGGACGAAGGGCATGGCGGCGACAGTGGCGGACATGCTCGATGGCATTGCCCGACATGCGCGGAGCTGCACGACGGCGCTGGGGCGCGACCACATCGCACCTTCCGTGCTCGAGGCGATGCGCCTTGTGCCGCGGGAGCGCTTCGTGCCCGATGCCCAGCGCGCGCTGGCCTATGGCGACCATCCGCTGCCGATCGGGCATGGGCAGACCATCTCACAACCCTTCATCGTGGCCTTCATGACCGATCTGCTCGATGTCCGAGCGGGGCATCGGGTGCTCGAGGTGGGCACGGGCTGTGGCTACCAGGCGGCGGTCCTGGCGGCGCTGGGGTGCGATCTGGACACGATCGAGATCGTCGAGCCGCTGGCCGAGGCGGCGCGGCGAACGCTGGCCGCGCTCGGCCACACCGCCGTTCGGGTGCACCATGCCGATGGCCATCGCGGGCTGCCCGAGCGGGCACCCTTCGATCGGATCATCGTGACCGCCGCACCGGCAGCGGTGCCGGCGGTCCTGATCGACCAATTGGCGCCGGGCGGGCGGTTGGTCATTCCGGTCGGCGAGCACTTCGCCCAGCAGCTGCTCGTGATCGACAAGGACGCCGCCGGCGCCGTTGTCGAGCGCCGCGTCCTCCCTGTGGCGTTCGTGCCGCTGACCGGCGGTCCCTGAGCAGCCGGCCGACTGCCGCGGCACCGACGATCTGCAAAGGCGCTTGCCGAAACATTCCCTAGAATATAAAAACATTCCGAGGAATGCAATTGAGGAAGCCGAATGCCGTCACGACGTCGCTTCATTCGAACGATCGGTGGGGCCGGGGTCGTGCTCGGGGCCAGTGCCGTCGGGCTCGTCACCTGCGATCGCATGCCCGAGGCGGCGGTCGCACCTTGGCAGGGACCGCCGGCAACGCTCGATGATCCGCGCGAGCGGGCGCTGGCCTGGGCGATCCTCGCCCCGAACCCGCACAACATCCAACCCTGGCTCGCCGATCTGCGTGAGCCGGGTGTGGTCACGCTGCGGGTCGACCGGAGCCGGCTCTTGCCGATGACCGACCCGTATGGCCGGCAGATCACCATCGGCCACGGCACGTTTCTCGAGCTGCTCGACATCGCCGCACGCGAGGCCGGCTATCGCCTCGACATCGAGCTTTATCCAGACGGCGGTGACGACCCGATGCAGATCACCGATGCGCCGGTCGCACGGGTTTCTTTCGAGGCCGACACGAGCGTGGTGCCGGACCCACTTTTTGCTGTGATTCCCCAGCGTCGATCGACCAAGACGGGCTACGACATGAGCCGGTTGCCATCGGCCGAGGCGCTGGCGGCGCTCGAGAAGGCTGCCGGTGGCGCAGGCTTGGCCATCGATGTTGCGGCCACGCCCGAGGCGACGGCGCCGCTGGCCGCGCTCGCCGGCGAAGCGATTGCGCTGGAGATGGCGACGCCGCGGACGCTGGCGGAGAGCATCGACCTCACCCGGATCGGCGCCGGCGAGATCGCCGCGCAGCCTGACGGCATCGATCTGCACGGGCCGATGTTCTGGTGGCTGAAGCGGCTCGGGCTGATGACGGCGGAGAAGGCCAAGACGCCCGGCACGATGGCCTACCAGGGCGGGCTCGACTATGCGATGGGTTGGGTCGCGGGCACGCCGGCGCTAGGCTGGCTGACCACCGGCGGCAACACGCGTATCGACCAGATCCAGGCCGGCCGTGCCTATATGCGGGTGGATCTGGCAGCCGCCGCCGCCGGGCTTGCGATCCACCCGGTGAGCCAGCTCTTGCAGGAGTATCCCGAGATGGCCGAGCTCAACGCACGCTTCCTTGCGGTGACCGGAACGGAGGCGCCGGCCACGGTGCAGATGCTGTTCCGGCTGGGCTATGCGGAGCAGCCGGGGCCGTCGCCGCGGCGCCCGGTCGCCGCGATTATCGAGAGCTGAGCGGGGCCGGGCTTGGACCGCTACGCCGAGACACCGCCCACGGCACCAGAGTTGGAGCCGGCCGACGAGCGGTTCCGCATCCTCAACTGGATCGGCATCATCGCCCAGCTGCAGGAGACGCTGGGCCAGCATCTGCTCGAGCCACTCGATCTCTCGATGAGCGCGTTCGTGCTGCTGAACCATCTGGGCCACCGGCCCGAGGCGACGCCCACGGTGATGCAGATCGCCCGGGCCCGGCAGCAGCCGCAGCCGGGGATCAGCAAGCAGCTGGCCAAGCTCGAGGCCAAGGGCCTGGTGCAGCTGCTGCCGCACCCCGATGACCAGCGCTCGAAGCTGGTTCGGGTGACACCGGCAGGCCGCGAGCTGCACGGCCGTGCTCGGGCGATCCTGGGCGAGATGGCCGCGGCGCCGTTTGAGGACTGGCAGCCGGGCGATCTCGAGCAGGTGTTCGCCCGGCTCGACCAGCTCAAGCGCTGGTTCGACGACAACCGGCCCGGCTAGTTCTGGACCAGCCGGGCCCGGGGCTCAGGACAGGCCGCCGGCGCGCTCTATCGGCAGCCGCACCGGTGATCCGAGCAGCTGACGGCGCAGCACTGTCGGCATGGTCGCCAGGATGAACGGCCAATAGTCGACCAGGTAGCGCCGCCAGAGGCGCCGCGGCTCCTGGTAGATGCGCCAGGCCCAGCGCAGCTCGAGCTTGTCGATCCAGGCGGGGTAGTAGCGCTGGGCTGTGGCGAGCTGGTCGACGAAGCCGCCGCAGCTGATCATCAGCCCGCCATAGCCGGCATCCTTGAGGGTGAGCAGGAAGCGCTCCTGGTGCGGCACGCCCATGCCGCAGAGCACCACGTCCGGGGCGGCGTCGAGGATCGCCTGGCGGAGCGGCTCGCGTTCCGTGTAGCCGTTGAGGGAGCCGCGATAGTCGATGCTCGGGAACTCGGCGCGCATCCGCTCGACCGCCCGCTCGGCGACGCCGGGGCCGGCGCCGGTGACGAAGACCGAGGCGCCACGCTCGTTCAGGGCGGCGAACAGCGGCAGATAGAGCGACGAGGCGTCGAAGCTGAACCGTTCGGCATTCGGGTTGTCGAGCCGGCGCAACGCCCAGACGACGCCTATGCCGTCGGGGAGCACCAGGTCGAAGCTCCGGAGAATGCTGAGATAGTCGTCGTTCTGGCGGCTGATCGCCCAAGCTGCCGGATTGACGAAGGAGAGGAGAAACGGATTGCCGGTGCCGAGCCGATCGAGCATGGCATCCATCACCTTGCTCTCGCTGTCGACGCTGTCGACCGGAATGCCGTGTAAATTGACGCGAGTCATGTGTCGTCACCTTTGCGATGGTGCAAAGAAACCGTTCAAGAGTTGCCACCAGGGCAACCCGACACATGACTGAAAAGCGGCGCTCAGGTGTTAAGAGGGCCGGTTAAGGCCAATACCATGTTAGGGCTCTTGGCGCTTAGCGCCGCAGAAACGCTCGGGGCATCAAGTAAAGAGGGTATTATGATTAAGAATATTGGTTAACGCCGGGGGAAACCGTCCGATGCAAGAGGCGCCAGGGGTGGGTTGCGGATTTTGCTGCGGCGCACCATAATTCACTCGATCACAGCGCGGGAGCACGCCCATGGCCGAGCGAATCGTCAAGCAGATGGACCTCGCCTTGCAGGGCGGCGGCTCGCATGGCGCGCTGACCTGGGGCGTGCTCGATCGCCTGCTCGAGGACGACCGCGTTGCCATCCCGGCAGTGAGCGGCACCAGTGCTGGTGCGATGAACGCCGTGGTGATGGCCGACGGCCTGTTGAACGGCGACCGTGACGAGGCGCGCCAGGCGCTGCACGATTTCTGGAAGGCGGTGAGCGATGCGGCGCGCTTCTCGCCCATCCAGCGCAGCCTCTGGGACCGGCTCTCGGGCAATTTCAGCCTCGAGAATTCACCCTGGTTCCATTTCTTCGATCAGCTGACCCGGGTGCTGCCGCCGAGCCAGCTCAATCCCTTCGACATCAACCCGTTGCGCGATCTCCTGGCGGCGACCATCGATTTCGATCGGGTCAATGCCTGCACGGCGACCAAGGTCTTCGTGACGGCGACCAATGTGCGGACCGGCCGCGGCCGGATCTTTCGCCAGGGCGAGCTGTCGGTCGACGCGGTGATGGCCTCGGCCTGCCTGCCGTTCATGTTCAAGCCGGTGGAGATCGGCGGCGAGGCCTATTGGGATGGCGGCTATATCGGCAACCCGGCGCTGCACCCGCTGGTCGACGATCCGGTCTGCCGCGACATCGTCATCGTCCAGATCAACCCGATGTACCGGGCCGAGCTGCCGGGCTCGGCGCGCGAGATCATGAACAGGGTCAATGAGCTCACCTTTAATGCCGCGCTGATCAAGGAGCTGCGCGCGATCCATCTCCTGCACCAGCTGATCGACGCCGAGGGGCTCGAGACCGAGCGCTACCGGGACGTGCGCGTGCACGTGATCCACGCCGCCGACGAGGTCCAGCACCTCGAGGCGTCGAGCAAGCTTAACGCCGAGTGGCCCTACCTCACCCATCTCTTCGAGAAGGGCCGCGCCTG
The DNA here is from genome assembly GCA_942491185.1 of uncultured Alphaproteobacteria bacterium. GTDB lineage: Bacteria > Pseudomonadota > Alphaproteobacteria > Geminicoccales > Geminicoccaceae > SLRI01. The sequence goes on along the minus strand of CALOAB010000018.1, from coordinate 430,664 downwards.
GGCATCGAGCTGGCTGGACGCCCATTTCGACGATCTGGGCGAGCGCTCGACCATCGATCTCGACGACCTCTTCTCGGATACCTTCAAGCCGATCGGCTCGCTTGGCGATGCCAGCTGCGCTTCGGCGTCACCGCCGGCGGAGCCGATGCCAGCGCCGAAGCCGAAGAGTTCCCGCAAGCCTGCGGCACGCAAGCCTTCCAGAGCGAAGACCACAGCCACCAAGCGCTCCGCCACCAAGCCTTCTGCCACCAAACCGTCCGAGAGCTAGTCAAATGTACGAAATCGGGGTCCTGGTCCTGGCCTTGGTGCTGCTGATCTTCCTGGCCTATCGCGGGATCAGCCTGCTCATCCTGGCCCCCGCGCTCGCCACCTTCGCCGTGGTCGCGACCAACGAGCTGCCGGTGATCGCCAGCTACACGCAGATTTTCATGGCGGCGACGGCGGGGTTCATCGCCAGCTTCTTCCCGCTCTTTCTGTTGGGCGCCATCTTCGGCAAGCTGATCGAGGATTCCGGCAGCGCCGAGGTCCTGGCCAACACCATCATCCGGCTCCTGGGCGACGACAAGGCGATCCTCGCGGTCGTGCTCGCCTGCGCGGTGATGACCTATGGCGGCGTCTCGCTCTTCGTCGTGGCGTTCGCCGTCTTTCCCATCGCCGCTGCCCTCTTCGCCAAGGCGGACCTGGCCAAGCGGCTGATCCCGGCGACGATCGCCTTGGGCGCCTTCACCTTCACGATGAGCGCCTTGCCCGGCACGCCGGCGATCCAGAATGCCATCCCGATGCCGTTCTTCGGCACCTCGGCCTTTGCAGCACCCGGGCTCGGCATCATCACCGGCGTCGTCATGCTCGTCCTCGGCCTGCTCTGGCTGCAGCATCGCAGCCGGGCACTGGCGCTCGAGGGCTATTCCGGCAAGGGGGCGTTCGAGATGGCGCCGGCCGAGCCCCAGGCGGCCTCGATTGCCGGTAATCGGGACCTGCGCGAGCAGAGCGCCGGGCAGGGCTTCGATCTCGTCGAGGTGCCCACCGAGGCGCTGCCGCGCGACCTGCCATCGCCATTCATCGCGGCGCTGCCGCTGGTCCTGGTCATCGTCTTGAACTTCGTCTTCACCGGGTTCGTGATCCCCGCCTTGGACACCTCCTACCTGGCGTTGCCCGAGTTCGGTGCCACCGATATCAGCGAGGTGCGCGGGCTCTGGTCGGTGATCGCAGCGCTGGTGATCTCGACATGTGTGCTGGTCGTGCTCAATTGGCGCCGGCTGGGCGCGCTCAAGACCTCGCTCGACAGCGGGGCCAATGCCTCGCTCCTGCCGATCTTCAACACGGCGAGCCTGGTGGGCTTCGGCGCCGTCGTCGCGTCGCTCTCCGCGTTCGAGACGATCCAGAACAGTGTCGTTTCCCTCGGCGGCGACAACCCGCTGATCTCGCTCGCGGTCGGGGTCAGCCTGCTCTCGGCGATGACCGGCTCGGCCTCCGGCGGCATGAGTATCGCGCTTTCGACCATGGGCGATACCTACCTGGCATTGGCCCAGGCGGCCGGCATTGCACCGGAGCTGCTGCACCGGGTGACCGCCGTAGCGGCCGGCGTGCTCGACGTGCTGCCGCATAACGGGGCCATCATCACGCTCTTGGCGATTTGCGGCCTGACCCACCGCGATGCCTATGCCGATATCGCGGTGACGGCTATTCTGCTGCCGCTGGTGGCGCTGGTCGTCCTGATCGTGCTCGGCACGCTGTTTGGAAGCTTCTAGCCGAAGCCCCGTCGGTCAAGAAAAGGGCTGTGATCGACGCAGCCGAAGAAAGACAGAGGCAACGCATCATGACAGGGGACGAGCCATCGGCCGATCGCTCGATGTTCTCCGCGGCATCGCCGGCCTTGCGTGCGGCGATCGAGCGGACGGCGATCGAGCTGACGCTGGCGCCGGGCGCCATGCTGTTCGGCCAGGGCGACGATGCCGACGGCTTCTACATCCTGGACGCCGGCGAGATCGAGATCGGCGTTCTGTCGCCGGGTGGCCGCAAGCTGACGCTCGATGTGATGACGCCGGGCGAGATCTTCGGCGAGATCGGGCTCTTTGCCGGCAAGCGCACGGCGAGTGCCGCGGCGATCGGCAAGGTTCGGCTCCGGCTGGTGCGGCGCAGCGACCTGATGGCGGCGATCCGTGACGAGCCCGATCTGGCGCTGCAGTTCATCGACGTGCTCTGCGAGCGGCTGCGGGTGGTCAGCGAGAAGCTCGAGGAGCGCTCGTTCATGCCGCTGCCGGCCAGGCTGGCAAGGCGGCTTCGCCATCTGTTCGACAAGCTGGCGCCGGCCGACGGCAAGATCCGGGTCTCGCAGGCGGCACTGGCGGATTTCGCCGGGGCCAGCCGCGAGGCGGTGGCGAAGACCCTGGCCGTCTGGAAGGCCGAGGGCTGGATCGACCTGTCGCGCGGTGCCGTTCAGGTGCTGGACAAAGACGCGCTCGAGGACATTGCCGAGAGCTTCGACGACTGAAACGGGCGGCCGTCGTGTGGCAGGAGCGGTTGGCCGTTGTGGGCGACCTCGATCGATTGATGGCGATCAGGGCCGTCGTTCGGGAAAACCGGCTCGACGACCCGAGCGCGGTCACACAAGTGGATTATCATTGGTACATCGCTGAGCGGCTGCTCTGGGTGGCGGTCGAGGGGGACATGATCTTGGGGTTTTCGGCCAGTGATCCCCGCGACGGCTCGATCTGGGCGCTCTTCGTCGATCCCGTGCACGAGGGTCGAGGCGTGGGCCGGGGCCTGCTCGCGCGGGCTTGCGCTGATCTGGCGAAGGCCGGCTTTCGTGTGGCAAGGCTGCGGACCGGTAGTGGCACGCGGGCCGAGCGGTTCTACGGCCTGAGCGGCTGGCGCCGGGTCGGCACCGACGAAAATGGCGAGGCGTTCATGGAACGCTCGCTCGATCTCTCGTACGGGCCATCTCAGTCATCGACGCCATAGAGGTATCGCCAGGCTGGATCGAGGACGAACCGGTCGTTGGATTTGGGTGACACATTGCCGGCGCGGACCGCACTGTGCGGCTTGTCGCTGGCGACGCTGGTGATCAACTGGTGGCTGCCTTCGAAGGGTGGTGCGGTGCTATCGATGTCGACGGGTGGCCCGGCCATGCCCAACGCCGCGAAGGCCGCGAGATGGCCGTCGTGCTGCTTGTCGCCGCTGTGGGTCAGGCCGAAATAGCGCCGGGCCTCGGTCAGCTCGGGCCATTCGAGCCAGTCCTGGCCGACATCGTAGGGGCCGGACAACAGCACGATCCGCTCGACCTGGAGCGTCTTGCCGATCAGTGCTGCCGTGCTGGCACCGTGCGAATGGCCGGTGAGCACGATCTCGTCCCATTGCGGGCGGCCGTCCGCCGCCAGGAAGTCGATCCAGCCCAGGCCCGGCTCGAGCTTCTCCAGATAGCGCAGACCGTTGCCAACCCGCTCCTCGATGCTGTCGGCCCTGGTGATGGCGATCGCCGGGTGCCGATCACCGCCGTCGAAGGCCTCGAGCCGGCAGGCGGCGATGTCGTTGCCGCAATTCTCGACGCCGTAGTCCGACACGTAGCACGGGCTGAAGACGTGGAAGCCGTAGCTCGCCAGCGTTCGCAAATGTGCCGAGGGGCCGCAATTCTCGGCCACACCGGCGCCGTGCAGGAAGACCACGAGGCGGTCTCTCGATGGCACGCGCGGGTCGAGAAACGCTCGCTGGTTGCCGAGCGCCCGCTGGGCTGACGGGTCGGCGTCCGCAGCGGTGAAGGACGCCTTGACCAAACGCTCAGCACCCTCGGCTGTGGCGATTGGCAGAGCCGCGAAAGCGAGCAAGAGCGCCACCAAGACACTGGTCCGGAAAAGCCGATCACCTGTCATCCTATGCTGCCCGCCGATGGTTGCCTGCCGCAGCCGGCCCGATGCTCGAGCAGGCCGGAGCGTCGAGCCGAACGGCGATCGGCGCCCGAGGCCTCTCCGGTGATCGACGTGCGATCCTGATCGAGGGTGGACCAATCCACCCATGCTGTCACGGACTGGCCCAACGCTCTCAGCCGCTGGCGAGCGGTCGGAAACCGGCCTGGATCGGCGATGACTTGACGATCGCGGTGTTGGTCTCGGCGCGATCGTGCAGGGGATCGAGCAGCGGGTCGAGCTCGTCGATGGAACACAAGGCGAGCTTGGCGATGAAGCAATCGTCGCCGGTGACCTTGTCACATGAGATGAAGCGCGCCTCGTCCTGGATCATCCGCTCGACGATGTGCAGTTGGCCGGGACGCGGCTTGATGCGGACGATCGCTGCCAGCGCGTAGCCGAGGGCAGTGGGGTCGATTTCGATCGTGTAGCCCCGGACGATCCCGGCGGCTTCCAGGCGGCGACAGTCGGGACAGCTCGGTGCCGACAGCCGATGTGCGCAGAGATCGCTCATGGCGATAGCGCATTCGCCGCTTCGACGATGCGCCGATCTGCATCCAGGCGAAATGAAGCTGGTGAGTTATTTAATCCGGGATAAACGCCCGATTGCGGAAGAGGCAGAGAGTGACATCTCATCAAAACTATCCGTCGCCAGGCAGTCGGCGGCCACCGCGAAAGGAACGGCCGTGGTTCACGATTGCACCTTATTTGCCGAGATCGGCGGAAATCCGGCGGGCGTCCTGATCGCCGACAACTGCCGGACGATGAGCGTTGCAGCGGATCGACGCGGAGGGGCTACTGAAGCGGATCGTCAGCGACGGAGGCCGCGGCGGCGGGTCGAGGCTGCCGCATCCGAGTGCCGTTTCTGATGGCATCGACCATCGCCCTTGGGGCGGCACTCGCCATGCGGTGAAGGCGATGGCGCCCACGCTCGGCGATGACGAGCGCGGATCACCGTCGAGGGCGACGGAAGGCGCTTGTTCCGCCTCTGCAATCGCCCTCAGCCACCGTTAGCCGCCGCCGCGTCCGATCCATGCCGATCTCGACCCACCTCGGCCAGCTCGACGGCGGCACCATGCCGGCGCCGATCTTCTCTTCTCGCCGATCGGGTCGTCGGCACGCAATGCTACGACCTGTCGGGCGGCCGGCGCGATGACGGCGGCAGGACTGGCGACGTCAGCTCGCCAGCGCGCGAGCCGCAGCATGCCCGGCGTGAAAGCCGGGTCCGCCTCGGGCGCTGCCTCGCGGATCCCGCACCGGTCCGCGCCGTGGGCGCTCGCCGGGACCGCGATATCGGCGGCCGCATGGCGGTACGATGGCCGGCGGGCGAGCATGCGATGCCGGCACGGACGATCGACCTTGGCCAGCGGCCCGGCGCGTGCTGCGCCGGCACGCGCGGCTAGCTGAGCGGCGACGAAGAGCGGCGGCGAAAATACAACAACTTGCGTGACGCCGTTCACAGAGCTGGGCTCGGCGAGCCGGCAGGGTGTGGGTGCCAGTCGGGAACCAACGCCGAATGGCTGCCACGGCCGAGACGGGGCAAGCGCCACGTCGCCAGACCGACCTCGGCAGTGGCATCACGCAACGCCAAGTCAGGACACACATCATGCTCGATCGACGCAACTTCCTCGGCCTTGCCGCCACTGCCACCGTCGCGACCGCCATCGGGCTCTCCATGGGCCCGACGCTCACCAGGGAGCACATCGACGTCGCCAGCCCTGAGCTGGAAACGGATGCCGATGCCGGCCTGTCGCCGCGTCGTCCGCGGCTGCGCTCGATGCGCCAGTCGGCCGTGGCACCTGGTGGGGGGGCTGGAGCGACGGGCACCGGCGTGCATCCGCGTCGGGCGGCGCGCGGTCAGCTCGGACCGACGAGCGAGACCGAAGTCACGATTGCCCATGCCGATGTCACAGCGACGCCCGGCCGTGGCGCTCGCGGTGCCCGAGCAGCGCTTCCCTGAACCCCGCTGAGGACGCCGGCTCTTCGCCCGGCGCGCGCTCGACCGGTACTTGCGGGTCCGGTCGAGCGCCGTCATCCGGACGCCGTTTTCGGGTCTGGCCGAGGCGTTCCTGATCGTCTAGCTTCCGCGCATCATAACGAAAGCACAGTGGGGAGGCTAGACATGCTGAGACGAACGCTGCTTGGAACCTGCGCCGCGGTCATGACCCTGGGCCTTGGTCTCGCGGCTGCCGAGGCCGCTTATCCGGACCGGCCGATCACCATCATCGTGCCCTGGGGCGCCGGCGGCGGCACCGATGCCACGGCGCGCATCCTGGCCTCGATGATGGAGCAGGAGCTGGGGCAGCCGGTCAATGTCGTGAACCGCACCGGCGGCTCGGGCGTGGTCGGCCACAGCGCCATCGCCAGCGCCGATCCGGATGGCTACACGCTCGGTATCGTCACGGTCGAGATCGGCATGATGCACTGGGCCGGCCTGACCGACCTCACCTATGCCGACTACACGCCATTGGCCCTCTACAACGAGGATCCGGCTGGTGTGCAGATCCGTGCCGATTCCGAGTTTGCCTCGGTCGACGAGCTGCTGACACATGTCCGCGAGAACCCGGAAGGCGCGCTCAAGGGCTCGGGCACGGGCCAGGGCGGCATCTGGCATCTGGCCTTGGCCGGTATGCTGAAGACGGCGGGGATCGAGCCGGCAATGGTGCCCTGGGTGCCGTCCGAAGGTGCCGCACCTGGCCTGCAGGACCTGGTTGCTGGCGGCGTCGACGTGGTCACCTGCTCGGTGCCCGAGGCGCAGTCGCTGATCGAGGCCGGCCGGGTGAAGAGCCTGGCGGTCATGGGGGCCGAGCGCAATCCCAGCTTCCCCGACGTGCCGACGCTGCAGGAAGTCGGCATCGACTGGCGGATGGGCGCCTGGCGCGGTGTCGCCGGCCCGGCCGGGCTGCCGGACGAGGTGGTCGACACCATCGTGCCGCTGCTCGAGAAGATCCACGCCAGCGACGAGTTCCGCGAGTTCATGACGGGGCGCGGCTTCGGCATGGTCTTCGAGGGGCCCGAGGGCTTCGAGCAGTTCATGATGAGCAGCAACGAGGCCCTGGGCGGGGTGATGACGGAGCTGGGCCTGGCCCAGTAGCCCCGCCGGCGAATGACTGGCGGATGACCGGGCGAGGCGGCCGATGAAGCTCAACGACGCCATCTCTGGCCTCGTGGTGCTGCTCGGCGGCCTCGCCATCATTCTCCAGTCGCGCAGCTTCCAGCCGACCCACGGCCAGGCCTACGGACCGGACCTGTTTCCGACCATGATCGGCACGGGCTTCGTGCTCGCCGGCATCGGGCTCGTGATCGGCGGCTGGCGCGCGCGTCATGCCACCGGCTGGGTCGATTTCGAGGGCGTGCAGGCGAGCCGGGTGCTCGACGCGGCGCTGGTGCTGCTCGTCATCCTGGCCTTCATCCTGTTCGCCGACTGGCTCGGCTTCGTGCTCACCGGTGGGCTCGGCACCTGGCTGTTGATGGTGCGGTTCGAGGTGGCCACTGGCTGAGCTCGCTCGCCATCACAGGCGCCGTCGTGCTGGCGATCGACTGGTCGTTCCGCACGATGCTGCTGGTGCCGCTGCCGCTGGGCCGGCTGTTGCCGTCGCTGCCGTGGTGATGGCCATCGTGATGTTTGCCATGCGCGGAGCCATCGGACGATGAGCGACACGCTTGTCCTGGCCTTCGGGCTGGTCTTCGATCCCTTACGTGCTGACGGTGATGCTGGCGGCGGGTGCATTTGGCCTCTTCGTCGGTGCCATGCCCGGCCTGACCGCGACCCTGGCGACCGCACTGCTCGTGCCGGTCACCTTCTTCATGGAGCCGATCCCGGCCTTAGCCGCGATCGTCTCGACCACCGCCATGGCGATCTTCGCCGGCGATCTGCCCGGGCGCGCTCTTGCGCATTCCGGGCACGCCGGCCTCTGCGGCCTATGTCGATGACACGCACAATCTGACGCTCAAGGGCCAGGCCAATCTCGGGCTCGGCACGGCGCTGATCTGCGGCGTGGTCGGCGGGCTCGTGGGTGCTGCCATCCTCGCCTTCACCGCACCGCTGCTCGCCGAGGTGGCGCTCAGCTTCTCGACCTTCGAGTATTTCTGGCTCGCCACCTTCGGCCTCACCTGTGCCGCCTTCGTCGCCACGGGCAAGCCCTTGAAGGGGCTGGTCTCGCTGCTGCTCGGCCTCTTCATCGCGACGATCGGCATCGACATCATGGCCGGCCAGCCGCGCTTCACCTTCGGCTCGACCGAGCTGATGGGCGGGGTCAGCTTCATCCCGGCGATGATCGGCATGTTCGCGATCTCCGAGGTGCTGCGCTGGGCGCTGGGCTCGACCGGCGGCCGCGAGAAGGTGGCGGGCGTCAAGCAGACCACCGGCGCCATCATCAAGCCGGCATTGGCCGTCGTGCGCCGCTACAAGCTGGGCCTGGTGCGCGGCAGCCTCGCCGGCACCGCCATCGGTGTCCTGCCGGGTGCCGGTGCCGACATCGCCGCCTGGGTGACTTATGCCATCTCGAAGAAAGCGTCGAAGGAGCCGGAGAAGTTCGGCACCGGCCATGTCGAGGGGCTGGTCGATGCCGGCTCGGCCAACAATGCGAGCCTCGGTGGTGCGTGGGTCCCGGCCCTGGTCTTCGGCATTCCCGGCGACACCATCACGGCGATCGTCATCGGCGTCCTCTACATGAAGGGCATGAACCCCGGGCCGATGGTGATGATCAACCAGCCCGAGCTGCTCTATGCCGTGTTCATCGCCTTCTTCGTCGCCAACCTGCTGCTGCTGCCGCTGGGTTGGATCGCCATCAAGTCCTACGGCCAGATGCTCAAGGTGCCGCGCGAGGTGTTGATGCCGATCATCCTCATCCTCTGCATGGTCGGTGCCTTTGCCATCAACAACACGGTCTTCGGCGTCGCCATCATGCTGGTCTTGGGCGTCATCGCCTTTCTCATGGAGGAGAACGGCTTTCCGGTGGCGCCCGCGATCCTCGGCCTGGTGCTGGGCACGATGATCGAGCGCAACTTCATGCAGTCGATGATCAAGGCCGATGGCAATCTCCTGGCCTTCTTCGACCGGCCCATCGCCGCGACGCTCGGCGTGATCACCATCACCATCTGGGTCACCCATTCTGCCCCAGCGCCGCCGCTGCACTTTCCGTTGCCGCTGATCACCGGGCAGATGCCGGTAGCGCCTGAGGGGATGTCGATGCCGGTGCGGCTCTTGCGGTCGGTGGCAACGCCGTTGGCGAGCGAGTCGTCGGCGCCGCTGCCGAACTGGTAGACATAGACCTCGTCGGGCCCGTCGAAGAAGTCGTCGTGGCCGTAAGTGTAGCCGCCGTCGTGATGGTGGTTGTGATGGTGATTCCCGCCATTGGCCTGGGCGGCTGCGGCCAGCAGTGCCAGCGCCATGGCGAGGCCCAGCGACCGGCTCATTCCTCGGGCTCCTCAAGTGCGAACGAGCTCTTCATGTCGTCCCATTGCGCCAGCAGCGTCGGGCAGTCGAGCTGGTTTTTGGGCACGGCCGAGCCGTAGCCGAGCGAGACCGCGTAGAGGAAGGCCTTGTTCGAGCCGACATCCTTGAGGATCAGGTCGAAGAGGGTGTGCGCATCGTCGCGAAACGCGGCGCTCTCGTCTTCGTCATCGATGCACGCATAGGTGTTGCCGATGGCGAGCGCCATGTCGCGGATCTCATCGATGAATGGCGCATCGATCAGGGCTTCGTCTTGCGCCGCAGCGCCTGAGCTGCTTGCGGCCCAAAGGCCGAATGCGGCGATCGCCAGCACTTTGTTCAATACCGAGGTCCCTTGGCTTGCTGCCGCCTGGCCGGACGGTAGAGGGCGGACGATGGGCATCGAGATGCCATTTGTCCAGCGTAGCCAATGGGGCATCTGCAGCACGCGCCGCCCGCGTAGCGCTGCCGCGGTAGCCGGTAAGCTCTGCGTTTTCGCCGGAGCTGCAGGCTGGGCCATGCAAAATCGAGGCTCAGACAGAACTTCGGCAATGCTTATCTTTGAGACGTCGCCGAGGCTGGCGGGCGGGCCGTTCCGCCGATGGCCGGCTCGGCCATGAAAGATCAAGCTGATGATCATTGCCATTCCAGCCGGGATCGCCGTGGCGCTCGCCGGCTTTCTGACCCACACCGTTGCCAGGAGCTTCGACGCGACACCACCGGCGCGCTGGACCGAGCGCTCGCATGCGCGTGAGCTCGCCTCCTTTGCCGTGCTGGCGCTTTGGGTCGCAGCCCTGCTGATGGCCGGCGAGGCTGCCCTGCGCTTCGAGAAGGGTGAAGAATCCGCGTGGTTGCTGCTCATCGGGGCCGGGTTGGCGGCCTTGGGTGGGTTGCCGGCGCTCATGGCTCTCGTCCGCCGGCGTCTGCAACGCCAGTAGCCTGTTAACCTCTGCTTAACCCAGCGCTGGTAACCTCTCGTTCAGGATTTGCCGCCGTGCTCTTGGTGCGGCGTGCTTTTCGAGAGGTGACGACCCATGGAGATCAGTCGAACGCCCAGCGGTCTGCCGCCCATGGCGCGCGACGAGATGGCGCAGCGGCAGCAGAATGCCCGAGGTGGCGAGGTCGGCGGCGATCCGACCAGCGCCGACCGGCAGGGTGCCTTGGAGCGGCGTGCTGCCGATGCTGCGGCGGCCCGAGCAGCGGCGGTGCAGACCAGCGAGGCCGTCGGCCGGCCGACCCGGCCGGACCTCGCCGAGCCTGCCGGTGACGCCACGGTGATGCGAGGGCCGATGGAGCGGGGCGGCAGGCTCGACCTGCGTATCTGACCTGCCTTTGCGCTTCGTGGATGTGGCTCAGTAGGGCAGGCGCTCGCCGTCATAGGCGAGAACACGGCCGCTATCCTCGGGCGAGGCCTCGTCCAGCGTCTCGAGCAATCGCGCCGCCGAGTGCTCGGCGGTGAACAGCTTGCCCTCGGGCACGCCGGACTGGAACGGCTGGGAAAGCGCGGTCGCCACGGTGCCGGGGTGCAGCCCGACGATGATCGCCTGCTCGTTGCGCCGGCCGACCTCGATGGCGAAGTTCTTCAAGAGCATGTTGAGCGCGGTCTTGGACGCGCGGTAGCTGTGCCAGCCGCCGAAGCCATTGTCGCCGATCGAGCCGACCCTGGCCGAGATGGCGGCGAAGATGGCGCGCCCTTGGCGTGGCAGCAGCGGCAGGAAGTGCTTGGCCACCAGGGCCGGGCCGATGGTGTTGATCGCCAGGACCCGCGCCATGATGGCGGCATCGAGCTTGCGGTAGGATTTCTCCGGCTCGAGGCCGTCCGGGCCGTGCAGGACGCCGGTGGCGATGATGACGAGGTCGAGCCCGCCAAGCGTGTCGGCTGCCTGGGCCGCTGCCGCCTCGATGCTGGCCTCGTCCTCGAGATCGAGCCGGCCGGCGCGCAGTTTGTCGCCGGTAGGCGGCGAGCCGCTTCTGGCATAGGCCATGACGGCCTCGACGCCGGGATCGGCGGCAAGAGCCGAGGCCAGGGCGCGGCCGATGCCGCCGGACGCGCCGATCACGGCGGCGCGTACAGGGCTGTCGAAGCTCGTGAAGGTCAAGATAGCTCTCCGAATCATTCAACCGGGATACGGTTGCGGGGGCGATCCGGTTCGCCGGTGCTCGTCGACGTGCCGCCTCAATAGGCGTCAGGGCGCTCCGGCAGGCTCAGGAGATAGGCCGACATGGCCTCGAGATCCTCGCTCGACAGGTTGGCGAGGTTGTCCTGGACCGAGGCCATCGAGCCGCCGAGCGTGTCGTAGTCGGGCTTGAAGCCGCTCTCGAAGGCATAGACCAGATCGGCCTGCGACCAGCCATCGATGCCGCCGGGTGTGATGTTGGGCACCGTGCCATCACCATCTGGTGCCGGCGCACCGGCGAGCCAGGCGGTGCGGTTCATGCCCCCCATGGCATCCCGGCTGGTGTGGCACTCGCCGCAATGGCCGGGGCCTTCGACCAGGTAGCGGCCGCGCTCGAGCTCGGGGTCGGCGTCGTCGATCTCGGCCACCCAGCTCGGGTCGAGATAGAGGCGCTTCCAGATCCCGACGAAGCGGCGGATGGAGTAGGGGAAGGCGAGATCGTGGCCCGCCGCCTCGTTGGCGGTGGCAGGCAGCGTGTCGAGATAGGCCTTGAGGTCGAGCAGGTGCTCGACCGGCATCCGGGCATAGGACGCGTAAGGGAAGGACGGGTAGTAGTGCTGTCCCTCGGGCGAGACGCCGAGCTGCATGGCCTGGACGAAGGCGATCTCGCTCCAGCCGCCGATGCCGGCTTGCGGGTCGGGGCTGATGTTGGGCACGCTGAAATCGCCAAAGGGCGTTTCCAGCACCAGGCCGCCGGCGAGGGTCAGCTTGGCCTCGCCCTTGGCGCCGGGGGCGGCATGGCAGGAGCCGCAGCCGCCGACCCAGAACAGCTGCTCGCCATTGGCGAGGTCGGGCTCGTGCGCCGGCAGGTCGATGGCAGCGTAGGTCTCCGGTGCCGTCACGTACCAAAAGCCGGCGCCGGCCGCCACGACCAGCACCGCGGCGGTGGTGAGAAAGCCTTTGAACGCCATCAGTTGCGGGGGACGCGGTATTCTTCGTGGCAGGACTGGCAGTTCTCGGCGACGTTGCCGAAGGCGGCCTTGAAGGCGTCGAGGTCGGCCGGCTTCGCGGCCATGGCGGCGCTCGCATCGGCAGCGAGCTTCTCGGACGCTGCGACGAAGCCCTCCCGGTCCGTCCAGATGGTGTCCTTGGCGCGAGTGTCGCCGCCCGCTTCGCTGCCCTCAGGGAAGAAGGCGGTATAGCTCAATCCGGCGGCGGCCATCGTTGCGAAGGCCGACATGGCAATGTCGGTGTTGTAGGGGATCTCGCCCTTGGCCATCTCGCCCGATACCTTCGCGGCGGCGCCTATGGAGCTCATGATCGATTGTCTGGTCTCGATCGGATCGGCGGCCGTGGCACTGCCCGCCGTTGCCAGCAGTCCAATGGCAACCGCTCCGAAAGCAAGGCTTCGCGGTCTCATTCTCAGCCTCCTCGATGATGGATGGACAATGACGGACGATAGCGAGGCCGACGCGGTTGCTCCAGCCAAAACGGGCCGGCGGACGGCAGTGCCTGGACCAAGACGGCATCGCCTCACCTGCCTTTGATCAGGCGCGGCCCTCGCGCCACCAGGCCATGGCGGCGGTGCCGATGAGCAGGAGGGCGGCGAGCCAGGCCGGCATCAGCGGCGTCTGGCTCAGCCCTTCGACGGTGTAGGCGCGGTTGCGCTCGAGGCCGATCCAGCCGGCGCCGGACGCGCGGCGGTCGGTCTCGACCCGGCGGAGATCGGGGAGGCCGCGCTCGTGCAGCCAGGTCACCGAGCCGCCGCTGGCAGCAGCGAATGGTGCCAGGGTTTCGGCCGTGGCGGTCATGTCGGCGAGCTCGACCGGCGCTATCGGCCGTGGTGTGGCGAAGGCCAGATGGGCGCCGTCGCGCACCCGGTAGAGGCCATCCTCGGTGGCCTCGATCTCGACCGCCGCCAGGCCGTCGCCGACCGGCTCGAGGGTGACCTGGAACTGCTCGCCCGACGGGGCGGTCACCTCCACCTCGACGGTCTCGGCTTCGAGCGACTGCCGCTCGATGCGCAGGCCCGCGTCGGTGGCGAAAGCGCGGAGCGCCTCCTCCTCGAGCTCCGGCTCGCGCATCAGCCAGTGGACCAGCCGGCGGAGCAGCGTCGCCTGCGGCCCGCCGCCATCCAGGCCACGCGCCCAGAGCCAGGCATGGTCGGAGAGGAGCTGGGCGACGCGGCCCTCGCCGACCCGCTCGAGCACGAGCAGCGGGCGGTCGGCGACGCCGGTCATCAGCACCTGGGCGTTGGGCGCCTCGACATCGATCTGGCGGAACCATTCGCCCCAGGGGGCTTCGTCACCTTCGTCGGCGAGGCCACGGGTCACGGGATGGAGGTCGCCCATCTCGGTGACGGTCGGCAGGAAGCCGCGCTCATACACCTCGCCCGATGGGCGCCCGGGCAGAACGCGTGAGAGCGGCGTGCGGTAGAGGCTTTCGGGCTGGGCGAACTCGGGGCCGGCGGCCTCCAGGAGTGCTCCGCCGTTCTCCACGTAGCGGGCGACATTGTCGAGATAGACCAGGGGCAGCAGGCCGCGCCTGGAGTAGCGGTCGAAGATGATGAGGTCGAACTCGGCGAGCTTGACCTCGAACAGCTCGCGGCTGGGAAAGGCGATGAGCGCCAGCTCGCGGATCGGCGTGCCGTCCTGCTTCTCCGGCGGGCGAAGGATGGTGAAGTGCACCAGATCGACCGCCGGATCGGCCTTGAGCAGGTTGCGCCAGACGCGGAGCCCGGGATAGGGCTGGCCGGAGACCAGCAGCACGCGGAGCCGGTCGCGGATGCCGTTCACGGTCACCGCCTGGCGGTTGTTGAGGGCTGTAAGCTCGCCGTCGGCCACCGGCACCTGGAACTCGAAGACGGTGGGGCCGGCCTTGTCGAGCATGAGCTCGATCTCGGTGGTCTCGCCCGGCTGCACCACCATCTGGGCGAAGGGCTCGCCGTCGCGGGCGATGCTCAAGGGCACGAGCGCCCCCTCGGCGTCGAGCGTGGCGGGGGTGGTGGCGACGCGCACCGTGACCGGCAAGGGCTCGCCCACGACCCCGAAGCTCGGTGCCTGCTCGACCGTCAAGCGACGATCGTACTCGTCCTCGCGTCCGGTGAGCAGCACATGGAACGGCGTGTCGACCGGCCAATCCTCGACCGCTGCCGGGGCGTCGTGGATGCGGCCGTCGGTGAGCGCCACGATGCCGGCGAGGCGGTCCTCGTCGATGTCGCCCAGCCGTTCGCGCAGCGTCGCGAAGAGATCGGAGCCGCGCTGGCTGCTGCCCGGCATGGCGAGCCGGCGGACATCGACGTCGGCGTAGGACTCCAGCCGCTCGACCAGGGCGTCGGCGGTGTCCTGGCTCGTCGTCTCGCGGTCGGCGATGCGCTGGCTCGGGCTCTGGTCCTCGAGCACCACGACGATGTCATCGAGCGGTGCCCGGTCCTCGCGCAAGAGCTGCGGCCCGGCCAGCGCCAGGAGGAGCAGGGCGCCGAACGCCGCCCGCCACAGCGTGCCCCTGGCCCGCCGCCAGAGGCCGAAGCCGGTGAGCAGCAGCATGACGATGCCGAGGATGAC
Source organism: uncultured Alphaproteobacteria bacterium (assembly GCA_942491185.1). GTDB lineage: Bacteria > Pseudomonadota > Alphaproteobacteria > Geminicoccales > Geminicoccaceae > SLRI01. The sequence continues at coordinate 415,651 of CALOAB010000018.1, read as the reverse complement.
CAACAGCCAGAGCGGCACCAGCGGCTGGAGGACCAGGCTGCTGTCGATCATTGGCCGAGCCTTTCGAGCAGGGCCGGGATGTGCACCTGATCGGTCTTGTAGTTGCCGGTGAGCGCGTACATCACGAGGTTGATGCCGAAGCGCCGCGCCATCTCGCGCTGCCGCTCGCCACCCGGCACGACCGGGTAGAGGGTGCGGCCATACTCGTCCTCGGCCCAGGCGCCGGCCCAGTCATGGGCGCCGATGATCACGCTCGAGACCCCGTCATTGACGCTTTGCGGCTGCTGGTCGACCCAGATCGGCCGCCCGGCGAAACGGCCCGGCAGGTCCTCCATGAGGTAGAAGGAGCGGGTCAGCACGTGATCGTCCGGAATCGGCTCCAGCGGCGCCAGATCGATGCCGCGCAGCAGGGTGGCGAGGCGCTGCTCGCCCGGTCCGCGAACGTCCTGGCCGGGGAGCAGGCGGCCGCCATCGCCGGTATCGAACAGCACCAGGCCGCCTTGGCGCAGATAGGTCTCGAGCTGCTCGATCGTGGCCGGCGACAGGGCCGGGTGCTCCGGTGGCACCGGCCAGTAGAGCAGCGGGAAGACAGCGAGCTCATCGACCGCGAGGTCGACGGCGACGGGCTCGCCGGTCTCGATCGAGCTGCGCCGCTCGAGCACTCGGCCGAGCCCGAGGAGGCCCTGCCGGCTGCGCTCGTCGACGTCGGGCAGGCCCGTGGCCACGTAGGCGAGGCGGGTCTCGTTGGTGAGATCGACAATGAGCGCCTCGTCGAGCGGGCCGGTGTCCTGAGCCAGCGCCGGCACGCTGCCGAGGATGAGCAATGCCAGTGCTGCGGCGGCTGCACCGCGTGCCGGCCGTCCTGGAAGGGTCGGCAGCAGGCCCCTCAGCACGAAGGAGACGATGAGGTCGGCGAGCGCCAGCAGGGTCGCCAGCGTGAGCAGGAGCGGCATGAGGTTGCGCTCGTCGCCTTGCCGGTAGGGCAGGGTGCCGTCGGCGAGGCTGGCGAGATCGAGCGGCCGGGCGCCGTCGACCGATTGCTGCAGATTGCGAGCGACGCGGCCGCGTGCGGCTGCATCCTCGGCCACGGTTTGCTGCTCGATGGCGGCATAGAGCCCGGCCGGGCCCGCCGGGCCAATCGGCAGCTCGGCCAGCAGCTCGGCGTCGATCGGCTGCAGGGCGGCCTGCGGCTCGACCAGCGTGCCGTCGGCGGCCAGCACCAGATCAGCGCGGACGGGGCCGTCGAGCGTGCTGCCGGCACCGACGCCGAGCTCGGCGATGCGCCTCAGCATGTCGACGAAGACGCCTGAGAGCGGCAGGCTGGTCCAGCTGGTGTTGGCGGTGGTGTGGACGAGGATGGTCCAGCCCTCGCCCAGCATCCGGCCGGTGACGATGGGCGTGCCGTCGACCAGGCTGGCCAGCGTGGTCGAGGCGAGGTCGGGGCTCGGCTCGGCCAGCACCTGGCGGTAGACCAGCGCCTCCTCGGTGACCTCGAGATCGGCAAACGGGCCATCCGCCGGGAAGGGGGCGAGCGGCAGCGGCTCCGACCAGGAAAGGGCACCGCCGAGCTGGCGGTCGCCGGCGCGCAGCGGCACCGGCAGCAGGGCGTCGAGGTCGACGGCGCCGCCATCGGCACCCAGCCCGGCGAGGCGCGGCCCGGCGAAGCGCAGCAGCACGCCGCCGGTCTCGATCCAAGCCGCCAGCGCTGCCTCTTCCTCGGCGTGGAGCTGGCCGCGATCGGTGATGACGAGCAGCGACAGTGGGGCCTCGACCAGCTCCTCGATCGGCCCGCGGCGGATCTCGGCGAAGGGTGCGAGCGCCCGCTCGACGAAATAGGGCTCGGCGAGCAGCGGCTGGTCGCTGGCGACCCCCGGCTCGCCGGCGATGCCGACGGTGCGTCGGCGCCAGCGCTCGTCGAAGAGCAGCACGCCGCCGATGCCATGGCTGCCCGTCAGCTCCAGCCGGGCGACCCGGTTGCGCAGATCGAGCGGCAGGTCGAGCGCCACCGTCACGGTGCGCTCAGGTGCGGCTGCCGGGATGGGAAAGCGCCCGAGCACCTCGGCTGCCGGCCCGATGGCGACGATCTCGGCGGGCCAGGGTGTATCGGTGCTGGGGCGGGTGACGGTGACCGACTGGCTGCTCTGGGCGAGCTCGGCCGGCTCCAGCAGCAGCGCCCGCTCGGGCACCGGGTCGGCCACGATCTGCAGCGCGCCCAGCTCACCCAGTGCCTGCGCCAGCGCCCGGCTCGCCGCAGCGCCATCGCTGTGGTCGGTGATCCCGTCGGCGAGCCAGATCGGCCGCGCCTCGGCGAGGCCGCTCGCTTCCAGCCGCTCCAAAGCTGCGGTGTGATCGACCGGCCAGGGCCGTGCCTGCCAGCCGGGCAGGCCTTCCAGCACCTCGCGGGCCGGGCGGGGCTCGAGGGGCGCGTCCCGGCCGTCGGGGGCTGTCTCGAGGATGATCACCGGGCGGTTGTCGCGCTCGGCCTGCTCCAGCCGCTCAGCCGCCGCATCGATCCGCCGTTGCCAGTTGGGGGCCGCCGCCCAGCCATTGTCGACGACGAGCAGCACGGGGCCCCGACCGCCGAGCTCCGGCGCCGGGTTGAGGATCGGGCCGGCCAACGCCACGATGATCAGCCCGGCGATGGCGAGCCGCAGCAGCAGCAGCCACCAGGGCGAGCGGGCGGGGGTCTCCTCGGGCGTCACCAGCCGCAGCAAGAGTGCCAAAGGCGGGAACGCCACCCGGCGCGGCGTCGGTGGGGTCAGGCGCAGCAGCAGCCAGATCGCCGGGAGGGCGATCAGCCCGGCGAGCAGCCAGGGCTGGAGGAAGGCCAGCGGGCCCAAGGCTAGCATGACGAGTGGGCTGGCATAGTGGGCATGATCAGTGCCGCCCGGCGGCGCGGGGTGCCAGCATCTGGTAGAGGGTGAGGAGACCGCTCTCGGCGCTGCGGTCGGTGTGATGCAGCGCCATCCGCCAACCGTTGCGGCGCGCCAGATCGGCGACATGGGCGCGGTGCGCCGCGTAGAGCTCGCGGTAGCGGCCGCGAATGCCGCCGACATTGCCGATCAGCGTCCGGCCTTCGCCTTCCAGCCCCTCGAACAGCACGCGGCCCTGGAAATCCAGGCTCTCCTCGGCCGGGTCGGCGACCATGAGCAGCGAGATCTCGGCCCCCAGCGCTGCCAGCTGGGCGAAGCGCCTGGCCAGCGCCTCGGGTGGCTCGAGGAAGTCGGCGACGAGCACCAGCCGGGCATGGCGCGGCAGGTTCTGATGCGGGATGCTCGAGGGTGCCGCCGCTGCATTCTCCAACAGGCGCTGGACGACGATGTTGAAGCCGTATTGGCCGCCGCGCGGTCGCTCGCCGCTGCCGAGTGCGGCGATCCGCTCGCCGGCGCGCACCAGGAGCCCGGCGAGCGCCAGGGTCAGGACCAAGGCCCGGTCGCGTTTGGTCGGCCACTTGCGCGTGGAGCGGTAGTGCATCGAGGCGGACTGGTCGGGCCAGAGCCAGACGCTCTCGGCCGCCTCCCATTCCTGCTCGCGGACGAAGAGGTGGCGCGAGCGGGCCGATTGGCGCCAGTCGATGGAGCCGGCCGGATCGCCCGGCTGGTATTGGCGGTATTGCCAGAAGGTCTCGCCGACACCGGTCCGCCGGCGCCCATGCACGCCCTGGCTGACCGTGGCCGCCACCCGCTCGGCCTCGACCAGCAGCCCCGGCAGACGGCCGCCGAGCCGCTCGGCTTCGCCGCGCTGCTGGGTGAACGCGTCTGCTTGGCTCAGTGAACCGGCCACGCGCCCTCGCGACCCCGCTTGTCGGGGATCTGGCCCGAGATCATTGAGGTGGTGTCAGTCAAGCTGCCGGACCAATCGCTCGACGATGTCGTCGACGCCGATGCCGTCGGCACGCGCCGCGAAGGTGACGGCCATGCGATGGCGGAGCACCGGTGCCGCGAGTGCCCGCAGATCGTCGAGCGAAGGTGCCAGCCTGCCGTCGAGCAATGCTCGAACCCTCGTGACCAGCATCAGCGACTGGCTGGCACGGGGACCGGGGCCCCAGGCGACCTGCTCGCGCACGCCAGCGACTTCGCTGATCTCGGGCCGGCCGGAGCGGACCAGCTTGAGGATGGCCTCGACCAGGTTCTCGCTCACCGGCAGCCGGCGGACCAGGGCCTGCATGGCCATCAAGGCGGCCCCGTCGATGACCCGCTCGGGCTGGGCCTCGCTGCCGCTGGTCGTGGCGATCATCATCTGCCGCTCGGCGCTGGCCGTCGGGTAGTCGATGTTCACCTGCATCAAGAAGCGGTCGAGCTGTGCCTCGGGCAGGGGGTAGGTGCCCTCCTGCTCGATGGGGTTCTGCGTCGCCAGCACATGGAAGGGTGCCGGCAGGCGGTGGTCGTGGCCAGCTACGGTGACCTTGCGCTCCTGCATCGCCTGGAGGAGTGCCGCCTGGGTGCGCGGGCTGGCCCGGTTGATCTCGTCGGCCATCAAGAGCTGGGCGAAGATCGGGCCCTGGATGAAGCGGAAATGCTGGCTGCCGGTCGCGTCCTCGTCGAGGATCTCCGAGCCGATGATGTCGCCCGGCATCAGGTCGGGGGTGAACTGGACGCGCTTTTCCGAGAGACCGAGCACGGTGCCGAGCGTCTCGGCGAGCTTGGTCTTGGCGAGCCCCGGCACGCCGACCAAGAGAGTGTGGCCACCGGCGAGGAGTGTGATCAGCACCTCCTCGACCACTTCCTGCTGGCCGAAGATAACCCGACCGATCTCGGCCTTCATCCGGCCGAGCTGCTCGATGGTCTGGTCGATCTCGAGATCGAGCGCCGCGCCTGCCGTTTCGTCCAACTGACCAATCCTTCGCGCTGCGGCTGCCAGGGCCGCCGAACCCGTGTTGCCCTTGCACCTGCTGGCTGCCTGTCTTTGCAACTAGAAGTCGCGACAAGCCAGGGCTAGTTGGTTCATAACTGCATGACGTTTGGGCGAAGGCAAGAGGGCGATGCGGCAAAGCGAGGCGGTGACCGGGCAGAGGTGTGACGGCGGCGACACCTGCGCGCCGATTGCTCGGCAGGGTTTGTGCTCGCGCAACCGGCGGAAATGGTGAGACGCGGCTTCGACATCGACGCAAGGCTCGAGGCGCTGGTCCGAGGCGAGGCGCCGGCAGCACCTGTCGACATGCGCATCGCCGATGACGGCAGCTGGTTCCACGATGGCGGCAGGATCCCGCGGCCGGCGCTGGTCAAGCTCTTCGCCTCGGCGTTGCACCGGGCGTTCGACGGCAGTTATTGGCTGGTGACGCCGGTCGAGGCCGTACGGGTCGTGGTCGAGGACGTGCCGTTCACCGTGGTCGAGCTCGAGCAGGTGGGCTCGGGCGAGGACCAGCGGCTCCGCTTGCGCAGCAATCTGGACGAGTGGATCGAGCTCGATCGCCAGCACCCGCTGGAGATGCGTGAGGTCGCGGACGGCCGGCCGCCCGTGCCCTATGTCACGCTGCGCCCGGCCACCGGTCGTCGGCTGGCGCTCGACGCGCGGTTGCTCCGGCCCGTCTTCTACCATCTGGTCGAGCTGGCCCAGCCGATGGCGGATGGCAAGGTGGGGATCAAGAGCGCTGGAAGCTGGTTTGCCTCTGGGCGCGGCAGAGCCTGTGTGATGCCGTCCAGATCCGCTTCGCTCGACCCGGCGACGCTGCGCGAGCGGCTGCGTGATGCACTGCCGCTGGAGGAGTCGTGGCAGGTGCTCGGCGACGAGTCGCGCAAGGTCGATGACGACATCCCCCTGACGCCGGCCGCGGTCCTGGTGGCGCTGGTTGCCCGGCCGGGCGGGACCGTCGTCATCTTGACCCAGCGGGCAGCGCATCTTTCGGCGCATGCCGGGCAGATCAGCCTGCCGGGCGGCCGGATGGAGGTCTGGGACATGAGCGCCGTCGCCGCGGCGTTGCGCGAGAGCGAGGAGGAGATCGGCCTCGAGCCCGACCGGGTCGAGGTCCTGGGCAGCCTTCGCGCCTACGACACCGTCACCGGGTTTCGCGTCTACCCGATCGTCGGCTGGGTGGCCGAGGCGCCAGCGACCTGGCGCCCCGACCCGTCGGAGGTGACCGAGGTCTTCGAGGTGCCGCTCGATTTTCTCCTCGAGCCTGCCAATCACCGCCGCGACTCCTACCTGAGGAACGGCGAGCGCCGGCACTTCTTTGTCCTGCCTTACGAAGATCGCTACATCTGGGGTGCTACCGCCGGCATTCTCGTCAATTTCGCGCGCACGCTTACCCGCTGAGGGCCGTGCGCGACTCCTGACATTTGCGGATCGCTGATCGACATGCTGCGCATCGTTCTCTTCTATGTTCTACCGTTCCTGCTGCCGTTCATCGGCTTCTTCACCTATCGCTTCCTGGTCACCCGCGGTCAGGCGATGGTCAACGAGACGCCGTGGTTCATCTTGACCGTCGCCGGGCTCGGGCTTGCCATCGGCACGCTGGTGACCGTGGCGCTGACCGGGGGCGGCGAGATCAACGCCGACTACCAGCCGCCCAGGATCGAGGACGGGCGGATCGTGCCGGGCGAGATCACCGCACCCATTGCCGACCCTGATGCCGACCCGGCTGCCGCTGGCGACGACGCCGCGGCGGGCGCCGATGGGGGCTGAAGAGCGGCAGCTGGCGACGGCAGCGTGGCTGACCGCTGCACCGACCCGGAAGCTCCTGGATGCGCTGGAGGCGGACGGTTCGCCGGTGCGCTTCGTTGGCGGCTGCGTGCGGGACACGCTGCTCGAGCCCTTGATCGATGCCGTCGATCTCGACATCGCGACGCCGGTGCTGCCGGCGCGCAATCTCGAGCTGCTGGCGGCTGCCGGCATTCGCAGCGTGCCGACCGGCATCGCGCATGGCACGATCACCGCACTCGTCGATCATAGTGCCTTCGAGGTGACGACGCTTCGCCGCGACGTCGCCACCGACGGCCGTTGGGCCGAGGTGGCCTTCACCGACTGCTTCACTGCCGATGCAGCGCGCCGCGACCTCACGATCAACGCGCTGAGCTGCGATCGGCAGGGCCGGTTGTTCGACCCGTTCGGTGGCGTGGCCGATCTCGCCGCCGGGCGGATTCGTTTCGTCGGCGCGCCCGAGGCGCGAATCCGCGAGGACTATCTGCGCATCTTGCGCTTTCTTCGCTTCTACGCTCGGTTCGGTCGCGAACGGCCGGAGCCGGCTGTGCTCAAGGCGCTCGAGCAGACGCGCGACGGCCTGGACCAGCTGTCGGGCGAGCGGCTGCGCGCCGAGCTGTTGAAGCTGCTGGTGGCACCCATGGTCGAGGCGAGCCTGGCCCTGGCGGCCGAGACCGGTGTCTGGCGGCAGCTCTTTGCTGCCGAGCCGCGGCTCAAGCCGTTCGCAGCCTTGCGCATCGTGGCACCCGAGGCGGGGCCGATCGTGCGCCTCGCGGTCCTGCTGCGTGGTGCCACCGATGTCGAGACGGCAGCCGAGCGGCTGCGGCTGTCCAATCACGAGCGGGACCGGCTGGTCGACCTGGCCACGGCCGAGCTGCCGGCGCTCGACCTGCCGCCCGCAGCATTGTGCCGGCTCGCCTATCGGCTGGGCGGCGAGCGGCTGCGAGACCGCCTGCTCGTGGCTGCCGCCGAGGCCGGGGCCGACCGGTCCGTGCTGGCACCGTCGCTGGCGGTTGTCGGTGGATTCAAGCCGCCGACATTGCCGGTCTCGGGGCATGATCTCCTGGCCTCGGGCGTGCCGGCGGGCCCAGCGCTCGGGGCACGGCTGCGCGCCCTGGAAGATATCTGGCTGGCGAGCGACTTCGCCGCCGACCGCGAGCAGCTCATGGCCGAGATCGGGCGCGAGGCCCGCAATCCGCCAAAGGGCGATCCAGAAAGTGGAGACGAGATATGACGGGACGGATCGCGGTGATCGGCGCCGGCGTCGCAGGTGCGGTCTGCGCGCGCCAGCTGGCCCAGTCCGGGCAGATGGTCACTCTTTTCGACAAGGGGCGCTCGGTTGGCGGCCGGCTGGCCCAGCGGCGGCGCGACGGCGCCGTCTTCGATCATGGTGCCCAGTTCATCCGCGCCCAGGACGAGGTCTTCACCGCACTGCTGGAGGCTGGCATCAAGGCTGGCGTGGTGGCCAGATGGCGGGCGGCCGAGACGGATGGGCGGCCGGTCTATATCGGCGTGCCGTCGATGGCGGCACCGCTCAAGGCGATCCTGGGCGAGCTCGACGTGCAGACCGGCTGCCGGGTCACGCAGCTGGAACGGCAGGGCGAAGCCTGGTGGTTGAGGGCCGCGACGGGGCACAAGCATGGGCCGTTCGCGGGCGTCGCTCTGGCGGTGCCGGCACCCCAGGCGGTGGAGCTTTTGGCGACCATCGGCGATCAGGCGCCAAAGCGGCTGGCCGATGCGGCTGGCGCTGCCCGGATGGCGCCGTGCTGGGCGTTGCTCCTGGCCTTCGATCCACCGCTGGAGCTGGAAGGCTATGATGCGGCGGCGATCGCGGATGGTCCCATCGCCTGGATTGCGCGTAACACCACCAAGACGGGCCGTGGCGGCCGCGATTCCTGGACCGTGCACGCCTCGCCTGACTGGTCGGCAGCGCATCTCGAGCAGCAGCCGGAAGACGTCGTGCCGGTGCTGCGTGATGCCTTCTTTGCCACGACCGGCGCGGACCCTCGTGAGCCGGCGCACAGCGAGGCGCATCGCTGGCGCTACGCCTTGGTGACCGAGCCTGTGGGCGAGGCGGCGCTGCTCGATCCGGCGAGCCGGATCGGGGTGTGTGGCGATTGGTGCCTCGGTGGCAAGGTCGAGGCGGCGTTCCTTTCGGGCAGGGCGATGGCGGGGCTGCTGCTCGGCTAAGCGGCAGGGCTGACATTTAGAAGGCAGGAGACGCATGACGACGCCGAGCGAGACCCTGGATCGACCGATCTGCTACTACAATGGTGGCTGCCCGGTCTGCCGGACGGAGATCGAGCACTACAAGCGGGGCGCTGGCGGTGATCGGGTGACCTGGCTCGATCTCAGTGCCGAACCCGAGGCGCTGGCCGAGCGCGGCATCGATCGAGCGGGTGCCAAGCGGCGGCTGCACGTGCTCGACGAGGCCGGGCGCCTGCATATCGGGGTCGATGCCTTCGTGCTCTTGTGGCAACGCATGCCGCGCTATCGCTGGCTTGCCCGGCTGGTCGCCTCACGACCACTGCGGCCGCTGGCGGTGGCGCTCTACGACAAGGTCCTGGCGCCGTTGCTGTTTTGGTGGAACCACCGGCAAGGGCGTACCTGAGGGCGCGGTTTTTGCCTGCCGGTTGTCTTGCTTTTGTTACGGGGCAAGAGTAGACAGCCGGCATCTCTCACGCGGATCGTCCCGCGCGCTGTTGCGCGCCCCCGGTGTTCGACCTCGGTCGAATTCGGATCCGCGGTGGCACAACCGGACCAGGAAACACGAAAACCATGACTTTCCCCTCCTTCACCATGCGCCAGCTCCTCGAGGCGGGCGTCCATTTCGGTCACCAGACGCGGCGCTGGAACCCGCAAATGGAGCCCTACATCTTCGGGGTCCGCAACGGCGTTCACATTCTCGATCTGACCCAGACGGTGCCCTTGATGCACCGGGCGTTGCAGGCCGTGCGCGACGTGGTCGCCGGTGGCGGCCGGGTGCTCTTCGTCGGCACCAAGCGGCAGGCGCAGGAGCCCGTGGCCCGCGCCGCCCAGCGCTGCGGCCAGTACTACGTCAACCACCGCTGGCTCGGCGGCATGCTGACCAACTGGCGGACCATCTCGAACTCGATCCGCCGCTTGCGTGAGCTGGAGACCAGGCTCAGCGAGCAGCAGAGCGGGCTGACCAAGAAGGAGCTGCTGCAGCTCAGCCGCGAGCGCGACAAGCTCGAGCAGGCCTTGGGCGGGATCAAGGAGATGGGCGGGCTGCCCGACATCCTGGTGATCGTCGACACCAACAAGGAGTCGATCGCGGTCACCGAGGCGAAGAAGCTGGGCCTGCCGGTGATCGCCGTGCTCGACAGCAACTCCAGCCCGACCGACATTCGCTACCCGGTGCCGGGCAACGACGACGCCAGCCGCGCGATCAACCTCTATTGCGACCTGTTCGTGCAGGCCGTGCTCGACGGGCTGCAGGCGGAGATGTCGGCAAGCGGCATGGATATGGGTGAGATCGAGCCGATCGAGCCCGAGCCTGTGGCGGCCGAGCCTGAGCCGGTGGCCGCCGAGCCCGAGGCCGCTGCTCCCGCCGAGGCGGTTGCCGAAGCGCCGGCCGAGGTGGCCGAGGGCGATGTCAGCTCTCCCGAGCCGATCGCGGCCCCCGCCGAGACGCCGGCGGAGGAGCCGGCACGGGCTTGAGGCCTGGGCTTGCGGCACCGCGCTTGCGGCACGAGATAAGGCGAGGCTCCAAGAGGAGTCCTGCCCGAATGACAACACCACCGTGGCGGGAGCCTGTGTCCGCTCCGGCGGTGCAACGGATACGGAAGAACGATGGCTGATATTACTGCGGCAATGGTGAAGGAGCTGCGCGAGCGGACCGGCGCCGGCATGATGGACTGCAAGAAGGCGCTGGGCGAGACCGGCGGCGATGTCGAGCAGGCCGTGGACGCGTTGCGCAAGAAGGGTCTGGCGGCGGCTGCCAAGAAGGCCGGCCGGACGACCGCGGACGGGCTGATCGGGCTCGTCGTCGACGGCACCAAGGGTGGTGTGGTCGAGGTCAACTCGGAGACCGACTTCGTCGCCCGCAACGACGCCTTCCAGGCGCTGGTCGGCCAGATCACCGAGGTGGCGATCGCGGCCGGCGGCGACGTCGAGGCGTTGAAGGCGCTGACCTTGCCGGCGACCGGCAAGAGCGTCGCCGATTCGATCACCAACGCGATCGGCGTGATCGGCGAGAACATCAACCTCCGCCGCACGGCGGTGGTCGAGGTGGCGAGCGGTGCCGTGGCCGGCTACCTGCATCAGCAATCGGCCCCCGGTCTCGGCCGGATGGGTGTGCTGGTCGGACTCGAGTCGACCGGTGACAAGGCGGCGCTGGAGGCGTTCGGCAAGCAGCTCGCCATGCACATCGCGGCGACCAACCCGCAATCGATCACCGTGGCGGATCTGGATCCGGCGGTGGTCGAGCGCGAGCGCAACATCTTCGCCGACCAGGCGCGCGCCTCGGGCAAGCCCGACAGCATCATCGAGAAGATGGTGGAAGGCCGCCTGCGCAAGTTCTACGAGGAGAGCGTGCTGCTCGAGCAGACCTGGGTGATCGACACCGACAAGAAGGTGAAGGATGCCCTGGCCGACGCTGTCGCCGCCGCCGGTGCGCCGGTGACCGTGAGCACGTTCGTGCGACTCGCGCTCGGCGAGGGGATCGTCAAGGAGGCCGATGATCTGGCGGCCGAGGTGGCGAAGCTGACGGCTTGAGCGGGCTGGAATTGCTGCTTGCATGACGGGCACGGGGCTATTGATGGACGGTGGTGATCGAGCGAGCGTGCGGTCGATCCGGCGACAGTCGGTAGCCCCGCCTCGCCGTCACCGACCGTCGTCGTCGGCGGCGGGTTCCGTCGGTGGCACCGGGCCGCAAAGTGGCGCAGCGATTGGGAACCCAGCATGAGCGACGCAGCACCGGCCGCACCCCTCTTCAAGCGCGTGCTGCTCAAGATGTCGGGCGAGGCGCTGCTCGGTGATCAGAGCTTCGGTCACGACAGCAAGGTGCTGGGTCAGCTCGCCGATGAGGTGAAGGCGGCGCACCAGCTCGGCGTCGAGATCTGCATCGTCATCGGCGGCGGCAATATCATCCGCGGTGCGGCGCTCGCCGGTGCCGGGGTCGAGCGCGCGAGCGCCGACTACATGGGCATGTTGGGCACGGTGATCAACGCGCTAGCCGTGCAGAGCGTCATCGAGCAGGCCGGCCTGCCGACCCGGGTGATGTCCGCCATTCCGATGGCGTCGATCTGCGAGCCCTATATCCGCCGCCGCGCCATTCGCCACCTCGAGAAGGGCCGGGTGGTGATCTTCGCCGCCGGCACCGGCAACCCGTTCTTCACCACCGACACCGCAGCAGCCCTCCGCGCGACCGAGATGAACTGCGACGCAATTCTGAAGGCGACGCAGGTGGATGGTGTCTACGATGCCGATCCCAAGCGCGATTCGAGCGCCAAGCGCTTCGAGCGCTTGACCTACATGGATGTGCTGTCTCAGGATTTGCGCGTGATGGACGCGTCGGCGATCTCGCTGGCGCGGGAGAGCGACATACCGATACTGGTGTTCTCGGTCCACGCGCCCGGAGCGTTGGCTCGTGTGCTGCGTGGCGAGGGCACCTTTACGATCATCACGGGCGAGGCGGCAGCTGCATGAGCGACAACGAGCCGGATACCGATGACCTGCAACGGCGCATGGACGGTGCCGTCGAGGCGTTGCGCAAGGAGTTCTCAGGCCTGCGGACCGGCCGTGCCTCGGCGAGCCTGCTCGAGCCGATCACCGTCGAGGCCTACGGTGCGGTGGTGCCGCTCAACCAGGTGGGCAATATCAACGTGCCCGAGCCGCGGATGATTTCCGTTCAGGTCTGGGACAAGGGCCTGGTCAAGGTGGTCGAGAAAGCAATTCGCAACTCGGCGCTCGGTCTCAACCCGGCGGTCGATGGTCAGCTGCTGCGTATTCCGTTGCCCGAGCTCAGCGAGGAGCGCCGCCAGGAGCTGGTCAAGGTGGCCCATCGCTATGCCGAGCAGGCCCGTGTCGCCGTTCGCAATGTGCGCCGCGACGGCATGGATCAGTTGAAGAAGATGGAGAAGGATGGCGATCTCAGCCAGGACGAACACAAGCTCTGGGCCGACGAGATCCAGGCGATGACCGACAAGCACATCGAGCTTGTCGGCGAGCTCTTGCAGCAAAAAGAGCAAGACATCGTCACCGTTTAGGTCCGCGTCGCCGCGGCAACCTCAGCCTCTGGATGGCTCGTGTCAGTAACTGCCCTGCATCAAGCATCGCCTGTCGCCGCCGAGCCGGTCGTCCCGACGCATGTCGCGATCATCATGGACGGCAACCGGCGCTGGGCTCGGGCCCGTGGCCGGCCGCCCGTGTTCGGGCACAGGCGCGGCGCCGATGCCGTTCGCCGCGCCGTCGAGGCCTGTGGCAATCTCGGCATCCGCTACCTGACGCTCTTCGCGTTCTCGAGCGAGAACTGGCAGCGCCCCGCCGCCGAGGTCGCCGAGCTGATGGGCCTGCTCCGCTTCTATCTCCGCAAGGAGATCGAGAACCTGCACAAGAACCAGATCAAGCTCAGGGTGATCGGCGATCGCTCGAGGCTGGACCGGGATATTCTCGAGCTGATCGAGAACGCCGAGCGGCTGACCGCCGAGCACCGCAACGTCGAGCTCACCGTGGCGCTCAACTACGGTGCCAGGGACGAGATCATCCGCGCCACGCAGCGGCTGGCCAAGGCGGTGCTCGACGGCGAGGTGGCGCCGGATGCGATCGACCACGGCCTCTTCGCAGCAGCCCTCGACACCACGGGTCTGCCCGACCCGGACCTCTTGATCCGCACCAGCGGCGAGCAGCGGATCAGCAACTTCCTGCTCTGGCAGCTGGCCTATACCGAGCTGGTGTTTCTCGACGTGCACTGGCCGGATTTCGAGGAGGCGCATCTGCGCCAGGCCGTCGACGAGTTCGGCCGGCGCGAGCGACGTTATGGCGCCAGCGCCGGTTAAGCGCCTGCTCGATAGGTTTTCATGGCGAACAGCGCCGGGACTGTCACCCAGCTCGCCTGCTCCTTCGGCATCGGGCTGCACCCGGTTCGGCGCCGGCGGTCGATCGCAAGCCGATGAAATACGATGAAAACGTCGCAAACAGGCTCTAAGCGAATTCTGCCGGCGGATCTGGGGATTCGTGCGGTAGCCGGGGTGGTCATGGCGGCGTTGGCCGCCTTGGTGATCATGCTCGGCGGCTGGTACTTCGCCGCCGTCATGATGCTCATGCTCATCCTGGCGGCGCGCGAATGGGCGACGCTGACCATGACCGGCAGCCGCCAGCGCTATGCCGTTCTGGGTGTCGTGCTCCTGCCGCTCCTGGTCATGGCGCTGGTGCAGCTCGCGGTGCTGGTCGCGCCCAATGCCGGGCTCACCCTCATCAGCGGTGCCGTCGGGGCCATCCTCCTCCTGCTCAGCGCCTTCCTGATCCGCCGGGTCGGTGACTGGCCGAAACGGCTCTGGGCCATTGTCGGCATCGTCTACCTGGGCGTGCCGGCGGTGGCCTTCCTGGCGCTGCGCGAGCTCGATCGCGGCATGGAGCTGGTGTTCTGGCTGGTCCTCGTGGTCGTCGCCACCGACGTCATGGCCTATCTCACCGGCCGCACGGTGGGTGGGCCGAAGCTGGCGCCGAAGATCAGCCCGGGCAAGACCTGGTCGGGCTTATGCGGTGGGGTGCTGGGTGCCGTGCTCGTCGGAGCCGCTGCCGGCGGACTGGCCGATTGGGGCTGGCTGCAGGGCGGCTTCTTCGCTGCGATTCTGGCGCTGGCCGCCCAATCGGGCGATCTGTTCGAATCGTCGATCAAGCGGCGGGCCGGGGTGAAGGATAGCGGCCACCTGATTCCGGGCCATGGCGGCCTGCTCGATCGGCTCGACGGCTACCTCTTCGCCGCACCGGCTCTGGCCATGCTTGTCGCTCTGGACAAGGCACTCTAGACGGGGCGGCATGTCGGAAATCATTCCCCCGTTGCCCGGTCAGCAGCTGCCGCTGCCGCCGAGCGCCACGTCGCCGCGCTCGATCACCATCCTGGGCGCCACGGGCTCGGTCGGCCAGAGCACGCTCAGCCTGGTTCGCGCCCAGCCTGAGGCGTTTCGGGTCGAAGCACTGGTCGCGGGCCGCAATGCCGAGGCGCTGGCGGCGGATGCCAAGGCCGTGGGCGCCAGGCTCGCCGTGGTCGCCGACCCAGCGGCCTACCCAGCGCTCGTGGCCGCTCTTGCCGGCACGGGCATCGAGGCGGCCGCCGGCATCGAGGCGGTGCGCGAGGCCGCTTCCCGGCCGGTCGACTGGCTGATGTCGGCAATCGTGGGGGCCGTCGGCCTGGCGCCGACGCTCGAGGCGCTGCGCCAGGGGCGCATGGTGGCGATCGCCAACAAGGAGTGCCTGGTCTGCGCCGGGGCCCTCTTGATGGCCGCGGCCCGGGCATCGGGTGCGACGGTTCTGCCCGTCGATTCCGAGCACAATGCCATGTTCCAGGCGATGGCCGGGCACGACGCCGGCGCCATCGACCGGTTGATCCTCACAGCTTCCGGCGGGCCGTTTCGCGACCTCGACAAAGCCGCCATGGCGAACGTCACCCTGGCCCAGGCGCTGGCCCATCCGAACTGGTCGATGGGGGCGAAGATCAGCATCGACAGTGCGACGATGATGAACAAGGGCCTCGAGCTGATCGAGGCGCATCACCTCTTCGGCGTGCCCGAGGAGCGGATCGAGATCCTGGTCCATCCGCAATCGGTGATCCACAGTCTGGTCGCCTACCCCGACGGCTCGCAGCTGGCGCAGCTGGGCGTTCCCGACATGCGCGTGCCGATCGCCTATTGCCTGGGTTGGCCGGGCCGGCTCACGGTCGAAGGCACGCGGCTCGATCTCGCCAGCGTCGGCCGCCTCGATTTCCGCAGGCCCGACCTCGAGCAGTTCCCGGCGCTGCAGCTGGCGCGCCAGGCGCTGGCGGCCGGCGGCTCGCGGCCGGCGATCTTGAACGCTGCGAATGAGGTGGCAGTCGCGGCCTTTATCGACGGCAAAATCGGCTTTCTCGACATTGTTGGCATCGTCGAGGACGTTTTGGCACGTCTACCGGGTGACGAACCGGACTCGATCGACGATATAATGGTGAGTGATCGAGAGTCGCGGCGCCACGCCGCGGCTGCGGTCGAGAAACGCGCCCAGGGTGTGTGAAGCTTCGAGAGCGAGTGCATGGACATTATCATCGGCTACGTCGTCCCGTTTTTGATCATCCTGTCGGTGGTCGTCTTCGTGCACGAGTACGGCCATTACTGGGTGGCGCGGCGCAACGGCGTCCGGGTCGAGGTGTTCTCGATCGGCTTCGGCAAGGAGCTCGTCGGCTTCAACGACAAGCACGGCACGCGCTGGAAGTTCAGCCTGATCCCGCTCGGCGGCTACGTGAAGATGCTGGGCGACGCGGATGAGGCCAGTGCCCGGCCCGACGCCGCGACATCGGCTCACCCCGACAGCTTCCCGGCGAAATCGGTGTTCCAGCGCATGGCCATCGTCGTTGCTGGTCCTGCCGCCAATTTCCTCTTCGCCATCGTCGTCTTGAGCCTCCTCTTCGTCTTCAGCGGCCGGCCCTTCACCCCGGCCGTGGTCGGCGAGGTGACGGCGGACAGCCCGGCTGCCGCCGCCGGGCTCGAGCCCGGCGACCGGATCAACGCCGTCGACGGTGCCGAGGTCGACAGCTTCGAGAGCCTGCAGGGCATGGTGCGCGATCAGGCCGAGGTGCCGCTCGCCTTCACCATCGAGCGCAATGGCGAGGTCTTCGACGTCACGGTGACGCCGGCCTTGAATGAGATCGAGGATCGTTTTGGCAATACGCATCGCGTCGGGCTGGTCGGCATCAGCCGCAGCGGCGTGGAGTTCCGGCGCAGCAATCCCGGCATGGCGGTGTTCGAGGCGACGAGCGAGACCGTGCGCATGGTGACGGCGACGCTGGGTGCCCTGGGCGAGATGATCGTGGGCTCGCGCGGCACCGAGGAGCTGGGCGGGCCGCTCAGGATCGCGCAGATGTCGGGGACCATCGCCCAGGACGGTCTGGTGCCTGCGATATGGTTCACCGCGGTCCTTTCGATCAATCTCGGATTGATCAATCTCTTCCCCATCCCGATGCTGGACGGCGGCCACCTCGTGCTCTACACGATCGAGGCAGCGCGCGGGCGACCGCTCGGCGAGCGCAGCCAGGAAATGGCCTTTCGCGTCGGTTTGGCGATGGTCTTGACCTTGATGATATTTGCCACGTGGAACGACCTCGTGCAGATGAACATCATCAAGTTCTTCACCGACCTGATCTCCTGACGCGGCGGCGGGTCGGCCCCCGGTCCTGCCGACTGACGGATGCGCCCGCACCGGGCTTGGTGCTGGCCAGCGCGCGACACGAAACGGGGGTTGGTGGATGCTTCGCGCGCTCGGCTTTCTTTTTGGCGTCCTCGGTCTGGGCGCCACCATTCTCGCCGGCGGTGAGGCCTGGGCGCAGACCGAGGTCGAGATTGAGGCGCCCGGCAGTGAAGCTCCGGGCACGGTGAACGAGATCCTGGTGCGCGGCAATGAGCGCATCGAGACGCTGACGGTCGAGAGCTATCTCACCATTCGCCGTGGCGACCCCTTCGATTCCGAGGCCATCGACCAGTCGCTGCGCAACCTGTTCGCCACCGGGCTGTTCGACGACGTCGCCGTTGGCCAGGTCGGCGACACGCTGGTCATCGAGGTGGTCGAGAACCCGATCATCAACCGCATTGCGTTCGAGGGCAATCGACGGCTCGACGACGAGACGCTCGAGGCCGAGGTGCAGCTGCGGCCGCGGATCGTCTTCACCCGCGCCCGCGTGCAGAGCGCCGTGGCGCGCATCCTCGAGCTCTACCGTCGCAATGGCCGCTATGCGGCGAGCGTCGAGCCGAAGATCATCGAGCTCGACCAGAACCGCGTCGATCTGGTCTTCGAGATCGAGGAGGGGCCACTCACCAAGGTCAGCGGCATTACCTTCATCGGCAATGAGAGCTTCTCCGCCAACACGCTGCGTGGCGTCATCGAGACCCGCGAGCAGGCCTGGTACCGCTTTTTCAGCAGCTCCGACACCTACGACCCCGACCGGCTCGCCTTCGACGAGGAGCTGCTCCGCCGCTTCTACCTCGAGCGCGGCTATGTCGAGTTCGCCGTCCTCAGTGCGCTTGCCGAGCTGACGCCGGAAGGCGACCGCTTCTTCATCACCTTCACGGTCGAGGAGGGGCCGCAATACCGCTTAGGCTCGGTCGGGCTCGAGACCTCGATCCGTGACCTCGAGGTGACGCAGTTCGAGGATCTGGTCACCGTGAGCGAGGGCGAGATCTACAACGCCGAGGCGATCGAGAACGACGTGCAGGCGCTCACGGAGCGCGCCGGCCAGCTCGGCTACGCCTTCGCCAACATCGAGCCAGTGAACGAGATCAACCCGGAGGATTTGACGGTCGACCTGATCTTCCGCATCGACGAGGGGCCGCGTGTCTATGTCGAGCGGATCGACATCATCGGCAATGTGCGGACCCTGGATCGGGTGATCCGGCGTGAGTTCCGTCTCTCCGAGGGCGATCCCTACAATCTGGCGCTGCTGCGCCGCTCCGAGCAGCGCATCCGCAATCTCGGCTACTTCGAATCGGTCAACGTCGTCACCGAGCGGGGCTCAGCACCCGACAAGGTGATCATCCTCACCGAGGTCGCCGAGCAGTCGACGGGTGAGTTGTCGTTTGGTGCCGGCTTCTCCAGCGCCGACGGGCCGTTGGGCGACGTTCGGCTCGAGGAGCGAAACCTGCTCGGCCGGGGCTACGAGTTGACCGCCAGCTTCACCCTCTCAGGGAGGCGGCAGGACGCCGTCTTGAGCTTCACCGATCCCTGGTTTCTCGGTTACGAGGTCGCCGCCGGCGTTGATGTCTTCCGCACCAAGACGGATTTCCAGAGCGAGAGCTCGTTCGACGAGACCAGCACCGGTGGCACCATCCGGGCGAACTATCCCTTGACCGAGCGGCTGCGCCACGGCCTGCGCTACACCTTGCGCGAGGACGAGATCGAGAACGTCGACAACAGCGCCTCGGTGTTCATCCAGGACGAGGAGGGAACCCAGGTCACTTCGCTGATCGGCCAGACCTTCACCTATGATCGCCGCGACGCGCGCTTCCTGCCGTCAGAGGGCTATCTGCTGCGCTTCGACCAGGACCTCGCCGGTCTCGGCGGCGACAGCCAGTTCCTCCGCCACGAGCTGCGTGGCGAGGTGCACTACTCGATCATTCCCGACGTGGTCTTGACCTTCGATGCCAGCGGCGGCTTCATCAAGGGCCTCGGCGAGGATGTGACGCTCTCCAACCGGTTCTTCGTCGGCGGCACCAACCTGCGCGGCTTCCAGGTGGCCGGTATCGGTCCTCGCGATACCGACACCAATGACGCGCTGGGCGGCAACCTCTACTACACCGGTACTGCCGAGCTGCGTTTCCCGCTCGGGTTGCCCGACGATCTGCGGATCTTCGGCCGAACCTTCGTCGACGCCGGCAACCTCTACGAGATCGACGTCAATGGCCCGACCCTCTACGACGGCGATTATCTCAGGGTCTCGGCGGGTGTCGGGATCTCCTGGCTGTCGCCGCTCGGACCCTTGGCGCTCGATTTTGCGCAAGCCATCAGGAAAGACGATCGTGACGAGACCGAGTTGTTCAGGATCTCGTTCGGCACACGCTTCTAGTCGGGTCCGGCGCGGCGCCGCCTCGTGGCGCTGCCTGGCACTTGCCTTGGTCCTTGCCGCAGCCGTGCTCGCCAGCTCGGCAGCGCGTGCCCAGGACGATCCCCTGCCGCCGGCCACCGTGGCGGTCATCGACTATCAGCGGGTGATGAGCGAGGCCAAGGCAGCGCGCAGCATCCGTGCCCAGGTCGAGGCGCGGCACCTGGCCTACCAGGACGAGATTGCCGCCGAGGAGCAGCGACTGCTCGAGGAGGACGGGGCCTTGGCCCGGCAGCGCTCGGTGCTCTCGACCGAGGCCTTCGCCGAGCAGCGCAAGGCGTTCGAGGCCGATGTGACCCGGGTGCAGCGCTTCGTCCAGGAGCGTCGCCAGCAGCTCGACGATGTCTCGGCGATGTCGCTGGGCGAGGTGCGTGAGGCGGTGATCCGGGTGGTGGGTGAGCTTGCCGAGGCGCGCGGCTTCAACCTCGTCCTGCCGAGCGCTGGCGTCTTGATGTTCTCGCCGCAGCTCGACATCACCGACGACGTGCTGGCCCGGCTCGACGCCTCGCTGCCGGATGTCCGGGTGCCAGAGCAGGTGCCGCGCTAGGGTCGAGGCGGGCGCTGGGCGTCGAAGCTTAGGCCGATCGCGCCGAAAACACTTGGCCTGGTTGCGGCGCTGTGCTGGTTTCCGCCGCTCGACGCCCTGACGGGCTCTCAACGGAAAGGAACGTCCCTCATGAGCGAGACCGCGCGCCCGCCGGTCACCACGCTGCCCGATATCGACGCGCAAGGCATCATGCAGTTGATCCCGCACCGTTTTCCGATGCTGCTGATCGATCGCCTGACGCAGATCGAGGCACCGGTGCGGGCGGTCGGGATCAAGGCCGTAACCATCAACGAGCCGTTTTTTCCCGGCCACTTCCCAACAGATCCGATCATGCCCGGCGTGCTGATCGTCGAGGCCATGGCGCAGGCCGCGGCAGCGCTCGTCATGGCCGGGGCCGGGCGCGCCGGCAAGGGCGATCTGGTCTATTTCCTCGGTATCGAGAACGCGCGCTTTCGCCGGCCGGTCCGCCCCGGCGACCTGCTGCAGCTCGAGGTCGTGCGGCAGAAGGCCAAGCTGAACATCCACTGGTACCAGGGCAGGGCGCTGGTCGACGGCAAGCTCTGCGCTGACGCCATGATCAGTGCCAGGCTGCTGCTGGCCGAGGACGCGCCCGAGGACGCTTGAGCAACCGCCCGGTGAGCGGGTCGGGAATGGCGTGGCGGGAGGCCAGCTCGGTCACGCGCCAGCCCCCGTCACTCGGCGCCTAGGTGTCGAGGCGGCCTAGCCGCGCTTGTCGATCGGGACGAAGGGGCGCTGGGCGTGGCCGGTGTAGAGCTGGCGCGGCCGGCCGATCTTCTGCTCCGGATCCTCGATCATCTCGTTCCACTGGGCGATCCAGCCGACGGTGCGGGCGAGTGCGAAAATGGCAGTGAACATCTTGGTCGGGATGCCCATGGCCTCGAGGATGATGCCCGAGTAGAAATCGACGTTGGGGAACAGCTTGCGCTCGCGGAAGTAATCGTCCTCCAGCGCGATTCGCTCCAGCTCCCTGGCGATCGCCAGCTTCGGGTTGTTGCCCTGGCCGAGCTCGTCCAGAACCTCGTCGGCGCTCGACTTCAAGACACCGGCGCGCGGGTCGTAGTTCTTGTAGACGCGGTGGCCGAAGCCCATCAGGCGGAACGGGTCGTCCTTGTCCTTGGCCCGCTCGATGAATTCCGGGATCTTATCGACCGAGCCGATCTGCTGCAGCATGTTGACGACGGCCTCGTTGGCGCCGCCATGCGCCGGGCCCCACAACGACGCGATACCGGCCGAGATCGCAGCATAGGGGTTGGCACCGGTCGAGCCCACGAGGCGGACCGTCGACGTCGAGGCATTCTGCTCGTGGTCGGCGTGGAGGATGAAAATCTTCTCCAATGCCTTGGAGAGGACCGGCTTTTCCTTCCAGGGCTCGCAGGGCACGCCGAAGGTCATGTAGAGGAAGTTCTCGGCATAGCTGAGATCGTTCCTTGGATACATGAAGGGCTGGCCGGCGGAGTATTTGTAGGTCATGGCCGCGATGGTCGGGATCTTGGCGATCAGCCGGTAGCTCGCGATCATCCGGTGATGCGGGTCTTGGGTGTCGAGGTCCTCGTGATAGAAGGCCGCAAGCGCGCCGACGACCGAAACCATCACCGCCATCGGGTGCGCGTCGCGGCGAAAGCCGCGAAACAGATAGTTGATCTGGTCGTGGATCATGGTGTGGTAGGTCACACCATGGGTGAAGTTCGCGTACTCTTCAGCGTTCGGCAAGTCGCCATAGAGAATCAGGTACGCCGTCTCCAGGAAATTGCTCTGCTCGGCCAGATCCTCGATGCGGTAGCCGCGATGCAGGAGGATGCCCTCGTCGCCGTCGATATAGGTGATCTTCGAGCGGCAGGCCGCGGTCGACGTGAAGCCTGGATCATAGGTGAAGAGCCCGGTCTCGCCGTAGAGCTTACGGATGTCGATGACGTCGGGACCGACGGTGCCCGTGAGCAGGGGGAAGGCGGCATTACTGCCGTCGCCGCCGATGGTAACCGTCTTTTGGGTCGTGCTCTCGCTCATCCTCTCGCTCCTCGCTTGTGTCGTTGGCCTTGTCGGGTGCCGTCGGCCCCGCCGGCGTGGTGCTCGAGCCGGCTGTCACACGCTGGCTCGGCCCGCGGCCCTTCTTGTCAGGCAAGTGCCTCGCCGCCAGGGGATGCTAGCGGCGCGGTGTTGCTTTCAACACTACCGGCCTGTGGACCGGGCTTCAATCATTATGCTGCAGTGCGGGATTGCGGCCGGCGGCAGCATCCTCGAGGCGGGCCAGCACGGCGTCGCGGCCGAGCGCGGTCATCACCTCGAAAATCCCGGGCGACACCGCCCGGCCGGTGAGCGCTGCCCGCAACGGCTGCGCCAGCTTGCCGAAGCCCACCGACTGCGCCTCGGCCGCCGCCCGCGCTGCCGCCTCCAACGTCGCTTCGTCGAACGGCTCGGCGGCCGCGATCACCGGCAGCGCCGCCTGGAGCCGCTCGCGCCCGGCTTCATCGAGCAGCTTCGCTGCCTTGGCGTCGATCGGCAGCGGCCGTGCCTGAACCAGGAAAGTAGCATTTTGGGCGAGCTCGACCAGGGTCCGGGCGCGCTGCTTCAGCCCGTCCATGGCGGCGCGCAGCCGCGCCTGCTCCGCCTCGCCGAGCTGATGGCCAGCTGCCTCGAGCAGCGGTGCCACCAACGTCACGAGATCGTCATCCGGCCGCTCGCGCAGATAGTGGCCGTTGACCGAATCCAGCTTGGCCGTGTCGAAGCGGGCCGGCGAGCGGCCGACGGCGTCGAGGTCGAACCAGGCGATCGCCTGCTCGGTCGAGATGATCTCGTCGTCGCCATGCGCCCAGCCCAGGCGCAGCAGGTAGTTGCGCATGGCCTCCGGCAGGTAGCCGAGGTCACGGTAGGCGTCGACGCCCAGGGCCCCGTGGCGCTTGGAGAGCTTGGCGCCGTCGGACCCGTGGATCAGCGGGATGTGGGCGAAGGCCGGCGGCTCGTGGCCGAGTGCCAAGAACAGATTGGCGTGGCGGGCGGCGTTGTTCAGATGGTCGTCGCCACGGATGATGTGGGTGATGCCCATGTCGATGTCGTCGACGACGACCGAGAGCATGTAGGTGGGCGTGCCGTCGGCGCGGAGCAGCACCATGTCGTCGAGCTGCTCGTTCTTGAAGTGCACCAGGCCCTGGACCTGGTCGTCGACCACCGTCTCGCCGGTGAGCGGTGCCTTGAAGCGGATCACCGGATCGACGCCGGCGGGCGCGTCGCCTGGGTCGCGCATCGCGCCAGGTGCCGTCATAGCGGATCGGCCGCTTCTCGGCCCGGGCCTTGGCCCGCATCGCCTCGAGCTCATCGGGGCTGCAATAGCAGCGATAGGCCTGGCCGGCGTCGAGCAGGCGCTGTGCTGCTGCCTTGTGCAGCTCGATGCGGCTCGCCTGGTGGACGATCTCACCGTCCCAGTCGAGGCCGAGCCAGCCGAGCCCGTCGATGATCGCATCGATGGCGGGCTGGGTGGAGCGCTGCCGGTCGGTGTCCTCGATGCGCAGGCGAAACGCGCCGCCGTGATGTCGGGCATAGAGCCAGTTGAACAGGGCCGTGCGGGCGCCGCCGATATGCAGATAGCCTGTAGGTGAAGGTGCGAACCTAACAATTACACTCATGGTTGATTTTGCGCCGTGTTTCGCCGAGGATGGGGACGGCCTCGTACCACGATCGGAGCGCGCTTGCAGCAGCCGGCCGCCACCCTAGCCGCCTGGCGCCGCTTCGCCGCCGAGGCGCCGGCGCGCGCTGCAGAGTTCGCGGCCCACCCGCCGAGCCTTGGCGAGCTGCTGCAGCAGCTCCGCCGGCGCCTGCTGGCCGAGCGCGATCGCTGGCCGCTCTTCGCCCCGCTCTGCTTCGGCCTCGGCATTCTCCTCTACTTCGCCCTGCCGCACGAGCCGAAGCCGATGCTGCTCGCCGTGCTGGCGCTCGGCGTCGCCGGTGCGGTCAGCGCCGCGCGGCGGCAGACGGGCGCCTTCACCGGGCCGGCGCTGATCGGCCTGGCGCTGGCGCTCGCTGGTTTTGCCACAGCACAGCTGCGCACGCTCAATGTCGAGGCGCCGGTCCTGCCGCGGGGCTCCGTCTACACTGTCGAGGGCACGGTGCGCATGGCCGAGCCACGCAGCAACGGTCAGCGGCTGCTGCTCGAGGACCTGGTGGTCGAGCGGCTCGAGCAGGCGGCGACGCCGGAGCGCGTCCGGCTGACCATCCGCACCGTCGATCCGCCGATCCTGCCCGGGCAGCGGATCACGGTGCGCGCCCGGCTGCAGCCGCCCTCGGGCCCGCTGGTGCCGGGCGGCTTCGACTTCGCCCGCCGCGCTTTCTTCGAGCGGTTGGGCGGTGTCGGCTTCGCCTATGGCGCGCCCGAGGTGATCGGCGGCGAGGCGGCGTTCGGTGCCAGGCCGGTGGCGCAGCTGCGCTACACGGTGGCGGCTCGGGCCGAGGCTGTCATCGGCGGCGCCGAAGGCGCTGTTGGGGGCGCCCTCCTGACCGGGCTTCGGGCGTCGATCCCGGACAAGGTCTGGCGCGACATGCAGATCGCCGGCCTGGCGCATCTGCTCGCCATCTCGGGCCTGCACATGACGCTGGTCGCCGGCACCGTCTTCCTCAGTTGCCGATTCCTCCTGTCGCTCTGGCCGGCGTTCGCCTTGCGGGTGGTGCCGAAAAAGCCGGCGGCCGTGGTGGCGCTGCTCGCCGCACTCTTCTACCTGATCCTCGCGGGCGCCACGGTGCCGACCCAGCGTGCCTTCATGATGGCGAGCGTGGCGCTGCTCGCCGTTCTGCTCGACCGCAACCCGCTCTCGCTCAGGCTCCTGGCCTATGCAGCGCTGGCGGTGCTGGTCATCGCGCCCGAGAGCCTGCTCGGGCCCTCCTTCCAGATGAGCTTTGCCGCGGTCACCGGGTTGATCGCGTTCTACGAGTATCGCCGCCTGACGCAGCGGCGCGCTGCGCCCGACGATGAGCCGGCCGCAGCGCGCAACGTCCTGCTCGTCTATTTCCTGGGCGTGTTGCTGACGACGCTCATCGCGAGCGTGGCCACCACACCCTTTGCGGCGTTTCATTTCCAGCGGATCGCCACCTTCGGCATCGTGGCGAACCTGGTCGCCGTGCCGCTCACGGCATTTTGGATCATGCCGGCCGGGCTGATCGCCATGCTGCTCATGCCGTTCGGCCTCGACGCACCGTTTCTGGTGCTGATGGGACACGGCATCCGCATCGTGCTCGAGGTGGCGGCTTTGATGGCATGGTTGCCGGGCTCGGTCATCGATGTGCCGCCCTGGCCGACCACGGGCCTGCTCGCGATGGTCGCGGGCGGGCTCTGGCTCTGCCTCTGGCGGGGCAAGTGGCGGCGCTGGGGCTTTGCCATGGGCGTGCTCGGCGTCATCATCGTGCTGCTGGCGCGACCGGCGGACCTGCTGATCGACCGGCGCGGCGATTTCGTCGCCTATCGCGCCGCCGACGGCACCGCGCACTTGCTCGAGCAGCGGCGCGATAACTGGCTCAGCCGGCAGATGCTGCAGGGCGCCGGCGTTGCCGAGGCGCTGCCCTTTGAGACCCGCGCCGACGGCCAGCTGCGCTGTGACCCGCTGGGCTGCCTCGTCGACATGGGCGCCGAGGCCGGCTCTTGGCTTGCCGGTGGGCCGGGCACGAGCCTGGACCAAGGGCGGCAGCTCGCACTGGCGCTGACAGCCGAGGCGGTGGCGGAGGATTGCCGCCGGGCTGCCTTCGTCGTGCTGTTGAGCGGTCCGGAGAGCTGCGCCAACGGCACGCCCTCGCTCGGCGGGCGCGCGCTCTGGCAGAGCGGCGGGGTGGCGGTGCGCTGGCGCGGCGGACGGGTCGGCATCGAGCGGGTGGTCGATGAGCGGGGCCAGCGGCCTTGGACGCGCTGAGTCGTCCTATCAAGGCTCTTGAATCGAATTCAATCTGTGATAGAAAAGCTAGCGTCCGTGTTTCATGTTATGGAGCAAGCGCCATGCATCGCCGGCCGCCGCTCGCCCGTCTCGCCGACACCCTGCCACACGGTTTCCGTTGGCAGGCCATCGGCCTCGTCCGGCCGCTCGCCGCCTTTGCCGTGCTGGCCGTCGGCACCGGTGTGTTCTCGATCGGTGCCTCGCTGCTCGGCGATCGCAACGGCACGGCGATCGGCCACGTGATGGCCGGGCCGAGCCGCGCCGTCGAGCTGCAACCGCTGGCCACGTGGGCAGGCTCGACGCCGCCTGCGGACGAGATCGGCAAGGCCGCGCCCGGGCGCGCTTGGGCCGAGCTCGAGCCGCGAGAGCTGGAGAACGGCGCCTTCGGCATCACCTTTGCCGCGGCGGAAGGGACGCCCCAGGCGGGATGGCGACCGACCGTCATGGTCGATGCCGAGCTGCCGCCCTTGCGCGTCGAGATCATGGGCATGGGCTATGTGCCGCATCGCGCCCGCGGCTTCGGCAATGCGCTGGTCCGGGCGCCATGAGCGAGGCCGGCTCAGCGAGCGGATCGGCGGCGATGGCAGGACCGGCTGCTGCCAGCCGCGCCGTGGCGCCGGGCGCCGAGCTGACGCTGGTCGATCTCTTCTTGGTGCTGCGCCGCTACTCGGTCCTGCTCGTCGCCAGCCTCGCCGTCGGGGTCGGGCTCGCCATCCTGGCGCTCGCCTGGCTGCAGCCGATCTATATCGCCAGCGCCGAGCTGATGATCGAGCCGGCCCGCGATGCGCCCGGTGACAACATGCTGGCATCGGCAGCGATCGCCGACGACGACGTGTCGATCGAAAGCCAGGTGCAGCTCCTGGTGTCGCGCAGCATGGCGCGCGAGGTGATCGAGGCGCTCGATCTCGCCCTCGATCCCGAGCTGCATCAGGCGCTCGACCCGGCGGAGCGGCTGGCGGTCGGGCTCGGCGTCGCCCAGGCAGCGGCCGAGGTCAACAATCCGATAGCCCTGGTCGACCGCTTTCTCGAACGGTTGACGGTCGAGCGTGTCGGCGAGACGCATGTCATCAGCATCGCCTTCAAGAGCCGCGATGCGGCGACCTCGGCGCGCATCGCGAACGGTCTTGCCGAGCAGTACATCGCCGGAAGGCTCGACGCCAAGGCCGACCTTGCCGGTGGGGCCGGGGCCTGGCTGGAGGAGGCCTTGGCCGAGAGCGGGGCCAAGCTCGAGGCGGCCGAGGCCGAGCTTGCCGCCTATCTGGCCACCGCCGGCGGCGAGCTCGGTGACGCGCTCACCCTGGACAATCTCGATCTGGCCAGCCTGCGCCGTGATACCGCTGCTGCCGCCGCCGACCGGGCCGCGAGCGAGGCGCGGTTGCGCCGGGTCCGCGCCGTGCTGGCGCAGCCCAACGGTGATATCGCGTTCGAGGAGCTCGGCGGCTCCATCGTCCTGCAAAATCTCTATGCCTTGAAGAACCAGACGACCAGGCGGGAGGCCGAGCTGGCGACCCGGTTCGGCGAGCGGCATCCGCAAATGCTCAATATCCGGGCCGAGCGGCAGGAGCTCGAGCGGCGCATCCAGGCCGAGCAGCAGGCCGTGCTGGGCTCGGTGGCGGCCGAGATCGAGGCGGCCAAGGCACGCGAGCAGGCGCTTGCCAGCGAGTTGGACGCGCTGAAGTCGCAGAGCGTCGTGCAGGGCAAGGCCGCCGCCGGCCTGGCGCGGCACGAGCGGGCTGTCGCCAGTGCCCGGGCCCAGCACGAGGCCTATCTCACCCGGTTCCGGGCGCTGGGCGACGTGGTCGAGACGAGCCGCCCCGATGCCAGGCTGATCTCCGAGGCGACGCCGCCGCAGCGCCCGTCCTTCCCGCAGCCGGTGATGCTGTTCGGTCTCTTCTCCGCCGCCTCGCTCGGCACCGGGTTGCTGGTCGTCTTCTTCCTCGAGCAGCTCGACCGGGGCTTTCGCACCCAGCGCGCCGCCGAGCAGGGGCTCGGGCGGCGCTGCATCGGCTGCCTGCCGCTGGTCCGCCAGGGCCGCCGCGACGCCAACGTGATCGATCTGCCCCTGGAGCGGCCGAGCGGGCGCTTCTCCGAGGCGCTGCGCACGCTGGTGGCCGAGTTCAGCTTCGCCCGCCCCGAGCTCGACCGACCCCTACCCGGCGGTCGACTGGCGTCCGGTGGCAGCGTGGTGCTGATGACGTCTGCCGTGCCGGGCGAGGGCAAGTCGACGACCTGCGTGGCCTTGGCCAGGCTGGCTGCCGCCGAGGGGTTGAAAGTGCTCCTGATCGATGCCGACCTGCGCAAGCCGCGCCTGGCCGCGCTGCTCGAGCAGGAGGCACCCGTGGGCCTGGTCGAGATCCTGCGCGGTGAGCGTGAGGCCGAGGACGTGCTGCTCGAGGATCCGGCCACCGGCCTCGCCTTCATCCCCGGCAGTGCCCGGGTGAGCCAGCCGACCCGGCTGCTGGGCCCCAAGGCCATGGGCATCCTGCTCGCTGAGGCAAGGGCGCATTTCGACCTCGTGCTCGTCGACAGCCCGCCGGTGCTCGTGGTCACCGATGCGCGGGTGATGGCGCCGCTTTGCGATGCCATTCTCTTCGTGGTGCGTTGGCAGAGCACGCAGCGGGCGCTGGCCGCCGATGCCCTGCGCCAGCTCGAGGGCGTGGCCGACAAGGTGCTCGGCACGGTGCTCACCATGGCCGATCCGACCATCGCCGCACCGCTGGGTGCCGCCGATTCGCGGCTGGTGCGCCGGGAGATCAGCAAGTATTACAGCGAAGGCTGACCGTTTCGCGGTTCGGCCGTTCGTCGACCCCAGCTCTCTGGTCTCTTCCATGACTCCGGTCCTTCGCTTTGCGCCGAGCCCCACCGGCCGGCTGCATCTCGGCAATGCCCGTGCCGCGCTCTTGAACTGGCTCTTTGCCCGGCGCCAAGGCGGGCGCCTCGTGCTGCGCATCGACGACACCGACCGGGCGCGCTCGACCGCTGCCTTCGAGGCCGGGATCGAGGCCGATCTGCGCTGGCTCGGCTTGGATTGGGATGAGAAGCACCGGCAGACCGAGCGCGGTGCTATCTACGCAGAGGCGTTCGAGCGGCTGCGCGCCAGCGGCCGCGTCTACCCGGCCTACGAGACCCCGGACGAGCTCGACCTCAAGCGTGCAGCGCAGCGCGCCCGTGGCCTGCCGCCGGTCTATGACCGGGCAGCGCTAGCGCTGACACCCGCCGAGCGGCAGGGCTTCGAGGCCGCTGGGCGACAGCCGCACTGGCGCTTTCAACTGTCGGGCGAGCCTGCGGTTTGGACGGATCTGGTGCAGGGCCAGGTGACCATTCCAGGCGGCAGCCTGAGCGATCCGGTGCTGAGGAAGGCGGACGGGGACTGGACCTACACCCTGGCCTCGGTCGCTGACGATGCGGCCATGGGCATGTCGCATATCATCCGGGGCGACGACCACCGGACCAACACGGCGATCCAGGCCGAGCTGTTCCAGGCGCTGGGCGCCAACCTGCCTGCCTTTGCCCATTTGCCGCTGCTCTCCGGGCCGGGTGGTGCGCCGCTCTCCAAGCGGACCGGTGACTGGAGCCTCGCCGACTACCGCGAGCGCGGCATCGAGCCGCGCGCCATCTGTCTGGTGCTCGCCGCGATCGGCACCGATCGGGCGGCCACAGGTGACACCAGCCTCGAGGCGCTGGCGGCGGATTTCGATCTCGACCGTTTCGGGCGGTCCACGGCCGTGCTGGATGACGAGCAGCTCGCCCGGACGAGTGAAGCGGTCTTCCAGTCGCTGTCGCTGGAAGACGTGCGGCAGCGCCCGGGCTTGGGCGCGCTCGAGGCCGCCGAATGGTCGGTGCTGAGGCAGAACGCCGCCAATGCCGATGAGGCTGTGGCCTGGCGGCGCTGCCTTGTGGAGCCGCTGCAGCCGGTTGTCGAGGAGCCGGCCTTCCTCGCCGAGGTGGCGCGCCTCATGCCGGATAAGCTAGAGGATGCTGACGCTGCCGCAGCCTGGCTCAAGACAGTGCAAAAAGAGACCGGCCGCAAGGGCAGGGCGCTCTACCATCCTTTGCGGCTGGCCTTGACCGGCCGCGGCGATGGACCGAAACTGGCCGATCTGCTACCGCTGCTCGGCCGTGAGCGGATCTATCGCCGGCTCATGGGCGAGACCGCCTGATCCTCCGCCATTCTTTCGGACTGCCGCACACATTGCCTTTGGCTCTGCACAACACGCTCACGCGCCAGAAAGAGGCGTTCCAGCCGATCGATCCGGACCATGTCCGGCTCTATGTCTGCGGGCCGACCGTCTATCAGCGCATCCATATCGGCAATGCCCGGCCGCTGATCGTCTTCGACGTCCTGTTTCGCCTGCTCCGGCATCACTTCCCGCGGGTGAGCTATGTGCGGAACATCACCGATGTCGACGACAAGATCATCGAGCAGGCCAAGCTGAACGGCGAGCCGATCGAGGCGCTGACAACGCAGACGACGGCGGCGTTTCAGGGCGATGCCAAAGCGCTCGGCTGCCTGGAGCCGACGCTCGAACCGAAGGCGACCGAGCATATCGGGCAGATGGTGGCGCTGATCGAGCGACTGATCGAGCGCGGCAACGCCTATGCCGCCGAGGGTCACGTGCTCTTTAACACGCCGTCCATGCCGACCTATGGCAGGCTCTCGGGCCGTGACCGTGACGACCAGATCGCCGGTGCCAGGGTCGAGGTGGCACCCTACAAGCGCGACCCGGCCGATTTCGTTTTGTGGAAGCCTGCCGCCGACGACGAGCCGGGCTGGCCCAGCCCCTGGGGCCGTGGCCGGCCGGGCTGGCACATCGAGTGCTCGGCCATGGCTGAAGAGCATCTGGGTGTGCCCTTCGACATTCATGGCGGCGGCCAGGACCTGATCTTTCCGCACCACGAGAACGAGATGGCGCAGACCTGCTGCGCGCATGGGCTCGACACCATGGCGCATTACTGGCTGCATAACGGCTTCGTCGACATGCGCGGCCAGAAGATGTCGAAATCGATCGGCAATGTGCTCAGGCTCGACGAGGCGCTGGCAGCCGTGCCGGGCGAGGCGATCCGGCTTTGGATGCTGGGCGCGCACTACCGGGCACCGATCGATTGCAGCGAGCAGGGCTTCCAGGACGCCAAGACCCAGCTCGACCGCTTCTATGGCGCGCTCGAGCGAGCCGGCGACGCGCCGGCCGCCGCAGCCGAGCCGGCCGTGGTCGAGGCCCTGGATGATGATCTCAACACGCCCAGGGCGCTGGCCGTGCTGCACGATCTCCTGGGCCAGCTCAACCGGGCCAAGCACGACACGGCACCGGCGATCGCCGCGCGCCTCAAGGCGTCGGCAGCACTGCTCGGCCTCCTCCAGCAGGCACCCGGCGATTGGCTGCGCGGCGATGGCGGCGGCGGTGACGACGCGGCCATCGAGGCCTTGATCGAGGAGCGCCTGGCAGCCAGGAAGTCCAGGGATTTCGCCCGCGCCGACGCCATTCGCGACCAGCTCGCGGGCGATGGCGTCATTCTCGAGGACGGTCCGGGCGGCACGACCTGGCGCCGGGCCTGACGCAGCAGCGAAGCAGAAAATGGCCGAACGCATCTATCTCTACGACACGACGCTCCGCGACGGCGCGCAGACGCAGGGCGTCTCGTTCAGTCCCGAGGACAAGCGGCAGATCGCCAGCGAGCTCGATGCCCTGGGCATCGACTATATCGAGGGCGGCTGGCCCGGCGCCAATCCCACCGACGACGCCTTCTTCAACGACCGGCCGGCGTTCGAGCATTCGCGGTTCTGCGCCTTCGGCATGACCAGGCGGGCCGGGCGCTCGGCCGCCAACGATCCGGGGCTGCAGCCGCTGTTCCAGGCGGGCTGCGACGTGATCACGCTGGTCGGCAAGAGCTCGCGCCGCCATGCCGAGGGTGCGCTTGGCGTCGATGGCGACGAGAACCTCAAGATGATCACCGACAGCCTGCGCGAGAGCCTGAAGCACAGCCCGGAGGTGATGCTCGACGCCGAGCATTTCTTCGACGGCTACAAGGCGGACCAGGCTTATGCGCTGGCCTGCCTGGCCGCGGCGCTGGAGGGTGGTGCCAGCTGGGTCGTGCTCTGCGACACCAATGGCGGGACGCTGCCCGAGGAGGTCGAGCGCATCGTCAGGGACGTCGCCCGCCACGTGCCGCCCGAGAAGCTCGGCATCCACACCCACAACGACACCGAGAACGCTGTCGCCAATACGCTGCTGGCGATCCGCGAGGGCGCACGTCAGGTCCAGGGCACGCTGAATGGTCTGGGCGAGCGCTGCGGCAACGCCAATCTCGTCTCGCTGATCCCGACCCTGAAGCTGAAGCTCGGCTTCGATGTCGGCATCGACGACGCGGCGGTGGCCCGGCTGACGGCGTTGAGCCGCGGCTTCGACGAGCGCTTGAACCGCACGCCTGACCGGGGTGCCGCCTATGTCGGCGCCAATGCGTTTGCGCACAAAGGCGGGCTGCACGCCTCGGCGGTCGCCAAGGATCCGGGCTATTACGAGCACATCGACCCGGCCCTGGTCGGCAATGCCCGCGATATTCTGGTCTCCGATCAGGCCGGCCGCGCCAACCTCCTGCAGCGGCTGTCCGACATGGGCCTCGATGTGCAGCCCAGCCCGGAGGCCGTGGGTGAGCTTCTGGACACCATCAAGGAGCGGGAGTCGCGCGGCTTCAGCTATGATGGCGCGTCCGCCAGCTTCGAGCTGCTGGTCCGCCGCGGTCTCGGGCAGATCAGCGATGCCTTCGAGCTCTTGAGCTTTCGGGTGATCGACGAGCGGCGGTTCAATGCCGTGGGCACGCTGGTCACCCAGTCCGAGGCGACCATCAAGGTGACCGTGGCCGGCCGCGACTTCTACACGGTGGCCGACGGCAACGGCCCGGTGAACGCGCTCGACCATGCGCTCCGCCAGGCGCTGGCGCCGACCTATCCGTCGCTCGAGCGGATGGAGCTGGTCGACTACAAGGTGCGGATCGTCTCGCCGGAGTCCGGCACCGCGGCGATCACCCGCGTGATCATCGAATCCTCCGACCAGGAGGGTCGCGTCTGGCAGACGATCGGCGTCTCGCCCAACATCATCGACGCGTCCTACAACGCGCTGCACGACGCCATCACCTACAAGCTGCTCCTGGACGGCGTGTTCTCAGGCCCCACAGCCCTTGCCGGCTGACCCGCCGCCGCAGATGAAGCGGACCAAGGCGGCGCGGGGTGGCATCGACCTGTTGCCGCCGGCGCCGGTGGTGATCCTGGTCCGCCCGCAGCTCGCGGAGAATGTCGGCAGCGCCGCCCGGGCGATGCTCAATTTCGGCCTGGCCGAGCTCCGGCTCGTCAAGCCGGGCTTCGGCTGGCCCAGCGCCAAGGCCGTGGCGGCGGCGTCCGGTGCCGCCGAGGTGCTGAACCGCATGACGGTCTTCCCCGACACCGAGGCCGCCATCGCCGATCTGCATCATCTCTACGCCACGACGGCACGCGGCCGCGAGCTGCAAAAGCCCGTGGTCGAGCCGGCCGAGATGGTGACGGCAGCGCAGGCGCAGCTGACCGCTGGGCGCAAGGTCGGGCTGATGTTCGGGCCCGAGCGGACCGGGCTCGACAACGAGGACCTGATCCTCGCCGACAGCCTGGTGACGATCGCCGTCAACCCGCTCTTTCCCTCGCTGAACCTGGCCCAGGCGGTGCTGCTCCTGGGCCATGAATGGTACCGCGCGGCCGGACCGGTGACCGCACGGGCGGGGATCGACCAGCCGCCCGCGACCAAGGGCGAGGTCGCCGATCTCCTGGCCCATCTGCTGGCCGAGCTGGACCAGGTGGGTTATTTCCGCGCCGCCGATCGCCGGGTCTCGCTGGCTCGCACCATCAAGGCGATGGTCGAGCGGATGCCGCTGAGCTCGGCCGAGGTGTCGCTGCTGCGCGGCATCGTCAAGGAGCTGCGCCGCGGCCCGCTGGTCCGCACGGCCACAGCGCCGACGATCCTCACCGAATCTTAACACTATCCGCCGATAACCTTGTCCGTCATGGGCGAGTGGGGTTGTGGATAGGTGCGACGTGAGTCGTGAGTTGAGATCGAACGGGCGAGGCGGGCCGCTTTGTCAGCGTGTCGTCAACGGGCGGCACGTTGGCGACCGCGACGTTACGGTGGGCCGCCGCCGGGCGATTGCATCCGACCTGCCGTCGCCGATCATCGAGCTGTCGCGGGACGGACGGCTGCGCTTTGCCAACCAAGCGGCGACCGAGCTGCTCGGTCTCGCCGGCGTGCAGCGCGGCTGTCGGCTGCTCGACGCGATCGGCGCCACCGCTGGTGACCACGCGCGGCTGCGACGTCGGCTCGGCCCCTTGCTGGCACGCCGGACCGCCAGTGCCCGGGTCTGGCTCGATCGGTTGGACAGCATGGCCAGGCCAATGATCTGGCGGGTCGCTCGCCGGCGCGATTCCCGTGACAGGACGCTGGGCTTCGTTGCCCAGGCCGAGACCCGACCGAGGTCGCATCCCCTGGCCGCGCGGGCCGCGCTGCTCGAGCGGCGCCTCGACGATTTTGCTGCCGCGACCCCGGACTGGCTCTGGGAGACCGATGCGCAGCATCGCTTCACCTATTTGAGCCAGCGGATTGAGGCGCTGACCGGCATCGCGCGCTCACGGCTGCTTGGGCAGACCCGCACCGAGCTCATGGCGGCGACTCTGCCGCCCGACCGTGTCGCACGCCATGCAGCCGAGCTCGCGGCGCACCAGCCATTTCATGACCTGACCTACCAGCTTCGGGTCGGTGGGAGGGAGCGCCAGATACGGGTCAGCGGCCGGCCGGTATTCGGCGATGACGGCCGGTTCGAGGGCTATCGCGGCGTTGGCTGGGAGGTCGCCAGCGCCGGCGGCTCAGCGGCCCGGCTGGACGTCGTCATGCGCCACGATCCGCTGACGGGACTGGTGAACCGCCAGGCGCTCGGCGAGGCGCTGGCTGTCGCCATCGAGGGCCTGGAGTGCTCCGGCAACCACGTCGTTCTGCTCGTCTTGGACCTCGAGGCGTTCAAGCGGGTCAATGAGAGCTATGGGCATCGGATCGGCGACCGGCTGTTGCAGCACGCGGCCAGCCGGGTTGCGCGCTGCGTTGCTGGAACCGACACCGTGGCCCGCCTGGGCGGTGACGAGTTCGCCGTGGTGGCGACGCTGTCTCGGACGAAGGCGGAGAGCGGTTTGGCGATGGCCGAGCGGATCGTTGCTCGACTGCGCCAGCCCTTCGGCATCGACGGCCATGAGATCCATTGCGACGTGCGTGTCGGTGTCGCCTCGGCGCCGGAGCATGGCAGTGACGTTCAGGCCCTGCTGCAGCACGCCGACCTGGCTCTGGCCGAGGCCAAGCAGCGGAGCGAGCGCGTCTGCCAGTACGGCGATGGGCTCGGCACCGCGCTCAAGCGGCGCAAGTCCATCGAGGATGCGCTGCGCCGCGCGCTTGCGCGGGACGAGATGTCGCTGGTTCTGCAGCCGCAGCTTGCCGTGCGCGACCGGCGGCTGGTCGGCGGCGAGGCGCTGTTGCGTTGGCGGCATGGCCGGCCCGATGAGGTGGGGCCCGGCGTGTTCGTGCCGATCGCCGAGGAATCCGGCCTGATCGTCGAGCTCGGCAGCTGGGTGCTCGTCGAGGCCTGCCGGCTGGTGGCCGGTTGGCGACGCCGCGATCCGCGCCTGCGCATCGCGGTCAATCTGTCGCCCGTGCAGTTCTGCAACCGCGATCTCTGCCGTGAGGTCGAAAACGCGCTGGCCGCTGCCGGCTTGCCGCCCGAAGCGCTGGAGCTGGAGATCACCGAGGGCGTCTTGATGCGCGACACCGAAAACGCTGCTCGAGCACTGCACAAGCTTCACGAGCTGGGCGTGGGCATCGCCCTTGACGATTTCGGCACCGGCTACTCGTCCCTGAGCTACCTCAAGCGCTTTCCGATCCAGCGATTGAAGATCGATCAGGCCTTCATCCGCGATCTGGAGCACGACGTCGACGACCGGCAGATCGCCAAGGCTATCGTCGGGCTCGGCCACAGCCTGGCCCTAGAGGTCGTGGCCGAAGGTGTCGAGACCCAAGGTCAGCTCGCCTTCCTGGCCGACCTCGGCTGCGATATCGCCCAGGGCTACCTGTTCTCACGTCCGCTGTCGGTTGCGGCCTTCGACGCGGCGCTGTGCACGCCGGATCGCTTCGCCCCGCCTGCCGGCGGGCGGTTGCTCGCCAATGGCCACAAGGGAGGGACTGCGCCAGTGCAGCTGCACGCCTGAGCGCGCGTTTGAGGACGGATGGCCGCCGCAATCGCTCATCTCGCGGTAGCCTGGCGCAGCTCGGCGCCAGGTGCGCCGTTATTGGCGATCGCTCACCGGCAAGACCCGGCTGCGGTGGCAGGCCCAAGCGGCGGTGCTCGTGTCGGCAAGACGGCCCGGCCTGAGCGTGCGGGCGATCGGCCGGCTGATGAGTACGGTGGTTGGCAAGATCCGTGCCCTGCTGCCGCGCCTCAATGTTGCAATGGATCAGTCGCGGCCGGCGTTGGTCGTTCGCTGTGAGGGCTCCTCGGCTGCGGAGCCGGGTGATGCGACGTCAATTGGGGAACGTAGACGTTGATCGTGCGGCTTCCGGCGGGAACCTGGTCGACTGGCAACGAGCGCGATCAATGCGGCATGCATGCATAATCTGGATTCCCGAGAGCCCGACTGCGCCGCTTCCGTTGTCGTTCAAGAACGCGACAGCCAGCAGCGCAAAGTGTCGGTCGGTCGTCGATGCGACGGCACCAGCGGGTCGCGGGGATTCCTTAATCTCGCAGGGTGCCACGCTCGCCTGCGGCCCGCTTCCGATCGGCTCTGGCGTTGGAACATGGCTGGCTCGATGCCCCGGCGTCAGTCTGCGCCCGTCTCGGCAAGGGTCGCCGATTGCACATCGACGAAGCACCACGAGAGCGTCTGGAGCCGGCTCCAGAAGGCCGGAGCTGCGTCGCGATCTGCCCCGCGGTACGACGAGGGCGAGGCCGCTGATACCGGATGTTCGTCGACCGATTAATCGTTCCGATGCCCACTTTCGATCCGGAGGATCTTGCGGCGAATGCGGCTCGTCCACGCTGATAAGACAGCTGAATAGACGCCGTGGCCAAGGGTCGCGCGAGCCGTCACGTTTGCCGCATCCCATCGAAGCGCAAGTCGCGAGGTGCTGCGGCCCGTCATTGGGCGGCTGGGAAGAGGCTCGACGGTCGTTGCTGCAAACGTCGTCCATCGGAGACCCGGGATTGGCCTTGTGGCTGCCGCTCCGGCGGCTGGTTGTGCGCCTTGGAGCGACGGCCGCAAATGGCCGGTGCCTGCTTTTTCCAGGCCCGGACGTGGCGACCGAAGCCATGCTCGGCCAGCTCCGCGTCAACGACCGAAATGGGGCGAGCTTTGGCTGTCCCGGCCCGTTCCAGCGCGGTGGACAACGTCCTTGGCGATGAATGATAGAGCCTGATCATCCAACGCGCGTTGACTGTGGTCGGCTGGCCGATCGGCGCGGGATGCGGCAGAACCGGCTTGCTGCAGATCGTCCTGCAGACCGCGTAGCTCGATGGAAGCCAGCCCGGCAAAGCCGCTTGGCTGGCCGCGATCGAGAAGCTCTTGGCCGAGGTCAGGGCCGCGGAATGGTTGGTGATCGCGGCTCGCCATGACTGGCAGACGGCGTCGACGCAACTGCTGGCGCGCCTGGCGATGCACGGCAAGGGCATCGCCTCGGGCAAGAGGCCGAGCTGCATCCCGTCATCGGCGGATTGGCCGACCCTATACTGATCAAGGATCGGCAGGATGCGTTCGGCAGCTTGACCACCCGACCCGGTCTGGCGATCTTCGCTGCGTCAAATGGGGGGGCAGGGGCATGGCAGAGGATGACGTCTACGCACGGCAGGGGTTCGGGCAGCGCCTCGGGCTCGGTCGGGCACCGGCCTTGATCGTCGTCGACTTCGCCAATGGCTTCGCTGATCCGGCGCTGTTCGGCGGCGGCAATATCGCAGCCGCGATCACGGCGACCCGGCCGGTGCTCGACGCCTGCCGGGATCGTGGCCTGCCCATTGTCTTCAGCCGCATCGTCTATGCCGAGGACGGCTCGGATGCCGGGGTCTGGTGCGCCAAGGCGCCGGGCCTGCGCCAGCTCACAGAAACCGCGCCGGCGAGCGCCATCGTGCCCGAGCTGGCCAGCCGGCCGGGCGAGCTGGTGCTCCGCAAGACCCAGGCCTCGTGCTTCTTCGGCACCGATCTCGCCTCCTGGCTGGTCGGCCGCGGGGTCGATTCGCTGATCGTGACCGGCTGCACCACCAGCGGCTGCGTTCGGGCGACCGTGGTGGATGCGATCAGCTGGAATTTCCGGCCGCTCGTGCTGAGCGACTGCGTCGGTGATCGGGCGCTCGGGCCGCACGAGGCGAGCCTCTTCGACATGGGCCAGAAATACGCCGATCTCTCGACCTCGGCAGCGCTGCTGGACGTGCTCTAGCTGGCGCCTAGTCCGCGCTCGGCTCGGCCGCCGGCAGGAACAGCGTGACGCTTGTGCCGGGATCGGCCTGCTCGAAGACGAGCTCGCCGCCGAGCTGACTGGCCAGGAGGTCGGCGAGGTTGATGCCGGTGCCCTCGTGATCGGCCTCGTGCTCGAAGCCGACGCCGTTATCGCTGACGACCAGCCGGATACCGTCATCCTGGGCGCTAATCGCGATCTCGACCCGCCCGCGGCGGTCCTCGGGGAAGCCGTGCTGAATGGCATTGCTGACGAGCTCGGTGACGAGCAGGGCGAGGGACACCGCGCGGTCGGTGACCAGACGAACGCGATCGGCGCTGCCGGTGACGCTGACCTCGAGCCGCTCGTCGCTCAGGCTGCGGCTCAGATGGTCGATCAGCTCGCCGAGAA
The DNA here is from genome assembly GCA_942491185.1 of uncultured Alphaproteobacteria bacterium. Lineage (GTDB taxonomy): Bacteria > Pseudomonadota > Alphaproteobacteria > Geminicoccales > Geminicoccaceae > SLRI01. The sequence continues at coordinate 376,855 of CALOAB010000018.1, read as the reverse complement.
AGACGCCGAGCTCGACCTCCTCGACCGCACCTTCCTCGTAGATGCGGCGATGGACCAATGCGATCGCCTCGATCCGTGCATGAGCGTCGCGGATCGCGGCTCGCGACTCCGCGGTCTGACCGCTACGCGCGCGCATCCTGAGCAGGCTGGCGACCACCTGGAGGTTGTTCTTGACCCGATGGTTGACCTCGCGGAGCAGCAGCTCCTTCTGCTTGATCGCGCGCTTGAGCGACTCCTCGCGGGCCTCGACCGCGCTGGCCAGATCGGCGAAGCCCGCACCCAGCTCGCGCAGCTCGTTCGGGGAATTGGCGGTGGCCGCTATGGCCGCATCGGCAAGGCCGGGATTGCCCTGACGGTGGCGGCGGACGGCTTTCGCCAAGCGCTCGACATGACGGTTCACGACGAGATGCGCGCCGGCGAAGCTCGCCATGACGCTCACGATCAAGAGGATGGGCGGCAAGAGGATCGGCACGAGCACGTCGAGTCTCAGCCAGTCGAGCGGGCCGATCTCCCGGGCAACCACGACGCGCAGGCCCGAGGAGGCGATCGGTGCCGTTGCCAGAAGGCTGGTGCGCTCTTCGGGCAGTGACAGCTCGACGGTGGGGAACTCGCCGCGCAGCAGCGCCTCGATGGCCGTCGAATTGACGTCACTGTCACTGAACGGGATCTCCGGGACGCGCTTGCCGACGCGATCGACCAGATAGATGTCGATGTCGCTGGGGAAGAGCAGGGCCGCAGGACCAACCGAGAATTCCTCGAGGTCGAGCGTGGCGCTCAGCACGCCGACCGGTATCCAGGGTGCATCACGCCAGCCTTCCTCGGTAAAGGCCGGGACGGCAGCGACCAGGAACTGCAGGTCGGGCTCCTGACCGAGCAGCTCGCTGATCGTGAACGGGTTGCCCCGGACCGCCCGCTGAAACCAGTAGCTGTCACCGATCTCGAGGCCGACCAGATCGGGATTGGCGCTGCAGACGATCAGGCCCTCGATCGCGGCGAGCGTGAGCTGCGAGACGACGTCTGTCTGCTCGCGCCTGACCGCCAGCTGCTCGTTGCATTCCGGATCGCGGGCTGGCGGCTGCTCGAGCCGCCCGATTTGCTCGAGCTCGTTCTGCAGGCTGTTGAGCTTCTCGGCCCTGGCGTCGGCGATCAGCCTCGCCGTGCGCTGCAGCTCGCGACGCTGCTGGTCGTTGCGGTCGCCATATGCGTCGATGGCATGGATCACCGCGTACGCGGTCGGGATGGCAAGGAGTGCGAGCAGCAGCAGCGCCATGCGGCCGCGCACGCCGTTGAAGCGTGACGACCAATGCTCCTGAGCCGGCGTCTCGTCGGCGCTGGTCGTCATCGGTGGCTCAAGCCCGCTCGCTTGCCAGCTTTGTGTCGCCGAGTTGCAGGGCCTGGGCGATCGCGACCTTCAAGAGATGCTCGCTGAACGGCTTGGTGATGAGCAGGCTGGGCTCGACCCGCTCGATCTCCAGTAGCCGTTCTGGATAAGCGGTGATGAAGACGACGGGCAGGCTGCCATTGGCGAGGATCGCATCGACGGCGCGGATGCCCGAGCTGTCGTCGGCGAGCTGGATGTCGGCCAAAATCAGGCCGGGCCGTTGTCGCTCGGCCAGCGCAACGGCATCCGCCTGGGTCGTGGCGATACCGACCACCCGATGGCCGGCCTGGCGGACGATGCCGGCGATGTCCATGGCAATGACCGGCTCGTCCTCGATGATCAAGACGTCACTCGCCACCTGCCGGTCGAGGGCGAGCTGGGCTTCCCTGAGCTTGGCCTCGGCGCCCGCTGGCTCGAGGCGCATGACAATGGCGATCTCCGGCACGCTGAAGCCGTCGAGCGTGGCGAGCAGCAGGGCAACCGCGGCTTCGGCTGGAAGGGCGCGGATACGTGCCGCAACGATGGCCTCGTCGGCGACGGTGGCGTCGAGCGCGCGTGCGGTATTCGGGTCGGGTGGTGCCGCGTAGGCGTCGAGAAGTGCCCGAAACATCAGCAAGTGCGCATCTGTCCCTGAGTTCTCAGCGATCGCGGCGGCCGCGGCGTCGAGCGCCGTCGCTACCAGTTGATCGGCCGCCGCCTGCCGGCCGACAAGGGCACGGGCGAAGCGACGAAGGGAGGGCAGCTCTCGGCGGATGAGATCGTTCATGCCTAAATCCGGGGGCGACGTCGTGCGTGGGCGGGCTCTCAGCCCTTGCTGGCCTTGTCGATCTCGTCGCTGGCAGCATCGGCGGGGTGGTCGGCCGCACCACTCGCATCGTCTCTGGACGAGCTGCCGGCAGGCGCATCGAGCTGTTCGACCAGGCGCAGCAGCTCGTCGGGCACCGGCTCGCTGAGCACCTCGTCATAGACCTTGTGCAGCTGGCGGGCCACCCACTGATCGAAAGCCTGATCATCGTCTGCCGCCGCCATCTGCCTGCTCTTGCGTTGCGTTTTGCTCATTCGCTCCAGCTGGTCGGCGTTGCCGATGGCCATGGGCGCATCAATGTCGAATCCAAGTCTAGCAGCGCAGGGGCGAAAAGTAGACTCGGGCGTTGCTTCGCGCTCGACACCGCTGCTCAGTGTGGTGCGGGCGGTGGTGCCGTGGCGCGGTTGCGTTCTTCATGGCCAAGCCCGCCAGTCGCCACGGCGGCACCTGCGCTCTTCGGCATCGGTGCGAGCTCGCTCGCCCGAGCGTTCGGACGGGGATTTACCGGCAGCTCGCCGTCCATCAGCATCGTCTTGAGCTGCGCGCGTGCACGATTGACGCGGCTCTTCACCGTGCCGATCTCGCAGCCGCACATCGCAGCGATGGCCTCGTACGAGTGTCCCTGAAGGATCGACAGGACGAGAACCTCGCGGTGCGCCGCACTCAGCTGGCGAAAGGCGCGCCGGAACGCCAGGGCCTCGAGCCGGCCTTCCTGTGGTGCCGCGGTCCAGGCGAGGCGCTCCAGGTCGTCGTCGTGCACCTCCACCTTGAAGCGCTTGCGGCCGACATGGCTCAAGAACGTGTTGCGCAGGATCGTGAACAGCCAGGCGCGCAAGTTGGTGCCCGGCGCGAACTGGGCCTCGGCCTGCATCGACTTGACCAACGAGTCCTGCACGAGATCGTCGGCGAGCTCGCGATCGCCGCCGGTCAGGCTCCGGGCGAAGCCGCGCAGTTGCGGGATCAACGCCGTCAGTTCTTGCCGGTAGTCGCTTACCACCTCACTCAACTCTAGCCGCTCCCTTTCCCATCTCGAGACGCCCGAACCCGCCAATCCGGCTGACCAAGGCGTTCATTAGATGCTGAAACATAGCACAGGGCCGAAGGTTCCCAAAAAATGTGGTGCGGCGCGCGGTTTTTTCGAGCCCGCGATCTATCGCCGTTCGGTCACGGAACCTTCCGCCACAGGAGCCTGTTTCTTGGCACGTCGGCCAGTTGCGGCCGGCAGGGATACCACAAAAGGGAGATCTCGATGAATTGGGATCAGATCGCTGGAAACTGGAAGATCGCCCAGGGCAAGGCGCGCGAGCAGTGGGGCAAGCTGACCAATGACGACCTGGACGTCGTCGCCGGCAATCGCGACCAGCTGATCGGCAAGGTGCAGGCCCGCTACGGGGTCACGAAGGAGGAGGCGGCGCGTCAGGTCGACGACTGGGAGCGAGGCGTCTCCGACAAGCTCTGAGCCGCCCAAAACGACGACGACGCGCGTGACAACAAGAGGACGTTAGATATGCAGACCAAGAAGCTCGCTCTTCTCTCGACCATGCTGGTCGGCCTCGCCGGCGCCGCGTGGGCCGCTGAGACCACCGATGCCGCCAAGGATGCGGTGAAGCCGGCCGCGGAGCAGGCAGAGGCAGCCCAGGACGTCGCCACCGATGCCGTCGAGGAGACGGCGGCTGCGGGCGAGGATGCCCTGGCCCCGACCCGCACGCCATCGATCGGCACCTCTGATCAGGCCTACGAGGACGAGGTGCTCGCCGGCATGACCGCCGAGGACGTGATCGGCATGCCCGTGGTCGACGCCAATGGCGAGGAGGTCGGCGAGGTGGCCGACCTGTTGATCGCCGAGGACGGCACGATCGATCGGGCCATCGTCGATGTCGGCGGCTTTCTCGGCTTTGCCACCAAGCCGGTGGCGCTCGAGGTCAGCAGCCTGACGGTGGCCGAGGGGAGTGGCGAGATCGTCAGCGACGTCACCGCCGAGACGCTCGAGACGATGCCCGAGTGGCAGCAGGACGACGACGGTTGGTTCAGCTTCTGAGTCATCGACGCCGATGATCTCTAACCCCTGAGCTCGACTCTTGGGGGGCGAACGTGGGCGGGTGTCTCGCTTGGGCACCCGCCCATTCTTGTTGCTGGTATCGCCAATCGCACGTCGCCGCTGGCTTATGCTCGAGCGATTGGCGCGATGCCGACCAGATACTGATCCCAGTAGCCGAGCGGCGGGTATTGCTTGCCTCCACGCGTGAACGCCGCTGGCCACTGCCAGTAGTGATGCTCGGTCACCCGGGCTTTCTTACCCTTGCTTCGGCCATGATACATCTTGTAGCGGACCACCTCGCCGGCCTCGTTCCGCTCGACGCTGACGACCGTGCCCATATGGTTGATCTGGCGGGTGAAGAGAGGCTGCAAGCCGCTGCTCTTGGCGGGTTTCTGGCGAGAGAACCAGAGAACGGCGCCTGGCCTGATGAGATCGCGGTGCTTGGCCAATGCGAACCGGTCACCGATCTCGGGGTCGTAGTAGATCGGAACGAACGTTTGGTTTTCCGAGTACCATTTGGCAATGCCGCGGGTCGTGCGTGCGGCGGCGCTCGCCGGATGGACATCGTTGTCGGCGCCATGCGCGAAGTCCCTGATGCCACTGGTCGCCACCAGACGGCCGTTCAGCTCAGGACACGCTTCGGCCAGATAGCTGGACAGGCGAAGGAAATTGCCTGAGCAGTCTCGCCACTCGTTGGCCGGGTCCTGTGTGTAGGGGATCTGCTGGGACGTCATGCGCGCCGCTATGGGCCCGATGAGCTCTTCCAGGTCCGTCAAACGACCACCGCACATCGCGTAGTAGGCATGGCGATCCAGCGCCCCCGTGGTGGTTGGGCCCACGTCCACTCGGGGCTCCGGCGCTGACGGTCGCAACTGACACCCGCCCAGCGCAATCGTGGCAAGCAGCAGCATGGCGCCAATGCTCGAGAGCCTGCACATCATGCCGACACGCCTCGCCGACCGCTCATTCAGCCGCCGTCGAGGCCGGCTAGCGCCTGCAGCTTGGCGTCGCTCAGATAGCCGTAGCGGTTGAGCCAGATGCGCCTACCCGAGGCCTGCCAGGCGACGCGCGCCCGGGCCATCACGTCGTCGAGCGGGCCATAGGCGTGCGCGGCGGCATGGATGGACGGTGCTTGGCGCATCGCCTCGGCGATCTTGCGTGCCTGGGCGTCCGCGCCCACGGGATGTGCTTCCTCCGGCTCCGGGTAGCGGATGTCGGCAAGCGGTGCGTCACCGGTGTCGAAGAGACGCTGGATGGCAGCAGCACCATCCGCATCGAGCCGGCCCATGCGCTCCAGATAGCCCTTGAGCATCATCGGCCAGTGCATGGTGTAGAGCTTCACCGCGATATCGTCGGCAATGCCACCGACACGCGCGAAATCGAGGCCGGACAGCCGGTTCCAGGGTGGTGGGAAGGCGTGGGCGACGAGCTTGATCGGTGCTGGCAGGGCGACCCTTGCGGCGCTCAGGAGATCGACTGAGAGGTCGGCCTTGAGGTGGCCGAGGACCTCCAGCGAAGCCAGCCCTTCATCGAGCACGAGTGCCGGGTTCGCCTGAATGCGCCCTGCTGCGGCCCTGAGGCCCTCCCAATCGTAGCCTTTGGCGCGCGCTCTCGCCTTGGCGTGCGGGGAGAAGTCGAAGAGCCAGCTGTCGAGCGTGTAGGGGGGGTATTCCGGCCAGTCGAGGCGGAGCGCGTCGATGGTCGGGTAGGCCTTGGCGACGTCGGCGACCAGGGCCTGGAGGTAGCCGCTGATCGCGAGTGCCGCGAGGCTGCCATTCTTGTCGACCCGGCCCTCGTGGTGGCTGCCGTCGGGCAGGAGCGGCTGGTCCTCGGGCACCGGCCCGCCGAACTGGACGCGGTAGCCGGGCGGAATGGCGGCCTGGACCTGGAGATGCACGGTCATGCCACGTGCCTGGGCCTGCTCGATGAAGGCCGCGACCTTCGGCCCCTCGCGCCTGGTGAGCTCGGTCGGCTCCGCCGGCTGGTAGCGCAGGCCTTCGTAGAGAGCACGGTCGGGGACGAAGCTGGGCGACGTGGTGCAGCGCAGCTCGCGCTTGCCCCAGAGCTCACGGTCGAGCAGGCGGACCTTGCCGGCACCGGCATCGACCGGCGGCTCGCGGCCAGCACTCGGGTCGTTGCTGGGCACCATGACATAAGGCGAGGTGGCGACCGCATTGGCGCCGGCCATCTCGAGATTGTCGAGCACGCGCTCGATACCTTCGGCCTGGATCCATTCCGGCATCACGGTGATGCCGAAGAGGCGGCTCACGACGTCGTCTCGTCGAGCCAGTTGTCGGCCATCTTGACCTCCCAGAGATGCTGCTCGGCCGGCTTGACCGCCTTCGCCCAGGCGCTGAGCAGCTGTTTGCTCGGCGTCTTGCGCGCCATGCGCAGCGCAATGGCCTCGGGGTCCCAACCGTCGAGCACCCTATCGATGAGCGCCTGGCGGATCGTTTGATAACCAACCGCCTCGGCGAGGTCGGTGGTCTCGTCGGGGTCGGCCTCGAGGTCGAAGAGCTGCGGGCGTAGCCCATGATAGTAGACGAGCTTGAAGCGGCCGTTGCGCACCATGCGCTGCTGCACGGGCGCAGCACCGGTCCAGCGCGCCATGCCGTCGGTGCAGTACTCGGCGAAGGTCTCGTCCAGCCAGGGCGAGCGGGCATCCTTGGCGACGCCGAGCAGGCTTCGGCCCTGGCCTTGCGGCAGTGCCGGGGCGTCGAGCGCATCCGACATGGTGGCGGCGAGGTCGAGCAGGTTGACCACCTGGTGCCGGCGCTCGCCTTTCGGCAATCGGCCGGGCCAGCGCATGATCATCGGGATGGCGACCGAGTGGTCGTAGAAGGTCTGCTTCCACCAGAGCCCGCGCTCGCCCAGCTGATCGCCATGGTCCGAGGCGTAGATGACCACCGTGTCCTCGGCGAGGCCGGTCTCCTCGAGCTTGTCGAGGATGGCAGCGATCATCCGGTCCATCGAGGTGGTGAGGCCATAGTAGGCGGTGCGTGCCCGGCGCTCCCATTCCGGCGGCAGGTCGAGCGAGCCCGTGTGCTCGCGCCAGGCGCGCAAATACGGGTGCTCCGCGTTGTCGCCGGGCTTGGCCAGGCGCGGGGACGGCACGCGGCCGTCATAGTGGGCGTAGTCCTCGGTCGAGCAGACATAGGGCTGGTGCGGCAGCATGAGCCCGACGGTCGCGGCGAAGGGCTCGCCGGGGCGCTGGCGCTCGAGATAGTCGAGGGTCGCCGCCAAGACGTCGCGGTCCTTGGCCTCGTAGGAGGACTGGCCGGGCCCGGCCCGCTCGATGCTGATCCGGAAGGGCTCGTTGGTGCGCTCCAGCACGCCCAGCGAATGGGCGTGGCCGCCCGGCCAGTTGGTGCTGTGGTCGCCGACCAGCCGGTCGGCATAGCCGTGCAGCTGGTCCGGGCCGATCGAATGCAGCCGGCCGATCAGGGTCGGCTGGTAGCCGGCCGCACCCAGGCTATGCGCGTGGGTCGGGATGTCGGAGGCCAAGACGTCGGAATTGGTCCAGCAGCCGATCCGGTAGCTGTATTGGGCGGTCAGCATCGCCATGCGCGCCGGTGTGCAGAGCGGGGCCGTCGTATAGGCGTTGTCGAAGGTGACGCCATCGGCGGCCAGCCGGTCGAGGGCCGGGGTCTCGACCAGAGGATCGCCATAGGCGCCGGTGACATGCCGCGCGTGCTGGTCGGAGAAGAGGAACAGGAGATTGGTCATGCGTGGCCTCCCCGGCCTCGGGCTGGCGAGCGCTAGCCCGGGAAGCCCACGGACTTGTCCGGATCGAGGGCCGGCGGCTCGGGGTAGTGGATGCCGCGCTGACCGGAGAAGCTGCGATCCGCCTTCTTGACGTAGAGGCCGGGATCGAAGCCCGCGAGCCGGCCGTCGACGATCCAGCCCTGGTCGAGATCGGCGCCGTAGCACGTGCTGGCCAGGCGGCCCTCCAGGGTCTTGCGGACGCCGGCATAGGCCGGGTCCTCGGAGCGGTCGTGCAGCTCCGTCGGGTCGGTCTCGAGGTCGAAGAGCTGGAGGTGGTTGCCGGCCGGGTACCAGATCAGCTTGTGCCGGCCGTCATGCAGCATCCGGCTGGCACCCTGCGTCTCCAGGCAGTCGCCGTAGAGCATCTCGCGCTCGGTCTTGCCCAGCATGTCCATGCCGTCGCAGGTCTTGGGCACCGGCAGGCCGGCCGTGGTCAGCAACGTCGGCATGATGTCCTGGAGCCCGACCAGGCGGCTGTCGGTGGTGCCAGCCTTGATGCGCGGATCACCGGGCGGGCCCGCCAGGATCATCGGGATGTTGGCCGAGCGCTCGTAGAAGGTGCGTTTCGCGAAGATGCCGAAATCGCCCAGCATGTCGCCGTGATCGGCGGTGAGCAGGATGACCGTGTCGTCGAGCAGCCCTTCCTCGCGCAGCGTGCCGATGACCAGGCGAAGCTGGTGGTCGATATGCGTGCAGAGCGCATAGAAGGCGCGGCGGATCTCAGCCACTATCTCCGGCCGGAACTGCGGGTAGAAATCGCGGATCAGCCGGAGTGCCCTCGGCAGCCGGTCGGGCTCGGCCGCCCAGGCCGCTTCGAGCGCCGGCTCGATCTGCAGTTGCCGGTACATGTCGAGATAGCATTGCAGTGGCACCAGCGGCGGGTGCGGGTGGGTGTAGGAGAGGGTCCAAAAGGCGGGCCTGGTCGGGTCGCGCCGCTTGATCGTCCGGCACATCTGTGCGGTCGACCAGTTGGTGTTGTGGCAGTCCTCGGGCAGGTGCCAGGGCCGGTACATGTAGTTGTTGTTGTTCATGCCGTGGCCGAACTGCTGGCCGGCATAGCCACGATCAGCCAGGTACATGTCGTAATCGTCGACCGCGCCCAGATGCGGCCTGCCTTCCTCGGCGAGGATGACGTCGTCGAAGCCGATGCGGTCGCGCGGCGGGTAGACGTGCAGCTTGCCCACCGCATAGGCCTGATAGCCGCCGTCGCGGAAGGTCTGGGCGATGGTCGGCAGGTCGGGCATCGGCGTGACCGTGCCGAAGACGCGATCACCGTGCGTCTTGGGCGTCGTGCCGGTCATCAGCGTGCGGCGTGCCGGGATGCAGATCGGGCACTCGCTGTAGGCGCGGTTGTAGCGCACGCCCATGGCCGCCAGCGCATCGATGGTCGGCGTCTGGATCACCGGATGACCGGCGACACCCAGCAGCGGTCCGGGCCACTGGTCGACGGTGATCAGCAGGACGTTGGGTCGGCTCTTGCTCTTGGCCATCAGGAGGCCCCTCCGGTCGAGAAGCGCGGCGCCTCACCGGGCGCTGGCGTGTAGGGATAGCTGCCGAGCTTGGCGACCGCGGCCGCGCCGCCGGCGGCCTCGATCTTGGCCCGCTGATCGGCGAAGGCCTGCTCGTTCACGGCCTCAGGGTCGCAGATCGCCCGCAGCCGGCGGTCGCCTTCGGCGAGTGTCTCGCGGTGCGCCGGGTCGGCTGCCAGATCGGTGGTCTCGAACGGGTCGGCCTCGAGGTCGTAGAGCTGCGGCTGGTAGCCCTCGTAGTGGATGTACTTGTAGCGGCCGAAGCGGACCATGAAGATGCCGGTGACCGACGCCACGGCGTGGTACTCGGAGAGCACCGTCCGGTCGGCATCGGCGCCCTCGGCGATGGCCAGGAGCGAGCGGCCGGGCAGGCTGTCGTCGACCGGCGCGCCCAGGCACTCCATGATGGTCGGGTGGGCGTCGACCAGCGAGACCGGCGTCTTCACGCGACGGCCCTTGGCGATGTCGGGGCCGGCCATGATCAACGGCACAGCCGCGCTCTCGTCGTACATGTTCGATTTCCCCCAGAAGGTGCGGGTGCCGAGATTGTCACCATGGTCCGAGGTGTAGACGATGCGGGTGTCGGCATCGAGCCCTGTGGCCCTGAGTGCTGTCAGGATGCGGCCGATATTGTCGTCGAGGAAGCTCACCATGCCGTAATAGGCGGCGATGGCCGTGCGGATATGGTCCTCGTCCTTGAAGCTGTCCTCGTAGCACTGCACCTCGCGCAGCTTCCGCAGCACCGGGTGGTCGGGGAACTCGTTCGGCTCCCTGAGCCTGGGCAAGGGCAGGCTGTCCAGCGGGTAGAGATCGAAGAACTCCTTGGGCGCCACCAGGGGAAAGTGCGGGCAGACGAAGGAGACGAACAGCATCCAGGGGCGATCCGGCGGTGCGGCGGCGGCCTCCTCGAGCCAGGTGCAGGCGGCATCGCGGATGTCGCGGTCGTAGCGGATATAGGTGCTCTCGCCCGGACCGGCGTCGGCGGCGAGCTGGCTGGTGCTGGGCCGTTTGGGCGGTGGGCTTCTGAGCATCCCCTGCAGGTCGCCTTTGCCGTTCAGCACGTGCAGCGGCAGGATCTCGTTGTCGAAGCCGTTCGGGTCGTCGGCGCTGCGGTAGTGCAGCTTGCCGATGGAATCGCAGCGATGGCCGGTGCGCGCCAAAGCGTGGCCGAAGCTTTCGGGCTCACCCTGGTAGGGGAAGGCGTTGTCCCAGTTGCCGATCTCGTGGACATGGCGGCCGGTGGCGAAGCTGGCGCGGCTCGGCACGCAGATCGGGCAGTTGCAGTAGGCGTTCTCGAACAGCGTGCCGCCGGCCGCCAGCGCATCCATGTTGGGCGTCTGGACGATGTCGTTGCCGTAGGCGCCCGCCACCCGCTTGCTGTGCTCGTCGGACATGATGAAGAGGAGGTTGGTGGGCTTCATTCTTGGTTCTCCACAAGCAGGCGGCCCCGACGCGCGCGCCACGCCTGGACGAAGGGCCAGAGCAGCATGGCGGCGGAAACGGTGACGAAGACCATGGCGATCGGCCGGTCGAGGATGCCGAGGAAGCCATGGTCGGACATTTGCAGGCTGGTGCGCAGCTCGGCCTCGAAAATGCCGGCGAGCACGAAGCCGATGACGAAGGGGCCCAAGGGCACCTTGGCGCGATCCAGGAGGAAGCCGATCACGCCGAAGCCGATGACCACCCAGACGTCGTACATGCGGTTGGACAAGGCGTAGGCGCCGACCACGCAGCAGACGAAGATAACCGGCAGCAGGTACGCCTTGTCGATGGTGACCACCCGCGCAATCCACCGGATCGAAACCGTCATAATAAGAAACATCAGGATGTTGGCGACGAAGTAGGCCGCCATCAGCGCCCAGACGAACTCGCCGTTGGTGAGAAACAGCATCGGGCCCGGCTGGATGTTGTGGAGGATCAGGGCCGAGAGCAGGATGGCGTCGATCGGGCTGCCGGGGATGCCCATGGTGATCAGCGGAATGAGGGCACCACCGACATTGGCGTTGTTGGCGCTTTCCGAGGCGATGATCCCCTCGGCGTGGCCGGTGCCGAACTTCTCCGGCGTCTTGGAGAGGTTCTTGGTGGTGACATAGGCCACCATGGCCGAGATCGAGGCACCGACGCCGGGCAGGATGCCGATCCAGGTGCCGATGACCGAAGAGCGGAGGATGTTGCCGGCGTGGCCGCGCCACTCACGTAATGGCACCAGGACCTTGCCGGCGCCGAGCTTGAGCATCACCGGCTGTTTGTTGAGCTCCAGCGCGTCCTTGATGATCTGGCTCATCACGAAGACGCCAAGGAGCACGGGCAGCAGCTTGAAGCCGTCGTTGAAGGCGTCGAAGCCGAAGGTCAGCCGCAGCTGGCCGTCACTTTCATTGAGCCCCGGCATGGCCATGACCATGCCGAGAAAGCCGGCGATCAGGCCCTTGATCATGCTGCCCTGGCTGATCGAGGCGATCAGCACGATCGCCATGAGCACCATGGTGAAATACTCCCACGGCCCGAAGGTCATGGCCCAGCGCGAGAGGGGCGGCGACAGCAGGACCAGGACGACGCCGGCGATCAGCCCGCCGATCAGCGACGCACCGATGCCGAGCGCCAAGGCCCGCTCGGCCTCGCCGGCTTGTGCCATCGGGTAGCCGTCGAAGGTGGTCATGATCGAGGACGGCGTGCCCGGCATGCGCAGCAGCGTGGCGCTGATCAGCCCGCCGGAGACCGAGCCCACATACATCGCCACCATCATGATCAGGGCTAGTGTGCTGTCCATGTAGAAGGTGAGCGGCATGGCGAGCGCTATCAGCATGCCGCCGGTGAGGCCCGGGACCGAGCCCACGAAGATGCCGAGCGAGGTGCCGAGCAGGACGAAGAAGAAGGGCCAGGGCTCGGCGATGTAGAGCAGGGCCGTGCCGAGGTCGCCGAGCATGGCTCAGCCTCCCGTCAGCAGTGAGCGCTGCGGCAGGTCGACATAGAGGATCTCGGTGAAGATGTAGTCGAGGCCGTAGCCGGTGAGCAGCGCCAGCGGCAGCAGCAAAGCGAGGTTGCGCCACCGCCAACGGGCGAACAGGCCGCCGAGCGCCAGGACGAAGAGGCTCGACGCCTGGGCGAAGGCGAGCAAGCCCGCCTGCATCGACGCCACGTAGAGGATCGGCAGGATGATGGCGCCAATGGCAGCGAGCGGGGCAGGGCGGACGGGCGCCTCGGCGGTGACGTTGGTGGGCATCGCCATGCCGCCTTCGGCCAGTCCGAAGGCGCGTTGAACAACGAGGCCGGCGGCCAGGGCCAGAAGGACCAGGGCCACGAACTTGGGCACCGCGGCCGAGCCCAGCGGATCGAAGAAGGGCGGCGGCAGGAGCGCCGCCTGCTGGTAGAGCACGACCGAGAAGACCGTCAGCGCGGCTGCGAGCACGAGGTCGCGCCTTGCCGCCGCGCTGCCGATCAGTCTTTGCCCGAGCCGGCCTGGCGGCCTCGGCTCGGCGCGAGGCGCCGACATCGAGGTCCGGCTACTGTTGCAGCTGGCGCGCCAGCTCGACCAGCGGTGTCGCCCGATCGCGCCAGCCATTCAGCTCTGCGCTCATCGCCTCCGGCTCGACAAAGACGGGCGCCACGCCGAGGTCCGACATCTGCTGCTGCACGGCAGGGTCAGCCATCGCCGTGCGCAAGGCCTCGCTCAGGTGGGCCACCACCTCGGGCGGCGTGCCCTTGGGTGCCAGCCAGATGCGGTTGGCGCGGGCGACGACGTCGATGCCGAGCTCCTTGGCGGTCGGCACGTCGGGCAGCAGCTCGACGCGCTCCTCGGAGAACATGACGATGGGCTTGAGGTCGGCGTCGCCCCACTTGATGAACTCGATGGCGCCGAAGATGGCGAAATCGGTGTGCATCGCGACCACCGACGGGAAGCGCTTCGCACCGCCGCCGACCTGGACGAAGCGGAACTCGACATCGGCCTGGTCCTGGACCATCAGCGGCACGAAGTGCACCGGCAGGCCGATATTGGTCGCACACTTGACCGTGTCGGGATTGGCGCGGGCGGCGTCGATCAGCTCCTCGAAGCTCTGGTAGGGCGACTCGGTGCTCACACCGAAGCCGAGATCGCCGTAGCCGGTGGCGCCCAGCACCTCGAAGGCTTCGTGGTTGTAGTCGACCACGCCCATGGCGTTGGAGGTGATCAGCCCCTCGTGCCAGAAGCCCACGGTGTAGCCGTCGGGCTCGGCGTCGAGGATCGCACGCGTGCCGACAGTGCCGCCGGCACCGGGCATGTTGACCACCACGACCTTCTGGCCGAGCACGTCGTTCTCGTCGAAATAGCGCTGCAGAATGCGCGCCACGCTGTCCATGCCGCCGCCGGCCTGGGTCGGCACGATCACCTTGATCGGCTTCTCCGGATAGGCGGCCTCGGCCGTTGCGCTACCGAGTGCGAGCACCGCGCTGGCGGCGGCCAGTGCCAGGCCGCAGGCGAGCCGTCGCGACACTTCGTGGAATCGTGCCATAGCCTCTCTCCTGATCGTTTGTTTCGGCACCGCATTCGGCCTGGGCCGACGGTACGTTGTCGTGCATCGTTGTGATAACGATATTGACAAGCTTTCACAGAATCGAGCAAGAGCTAAAGGGAAGCAAAGCGATAACCAACAGCAATCGCTTGTGACCAAGTTCGAAAGGTGGGGCGCTTGGAGCTCCGGACGATCGAATATTTCTCGACGGTGGCCAGCGAAGGCAGCATGCGTGGTGCCGCGAAGAAGCTGGGGCTTAGCCAGCCGGCCTTGACCAAGGCGATGCGGCGGCTCGAGGACGAGATCGGCGTCAATCTCTTCGACCGGCGCTCGCACGGTGTCGTGCTCACGGTCTTCGGCGAGTGCTTTCTGCGCCATGCGCGAACGCTCCGGGCCGGCATGACCGAGGCGGCATCCGAGATCGCAGCACTGCGCGACGGCACCACGGGGCTGGTTCGGATCGGTGCCGGACCCTCGTGGCAGAGCCGGGTGATCCCTGACGCCATTCGCCGGTTCCGTGACCTGCGCCCGGGCGTTCGGCTGCAAATTGTGGGCGGCATCGACCACGCACTGAAGGCCCAGTTGCGGGCCGGTGCCCTGGACATGGTGGTGGCGGCCGTCCCCGACCACGACGATGCGCCGGATCTGCAGAGCCGCCGGCTGCGCGTCGACGAGTATCGGGTGATCGCCGATCGCAGCCATCCGCTGCACCACGCCGAGGATTGCAGCCTCGCCGATCTCCTGACCTATCCCTGGATCCTGCCGAGCCCGGAGACCTATCTGGTCAGGCGGCTGGGCGTGCTGATGCGGGCGCATGGCCTGACGCCGCCGCAGCCGATGCTGGAGACCGACATCGTCAGCCTCAAGCTCGAGCTGATGCGCGACAGCCCCTATCTCAGCTTCCATGCGGTCGACCAGCTGGCGAGCTCCGGCGTGCCCGAGATCAAGCCGCTGGCGCTCGCGACCGCGACCTGGCAGCGGGTCACCGGCATCATCATGCGCCGCGGCGTCGAGCCCAATCCGGCAGCAGCACTCTTCGTCGACATCATCGAGGCGCTGTGCCGCGAGAACGGCGACACGGCACCACCGGCGCACAAGTCGGCACGCCCGTCGACGCGGCGGAAGGCCGTGGCCTGACCCCGCCGAGGGCTCACCTGGCAGATGCCGGGGTTCCGGCAGGCCGGCATTTGTGCGACCAGAAGCAGATCGACCCAGAAAGTTGCAAACAAGGAGGCTGACCATGCAACGAGGAACACTGATCAAGGCGATGCTCTGCGGGGCTGCGATCCTCGCCACCGGCGCGCTCACCACGGGCGGCGCCGAGGCGGCATGGCCGGAGAAGCCGATCCGCGTCATCGTGCCGTTCAATCCCGGTGGCACCTCGGATCAGGTGACCCGCTCCTATCAGATGGCGATCCAGGAGAACGACATCCTCGCGCAGCCGATCAACGTCATCAATGTCGGCGGCCACTACTCGATCGGTGCCCGGCAGGTGATGGAGGCCGATGCGGACGGCTACACCTTCCTCACCCTGCACGTGGCGCTGATGGGCGGCGAGGCCGGCGGCATGCTCGATTTCGGCTATCGCGACTTCGAGCCGGTGGCCGCCACCGGCCAGTTCTGCGTCCTGCCGGTGGTCAGGAAGGACAGCGGCATCGACAGCGTCGACGACCTGATGGCCAAGGCGGCCGCCGAGCCCGACACGCTGATCTTCGGCGCCAATCTCGGGTGCCATCAACCACATGGCCGGCATCATGCTGCAGAACACGGAGGAGGGTGCCGAGTTCCGCTTCGTGCAGATCGGCGGCGGCACCGCCAACTTCACGGCGTTGACCGGGGCGCAGACCGACGTCTCGGTGCTCTCGGCCGCCGAGGTGATCAATTTCACCCTGCTGCCCGACGGCAGCGAGAACCCGGAGAGCCAGATCAAGGCGCTGGCCTATACCGGTGCGGAGCGCAACACGGCGCTGCCCGACTTCCCGACCGTCAAGGAGCTCGGTCGCGACATGGAGTTCTGCATCGACAGCTGGTGGTTCGCGCCCAAGGGCACCCCGGCCGAGGCCATCGAAGGCTTTGCCGCAGCACTCGAGGCCGCGACCGACACGCCGCAGATCCAGACCTTCTTCGAGGAGAAGTCGTTTGCGCCGGTGTTCCTCAGCGGCGAGGCGCTGGCCACGAGCCTGGACGACACCTGGGCGCGCATCGAGCCCGTGGCCAAGCAGGCGTCGCAATAGGCTGACGTTGTAGCCTGATCTTCGTGACCATGCCCGGCCGGCGCCTTGCCGCCGGCCGGTGCAACGGCTGCCTGGAGGCTTGACCCTTGAACGAGCGTCTCGACCCGCGCCTCGAGATCGGTGTGGCGCTGCTGATGATCGTGATCGCGGCCACCGCACTCTTCGGCACGATGGACATCCCGCCCGGCAAGTTCGAGCCTTTGGGCTCGGCACCGGTGCCGCAGGCCGTGGCAGGGCTGATCATCATCCTCGCACTGGGCCTGATCGTCCGCGCCTGCATCGACCAGCGGCCGCTCGCGGCATCTTCTGCGGATCGCTACCTGGATGCGACGGCGGTGGTGGTGCTGACGCTGCTGTTCGTTGCGGCCATGAACTACCGGCTCGCCACCTTTGCCATCCTGACCTCGGTCTACCTGATCGTGACGGTCGGTTTTCTGACCCGTTTCAAGCGGCGCTCGCTGCCGGCGGTGATCGCCGTCGGGCTGATCACCGGCTTCGGCTGCCAGTACGTCTTCACCCGCATCTTCGTCGTCGACCTGCCGGGGCTCTGAGCTGATGGAAGCCGTGCTCACCGGCCTGCTCGGCGGCCTCGCCATCGTCTTCACGCCGATGGGCTTCTTCTACGTCGTGCTGGGCACCGTGCTCGGCATCATGGTGGGCGCCATTCCTGGACTTTCCGGGGCGATGCTGATCGCGCTCACGCTACCGCTCACCTATTACATGGTGCCGACCGAAGCGATCGTGCTGCTGATCGGCATGTATGTCGGGGCCATCACCGGCGGTCTGATCACCGCCACGCTGCTGCGGATGCCCGGCACGCCGTCCAACGTCATGACGACCTTCGACGGCTACCCGATGGCCCGCTCCGGCCGGCCTGGCCGAGCACTCGGGCTCGGCATCGCGGCCTCGTTCGCCGGCGGCATCATCTCCTGGATCTTCCTGCTGGTGCTGGCCAAGCCCTTGTCGATCTGGGCCACGCGGTTCGGCCCGTTCGAGTATTTCACGCTGATTTTGATGGCGATGGTGCTGATCGCCTCGGTCAGCCAGGGCAATCTGGTCAAGGGCCTGATGGCCGGGCTGCTGGGCATGCTGGTCTCCATGCCCGGCGTCGATCCCTCGGCCGGCCAGCCGCGGCTCACCTTCGACTGGTACATGCTCAATAGCGGGCTCAAGCTCCTGCCGGTGCTGATCGGCATCTTCGCGGTGAGCCAGATCATCAGCGACATCCTCGACCTTGGGCGCAAGATCGAGCGGGTCGAGGCGCAGCGCAGCGGCATCATGATCAAGGCCCGCGACTGGATCCGCCACGGGCCCAACATGCTGCGCTCCGGCCTGATCGGCACGTTTGTCGGTATCCTGCCCGGCGTCGGCGCCTCGATCGGCTCGGTGATCGCCTATACGACCGCCAAGAACATGTCGAAGAAGCCCGAGGAATTCGGCAAGGGCTCGGAGGAGGGCATCGTCGCGTCCGAGACCGCCAACAACGCCACGGTCGGTGGTGCGTTGATCCCGCTCATCGCCATGGGCATTCCGGGCTCGGTCATCGATGCCATCCTGATCGGCGCCTTGATGATCCACTCGATCCAGCCGGGGCCGACGCTCTTCATCACCAATGCCGACATCGTCTATGCGATGATCGCGGCGTGTTTGATCGGCAACCTCGTCATGCTGGCGGTGATGACCTTCTCGGTGAGCTGGGTCGCCAAGCTGGCCTATGTGCCGCGCAGCTTCATGCTGCCGGTGATCATCGTCTTCTGCGTGATCGGCGCCTTCGGGCTCGACAACGTCATGCTCGACGTCTGGGTGATGCTGGTCTTCGGCGTGATCGGCTTCCTGCTCGAGCGCGCCCGCTACCCGCTCGGCCCCTTCGTCATCGGCTTCGTCCTGGCGCCGTTGATGGAATCGAAGCTGCGGACCGGCCTGATGATGACCGGCGGCTCGATCGAGCCGATGTTCACCCGGCCGCTGTCGCTCATCTTCCTGCTGATCGCCATCGTGCTCCTGGTCTGGCCCCTGGTCAGCGACTGGCGCCGCCGGCGGGCCGCGGCCTGAGGAGCAGAAAGAATGGCGGGGAGGCTCGCCTCCCCACCGGCCCCACCGTTATCCCGCATTCCCCAGATGAATTCTGATTTCCCTGCCTAACGGCACATCATATTCTCGTGATAGCAATAAGTTAGCCACGACGGAGCGGGGATTTGGCGGCGAACGCAACGGGTGATGCCCGTTCCGGCCCTCTTCGGCTCCAATTCGACCGCTCAGTGAAGCGTGCGTTCCGGGGCTCGTTGATCAGCTCGGCTGGCGGTCTCCTGCTGCACCGCGAACTCGACGACGCTCTCAGTTTGACCGACATCGGGGCGGAGCTCGTCGCCGATCCGCGCACCGGCCGGAACGGTCGGCACCGTCTCGCCGGACACCTGAGGCAGTCCGTCTTCTCGTGCCTCGCCTGCTGCGCAGACGTCAACGACGCCGACCGGCTGTGCCGCGATTCGGTGATGCGGCAGCTCGTCGGTGGACGGGGAATCGAGCAAGGTGCTGCCTCGGCGAGCGCCATCGGACGGTTCGCGACTGAGATGCTGGCCCGGCCCGAGAAACTTGATGCCCTCGCGGGCCTGCCAGGGCTTTGGATTGACGCGATACATGACCGTCGGCCACCAAAGAGCATTACGCTCGACATGGACAGCTCAGAAAGCCCGGTTCACGGCGACCAGGAAGGCTCGGCCTGGAACGGGCACTGCCAGTCGAAGTGCCGGCATCCGCTGTTCGTGTTCAACCAGTTCGGCGATCTGGAGCGCTGTGCCCTGCGTCCCGGCAACGTCCACAGCGCCGATGGCTGGGAGGATGTTCTGAAGCCGGTGCTTGCGCGCTACTCGACCGAGGCCCGTCCCTCGATCGCACGGCCCCTGAAGCTCTTTCCGTCCTCGGCGTCGAGCATCCGTCACGCGGCAGGGGAGAAGAGCTTTACCGGCACCTTCGCCGACAGGACCTCTCAACGGAGGGAAGGCAGATGGAGAGCCTCGGTTGAGACGCCACGACAATGACAAGGCCGCTCTTCGTCATCTAGCCTTGAACTCGGAAGCGATCTCACCCGGCACGCCGACGTCCGGTGTGTGGGCGGGAGTCGTGCGACAGGGCAGGGCAGGACAATGACGACATTCACCATGACCTACGATGATCTGGTCCAAGTCGAGTACGTCGACTACAGCTACGACATTGTCTCTCCTGTCATCGATTCCGACTTCCGAGACTACGGTAACTACGCCTTTTTTTCTTTATGAAACCATTACTAATTTTATCGACAACGGTCCTGCATACATATACCTTACTGGCCCTGCCGGAGTTACCGAATACAATTTGCCGTCTCCGTTTGACCGCAATGGCAATAGTCCGCGATTTTTATCGCCGTCGGTCATCCTGATCTTGCCAATTTTGGTGCGGTCGACACTGCTGATAACATCGGATTGGGGAATCACTCGGACTTTGTTTACGCCGGTCCCGGCAATGACAGTATCTACGCACTCGCCACAACCACCCAGGCGACGAAATACCTGGTCGGTGGCTCCGGTGACGACGCCATTCGATCCAGCTACGGTGCCGACATTCTCTATGGCGATTTCGCCGATGCGCCGGTCTATGTCACGAGCACGCAGTGGCAGACGCCGGCCAGCGCCGACCCGGCGGTCGTCGACGGCAACGACTACCTCTACGGCAATTACGGGCCCGATACCATCTACGGCGGCGGCGACGATGTCCTGATCGGCGATGCCAACGCGGACAATTCCTACGACAACCGGGACAAGCTGCACGGCGGTGACGGCAACGATCAGCTCATGGGCGGGACCGCCGCCGACAGCCTGATGGGCGATGACGGCGACGACGTGCTGATGGGCCAGCGCTATGGCGACACGCTCGACGGCGGCGATGGCAACGACATGCTGAACGGCGGTCCGCGCGGTTCCGGCTGGACCGACGTGCTGACCGGTGGCGCGGGCAGCGACGCCTTCATGCTGAGCTACACCCCGGCCTCGAGCAGCGACACCAGCGACGGGCAGAGCTTCTGGCAGAGCTGGGCGGTCGAGTATGTGCCCGAAAGCGCCGAGAGCGGCGTCTCCAAGGGTATCTCGACCCTGGGCAAGGTGGCGGCCGTCGACTTCTTCGCGTCGATCGGGGGCTCCATCCTGCTGGGCGGCCTGAGCACGGCGCTGGGCGGGGTCGTGGGCACGGCGCTGAGCTTCCTCTTCCATCAGAGCAAGTCGGCGACCCCGCAACCCAGCGGCGAAGACGTCATGGTCGTCACGGACTTCGACCCGCGCGCGGACGTCCTCTTCCTGCCGCTCGACACCGGCGGGAGCCCGAGCGACGCCACGACTCTCGTGTCGAACGTGGTGAACTTCGGCGAGACCGGCAACCCGAACTCGGCGACCGGGCAAGATGGCTGGGGTGTCCAGTTCACCAAGGGCACGTCCAACACGATCTTCGCCGAGGTGCTCATCGATGCCGGCTTCCTCGCCGATTTCGGCATCACCTCCAACAATGTCGCGACAGTGGCCTTCATCGACGACCTCTTCGCCAATGCCATGGTGATCGACGCCAACGGGGTCCAGCAGTCAGATCAGGTCTATCCGTTTCCGACCGACCCCTCGGCCTACACCGATGGCGCGGTCCCGACCGTCGCGGACACACCCGTTCCGTTCGAGGCGCCGAGCGGCACGCTGACACGGGTCTACGGCGCTTTCGGGCCGCAGGTCATCGTCGGCCCGTCCGTCGTCAGCAACAACACCTATGTCGCCGGCACCGGCATGGGTGACCTCGTCTTCATCACCACGAGCGGCTTCGCGCCCGACGACTGGGACAATCCAGCGGTGGTGGCGCAGGTCGCCAACGCGACGCTCGTCAAGGGCTACGACGGCGACGACATCCTCAACGGTTCGTCCGGCGAGCCACTATCGACGGCGGTGACGGCGACGACTTCATCTATGGCTGGAACGCCACGTTCGCGCCGCTCCGCGACCAGCTCGCCGGCGCCGACGGCAACGACACCCTGTTCGCCGCCAAGCCGATCGACGGACGCGCCGCTGCCGACTTCACGCGGCGACGCACGACACGGTGTCCTTCGCCTTCCCTACAGCTCACGGCCACCTCGCCCCGCACCCACCTAACACACCCTCCACTCCCCTCCCTTCACGACGTCAAACCTACCCACCCCCCACCCTCCCATCCCCCAACCCCCCCCCACGACCTACCGGTGGGCCGCCCGACACATCACGGCGGTACCCACACTCGCTTCGCCCCACACACGGCGCTCACCTGGCACCCAACCACGCGGCTCGTCGGCTTTGGGGATCCTCGGCTTCGAGGACACCGTCGACCGGGGGAGCGTCGAGGCCTATTACGGCACCCCGGACGACGATCTGTTCAAGGGCGACGGCGGCAACGGCACCAATTCCCTCTTCTCGGCCGATTTCTACGGCGTGGACGGAACGACATCCTCACCGGCAGCGGGCTCGGGCAGACGCTCGACGGCGGCGACGGCAACGACCAGCTCCAGGGCCTCGGCGGCCCCAATACGCTCGTCGGCGGCGACGGCTACGACCTCTTCGCCGGCACGCCGGCAGATCTCGATGGCGACGTCATCATGGACTTCTCCGCGGACGACGTGCTGCGCGTCCTCAACCCCGGCACCTTTCCGACCTCGTATCCGTTCGGGCTCGACGTGGTGGAGAGCAATACGACCCAGACCATCCTCGCCATCACCGAGGCGGACGGCACGACCGTGCTGGCCAGGGTCACGCTCGAGGGGGACCTCGACGGTCGCTTCGCGACCACGACCGACAGCGCCTACACCAACATCACCTACACGTCTGCCCCACCGATCACCGGCACCGACGACGACGACGAGCTGATCGGCACGGACGACCGCGATACCATCCTTCTATTCGCTGGCGACGACACGGCGTTTGGCCGCGCGGGCGCCGACAAGATCTTCGGCGGCGACGGCGACGACAAGCTGCTCGGCGGCCTGGGCGACGACCTGATCCATGGCGGCAACGGCAATGACCTCATCGCCGGTGGTGCCGGGGCGGATACCATCTCCGGCGATGCCGGCAACGACACGATCCGTGGCGGTGACGGCGCGGACGTGATCGACGCTGGCGACGGCGACGACGTCGTGCTCGGCGGGCTGGGCGACGACATCCTCGTCGGCGGGCCAGGCGATGACGTGTTGCTGGGCGATCTGGGCCTGGATACGGCGATCTTCGCGGGCGCCTTCGCCGACCATCGGATCACCGGCACCGACAGCACCGCTCGCACGGTCGAGGACCTGGTCGGCGACGGTGGCCGCGACACCCTCTCCTCCGTCGAGCTGCTGCAGTTCGACGACGGCGTCTTCGATGTCCGCACCGGCGCGTTCGACGACGCCGATACCCCGAGCGTCCAGCTCGACGACCGGGCCGTCGTCACGGCCGAGGTCCTGGTCAGCGCCGCGGGCATCGCCACCGACGTCGAGCCCCTGCTGACGCCTGCGGCCGCCTAGCGCGGCGCCCATTAGATCGGCTCAATACCCCTGCGGCAGCCCGAGCACCGTCTGCGCCAAGTACGCCAGCACCATGTTCGTCGCGATCGGCGCGGTCTGGAAGAGGCGGCAGTCGCGTTGTTATCTGTATCGTACCAAGCAGAGCTATTCGCTTTCCACAGCTATATTTGGGGTCGTGTCACGATGGGAGTACGCGCCCGTCCCAAAATAACGGTGGAGCGCGAGGAGGCCAGCCTCCTCGCCCTACGTCTTTTCCCTCAAATCACTGTCAACAACTGGCCCTTCTCGTCGAAAGCCAGCATCTCTGCCGGCGTATCGGTATCCAGCTCGTCGAGCAGCGGGCGGGAGACGAGGACCTCGTCGAGCGCCAGCGTGCTCTTGATCTGGCAGTAGCGGCAGCTGGTCGTGTCCTTGGCCCAGCTGGTGGCGATCAATGCCTGGAGGGTCTCGCGCTCGGTGGGCAGCACGATGGGCAGGCGCGCCTTCTCGCCGATGGCTGCGGTGATGGCGTTCTCGTACATGCTCTTGAGGTCGATGCCGTTGGCGGCGGCGCGGGGCATGTAGTCGGCGAGGCCGATGCCGATGGCGTTGCCGTGGGTTGCCTCGGTCAGGCGCAGCACGGCGAGCTTGCTGACCAGGATGTGGTCGGGATTGGGGATGCCGCGCAGGTCGGTGCGGCCGGTCACGGCGTAGTCCATGCCCGAGCCCGAGATCTCCTTGCCGATCTCCTCGACCAGGAGCGCGTCGAGCTGGCGGAAGGGCAGGCGGGCGAGCAGCGATTTGGCGCGGGCCAGCAGGCGCTCGTCGGTGGCGGCGAAGGCCTCGGGTGCCACGGCCTCGATGGTGACGATCTGGTGCCCGGCATTCTCGACCACCGCCAGGCCGCAGGCGATTCTGGCCTTTTGAAGAGCGATGCCGGCGAGGTCGGGGATGGTCTCGGTGAAGCCCTTGGGGCCGAGGCGGTGGACGTTCACCGCGCCGGCCTGCTTGCCGAGGCCGACGGCCAGCATCTTGCAGAGACCGCTCTCGATCGGGCGGTCGAAGCTGGTGTGCGACTTGACCCGGGCGATGACCAGGATGGCGTCAGCCGAGGCGGCCTCGGCATCGAAGCGGCAGGGTATCCCATCGCGCGTGCGTCCGAGCTCGACTGTCTCCATGGTGGCACGCACTGGCGCACCGATCCGGGCCTCGTCGATGCCGAGCTTGGCGAGAACGGCTTCCTGGCCGGGGGCGGTGGCGCCGCCATGGCTGCCCATGGCCGGCACGATGAAGGGCTCGAGGCGCTGCGCCTTCAGCCAGGCGACGCTGGCCTTGACCAGGGTCGCGAGGTCGGCGATGCCTCGGCTGCCGACGGCGATAGCGACGCGAGCACCCGGTCGAAGGGCAGCCAGCTCGGCGCTTTGATGGAGCGCCGCACCGACATGGCCCGCGATATCGGCGATGGCCGGTGCCGTCGGCTGGGAGAGGCGGACGCGATGCACTTCGGGCAGAACCACATCGGCGAGGATCGGGATATGCACGTCGGGAAAGATCGGGCTTTGCATGCGATGCCTCTGCTGCGTTGGGTAGCGCTTCTCGGAGTTGCCCGATGATGGGCCCATTCGAGGGGTTTCGTCGAGCCTCGGGGCGCCCCGGTGTGCGCAATCTCACGCTGGTGCTGTCGGTCACCGGGCTCACGACACCCGCAGCGCGGCGGATCGGCACGATTCTCAAAGGCGTGACGGTGCTCGGCACGCCGTTCGGCTCGGGCGTGCTGGGCCGCGACCGGGAGGTGCAGCGGCGCGCGCTCTGCGCCTTTGCCAGCCATCCGAATGTCGGTGCCGTGGTGGTCATCGGCGCCGACCAGCCGGTGGTCGATCTGGTCGCTGGTGCGGCGGCGGCGTCGGGACGGCTGGTCGAGGCGATCTGCTTCGACGATTGCGGCCATGACGTGCTGACGCTCACCGATCGCGCGGTGCGCGTCGCTGCCGGCTTCGTTCGGGAGCTGTCGTTCGCGCGCCGCGAGCCTTTGGCCGCCGGCGAGCTGCTGCTCGGGCTCGAATGCGGCCGCTCGGATCCGAGCTCCGGGCTGGTGGCGAACCCGTTGCTGGGTGTGCTGGTCGATCGGCTGGTCGATGCCGGTGGGGCCGCGATCTTCGGCGAGACGACCGAATGGATCGGTGCCGAGGCGCCGCTGCTGGCACGAGCCGCCAGCCCTGAGGTGGCGGATGCGATCGGTGCGGCGGCCTCGGCGCGCGAGCGCATGGCGGTCACCGCCGGCATCGATCTCACCTACAACAACCCGAGCACGACCAATATCGAGGCTGGCCTTTCCAGCATCGAGGAGAAGTCGCTGGGCGCCATCGCCAAGGGCGGCAGCCGGCCGATCCAGGGCGTGATCGACTACGCCGCACCGCCGCCGGGGCCGGGTGTCTGGGCCATGGATGCGCCTGCCTACGCGCCCGAATCGGTCACCGGCTTCACAGCAGCCGGGGCGAGCATGGCGCTCTTCACCACCGGTGTCGGCAACAGCTATGTGAGCGCGCTCACACCCACGCTGAAGGTGACCGGCAACCCGGCGACGGCCGCCCGTGTGAGGCAGCAGATCGATTTCGATGCGAGCCCCGTGTTCATCGGCGAGGAGAGCCTGGAGGCTGCGGCCGACCGGCTGCAGGCGCGGCTCCTGGAGACCGCGTCCGGGGCGCTCACCTGGGGCGAGGTCCTGGGCGAGAGCGACGAGGTGATCAGCCGTTTCGGGTCGGTGCTGTGAGCGGGCGGGCCGTGCTGCGGCTCGCCGCCGCCGACAACGTGGCGACGGCGCTCCGGCCGCTCATGGCTGGCGAGGTGGTCGAGGTGGCGGGTCAGCCGGTTGCGGTCTTGGAGCCGGTGCCGCTCTGCCACAAGCTGGCGCTCGGCGACCTCGAGGCCGGTGCGGCCGTGATCAAGTACGGCCAGCCGATCGGCCTGACGACGGCTGCGATCCCGGTCGGATCGCATGTCCACGTCCACAACATGCGCAGTGCCCGGGCGCGTCAGTCGCTGCCTGAGTAGATGCCCAGCGTCCGGCCGAGGCGGATAAGCAGCGCCAGCACGGTATCGAGGGTAGGCGTGGCGATGCCTGCCTGACGCGCGAAGTCCTGGACGATGCGCGCCATGCTGTCGATCTCGATAGCCCGGCCGCGCTCGACATCCTGCAGCATCGAGGGCTTGTGATCGGGCCTCGAGCCGGCGGCCGAAAGCGCTGCCGGATCGATCCCCAGATCCAGAAAGCCGTGCGCCTCGGCAACCGCCAGCGCCTCCTCGATCAGCCGGCGCGAGATGACGCCGGTACCCGCATCCTCGACGACGCCCGCGGCAGTGGCACGCGTGAGCGCCGTCACGGGACCGGTCGAGACGTTGACCAGGAGCTTCTTCCACATCGCGGCCCGGATGTCCGCTGCCTGCGCCAGGCCGAAGCCGGCATCGCCCAGGGCGGCTGTGACATCGTCGAGCGGACGGCTCGGGTCCGCGGCCCCCAGGACGAAGCGGCTCTTGGTGGACGCCGTGGTGACGACGCCCGGCGCCTTCACCTCGTTGGGCGAATAGACGATGAGCCCGAGCCGGCGCTCAGGCGCGATGGCGCCGGCCAGCTTGCCATCCGGGTCGAGCCGCCTGGTGTCGGCCGGCACGGGTGGCTGGAAGCCCTGGCCGTACCACCAGAGCACGCCGTTCTGCGCGAAGACCACGGGTGTCGTGGGGCCGAGCAGCGGGGCGATGCCGTCGGCGACGGCCTGGTTGGCCGTGGTCTTCACCGTGACCAGGACCAGATCGACCGGGCCGATCGTTGCCGGGTTGTCGCTGGCCTGGACCGCAACGGTGAAACGCTGGTCCGGTGTCTCGAGCGTCAAGCCGTCTGCCTGGATGGCCGCAAGATGGTCGCCACGGGCGATCAACGCGACGTCGCGCCCCGCCCGGGCGAGCTTGGCGGCGAGAAAGCCGCCCACCGCACCGGCACCATAGATTGCGATTCTCATCTGCTCAGCCCTCGGTGACGTCGAACGCAGCGAGCACCGCCGGATCGATGGTGATGCCGAGACCGGGTCCATCGGGCAGCTGCAGCCGCCCATCGATGACCTCTGGTGCCCGGTCGAGATGGGCGAAGAGGGGATTGGGCTTGGCGTCCATCTCGACCAGGTCGACATCGTCGCGCGCGGCCGCCAGCTGCGCGCTGGCATAGAGGCCGACCGGGCCGCCATACATGTGCAGCGCCACCTGCTTGCCTTCTGCCTTGGCCATGGTGCAGAGCCGGCCACCCATGGTGATGCCGGCGGTCTTGGTGATGTCCGGCTGGGCCCATTCCGGATCGATCACATCGAGCAGCGTGCGAAAGCCGGTCTCACCGTAGCTGTTCTCGCCCATGGCGAGCGGCGGCCGGGCGAAGGTGGCGTGCCAGGCCTTGTAGGAGTCGAGATCGTCGACGGGGAAGGGCTCCTCCAGCCAGTCGAGGCGGGTGTCCTCGAGCACGTCCATGATCGCCATCAGGCTGGCCGGTGTCTGGCCCTGGCTCGCATCCATCATCAAGGGCCGCTCGCCCGCCGCGGCTCGTGCTGCCGGCAGATGGCGGGCCCCGGCCTCGGCATCGGCGGGCAGCTTGACCTTGAATCGGGTGTGGCCCTTGGCGGCCATGGCGTCGATCATATCTGGCCGGTCGATCGGCAGGTTGGTGGCATAGACTGGGACTGCATCGGTCGCTGCGACGTTCAGCACGCGGCGTAGCGGCTGCCCCAACTCTCGGCTGTGCGCGTCCCAAAGGGCGCTGTCGGTGCCGGCCAAGGCCTGCTGGAAGGGGCCGATTGCCCCCATCTGGTTGGCGAGGCCGCGCATCGCCTTGGCGAGCTTCTGGTGCAGCCTGGCCGGGTCGTCGAGCGTCTCACCGATCAGCGCCGGGCGAACGACGCGCCTGAGGATCTCGACCCTCTCCGGGCAGCCCCAGGGCGGGAAGTTGGCCCAGACCTCGCCGATGCCGGTGACGCCGCTCTCGAGGTGGAGCTGCACCAGCAGATTGTGGCGCACGTCGACCTTGCCGAACGGGGCGATGATGGGTGCCGCCAAGGGCGCCTTGATCAGGATGACGCGAAGCTCGGTGATGCGCCGGCTCATCGCGGCCGGCTCGTGGTCGGTTGCAAGGCTTGTCCTCCGTTCAGCGGCCACGGCCGAGACGACGCTCGAGGGCGCGGAGCGCCAGCGACAATCCGATCACCATGACGAGGTAGGTATAGGCGACGATGTTGTAGGTCTCAAAGAAGCGGAAGGAGCCGGCGGCGTAGACCTTGCCCATCTGCGTGATGTCGGCAACGCCGAGCACCGAGACCAGCGAGCTGTCCTTGACCATGGCGACGAAGTCGTTGCCGAGCGGCGGCAGGATGATGCGGATCGCCTGGGGCAGGACGACGAGTCGAAAGCGCTGGTAGCCGGAGAGCCCCAGCGCCTTCGCAGCCTCGATCTGGCCCTTGTCGACCGCCAGAATGCCGGCGCGGAACACCTCGGCGATGAAGGCGGAGTAGCCGATGGTGAGCGCGATGATCGCCCGCCAGAGCAGCGAGACGTCGCGCACCCGAAGCTCGCCCACGAGGCCCATCTCGCGTGGCACGGTCATGGCCGCATTGTAGAGCCAGACGAGGCCGGGGGCAGCGACGAAGGCGATGTAGAACAGCAGCACCAGCATCGGCACGCCGCGGATCACCTCGACATAGAAGCGGGCAATCTGCTGCAGAACGGCGAACCGGGAGAGGGCGGCGAGCGCCACGCCGAGGCCAAGCGTCGTGGCCAGCGTGAACGCCACGACCGTGACGAAGACGGTGATCCCCGCACCGCGGGCAACGATGCTGAAGACCTCGCTGTAGAGCTCGCTGGTCGCGATCTGCCAGGCGAGCACGGCGCCGATGAAGATGACCGCGACCAGCCACCACGGAAATGTGCCGTCCGGGTCGCGCCCGCGGCCGCGCGTGGCCGGAGTCGGCAGTTTCCTAGCCGCCGAGGTCGGTGTCGCGGAACCACTTGATGTTCAAGGCCTCGATTGTGCCATCGGCACGCGCGGCCTCGATCGCCGCATCGAACGGGGCGACGAGATCCGAGCCCTTGGGGAAGATGAAGCCGAAATCCTCGGTGCCGAGCGCCTCGCCCACCAGCTTCAGGGCACCGTCGGAAGCGCTGACATAGCCTTCGCCGGCAGTGCCGTCGGTGAGCACCAGGTCGACATCGCCGATACGCAGCGCTTGGACCGCGGCACCGAAGGTCTCGAACAGGCGCATGCGCGGGTTGGCCTCGTCGCCGTCTAGGACGTCGTAGATGGCGACATAGAAGGGCGTGGTCCCGGCCTGCGAGCCGATGAGACCATCCTCGAACGCGGCAAAGCCCGCGGCATCGGCAAAGCGGTCCTCGTCGCCGCGGACCAGCATGAACATTTCCGAGCGCATGTAGGGTGCGGAGAAATCGACCTGCTCGGCGCGCTCTTCGGTGATCGTGATGCCGGTCATGCCGAGATCGTACTGACCCTCCGCGACCGCCGGGATCATCGCATCCCATGAGACGTTCTCGTAGGCGACGGTGACGTTCAGGCGCTCCGCCAGATCGGCGATGAAATCGTATTCCCAGCCGATAGCCTCGCCGGTCTTGGGATCGACGAACTGCAGGGGCGGATAGGCGTTCTCGGTCACCACCACGACCTCTTGGCCCTGAAGATCCGGCACTTCCTGCGCCGCGGCCGAGACCATGGCGGCTGCCAGCAGACAGCCGAAGAGAGAGCCTGTTAGCCGCACGATCTGACCTCCTTGCTGCGATTTCCCTCCGCTTGAACTGTCACGATTCGAGGTGATCGGGCAAGCAACTTGGCGCTTGAGCAGTGCATGACGATCAAGCGTGTAGGGCACGCGCGGGGACTGGTGCCGGCGGTCGGCTGTCGATCAAGGGCTCGAGCTACCCTGGCCGGCAAATGCCTCGAGCTCGGCGATCGCGTTGTCCATTGCCGTCAGCAGACGTCGCGCTGCCCCGGGCTCGTCAATCGACCCACTATCGACGCAGGGCCGCCGATCGAGGAACACGGCCTCGTACTCCGCCAGAAGGTGGCGTGCCGGATGGGAGTCGAGCAGGCGCGCGAGCAACGCCGCCCGCTCGTCGAGTGAGGCTGCAAGTAGTGCGATGCTGGCAACGGTTCCCGGCATGCGCGAGAGCATGCGCAGCAAAAGCTTAAGAACAGGTAAGCGCAGAGGTCGACGGGCCGAACCGCTTGCGCGACGACCATCACATACCATGGTGTGGTCGCGGTATGAGAACGATTGAAGAACATCGGGGCGATTGGTAAAAACTGAGCTGCTCGATTGCGTCGGATACTCGTTGCTGTTGGGCGTTCGTGTCGGTTGCCGTTCGAGGACGGCGGCTTCGTCGAAGTGCTGCCAGTCGGCTTTTGCGCCCCTGGCTTATTTTCATGTTGCGAAGGAGGTGGGGTGGCACTCGCGACCGACACGATCCCGGTTCCGGAGGTTCGACGCGCCACGCTACGATTGCCGGTCGGGGATATCGTCGTCCTGCTGGGCATCGTCGTGTTCGGCACGAATATCCTGGAGGTGACGTTGCGCGCCGGCCCGCTCGGGCAGCTGGTCGGCCCGATCTACATGCTGACCTACGGCCTCGGATTTCTGTTCGCTGCGCTGTCTGGTGCCATTCCGCGGGCGCTGCTTGCCAATCCGCTCTTGGCGGTCCTGCTCTTCCTACCACTGCTGTCCGCACTTTGGTCCGTCGACTCCAACATGACGCTGTTCCGCACATTGATGCTCATGGGCAGCAGCGCGTTCGGCCTCTTCATCGGCTGGCATTACGACCGCACGCGGCTGATCCGCCTGCTCGGCATCGGTGTCAGCATCAACCTGGCCATCTGCGCCTTCCTGATCGTGGCGGTGCCGTCGATCGGCATCGACCACACCGACGCCTGGGGCGGCACCTGGGTGGGCGCCTACATGCACAAGAACGGCTTTGGCGCAGGTGTCGGGGTCGCCATGCTGGTTCTGTTCTATGCCATCGCGACGTCGAAGGGCGGGTTGCGTTTGGGCTTCCTGCTGTTCTTTATGCTGGCGTGCGTGCTCCTTATTGGCTCGCGCTCGGCAACTTCGCTCGTCGTGGCGCTGATAGGCCTGCTGCTTGCCGGCCTTTTTCGAGCCTGGCAGACGGCACGCGGGTTGACCCTGGCATCTCTCTTGGCGGTACTGTTCTTCGGTCCGCTGCTTGTCGTTCTGCTATCGCAGCAGGATCTGGCAGCGCTGGTTTTCGATGGGCTGGAGAAGGACGCAACGGCCAGCGGACGAACGGATATCTGGCAGCTGGTCTGGCCCTACATGATGGACCGGTTTTGGCTGGGCTACGGCTATGGCTCGTTCTGGCAGCCCGGGTTCCCGTGGTTCAACCAGCTGCAGGCTCGGCTCTTCTATGCGCCATTCTACTCGCATAACGGCATCGTCGAGCTCTGGATCGCCGGCGGCGCGGTCAGCGTCGGCATAGCCGTCTACGTTTTTCTTTCGGCAGTTCTCAAGTCTGCGGTTCTGGCCTTGCGCGAGACGCGCGAGCCGGCCGCCGCCTTCGCCCTCGTCTTCTTTGTGTCCTTTGCTTTTCGTAACATCACTGAGGCTTCGCTGCTCCAGGCCAATGATTTTATTTGGGTCTTGTTTGTGGCGTTGCTCCTGTCGACTACGAAATCCGTGAGCTTTAGCTTCAAGTCGACTTCAGCGGAGCGCAATCTGAATGGCTAGTCACCTTAACGAGCAAGCTCGGTTGCGCGCGCTTTGCTGAAATCCGCGGGCATCTATTTCGCTGTGCGAGTGGTCGCTGCACTGTGTGGCTTGCTGGCAGTCGCAATCTACACGCGCCTCGCGTCGCCTGAAGCATATGGTGTGTTCACGCTGGTCATGACGGGCGCGATGACGGTGTTCGCCGTCTGCTTTCATTGGATTCAAAGCGCCGTCCACCGATATCTTCCGGCCGAGGATGGCGAGCGTCCGCGTGCGCTTGGCGCGGCTCTCGCGGGCTTCTTGGTCGTGTCGGTGATCGTCGCTGCCGCTGCCGCTGCCATCATCATGATCGCGCCGTTTGGTGTTCAAAGCGATCTCGTGGCCTTGGCGGCAGCGATTGCTTGGACCTATGCGGGCCTGGAAATTACCTTGGCGGTGGTTCATGCGCGTCAGAAGCCAACGCTCTATGGCACCATGCTTGCGGGGCGAGCGCTTGGCAGCCTGGCCTTCGGCAGCCTTCTCTTGCTCGCTGGCTATGGTGCACTGGGGCTCTTGGTCGGCGTGCTCGTCGCGCATGCGTTGCCGGTTTGCGTGATTGCGCTCAAGTGGCGCCGTCGGTTGATGGCGCAACGCCCCGACTATGCTGCCATCAAGCGCATGGCGTCGTTTGGCTTGCCGCTCGCCGTAGTGGCCATTGCGGCCTCGATAATCGGCATCTCGGATCGGTATTTGCTGGCGGCGTTGGTAGGTGTCGATGCCGCCGGCGTCTACGCAGCACCTTACGACCTCGCGCAGCGGACACTGCAGATCGTCATGCTCTCGGCGTTTCTCGCGGTGTCGCCCGTCGTGTTTCGGACGTTCGAGCTGGGGCAGCATGAGCAGTTTCGTGCGCATCTTATGCAGCAAGCGCGGCTGCTCCTGGTGACCGCCCTGCCGGTCGCGACCATCCTGGCCGCCGGCGCGCCCCTCGCCGCGAGGTTGCTGTTTGGCGTGGAGTTTCGTGATGCAGCGGCAACGTTGATTCCCTGGATCGTGATGGCGACCCTCGTTCAGGGCATCCAGTCCTACTATTTCTCTTACTGCTTCACTCTCGCCAACCGGACCTTGATGAATGCTGCCGTGGTGAGCATTGGCGCCGCGCTGAACGTCGTGTTGAATCTGCTCTTGATCCCGTCCTACGGGCCGCTGGGCGCCGCGATTGCCACGCTGGCGAGTTTCGTGGTCGTTCTGGCGGTGGCTGTGTATTTCACGCGCCGCTGGCTCGTCTTGCCGTGGCCAACGGTCGACATGCTCAAGGTCGGTGGCGTTTGTCTCACTGCGGCGCCGTTCATCGGCGTTGCAGCTCGTTTGCCTGGCTTGATAGAAGCCTTCTTCTTCACGGGCGCAGCAACCTGTCTGCTTGGCGCTTTGCTGTTGGCGACCAATGCCGCGTCGTGCCGGACCATTGGCGTCGAGCTTCTCGGCAGCTTGCGGCGGCGGCTGGGTGGCGGAATGGTGGCGCAGTCATGAGCACTGATTTGATCGAGCGGCCACTGGCCGATGCGACCGGCGCGCCAGAGCAGGACCCAGTCCTGTCGCCGCTCCACGTCGCGATCGCCGCCCCGACGCTCAACCGCCCAGATGGGCTACGCCAGCTGCTCGAAGGTTTGTCGCGTCTGACCTTCAAGCGGGTGCGCGAGCCCCGGATCACGATCATCATTGTCGACAACGATCTCGCTCCTACAGCGAAGGCAATTGTCGATACGTGCCGGCCGCTGCTGCGCTGGCCGGTCATCTACCATCACGAGCCGCGACGGGGTCTCGTTTATGCGCGCAATGCACAGCTCGAAGCCGCACCCGCGACGGCCGATTGGCTGGCGATGATCGACGACGACGAAGTGCCGGTTCCAGAATGGCTGGACGCGCTCTTGGCCGTCGGTTTGGCCCACGGGGCGCAATTCGTGGCCGGGCCGGTCTTGCCGTCCTTCGTTCAAGAGCCGCCGCGCTGGGCGCGCGAAGGTGGCTTCTTCGAGGTCGGCCCGCTGCAGGACGGCGCCGCGATCGATTTTCTCTACACAGGCAACGTGTTGATGGCACTGGAGCCGGTTCGCGCGGCAGGCTGGCGCTTCCAGATGGCCTTCAATCATTCCGGCGGTGAGGACGAGCAGTTCTTCCGGCACGCTTTGCGCTCAGGCTTGAAGGCCGTTTGTGCAGCGGATGCGCAGGTATTGGAAACCATTCCACCAAGTCGTGCTACACCACGCTGGGTATTGCGGCGGTATTTCCGCATGGGCACGACAATTGCGGCCATGGAGCTCATGCATGACGCTTCGCTTGGCGTTCGGGCACGCCGCGGGCTCAAGGGTGCTGCGCGCATGCTGATCGGCTTGGTGACAATGGCCCGCGCGATCGCGACGGGAAGCGTGGACATGGTCACAGGCCTGAGCGACGTGGCACGAGGTTGCGGCGCAATTTTCGGCATTTTCGGCATGCGCTTTTCCGAATATCGGCCTGGCGGCCAAGCGCGCTGATCAAACCAGTACGCCTCGAAGGCCCTCTGGCGGAGGAGAGGCTGGCAGATCAACCAGGCTTTTGTCCACATCGATGACCGGCCGCGTCGGCGGAGCGAGCTTAGCGATCAGCTCAAGGGACAGGGCAAGACGGTCGATGTCGAGCTGTTCGGCCCGGAATTGGCTGCCGCGCTCAGCTATTCCGACGGCTCCAGCGGCGGCTGCCCGCGGATTGATGATCGGCTCCTGCCGATCATGGGCGGCGAGCTCGTGGATGCCACGCTGGTGGCAGCACCCAGCAGCGGGAGCGAGAAGGCCGAGATCAAGGCCGGCCGCATTCCCGAGTCTCGGAAGAGAAAGTCCGCGAAACGCCGGCAGAAGGATCGTGCTGCGCGCTGGACGGTGAAGTTCACCAAAGCCAAGCTGAGAACGGACAAGAAGAAGCAGGTCACCATCGCGATCCCTGGCTTTGGCTCCCAGAACCAGATCTTGATCGACCGTGAACATGACCTGATCTGCAAGTGGGCCGTGACCGATGCCTCTCGGCTCGAAGGAGCGATGCCGCGCGAAGCGGCCTGCTCGACAAGATCAACACGGCATCTTCGGCCCTTCTGACAATGGCGGAGCAATAATCGGCCACGTTAGTACCCGGCATGGTGCTGGGCTGGCGGCGTAAGAACCTGCCACGTGCAAGTTTCTGGATGGTTTTGCCGATCCAGGGGCGGGGATGTACGGCGTAGCGCTTCATGGTCGCGTTCGTTTTGCGGTTTTGCGGGATGGCATGAGCCGCCGCGGGGCCGCTCGGGCACGGTGGCCGAGATCCTGAAGCATTCGGTGCCACCGGGTTATCGGCGGGTGATGCCGGTGCGGCGCCCGAAGCTGGCGGATCATGTGGGCTTCATCGACCAGATCCTGGACGAGGACGAGCGCGTGCTGCGCAAGCAGCGCCATACGGCGCAGCGGATCCTCGAGCGGTTGCGTGACGAGCGCGGTTATGACGGCGGTTATTCGACGGTGCGCGACGATCTGCGGCCGCGCCGTCAGGCCCGCCGCGAGGTGTTTGCTCCCCTACAGCATCCGTCGGGCCACGCGCAGGCCGATTTCGGCGAGGCCGTGACGGTTCTGGGCGGTGCCGAGCAGAAGATCCGGTTCTTCGTGATGGGCCTTGCTCAGAGCGACGCGATCTTCGTGCAGGCCTACCACGCCGAGACGGCCCGGGCTCGCACCGCCGATTGTCGGAGGGGCACGATCGGGGAGGGGGCGGAGAGGGCGGGGGGCGTCGCGACGGTCGCGAATGGCCGCAACCGGCTGCCTTCGGACCCACTCGCGGGCCACCTCCGCGGCTGACCTGGACATCCCATCTCCCCCGTCCCCCCCCGTCTCCCACTGCTCGCGATGTCCCCGCTCCTCCGACTCACCACAACCCCCTCTCGCACAGACCATATCCTTGTTATCGTCCCAATCAAACTAACCCCCCCAACACCCCCACCCCAAACCACACCATCACCATCCCTCATCCATAACCCTCCAAACCCCTCCATACCATCTATTCTCCCCACCCCTCTTCCTCACACACCTCCCTACCCTCCCACTCCTCAATCCTCAAACCCCTATCCTCTCAACCTACCCCAACTCAACTCATCACCTTCACCCCCACCCTCCATCCAAACCACCCTCCCTCCCCCACCCTCTCCTCACACCTTCTGCCTACCCAAACCAAACACCAACCCCTCCACCAACTCCCACACCTCACTCCACTCTCCCCCACCTCCAGAATCCTCCCTCACCTCACCCCGCAATCTCTCCCATCCAGCTCTCAGTCTGCAGGAATCAGATCGGTCTAACCAGCCGCCGCTGCGCTGAGCCGATCCACCCAGAAGCGTTCTGCGACAGCCAACTTCATCGTTTCCGTAGAGAACGCTTCATCCGGCGATGACGAACACATCGAAACCAACCTTAACCGGCGGGAGGCAGGCGAATCGCACAAGAAGATTGTAGAATCGTTTTGTGTTGAATTATGCTCGTTTGTCGCTGCCCGAGTCTTGTGGAAGGGCGGCATGGAGGGTTTCGGGCGTGTTTCGCGGCTCTGGCGGATCCGCGCAGAGGCAATGCGCAGCGGCACGAGCTCGACGAGATCGTGATGGTGGCGCTTCTGGCGATGGTCAGCGGTGCCTGCTGTGTCGACATGGTGTTGTTCGGCCGCTCGAATGAGGCGCTGTTGCGCCGTTTTTTGCGCCTGCCAGGTGGCATTTTGAGCCACGACACGTTCTCACGGGTGTTCCGGCTGCTCGATCCCGCGGCCTTCGACGCTTGCTTCGCGCGCTACGTCGCGACACTCGCCGAGCGGATCGCCTGTACGGGTGGAGGTGCGTAATCGCGGTCGACGGCAAGACCGCGCGTCGGTCGTTCGATCGGCGATCGGGCCAGGGCCCCTTGCATCTGATCAGTGCCTTCGCTTGCGACACGCGACTGGCGCTGGGGCAGCGCAAGGTCGACGGCAAGTCGAACGAGATCACGGCCTTGCCCGAGCTTCTGGCGCTCTTGACCCTGGACGGCCGCATCGTGACGGCCGACGCGATGCACTGCCAGAAGGCGACCGCAGAGGCGATTCTCCAGCGCGGCGGCGACTATGTGCTGGCTGTCAAGGGCAACCAGCAGACGCTCCTCGAGGTCATCCGACTGCCGCTCGACGATCCGGATGCCGCGCCAGACAACATCGCGCAGACCGTCGACGGCGACCACGGCCTCATCGAGACCCGCCGGGCCAAAGTTCTTCACGACGTGACCTGGCTCGCCGAGTGGCACCGTTTTCCTGGCCTCAAGACGATCGGCAAGATCGAGGCAACCCGCGAGATCGACGGCAAGACGACCCCGCCCCACACGCCTCTCCACACCCCTCTCCACAGAGCGCTCCTCGACATCGTCCGCACATGGCATGTCGGAACCGGCTGCGACTGGGTTCTCGACGTCGTCATGGACGAGGACCAATCCCGCGCCCGCAAGGACCACGGCCCCGAAAACCTCGCCCGATTGCGCCGTTTCGTGCTCAACATCATCCGAGCCAACCAGGACAACGGCTCCACGCGGGGGAAGATCAAGCGCGCCGCTTGGGACGACGCGTTCCTCATCCAGCTACTCGCTGCGGCCTAATGCGATTGCCTTGCGGCGGGAGTAGAGAACGCTTCTCTGATTGGGGTCGTTGGTGTCAAGCAGCTCCGCTGCTTTCTGCCACCGCTTGGTTCGGCTCTTTCCGGCGGGTCACACGCTTCTCTTCGCGGTCGCTGCCCATTTTGGTCGACGCTGGATCGCCGCATGATGGGTTCAGGAGAGCGGGGCGTCTCAATCTGTTCACGACCTTTCGGATTGGATCCGAAGGCTCAGGGTTCTGATCGAGATCGCCGCGCCCATCGTCCCGGCAGGGACGCGCCGTTTCACGCCTATGTCTTCGGGCGATCCTGTCCGCTACTTGGACAACGGTGCCCGCTCAGGCACTGACTCCTTGCCGCAGCGGAAGTCGGTGCCGTCGCTCCACATGCGATGCAGGATGACGGCGAGCTTCCTGGCGACCGCTACCTTGGCTCGCGCCATGCCACGCCGCTTGGTGACGACCAGGCCCCAGACGCGCAGTGCCGACCAGTTCCTCTAACGCACGAGCAGCGAATGCGCCGCCTCGACCCAACCGACGCGGGCGAGCTCGTCGCCGCAGCGGCTGATTTTTCCGACAATGTCCGTCTCGCCGGACTGATAGCGTGTCGGCGTGAGCCCGAGATGCGCACCGACGTCGCGCGAACGGTCGAACCGGTCCGGCCGGTCGATCGTCGCACGATAGGTCAGCGCCCTTGCGGGGCCGTGGGACCCCGCACCCCCACTGGGGATCGGACCTATGCCATCGAAGGCCAGGAGGCCTTCGATCCGATCTCCGGAGGGGACGCGGTCAGCAGACCGCGGAGGGGCGAGGTCATCAGCAGCCGGCAGGCCTTCTCTTCGCGGACGATGTCGAGGACCTGCCTGGTCAGCCGGGTGCGCTGCTCCAGCATCGAAGCCAGCACGGCCAGAAGCGGCTCGAGCATCACCATGAGCTCGGGCTCGTTTCCGGCCATTTCGCGCACCCGCGGGGCAAAGTCCTTGCGGCTCGGCGTGCCCAGCTTGATGCCGTCCTCGCGCGGACCACGTTCTCAATGCTGCGCAGGTGACTCAGTACGGTCCGCCGGGCGACCAGGAGCGAGCGGCCAGCGACGGGATTGGCGGCTCACATCGACCACGTTCCAACATCCAAAACGGAGCAGCCACCCTCACCTGAGGGGCACAACCCCAATCAGCCCATCTGTCGGGCATGACCGTGGAGCATGGCTGGCTCGATGCGCAGGCGTCGGCGGCCATCCAGCTCGCATGTGCACGTTGCCAACTTCATGGAGCATCACCGAGACTTCTGCGCGGGGCTCTTTGGCCCTGGCAGTTGAGCAGCCATCAGACTGTGCTGCTTGCAACAGTCGGATCGTCCTTGTGCTGAAGATGCACCACGAGATCGGCCAACGCGGTGTTCGGCATCTCGCCGACCAGCGCCAGAACCTCGGCACCATGCGGTTCGATCTGGTGCGAGCGCTGTTCACCCCGTGCGCCTGCGGCTCGATGGAGCCCGTCTGGCGCCATTGCTGCCACCACGCGATTGCCGTTGATGGGGCGACGCTGAAGCGTATCGTCGCCGCACGGGCTGACATCTCATCCTTGACCGGCGCCACGACACGGCGGCGCAGATCGGCGGAAGGCTCAAAAGCCATGAAGGCTGGCCTCCTTCACCAGCCCCAAGCTTAAGTCACAAGTCTTTCAGCATCGAAACTCCAAACGATTCCATAGAGGTAGAGAGTGCTTTAGCTGACCAGACGAATGCGTTTGTCGCCTTCGAACTCCAGTACCGGGCAGCCGATGATGACGCGGATGTCGTCGTAGTCGCGGTCGGTCCAGCCGCGGCCTGGCGGGCGATCCTCCCAGCCGTAATACATGTACTTGCCGGGCTCACATTGCTGAGTGTTCTGCTGCGGCACGCGATTTCGGCCGGCCGGAATGACGCCGCCGTCGCCTTGTGGAACACAATCTTCGAGTGTGTCGCAGAGCACGGTTTCGAGGATTTCCCAATCGAGATCGTACTGCTCCACGCCCGCGACGAGCTGCGTATCAGTGTAGTAATCGTAGTTCTCGCGCAGTGGATCGTCCCAGAGATCGGGCTGGGTGCGCGCCATGCGCACGTTCTTCAGATGGTAGCTCAACACCTCGCCGGGGGCGCAGCGCGGCATGGTGAACTCGTAGCTGGTACCGGCATTGTCGGCGATTACGGTCATCTGCGAGCGGCCGTCTCCATTGCCGTTGCCATTCCCGTGTCCGTTGCCGTTGCCATTGCCGTTCCCGTTGCCGTTGCCGTTGCCGTTCCGTTG
Source organism: uncultured Alphaproteobacteria bacterium (assembly GCA_942491185.1). Lineage (GTDB taxonomy): Bacteria > Pseudomonadota > Alphaproteobacteria > Geminicoccales > Geminicoccaceae > SLRI01. The sequence continues at coordinate 337,431 of CALOAB010000018.1, read as the reverse complement.
CCGTTGCCGTTGCCGTTCCCGCCGCCGCCGGCGGTCGGATCGAAGCAGTAGGCCGAGATGCGGTTGTAGTCGCCGGCTTCGGGATCGAGCTGGGCGACCTCGGGCTCCTCGTAGACCAGGGTGGGCAGTGCCAGCTGGGCAACGGCGCGCACATTGATATCGACGGTGTCCGGGATGCCTGGAACGATCCGCAGGAGCGTCAGATCGATGGTCGCCCGGGCCGTTGCGACATACTCGTTCGGCGTCGACCAGGCGCCGTCCACGACGATGCTGTCGGGCCAGGTGCTGCCCTCGAAATGGGCGCTGGTCGCCCGCTCGACCCGATCGAGCCAGCGGGTCGAGACGCTGTCCGGACCGGCGCCGGCACTGCCGATCGCAGCGGCGTCGACCTGCGTCTGCATGAATTGGTGGGCTGCGGAAATACGTTGGTAGTCGACCGCGAGGCCGACCGTCCCGGTCAGGGGGACGGCCAGCAAGGCGAAGACCAGCGCCACGGCGCCACGCCTGTCCGAGCCCAAGCCGGCGTGGCTGGCGGTTCGGATGACGCGGCCCGACACGTTTAGGGCTGATGGGTCGGACTTCATGGAGATTACTCCCAAAGCACGCGATCGTTGATCCGTGGGTAAACGAAATGGGTCTGGGTGAACCGCCAGTTGCCGGGAATGGCGAAGGCGGCCGGCGAGGCGTAGTCGAGCCAGGCCTCGGCCATGACGATGCCCTCGTCGGGCACGCTGAGATCGGCCGGCACATCGACGACGCTGCCGACGACGAGAGCGACCGCTCCATCGCCGACGCTCCATTCCACACGGGCTACGCCGCCGGCATCGACGACGACCCCGGTCAGGCGCTGATCGAGGTCGGCGGCGTTGAAGGGGGCGAGGGCTGCTGTCGCCGCCTCTTGGATGCGGGCGGCCGTGGTGGCGTCGATGCTCGGGCTGTGTGATGTGAGCTCGGCCGCGATGACCGCCGCCGAGCCGAGCTTGCGATAGGCCATCAACGCCATCGTCACCTCGGCGCTGCCGAGATAGATGATGATCAGGAGCGGTGCCACCAGCGCGAACTCGATGGCCGCCAGCCCGCCCTGGCCCATGGCAGCGAGGTGCTGGAACAGCCGGCGCATCAGCCGGCCTCCGAGCGAAAGGCGTTGGTCGAGACGAAGTTGAAGCCGGGATCATCAGCGCCGGCGGCGAGCACGCCCGAGACCACGGGGTTGAGCAAGGGCCAATTGTAGACCGCACGGACGATCACGATATCGCTTTGACCGGCCGGCGTCGCGAGCGTTTCCGTCGTGACAGTGAGCGCCGCGGCGCAGTCGCGCCCGAAATTCGGCATCTCGCCACAGATATTTGTCCGCAGCGCGGCCGCGCTGGGAGAGGTCGCGGCCATGCCACCCTGGCGAGCGGCGATGGCGACCGCGGTGTCGAGATTGCCGGCGACGAGCAGCATCAGCGCCAGCTCGAAAATGCCCATGACGATGACGATGAAGGGCGCGCCCAGAAGCGCGAACTCGATCATCGTCGTCCCGTGGCGATCGCTGGCGAACCGCCTTGGTCGAGCCAGGGCGGCGACCCATCGATGGGCCGCCAGCCCGAGCGGCGCGCACTGCATCTCGGCTGCTCCTGAGCTGAACAACCGTCAGGTTAGCCGCTAATCCCTAATATTCCGTTAAGGCCCGTGTGACTTGCTAGACCTCCCATACGGTCTGGTCGGCCATCTCCAGGTGCAGCTCCGGGCCCTCGTAAGGGTGGGCGCGGGCCACCTCGATATCCACCTCGACCCCGATGCCGGGCGTCTCTGGTGGGCGCACCCAGCCGGCCTCGAATTGGATCGGTTGCTTCAACAGTGCGGCGTGAAAGCCGCCCCAGTCCTGGATGCTCTCGAGGATGAGGAAGTTGGGGAGCGTGGTGGCGAGCTGGATGTTGGCGGCGCCCACAACTGGGCCGCAATAGAGGTGCGGCGCCACCTGGGCGTAGTGGGTCTCGGCAAGGGCGGCGATCTTCTTGCCTTCGAGCAGGCCGCCGCAGCGGCCGAGATTGATCTGGATGATCGAGGCGGCACCGGCGGCCAGCACGCGCGCGATCTCATACTTAGTGGCGAGCCGCTCGCCGGTGGCGATCGGGATCGAGGTGGCGCGCGCCACCTTGGCCATCTCCTCGGGCATCTCAGGGGGCGTCGGCTCCTCGAACCACAAAGGATCGAAGGGCTCGAGCCGGCGTGCCATGCGGATCGCTCCGGACGCGGTGAACTGGCCATGCGTGCCGAAGAGGAGGTCGGCGCGGGCGCCTACGGCGTCGCGGATCAGCCGGCAGAAGCGCGCCGAGCGCTCGAGCTGGGTTTGCGAGGGCTGGCGCGGGTCGAAGGCTGAATAGGCACCGGCCGGGTCGAACTTGACCGCGGTGAAGCCCTGCTCGACGGCCACAGCGGCAGCTGCTGCCGAGCGCTCGGCGTCGTCGTAGAAATCCGCACCCTCGCCGGGGCCCGGGTAGAGATAGGTGTAGGCCCGGAGGCGCTCGTGCACGCGGCCGCCGAGGAGCGCCCAGACGGGCTTGTCCGCCGCCTTGCCGGCAATGTCCCACATGGCGATCTCGAGGCCGGAGAGGATGGCCACGAGCGTGATGTCGGGGCGCTGGCCGTAGCCGGCCGAGTAGACCCGGCGCCAGACGCTCTCGATCGCGGTCGGATCGGCGCCGATGACGTAGCGGGCAGCCGTATCCTCGATCATTCTGGCCACGACATGCGGGCTGAAGGTGGCGCAATAGACCTCCCCCCAGCCGACGATGCCGTCATTGGTCTCGAGGCGAACGAGGATGAAGTAGCGGCCGCCGAAGCCGGGCGGCGGGTTGCCGACGACCAGGACCTCGCATTCCTGGATGTGCATGAGAAGTCTCCGATTGCCTGGGCTCTGTTCCTGGGCGCCTTGTTGCATGGCACGCACTGGCGGCCCACCCGCAATTCACACCTCGTAGGTCGCGGGCGGCGGCTGCCGTGGCAGCAGGTAGCATCGGCGTTTTTCGGCTTTGACCAGGAACGCTGGCGGTCTATGGAGCCGGCTTCGTTAGTCGTCGATACGCAAGTGCCGAGGTCGTCGTCATGCTGGCTGCCGTTTGTCGGTCTTTCAACGCACCGCTGACCATCGAGGAGGTGGAGCTGGCACCACCCGGGCCAGGCGAGGTGGAGGTGGCGCTCGGGGCCTGCGCCATCTGCCACAGCGATGTGCATTTCATCGACGGCGCCTGGGGCGGCACGCTGCCGGCGGTTTACGGCCACGAAGCGGCGGGCGTGGTGGCCGCTTGTGGTGACGGGGTGCAGGGCGTGGCGCCGGGCGATCACGTCGTGGTGACGTTGATCCGCTCCTGCGGTCGCTGTTATTTTTGCGAGCAGGGCGAGGAGACGGCCTGCGGTCACGATTTTCCGCGCTCGCACGCCTCGCCGCTCCGCGACGCCAAAGGCCACGAGCTGCAGCAGGGCATGGCCACGGCCGCCTTTGCCGAGCGGGTGGTCGTCGACCGCTCGCAGCTGGTGCGGATCGACCCCGACCTGTCGCCGGCCGCTGCCTCGCTGCTCGCCTGCGGCGTGATCACCGGGGTGGGGGCGGTGACCAATACGGCGGCCGTGCCGGCAGGGGCCTCGGTCGTGGTGATCGGGGCTGGCGGGGTAGGGCTGAACGCCGTCCAGGGTGCCCGGATCGTCGGTGCCCGGCCGATCATCGCCGTCGATATCGTTGCCGGGAAGCGAGAGACCGCACTGGCCTTTGGCGCCACCGCGACGCTCGATCCGACGACCGGGGAGCTGGCTGCGGGAGTTCGTGGCCTCACCGGCGGACGCGGCGCCGACTACGTCTTCGTCACGGTCGGCAGCAAGGCTGCGATCGAGCAGGGTATCGGGCTTTTGCGCCGCGGCGGCACCCTGGTCATCGTCGGCATGCCGGCCTCCGGCGTTACCGTCGACCTCGACCCGGCGAGCCTGGCGGCGGATGGTCAGCGCGTCCTGGGCTCGAAGATGGGCTCGAGTCGCATTAGCAGCGACATCCCGCGGCTGGTCGAGCTCTACCGCGACGGCCAGCTCAAGCTCGACGAGCTGGTCTCGGGCCGCTACCCCTTGGCGGCCATCAACGAGGCGATCGCGGACCTGCGCCAGGGAACGGCGTTGCGCAACGTGATCGTTTTCTAGCGGCGCATCGTTTTCTAGCGGCCGATCGTTTTCTAGCGGAATGTGGAGGTAGGCTTTGGCAGGGATCAAGGGCGCGGTCGTCCCGGTGACGGCGTTGCAGCAGAACTGCAGCGTCTTTTGGGACGATGAGGCGAAGGTCGCGACGGTGGTCGATCCCGGCGGTGACGCGCCGCGCATCGTCGAGCTGCTGGAGACGCAGGGGCTCACGGTCGAGCGCATCCTGCTCACCCATGGCCATATCGATCATGCGGGTGGCGTTCAGGCGCTCAACCGCCTGCTCGCCGAGCGGCAGGGCAAGGCCGTGCCGATCGTCGGCCCGCACCGGGCAGACAATTTCCTGCTCGAGGCGCTGGGAGAGCAGGCGGCGGCCTATGGCATTCCCGAGGCAGAGGCCGTGTCGCCCGACGAATGGCTCGACGAGGGCGGCACGATCAGCATCGCCGGTCAGTCGTTCGACATCTACCACTGCCCGGGCCACAGCCCCGGCAGCCTCGCTTTCGTCAATGCGGCGGCACGGTTCGCCATCGTCGGCGACGTCTTGTTCGCAGGCTCGATCGGCCGAACGGACTTTCCCTACGGTGATCACAACGCGCTGATCAGCGCCGTGCGCACCAAGCTCTTTCCGCTCGGTGACGACATCTCGTTCATCTGCGGACACGGGCCGGGATCAACCTTCGGCGAGGAGCGCCGGTCGAACCCGTTTGTCGGCGAGGGGGCCTAGCAGCCCGCTATCGGACGTCGCTGCGTCGGCTCAGAAGATGCCGCCGATCGATCGGGTTAGGCCGTCGACCATGGAGGGGGCCGCCTCCTCCCACTCGACATTGGCCTGATTGGCGGTTGCCACGATCCGCGTCTGGTAGTGCTTCCAGTCGGTGATCTTGCTCGATGACTGGATGACCGAGCCGCCCGAGCCCTGGCTCAGATCCTGTTGCTCCGACTGGCTGACGACGACGCCGTCCTCGGCACGCTCGGAGACCCGGATGTCGGTGATCACCGTGTAGGTCACGTCCTGGACATAGGCGTCGGCGATCGTGCCGATCGCGGCACCGATCAGCCCGCCGGCAACCGACAGGCCGACATCGCTGCCGCCGGCCTGGCCCAGCAGGTAGCCGGTCCCGGCACCGATGGCACCGCCGCCGACAGCACTGCCGAAGGCGCCACCACCGGCTGCCTCGGCCGCCGTCTCGCTGTTGCGGCCGGCCTGCAGGACGTTGGCCTGCAGCATGAACTGCGCGTCGTCGGGGTCGTCGACGACGCGATAGCCGGCAGCCTCGAACTGCTGGCGAATGGCCGGCTCGACCGTGAAGTCGGGCTTGTCCGAGGTGTTGCGGACGCTGACATAGACGGTCCGCTTGTCGGCCGTGACCGGCTCGATGAAGATCGTGTCGGTCATCTTGGTCTGGACGTCGAGATTGCGCTTGGAGACGGCGGTGCTGGTGGCCGCACAGCCACTCAGCATGACGACGAGCGCCAGGGCCGTGACGATGCCACGAATGGGCGACGGGGTGGACACCACTGCTATCTCCTTCGCGAGGCAGGCGGGGCCGCTCCAGGGCGGCCCCGTGCCGACGGGATCCAGGCCTCAGCCGACGGCGTTGTCCAGCTCCTTCTCGACCTCTTCCCAATTGACGAGGTTGTTCAGGAACGCTGCCACGTATTCCGGCCGACGGTTCTGGTAGTCTAGATAATAGGCGTGCTCCCAGACGTCGATGCCGAGAATCGGCACCATGTCGTGCACCAGTGGATTTTCGCCGTTGGGGGTCTTCACGACCTTGAGCGTGTCGCCGGAGACCGCGAGCCAGGCCCAGCCGGAGCCGAACTGCGTGGCGGCTGCCGTCTTGAACTGCTCGGCGAAGGTGTCGTAATTGCCGAAGGCGTCGTCGATCCGCCGCGCCAACTCGCCACCGGGCTTGCCGCCGCCGCCCTTCTTCATGATCCGCCAGAAGAGCTCGTGGTTCCAATGCTGGCCGGCATTGTTGAAGATGCCCTGCTTTGCCGGATCGCCGTAGGCCGCCTTGACGATGTCATCCAGGCTCTTGCCTTCGAGGTCCGTGCCCTCGACCAGGTTGTTGAGGTTGGTGACGTAGGTCTGGTGGTGCTTGTCGTGGTGCAGGTGCAGCGTCTGCGACGACATGTAGGGCGCCAGCGCCTCGTACTCGTACGGCAGATCGGAAAGCTTGAAGGTCATGGGTTCCTCGCCTTTTTGCTGTCATTGCGCTCGTCCATCACGACCTGTTCGCCCGGACAGACCTCGTCTCTGCGCTACATAAGGCGTACCGGTCGGCAAAGGAAGGCCCGCCAGGGCAATCTCGTGGGCACGGCCGCTCACCGATCGGACCTGATCGGTGCCGATCCGGACCCGCCAACCCACACGCTGGAGGCGTCATCGACCCATGCCCGAGCCTGCGCTCGATCTGCTCACCGAAGCCCGCCGCCTCGACCCTGATCGCAGCCTGGCACTGGCGTTCGCCGAGCCGGGTGATCGGCCGCTCCTCGCGTCGCTGGTGTTGTTCAATGCCGAGCTCGCGCGGATCCCGGAGCTGGTCAACGAGCCGATGGCCGGAATGATCCGCTATCAGTGGTGGCATGAAGCGATAGCCAATGCGGCTGACCCAAAGACTGCCGATGGGAGCGCGCTTGGCCTTCATCCGGTGCTGCCGGCGCTGGCCGCGGGCCTGGCCGACGGGCGGCTCGACCAGGGCACGCTCGTGGCCTTGATCGAGGCCCGTGAGGCGGAGCTGGATCGGTTGCAGCCGGCCGATCTAGGCGCGCTCGAAGCCTATGCCACGGCGACCTCGGGGCGCTTGCACCGCCTGCTGGCGCGCGCTTGTGGCGGTGACGAGCCGAGCCTGGCACTGGCCGAGCGGGCCGGCACCGGTTTTGCGCTGGTCGGGCTGGTGCGGGCGCTGCGCTTTCATGCAGCCCAGGGCCGCCTCTTGCTGCCGGCCGACCTGCTGGCAGGCGGCGAGGTCACGCCCGAGGCGATCCTCGCCGAAAGCAACCAGGAGGCGCTGGCACGAGCAGCGGGCGCGGTGCTGGTGCGGGCGCAAGAGCATCTCGGGGCCGTGCGCCTCGCCGGCAGCCTGCCGCGCCGCGTGCTGCCGGCGCTGCTGCCGGCGGTGCTGGCCCGGCGGCACGCGCGCCGGCTGGCGGCGGCAGGACCGCTCGGGGGTGTAGCCGAGGCCCGCGACGGCTGGGCCGTTCCGGCCTTGATCTGGCACTGGCTAAGGCGTCGGGCCTGACACATTTGGTTCTTGTCAGCGTCGGGCTTCTCGCCTTTGTTGCAGCGCGAAGACGGCAGCGGGCCGAAACACGAAAATGGGCGATCGCCGGCTTGCTGTGCCGGCGGGCAGAAAAGGAAACGACCTCATGCAGATCCGCACCCCATTGGTTGCGCTCGCCGTCAGCGGTGGCCTGGCCACGCTGCTCGCCGGTGCGCCGGCGTCGGCTCAGACCGACATCGCTTTCACCCTCGACTGGGCCTATCAGGGCCCGACCTCGGCGATCATCGCAGCCGAAGCGCTCGGCTACTTCGAGGAGGAAGGCCTGAGCGTCAAGATCGACAGCGGCAACGGCTCGGCCGGAGCCGTCACCCGCGTGGCGTCCGGCGCCTACCAGATGGGCTTCGCCGACATCAACGCGCTGGTCGAGTTCACCGTGCAGAACCCGGACCAGGAGGTGAAGGCCGTCTTCATGGTCTACGACGCGCCGCCGTTCGGCCTCTACACGCTCAAGTCGTCCGGCATCGAGACGCCCGAGGACCTGGTCGGCCGGTCGCTCGGTGGCCCGGTGTTCGATGCGTCCTACAAGCTCTTTCCGGCCTTCGCGGCCGAGGTCGGCATCGACGAGGCAGCCGTGCCGCGGATCAACATGGACCCGCCCTTGCGCGAGGCGATGCTGATCCAGGGCGAGGTCGACGTCATCTCTGGCCACTACTTCTCCTCGATGCTCGATTTGCAGTCGCGGGGCGTGGCCGAGGAGGACATCGTCTACATGCTCTACGCCGATCACGGCATGGACTTCTACGGCAACGCGGTGATCGCCTCGGGCAACTTCATCGAGGAGAACCCGGACGCCATTGCCGGGTTCAACCGCGCCGTCGCCAAGGCGATGCAGTACATCATCGAGAACCGCGAGGAGGCGGTGGCGATGGTGGCCGAGTACGACCCGCTCATCGACCAGGAGCTCGAGGTCAAGCGATTGGGTCTGGCGATCGATATCAACATCGACACCGACTACACGCGGGCCAACGGCTTCGGCGGGGTCGATGACGAGCGGCTGGCCAGCTCGATCACGCAGCTCTCGACAGCACTGGGACTCGAGAACCCGCCCACCGCGTCGGACATCTGGACCGACGCGTTCCTGCCCGACGCCGAGCTTCGGCAGCTGCCCTGAGCCGCGTCGACAGCACCACACCGCCCTCGTCAACTCCGTTGAGCTTCATCGACATCGATGCCGTCTCGCTCCGCTATGGCGGGGCGGACGGCACGCTCGCGGTCCAGGACTGCAGCCTCTCGATCGAGAAGGGCGAGTTCGTGGCTCTGGTCGGCCCGTCTGGCTGCGGCAAATCAACGCTGCTGAAGATGGTCTCCGGGCTGGAGCTGCCGTCGGGCGGGCGGATCGAGCTCGAGGGCAGCGAGGTCAAGGGACCGCAGCACGGCATCGGCATCGCCTTTCAAAACGCGACGCTGCTGCCGTGGCGGACGACGCTCGACAACGTGCTGCTGCCGCTCGAGGTCAGCCGCGATCACCGGCAGACCTTTCGCCGCGAGCGCAAGCGGCATGTCGAGCGGGCGATGGCACTGCTGGCGACAGTCGGGCTCGACGAGTTCGCCGCCCATGCGCCCTACCAGCTCTCGGGCGGCATGCAGCAGCGCGCCAATCTCTGCCGGGCGCTGATCCACGAGCCCGAGCTGCTGCTGCTCGACGAGCCGTTTGCGGCCTTGGACGCGTTCACCCGCGAGGAGCTCTGGGGGGTCCTGCAGAAGCTCTTCATGGACCGCCAGTTCACGGTGATCCTGGTCACCCATGACTTGCGGGAATCCGTCTATCTCGCTGACACGGTTCATGTCGTGAGCAAGCGGCCGGGGCGGATCGTGATGAGCAAGCGGATCGAGCTGCCGCGGCCGCGCTCCTTGGAGATGACCTTCGAGCCCGGTTTTGTCGATATCGTCCACGAGCTTCGGGACGCCATCAGCGAGGTGCGCGCGAGTTGAGCGATGACCTGAAGCTCAAGCTGGCGCCCTGGGTCGCCACCCTGGCACTCTTTCTCGTCTGGGAGGCGGGCTGCCGGGTCTTCCAGGTGCCGGAGTTCATCCTGCCCACGCCATCGGCGAGCATCGGCGCGCTTTATCAGTATTTTGGCGCCATTCTCTTCAATGCCTGGTTCACGCTCTGGGTGACCATGGTGGGCTTTGCCATCGCCGTGGCCTTCGGGCTGTTCCTCGGCGTGCTGACCGGCGCCTCGGCGCTCTCCTACGCGGCGCTCTACCCGATCCTTGTGGGCTTCAACGCGATCCCCAAGGTGGCGATCGTGCCGGTGCTGGTCATCTGGTTCGGCATCGGCGCCGTGCCGGCGGTGCTCACCGCGTTCCTGATCAGCTTCTTTCCCATCGTCGTGAACGTGGCGACCGGCATCGCCACGCTCGAGCCCGAGCTGAAGGACGTGCTGCGCTCGCTCGGCGCCCGTCCCCTCGATATCCTGCTCAAGGTCGGGCTGCCGCGCGCCATGCCGTATTTCTTCGCGAGCCTGAAGGTGGCGGTGACGCTGGCTTTCGTGGGCTCGGTGATCAGCGAGACCATCGCCGGCAATCGCGGCATCGGCTATCTGATGCTCCAGGCCTCATCCAGCTTTCGGGTGCCCTTGGTCTTCGCCGGGCTGATCGTCGTGGCGATCATGGGCGTTGGCATGTACGCCATCTTCGCGCTCATCGAGAAACGCATGACCGGCTGGGCGTTCAGAGGTCAGGTCTGATTGGTACGGCGGAAATGCTGGGCGCAGCGACGAATAGCTGAAGCCGCGTCGGCGTCGATGCCGAGCACGCTTTCGGTGATCATCAGGTTCTCGACCAGCCCGAAATCCTCGATCAGCAGGCCGTCCGCGTCGGCGGGACCGCGCGGACCCTTGGCGGCTGCTCCGACCCGATCGAGGTAGGGGCGCAGGTCGTGGGTGTAGGCGAAGACCGGCAGGCCGCGCGCGATGGCGTAGCCGATCTCCCAGGCGGTTCCCGGATCCATGCCGGCACCGCGAAACGGGCTGATATCGGCGATGACCGCCTGGCTTCGATCGATCAGCGCCACATTGCCGAGATAGATGGCGCTCGCGATGGAGACGCCGGTATCCACCGGGCGCTCGGCGTCGGTCGGAAACAGACCCTCGAGCCCGGCAGCACTGCACAGCCGCTTGAGCTCGGCTGCCACCGCCTCGACGTCGGGGAAGAAGACCTCGGGCCCGGCGAGGTAGACGGCGGGACTTTGCATCGGCCTAGAAGGTCGGATCGAGGCGGAGGAAGCTCAGCCGGTCGATCGACTTGATCTGCACGTCCAGCAGCCGATCGCCGCGCTCGACCCGCATCGGCACGACGACGCCAGGACCACCCAGCTTCCAGACGGAGCGGTAGAGGGTCTCGAGACTGCCGATCGCGGCATCACCCACGGCGACCACCCGATCGCCGGGCCGCAGCCCGGCAGCAGCGGCCGGCCCGCCATCGGTGACCCGGCCGAGGACGACGCCCGCTTCGCTCTCCTGGCTGATGATGCCGAGCCAGGGCTTGGCCTCGGCCGTGTGGCCGGTGGTCAGCAGGTCGCCCAGGATCGGCGGCAGCAGGCTCGCCGGCACGAACATGTTGCCGGGCGAGGGCTCGCCGTCGCCGCGGCTGTCGCCGACCCGAAGCGAGCCGATGCCGACCAGCCTGCCGGCCGTGTCGATCAGCGCCGCACCGCCGAACTGGTTGTGCATCGGGCTGGTGAACAACGCCTCGTCGAGCAGGTACTCCCAGTAGCCGGCAAAGACCCGCCGGTCGGCCAGGCTCACCTGGGTGCCTTCGAGTGGCCCGGCGCGGCTGACCACCAGCAGCGGCTCGTCCATGGCAGGGTCGGCCCCGGCAGCGAGCGGCAAGGGTGTGGCCTCGATCGGCAGCAAGGCGCGCACCAGGCCGAAGCCGGTGGTGTGGTCATAGGCCACGATGTCGGCCGGGATGGTCCGGCCTTCGGCATCGAGCAGGCTGACCTGGCTGGCTTCCAGCACGAGGTAGCCGATGGTGAGCGCCAGGCCGGCGCTGTCGATGAGCACGGCAGAGCCCTGCCGCTGGCGGCCGAGTGTCCTGGCGGTGCGGGCGTCGCCGGGCACCTCGGCGCGAAGCCCGAGCACGGCGTCGAGCGGGTTGTCCTGGGCCATCGCAGGCGAGGCGGCGAGCAAGAGCACGGCGGCGATCAACGGTGCCAGTGCCGCCGTCAGGCGGGCATCCGGGAACCGTCTTGTGGTGGCGCCGAGGCCTGTGCCGAGACCCGCAATGAGACCGCGTAGTGCCTTGACCCGCATCTCCATCTCCTGCTCTGCGAAGCGTATCCTAGCTCAACTAACACGGCAGGGGCGAGCGCCCAGGTCAGCGCTCGTGGTGATCGCGTCGATGACTGTCTTGCCGCTGGCGACGTGGCTGGTTTCTGCTCTATAGGCTGGTCTCGACATGCGTGAACTCCCCCTTGTCCCGCCAGCAGCCCAGCCGCTGCCCAAGGTCGCGCTGAAGCCGCCCGACATCGGCGCTTTTGCGCGCGGCGATGAGGGCATTCCGTTCGCGCTTCGCCTCGGCAGCCGGCGGCCTGGACCCACCGTCGTCATCAACGCGCTGATGCACGGCAACGAGCTGTCGGGTGCCATCGCCCTGGTCGACCTGCTCGAGCGGCAGATCCGGCCCGAGCGAGGCACGCTCTGGCTCACCTTCGCCAACGTGGCGGCCTACGCCCGCTTCGATCCGGCGCGGCCCTGGGACAGCCGCTATGTCGACGAGGACATGAACCGGCTCTGGCACGATGCCGTGCTGGACGCGCCGGCGGTGACCAGCGAGCGGCGGCGGCTGCGGGAGCTGTGGCCGTTGTTCCGGTCGGCCGACTATCTGCTCGATCTGCATTCGATGCAGACAGACGGACCACCGCTCTTGCTTGCCGGCCTGTCGCCGCGTGGCCGGGATCTCGCCAACGCCATGGCCTATCCGGCCGTCGTGGTGGCCGATGCGGGCCACAATGGCGGCGCGCGGCTGATCGATGCCGCGGTCTTCACCGATCCGCTGGGCCAGGCGCGTGCGGTGCTGCTCGAGGCGGGGCAGCACTGGGCCAAGGAGAGTGCTGCCGTGGCGCATGCCGCCTGCCTGCGCTTCCTGGCAGCGGTCGGCTGCATTGGCGCCCCGCATCTGGGCCCGCTATTGCCGCCGGGACGGCTGCGTCCGCAGCAGCTGATCAAGGTGAGCCGGGCGGTCGAGGTCGAGCACGAGCCCTTCGCCTTCACCCGCCCGGTCCAGGCGCTCGAGGTGGTGCCGCGGGCCGGCACGGTGATCGCCACCGACGGCCCGAAGCCGATCCGCACGCCTTACGACGATTGTGTGCTGGTGATGCCGACGGCGACGCCCAGGCGCGGCCAGACGGCGGTCAGGCTCGGCCGCTTCGTGAGCTGAGCCACTCGGCGGATGCCGCCGGCCGGTCAGCTCGCCTTGGCGGCGAGTGCCCGATTGGGCAGCTCGACATTGACCTCGAGGGTCGAGAAGCCGGTGCCGGACTGGAAGTCGACATTGACCTTGTCCTGGTCGATCTCGACATATTTGCGGATGACCTGCAGCAGCTCGCGCTGCAGCAGCGGCAGAAAGTCCGGGCCGCCGCCGCCCTGGCGGTCGAGGGCAACGAGAACCGTGAGCCGCTCTCTCGCCTTGTCAGCCGAGGGATCAGGTCGGCGGAGCCGGAAGAAGTCGAAGAATCTCACGCGCTCCTCCTGAGCAGCCAGTCGACGAGACCGCGCTTTTGCGGGCTGACGTAGCGGAGCTCGACATCTTCACCGATGAGCCGGGCCGCGGCGTCCTTGTAGGCCTGGCCGGCCTTGGAGCTGTCGTCGAGGACGACCGGCATGCCGAGATTGGAGGCCTGCAGGACCGAGCCGCATTGCGGGATCACGCCGAGCACCGGGATGGCCAGGATCTCCAAGACGTCGTCGAGCTTGAGCATCTCGCCGCGCTGCACGCGGTCGAGGTCGTAGCGGGTGAGCAGGAGGTGGGTCTTGACCGGGTCCATGCCGTGCTCGGCGCGCTTGGACTTCGACGACAGGATGCCGAGGATGCGGTCGCTGTCGCGCACCGAGGAGACCTCGGGGTTGGTGACGACGATTGCCTCGTCGGCATGGTAGAGCGCCATGTAGGCGCCCTTCTCGATGCCGGCCGGGCTGTCGCAGATGATGTAGTCGAAGCTCTTCTTGAGTTCGTCGATGACCTTCTCAACGCCCTCCTGGCTCAAGGCGTCCTTGTCCCGGGTCTGCGAGGTCGGCAGGATCGAGAGATTGTCGATCCGCTTGTCCTTGATCAGCGCCTGGTTGAGGCGGATGCCGTCATTGATGACGTTGATGAAATCGAACACGACGCGGCGCTCGCAGCCCATGATCAGGTCGAGATTGCGCAGGCCGACGTCGAAATCGATGATCACGGTCTTCTTGCCGCGCAGCGCCAGGGCCGTGCCGATGGCGGCAGCGCTGGTGGTCTTGCCGACTCCGCCTTTGCCCGATGTGACGACGATGACCTTCGACAATTCGTGCTCCTTTGGATGTGTCACGGCGGCGTCGTGCCGCCCGGCGGACTTGACCGGGTTGCCGCGTCCTGGCCGGCGGGTGCGTGCCTGCTTCATGGTAGTGGCTCCACCTTGAGCTGCTGGTCGGCGAGCGTGGCCCGGACCCGCTTGCCGATCAGCCGACCGTCGATCTCCTCGTTCACCATGTGCATGCCGGCGATCGACAAGAGCTCGGCGTGCAGCTGCTCGCAAAAGATCATTGCACTGGCGTCGCCGTTCATTCCGGCGAAGGCCCGCCCGCGCAACGGCGCGTAGATATGGATGTGGCCCACGGCCGCGACCTCGGCACCGGCGCTAACCGGCGCCAGGACGACGAGATCACCGTCGGCGGCCACAATCTGCTGGCCGCCGCGAACCGGCTCGCGGATCACCTTGCCCGGCTGTGCCGGAACCGCCTGCTTGGCTGCCGCGCGCGGCTCGTCCTTGCCGCCGGCGCCGAAGATGGCGAGCCCAAGCGCCACCGCCGCATCGTTCCATTCATCCGAGCCATTCTGCAGCCCGACCGGCACCACCCGATGCTCGCGCAGCCGCTCGACGATCTCGGTCAGGCAGTCGGGCGCCTTGGTCTTCACCGCCGCAACATCGAGGATCAACGGTGCGTTCCTGAAGAAGTCTGGCGCGTGCGCCACCTTCTCCAGCAGGGAGGTGAAGAAGGTCGGATCCTCCGGTTGAAGAATTTTCAGCGATAATGCCGTCTGAAGCGAGCCACGGATCTGAAACGGCAGCCCGCTGCCCGCCGTCGACGCCTGTTTCGCAGCCGATAAATTCACCCCAACCCCCTTAGAGCCCGTTTCAGAAGTTTCCGTGGTGTTTCATCGGCTTACGGGTGAGCGCCGGCGAGGAGCCGAGCGCGGGTCGATGCTGGAGCATCGGCCAAGCCATGCTGTGAAGCCGCCGCCAGCCGTAAGCCGACCGGAGGTGAGCTTGGCAACAGCACCTGCGTCGTCCTTGGATGACCGACGATGCACCGGCATCGACGGCCATCCAACTCCTCGCATCTGCGCGTTGCCAAGCTCATGAAACACCTCGAAAACTCCTGAAACGGGCTCTTGGCCCAGCACGGCGGCAATCAGCGCCACCGCCTTACCCTTGTAGTTCGAGCACAAGTGCAACACAAGATATTGTGTTGTGATCCATGTCAGCCAATTGCTGCCTCCGGCTGTCGAGGTGCTGCCTCGGGCGTCGTCCACGTCGCCAGTGCGGTGAGCGCGCGCTCGGCCATGGCCCGCTTGCGCTCGTTCTTCCTGACCTTGGCCGGCAATGGCGGAAAAAGCCCGAAATTGACGTTCATCGGCTGGAAGGTCGCCGCGTCCGCGCCGCCGGTGATGTGCCGGATGAGGCTGCCATGCGCCGTCTCCTCTGGCGGCAGCGCCAGCTTTCGACCGGTGGTCTCAGCCGCTGCCAGCCGGCCGGCGACGAGACCAACGGCCGCACTCTCGACATAGCCCTCACAACCCGTGATCTGCCCGGCCATGCGGACATGCGGTGCCACCTTCAGCCTGAGCTCGGCATCGAGCAAACGTGGGCTGTTGATGAAGGTGTTGCGGTGCAGGCCGCCGAGGCGTGCGAACTCGGCCCGCTCGAGGCCCGGGATCATGCGAAAGACACGGGCCTGCTCGCCGTGGCGGAGCTTGGTCTGGAAGCCCACGAGGTTGTAGAGCGTGCCCAGGGCATTGTCCTGGCGGAGCTGGACGACGGCGTGTGGCCGGCGCCCGGTGCGCGGATCGGTGAGGCCCACGGGCTTCATCGGGCCGAAGCGCAGGGTCTCGGGCCCACGCTCGGCCATCACCTCGATCGGCAGGCAGCCCTCGAAATAGGGCGTCGAGGCCTCCCATTCCTTGAAGCTGGTCTTCTCGCCCTCGATCAGGGCGGTGATGAAGGCCTGGTACTGGGCCTCGTCCATCGGGCAGTTGATGTAGTCGGCGGTGCCGCCGCCCGGGCCTTCCTTGTCGTAGCGTGACTGGAACCAGGCGGTGTCCAGGTCGATGCTGTCCTTGTGCACGATGGGTGCAATGGCATCGAAGAAGGCGAGCGCGTCCTCGCCGCCGGCCTGGGCGATCGCCTCGGCGAGCGCGGGCGCCGTGAGTGGGCCGGTGGCGATGATCGCAAGCCCGGCCTCGGCCGGGGGCAGGCCAGTGACCTCCTCGCGGACGATCTCGACCAGGGGGTGCGCTTCGAGCCGTTCCTGGACGAGGCCGGCGAAGACGTCGCGATCGACCGCCAGCGCGCCGCCGGCCGGCAGCTTCGCCTGGTCGCCGGCCCACATGACCAGCGAGCCCAGCCGGCGCATCTCCTCGTGCAGCAGGCCCACGGCGTTGCCGAAGGCATCGTCGGAGCGAAACGAGTTGGAGCAGACCAGCTCGGCCAGCAGGCCGGTCTGGTGCGCGTCGGTCCGGCGCACCGGTCGCATCTCGAAAAGCCGAACGGGCACGCCGGCCTCGGCCAGCTGGAAGGCGGCCTCGGAGCCGGCGAGGCCGCCACCGACAACGGTAACGGGTCGCATGATGGTCCCTTTGCCTCAGGGCCGGCCGGATGTGGCTCGCGTCGGACGCGGATCCGGTCGGGCTTGCGTCGTGACTGCGCTTGCGCTGCAGTTCGGCTGGATACCGAACCCGACCGGCAGGAGCAAGGGCATGAATGCGACCCAGGACCCAGATGCGATCATCGAGCTGCTCGGCATGGTGCCGCATCCCGAGGGCGGCCACTATGTCGAGACCTTTCGCGCAGCCGCTGCCGCTGGTGAGCGGGCGGCGATGACCGCGATCTATTTCCTGCTCAAGGCAGGCGAGCGCTCGCATTGGCACAAGGTGGACGCGGTCGAGACCTGGCTCTGGCATGCCGGCGGGCCGCTTGAGCTCTCGATCGACACCACCGACGTGACGCTCGGCCCGGATCTCGGCCGGGGCGAGCGGCCGCAGGCCGTGGTGCCCAAGGATGCGTGGCAGGCGGCGCGTAGCCTTGGGCACTGGACGCTCGTTTCCTGCGTCGTCGCTCCCGGCTTCGATTTCGCCGGGTTCGAGCTGGCGGCTCCCGGCTGGGCACCGCCCGGCCGCTGAGGCTACTCGGCGGCGGCGGTCGGCTGGGCGGCCGGGCGCCGGCCGGGGATGCTGGTGGCGGTGAGGATCATCAGCAGCGTGACCGAGGCGACGAGCGGGAAGAAGACGCCTTCATGGCCGTTGTCGAGCAGCCAGCCCACCGGCAACGGCATGATCATCGAGCCGAGATCGAGGCCGGAATAGACGAAGCCGAAGACCTTGCCGGTGCCGCCGGGCGGCGTGGCGCTCCGCACCAGCATGTCGCGCGACGGTGTGGTCAAGCCTTGCAAGGCACCAGCGATCGCAATCAGGCCGTAAAGCGCCGCGGTCGGCAGCTCGACGAAGCCCACGGCCAGGAGGCAGAGCGCGCTCAGGCTGAAGCCGGCGGCGATGATCAGCTGGAAGCGGCCGCTGGCATCGGCGAGCACGCCGCCGCCGATATTGCCCATGGCACTGCCCAGCATGAAGGCGGTGACCGTGGCCGTCGCGACCATCATGGCCGTGCCGTAGAGGTAGTGGAGCGCCAGCGGCATGAAGCTCTGCACCGCGATGAAGGCGGCAGCCTGCAGCGTGAAGAAGGCGAAGCAGAGCAGGATCGCGCTGGAGGTGAAGAGCTGGAGGACGGCGCCGCGCGCCGCGCGACGGCTCTCGGTGTCGTGATGCCGGGCTTCCGCCGGTGTCTCGAGATTGCGCTGGCTGAGCAGCACCATCAGCGTCAGTGCCAGGCCGATCAGGGCCGCCACGATCAGCGCGAAGCGCCAGGAGACGAGTGTGGCGCATGTCGCCATGAGCAGCGGCGCAAGGGCCCAGCCCAGCGTGCCGCCCACCGTGTGGACGCTGAACGCCCGAGCCATGCGTCTGGGCGTGATGTGGTGGTTCAAAATGGCGTAATCGGCCGGGTGGAAGACCGCGTTGCCGAGGCCGAAGAGGATTGCGGCCGGCAACATCGCCCAGTAGCCAGGCGCCATGGCGATCAGTGCGGCGCCCATGGTCATGCAGGCGAGACCGGCTGCCAGCACGCGGGCCGCACCGATGCGATCGACCAGGAAGCCGGCCGCCGCCTGGGTCAGGCCCGAGGTGGCGAAGAAGACGGTCATCAAAAGGGCCAGCTCGGTGTAGGAGACGCCGAACGCGTCCTTGAGCCAGGGAAAGAGCGGCGGCAGCACGAGCTGGAAGAAGTGGCTCCCGCCATGCGCGGTGCCGACGACGCCGATGATCTTCAGATCCTGGCCGAGGCTGCCGGGCTGGCCGCTGGTGGTGGCGTTCATGTTGAGTGGACCCCGGTGTGGCGCTGGCCTGGAGCCGCACCAAGAAGCGTGTCGCAAGGCCGTTGGTTCTACGACTCCGGGTCGGTCTTGGCCAGAAGCTCAAGCGCCTCGCCGCGGCATCTATACGGCAGCCAGTCCTCCATGTGGGTGATCCCCAGCCGCTCGTAGAAGCCTCTGGCCGGATTCCAGTTCAGCACCCAGAGGTCGAGCCGGGCGCAGCCGCGCTGAATGGCGAGCCCTGCCAGTCGGCGGAGCAACGCCTCGCCGACGCCCCGGCCACGCGCCCAGTCGTGCACGAAGAGATCTTCCAGATAGATCCCGCGCCGGCCGGTCCAAGTCGAGTAGTTGTGGAAGAAAAGCGCAAAACCCGCTGGCCGACCGTCGTTTTCCGCGATCAGGCATTCGAAGGCAGGGTTGGGGCCGAAGCCCTCGCGGCGAATATCCTCGAGCGTCGCCACGACCTTGTCACTCTCCTGCTCGAAGGTGGCGAGTGCGCGGATCATCTCGAGAATAAGGGCGGCATCGGCCGGCTCGGCCAATCGGACCCTGGTCTCCTGCATGCGCTGCTCCGGTCGGGTGACTGCTGCCGGGTCCTGTAGCCGTTCAGCCACGCCGGCGTCCAGTTGGTGCTGCAGCTGAGCTTAGGGATGATTCATGAGGGTTGAAATCAACTATTGCGTTAGTTTAGGGTGACCGGATGTCGAGCATCTCAAGCAACAGATCAAGAGGGGTGGCGAAAGATGCGGATTTTGGTCACTGGCAGTGACGGCTATATCGGCCACGTGCTCGTGCCGATGCTGCAGCGAGCCGGGCACGCGGTCGTCGGGCTCGATAGCGGGCTCTATGCGGGCTGCGACTTCCCGGGCCTGCCGCAGCCGAGCCTGCGGACGATCGACAAGGACCTGCGCGACGTCGAGCGCGCGGACCTTGCCGGCATCGATGCCATCGCGCATCTGGCAGCGCTCTCCAACGACCCGCTGGGCGACCTCGACCCGGAGGTCACGCATGAGGTGAACCACCGGGCCAGCGTGCGCCTGGCCGAGCTCGCCCGCGATGCCGGCGTCGGCCGCTTCGTCTTCTCGTCCTCGTGCAGCAATTACGGCTCTGCCGGTGACGCCTATCTCGACGAGACGGCGCCCCTGGCACCGCTCACGGCCTATGCGGAGAGCAAGGTCTGGACCGAGCGCGACGTCGGGCCCATGGCCAGCGACGGCTTCACGCCCACCTTCCTGCGGAGTGCTACGGCCTATGGGCTGTCGTCGCGGCTGCGGGGCGATCTCGTCGTCAACAATCTGGTCGGCTATGCGGTGACCACGGGCGACGTGCTGGTCAAGAGCGACGGCACGCCCTGGCGGCCGCTGGTGCATGTCGAGGACATCGCCCAGGCGTTCCTGCGCGTGCTCGAGGCGCCAGCCGAACTGGTCTCTGGCGAGGCGTTCAATGTCGGCGACACGGCCGAGAATTTCCGGGTCAAGGACATCGCCGAGCAGATCGCCTGGCGGGTGCCGGGTGCGGCCGTGCGCTTTACCGGCGAGGCGGTCGACAGCCGCAACTACCGGGTCGATTGCGGCAAGATCCAGCGTGTGCTGCCGGATTTCCAGCCGCGCTGGCGGCTGGAGCGCGGGATCGACCAGCTGCAGATCGCCTATCGCTCGGCCCGGCTGAGCGAGACCAGCTTCTTCGCCCCGCGTTTTTTCCGGATCGGGCAGATCAAGGCAATGCGGCGCCAGGGTGCGCTCGATCGGCAGTTGCGGCCGCTGGCGCTCGCCGCCTGACGGCCAGACGAAGCGGCGTCAGAGCCGGACGACCTCGGTCCGGCGCAGGCCCAGCGCCTTGGCAACGTTCTTCAGCCGATCACGCACCGGGTCGCCGTCCGGCACGTCCTCGAGCGTCGCGACGACGAGGCGGAGCGTGTCGCCGGCGAGCGCCAGCGTTGCGTGGGTCAAGAGCTCCGGCACGCTACCGGAGAAGCGGTAGCCGAGCTGCAGGGCGCGGCCGAGGACGATCGCCCGCTGCCGCTCGGCCGGCGCCAACAATTGCAGGATGGGCTGGATCTCGGGCTCGTTGCCGCTGCCGCCATAGCGGCTGTAGATCGCGGTTGCGATGAAGACGCGCTCGGCATGGTCGAGGCCGATGAAGGGAAACTGGGTCAGCCGGTGGAAGCTCTGCAGTGCCCTGAGCTCCGGGTGATCGCGCCAGCCGAAATCGGAGAGCTCGCAGGCCGCGAGCCGCAACCGGGCCTCGGCCTCGGTCTCGCCGGCAAACAGCGGCGCCGTCCAGTCCTGCATCGCCTCGCCGATATGCGCCACCCGCGAGCGCGGCCGGCCGAACGCCGCAGCACCGACCAGCAGCGGGTCCAGTGCCTGCTGCTCGGGCGGCAGGCAGGCGAAGAGCCAGCCCTCGCGCAGACCGAGCGCCGAGAAGACGACGCGGCGCGGCTGCATCGCCTTGACCAGGCGGTCGAGCGCCAGGGCCGCGGCCTGGATGGTCTCCACCCGGCGCCCCGGGACGCCGGGCAGCTGGGCGATCTCGTCCGGGCTCGCGCGCAGGATCGACTTGGTCAGCTGGCGGGTGGCATCCAGGTCGAGCTCGAGGCCGTGGACGACGCGCAGTGGCGCTCTCTGGTTGGCGAGGTAGACCCGTGCCAACGCCCGCCAGCCGCCGCCGACGACATAGAAGCAATCGGTCGAGGCGTCGCCCCAGGGGCGCTCGGCGAAGATATCGTCGAGGTACTTCTTCGCTGCTCGCGGGTCCTTGTCGAGGAGCGGCTTCAAGCGGAGCGCCCCGAGCGGCAGGCTGGTGGTGGCCGGGCTGACGGTGGGCACGCCATCGGCGCCGGGCTCGAGGCTCGACAGCTCCAGGCTGCCGCCACCGAGATCGCCGACGATGCCGGCCGGCCGCCAGATGCCGGCGGCGACGCCCAACGCGGCGTAGCGGGCTTCCTCGGCACCGGTGAGGATGCGGGTCGCGAGGTCGGTCCGCTCCTTGATCGCCTCGACCAGCGTGTCGCCGTTCGAGGCGCCGCGCACCGCCTCGGTCGCGATGACGTCGATGCGGTGCGCCTGCATCGCCTGGGCAATGATGGAGTAGCGATGCACGGCATTGACCGTGGCGGCGATCGCCGTCTCGGGCAGCTCGCCGGTGGTGTCGAGATCGCGGCCGAGGCCGCAGAGCGATTTCTCGTTGAAGCGCGGGAAGGGGGCCCGGCTCAGATCATCGTAGATGACCAGCCGCACCGAGTTCGAGCCGATATCGATCACGGCCACCGGCGAGGTGTCGGGGCCGAGCGAGGCGTCGGCCGGCGGTGCCCCGACAATATCCGGAGCCGGGGTCGGGGCGGGGCGGGGGCGAGGACTGATGCTGGAGGGGTCAATCGGCGCTGCCATTGCTGCTCGGGAAGACCAGTCGCAGCCGCTGCGCGCGCAGCTTGTCCTTGCGCAAGGCGCTGCCGCGGCCGGAGAGGCTGGGATTGGTCATGAAGTGGGTGTGCGCGGCGAAGGGCTCACCCTTTGGCCGCACCCGGTTGTAGCTGCCGTCCGGGCCCAGGAGCCAGCTCTGTGCCGTGTCCTTGAGGTTGGCCACCATGACCTGCGACATCACCTGCTGGTGCACGGTCTCGTTCTCGATCGGCACCAGGGTCTCGACCCGCCGCGACAGGTTGCGGCTCATCCAGTCGGCGGACGAGATGAACACCTTGGCCTGCTTGGATGGCAGGCCATGCCCGTTGCCGAAGCAGACGATGCGCGAATGCTCGAGGAAGCGGCCGATGATGCTCTTCACCCGGATGTTCTCCGACAGGCCGGGGACGCCCGGGCGCAGGCAGCAAATGCCGCGAATGACGAGGTCGATGACGACGCCCGCCTGGCTCGCCTGGTAGAGCTTCTCGATCAGCTCCTCGTCGACCAGCGAGTTGAGCTTGGCCCAGATCGCGGCCTTGCGGCCGGCACGCGCGTGGTCGCACTCGGCGTCGATCAGGGCCAGCAGCCGCTGGCGCAGATAGACCGGGGCGATGGCGATCTTCTCCATGCCGCGCGGCTCGGCGTAGCCGGTCATGTAGTTGAAGGTCCTGGCCGCATCCCTGGCCAAGGGCGGATCGCAGGTGAAGAAGGAGAGGTCGGTGTAGATGCGGGCGGTGATCGGGTGGTAGTTGCCGGTGCCGAAGTGGCAGTAGCTGCGCATCCGCCCGCCCTCGCGGCGCACCACCATCGACACCTTGGCGTGGGTCTTGAGGTCGATGAAGCCGTAGATCACCTGCACGCCGGCACGTTCCAGGTCGCGTGCCCACTGAATGTTGCGCTCCTCGTCGAAGCGCGCCTTGAGCTCGACCAGGGCCGTGACCGACTTGCCGGCATCGGCGGCGGCGACCAGTGCGGCGACGATCGGTGAGCCCTCGGACGTGCGGTAGAGGGTCTGCTTGATCGCCACCACGTCGGGATCGCGGGCCGCCTGGTCGAGGAACTGGACGACGACGTCGAAGCTCTCGTAAGGGTGGTGGACGATGAAGTCCTTCTGCCGGATGGCGGCGAAGCAGTCGCCGCCGAAATCCTTGATCCGCTCGGGATAGCGTGGGCTGTAGGGCTTGAAGGCCAGCTCCGGGCGGTCCTTGCCGATGATCTCCTTGGTGTCGACCAGGCCCAAGATGCCGTCCATGGCGAAGACGTCGGTCGCCTCGACATGCAGCTCGCGCATCAGGAAGTCGCGCAGCGCCGGCGACATGTCGGCGTCGATGGTGAGGCGGATCACATGGCCACGGCGGCGGCGCTTGAGCAGCGTCTCGAACAACCGCACCAGATCCTCGGCTTCCTCCTCGATCTCGATGTCGCTGTCGCGGATCACCCGGAAATAGCCGTAGCTCTTGACCCCGAAGCCGGGAAACAGCATCGGCGCCCAGTGCGCGATCAGCGCCTCCAGCGGGACGTAGCGGGCCTCGGTGCCGGGCAGGCGGATGAAGCGGTCGAGCTTGCCGGGCAGGAGCACGAGGCCGATGAGGTCCTCGTCGCGGCGCTGGGTGAGCTGCAGGACCACGCCCATGCCGCAATTGCCGATGAACGGGAAGGGGTGGGCCGGGTCGATGGCAATCGGCGTGAGCACCGCCAGCGCCTCGTCGGCGAAGCGCTCCTTGAGCTCCTCCCATTCGCTCTCGGTCACCTCGTCGCTGCCGAGGACGCTGATCCGCTCGTCGTGAAGCTCGCCGATCAGCTCGTTCCAGATGCGTTGCTGCTCGGCCATCAGCCGGCCGGCGCGCTCGTTGATGGCGGCCAGTTGCTGGATGGGTGTCAGCCCGTCCTGGCTCTCGGTGGTGACGCCGGCATCGGCCAGGCCCTTCAGGCCGGCGACGCGGACCATGTAGAACTCGTCGAGATTGCTCGCCGAGATCGAGAGAAAGCGCAGGCGCTCGAGCAGCGGGTGCTCGGGATTGCTGGATTCCTCCAAGACGCGCTCGTTGAACGCCAACCAGGACAATTCGCGGTTGAAGAAGTGCTCTGGCCGAACGGCAACGGGCTCGACGGTCATGGCCTCATGGCCACGCTCGGCGACCGGCGAGACCGGGTCAACGGCTTGATTGACGGCCGCTTGTTCGTCGCTCATCGGTTTTTGCTTCGGCTGCGCATCCGACATATCCTCGTGTCACTCGCGGTCGATGACGGCGATGGTACAGAAGCGTCGCGGACGTGTCATGCGCAGCAGTGCTGGCAGGCTCGCGGTCGGTCCCACCTTTCGTCCGGTTGCAAGGAGCACCATGCGCGAACTCATCGTCTTGCGTCACGCCAAGTCCAGCTGGGACGACATCGACAAGCGCGATCACGACCGCCAGCTGGCGTCCCGCGGCATCGAGGCGGCGAAGCGGATGGGGGCCTTGATCCTCGAGCGCGGCTGGGTGCCGGACCATATCATTTGCTCGACCGCGGCGCGCACCCAGCAGACGCTCGAGCTGGCGCGGGCCGACTGGCCGACGACGCCGCCGATCGACACGACCACGCTGGCCACTCTCTATTTGGCGTCGCCGGTGCGGCTCTTCGAGATTGTTCGTGAGCAGCCGGACGAGGCGCAGCGCCTGCTCGTCATCGGTCATAATCCCGGGCTGCATGGCTTCCTCACGCGGCTGGTCGGCCATGGCGACAAGGCCGATCTCGCCGACCTGAACGTGAAGTTCCCAACCGCGGCGCTCGCCGCTGTGGCGCTCGAGATCGACACGTGGCAGGCGCTCGAGTGGACCGCCGGCCGCCTGCTCGGTTACGAGTATCCAAAGAAGCCGAGC
This sequence comes from uncultured Alphaproteobacteria bacterium, assembly GCA_942491185.1. GTDB lineage: Bacteria > Pseudomonadota > Alphaproteobacteria > Geminicoccales > Geminicoccaceae > SLRI01. Next base: position 312,880 of record CALOAB010000018.1, on the reverse strand, counting down.
GGTACGTCAGAATAGGCCGCCCGGATCAACATTAAAGATTTGATAATCTCGGCCGCCTTTGTTGAAATCACCGCTCGGCTCGACAGGTCGATCGGTGACGGGGGTCATGGCTGCTGACGCAGGACTGCGCAGCGGACAATAACGAGGTTATCGCACATGAACGTTCTTCGGAAGATGGCACTGCTCGGCGCAGTGGCTCTGCCGCTTTCTGCCGCGGCGTTGCCCGCCTCTGCCGCGGATATTGTCGAGACGGCGGTGGGTGCTGGTCAGTTCGAGACACTGGTCGCCGCCGTGCAGGCTGCCGAGCTGGTCGAGGTGCTGCAGGGCGAAGGGCCGTTCACGGTTTTCGCACCGACCGACGAAGCCTTCGCAGCGCTGCCCGAGGGCACCGTTGAGGGTCTCCTGGAGCCCGCGAACAAGGACCAGCTCGTGGCGGTTCTTACCTATCACGTCGTGCCCGGAATCGTGATGGCCAAGGACGCGGCCGGCAATACGGTCGAGCTCGAGACCGTGCAGGGTGCGATGCTGACGGTGGACGGCACGGGCGACGGCGTGACCGTGAACGGCGCCAACGTCATTTCCGCCGACGTAACGGCCGATAATGGCGTGATCCATGTCATCGACGCCGTCATCCTGCCGCCGGCCTGACGCGGCGCCGGCGATCGGTTGATGGAAAAGCTCCCCGGGCAGATCTTCCGGGGAGCTTTTTCTTTGGCTCAGGCGGGCTCGGTAGCCGCGTCGACCAGCCGCGGATCGACCTCTGGCAGCAGCACCCGGCCGGTTCCATCGGCGCTCGGCCGGTAGCCGGCGAGCTGAATGGTCAGGGGCGCATCGCGCTCCTCGGGCACGGCGCAGAGGCCGATGCGGGTCAATACCCGGCCGAGTGACGGCAATGAGGTCACCCAGGCCATGGGAATGGCGAGCAGCAGGCCGCCGACCACAGGCACGGTCCAGGGCAGGACGCTCGGCATCGCCACGGCAAAGCCGATAAGCAGCACGAGGCCAAAGACGAACTGCGGCCAGAGTCCGCGTGCGGCGTCCCAGAAGGGGACCCGGTGGTCGGCCCGTTTTTGCGCCTCCCAGCGCACCATCCGGCCGAATGGCAGGCCGGCAATGAAGATGGTCTGCGCCACGGCCATGGCCGGGCCGACGACCAGCGCGAAGAAGAACTCGGTGATCGCGGACAAGGCCAGGACGCCGCCGCCGCCATAGGCTCGGCGGGTCTCCGGGCGCAGCGCCACGTCGATGATGCCGGCGAGCTTGGGCATGAGGTTGACCGTCATCATGATGGCGAAGAGGCCGATGCCGAGCGCTACGACGGTGGGCGACCAGAGCTCGGGATCGCCGGCCACAGCGGCGCCACCACCGAGGCCGATGACCATCGCCTTGCCGAGCCCGGCCAGCATGAACAGCAGCCAGGCGGGGCCGGCGAGATACATCAAAATCGCGAGCGCCAGCTGCAGCCGGCCCATGGCGCGAAAGCCGCCAACCGGCAGCAGCTGCCAGTACTGCATGTTGCCCTGGCACCAGCGCAGATCGCGGCGGATGAACTCGGGCAAAGTGGGCGGGTTGACCTCGAACGAGCCGCCTTCCTCGGGCATCACCCGGACCTGGTAGCCGGCCCGGCGCATCATCGCCGCCTCGACCTGGTCATGGCTCAAGATCAGGCCACCGAGCGGCGCCTTGCCGGGCAGATGCGGCAGCCGGCAATGGCGCATGAAGGCGTCGGTGCGGATGATCGCGTTGTGCCCCCAATAGGGGCCGGCATCACCCATCCACCAGGCGGAGCCCGTGGTGTAGGAGCGCATGCCGTGGCGCATGCCGAACTGGAAGATGCGGGCGAAGGCGGAGGCCGTGGGCAGGCCGACGATCAGCGTCTGCAGGATGCCGAGGTCGGGGTTCTTGTCCATGACGCGAACCAGGCGAGACAACAGCCGGCCGCTCATCAGGCTGTCGGCATCGAGCGTGACGAAATAGGCGTAATCGTTGCCGTGATTGTCCAGCCAGTCCCAGATATTGCCGGTCTTGTGATCGGTGTTGGTGAGCCGGCGACGGTAGCGAAGCCGCTCAGGCGCGGCATCGACGCGGCGCCAGGCCTCGAACAGACGCTCCTCCTCGGCGGCGATCTCGGCGTCGCGGGTGTCGCTCACCACGAAGACGTCGAACTGGTCGCCGTTGCCGGCACGATCGAGGCTCTCCACGGTGGCGCGCAAGTGGCGGTAGACGGCGTCCGGGTCCTCGTCGTGGATCGCCATCAAAATGGCGGTGCGGCCGACCAGCGGGGCGTCGCCGTCGCCGTCGCGCACCATCGGCGTCACGTAGCCGACCGGATCACGCTTGAGGTGCAAGATCAAAAGGCCGATCACGGCATTCCAGAAGCCGATGATCGTCCAGGGCAATGTCAAGGCAAGACAGCCAAGCATCAACCAATCGAAGACATCGAGCCCGTCACGGCCGATGAGCCAGGCAAAGGCGCCCATCACGGCGGCGATCGAAGCCAACACGAGGAGCGCGAAGAAGGTGCGGCGCGGCCAAAGCCGTTCGGCGCCCGCGGCGGAGGGGCTGGTCATGGTCAACTGTACCGTTCTTGTTTTATCGACTTGGAAGCGTGCAGAGCGAAATTCGACGTGGCGGCAGCGATTTACGCCATTACGCACTGCAATATAGAAGGGACGCGAGAAACGACACGCTCTTCCACATTAAATTTCGCAATTGTGACTGGACAATCGAACGGGCGGACGAGAACCAGCTCATCATGACCACGAAAACGAGGTGTCAAACCCATGCAGCAGCAAGCGATTTCGCGTGTCGATGGTATCACACACAAGGCCGAACGGCGGAGCTTAGCTGCGGCGTTTCGTCTTGCTGTGCGGTTCGATATGCATGAGGCGATCGACAATCATTTCAGCCTGGCCGTGGATGAGCAGCGGTTTCTGATCAACCCCTACGGCATCCATTGGTTCCAACTCCGCGCTGGTGACCTGCTCCTGGTCGACGGCGACGGCCGCGTGCTGGAAGGTGACGGCGAGGTGGAGGCCACGGCCCTGCACATCCATGCCGCCATCCATCGCCAGCATCCAGCGGCGGTTGCGGTTTTTCATACCCACATGCCCTACGCCACGGCGATCACCTGCACCGAGGCTGGTCGGTTGGAGCCGGTGAGCCAGACCGCCGCCATGTTCGACGGCCGGATCGCCTATGACGACGCTTATGGGGGGCTCGGCGACAATGCCGCCGAAGGCGACCGCCTGGCCGCGGTGATGGGCGCGAAGCCCGTCCTCTTCATGGCCAATCACGGCATCGTCACGACCGGCGCCGATCCGGCCGAGGCGTTCAACACGCTCTACTACATCGAGCGCGCCGCCCGGCTGCAGGTGCTGGCCGCCTCGACCGGCCGCAAGCTCAAGCAGCTGTCGCCGGAGATCGTGGCCAAGACCGCGTCAGCCTGGGCCGGCATGGCCGATCACGCCCAGCGGCATTTCGCGGCGCTGGTCGCCATCCTGGATGCGGAAGAGCCGGACTACGCCGAGGTCTAGGAGCGGTTGGGGTCCATCTCGACGATGCGACCCGTCACGTATTGGTGGAGGATCGAGCCGATCAGCGTCTGATAGGGAATGCCCTTCTCCTGGGCGATGACCCGCAGCCGCCGCAGATCACGCTCCTGAAGTCGAACGGTGACGGGGCGCTTGCGCTCGGTCTCGGCCGCGACCTCCTGCCAGAAGGTCTGGATGCGTTCCAGGTCGGCCGGATCAGGGGGCGGGGGTGGGTTCTCGGCCCAGGCGCTCTCGATCGAGCTGATCAGCTCGCGTTCCTCGTCGTCGAGAAAAGGGCCGGGGAACGAATCTTCAAGCTTCTCTCTTGGCATCTCTTCCTCCAACCAGCCGTCGCTGTTCGCGTCGACTTGGAAATATCGTTTTCAGGAAGATCCGACCGTCACCAGGGACGTAGGGAACGACGTGAGCGTAGCCGTCGATCAGAACCACCAGAATGCGTTGACCCGGGTAGCGAGCGGCGTTCGGATGCGGCCCATCGCTCAGCACTTGTCGGCTATCAATCGCATCGACGACGTCCTCGAACGACACGCTCCGCGTTCGCCTGAGCTCGGCGTTCTTCGCATCGTCCCACTCAACAAATGGTATCATAAGCTATATCTGTACATGGAACGTCAATACGTCGATTACAAGGCGTCATAGACGGTCTGGACCTCGTCAGATCCGCCGGTGCTCAGTGTTTCAAGCCACTCCCCGCTTCTTCCCGACCCTCGGCAGCATGCGCGTCAGGTACTCGCCGGTGAAGCTTCCGGCGGTTGCGGCGACCTCCTCGGGCGTGCCTTCGGCGACGATGCGGCCGCCGCCGGTGCCGCCGTCGGGGCCGAGGTCGAGGACCCAGTCGGCCGTCTTGATCACCTCGAGATTGTGCTCGATGACGATCACCGTGTTGCCCTGCTCGACCAGGGTGTGCAGCACCTCGAGCAGCTTCTTGACGTCCTCGAAATGCAGGCCGGTGGTGGGCTCGTCGAGGATGTAGACGGTCTGCCCGGTGGCCCGCCGGGACAGCTCCTTGGCGAGCTTGACCCGCTGCGCCTCGCCGCCCGAGAGCGTCGTCGCCTGCTGGCCGAGCTTGATGTAGCCGAGCCCGACCTCCTCCAGCGTCTTGATCTTGTTGTGGATCGGGGCCAGCGGGCGGAAGAACGCGGCCGCCGATTCCACGGTCAGATCAAGGACGTCGGCGATCGACTTGTCGCGATAGGTGACCTCGAGCGTCTCGCGGTTGAAGCGACGCCCGTGGCAGACGTCGCACTCGACATAGACGTCGGGCAGGAAGTGCATCTCGATCTTCAAGACGCCGTCGCCCTGGCAGGCCTCGCAGCGGCCGCCCTTGACGTTGAACGAAAAGCGGCCGGGCTTGTAGCCCCTGGCCTTGGCCTCGGGCAGGCCGGCGAACCAGTCGCGGATCGGGCCGAAGGCGCCGGTGTAGGTTGCCGGGTTGGAGCGCGGCGTGCGGCCGATCGGCGACTGGTCGATGTCGACCACCTTGTCGACGAACTCGAGGCCGGTGATGGCGTCGTGGTCGCCGACGATGTGCCGGCCGTGGGTCAGCCGCCTGGCGAGTGCCGGGTAGAGCGTGTCGACCACCAGCGACGACTTGCCGGAGCCGGAGACGCCGCTGACGCAGACGAAGCAGCCGAGCGGGAAGCGGGCATCGACGCCGGTGAGGTTGTTGGCGCGAGCACCCGTCAGGCTCAGCCAGCGGCCGCGCTTGGGCTTCCTGCGCTTGGCCGGCAGCGGCACCTGGCGGTGGCCGGCGAGGTACTGGCCGGTCAGGCTCTCGCTCGTCGCCTCGACCACTGCAGGCGTGCCTTGCGCGATGACCATGCCGCCATGCACGCCGGCACCTGGGCCCATGTCGATCAGGTGGTCGGCGGAGCGGATGGCGTCCTCGTCGTGCTCGACGACGATCACCGTGTTGCCGAGGTCGCGCAGCCGGACCAGGGTCTGCAGCAGCCGGTCATTGTCGCGCTGGTGCAGGCCGATCGAGGGCTCGTCGAGGACGTAGAGCACGCCGGTGAGGCCGCTGCCGATCTGCGACGCCAGGCGGATGCGCTGGCTCTCGCCGCCCGAAAGCGTGCCGGAATCGCGGTTCAGCGTGAGGTAGGAGAGGCCGACATTGTTGAGGAAGCCCAGGCGCTCGCGGATTTCCTTCAAGATGCGCTCGGCGATGGTCGCCTGCTTGGCATCGAAGCCTTCGGCCACCTCGTCGAACCAGCTCGCGGCCTCCTTGATCGAGAGCTCGCTCACCTCGCCCACATGCCGCATGCCGACCTTGACGCAGCGCGCTTCCGGCTTGAGGCGGTAGCCGTCGCAGGCGGCACACGGTGCCGACGACATGAAGCGCTGGATCTCCTCGCGCATCCAGGCACTGTCGGTCTCGCGCCAGCGGCGCTGCAGGTTGGGGATGACGCCCTCGAAGGGCTTGTTGGTCTTCATCACCCGAAGCCCGTCCTCGAACGACATCGGCACGATCTCGGTGCCGGAGCCGAAGAGGATGGTGCGCTGGGTCTCCTCCTTCAGCTCCTCCCAGGGCGTGTGCAGGCTCTCGTCGAAATGGCGGAGCACGGCGGCCAGGGCTTGGGGGTAGTAGTGCATGGTCTGCGACGACCAGGGCTCGACCGCACCGCGCTGCACCGTCTTCGTCGGGTCGGGAACGACGAGGTCGGGATCGACCAGCAGCCGCTTGCCGAGCCCGTCGCAGGACGGGCAGGCGCCATAAGGGTTGTTGAAGGAGAAGAGCCGCGGCTCGATCTCGGGCAGGGTGAAGCCGGAGACCGGGCAGGCGAACTTGGCCGACAGCGTCAGCCGCTCGGCGTCGTCGGCATTCTCGACCACCAGCAGGCCGTCGGAGAGGCCGAGCGCCGTCTCGATCGAATCGGCGAGACGCTGGGCGATCTCGGCATCGGTGACCAGTCGATCGACCACCACCTCGATCTCGTGCTTCTTCTTCTTGTCGAGGGCCGGCACCTCGTCGATCTCGTGGAAGGTGCCGTCGACCTTGACCCGCTGGAAGCCCTGGCGCTGCAGCTCGCGGAGCTCCTTCCTGTACTCGCCCTTGCGGCCGCGGACGATGGGCGAGAGGAGGTAGAGCCTGGCTCCTTCCGGCATCGCCATGATGCGGTCGACCATCTGCGAGACGGTCTGCGCCTCGATCGGCAGGCCGGTGGCCGGCGAGTAGGGCACGCCGACCCGGGCCCAGAGCAGGCGCATGTAGTCGTAGATCTCGGTGACGGTGGCGACCGTCGAGCGCGGGTTCTTCGACGTCGTCTTCTGCTCGATGGAGATCGCCGGCGAGAGGCCCTCGATCAGGTCGACATCGGGCTTTTGCATCAGCTCGAGGAACTGCCGCGCATAGGCCGAGAGGCTCTCGACGTAGCGGCGCTGGCCCTCGGCGTAGACGGTGTCGAAGGCCAAGGACGACTTGCCGGAGCCGGAAAGCCCGGTGATCACGACCAGCTTGAAGCGCGGGATGTCGACGTCGATCGACTTCAGATTGTGCTCGCGCGCGCCGCGAATGCGAATGACCTCGTCCATGCGATCCGACCACGTGCTGGGGGAATGCGCGGCCTCGCGCGCTATAGATGTCACTACTTGCGCGCCGACGTGCGGATGGCAAGCCGTGACGCTCTCGTGGCCGTTTCCGTCACCTTCGATCCCGTGTAAGCTCGCTCTCGAAGCAGTCAGAATCGAGGACGGAACGGATGGCCGGCAGCGTCAACAAAGTGATCCTCATGGGCAATCTCGGCCGCGACCCCGAGGTTCGCTACACGCAGTCGAACCAGAAGATCGTCCATCTGGCGATCGCCACGTCCGAGCGGTGGAAAGACCGGCAGACCGGCGAGCAGCGCGAGAAGACCGAGTGGCATCGCGTGGTCATCTTCAACGAGAATCTCGCCGATATCGCCGAGCGCTATTTGTCGAAGGGCCGATCGGTCTATGTCGAAGGGCAGCTGCAGACGCGCAAATGGACCGATCAGTCCGGGGTCGAGAAATACACGACCGAGATCGTGCTGCAGCGCTTCCGCGGCGAGCTGGTGCTGATGGGTGGCGGCGGCGACGCCTCCGGTGACGATCGTGGCCGATACGGCCGTGACGATTTCGGTGGCAGGCCGGCGCCGTCAGCGCGGCAGAGTCAGACCCCCGCCGGTGGTGGCGGTGGCAGCTCGATGCGCGACGAGCTGGACGACGATATTCCGTTTTAGATTTCGGCCCGCGCCGAATTTTGGCCGTGGCCAGGGTGGCGCGACCTGTTTCTCTTCAGCTGACCCCGCAATCCGACCGTTGGGGCATGGCGGTTCGACATCCTATCCGCCGCCGATGGTCATGAACCTGGAGCATCAATGGCCTCGAGCCACACGAATCGATGGACCGTCTGGCCCGGACGGAATTACCCTCTGGGTGCCACGTTCGACGGGTTCGGCGTCAATTTCGCCCTGTTCTCGGCGCATGCGGAGAAGGTCGAGCTCTGCCTTTTCGATCCGTCCGGTCGGCGCGAGCTCGAGCGCGTGGTGCTGCCGGAATACACGGACGAGATCTGGCACGGCTACCTGCCGGAGGCGCGGCCGGGCCAGCTCTACGGCTATCGCGTGCACGGTCCTTACAAGCCGCATGAGGGGCACCGCTTCAACCCCAACAAGCTGCTGATCGACCCTTATGCCAAGGCGCTGGCTGGGCAGATCCTCTGGTCGGACGCGCACCACGCCTATCGGCTCGGCCACCGTCGCGAGGATCTGTCCTTCGATCGGCGCAACAACGCTCGCGGCATGCCGAAGGCGGTGGTCGTCGATCCCAGCTTCTCCTGGGGACCGCACCGCAAGCCGGACCACGCCTTCGGCGACACCATCGTCTACGAGGCGCACGTCAAGGGGCTGACCAAGCGCCATCCCGACCTGGCACCGCATCATTGCGGCACCTACGCGGCCTTGGGCGAGCGGCCGGTGATCGACCATCTGCTCAAGCTCGGCGTCACCGCCATCGAGCTCCTGCCGATCCACGCCTTCGTCGACGACCGCTTCCTGCTCGAGAAGGGGCTGGTCAACTACTGGGGCTACAACTCGATCGGCTTCTTCGCGCCGGAGCCGCGCTACGTCTCGCCGGGCGGCGATCTCGACGAGCTGAAGATCGCCATCCGCCGGCTGCACGAGGCGGGGATCGAGGTGATCCTCGACGTCGTCTACAACCACACGGCCGAGGGCAACCATCTGGGTCCGACCCTGGCCTTTCGCGGCATCGACAATCGCAGCTACTACCAGCTGGTGCCTGATGACCCGCGTTACTATTTCGATGTAACCGGCTGCGGCAACTCGTTGAATCTGAGCCATCCGCGGGTGCTGCAGATGGTCGTCGACTCGCTCCGCCACTGGGTCGAGGTCTATCAGATCGACGGGTTCCGCTTCGACCTGGCGACGACGCTTGGCCGTGACAGTCATGGCTTCGACCCGGGCGCCGGATTCTTCGATGTGCTGCGCCAGGATCCGGTCTTGAACGGGGCGAAGCTGATCGCCGAGCCCTGGGATGTCGGCCACGAGGGCTACCGGCTGGGTGGCTATGGCCCCGGCTGGGCCGAGTGGAACGACCGCTACCGCGACGGGGTCAGGGCCTTCTGGCGGGGCGACGAGGGCATCCTGCCGGAGGTGGCCGGCCGCCTCTTGGGCTCGTCCGACCTGTTCGAGCACCAGGGCCGCAAGCCCTGGGCGAGCGTCAACTTCGTCGCCGCGCATGACGGCTTCACGCTCACCGATGTCGTCAGCTACAACGAGAAGCACAACGAGGCCAACGGCGAGGGTGGCCAGGACGGTCACTCCCACAATCTCTCCTACAACTACGGAGAAGAGGGGCCAACCGACGATCCGGAGATCACCGCCATTCGCGCCCGGCAGGTGCGCAACATGCTGGCCACCGTGCTGCTCAGCCAGGGCACGCCGATGCTGTTGATGGGTGACGAGCTGGGCCGCAGCCAGCTCGGCAACAACAACACCTATTGCCAGGACAACGAGCTCTCCTGGGTGGACTGGGAGAATGCGGATCAGGGGCTGATCGCTTTCACCAGCCGTCTCGTTGCCCTCAGGAAGGCGCACTCGGTGCTGCGGCGGCGACGCTTCATGCATGGCCACAAGAGCTCGCCCGAGGGCTACAAGGACGTGACCTGGCTGCACCCCGACGGCCGCGAGATGGCGGACGATGACTGGCAGGACGGGCATGGCCGTTGCCTGGGCATAATGCTGTGTGGCACCGCGGCCCCGGACACCGATTTCTACGGCAACCCACACGACGATTCGATCCTGCTCATTCTTGCCAATGCCGCACCGGAGGCGCGCAGCTTCAAGCTGCCGGAGGAGCCGGCCGGGAGTTGGCGGCTGCTGATCGACACGGCTGAGGAGCAGACCGGCGAGAATGTCGCCCCTGGCAGCGATGTCGAGCTGGAGGGTCGCCACCTGCTGGTTCTCGAGCACAACGGCTAGGAATTGGACGGTATGCGATTTGGACCCAAGCCCATCGATGGGGGCACCCGGCTCGACCTCTGGGCGCCGGATGTCGAGAGTGTCGCCCTGGTTGCCGGCGATGCGAAGCTGCCGCTCGCAGCCACAGGCGACGGCTGGTGGACGATCGAGACCGGGCTCGGGGCCGGTGACGCTTATGCGTTCGAGCTGCCGGGCGGGCTCGTCGTTCCCGACCCGGCGTCACGGGCGCAGGCCGGCGATGTGCACGGGCCGAGCCTGGTGCCGGACGCGTTCGCCGCAGACCCCGAGTGGCGCGGCCGGCCCTGGGCCGAGACGGTGCTCTACGAGCTGCATGTCGGCACGTTCACCGAGGAAGGCACGCTTCAGGCCGCAGCACGAGAGCTGGCCGGGCTGGCAGCGCTCGGCATCACCGCGGTCGAGCTGATGCCGCTTGCCGGCTTTTCCGGCAATCGCGGCTGGGGCTATGACGGGGTGCTGCCTTATGCGGTGCAGAACAGCTACGGCACGCCTGCCGACCTCGCAGCGTTCGTTCGCGAAGCGCATCGCCATGGGCTGATGGTCTTCCTCGACGTCGTCTACAACCACTTCGGCCCGGACGGGAACTATCTCGGCGCCTACGCCAAGCGGTTCTTTCGCGACGATATCTCGACCCCCTGGGGCCCGGCGATCGACTTCCGCGAGCCCGCCGTGCGCCGCTTCGTCATCGAGAACGCGCTCTATTGGCTCGACACCTTCACCATCGACGGGCTCCGCCTGGACGCCGTGCATGCCATCCATGACGGCAGCGAGCGACATCTGCTGAGCGAGCTGGCCGAGGCGGTGCGTGACCGGTTCAAGGGCGGGCGGCACATCCATCTGGTGCTCGAGAACGACGACAACGCGGCGAGCTATCTCGAGCACGCTTACGAGGCGCAGTGGAACGACGACCACCACCACGTGGCGCATGTCATCGCAACGGCCGAGACCGACGGCTACTACGCCGATTATGCCGACGACCCGGTCGGCCTCTTGCTCAGGAGCCTCGGCTCCGGCTTCGTCTACCAGGGCGAGCCCTCGGCGCACCGCCAGGGTGCCAGGCGCGGGCAGCCGAGCGGGCATTTGCGGCCGCAGGCCTTCGTCAACTTCATCCAGAACCACGACCAGATCGGCAACCGGGCGATGGGCGAGCGGCTCACCGTGCTGGCGCGGCCCGAGGCCGTCCAGGCGCTGCAGGCCGTGCTGCTGCTCAGCCCGCAAGTGCCGCTGCTCTTCATGGGCGAGGAGTGGGGGGCCAAGACACCCTTTCTCTTCTTCTGCGACTTCGAGGGTCCGCTGGCGGATGCGGTGCGCGAGGGGCGGCGCAGCGAGTTCGCCCAGTTCAAGGCGTTCGCCGAGCCGGCGATGCGCGACCGTATTCCCGACCCGCTCGATCCGGCGACCATGGACGCCAGCCGGCTCGACCGGCGCGAGCTGGAGCAGCCGGTGCACGCCGCATGGCTGGAGACGGTCCGGACCCTGCTCGCCGTCCGCAGCGCGCGCATCGTGCCGGGGCTCGACGGCATGGCACCCACCGCAGTGGTCGAGCGCCATGGGCAGCGCGGCTTCACCATCGCCTGGCGGCTCGCCAACGATCGAACGCTCGTGCTGCAGGCCAATCTCGGCGATGCGCCGCTGAGCGGCTTCGGCGCGCTGGAAGGCGTCATCTGGGCCACCGACGGCACCGATGCCTCGAGCACCGAACGGCCGGGCTGGTCGGTCGTGGCAGCGCTCGGGCCCGGCTGATGGCCGAGGATCTCGACGCACGGGCGGCGGCGGCCGGCATCGCGCCCGGCTATCACGACATCGCCGGCAACTGGCACGCGACCTCGAAGGCCACCAAGGAGGCCCTGCTCGAGGCGATGGGCGGCGTGGCGGTCGACGCCGTGGCGGACCAGGCGGGCAACCAGAAGAGCAAGAAGCCGCCGGCGGTCGTCGGCATCACGCCGGCCGAGCGCGGCATCGAGCGGGTCTGGGGTGTGGCGTGCCAGACCTATGGGCTGCGCTCGGGCCGCAATGCCGGGATCGGCGACTTCGCCGATATCGCCCGGCTGGCCGAGCTGGCGGCCGGGCAGGGCGCCCACATCCTGGGCTTGAGCCCGCTGCATGCGCGGTTTCGCGACCAGCCCGAGCGGGCCTGCCCCTATGCGCCATCCAGCCGCCGCTGGCTCGATCCTTATGCGATCGCCATCGACGAGGCCGCAGCCAGCCTGGGCACCGCACCGCCGGCGATGCCGGCCTTGCCGGATGGTGAGCTGATCGACTACCCGGCGGTGGCCGCTGCCAAGGAGACGGCTTTCCAGGCGCTGTTCGCGGGCTTCGGCCCGACGAGCCCGGGTTATGACGACTTCCGCCGGTTTTGTGAGGGCGAAGGTGCGGCGCTCACCGATTTCGCCCGGTTCGAGGCGATTGCGCTCACCCTGCGACAGCAGACGGGCGCGCCCGTCGGCTGGCAGGCATGGCCGGCCGAGCTTCGCGCCAAGGCGCATGCCGGCGTCGCGGCCTTCGCCGCCGAGCATGCCGGCCTCGTCGAGCAGTCGAAGTTCCTGCAGTGGCTGGCGCGGCGTCAGCTCGAGGCGACCCAGGCCAAGGCATTGGCCGCCGGCATGGCGATCGGGCTCTATGCCGATATCGCCGTCGGCGTCGTGCCCGACGGGGCCGATGTCTGGGCCAACCCCGACGAGGTGGTGGCCGGCGCCTCGATCGGGGCACCACCCGATCCCTTCAGCCCCACCGGGCAGAACTGGAACGTCGCACCCTTGTCGCCGACGGCGCTCATCAGCCGCGACATGGCGCCGTTGCGCGCCCTGCTCGATGCGGCCATGGGGCCGGCCGGGGCGGTGCGCATCGATCACGCCATGGGGCTGATGCGGCTCTTCTGGATCCCTGCCGGCGGCACGGCGGCCGATGGCGCCTATGTCAGCTACCCGCTGCCGGCGATGCTGCGCACCGTGGCCGAGCGCTCGCGCGCCAATGATTGCCTCGTCATCGGCGAGGATCTGGGCACCGTCGCACCGGGCTTTCGCGAATCGATGACGGCGGCGGGCCTGCTCTCCTACCGGGTGGTCTGGTTCGAGCGTTGGGAGAGCGGCTTGTTCAAGGCGGCCAAGACCTATCCGAAGGCGGCTCTCGCCACCGTCTCGACCCACGATCTCGCCACCATCCGGGGCTTTCTCAGCGGCCGCGACATCGACTGGCGCGAGACAGTGGGCCAGCTCGATGCGGCCGCAGCGACATCGGCGCGGCGCGAGCGGCCGAAAGACATCAAGAAGCTGTGCGACGCGCTGGTGCACGAGAAGCTGCTCGACGGCAAGGGGCCCGAGGCGGTGGTGATCGCGTTGCACCGCTTTCTCGCGCGCACGCCGGCCGCGCTCGCCATGGTGCAGCTCGAGGATTTGGAAGGTGCCGTGGAGCAACCCAACCTGCCGGGCACGATCGACGAGCATCCGAACTGGCGCCGCCGCATGCAGGGCAGCCTCGACGAGCTGGCGACATCGAAGCTGGCGGCCGAGCTGTTTGCGGTGATGGCGGAGGCGCGGCCATGAGCGAGGCATTGAGTGAGGCATTGAGCGAGGGTGTGAGCGCAGCACCCGGCGTGCGCGCCACCTACCGCGTGCAGCTGCGCGGTGGCGTCGATTTCGCTACCGTCGAGGCGGCGCTGCCCTATCTGGCCGCGCTCGGCATCAGCCATGTCTACCTGTCGCCGATCTGGCGGGCGGCACCCGGCTCGACGCATGGCTACGACGTGGTCGATCCGAACACGATCGAGCCCGATCTCGGCGGCGAGGCCGGCTATCGCCAGCTGGCCGAGGCGGCGGCCGGGCTGGGCCTGGGCCTCATCCTCGACCACGTGCCCAACCACATGGGCGTTGGTGCTGCGAACGCCTGGTGGTGGGACGTGCTGGCAAACGGGCGGGCCAGCGCTTTTGCCGGGCATTTCGACATCGACTGGGACGCCACGGCGGGTGCGACGCCCGGCCGGGTGCTGCTGCCGGTGCTGGGCCAGCCCTACGGCGACTGCCTGGCGGCGGGCGAGCTGGAGGTGGAGGCCACCGACGACGCCTTCGAGCTGCGTTATTTCGACCAGCGTTTCCCGTTGACCGTGGAGACCTTGCCGGAGTCGACGGAGGCCTTGCACGAGCTCCTGGAGCAGCAGGCCTATCGCCTGGCGCATTGGCGGCTCGGCAGCGAGGCGCTCAACTACCGGCGCTTCTTCGACATCGACGGGCTGATCGGCGTTAGGGTCGAGGACCCGGCGGTCTTCGCGGATTGCCATCGGCGGCTCCTGGAGCTGGTCGGCGAGGGGCGTGTGCAGGGCGTGCGGCTCGACCATATCGATGGCCTGGCCGATCCGACCGCCTATCTCGAGCGGCTGGATGCGGCGCTCGCCAAAGCCGCCGGCGAGCACCCGAAGCCGCCCGTCTGGGTCGAGAAGATCCTCGAGGGCGACGAGCAGCTCCGGCCGGACTGGCCGATCGCCGGCACCACCGGCTACGAGGTCACCGACCGGCTGAACCGGCTCTTCGTGGCGTCCGCCGGTGTGCCGGTCCTCGATGCGCTCTGGCGCGCTATCGCTGGCCACCGCGCCGATCTGGACGACATGCTGGCGGCCGCCAAGGCGACGATCCTCGGCGGCAGCTTCGCCGGTGAGCTGACGCGATTGCGACTGGATGCGACCCGGTTGGCGGCTGCCGATCTTCGCTACCGTGACCTTGGCGCGCGCTCGCTCGAGCGGGCGCTGGCAGCGGTGATCGAGGCCTTTCCGGTCTATCGCACCTATCTGGATGCCAAGCCCGCGACCGCGACCGATCGGGCGCTGATGGCGGCGGTGATCGAGGCTGCCAAGGCGGCAGCGGGGCTCGAGGACGATCTCGCGTTTCGCTTCCTGGCCGATCTGCTCGACCGGGCGGCCAGTGATGCGGCGGCGCGAGACTTTGCTACGCGGCTGCAGCAGCTGACCGGGCCGATCATGGCGAAGGCCAAGGAGGACACGGTCTTCTACCGCTACCACCGGCTGGTGGCGCTGAACGAGGTGGGCGGCGAGCCCGGGCACATGACACTCGAGCCCGAGGCGTTTCACGCCTTCGCCGCGCGGCTGGGCGAGCACCATCCGCACTGCCTGCTCGCGAGCTCCACCCATGACACCAAGCGCGGCGAGGATGTGCGGGCGCGACTGGTCGTGCTTTCCGAGCATGCCGATGCCTGGGCCGAGGCGGTGGGCGACTGGCTGCAGACCAAGCCCGAGGCGCTCAGGGCTGCAGACGCCTATCTGCTCTACCAGACCATCGTCGGCGCCTGGCCGGAAGGGCTGGGCGTGGCCGACGAGGCGGGGATCGACGCGTTCGCGGCCCGGCTCGACGCCTATCTGGTCAAGGCGGCGCGCGAGGCCAAGGAGCGGACCAGCTGGACGGCGCCCGACCAGGGCTTCGAGCAGGCCCTCGGCGCTTATGCCAGGCAGTGCCTGGCGGGCGATCTCAGGCTGAGCTTTCACGCCTGGCATCGCCGCCTGCTGCCGGCCGGCATCGCCTATGGCCTGGCGCAGACCGCCATTCGCCTCGCCATGCCGGGCGTGCCCGACATCTACCAGGGAGCCGAGGGCTGGAACCTGTCGCTGGTCGACCCGGACAACCGGCGCCGGGTCGATTTCGCCGCACTGGCACGGGATCTGGCGGCACCACCGCCGGACTTCGCCAGCGACTGGGAGTCGGGCCGGGTGAAGATGCATCTGGTGCAACGCCTGCTCGACGACCGCAAGCGACGGCCCGAGCTCTATGCGGCGGGCAGCTATCTGCCGCTCGCGGCCGAAGGACCGCACAGCAACCATGTGCTGGCCTTCGCGCGGATGCACGCGACCGGCGCGCTCATTGTCGCCGTGCCGCGAGGTGTGGCCCAGCATCTGCCGGCGGACCAGCCGCCCAGCCTCGCCACAGCGTTTGCCGACACGCGCCTGTTGCTGCCGGCGAGCCTGCGTGCTGCCGAATGGCGCGATCTTCTGGGCAATCGGGAGCTTGGTTCGGAAATCGATCTCGGTCGGGCGCTGGACGCCTGGCCGGTGGCCGTGCTGGCGAGCGACGACCGCATCGATTGAGGCCCTGAAACGGGCCGGGGCTCAGCCGGCCGGGGCCAGATCCGTTCGCTTGTTCTTCGCCTCGGCGCCCGGCGTGTCGGCCTGCCAGTTGAGCCGCAGCGCATTGCAGACGACGACGATCGAGCTTGCCGACATGGCGAGTGCGGCGATCAGTGGCGTGACGAAGCCCATGACGGCGAGCGGCACGGTCAGCATGTTGTAGCCGAACGACATGGCGAGGTTCTGCTTGACCAGGCGGCGGGCGCTGATCGCGACGTCGAGCGCGGTCAGCACCGGCTCGAGGCGCTGGCCCTGGAACACGGCATCGGCGGCGGTCTGGCTGATATCGACGGCGGACGACGGCGAGAGCGAGACGTGGGCGGCGGCCAGTGCTGGCGCGTCGTTGAGCCCGTCGCCCACCATCATCACCTTGCGGCCCTGGGCCGCCAGCGCCTCGAGCCGGGCGACCTTCTCATCCGGCTTGCAGCCGGCGCGCCAGTCCTCGATGCCGAGCGTGGCCGCCATGGCCGCCACCGGGCCGTCACGATCGCCGGACAGCAGCTCGACCTCGAGGCCCCGCTCGCGCAGGCCCGCGATGACGGCGGCGGCATCGGCGCGTGGCTGGTCGGTGAAGGCGAAGCGTTGCGGCGGCTCGCCCGGCACGGCGAGCCAGAGCTCGGGGCCGGTGCTGCTCGCCGTCTCGTCGATCGTTGCCGTGGCATCGCCCAGCGCCCAGTCGCGGCGGCCGAGCCGGACCTCGCCACGGTCGTCCGGGCAGGCGAGCCCGAGGCCCGGGCGCTCCTCGACACCGCGCACCAGCGGCGCCTCGGGTGCGGCGCGGACCAGGGCCCGGGCCAGCGGGTGGCGCGAGCTTCGCGCCATGCCCGACGCCAGCGCCAGCGCTCGCTCATTCGAGCCGCCCTCGGCGAGAACGAGGTCGCCCAGGGTCAGCGTGCCGGTCTTGTCGAAGACGACCGTGTCGATCTCGGCCAGCCGCTCGAGCGCGGTGGCGGATTTGAGCAGGATGCCCTGCCGCAGCAGCCGGCCGCTGGCGATCACCTGGACGGCCGGCACGGCGAGGCCGAGCGCGCAGGGGCAGGTGATGATCAAGACGGCGATGGCGTAGAGCAGGGCCGTCTGCCAGGCGGCGCCCATGAGCAGCCACCAGCCGATGAAGGTGCAGGCGGCGAGCGTGTGGACCAGCGGCGCATAGGCGCGGGCGATGCGGTCGGCCAAGGCCACGAAGCGGCCGCGTTTCTGCTCGGCCAGCTCCATCAGCTTGACGATCTCAGCCAGCAGCGTGTCGTCGCCGGTGGCGCGCACGGTGATCTCGAGCGGTGCCTGGAGGTTGATCGTGCCGGCGAACACCCGGCCGCCGGGAGCGATGGCGGCGGGCATCGTCTCGCCGGTGATGGCGCTGGTGTCGATCTCGCTGCGGCCGGTCTTGACGCTGCCGTCGATGCCGATCCGCTCACCGGTGGCGACCAGCACGGTCTGGCCGGCCTCGAGCAGCTCCGGGCGCACGCTCCGGCTCCGGCCATCGGGCAGCAGCAACGTGACGGCGCTGGCGCGGAGCGCCATCAGCCGCTCGACGGCCGAGCGCGCCACGCCGCGGGCGCGGCTGTCGAGATAGCGGCCGATCAGCAGGAAGAAGAGCAGCATGATGGCGCTGTCGAAATAGGCATGCTCGCCGCCGCGGATGGTCTCGAACAGCGACATGGCCGGTGCCAGGATGACGGCGAGCGAGATCGGCACGTCCATGTTGGTGCCGCCGGCCTTGAGCGCGGTCAGTGCTGAGCGGAAGAACGGCCGGCCGGCATAGGCGATGGCCGGCAGCACGACCAGGGCTTGCACCCAATGCATGAAGGTGCGGGTCGCCTCGCCCATGCCGCTGAAATGGCCGGCCCAGATGGAGACGGCGAGCAGCATGACGTTGCTGGCGGCAAAGCCGGCCACGGCCATCGCCCGGAGCAGCTCGCGCTCGTGCCGACCGTCGGCGGCGACCAGCGCTTCCGGGTCATAAGGCACGGCCGGGTAGCCCAGGGACTCGACCTTGCGCACCAGCGCATTGCCGCGGCTGACCGGGCCGGTCCAGGCGATGGTCAGCCGTCGGGTGGTGAGGTTCATGCGGCCGATCACGACGTCCGGCTCGGCCTGGAGTGCGCGCTCGATCTTCTTGACGCAGCCGCCGCAATGGACGCCTTCGACCATCAATTGCAGGCTCTTGAGCCCGGTTTCGGGGTCGTCCTTGACGAAGCCGGTGACCTCGTCGGCCGTTTCTGCGGGCTCGAGCCCGGCCCCGGCTGCGGCCGGCAGGGTCATTGCAACCTCATTGCAGCATGACCCGCTCGGTGACCACGAGCCGGTCGTCGCCCTGGCTGACGATCAACCGCAGATCCCACAAGCCCGGCAGCGGGACGCTGAAGGGTGTGCTGTAGACCCCGTTGCCCTCGGGCGAGAGCGACACCGCGAAATCGTAGCCCTCATGCGTCGGCCGCTCGAACGACAGCGAAGCGGTGGCCCGATGCAGCGGCAGGCCGGCGGCGTCGACGATGGTCACCCTGGCGGTCCCGGCCAGTGAGCCGCTGATCGCCGTCTCGATCGAGGCGCTCCAGCCGAGCGCTTCCTGGCGGGAAGCGGCTTCCAGGTTGCGGTTGTAGGTCAGGCCCTTGTCGTAGGCGCGGTTGACCGCGATGCCAGGCCAAGTGGTGGCGGCCACGTAGACCATGATGGCGTTGACGGCGAACACGACGCCGAAGCCGCCGGCGATGATCCAGGGAATTCGGCTGCGGCGGGCGGCTGGCTTCGGCTCACGGCCGGAGTCGGCGATCATGAGTCGGCGATCATGGCTCGGGTCCCCGAAAGACGGTCGCGACTTCCCGCGTCTCGCCCGTGTTGGTGTCGGTGAGCTGCATCGTGATCGGGGTCGAGGCGGCGGTCAAGGCGGCGGCCGGGATGCGGACGAAGACCCGGTGCGTGGCGACATCGTCGGCCGCGGCCAGGAGCGTCAGCTGGTCGCCGCTCTCGCCGGCTGGCGTGCTGAGCGTCGCGGCCAGATCGGGGTCATCGAGGCTGAGCAGATAGGCGCGGCCGCTGTGGTCCTTGTTGATGATCTTGACGTCGTAGCCGTTTCTGATGCTGCCGTCGGCCAGGGTGACGAAGAGCGGGTTGCGTTCGGGGATGACGCTGAGCTCGGTCGAGGCGCGCAGCAAGAACGAGCTCGCCATGACCAGCGTCACCAGCGCCAGCACCCCGACGTAGACGAGGTTGCGCGGCCGGAACAGGCGGTACACGGGGGATTCGCCCCTGGCCCGGCGCTCCTGGTTGCGCTCGCTGTCATAGGCGATGAGGTCGGGCGGCCGGCCGACCTTGGCCATGACGTCGTTGCAGGCGTCGATGCAGAGCCCGCAGCCGATGCATTCGAGCTGGAAGCCGTCGCGGATGTCGATGCCGGTGGGGCAGACGGCGACACACTGCTTGCAATCGACGCAGTCGCCGCGGTCGTCCCAGCTGTCACCCTTCTTGTGCTTGCCGCGGGGCTCGCCGCGCCACGCCTCGTACGTCACCGCCAGGGTGTCCTGATCGACCAGGGCGCCCTGGATGCGTGGCCAGGGGCACATGTAGGTGCAGACCTGCTCGCGGGCCATGCCGGCCAGGAGATAGGTGGTCGCGGTGAAGAGGAAGGTGAAGAAGTAGACGACGAGCCCGGCCTGGCCGGTGAAGAAGGCGACGACGACGCTGGGCGCGTCGCTGAAATACATGATCCACGCACCGCCGGTGAGAAAGGCGATCAGCAGCCAGACGGCGTGCTTGGTCAGCCGCTTCTTCCATTTGGCGGCGGTCCAGCGCTGCTTGTCGAAGCGCATGCGCTCGTTGCGGTCGCCTTCGATGTACCGCTCGACCGCCATGAAGAGATCGGTCCAGACCGTCTGCGGGCAGGCGAAGCCGCACCAGATGCGGCCGAAGAGCGAGGTGACGAGGAAGAGGACGAAGGCTGCCAGGATCAGGAGCCCGGTCAGGTAGTAGATTTCCTGCGGCCAGATCTCGAGCCAGAAGAAGTAGAGGCGGCGGCCCTCCATATCGACGAGAATCGCCTGATCGGGCGCGTTGGGGCCGCGATCGAAGCGGATCCAGGGGGCCAGGTAGTAGATCGCCAGCATGATCGCGAGGCCGACCCACTTGATGGTCCGGAACTGGCCCTTGACCGCTTTGGCGTAGACCTCGACGCGACCCTGGTAGAGGGGCGAGCTGCGTTGCTCCTGCCGGGACTGGATGTCCTCGGCATCGATCAGTTCGTTCAAGCGGCACCTGCCTTGCTGCTCGGGCTCGATTGACGGCCACAATTGCCAGTCCTTCTGGCCGCAACCCGAAGGTCGGCGCATTGACATGCCTCAACCGAGATTTTTCTATCACGGCCCAGGAGGCATCGGGCCGCGACGCTGTGGCGCGGCCGCCGCGAAAATGATAATGGTTAACAAGATACTCATCGAGGAAGGCGGAATTCTACAACTGAAGGTTGAGTGCGGTGGCGATCGCATGATGGGTGCACAGCATCAGCAAAGGCAGACGCCGAGACCCCATCGGCCGGCGAAGGTGCTGCTTTATGTGGGTCAGCCGGAGGGGCGGCGACGTCGCTCGAGCTCGCGGCCTGCCGGCTTGCGCCGGCGGCGCTGCTGGGCAGCGCTGGTCGGCGGCATCATCGGCTGGGGGATCGCCGGGCTCGATGGTGGCATCGCCGGCACAGTCGTGGTGCCTGCACCACGTGCCGACTTCATCGCCAGCGGAACCGTCACGACGTCGGAGGCCGGCGTCGGCGTCTTCGATCTGGCGTCCGATGGCCGGTTGGTGCGCGAGGTGCTGGTGATCGGCGACGGCAGGCAGGAGAGGCTCATCGACCGCACCGCGGCCAAGGTGACGCTGATCGATGGGCACGACGTGATCGAGATACCGTTCGGCGCCGACATGGCGAGCCTGCTCGAGCCCTTCGATCGCGCCGAGCGGGTCGCCGACGGACCGCTCGAGATCGTCAAGGACGGCAGCAGCAGCCATCTCGGCATCTCCTGCGACCGCTACTGGGCGATGGGCAAGGCCGATGGCCAGCCGCTCTATGCGTCGGCCTGCATTACGCTCGACGGCATTCCCCTGGTGACCGAGATTCTGGGCGCCAACCTCACCATTCGCACCCAGATCACGACGCTCGATCGTGATGCCTCGGAGCCCAATCACTTCCTCTTGTCGACCAGTCAGGCGGCGGTCGAGCTGCCCGACGGCTGAAGCCGAAACGGCGCCCCCGGGGCCGTCTGTCGCGGAGCTGTTGCGCGCGCGCTCGATAAATCCGGCAGAAAGTGACACGCGCTATGCGTCTCTATCGCGAGTTCACCGATCAGGCGTCGCTGGACGCCGAGTACGACCCGACCCGGAACGTGCCCGAGGCGGCGACGATGATGGCCGAGTGGTCGGTACGCAGCCAGCGCACGCTGGACCGACTCGAAAGCCGGCTCGGGGTGCGCTACGGGCCGACGATCGAGGAGTATCTCGACATCTTTCTGGCAGAGAGCGGTGCGCCGGTGCACATCTTCCTGCATGGCGGCTACTGGCGCCGCTTCGCCGCCCGCGACTTTGCCTGGGTGGCCGAGCCTCTGGTCGCACGCGGCGTGAGTGCGATCGTCGTGAATTATGCGCTCTGCCCGACGGTCTCGCTCAGCGAGATCGTCCGCCAGACACGAGCGGCCATTGCCTGGTGCCACACGCATGTCGAGGAGATTGGCGGCGATCCGACCCGCATCACGCTCTCCGGCCATTCCGCCGGGGGCCATCTGGTGGGCATGGCGCTGGCAACGGATTGGGCAGGCGATTACGGCCTGTCGACCGCACCGGTGCGCGCCGCGCTGGCGGTGAGCGGCCTCTTCGACCTGCGGCCATTTCCCTACACCTATCTCCAGCCGGCTTTGCAGCTGACGACGCGCGAGGTGCTGGCGCTCAGCCCGATCGACCTCGAGCCAAGAGTGACCGGGCCCCTCACGGTGGCCGTTGGCGGAGCGGAGACGGCCGAGTTCCGTCGGCAGAGCCGCGAGCTGGCGGCCAGCTGGGGCCGGCATCTGCGTCATTGCGCCTATGAGGAGATCGCCGGCGCCAACCATTTCACGGCGCTTGATGCGCTGTTTGCCGAGACCAGCCCGTTGCTCGACCGTCTTCTGCGGGCCTAGGAAGCCGCCAAGCGCTCAGCTGCCGCGACGCTCATCATTGGTGCGATTGTCGTTCGCCGGCGTGCCGGCAAGTGTCTGGCGTGTGCCGGCTAGAGCGGTGGCTTGCCGGTCTGTGGCATCGGCCGAGGCGGGCGTGTCGGCCGAGGCTGCCTTGTCGCCTTCGCGCCGGGCCTCGAGCAGTCGCAGGAGCCGGTTGAGCTCGCCCAGCGCTTGGCTTCGATAGCGCAGCAGCAAGGCGAGCGGGGCTGTGCCGCTGGCACGGCGGATAAAGGCGCCGGTCAGACCGTCATCCGACACTGGCTCACGCCGGACCGTGAGCAGCTCGTCCTCGAGCCGCTGGGCTCGGCGCAGCCGCCAAAGCGCCATGGCGATCCCATCGGCCAGCTCCACCTCGATGACATCGCGGGGCGAGAGGCGCTGGTGGACGGCGTCGGCCAGGGTGCGTGCCGGGTCGTTGGCGGTGCGGGCGATGAGCTGGAGCGACGTCGCCCGCATGCCGTGCCGAAGCGCGTTGCGGCTGGCGTTGGCCTTGCCCTCGGCACTTCTCGGGCCTTTTGATTTGCGCCCATTGGCGCGGCTGGCGGCACGCTGTGCCTCGCTGCGGGGTGGTTTGGCCATGCTTCGGCTCCATTGCGCGATGGTCGAAATATCGCACATCATAGGAATATAATCAAGATCACAACTGGCTGAACGCGACTTCCTGCGGCGCTTCGCCCTTGGCGATCGTCGCCGGTCGATGCCATCTTGCCGAACAGTTGCGACAACCATGGAATGACGGATGGCTCGACCTCTTGCCACCATTTGGCTCAAGCTCGGCGTGGCGCTGGTCGTGCTGGCCGGCGGTGCGGCCTTTCTGCTGGGCCTTGGCCCGTTCAGCGGCCAGCTCCAGCGGGTGGCGCAGGGGCAGGGCGAGGCGCTGATCGGCGGGCCGTTCCAGCTGGTCGACCAGACCGGCCAAGAGGTCACCGAGGCGGATTTCGCGGGCCGCAAGATGCTGATCTATTTCGGCTACACCTATTGCCCGGATGTCTGCCCGTTGGGCCTGGCGAAGATCGCCGCGGCCTATGAGCGGCTCAGCCCTGCCGAGCAGGCGGAATTGGTGCCCGTCTTCATCACCGTCGACCCGGAGCGCGATACGGTCGAGGCCGTGGCCGACTATGTCGATCTCTTTCATCCGGCCCTGGTCGGGCTCACAGGCTCGCCCGAGGCAGTTGCCGCGGCGGCCTCGGCCTACCGGGTCTATTACCGCAAGGCCGAGAGCGAGAGCATGAACGACTATCTCGTCGATCATTCCTCTTTCACCTACCTGATGGACGGCGAGAACCGCTACCTCACGCATTTCGGCCACGACGCCACGGCGGAATCGATCGCCGAGGGACTGCGGCAACATCTCGGCAGCGGCGCTTGAGGCTGGCTGCCCGCGGCGCTGTGACGACGAACAAGGCTTGAACCGGACCCTCCGACCCGCTACATCGCCCTGCACGCGCTCGTAGCTCAATGGATAGAGCATCTGACTACGGATCAGAAGGTTGGGGGTTCGAGTCCTCCCGAGCGCGCCATATTTTTCAGCGGGTTAGCTTAGCCAAGAAGGCGCTCGTAGTATTTGAGTGATCCAGCTAGCTACCCACTTCAGTGTAGTTTACTCACTTCTGCGGAGAGGCCTGCACTCGTTTCCGCGGGCCAGCCAGAGTGCCTGCGTGCAGGGTTACCCGCCAACTTCGTCACGAAAGCAGCAGACAAGCGTGGGGCCCGGGCCTAGCTGGCAAAAATCTCGCGCAGGGCGTCGAGTTGGTCATCGATCGATTGATCGTATCGAATGACAACAATGCGAAAGCCGCGATCCTTGAGCTCGGCCCGAACCTGCCGGTCGTGAATCTCTTGCTGCGCTCGGTCATGAGCTGGGCCGTCGACGAAGATGCATAGGCCCGGCACCGGGGTTCGGTCGAAGAAATCGACCTGAACGGCCACATCGCTC
Source organism: uncultured Alphaproteobacteria bacterium (assembly GCA_942491185.1). Lineage (GTDB taxonomy): Bacteria > Pseudomonadota > Alphaproteobacteria > Geminicoccales > Geminicoccaceae > SLRI01. The sequence continues at coordinate 288,605 of CALOAB010000018.1, read as the reverse complement.
GCGGGGCAGTGCTGCGCAAGATTTGGCAGCCGCCAGTCTCTGGCAAACAGAGCTTCAACAAAGTCGCGCTCTAGGCTCGATCCGGCGTCCAGATGCCGCAGCAAGCGGTCATATTGATCAGCGTAACCTTCCTCTGACGGTCTATCGTCCCATCGCGCCGATTGGACGTCGGCCAAGAATGCCAGGACGAGATGCCGGTCGAGCAGCAGGGCGACCGTAACCGTCCGGCCTGACGCGCCCCTCTGGCCGCCGTCTCGGTCTGCTGAGATAGCGTGATTGGTGGGGTCGCTAGTGTCCACCAAGGCTAAGTGGACACCATCGATGGAGCGTGGTGTGGGCGAGCGGCGGAAGGCGCGGCGGTCGTGGCCGGAGGCCGAGAAGCAGCGGATCGTGGCGGAGACGCTGGTATCCGGTGCATCGGTGTCGGTGGTGGCGCGGCGGTACGACGTGAATGCCAACCAGGTGTTCAAGTGGCGGCGGGAGTTGGCTGCCGACGGTCGCGTGGCATTGCCGGCGCCGGCCTGCGAGTTCGTGCCGATCGGGGTGTTTGCCGAAGTCGAGGGCAAGGTGCCAATGGCGGCAGACGGCGATGTTGGACAGCCCAGTGCTCCAGCAATGCTGGCCGTTCGCAGCGGCCTGATCGAGATCGACCTGGTCTCTGGCAGCCGCCTGCGGGTGGATGCCTCGGTCGACGAGCGGGCGCTGGGTCGGGTTCTCCGAGCGCTGCGGCATGCCGGATGATCCAGGTCGCTCCCGGCACCAAGGTGCATCTGGCCCTGCGGCCACTGAGCATGCGCTATGGCTTCGACGGCTTGAGCGCCAAGGTCGTGGAGGTGCTGCAGGGCGATCCGTTCTCGGGCCATCTTTTCATCTTCCGCAGCAAGCGCGGTGATTATTTGAAGATCCTCTACTGGGACGGCTCGGGCCTGTGCCTGTTCGCCAAGCGGCTGGAGCAGGGCCGCTTCGTCTGGCCGCCGATCGTGGATGGTGGCCTGCAGCTGACGCCGGCGCAATTGGCGCTTTTGATCGAGGCGATCGACTGGCGACGGACTGTGGCGCCAGCCTTGCCGGCGGTCCTGACAGCCGCCTGAGTGGCACGGGCAACACACTGTTTTTGAACCATTTTATGGCGCTTTGGCGGGGCCCGTGCTAGGCAGAGCCATGTCGCTCGCCACGGCCACACTGCCCACCGATCCGGACGCGCTCAGGGACTTCGCGGCCCGGCTGCAGGCCGAGCTCTACGCCAAGACGCACTCTTGGCCGCCTATCGGCCAAGGACCTACTTGAGGCGACCATATCGAGAAGCTCAAGGCCGAGCTGGCGCTGCTGAAGCGGGCCCGCTATGGCCGCTCGTCGGAGCGGATCGAGCAGCTCGAGCTGTTGATCGGCGAACTCGAGGCGGACGAGGCGGAGCAAGAGGCCAAGGAGCCGGCGGCGGCGCCGGACAAGCCGAGATCAAGCGGCTCGCCGCCCCGCGGCCGTCAGCCGATCCCGGCGCATTTGCCGCGCGAGCGGGTCGAGCACGCGGCGGCCTGTGCCTGCCCAGCCTGCGGCAGCACCAAGCTCAGCCGCATCGGTACCGACGAGCGCGAGATCTTGGAATACGTGCCGTCGCACTTCAAGGTCGTCATCCACGTCCGGCCGAAGCTGAGCTGCCGGCAGTGCGAGACCATCACCCAACCGCCGCTGCCGTCTTTGCCGATCGAGCGCGGCCGCCCCGGTCCGGCGCTGCTGGCGCATGTGCTGGTGGCCAAATATGTCGACCACTCTCCCCTCTACCGCCAAAGCACGATCTACGCCCGTGCCGGCGTCGAGTTGGATCGCTCGACCATGATCTGTCAGGAGACGGATCATCCGATCTTTGGCAAAGACGCGGTCAGGAGACCGCGGAGGGGCCGACTGGGCGGGCCAGGCCGCCGCCCTACTGCAGCCCTTGGCCGAAGCCATCACCCGGCACGTCAAGGCCGGTGCGGCGCTGCACGCCGACGACACGCCGGTGCCGGTGCTTGATCCGGGCCGACAGCGAACGAAGATCGGCCGCTTATGGGTTCTGGTGAGGGACGAGCGGCCATGCGCCGGCCCGGCACCGCCCGCCGTGACCTATCTCTATTCACCGGATCGCAAAGGCGAGCACGCGCAGACGCTGCTGCAAGGCTGCACGGGCTTTCTTCATGCCCCCGCCGACGTCTCCTTACGTCGGCTGCTTCGCAGATGGGCTTGCCCGGCCTACTGGCAGGCAAGGGCTATGCCGGCTTCAACAGGCTCTACGAGCCGGCCGAACGCGCGTCGCTCACCGAGGTCGGCTGTTTGGCCCATGCCAGGCGCAAACTCTACGACGTCCACGCCGCCACCAACTCGCCGCTCGCCAGGGAGGCCCTCGAACGCATCGCCCAGCTCTTCGTCATCGAGGCCGGGATCAACGGCCATGCGCCGACACACCGCCTCGCCAGCCGCCGAGAGCTTTCCCTGCCGAAGCTCGACGCGCTCAGGGCCTTCCTCGAGCAGTCTGTCAACGGCGGTGAGAAAGTCGGCCACTGGAGCGGCGGGGTGATCCCGCTGCGGGATCTGTCATCGGACTGTAGACCTTGATGGCCCCCTGCCGTATCAGATGCCTGAGTTCGGGTGCCAGGCTTCGTATCAATTGCGGCGCGGCCCTGGTGGTCTGCCGGTGAGCGTCAGTGCGGTGTCGACGTTGGAGATCAGTCAGTCATTTGATTGGATGGGATGCGGCGTTCGAGCTTGCGGGAAAAAGCTGGCGTCAATTCTCCAAACCGCCCCCAACGCTAGCTACTCCCCGGTCGAGTTCGCCGCCGTTCTCGATAATTGGTCCATTCGCACGTATCGCCCGATGGCGGCAATGGGGGGCTCGACACGCGGGACCTTTCTCATCGAGACCGCCGATGGTGACTTTGTGCTGCGGCGCAGCGACAGCGACGAGCGAGAGTGGGTCAGCTTTCAGCTGGGGGTGTTGAGGCACCTAAGCAAATCAGGATTTCCCTACGATATCCCGAAGGTCGTGCCCACAGCAACGGGAGCAGCGCACGTCTTCGATGGCCGCGACTACTGGTATCTCTATGACTTCATCAAGGGGATGAGCGCGCTCGAGCCGAGGAATCGTCGTCGCGCTCGAGACCTCGGCATGTTGGTCGGGTCGTTTGCCCATGCACTCGATGATTTCGACGTCAGCAGGGTTGCCGAGCTCTATTGGCTGCAGCTGTTCCAGTTCGACGACGTAGCTGACCGTTTCATCGGTGCCCGGCGCCGTCTCGCCGATGCCGGATCGGCCAGCGACCTTCTCGAAGCCCTCGATGAGCACGGCGACGCAGTGCTGCAACTGCACGCGGCAACCGAGTCTACGGACATTGCCTCGGTTGGTGCTTTGCCGAAGACGCCTGTCTACTATGACTGGCACAGCAAGAACATCATCACGCGATGGGGCGCCACTGCAGGACTAATCGATTATGACAGCCTCGGCGTGGCGCCGCGTATTGTCGACTTCCAGAATGCACTGAGCTACGTGCTGATCGCCCGATCATCGGTCGAGCCTGACCTTGCGCACGCCTTCGCTCGAGCCTATCGGCGCGTGGCTCCATTGGCAGCGGAGGAACTGGCGCTGATCCATCCGGTTATGGTGGACCGCGCGACCTGGCTCCTGGCCGACCTACTCGAAAGCTTGGCCATCAAGCACTCGCGTGGTCTCGCGGCGCGTGCGCGCCGCCTGATTGGACTGCTGGTCTGGCTCAAGGACAACCGTGAACTCTTGACGTCGCTGATCGCGATGCCGATTCGGAACGATCGCGGCCTGATTGCCTGAGAGCAATGCCTTGCTCTCTGCCGTGATGGAGCCAGCATGGCGTCAAGGTTGGACAGGAGCCGGGCTCGAGCGCGGTAGGCCGACCATCTGGGCCAGCGCCGGTCGCGCGTATGGCCAAGTACACGTCCAGCTGTATCCACCACCGGATGCGTCGACTCCGCCGCGCCGAGGCGCGCTCAGATCGTCAGATGCTTGCGCACCTCGGCCTCGTCGAACTCGTTCGGCGCGCCGTCCAGGATGACCTCGCCGCGGTCGAGGACGGTGAACCGATCCGCCAGATTCTGGGCGAAGTCGAAATACTGCTCGACCAGGAGGATGGCCATCGTTCCCTGGTCACGAAGATGCGCGATGACGCGCTCGATATCCTTGATGATCGAGGGCTGGATGCCCTCGGTGGGCTCGTCGAGGATAAGCAGCTGCGGGCGGGTGACGAGGGCGCGGGCGATGGCGAGCTGCTGCTGCTGACCGCCCGACAGGTCGCCGCCGCGCCGGCCGAGCATGGATTTGAGGACCGGGAAGAGGGTGAAGACCTCATCAGGGATGTGCCGCATCGCGCGGGGCAGGGGGGCAAAGCCTGTCTTGAGATTCTCCTCGACGGTCAAGAGCGGGAAGACCTCGCGGCCTTGCGGCACGTAGGCGATGCTCTTGCGGGTGCGATCGTAGGGACGGAGCCGGTCGATACGCTCGCCCTGCCATTTGATGGTGCCAGAGCTGATCGCCTGTTGCCCGACAATGGCTCTCAGCGTCGATGTCTTGCCGACGCCGTTGCGGCCCATGAGGCAGGTGATGCTGCCGATCTGTGCCTGGAGCGACACCGCCTTCAGCGCCTGGGCGGCGCCGTAGAAGAGGTCGATATTCTTGACTTCGAGCATCCCGCCTACCTGCCGAGATAGACTTCGACGACCCGGGCATCGGCGCTCACCGATGCGAGCGAGCCCTCGGCCAGGACCGAGCCCTCGTGCAGCACGGTGACCTTGCAATCGAGATCGCGAACGAAGGCCATGTCGTGCTCGACGACGACGACGGAGTGGTCCTTGGCAATCGCCTTCAAGAGCTCGGCCGTGGCCTCGGTCTCGGCGTCGGTCATTCCGGCTGCCGGCTCGTCGACGAGCAGCAGCTTGGGGTTCTGCGCCAGCAGCATGCCGATCTCCAGCCATTGCTTCTGGCCATGGCTCAGGCCGCCGGCGAGGTCCTCGGCCTGGCGGCTGAGCCCGATGGTATGCAGCACCGCAGCAATACGGTCACCTTCCGCCGAGCTCTCGCGGTGCAGCAGCGTGCTGAACGGCGAGCGCTTGCCGGCCAGGGCCAGGACGAGGTTGTCACGGACGCTGTGGTTCTCGAAGACCGTCGGCTTTTGGAATTTGCGGCCAATGCCCATCTCGGCGATGCGGGCCTCGTCGTGTCTTCTCAGGTCGATCGAGCCCTCGAAGTAGATCTCGCCCTCGTCCGGCTTGGTCTTGCCGGTGATGACGTCCATCATGGTCGTCTTGCCGGCGCCGTTCGGGCCGATGATCGCCCTGAGCTCACCCGGCTGAATGATGAGGCTGAGCGCATTGAGCGCCTTGAAGCCATCGAAGCTGACCGTGACCCCGTCGAGGTAGAGGATCGAGTCGTCGGCGCTGCTCTTTGGGGTCATGGGAGTGCTCACTCGGCAGCGGCATCGTGACGGGTGGCGCGGGTCTCGGCGGCGACGGCGCGGAAGTGCTCAGCGTTCTCGGCCGCCAGCCTAGCTTGCCTTTCCGGATCGAGATGGGCCAGCGCATCTGGCTTTTGCCGTCGCATCCAGCCGATATAGTCCGTCCAGGCGCCGACGATGCCGCGTGGGAAGAAGAGCGTCACGGCAATGAAGAGGGCACCCAGGGCGAACAGCCAAAGCTCAGGCAGTGCCGTCGTGAACACCGTCTTGCCATAGTTCACGGCCACGGCGCCGATCACAGCACCAACCAGCGTGCCGCGACCGCCGACCGCCACCCAGATCACCATCTCGATGGAGTTGGCGGGGGAGAACTCGCCCGGATTGATGATGCCGACCTGAGGCACGTAGAGCGCGCCGGCGACACCGGCCATCATGGCCGAGAGGGTGAAGACGAAGACCTTGTAGTATTCGGCGCGGTAGCCGAGAAACCGGGTCCGGCTCTCCGCGTCGCGGATGGCGATCAACACCTTGCCGAGCTTCGAGCCGGTGACCGCGCGGGCCACCATGAAGCCGACGCCCAGCGCTATGGCCGAGGCGACGAAGAGCCCGGCGCGGGTGTTCTCCGACTGCAGCGGGAAGCCCAGGATGTCCTTGAAATCGGTAAGGCCATTATTGCCGCCGAATCCCATGTCGTTGCGGAAGAAGGCCAGCATCAAGGCGTAGGTCATCGCCTGGGTGATGATCGAGAAGTAGACGCCGGTCACCCGGCTCCTGAACGCCAGCCAGCCGAACACGAAGGCGAGCGTGCCCGGCACCAGCAGGACCATGAGCATGGCGAACGGAAAAGACGAGAAGCCCCACCAATACCAAGGCAATTCGGGCCAGTTGAGAAAGACCATGAAGTCCGGGAGCAGCGGGTTGGCGTAGACGCCGCGATCGCCGATCTGCCGCATCAGGTACATGCCCATGGCGTAGCCACCAAGGGCGAAGAAGGCACCGTGGCCAAGGCTGAGAATGCCGCAATAACCCCAGATCAGGTCGATTGCGACCGCCAGCAGCGCATAGGTCAGGAACTTGCCCAGGAGCGAGACCATGAAGCCTGAGACGTAGAATGGCTCGCCCGGCTGGAAGTGGAGATTGCCGTAGGGCACGGCGATGGCGACAACGGCCAGGATGAGGAGGAACCACCAGCCGCCGGCGCCCAGATGGCGTGTCAGAAGCATCGAGCGTCAGGCCTCGACGGCGCGGCCGCGCTGAGCGAAGAGGCCGCGCGGTCTTTTTTGGATGAACAGGATGACGAGGACGAGCACGATAATCTTGCCGAGGACGGCACCGGCATAGGGCTCGAGAAATTTGTTGAGGATGCCGAGCGTCATCGCCCCGGTGAGTGTGCCCCAGAGATTGCCGACGCCGCCGAACACGACGACCATGAAGCTGTCGATGATATAGCCCTGACCTAGATTCGGGCTCACATTGTCGATCTGCGAGAGTGCAACGCCGGCAAGGCCAGCGACGCCCGAGCCGAGACCGAAGGTCAAGGCATCGATGCGACCCGTGCGAATGCCCATGGCGCCCGCCATCTGGCGATTTTGCGTCACCGCACGCATTTCGAGGCCGAAGCTGGTGCGCTTGAGGATCAGCATCAGCGCGGCGAAGACGATCAGCGAGAAAACGACGATCCACAGCCGGTTGGCGGTGATGGTCAGGGCGCCGATCTCGATGGCGCCGGACATCCAAGACGGGTTGCCGACCTCCTGGTTGGTCGGGCCGAAGATGGTTCGGACGGTTTGCTGCAGGACGAGCGACAGGCCCCAGGTCGCGAGCAGGGTCTCGAGCGGCCGGCCGTAGAGCCAGCGGATGATGCCGCGCTCGATGGCGATGCCGATGGCACCGGTAACGGCGAAGGCCAGAGGAATGGCGATGAACAGCGAGCTGTCGAAGAGTGCCGGGTAGTGATTTCTCAGTGCCTCTTGCACCACATAGGTCGTATACGCACCGAGCATGACCATCTCGCCATGCGCCATGTTGATGACGCCCATCACGCCGAAGGTGATGGCGAGCCCGATCGCGGCGAGCAACAAGACCGAGCCCAGCGAGATGCCGTAAGTGATGTGCTGCGCCATTTCCCAGGTCTGCAAGCGCCGCTCGATGGCGGCAACCCCGGCGAGCGCCGCCTCCTGCAGCTCGCCCTCTGCCGAGTTGCCGAGGGCCACGAGCAGCGACAGGGCATCCCGATCGCCGCGCTCCGTGATCACGGCAATGGCGTCGCGCTTGGCCTCTGCCGGCGCGTCGGTTTGCAGAGTAGCTGCTGCGCGTGCCTGCTCCAGCTTGGCCTGAACCCAGCCCTCGGGCTCGCGTTGCAGCGCTTGCTCGAGGACCTCGAGGGCCGCGGGATCGGCGCTGGCAAAGACGGCATCGGCCGCAGAGGCACGGACGGCCGGATCGTCGGCGAGCAGTGTCATGTTGCCGATGGCAGCGTCCAGAGCCCGGCGGAGGCGATTATTGACCCGAATGCGCTCGACTGCGCCAGAAGCAACGACCTCGAGCTCGGCCATCGTCAGCGGGTCGATGAGCCTCAGGTTACGACCGACCTCCTCGGTGATGACCACCTTGCCGTCGCTCTTGCGGGTGTAGAGACGCCCGTCCTCCATGGCCCGCAGCGTCGGCGAGAGATCGGTGTCGCCGGAGGCTGCCAACGCCTCGATGGCGGCCGCCTTGTCCGAGTAGCTGCCGACGGCGAGGGCAGCGACCAGTGCTTCACGATCCTGCGCCAGGCTCATGCCCGGCACCATGACGAGCATGGCACCGAGCATGATCAGGACCAGATGTAGCCGGAGCTTGAGCATCGTTCGGGGCGATCTGGCTCTGTTTCGCCTACTGCCCCATGCTGCCGCCGCAGCTGCCGGTCGCCACGTTGTAGTTGCCGCACGACATCGGCTCGCGCCAGTCGGCGATCAGATCCATCGAGCCTTCGAGGTAGTCGGACCACTCGTCACCGACGACGAGGCCCGAGGTCTCCCAGACGACGTCGAACTGGCCGTCGTCCTGGATCTCGCCGATCAGCACCGGCTTGGTGATGTGGTGGTTCGGCATCATGGCCGAGAGGCCGCCCGTCAGGTTGGGAACGGCAACGCCGATCATCGCGTCGATGACGGCATCAGGGTCGGTGGTGCCGGCCTTCTCGACTGCCTCGACCCACATGTTGAAGCCGATATAGTGGGCCTCCATGGGATCGTTGGTCACCCGCGCCTCGTCCTCGATGAAGCCGTGCCAGGCCTCGATGAACTCGGCGTTCTCGTCGGTGTCGACGCTCATGAAGTAGTTCCAGGCGGCGAGGTGACCGACCAGCGGGGTCGTGTCGATGCCAGCCAGCTCTTCCTCGCCGACCGAGAAGGCGACGACAGGAATGTCGGTCGCGTCCACGCCCTGATTGCCGAGCTCGCGGTAGAACGGCACGTTGGCGTCGCCATTGATGGTGGAGACCACCGCCGTCTTCTTGCCCTGGCTGCCGAAATCCTTGATCGCGGCGACGCGGGTCTGCCAGTCGGAGTGCCCGAACGGCGTGTAGTTGACGTCGATGTCCGAGGGATCGACGCCGTTTTGGATCAGATAGGCTTCGAGGATCTTGTTGGTCGTGCGGGGGTAGACGTAGTCGGTGCCCTCGAGCACCCAACGCTCCACGCCTTCCTCTTCCATCAGGTAGTCGACCGCTGGAATGGCCTGCTGATTGGGCGCAGCACCGGTGTAGAAGACGTTTCGCGAGCTTTCCTCGCCCTCGTATTGGACCGGGTAGAAGAGGATGTTGTTCAGCTCCTCGAAGACCGGCAGGACCGACTTGCGGCTCACCGAGGTCCAGCAGCCGAAGACCGCGGCCACGCCCTCGACCTCGATCAGCTCGCGAGCACGCTCGGCGAAGAGTGGCCAGTCCGACGCCGGGTCGACGACCACCGGCTCGATCTGCATGCCGAGCACGCCGCCTTTCTTGTTCTGCTCCTCGATCAGCATCAGCATGACGTCCTTCAAGGTCGTCTCACTGATCGCCATGGTGCCGGAGAGAGAATGCAGAATGCCGAGCTTGACGGTCTCTTGTGCGTCGGCGGCGGAGCCACCGGCGAGCAGGGTCGTACCGAGTAGAGCGGTGGCGAAAAGGCGACCTGTGAACCGCTGACGCATATGCAGACTCCTTGTGTGCGTTGCCTGTTGTGCACGGCTATCTGCAAGGAGCGGGCCAGATAGGTTCGATCGGGTCTGTTTCGGTGATCGTCCTCGGTCGGTCGGGTGCGAAATGCTGATAAAATGGGCAGATGCTGTTCATTTGCGCGAACTGCACAAGTGGTATGCGGCCGGCGATGCTGTCGCGATGTGATGACGCATGTCGATCGCCAAACGCACCGAATCGGCAACGGGAAAACCCACTTGCGCATCGTGATCAACGCTGCCCCGTCAGACGCCTCGCCACCTTTTACGTGGCGATCATTGAGGTGCCATGCCGTGGCTCTAGGTTCGCGGTTCCTTCAGGTCCTGGATCAGCTTGGCCACCAGGCCGGTCCAGCCGGTCTGGTGGCCGGCGCCGACCCCGCGCCCGTTGTCTCCATGAAAATACTCGTAGAACAGGACGTGATCCTTGAAGTGCTCGCTCTGGAACTTGGGATGCGCGCCCAGGGCTGGCCGCCGGCCGTCCGCCTCGGCTTCGAAGATCGCGATCAACCGGCGCGCCAGCTCGTCGGCGATCTGGCCGAGATTGAGGAGATTGGTCGATCCGGTCGGGCACGCGATGACGAACTCGTCCCCGTAGTACCGATGGAAACGGTGCAGGCTTTCGATCAGCAGATAGTTGACCGGCCACCAGATCGGACCGCGCCAGTTGGAGTTGCCGCCGAACAGGCCGCTGTCGGACTCGGCCGGCAGGTAGCGCACCTCGAAGCGCTGGCCGCCGCGCTCCAGGACATAGGGCTCGTGCTCGTAGATCTTCGAGAGTGCGCGGACGCCGTAATCGGACAGGAACTCGGCGGGATCGACCACGCGCTCGATGATCCGCTTCATCCGGAAGGCGCGCGCCAGCGACAGCAGGCGGACCCGGCCCTCACCCGGCACATTCCAGTGCGACACCAGCTCGGCGAGGTCCGGACGGTAGCGGAGGAACCACTCCATCCTCCTGGTAAACCCGGGCACGCGGCCGAGCAGATTTTCGTCGAGGATCTCGACCGCGAAGAGCGGGATCAGGCCGACCATTGAGCGCAGCCGCATGGGCACGTGCTCGCCATCGGGCAGCCGGAGGACGTCGTAATAGAATCGGTCCTCCTCGTGCCACAGGCCGACCCCATCGCCGCCGATGTCCATCAGCGCTTCGGCGATGTGCAGGAAGTGCTCGAAGAACTTGGTCGCGATGTCCTCGTAGACGTGGTCGTGCTGGGCGAGCTCGAGCGCGATCCGCATCATGTTGAGCGAGAACATGCCCATCCAGGCGGTGCCGTCGGCCTGCTCGATCGTGCCGCCGGTCGGGAGCGCCGAGGAACGGTCGAACACGCCGATATTGTCCAGGCCGAGGAAGCCGCCGCCGAAGACATTGTTGCCCTCGGGGTCTTTGCGGTTGACCCACCAGGTGAAGTTCAGCAGCAGCTTGTGGAACACGCGCTCGAGAAAAACGAGGTCGCCGTCCCCGCCGGTCCGCTCGCGCTCCATCTGGAACACGCGCCAGGTGGCCCAGGCGTGCACCGGCGGATTGACGTCGCCGAACGCCCATTCGTACGCCGGCAGCTGGCCGTTCGGGTGCATGTACCATTCACGGCAGAGCAGGACGAGCTGCTTCTTGGCGAAGGCTGGATCGACCATCGCCAGGGGCACGCAGTGGAACGCGAGGTCCCAGGCCGCGTACCAGGGGTACTCCCAGGTGTCCGGCATCGAGATGATGTCGAAGTTGTTCAGATGCCGCCACTCGCGGTTGCGGCCCCGTTTGCGGCTTTCCGGTGGCTCGGGCCGGCCCGGATCGCCGTCGAGCCACTGCGGGATGTCGTAGTAATAGAACTGCTGACCCCAGATCATCCCTGCCAGTGCCTGGCGCTGGATGTGCCGCCGGTCGGGGGACGCTTCGCCCTGCTGCAGATCGGCGTAGAAGGCGTCGGCCTCGGCGATCCGCTGCGCGAAGACCTGATCGAAGTCGGCGAACGCGTCGCCCTCGCTGCTGCCCTGCTCGAGTCGCGCGCGGACGCTCACGGAACCGCCGGCCGGCACCTCGAAGGCATAGTGCGCTGCGGCCTTGGTCCCGACGCCGGCCGGGTTGGCGGCCCCGTCGTGACGGCCGATCACGACATCGTGGAACGCGTCCTTGTAGTGGCCATCCCCCGATGATCCCCAGAGCCGGGGATTGGTCTCGTTCTCGGTGAACATCAGCCGTCCGGGGCCATCGATCTGAAACGTGTAGGCGGGCAGTGCCGGGTGGTGGTGGCTGACCTCGACCCTGCGCTCGCCCTGCCGGGAGAGCCTCGGGCGGCGGTCGTCGCGGCCCCAGCTCCAGGTGTTGCGGAACCAGATCTGAGGGAGGATGTGCAGGGTTGCCGGCCCGGGCCCGCGGTTCGTCGCCGTGACCCGCATCAGCACGTCATCGGTGCCAGCCTTCGCATATTCGATCACGACATCGAAGTAACGATCGTCGTCGAACACCCCGGTATCGATCAGCTCGAACTCGGGCGTGTGCTTGCCGCGGGTCCGATTCTCGTGCACCAGCGATCCGTAGGGGAACTCGGCCTGCGGATACTTGTAGAGCATCTTGAGATAACTATGGGTCGGTGTGGCGTCCAGGTAGTAATAGAGTTCCTTGACGTCCTCGCCGTGGTTGCCCTCGCTGTTGGTAAGGCCGAACAGACGCTCTTTCAGGATCGGATCGCGACCATTCCAGAGCGCGACCGCGAGGCAGATTCGCTGCTGCCAGTCGCACAGCCCCCCGATACCGTCCTCGCCCCAGCGGTACGCTCGCGCCCGCGCCTGGTCGTGGCTGAAATCATCCCACGCCGCGCCGTCCGGGCTGTAGTCCTCGCGGACCGTCCCCCACTGGCGCTCGCTGAGATAGGCGCCGAAGCGCCGCCAGGGTGTCTCGTCGCGTGCCAGCTCGTCCAGGCGGGTCTGTTCGGCGTTCATTCCGTCGACACCTCTCGATTGGACTCAGCCTTCCGGTTCGCCAACGCGGTTCAAGGCTTCGACGGACATCTCCCTTTCCAAGTCGCCCGCTCAGCCAGGGGAGATGTAGGCGACCGGTATCACTTGGCTCTTTCGGCGGCACGGCCGAAGCTACTGCCTGTTGTCGACCTAGCGAAGCACGTGCAACCGTTCAGCGCGCTCAAGCGCTCAATAGATGCTGATGAACCCGCTCGGAATGCTGGACCCATCACGCCGGTCTCCGCCCAGATCGGCAATGTCGGCCCTCGTGATCTGCACGGGAATGCCGCGGCGATTGACCAGCTCCTGGTCGATGACGTCCCAGGCCAGCCGCGAGCTGGCGTCGCCGGCTTTCGCGATGATCCGCGGTGCGACGTCGGGCGGCGGCTTCTTGGTGAAGCGGTAGTCCGCCTCGAGCTCGTCGAGCTGCTCGTGGTCCGGATGCACCTCGAGATAGAGCTCGCCGGCAGACCAGCCGAGCTTGATCGGATCGTCCATGATGCGCACAGGCGTGCCGACGGGAACCCGCTCGAACAAGTCGGCCACGACGTCCGGGTACATGCGAATGCAACCGCGGCTGACCCGTCGACCGACGCCGTAAGGCTTGTTGGTTCCATGGATCAGGTAGGTTGGAAAGCCGAGATAGAGCGCGTGGCGGCCCAGGGGGTTATCCGGCCCCGCCGGCACGATCGCCGGCAGATCCGGCCGATCGGCGCGTGTCGCTTCGGTCGGATACCAGATCGGATCGGCCTGCTTGCGCGTCACCTTGGTCGGGCCGAGCGGTGTCGCGAAGCCATCGCGGCCGATACCGATCGTGTGCACCAAAGGAGCCGTGTCCGGCTCTGGAAAATGGTAGAGACGCAACTCGGCGAGGTTGACGATGATGCCCTGGCGCTCGTGCTCCGGCAACACATAGGCGGTCGGCAATGCGACGAGCCGCTCGGCACCGGGGACCCAGACGTCGACGCCGGGGTTGAGCGCCGAAATGCCGAGAATTCCAAGGTCCCGCTCGAGCGCGACGTCGACCAGCGTGCGATCGCCATCGGTGATCAGATAGGTGAGCTCGCCAGCGACGTCACCGGCAAGGAGCCGCGGCTCCATCGGCGCCTGCGGTCCAGCTGCAGGCTCGAGCTCCGTTGGGATTGTCAGCCGCATCGCCGCCGCCGGGCCGCCAAAGGCGGTCGCCGTCGCCAGACCTGCGCCGCTCGCCAGCAAATGGCGGCGGGTGAGGATTGGGTCGCACGACGCCGACCTGGACTTCGTCTGCCCCAGCTTGCGTCGATTGATCATGCTATCCATACCCGCCGCCATCGCAGCAATTCGACCGGCTACTTACGCAGGCCGGCGCGGAAGATCTCGTCCGCCTTGCGGCTCGCCTCGGCCGCATCGGCCGCTGCGAGATCAGCTGCCGCCGAAGCAGCTTGCGCCTCTGCCTGGGCAGCGGTCGCCTTTTGATCCGCAGCCTGCGCCGTGGCGCGGACGCTGGCGAGCTCCGATCGGAGCTCGTCGACACTGCCGCGGGTTGCACAAGCCGACAAGGACATCAGCATGACGGCCGAGGCGCCGATCACAAGAGCACGTTTGGTCATAGAATTAATCTCCTCCAAGCAGGAAGTTGGGAAGGCCAGGGCAGGCATGCCTGCGAACCATTCCCGATGGCCGAGCGAACACTCGAAAACGCCTCCGATATAACCGGTTCTCCTCACGCGAGAAGATATCGAGTTGGTTTCACGCAAGGATCTCGATAGGTGTGCCCAGCGCAACACTGTTCCAGAGTTGCTCCATTTCGTCGTTGGTCACCGCGATGCAACCATTGGTCCAGTTGAAGACCCAGTGTCGCTCCCGCCACTTGGCGCCGATCGCCGGGTCCAGGCCATGGATCATGATCTGTCCGCCCGGCCGAACGCCCCGCGCTCGGGCCCGAGCGCGGTCGTCGGCGTTCGGGTAGGAGATCTTGAGCGCCAGGTGGTAGTCGCTGTCGTGGCGCGCGGCATCGATGTAGTACAGGCCCTCCGGCGTCCGTCCGTCGCCTTCCCGCTCCTTGTGACCGCGCGGTGCTACGCCAAGCGCGACATTGAAGGTCATGACGACCTCACCCTTGGCCAAGGCATAGAGCTTTCGCTCATGCTTGACGCAACGCAGGAGATCGATGGCAGCGTGACGCCCTGGCCTGGGATCACCGCCCGCGAGCGCCAAGCTCGGTGCACTCACCACGCCCATGATGCCGCAGAAGAGAGACCGTCGTCGCATGCGTCCTGCCGTCTGTCGATGGGAGCCGTACGGCCGACCCCTGGCCACGAGAGAGTGTCGATCGATCGAATGCCGGGGCACCGATCGCCGCTCCGGCCAGCCCGATCAAGCCCAACCGTTAGGCGATCTCTTACCACGACATATTGAAGAATTCATTAAAATCCAGCCACATGTGGACACTACCCTCACGCGGCTGTTGCGCCCTTCTTGGCCTCCAGCCGCAACAGGCCAACGGCTGCCAGGGCCACCAGGCCGGCGGCCGCTGCAAAGAGGATGAAGGCCAGGGCATAGGCCGCTGGATCATAGACCCGGTTGCCGGCAACGCTGGCACCGGCCCAGTTGAAGTCGAGGACAGCACCGAAGGCCGTCTGCATGCCGGCGCCGAACAGCAAGACGGCGCTGTTGACGATGCCGAGCGCGCGGCCGGCGGCAGCCGATCCGAAGATGCTGCGAACGACAGCGAAAGCGATGATCATCGCACCGCCGCCCAGCCCCAGTGCCACGATGAGTGGCAGTGCCACAGCGAGTGGCAGGCTTGGATAAAGCACGAACGGCAGCCAGAGCAGACCATTGAGCGTGCCGGCGATCAGCACCAGCCGGGCAGGGCTGCGGACCCGGCCGGCGAGTGCGCCCAGGACTGGTCCCCCGATGGCCCAGGCGACGAGCATCAGCGAGGTGAGAGCGGCGGCTGTCGTTCGCTCGAGGCCATGCGCCTGCACGAAGTAGGGCACGCCCCAAAGCCCGGCGAAGGTAAGGATGGGCGCGCCAGTGAGGCCGGTGATGACGACCAGGAACCAGGTTTCAGGACGGCTGAGAATGGCCAGCAAGCGGGCGGGCGGCTCGCTTCGCGCCGGTTCTGCGGTCCTGCTCTCGGTGGCCGGAGGGGCGGCTGCAGTAGAAGGCGCATCGCTGACCAGAGCCCAGATGAGCGCCACCAGAACGAGTCCGAAGATGCCGACACCCAGAAGGCTCGCGCGCCAGCCGAAAGCGTCGACCAGGAGCGCCAGCGGCAGCTGCGCGCCGATGGCGCCGATGGTTCCGAAAGCGAGCGTCAGGCCGGCGAGGAGGCCGAATCGCTGCAATGGAAACCAGGCGCTCACCAGCTTCAGCGTGCCGATATAGCCGACCGCAACACCCGCTCCGATGAGCGCTCGAGCCAGAATTGCCATGCCGATGCTGTCCGCCATGGCAAAAAGCGTCCCGCCGCCAGCTGCGGCGAGAGCGCCCGCCATGAGAATGCGACGCGGCCCAAAGCGGTCGAGCAGCACACCCAAAGGCACCTGGAGCGCGGCATAGGTATAGAAGTAGGCGGCGGAAAGCGTGCCGAGCAGTGTCGCATCCAGCGCAAAGCTGCGCATCAGCTCGTCGACGATGACCGATGGTGCTACCCGGTGAAAGAAACCGTAGCTGTAGAAGCCTGCGGCGATCGCCCAGATCAGCCAGGCGCGCTGCTGCCGTGCCGGCACGTCTCGGTCTCCGATCATGGGCTGGTGCGGCGGACCGCCGCGTGATTTGACGAAATCCGGCAACGGCAATGGCTTGGCGTCGCGTGAAGGAGCGCGCTACAGGACATCCATGAACGAGGACAAGAGTGAAAATGCCTGGGCTGGCGTGCATGATACGGCATGCCCGCGCGCAGTCGAGGTGCTCGAGGCGGGCGATCGACCGGTGCTGCTGCTTTGCGATCACGCCGGGCACCGTGTTCCCGAAGCGGTTGGCGAGCTTGGTGTCTCCCATGCCAATCTCGTCCGGCATATCGGCTGGGACGTCGGTGCGGCTGCCGTGACACGCCGCTTGGCCAGCCGGCTTCGCGGCACGGCGATCTTCAATCATGTCTCCAGGCTGGTCATCGACGTCAACCGGCGGCCGCGGAGCTACACCTCGATCCCGCCGATCAGCGACGGCTGCGTCATTCCCGGCAATCAGCATCTCTCTGAGGCAGCAGCGGATCAGCGCATTTGCGACTACTTCCTGCCCTATCACAAGGCGGTGGCTCGGCAGATCGCGCGCTTTCGTGGCCAGGGCCGGATTCCGGTGATCGTCGCCGTGCACAGCTACACGTCGCATCTCAACGGCGAGGACCGGCCATGGCAGATCGGCGTGCTCTGGCGTGGCGATCGCCGTCTCGCCGGCCCGGTGCTGACGGCGCTGCACGAGCGGGGCGATCTCGTCGTCGGTGACAACCAGCCCTATTCGGGGCAGCGCGAGTTCGGCTTCACGATCACCTTTCACGCACAACGCACGCGCCTGCCGCATATCATGTTCGAAATCCGCCAGGACGAGATCGCGGAAGCCGACGGGGTCGAACGCTACACCCGGATCCTGGCCGACTGCCTCATGCCGCCGCTCGAGGATCCGGGTCTCTACAGCTTGTTCGACGGTGACAATCTGCCAACAACAGGGGGGCTCCGAGCATGGCGCCACGCAGGCCACATCTCTCCCTTGGGGTAGAGGAAGAGTATCTCATCGTCGATCGGGCAACAGGCGAGTTGGCCATCAGCCCGCCAGCCGGGTTCATGGCTGCCTGCCAGGAGGCGCTCGGACCGCAAGTGACCCACGAGCTCCTGCAAGCGCAGGTTGAGATCGGCACCTCTGTCTGCCGCGATGTGTCCAGTCTCCGGCGCGAACTTGCCGGCTTGCGCCGGACGATCTCCGACTGCGCTGCCGAATTCGACCTCGCACTGCTTGCCGTCTCGACCCATCCCTCCGCCAGCTGGCGCGCGCAAAAGAGCGTCGATCTCGATCGCTATCGCATCTTGACTGAGGATTTCCAGGCCCTGGCACGACGCCTCATTGTTTGTGGCATGCACATCCACGCCGGCATTGATGACGATGAGCTGCGAATCGACCTGATGAACCAGGTGACCTACTTCCTTCCGCACCTTCTGGCACTGAGCACGTCATCGCCGTTCTGGGAGGGGCAAGACACCGGCCTCAAGGCATTTCGCCCGACGATCTTCGGTGATCTGCCGCGCTCAGGCATTCCCGAATCGTTCGACGGCTACGCCGACTGGCAGCGCCTCCTGACCGAGATGGCCGAGATCGGCATCTGTGATGATCCGACCAAGATCTGGTGGGACATCCGGCCTTCGGTCAAGCACCCGACACTGGAGATGCGGGTTTGCGACCTCTGCACCCGGCTCGAGGATGCGATGACGATCGCCGCCATCTACCAGTCGCTTCTCTTGTTTCTCTACCGGCTGCGCAGCCAGAACCAGACCTGGCGGCGCTACCGCCTGGTGCTCCTGGAGGAGAACAAGTGGCGGGCGCAGCGCTTCGGCGTTGGCGGCACGCTCGCCGACTATGGCCGTCGGCAGCTGGTGCCGTTCGCCGAGCTGATGGACGAGCTGATCGATCTCCTGAAGGATTCAGCGGAAGAGTTGGGCTGTCGCCCGGAGCTCGAGCGCGCCCGCGACATCGTCAAGGATGGAACCAGCGCCGACCACCAGATCAAGGTCTATCAGGCGGCCCTCGCCACTGGCGCCGAGCCGGTCGAAGCGCGCCGCAAGGTGATCGACTGGCTGATCGACGCCTCGATGGAGGGTGTGCCGGCTTGAGCTTTGGTCGGTTCATCGCCATGTCCAATTGAACAGTTGGCTGGAAACTCGAGGTGGTGGCGATGGACAAGATCGACGAGCAGACCCGAACCGAGCTGGAGGCGGCAGCGTTTCGGCGGCTGGTGCAGCATTTCCGCGATCGTCCCGATGTGCAGAATATCGACGTCATGAATCTTGCCGGGTTTTGCCGGAACTGCCTGTCCAAATGGTACAAGGCGGCCGCCGAGGCCAAGGGCATCGAGATGAGCTACGACGACGCGCGGGAGATCGTCTACGGCATGCCGTATGAGGCCTGGAAAGCGCAGCACCAGACCGAGGCAACGGCCGAGCAGCAGGCGGCCTTTGCCAAGAGCCACGCCGCTTCGGGGCACTGAGTAGGGCTCCAAGCCCGCTTCAGAGCTGGCGCATGAGCGCCAGATAAATGGCGGTCGCCTCGTCGATCTTGGTGATGCTGCACCATTCATCTGTTTTGTGTGCCTGGGTCGGGTCGCCGGGGCCGAGGATCAGTGTCGGTATCTCACCATAGGCTGGTGCGAGAAACGAGCCGTCGGTGTTGAAGGGAACGGCGCCCATCACCGCGTTTGCCCCAGTGATCGCGGCTGTCGTCTCGATCGCTCGGTGGAGCCACGGGTCGCTCGGGTCGGTCCACAAGCCGGGACAGCGCAGCACCTCGCTCACGCTGGCCTGCTTACCCGCCAGATCGCTGATCGTGCCAATGACGGCCGTGATATCGGCATCGGGCAGCAGGCGCAGATCGAGGCCGAGCGTCGCCCGGTCGGGCACGGAGTTGTGGTTGGCGCCGGCGTGCATCACCGCGACGTTCAAGGTCGGTCGGCCGAGCGCTGGATGCTCGACGCCGTCGAAGTCGTAGGCGGCGAGCCGCTCCGCTGCGGCGCAGGCGAGCAGGAGCGCGTTGACGCCCAAATGGGGCTCCGACGCGTGCGCGGTCTTGCCGTCGAACCGCACGTCGAGCCAAAGAATGCCACGATTGCCGAACGCCGGGCGGTTGTTGGTCGGTTCGGCCACTACCAGAGCCGACGCTGGCCCCAGGCTGCCGGGAGTCTCACTCAGTAGCCGCGCACCCTGCAGGCCGATTTCCTCCGATGAGGTGAGGACAACCTCGACCGGGCGCTTCGCCCCTTCGGCAGCATAACGACAGGCAGCCGCCACGATCGCCGCCACGCCGCTCTTCATGTCGCTGGCGCCTCGACCATAGAGCCTGTCGCCTTCGATGTCGGCCGCGAACGGATCGCGAGTCCAGTCAGCCTCGCCCAGGGGCACCGTGTCGAGATGGCCCGTAAACGCGATCGCCGGCGCGCCCACTTCTGCTCCCTCCAGACGCGCCACCAGATTGGGCCGACCCGGCGCCAGATCGACGCTCCGGCAATGAAAGCCGGCCTGTTCGAGGCGGGCAGCGAGGGGGGTGATGCAGCGGGCTTCGTCGCCCGGCGGGTTGACCGTCACCTCGCGGATCAGCGCCCTCGTGAGCTCCAGGGTCTCGCTCACCGCAACGTCTCGAGCAGCTCGTCGACGAGCTTCGGCACGATCGTGCCGGCGGGCCCGGTCCGGCACTCGGCGAAGGCCGAGCCGACGGCCGAGGGCTCGATATTGACCTCGATGGTGTGCGCCCGATCAGCGTCGCGCACCAGCTCGACGAAGCCGGCGGCCGGATAGACGTGCCCAGAGGTGCCGATGGCGACGAACAGATTGCAGGCCTGCAGCGCTGCCGTGATGCGGTCGAGCTCGAGCGGCATCTCGCCGAACCAGACGATGGCTGGACGCATCCGGCCAGTGGCGCCGCAGGCCGGGCAGACCGTCGCCACGTCGAGGTCATGCAACCAGAGGCGCTCGTCGGCGCAGCTGGTGCAGCGGACGCGGCGGATCTGGCCGTGCATGTGGACGACGTCGTGGCTGCCGCCGCGCTCGTGGAGATCGTCGACGTTTTGCGTGACGATCAATACCTCGCCCGGCCATTCCGCTTCGAGGCGACCGAGCGCCTTATGCGCCGCATTGGGCTTGATGGCGGGATCGTGCAGCTGGCGGCGGCGCTGGTTGTAGAAGCGGTGCACCAGCACCGGATCTCTGACGAAGGCCTCCGGCGTGGCGACGTCCTCGACGCGATGACCCTCCCACAAGCCCATGGCGCCGCGGAAGGTGGAGAGACCGGACTCGGCGGAGATTCCAGCACCGGTCAGGACGACGATCGAGCCTGAGGACGGCAGGGGCAAGGGCCAGCTCCTTCGGGTTGCATGTGGCTGGTTGAGCACGATTGGCGTGCTTGCGGCAAGGCCCCGAGCATGCTGCCCTGGTGCGGCTCGGCACCATCGGTTGACCGCCGGTCCGGCTTGGCCGATCAACCGGCACCAACAGCACGAAGAACAGGGGAGGCCAGGGATGACGAAGATCGGGTTTGTCGGGCTCGGGCAGATGGGCGGCGCCATGAGCGCCAACCTCATCAAGGCGGGGCACGCGCTTAGGGTTTACGACCTGTCGGCGGAGGCGATGGCGGCAGCCGCCGCCAAAGGTGCTGCGGCGACCACCAGCCCGGCTGATGCGGCGACCGGCGTCGAAGTGGTCTTCACCATGCTGCCCGTTGGCACCATCGTCGAGGCAGCATGCTTCGGGCCGGATGGCATCGCGCAAGGCATTGGCGAGGGGGCCGTGGTTGTCGACATGAGCACGATCCTGCCGACGGAAACCAAGCGCATCGGCGAGCGGCTGGCAGGCCAGGGGATCGGCATGGTCGACGCGCCGGTCGGCCGCACCTCGGCGCATGCGGTTGCCGGAACCTCGACCTTCATGGTCGGCGGCGCGCCTGACGATATCGAGACGGTGCGGCCCTTGCTCATGGCGATGGGGGAGCAGGTGACGGTGTGCGGGCCCTTGGGCAGCGGTGCGACCATGAAGCTCGTCAACAACTACATCTCGGCCGTGGTCAACCTCGCCACCGCCGAAGGCCTTGCCATGGGACTCAAGGCCGGACTCGAGCTCGAGACCATGGCCGAGGTGCTCTCGCACACGCCGGCCGGCCGCGGCCACATCACGACGACGTGGCCGCAAAAAGCAATGCTGGACGAGCCATCGCCGGCCTTCATGCTCGATCTCGCCACGAAGGATCTGGGGCTTGCGGTCGATCTCGCGGCGGCGCTCAAGGTGCCGCTCGCCACTGGCGCTATCAGCCGCCAAGTCTACCAGGTGGCACAGGCCAAGGGGTACGGTCGGGACGATTGGACGACCGCCATTTTTCGAACGCTTAAGGCGCTCGGCGAGGTCGGCAAATGAGGGCAGGGGCGAGAGTGAGTTGGCTCCCCGGGCCGGACTCGAACCAGCGACCCAGCGGTTAACAGCCGCTTGCTCTACCAACTGAGCTACCGGGGAACACGCGCGGCTCTATACCAACAGCGCTGCAGAGTGCCAAGGACTAAAGAGGTGGAGGCCCGGGCCGGAATCGAACCGACGTGCAAGGATTTGCAGTCCTCTGCATCACCACTCTGCCACCGGGCCTCAGCGTCACGATAGCGCCCCTCGATGGCAGGCGCTGATCGTTGCGTTTTGTTAATCGCCAATGCATAACCCCGCAAGTCGCGTTTCGCATGCGCGACATCCAGCTTTGCTTTGTTTGGTGATGGCGATGCGCGTACGAGCCTTGGTGTCTGTCTTCGGACTGTTTTTGGGCGCATTGCTGTGCCAACCGCCAACCGCCCAGGCCGAAAGGCTCGGCGCCTACGATTACCCGTTCGTCGACCCTCTGGTTGCGACGGTGGTCGGGACGCCGACGGCCAACGCCATGCCCTTGCCGGAGCTGGAGCGCTTCCGGAACACCCATGTGTTCGAGGTGACGGGGCTGGTCGATCGGCCGGTTCCACCTGTCTTCTTCTTCGAGCGGCAAGGCATGGGGTTCGGTCTCGTCCAGCAACCGGGCCCGGCACCCTTGGTGTTCGTCATCGCCGGAACGGGTGGCGGGTTCAACGCCGACAAGAACCAAGAGCTGGCGAGAATCCTTTACGCGGCCGGCTTTCACGTCATTGGCCTGCCCAACCCGACGTTCCCCAATTTCGCTGTAAATGCATCCACGACCGGCGTTCCGGGACGCTTGCGCGACGACGCCGTCGATCTTTATCGGGCGATGAAGGCCGCCTATGCCCGGGTCGAGGACCGGATCGAGGTGACCGAGTTTCATCTGACCGGATACTCGCTCGGCGGCACCTACTCGGCTTTCGTGGCCGAGCTCGATTCGCGCGAGCAAGCCTTCAATTTCCAGCGGGTGCTGCTCCTTAACCCTGCCGTGTCGCTGTTCACCTCGATTGGTCTCGTGGACGCGATGCTGCCGACGAACACCACCGCGCAGCGCGAGGCCGCGCGAGAGTTCCAAAGCGTCCTCCTGCAGGAGTTCGGCCGCCTTTATTCGAGCGGAGAGCCGATAGATTTTTCCGGCGACTTCATCTATCGCCTCTACGCTTATTTCGAGCTTAGCGCCGCAGACATAGAAAAGCTGATCGGTATCGCTTTTCGTCTTTCCTCGGCCAACTTGACATTTACGAGCGATGTGCTGGCGCAAACCGGGGTGATCGTCCCGCGTGGCGAGCGACTGACAACGACATCCTCGATGGAGGAGTTTTACGAGCGTTCGATACAATTCACGTTCACCGATTATTTTGAGAAGATTTACACGCCTTTCTTCGAGGCGGCCGTCCCTGGGCTGACGCCCGAGCAGATGGTTGCCGATGCAGATCTACATGCGATCGAGCCATTCTTGCTGCAGGCGAGCAATATCGGACTCTTGACGACCGCCGACGACTTGATCTTGACTGCCGAAAATCACGAGTTTCTCGAGCGAGTGTTCCCCGGCGAGAAATCGGCGATCTATCCGACGGGAGGGCATTGCGGCAACTATGCGCAGCGCGATGTCGCGGCCTACATTCAGGCCTTCTTCCGCTCGGCGGATCTGAGCCAATGAGGTCGCTTCGTCCGCTCGTCTTGATGCTCGTGCTGGCGTTGGCCGCTTGCAGCGGCCAGTCGGTCGAGCCTGTTGGTCAGAGCCCGGTCGGCGCCGACGGTCTGGATGATCGGGAGGCGTTGATTCTCCAGGTTTCTGACCCACTGGAACCGATGAATCGTGCGATTTTCCGCTTCAACTACGAATTCGATACCTACATCTATCTGCCAGTCGTCAATGCCTATCGCTTCGTGACACCGAAATTCTTCCGCACAGGTGTGTCCAACTTTTTCAACAACCTTTTGGAAATCACCAACGCTGGCAATGGTCTGCTGCAGGCCCGGCCCGAGGTGGCGAGCCGTGCCGTCATCCGCTTCGCCGTCAATTCGACCGTTGGTGTCCTTGGCCTGTTCGACGTTGCCACGAAACTCGGCGTAACAGAGCAGAAAGAAGATTTCGGCCAGACGCTCGGTTGGTGGGGTGTGCCGGCCGGACCCTATCTCGTTCTCCCGATACTCGGCCCATCGGGCGTGCGTGACGGCACGGGCATGGCCGTCGACTGGGTAGCCGGTCAGACACTGCCGCCGGCCCGGGAGATCAACGAGGCCGTTTACTTTAATCCCGCAGTCTATGTGCTCTACGCAATAGACCGCCGTTATGTGCAGCCTTTCCGCTACTACGGGACGGGATCGCCCTTCGACTACGACCTTGTGCGTTTCTTCTTCCGCCAACAGCGCGAATTCGAGATCGAACGATGAAGCGACGAACCAACATAGCGGCGCTCGCGGGTGCTTTGGTGATCGCGATGGTGGCCGTGGGAACGGTGTCGCGGGCTCAAGACGCCACGCAGCCGCTCCGCCTGACCGCGGGCGGTGTGACTGGCATCTACTTCGCATTGTCGAGCGCATTCTGCCGGCTGCTCGTGCCTGACCTGGCCGTTCGGGTCCGAACGTGTGAGGTCCAGAGCAGCCAAGGCTCGGTCAGCAATCTCCGCCTGGTTCGTGCGGGCGCCGCCGATATCGGCCTTGCGCAGGCCGACATGGTTGGCCTTGCGTATGAAGGCAGCGGGGTCTTTACCCAGAGTGGTCCGAACCCGAATTTGCGGGTCTTGTTCTCGACGGTGATTGAGAAATTGACGATCATCCTGGCACCTGAGAGCCGGATCGGGGTTGTCGATGATTTGCTGGGAAGAAGGGTCGATTTCGGCCCACTGGGTTCCGGCAGCCGCGCCTCGGCGCTTCGCTATCTCGAGAGCCGAGATCTGAGCCTGGATGATTTCGAGCCGGTCGGGGGCGGATCGAGCTCGCTGGTGGCCCAGCAACTCTGTCGCGGCAACGCCGATGCATTCGTGTTCATCTCCGCACATCCCAATAGCGTCGTTCAGGAGGCGATTGCCACTTGCGCGGCAACAGCGTTCCCAACTGGTGGCCCGGACGGTGCTGAGCACCTCGAGCGATTCGTCGAGGAGTTTCCCGAATACGTCCGTGTTTCGATCGACTCGGACCTTTATCCTGAGATCGAGGCGGATGTAGAGACTTTTGGTGTGCCGGCCATCGTAATTGCTGACGCTCGCCTGGACGAGGAAGAAGCCTATCGCCTGACCAAGACGGTTTTCGAGCAGCTCGACGCCCTGCGCGTCCTGCACATCTCTTTCAGCGATTTGACCGTCGATGATCTGTTGCGGCCCTGTGCCGGGGCGCCCTACCATGATGGCGCGCTTCGGTATTTCGCAGAGGTCGGGATCACCCCACCCGCTTGTGGTTGATCGAGAGGTTGTGCTGGGCGCTTGGCTGACCATTCAGCGATGGTCGTTCGAGGATCTCGCCATTCCTTTCCTGTTACGTGCAAGGCCTTGCAATGATGAGCGATTATGCCACTGCCCGTGAGAACATGGTCGAGAATCAGCTGCGGCCATCGGAAGTCGATGATCCTCGCGTGATCGAAGCTTTTCGCGAGGTGCCGCGTGAGATATTTCTCCCGGCAAGGCTCCGGTCGGTTGCCTATCAAGACGAGGACATCGATCTCGGTGGCGATCGGCACTTGATCGAGCCGCTGGTGCTCGCGCGGCTGATGCAGCAGAGCCGGCCATTGCCTGAGGACGTTGCGCTCGTCGTTGGTTGCCACACCGGCTATGCGGCGGCCATGCTGTCGAAGCTGGTCGCGACGGTTTTCCTCCTGGTGCCCGACGAGGATTCTGCGGCACCCATCGAGTCACGATTCGACGAGTTCGGCTTCGACAATATCGTCGTCCAGGTCGGGCCAGTTGCCGAAGGCCTCGCCAAGCAGGCACCGTTCAATCTCATCATGCTCGCCGGTTCTGTCGTCGAGATTCCGGCAGCGCTGCAGGGCCAGCTCGATGAAGGAGGCCGCCTGGCGGCGGTCATGGAGTCTGGCCGGTCGGGAAAGATCACCATCTTCACACGTGTCGGCGGCGTCCTGGGCAAGCGGCAGCTATACGATGCTCGCACCCCGCCGATTGCGGAGCTCGTTCGGCGTCCGGCGTTCGAGTTTTAAACCCAGGATTGATAATTGCGCAAACTATTAGCCTGATGCGCGATTTCATGCTAGCGCATGGCGCATGCGTTATCTTCACCTCGTGCTGTTGTTCGCCTCCATCTGGCCGCCGCTCGATGGTCATGCCCAGGTCGCCCTGCCGTCGGCGTTGAGCAAGGTCTATGAGGAGAATCCGACGCTCGAGGCCGCTCGGGCGCGGCTTCGGGTGGTCGATGAAGGGCTGCCGATCGCGCGTGCTACGCGACGGCCGAAGGCGCTGATCACGTCGAGTGCCACGCTTGCGCAAACGGAAAGCAACAGAGGCTCACAAGGGCTTCGGACACTGCGCAGCGCCGTTGGCGTCGAGCAGCCTCTCTACACGGGCGGCGAGGCCACGGCGCGGATCGGGCGGGCAGAGGAGCTGATCCGGGCGGAACGCGCCAGGCTGGAAGAGGTCGAGCAGGAGGTGTTTCTTGCGGCGATCGACGCCTTTACCGCGGTCTTGCGCGATCAACGCATTCTCGAGCTGGCATTGGCCAACGAAGCACGGCTGCTGGGCCAGTTGCAGGGCGTCCAACGGCGCTTTCGCTTTGGTGAGCTGACGCAGACGGATGTGGCGCAGGCGGAGGCACGCTATGCGCGTGGCATTGCCGACCGCGAGACCGCAGCAGGGCGGCTCGAGAGTGCCGGAGCGGCGTTTCGCCGGGTCATTGGCGATCCGCCGGGCACACTTGTGCAGCCGCTCTTGCCCGCTGACCTGCCAGTCGACATCGAATCGGTCGAAGCGTCGATCGACGAGCATCCAGTGGTTCGCGCGGCGCGGTTTGATGTCGCGGCCGCGCGCGAGGACATCGATACGGCGCTGTCGTCGCTCAAGCCGCGTCTGACGCTCCGCGGCGATGCCGGCTATGTCAATGATCCAGGCGGCAGAGCGGATTGGCAGAGTGATCTGTCGGTTGGCGCCGTGCTCTCGGTGCCCCTGTACCAAGGGGGAGGTGAGTACGCTCGTGTTCGTCAAACCAGGCAGGCCCTGACGGAGCAACAATACGGATTGCAGGCGGCTCGTCGCGCTATTGAGGAGGAGGCGACGGCATCATGGCATGCCCTGTTGACGGCGCGCGCACGGCTCGTCGCCCTGGCGCGGCAGACCGAATCCGCAGCGTTGGCCCTGGATGGCGTGCAGCAAGAGGCGCGCCTGGGCGCGCGCACCGTGCTGGACGTCCTGGATGCCGAGCAGGAGCTGTTCGAGGCCGAGGTGGCACGGACATCGGCAGAGCGTGACGAGTTGGTCGCAGCCTTTCGCGTCAAGGCGAGCATGGGCATGTTGACCGCTCGGGCATTGGATCTCGATACGGTGCTCTTCGACCCAGAAGCGTACTATCGGGAGGTTCGTGACGCTTGGCGTGGCACTGGTGCCGCAGTAGAAAAAGAGTTCGAAGAGGTTGCTGATCCAGCGTCGGCGTCAGAGTCGGCTCCAGCGCCCGACGGGACGGATGGAGTCTCGTTAAGGGAATTTTAGCTATTCCGGTCGCATATAGCTGGCAATGTCAGCATGATGACGACAGGCGCAAGAGGTCGAGACGATTGGCATGAGCACCGACAAAAGCGATCAGGAACCGTCAATGGAGGAGATCCTCTCGTCGATTCGGCGGATTATCGCCGATGACGAGGAAGACGGTGCCCCGGCGAAGAAAGCACCGGCCGATGCGGGGCCAGAGCCCAAGAAAGAGCCCGAGCAGCAGGTGCCCGAGGAGGACGATGTCCTCGATCTGACGGAGGTCGTGGCTCGCGGAACCGATGCGCCGGAGGCCGAGGGGGCAGAGGAGCCCGCTGACGAGATCGAGCTCGAGCCGGAGGAAGACGTCGAGCCCGAGCCGGCAACACCGGTACAGCAGCCGGCAACCAAGCCCGAGCAGGCAGGAGCGGAGCGGTCGATGAGCGACGACGACTCGTTGGTTTCGGCGGCAGCGGCCTCGGCAAGCACGGGCGCCTTCGCCAAGCTGACCAAGGCGGCCTCGAGCAGCGGCCCGGCACCCGTCGCCGGCGGTGACAAGACGGTGGAGGCTTTCCTCGTCGAGATGCTCCGCCCGATGCTCAAGGAGTGGCTGGACGCCAATCTCGAGACCGTTGTCCAGCGGGTCGTCGAGCAAGAGGTGAAGAAGCTGGCCCGCCGCGCCGAGTTGATGTGAAGACACCAGGCGGCTGCCTCGGGCATTCGTTCTTCAACCGACCACGATTGGCTAAGCGCCGGTGCTCGCTATGCGAAGCCGGGCGCCAGCTTCGGTAGAGCCGATCTACACGGCGCCTTGCTGTAGCCACCTGCTGCCTTAGGCATGCTCATCGACTGGGCAATTCATGGCCAGGTCAATGAAGCGGCTACACTCTTTGTGGATGCCGTCGACATCTTCCTAGCGGACTTGGGCGGCGCTCCGCTCTCACGATTGGGTCGCGGTCTTCAAACGGCGAAGTGCGTCTCTCAAGCACCCGGGCTCTGACAGGGCCGGAATGTTGGCACCTTAGCGAGTCGTCACCAAGGAGCCGCGATTCCGGGCCGATAGGCTGGCCAGCGGTTCTGTGCCAATTGATCTCCCCAGTCGTTGGTGATGCCGGACAGGCCAATCGTCGATCGCCGACTTTGCTTGCCAGCACGACTCCATCAAGGCGATGGCGCCGATCGCTGATTTGTGCCGACCACTCGTCGCTTGGATTGTGGTTGCTTCGCGGCATGGTGGAGCATGTAGCCGATCTCTAAGGCTGACACTGCGCCGTTTCTCCGGGTCAGCGGTGTTTCTGTCGCCTTGTCGACCGGCTGCCGTTCGACTAAACGCATCGTCCGATGGCGTGGTCGCGACAGCTGATCCCTGGTTTGTGCGCCGACCGTTCTTGGCTTTGACCTGGGGCCCAGCCGGCATGGTATCAGGCAACGCCGACCGCCATTGATCCGTTTTGGGTGATCGTTCTGAAAGGTGTGCTCCAGCCATGCTGGACAAGAGCTTCGACGCGGCGGCAGCCGAGGCCGAAATCTACGCTAAGTGGGAGACCAGCGGCGCGTTCGCGCCCAAGGAGGGTAATGGCGAGCCCTTTTGCGTGATGATGCCGCCGCCCAATGTGACGGGCAGCCTGCATATCGGACATGCGCTGGATCAGACCATCCAGGATGCGCTGACCCGTTTTCATCGAATGCGTGGGCGACCGACGCTCTGGCAGCCGGGCACGGACCATGCCGGCATTGCGACACAGATGATGGTCGAGCGAAAGCTCGCGGCCGAGGGCAAGGACCGCCGGGAAATCGGGCGAGACGCCTTTCTCGACGAGTGCTGGGCTTGGAAGGAGGCGAGCCATGGCAACATCATCTCTCAGCTCAAGCGGCTCGGCGCCTCGCCCGATTGGAGCCGCGAGCGGTTCACGATGGACGACGACCTGTCACGCGCGGTCACCCGTGCGTTCGTTCAGCTCTACAAGGAAGGCCTGATCTACAAGGACAAGCGGCTGGTGAATTGGGATGTGCAGCTGCAAACGGCGGTCTCCGACCTCGAGACCCAGCCGCTCGAGGTCAATGGCCATCTCTGGCATTTCGATTACCCACTCGAGGACGACCCGTCGCGGTGCATCACCGTCGCGACCACCCGGCCGGAGACCATGCTCGGCGACACTGCCGTGGCGGTGCATCCCGACGACGAGCGCTACAGCGAGCTGGTCGGCCGGCATGTGATCTTGCCCCTGGTCGGGCGGCGCATACCCATCGTCGCCGACGACTACTCCGACCCGGAGAAGGGGACGGGCGCGGTCAAGATCACGCCGGCCCATGATTTCAACGATTTCGAGGTCGGCAGGCGGCATTCGCTGGATGCGATCGCCATCCTCGATGCGCTGGGCCGCGTCAACGAGAACGCACCGGAGGCTTATCGCGGCCTCGATCGATTCGAGGCCCGCAAGCGCGTCGTGGCCGAAATGGAGGCGGCCGGGCGGCTGCAGCAGGTCGAGAGCCACCGCCACACCGTGCCGCATGGCGACCGCTCGGGCACGCCGCTCGAGCCCTACCTCACCGACCAGTGGTACTGCGATGCCAAGACCCTGGCAGGTCCAGCCATCGAGGCAATCGAGACCGGCCGCACGGTCTTCGTCCCGGCGCAGTGGCAGAGCACCTATTTCGAATGGATGCGCAACATTCAGCCCTGGTGCATCAGCCGCCAGCTCTGGTGGGGCCATCGCATCCCGGCCTGGTACGGGCCGGATGGCCAGATATTCGCCGAGGAGAGTGAGGCCGAGGCATTGGCTGCGGCACGCGCCCACTATGCAAAGGAAGTCGAGCTCGTCCGCGATCCCGATGTTCTCGACACCTGGTTCTCGTCCGGCCTCTGGCCGTTCTCGACGCTCGGTTGGCCGGACGACACGCCGGAGCTGCAGCGCTTCTACCCCGGATCGGTGCTGGTCACCGGCTTCGACATCATTTTCTTCTGGGTCGCCCGGATGATGATGCAGGGCCTGCACTTCATGGGCGATGTCCCGTTCAAGGCGGTCCACATCCATGGCCTCGTCCGTGACGAGAAGGGCCAGAAGATGTCGAAGACCAAGGGCAACGTGGTCGACCCGCTGGCGCTGATCGACAAGTTCGGCGCCGACGCGCTGCGCTTCGCGCTGCTTGCCAGCACCGCCCACGGCCGCGACATCAAGTTCGGCGAGAGCCGCGTCGAAGGCTACCGCAACTTCACCACCAAGCTCTGGAACGCCGCCCGTTTCGCCGAGCTCAATGGTGCGAGGCTCGATCCGGCCTTCAAGCCCGAGAGTGCCGAGCTGACCGTCAACCGCTGGATCATCGGCGAAACGGCGCGGGCCTGCGCGGAGACGACGGCCGCGCTCGAGGCCTACCGCTTCAACGACGCCACCCTGGGCCTCTACCACTTCGTTTGGAACAATGTCTGCGACTGGTACATCGAGCTCGCCAAGCCTGTCCTGCTCGGTGACGATCCAGCTGCCAAGACGGAGACCCAGGCGGTCCTGGGCTGGGTTCTGGCGCAGAGCCTGCATCTCATCCACCCCATGGCGCCCTTCGTGAGCGAGGCGCTCTGGCGTGATCTGTTCGGCGCGCCGGGCGGCATGCTGATCGGCGCCGACTGGCCGACGCCCGATTCCGATCAGCTGATAGATGCATCGGCCTCCGCCGAGATCGACTGGCTCATCCGCCTAGTCACCGGGATCCGCGCGGCGCGCAACGAGGTCAACGTTCCCGCGGGTGCGCGGCTGCACCTCCAGGTGCAGGGGGCGTGTGAGACGACGACAACCCGCCTCGCCAGGCACGGTGACGCGCTCCGCCGGCTGGCACGGCTGGAGACGATCGAGTCGGTGGCTGCCTTGCCGACGAAGAGCGTGCAGGTCATCGTCGACGAGGCGAGCTACGCCATGCCGGTCGGTGACGTCGTCGATCTCGACGCCGAGCGCCAGCGGCTCGGTCGCGAGGTGACGAAGCTGCAGGGCGAGGCCGGCAAGCTCAAGGCCAAGCTCGGCAATGCCGCCTTCCTCGAGCGCGCACCGGAAGCCGTGGTCGAGGAGCAGCGCGAGCGACTGGCGGATGCCGAGGCCACGGCGGCGCGGCTGGCCGCGGCCTTGTCGCGTATCGCCTGATCACCGACCGGAGACCTCAATGCTTCCCTGCTTTGCCCAAGCCGATCAAGGGCCTGCCACGCCCAAGATCCACGTCGTCACGGTCGACGGCTTCGCCGACTGGCTGACGGGGGCCGGCGAGACCGCTCGGCAATGGATAAATGCCACCGGCTTCAAGCCGGTCCATCGGGCGGTGGCACTGCTGCCGGCGGCATCGGGCGAGCTGACTGGCGGTGTCTTCGTCCTTGGTGGTACCGGAGATGCCGGCGATGCGGCATGCCTTGCCCGGGCGCTGCCGCCGATCGACCGGCCGTTCACTGTTCTCGATGCCGATGGGCTGATTGCGCCCTTCGAGCTGCTCTACGGGTGGGCGCTTGCCGGCTACCGGTTCGATCGCTACCGCCAGCCAGCCGACGATCCGGGCATGGCCAGCCTTGCCGTGACCGACACGGCTCTGGCGAGCCGGGCGAGCGAGCTGGCACGCTCGGTCTTTCTCGCCCGCGACCTCGTCAACACGCCGGCGAGCGACATGGGGCCGGACGAGCTGGAGGCCGTGATCCGCGAGATCGGCACAGCCTTCGGCGCCGACGTCGAGACGACCACGGGCGAGGCACTCCTCGAGGCCAATTACCCGGCGATTCACGCTGTCGGCCGGGCCAGTAGCCGAGAGCCGCGGCTCATCGACCTCACCTGGGGCGATCCCAAAGCACCCCGGCTGACCTTGGTCGGCAAGGGCGTTTGCTTCGATACCGGCGGTCTCGACATCAAGCCCGCAGGTGCCATGCGCAACATGAAGAAGGATATGGGCGGCGCTGCCTGCATGGCCGGGCTGGCGCGGATGGTGATGGCATCGGACATGCCCGTCCGCCTGCGGCTTCTGGTTCCGGCGGTGGAGAACAGCATCTCGGCCAACGCCTTTCGCCCGGGAGACGTCCTCCAGACGCGCAAAGGCCTCACGGTCGAGGTCGGCAACACAGATGCGGAAGGGCGGCTCGTCCTCGCTGACGCGCTGGCCGAGGCGGATCGTGAGCGGCCGGCCGTGATCATCGACGCGGCGACCCTGACCGGTGCTGCCCGCGTCGCGGTCGGCACTGAGCTGCCAGCGCTCTTCTCGCCGGACGATGATCTGGCCAACGACATTCTTGCAGCGGGCGACGAGGTGGGCGAGCCGCTCTGCCGGCTGCCGCTCTATCCACGCTATCGCGATCTCCTGAAGAGCAGCGTCGCCGATCTCTCCAGCACCGGCTCGAAGCCGTTTGCCGGCGCCATCACCGCCGCACTCTTTCTCGAGCGATTCGTCAGCGACACACGGGCTTTCGCGCATCTCGACATCTTCGCCTGGAACGACGAGGGTCGGCCCGGCCGGCCGACGGGCGGCGAGGCCACGGGCCTTCGGGCCTTGTTCACGATGCTGGAGAAGCGCTTCGGGACGACAGGCGAATGAGCAGTGCCGCAAAGAAGGAACCGCTGACCCGCGCCGCCTTCACCTATTTCGCATCGTTGCCGACGCGCTGGTCGGACAACGACATGTACGGCCACGTCAACAACGTCGTCTATTACAGCTACTTCGACACGGCGATCGCCGGGCTCCTGATCGAGGAGGGCGGGCTCGATCCCTGGGCTGCCGAGGTGATCGGCGTCGTCGTCGAGAACGGCTGCCGGTTCCACAGCTCGCTCGCCTATCCAGACCGGGTCACCGCCGGTGTCGGGGTCGGCCATCTCGGCACCTCGTCGGTGCGCTACATCATCGGCATCTTTCGCAACGACGAGGTCAAGGCCTCGGCGGAAGGCCATTTCGTCCACGTCTTCGTCGACCGGGCGACGCAGCGGCCGGCCGTCATTCCGCCGCGCATTCGTGCCGTGCTCGACAATCACCGCATGCCCTGAGCCCCGCTGAGTCTCGCTTGAGCTTGCCTCTCGTGATCACGCCGGCTAGAGAGCCCCGAACTTGCAGGGGATCGATCGTTGAGCGAGCGAAGCAGGGTCAGGATCAATCTCGCTCAGTCCGAGCTCGAGGTCGAGGGGACGGAAGCGTTCGTCGAGGGCTTCCGCCCGCAAATCGACGCGTTGCTCGAGCGACTGCCCCAGGCGATAGTTCTCACCCGAGCGCGGCCGACCGACGCCGTGGCGCCGGTCGCCGCGCCGCCCGCCAGCGTCGAGCTGCCGCCGTTCGGGGAGTTCCTGCATTTCCTGCCGCAAAGTGCCACCGAGGTCGACCGGATGCTGGCGGCCGGCTTCTATCTGCAGCAGCTCTCCACCGACGACAGCTTCGCCACGGGTGATGCCAACAAGCGGCTCGCCGAGCATGGCATCAAGATCGGCAATGCCTCGCAATGCGTCCGGCAGTCGCTCACCGCGCGACGCGTGTTCAGCGTGCAACGCGGTCGCTTTCGCGTGTCGCAGCAGGGGCGTGCCTATCTTCGCCAGCTGACCAACGGTGCCATCGTCGAGTAGCCGCGGCGAGTAGTGCTCTTGACCCAGATCGGTGGTCGGCGTAACGAGATGCTATGACGATATTCGCCCAGGGGATTCGAATTAGGCGCCCGGTCTCGCGTTGAGGCCGGGTCTCGACCTGTTCGCTTTCATCTCCTGAGGGGATTTTTTCCCATGTCGACCTTCTGCTTCTCCGTCCATTCGGACGCCGTTCCGTCTGCGCTGCCGCGCGTTCTCGATGTGTTCGCCATGCAGGGCTTCGTGCCGGAGCAATGCCATGCCAGCCGCGCCGCCGCCGATGACGTGCTCGTCGTCGATTTGCAAATGACCGAGATCGATGCCGGGCAGGCAGCGCTCCTGGCCAAGCGGCTCGGCCGCGTCGTCAGTGTGACCGGCGTGCTCTACTCGGAAAAGCACCAGTGCGTCGCTGCCTGATCGGTATCGCCACGTTCCTGCTCACGGCCGCCGTCGGTAGTGCGCCGGTGGCGGCGGCTGAGCTTTGCGACAGGCTCACCGTGCCGGCGCTGCTCGAGCTCGCTTGCGCGGACGAGATCGGTGCCGATGGCAGGGTGCACGCCGTCATCGCACCGATCGGCGGCACGTTCTCGGCCTTGAGCCGGATGTCGGTCCGCGAGCTCGATCGAGCGAGCGATCCGCTCGCCTGGAGCGATCCTGCCGATTGGCTCGAGGGTCAGATGATTGTCGATCTCGATGGTGTGGGTGCTGCCCTGCAGCGGATCGTCGACGATCCCGACAGTCCCTTCGGCAGCAGCATGATCAGCTCTGGCGTCGCCTCCCTGGTGCGCGGCCTGGAGGATCTGAGCCGGCTGCCGCTCGCCGCCTGCGGCGATGGCGCCACGTCGAGCGAGGTGACGTGCCGCTTCGGTGTCGAGCCGATCAGCCTCGTCATGAAGGTGCTGCTGATCGAGGACCGCGAGGCGCGCTTTGCCGTCAACATCCGGACGTTCAACGAGCAGCGGCTGCGTCACTTCACGGCCGTTGCCAACTCCTTCCACGGCGACTGAGAGCGTCTTGCGCAATCAGTCCTGGTCGCGGCCCTCGGCCTCGCGAGCCAGGTCGTCATCGTCGTCGATCTCGACTGCCGGAACGGCATAGCTTCCGTCCAGCCACTTGCCGAGATCCAGATCGCGGCAGCGTGCCGAGCAAAACGGTCGGTAGCGCATCACCATGAGCTTGTTGCAGGCAGGGCAGCGGCGACGTCGCCGCGCCGGGATCGGCTGCATGACGTCCTCCGTCACGACGACCCTGCCACCCAGCCGCTGCCGCCGCAATGCGAGCAGACCTGCCCGGCGGCCCGGAGCGGCTGGCCGCCGCGCCTCGCCCGGCTGATCTGCACGATGCCCAGTGGCGACATGGGGTAGATCTGCACCGGTAGCGGGTCGCCCTTGAAGGCGCGCTTGAGCGCATCCTCGACCTGCAGGCGTTGCTGCTTCGCTTGAACATCGACGAAGTCGACAATGAGCGTGCCGCCGAGATTGCGCAGCCTGACCAGGCGACCGATCACCGCCGCCGCCTCGAGATCGACGCCGAGCGCATCACGGCCGCCGCCGTCGACGTCGATGGCAACGCAGGCCGCGGTCTCCTCGATGATCAGCCTGCCGCCTTTGGCGAGCGGCACTTCCCGGGCCACTGCCTCGGCCAATGCGGCATCGACGCCAGTGGCCGCGAACGCCGCCGTACCGCCAGCCAGCATCTCCAGCTCGGGACGGAGATCTTCCGGCATGGCGTCAACGAAGCGTCGTGCCTCGGCCTTGAGCACATCGTCGGCGATGACGATCCGCGCCGGCAGCAGCTCCGCTGCCCGCGACAGCTGACGGGCCAAGGGGCTCGGGCCGAAGGGCAGGGGACCAGGACGGCGCTCCTTGCTCGTGGGCAGCAGCTCGATCTTCTGCCAAGCTGTCAGCAGGGCTCGGAGCTCGTCGGCCAGCTCCGTATCGTCCCGACCGGCGGCGAGGCGGCCCATGACCAGGCCACCGCTGGCACCGGCCTGCTCGACGAGCGCTCTGCCCCGGGCAAGGGCCGTCTGGGACTGCTGGCTGCGCAGGCTGCCGCGTGCCGTCACCTCCCGGCCATGCGGGCGATAGACCAGGCTCGAGCCCGCCAATCGCAGATCGGTCGTGAAGCGGGCGCCCTTGCCGCCCTCGGGCCCGCGCAGACCCTGGACGACCAGCCACTCGCCATCCTCCAGGCAATGCTTGATCGAGACGCGCTTGGCGAGCCCGCGGCGGTGGCGGGCGTCCTTGCCGGTGATGAAGCCCGGCTGCTTGCCACCATGATCGAGAAAGGCGCCATCGATGGCGGGCTCGATCCCGGTGACCCGGGCGAGAAAGAGGCGGTCCTCGATGGCCGCGGACCCATGATCGGCGGTCAAAAGGTCGACCAGGGCGCCGCTCTCCAGGACCGCGACGGCCACGGCGTCACCCAGTCGGTCGATGACCAGCTCGACGCTCATGGCCGGCGCCAGCCCTGGCCCTGCAGCAGCGCCAGCGTCTCGACCAGCGGCAGGCCGACGACATTGGCATACGAGCCGTTGATCCAGGGGATGAAGGACGCGGCCAGGCCCTGGATCGCATAGCCGCCCGCCTTGCCCTGCCATTCGCCCGAGTCCAGGTAGCGCTCGCGCTCAGGCACGTCCAACCGCTTGAAGCGCACCTGGGTGGTGACCAGGCGGGTGACCAGGCGTCCGGCCGGCGTCACCACGGCGATGCCGCCATGCACGCGGTGGCGGCGGCCGCTCAGGAGTGCCAGGCATCGCTCGGCGTCGCCGCGTTCCAGTGTCTTGGGCAGAATGCGGCGGCCGCAGGCCACCACGGTGTCGGCGGCGAGGACGAAAGCCGGTGCCGTGAGCCGCGCGGCAACGGCCCGCGCCTTCTCGGCGGCGAGCCGCTCGGCATGCTGGGGTGGCAGCTCGCCCTTCAGGGCATCCTCGTCGATATCCGGGGTGTCGATGTCGTCAGGCTCGACGCCGATCTGCCGCAGGAGGTCGAGGCGCCGTGCCGAGGACGACGCGAGAACGAGCATCGGCATGATGGCACTCGGGGCTGGAGCTTGGGCCACGCGCTGGGCATCACGCTGGGAGTCGGGCTGGGACAAGAGCGGGGTTTTCGCTTGCTGAGCGGATCGGAGCCGGATGGCTCGAGGCGCCGTTCTTCGCGATTGGGATTGCCCCGGTCAAGAGGCTTCGCTCCTGGTCGCTCACTTCAGAGCGCTGGCGTGCCACGTGGCGGGAAGCGCTCGCTGATCCGGTGCAGCAGCAGATCACGCAGCTCACGATAGGCGTCGAGCCGCTGCTCTCGGGTGCCCTCGGCAAGGGACGGATCAGGCATGTGCCAGAACTCGAGCTCGCAGGAGCTGTTGCGGGTGAGCTCGACCGCCCTGTGCTGAGCCTCTGGCGCCAGCGAGACGACGAGATCGAAGTAGTCGTCATCGAGCTGGTCGAAGCTGCGGCAACGGTGGCGGCTGAGGTCGATGCCCAACTCGTCCAAGGCTGCGACGGCGAACCCATCGACCTCGCCGCCGGCCCGCACGCCGGCGCTCTGCACGAAGACCTCGCGGCCATGCAGGTACTTCATCAACGCCTCGGCCATCGGCGAGCGGATCTGGTTCATCGTGCAGGCGAAGAGAACGGCGCCCGGCAGGTCGTCGCGCATCGTCTTCAGGGCATGGTCGCCATGGCGATGGGCCGACGGTCAGCCACGCAAATGCAGCACGCAGACGAGGGTGAAGAACCGCCGTGCGGTGTTGCTGTCCATGTTGACCCGATCGGCCATGGCGTCCTGCAATATCTCCGCTCCTTCGTTGTGCAAGCCGCGCCTCGCCATGTCGATCGCCTCGATACGCCCGGGTGCAGCGCCACGAATGGCGCCGAAATAGCTTTCGCAGATCATGAAGTAGTCTTTGATGACACGGCGAAGCGGCTTGGCGGAGAGCGTCAGCTCGATGCTCTCGCCCGTGCTGCTCTCGAGCGCGAAGACGAGTGTCGCGTCACGGAGGCTCAACGTCAGCCGATAAGGGCCGGTGCCGCCATCCTTCAGCTCGAAGTAATTCTCCTCGAGCAGGTCGAAGATCGCGACATCGCGCTCGTGCTCGACCTCCGCCGTCCAGCGGGCAATGCTCTTCTCGTCGAGCTGGATCGCAGTGATCCGCTCGGGCGATGGCGCCGGTGGCGACACCGCGGATTCGGTAGGGGTCATGACCCTGCCGTCCGGTCGGAGCCGGTATCACGCAGCCTTCTGGATGGCTGTCGGTCAGGCCTGCCTTGCACCACCGAGCTCCTCGGCGAAATGATCGCACGGCGTCTTTCGGCAGGTTTGCGGCTCACCGAAATCCTCGAGCAGCGCGTCGACGCAGTCGGTGCGCAGCTGGATCTGCACACCCTCGTCGAAAATCAGCTCGATATGCATGAGATGGCGCTCGCCCGGCGCAGTCGCGACGGTCAGGAGGTTCAGCTCGCGATCAACCTCGGCGGCGTCGAGATTCTTGTGCTTGACCGAGGAAATGCAGTCGAAGCGCAGCGCGCTGCGCCGCTCGGTCAGGCCGTCGCAACTCGTCGGGTCGGCCTGCAGCTCACGCCTGTAGCGGGTAAACGCGGCAATGAAGCGGCCCTCGTCGGGATCGTACACCATTTCACCGAGCGTGATCCGGGCGTCCTGAAGGAGCGCAGCCATCACCGCCAGATCCTCGACGTCCTCCGCTCGGAGGCGCACCGAACTCTCGTCCAGCACCTCACCCATCATCCACCATCCCGTTGAAGCAGCATGTTCCCTCGCGGCCGGCCGGCGAGCCGATCTCAGCTAATTGCCCGACAGTATGTGCGATGCGGGAGGCGGACGCAAAGGCTCAGGCGCTGCTGCGATCCTTGGCAGCGCCTTCGGCCGCTGTCTCTGGCGCGGTGCTACTCGATTCTAGCGGCGTCTCAGCCGCCTGATCCGGGCCTGCTGCGGCGAGTCGCTGCCGCTGCTGTGCCTTGCGTTTGTGCAGGTTCTCGCGAAGTGCCGCCGCCTGGCGGGCCTGCCGGTCGCCGCTGCCGGATGCCTGCTGTGCAGACCCAGCTGTCTCGTTCTTCGTCATGGCGGCTCCCCCGGTCGTTTTGATCACTTGCACCCCTGGCGGCGCTATGGCATTTACCACGCGCGTTCGAGCCGGCGCGAGCTTGTGGCCAAAAGACCGAAGCACGCGATCTGCTCGAGCCGCTTACTCTTTGTCTAGGCCGCCATAGCTCAGGGGTAGAGCGCACCCTTGGTAAGGGTGAGGTCGAGTGTTCAAATCACTCTGGCGGCACCATACCTCCCCCAACGACAGTTTTTCTGCCGACGTGTCGATGAGCCGTGCGCTGTATGGCGCACGTCCCTCGAGTTCGGCGACGGTCGGAGTGTGGGACGGATGGTGGAGCCGATCGGGATCGAACCGACGACCTCCTGAATGCCATTCAGGCGCTCTCCCAGCTGAGCTACGGCCCCGTCTCCGTCTGGTGCGCGGTTGGTAGGGAAATCGCCGGTGCGACGCAAGTCAAATGTCGCCGGTATCGCCATCGCCGCTAGCACCGGTCGGTAGTTGGATCGTGGCGCGCAGTCCGCCCTCGGGCCGATTGGCGAGCGTCGCCTCGCCGCCATGCTCGCGGACGATGCTCCGGGCGATGGCGAGCCCGAGCCCACTGCCGCCGGTTTCTCGGCTGCGGCTGGTCTCGAGACGGAAGAAGGGTTCGAAGACCTGCTCGAGCGCGGCCTCAGGCAGGCCCGGCCCATTATCCTCGATGAGAATGTAGATGCTGC
Organism: uncultured Alphaproteobacteria bacterium; assembly: GCA_942491185.1. GTDB lineage: Bacteria > Pseudomonadota > Alphaproteobacteria > Geminicoccales > Geminicoccaceae > SLRI01. Next base: position 248,941 of record CALOAB010000018.1, on the reverse strand, counting down.
CCGGCGCTGCGGCGATCTGTATGACCGCATTGCCGCCATAGCGTACGGCGTTCTCGACGAGATTGCGGATGGCGCGGGTCAAGGCGAGCTTGCGGCAGCGAAGCGTGGCCGCCGGACCCGGCTCCAGCCGCACATCATGGCCCTGATCGACCAAGTCTGCGGCCACGCTCTCGACCAGAGCCACGAGGTCGATCGACCGACTGGGCTCCTCTGCGGCCGTGTCACGGGCGAGGAGCAGGCCGGCCTCGGTCAAGGCCTGCATCTCGTCCAGGGTCGCCAGCATCTTCTCCCTCAGCTCGTCGTCCTCGACCAGCTCGGCGCGTAGCCGAAGGCTTGTGATCGGCGTCCGCAGATCGTGGCTGATGGCCGCGAGCAGCCGCGTGCGATCGCCCATCGAGCGGGCAATCCGCGCCTGCATCTCGTTGAAGGCGGTGGCCGTGCGGCGGATCTCGAGCGGCCCTCGCGCCGCTTCCAATTGGGCAGGCTCGCCACGCCCCACAGCATCTGCGGCAACGGCCAGCGCATTGAGCGGGCGGATGAGCCGGCGCAGCGAGAACGCTGCCACCAGGCTGATCGCAACGGCAGCGACCAGGAGTGCGACGAGTGGTGCTGGCCCCAAATTCGGTCGTACGGGTGGCAGCACCATGGCGGCGTTGAGCCAGGCATCGTTCGTGCCGGCTTCGTCAGCCGGCGTGCGACCATCGAAACCGAGGTTGATCGCCAGCAGCAGGCCCTCATCCGGCAAGCGGGGAGGCGGCTCGCCGTGGGCTTGACCCTTGGCCGCGGCACGCCGCCAGTGATCGTGCCAGCGTGACCGTCGGTCGCTGTCCCGGCGCTCGATGTCGCCGAAGGCGATCAACACCTCGCGCGGCTGGCCGTCGCCCAGCAATGATGCCAGGCGCCGGGCCAGCGGCCCGGGCCGGGCGCTGTCGGCAGCGTCGACCGCGGGCTCGTCGGCCAGCCAGAAGCGCAGCTCGGAGGTCGAGAAGGCGCGCAGCGCTCGACGGCGCTCGCCCGGGCTCTCGGTGGTCTCGACGAGCCGCACCAGTGCTGCGGCGCGTTCCAGAACCTGCTCGCGGGCGAAGGCATCGACAGCACTTCGCCGCTCGTCGCTCAAAATGGCGAAGGTGGCGAGCTGGGCCGTGACCAAGGCCAGGAGGAGCAGGGAAATGACCTGCCAGGTCAGCGTCCGGGGTAACCTTGGCAACAGACGGCGGCGCCAGCTCACGCGGGCTCCACCCGGCCGGTGAAGCTGTAGCCACCGCCGCGATGCGTCTTGATCAGCTCCGGGTTCCGGGGATCGCGCTCCAGCTTCTTGCGGAGCCGGCTGATCTGGTTGTCGACGCTGCGGTCAAACGGCCCGGCGTCGCGCCCGCGAGTGAGATCGAGCAGCTGGTCGCGGTTCAGCACCATGCCCGGATGCCTGAGCAAGGCCGTGAGCATGAGATGCTCGCCGGTGCTCAGCGGCACGACGGTGCCCGTGTCGTCGATCAGCTCACGGGCAGCAGGATCAAAAATCCAGCGGCCGAAGCCGAGCCGGCTGAGCGGTGCGAGCGCGCCCGGCTGATGCGGCAGGCTCGTGGCCCGGCGCAGCACGGCCTTGATCCGCGCCAGCAGCTCGCGCGGCGCGAATGGCTTGGTCACATAGTCGTCCGCGCCCATCTCCAGGCCGACGATTCGATCAGTCTCGTCGGCCAGGGCAGTGAGCAGAATGATCGGCAAGCCGCCCTTGGCGCGCAGCTCGCGACAGAGCACGAGCCCGTCCTCGCGCGGCATCATGATATCGAGGATCACGAGCTCGATTGCCTGGGTCGCGATCTCGTTGCGCGCCGCAGCGGCGCTCTCGGCCGTGGTCACCCGGTAGCCATGCTTGACCAGATACTGACGCAGCGCGTCGCGAACGTCGCGGGTGTCGTCGACGACCAGCAGATGCGGATGCTCGCTCATGCGCCAAGCGGATAAGCTGCCTCGTCCCGGCTTGGGAATGAAAAAGTGTAACGCTCTGTATCAGCCAGCAGCGCTGACGCGAAGCGCGACCAACTCATGGGTGAACGGCCGTTTTGCCGCGACACACAGCGCGCATGATCCCGCTCGTCAACAACCCGGCCCATCGACAGGGGCTCGTGATCAACAAGGAGAGACGACCATGAAGAAGGGTATCATCATCGGTGCCGTTGTTGCCGGACTTGCCGCGACGCTCGTCGGCGGTGCTGCGCTGTTGCACGGCGCCCACGCCAGGGCCGGCGGGCACGGCGGCTGGGCAGAGTCGGGCATGGGCGCTGGGCCGGGCTTCGGCCGCGGCGAGCGAGGTATCGCCATGCTCGAGCAGTTTGACCGGTCAGGCGACGGCCAGGTCAGCCAGGAGGACATCATTGCGGTCCGCGGCGAGCGCCTGGCGACCTTCGATACGGATGGCGACGGTGTGCTGTCCCTCGCCGAGTACGAGCTGCTCTGGCTCGACGCCATGCAGCCGCGCATGGTCCGTAGCTTCCAGCGCCTCGATGCGGATGGCGACGCCATGGTCACCGTCGACGAGTTCCAGGAGCCGTTCGCCGGCATGGTGGCGAGGCTCGATGCCGACGGCGATGGGCTGATCAATGCCACCGAGCTGCGTGAGACGATGCGCGGCCGGCATGGCGAGCGACGCGGAGACCGCCGCGGCTCGGGACAAGACCGGATGCCGCAAGCGGACGACTGAGGTCGTCATGCCACGGTGATGCTTGACGACGGCCGGCGCAGGGATGGGCCCTCAGCGTTGGTCGTCGTCCGCGTCTGCCTTGGGATCGATCACCTCGCCGAGCGCGTCGTCGTCGCCCAGCTCGGCGGCGTCCTCGATCAGGGGATCCTCATCTTCCTCGTCATCGTCGCTCGCCGGAGCATCCGGCTCCTCAGCCTCGGCCTCGGCCTCATCGACCTCCTCGGCGTCGTCGGTCTCGTCGACGTCTTCCTCCTCGACATCCTCTGCCTCGGCGGATTCGTCGACCTCGTCCTCCTCGGTTGCGACCGCGGCCGCCTTGGTGGCGGCGACGGCGCGCACCGGATTGCGCGGCCGACGCGCCCGAGCGAGCTGCTCGAGGTCGAAGGCGGCGTCGCAGGCAGGGCAAGCGATCTCCGCGGTCTTGCCGAAGTCGTAGAAGCGCGCACCGCACGAGAGGCAGGTGCGCTTGGTTCCGAGTTCCGGCTTGGGCAAAGCGATCCCCAGTATGCGTGAAGCTGTCGAACGGACGGAGATGGTCGCCGATATTTCGACCGAAGGTTGCTTGGCGTTCGGGCTAGTCTCCATCGAGCGAACGGGCAATTGCCATGATCGCCCAAGACTGTCAAAAGCAAAACGCGTTTGTCCGACGCCGTAGCACCGGTGACGCTGCAGGTGTCGGCAACCGGTTGCCCGTCGCCAGACATTACCCATGAATGCAAGGCCCAAGCCATGCTGTTGAAAGCGACGCCGCACGGCGCGCTGCGGGGTGACATTCGCGTCCCCGGTGACAAGTCGATTTCGCATCGCTCGTTGATGCTTGCCGGTCTCGCGGTCGGCGAGAGTCGAATCTCGGGCCTCTTGGAAGGCGCCGACGTGCTGGCGACCGCCACGGCGCTGAACGCGCTCGGCGTGCGCACCGAAAGGCTGGGGCCCGGAGAGTGGCGGGCGATAGGCTGCGGCGTCGCCGGCCTCGCCGAGCCCGATGCCGTTCTCGATCTCGGCAATGCCGGCACCGGTGTTCGCCTCTTGATGGGTATTCTGGCGGGCCACGGCTTCACCAGCTTCCTCAGCGGCGACGCCTCGCTCCGCCGGCGACCGATGCGACGGATCGCCGAGCCGCTGGAGGCGATGGGTGCCACGGTGCTGAGCCGCTCGGGCGGCCGCTTGCCGCTGGCGCTGACCGGCCGCGTGGATCTGCTGCCGATCACCTGGCGCTCGCCGGTAGCGTCCGCCCAGATCAAGTCCGCTGTCCTGTTTGCCGGCTTGCATGCGCCGGGCCGCACGACGGTGATCGAGCCTTTGGCATCGCGTGACCACACCGAGCGGATGCTCGCCTCCATGGGCGCCAAGATTGCCAGCGGTGCCGCCGAGGACGGCTGGGCGGTCGAGCTGGAAGGCGAGCCCGAGCTGCGGCCACAGACTTTCACCGTCCCGGCCGACCCGTCATCGGCGGCGTTTCCCTTGGTTGCCGCCGTGATCGCCGCCGATAGTGCTGTCACCATCCGCAGTGTTTCGATCAACCCGCTGCGCGTCGGCCTGCTGACGACACTGCGCGAGATGGGGGCGGATATCACGCTTGCGGACGAGCGGCTGGCCGCGGGCGAGCCTGTCGCCGATCTGGTCGTTCGGGCGAGCGCGCTGCGCGCTGTGGACGTGCCGCCCGAGCGGGCACCCTCGATGATCGACGAGTACCCGATCCTCGCGGTGGCAGCCGCATTCGCGAGCGGCACGACCCGGATGCGCGGCTTGGGCGAGCTCCGTGTGAAGGAGAGCGATCGGCTGGTCGGCACGGCCAAGGGCCTCGAGGCCTTCGGTGTCGAGGTGGCGATCGAGGGCGACGATCTTCTGGTCACCGGGCCTGTGCGCGCCACAAGGGCCGCGACCATCGACGCCCAGCACGATCACCGGATGGCGATGAGCTTTCTCGTCCTGGGCGGGCTCGGCTCGGCGGCGGCGTCGGTGGCCGGTGCCGAGACGATTCTCACGAGCTTCCCGGGCTTTCCCGAGCTGATGAACCAGCTCGGAGCGAGCATTGCGGAGGTGGCGCCTTGAGCGCTGCCATGATCGTCGCCGTGGATGGGCCGGTCGCGTCGGGGAAAACCACGCTCGCCAAGCGATTGGCCGCGGCGAACGGGCTGCGCTTTCTCGACACCGGGCTGCTTTATCGAGCTGTTGCCCGCCGGATGCTGGAAAAGGAGCTGTCGCCGGCGGATGCGACGGCTGCGGCGACCGAGGCAGCGGGCGTGCGTGCCGCCGAGCTCGATCCCACGGTGCTGCAGGCAGAGCGCATCGGTGCTGCGGCCTCGGCGGTTGCGGTTCATCCGGCGGTGCGCAACGCGCTCTTGGCGGTGCAGCGCCGGTTCGCTGCGGAGCCGCCCGGCGCAGTTCTGGCGGGTCGCGACATCGGCTCGGTCGTCTGTCCGGACGCGACGCTGAAGCTCTTCGTGACGGCGAGCGCCGAGGTCCGCGCGCGTCGGCGTTTCGAGGAGTTGCGTCAGCGCGGCGAGCCCGCTATGTACGAGCGGGTTCTAGAGGACGTGAAAGAGCGCGATCGCCGTGATCAGGAACGGGCGGTCGCGCCTTTATTGGTTGCTCGAGACGCTATCTGCATCGACACCTCGGCGCTCAACTTGGATGCGTCGCTGGCGGCGTTGCAGGGAGCGCTCGATCGGGTGCGTGCCAAAACGTCCACTTCACCCTGATCGAAACCCTTGCCCCGACCGGCGCTGGATTTCTGCCGGGCGGTTTTGGAGACAGAATGCAGGAAGCTATGGCGACCACCGAGGCACCGACGCAAGACGACTTCGCGTCGATGCTGGACGAGAGCCTGGGCGGCAACAACAAGCTCGAAGGCTCGGTGGTCAAGGGCACGATCATCGCCCTCGATAATGAGGACGCGGTCGTCGATGTCGGCCTGAAGTCCGAAGGCCGTGTGCCCGTCAAGGAATTTTCGACGCCTGGCCACCCGATCGAGGTCAAGATCGGCGATCAGGTCGAGGTTTATGTCGAGCGGTTCGAGAACAAGAACGGTGAAGCCGTCCTGTCGCGCGAGAAAGCGCGCCGCGAGGAGAGCTGGAACCGGCTCGAGAACGCTTTCAATGAGCAAGAGAAGTGCGAAGGCGCCATCTTCGGTCGCGTGAAGGGTGGCTTCGCCGTCGATCTCGGCGGTGCCGTGGCCTTCCTGCCGGGCAGCCAGGTCGACATCCGGCCGGTCCGTGACGTCGCACCGCTCGTCAACAAGCCCGAGCCCTTCTTGATCCTCAAGATGGATCGCCGGCGGGGCAATATCGTCGTGTCGCGGCGCGCCGTGCTCGAGGAGAGCCGCAAGGAGCAGCGCGACGAGCTGCTCGCAACCTTGGCCGAGGGCCAGGTGCTCGACGGCGTGGTCAAGAACATCACCGACTACGGTGCCTTCGTCGATCTCGGCGGCCTCGACGGCCTGCTGCACGTCACCGACATCTCCTGGAAGCGGGTCAACCACCCGACCGAGGTGCTCCAGGTCGGCCAGCAGCTCAAGGTGCAGGTCATTCGCTTCAACCGCGAGACCCAGCGCATCAGCCTCGGCATGAAGCAGCTCGAGGCCGATCCGTGGGAAGGCGTGGAGCTGAAGTATCCGGTCGGCACCAAGTTCACCGGCACCGTGACCAACATCACCGACTACGGCGCGTTCGTCGAGCTGGAGGCCGGTGTCGAGGGCTTGGTCCACGTCTCGGAGATGAGCTGGACCAAGAAGAACATCCACCCCGGCAAGATCGTCTCGACCAGCCAAGAGGTCGATGTGATGATCCTCGAGGTCGATCCGGACAAGCGCCGGATCAGCCTGGGCCTGAAGCAGACCCTGGCCAATCCGTGGGATGCCTTCCTGGAGACGCACCCGATCGGCTCGACCGTCGAGGGCGAGATCCGCAACATCACCGAGTTCGGCCTGTTCGTCGGCGTCGACGGCGAGGTGGACGGTATGGTCCATCTGTCCGACATCGACTGGGAGACGCCCGGCGAGGAGGCGGTGAAGGGCTACAACAAGGGCGACGTGGTCCAGGCCCAGGTGCTCGACGTCGATATCGAGAAGGAGCGGATCAGCCTCGGCATCAAGCAGCTCGCCGCCGATCCGTTCAAGGAGGCGACGTCTGGGATCAAGAAGGGCGATCGCGTCACCTGCACGGTCAAGGAGATCACCACGGGCGGTATCGAGGTCGAGACGACCACCGGTGCCGTGGGCTTCATCCGCAAGGCGGAGCTCAGCCGCGATCGTGACCAGCAGCGGCCCGAGCGCTATGCCCAGGGCGAGAAGCTCGATGCCCGGATCATCAACATCGATCCGGCGAGCCGCCGCTTGACCCTCTCGGTCAAGGCGCTGGAGATTGCCGACGAGAAGCAGGCCATGGCCGAGTACGGCTCGTCCGACAGCGGTGCCAGCCTCGGCGACATCCTCGGCGCCGCGCTCCGCCAAAAGCAGCAGGAAGAGCAAAAAACCGACGACTAGCAGAAGTCGCATCGAGCCTGTAACAGGGCTCGATGTTTGAGCTGAAAACGCCACCGGGCATGGCTCGGTGGCGTTTTCTGTTCGACGGTCGATCGGCAACGTGCGGATCAGGTGCCATGCTATCGTGCGCTTCTGGCAGCGGTCCGCTTGACGCTGCCGCTCGGCTTTGCCAAGCTTCGCGTTGTCGATATCGGCTGCGGCCGGGTGGAAACGGACATGACCAAGTCGGATTTGATCAAGCGGCTCGCCGAGGCGAACCCGCATTTGTTCTTGCGTGACATCGAGCGGATCGTCTCGACCGTTTTCGACGAGATCGGTGATGCTCTGGCCGACGGCAATCGCGTTGAGCTGCGTGGTTTCGGCGCCTTCTCGGTCCGCCCCCGCGGCGAGCGCACCGGCCGCAATCCACGCACCGGCGACGAGGTGCAGGTGCCGAGCAAGCTCGTTCCCTATTTCAAGACCGGCAAGGAGCTGCGTGAGCGGCTCAACAAGGGCTAGAAGACCCCCGGTCACTCACCCTTCGACCTTCCTTCCACCAAGCGAGCCAACTGAGGAGACACTCGATGGCGAAACTACTTCGGTCACTGCTTGCCATCGTGGGCTTGATCGTCATCGTCGTCTTTTCGGTCGCCAATCGTGGCATGGTCGACGCCAATTTCTTTCCGCTGCCATTGCCGGTGGTCTCGTTGCCGGTCTACGCGATCTTCCTGCTCGGCATCTTCCTTGGCGCCATTCTGGGCGGGCTCTCGCTCTGGCTGTCGGAGAGCGAGATGCGCGGCGAGTGGCGGACGCTGCGGCGCAAGGCGCGGGCCGAGGCGCACCGTCAGCGGCAGGCCGAGCTGGCCGAGGAGCAGATCGCTGCCGAGCGCTCGCGCGAGCGGCAGGACGCGCTTGCACTGGCAGCACCGCGGCGCTGATCCGGCGGCACGGTCCCGCCAACCAAAACCGCATGTGCTCTCTGGCCGGCCTGGACCCGGTCAAAGCGAATGCACTTGCCGTCTTCCATTCCGCTCAATCGGTAACCGAGGCTCTGGGAACAGCGCGCCTGCTCCTGGATAACGTCACGTGAAGATCATCGTGGTCGGTGGCGGGGTCATGGGACTGTCCGCTGCGCGATCGCTGGTCCAGGCCGGACACCTTGTCACCGTTGTCGAGCGCGGCTCGCTGCCAAATCCATTGGCGTCGTCGAGCGATCATCACCGGATGATACGCTATATGTACGGCGATCGACACGGCTATGCCGGGATGGTCGCCCAGGCCTTCCCCGCCTGGGAGCGGCTCTGGTGCGATCTCGGCCGCATTCACTATGTCCCGACCGGACAGCTGCTGATCGGGTCGGAGCAGGATCCGTGGGTCGCCGGCAGCCGATGCTCGCTCGATGCGCTGGGCGTCGCCTGGGCTAGTCTGGATCGGGCCGCCGTGCGCCGCCGATTTCCGCTCGTCGATGCCACGCAGGTCGATCATGCGCTCTATTCGCCGACCGCAGGCGCCCTCCTAGCCGACAGCATCGTGAGCAACCTCATCGCCTGGCTCGCGGAAGCTGGCGTGACGCTCGTCTCGAATGCCCGTGTCGCCGCGATTGATCCGCTTGCCGGCACCGCGCGGCTCGCATCTGGCGAGCAGCTCGCAGGTGACCTCGTCATCGTCGCTGCCGGTGCTTGGGCCAGCGCTCTCCTGCCGGCTCTTGCGAGCCGGTTGACACCCTCGCGGCAGGTCGTGGTCCGGGTCAGCGCGCCCGATGCGCTGGCTGAGCATTGGCAATCGACCACCATGCTGACCGATGTGCTGCAGGGCGAGCAGCAGAGCGTCTTCTACGCCGTGCCGCCGCTGCGCGGCTATCCGATCAAATTCGGCGATCATTGCTTCAGCAAGGGCGGCGACCCCGAGGCTGACCGTACGCCTGGCAGCGATGAGATCGAGCGCGTGCTGGCGGCCGCCCGGAGGCACATACTGCATGCTGACGATTATCGTGTCATCGAGGCAAGGACCTGCTTCTACACGTTGACCGAGGACGAATGCTTCAGCACCGAGCGCATCGAGCGCGTGCTGACACTCGCTGGTTTCTCGGGCCACGGCTTCAAGTTTGCGCCGCTGATCGGTGAGCAGCTGGCGCGCGTGATCGAGGGCGAGCTGGGCTTCGACACGTTCCAGCGCTGGCTGGCCGGCACAGCCGCCGGCGCCTAGCTACCGGGGCGGGGAAGATGTTCGGCTTCTTGGGCAGGTTCGGTCGGGCGCGAGAGCTTCGTGATCTCGACGATGCACTCCGCGCCGTCGATCTCCATCCAGCACTCGTGCCCGACGCCGTGCAGCTTGCCGCTGTTCGCCTGATGGCGACGGAAGAACGGCAGCTCGGCCCGACGGATCACGCGGCGGCCGCCGAGCTGCTGGCCTATTGCATGGTCGGCGAGGAGGCGTTCGCGGCAGCCAACGACACGGCGCTGGCCGATGCGGTCGCCGCGCGAATCGAGCGGGCGGTCGACATCGGTGACGATCTCGACGCCCGGCTCGTTCTGCTGCTCATGCATGCCGGCATCGTGCAGCCTAGTGTGATCGAGCGCTTCGGCCTCGTCGTCGACTAGGCCGTGAGCTCGGCGGACTGTCTTGCGCCGCTGAGCGTGCTGCTGATCGCCGCTGCGTCCAGGCCCCGAAGGCCGATCACGACGAGGTTGCCGCCGGTCGCCGCGTCGCCCCAGGGGCGGTCGAAATAGCTCTCGACGCGGGCTCCCACCGCTTGCACGGCGAGCCGCAGCGGCTTGCCCTCGATGGCGATGAAGCCCTTGACCCGAAGCACGCCGTGGCGGGCCGCGATCTCCTTGATCCGTTCCTCGATCAAAGCCGCGGCCGAGACCGGCGGGATCGCCACGACGAAGCTCTCGAAATCGTCGTGGTCGTGGTCGCTGCCGTCATCGTGGTGCGAGTGGCGGCTTTCGAGATCATCCTCGGCTGCCGCGTCCAGGCCGAGCATGACGATGGGATCGAGAGCGCCGTGCGATGCCTCGACGACGCTGACGCCTGGTCGCAGATGGGCCGCGATCGTCGCTATGGCCTGCGCCCTGCCGGCCGCGTCGACCCGATCGCATTTGTTCAGGACGACCATGTCGGCGCAGCCCACCTGCTCCTCGAACAGCTCCTCGAGCGGGCTTTCGTGATCCAGGCTGGGGTCGGCGGCCCGCGCCGCGTCGACGGCTGCGGGATCATGCGCGAACAGGCCAGCCGCCGTGGCCTCGGCATCGACCACCGCGACCACCCCGTCGACGGTCACCGCATTGCGGACCGCCGGCCAGGTGAAAGCCTTGACCAGGGGCTTCGGCAACGCCAGGCCCGACGTCTCGATGACGATGTGATCGACCGGCTCCGGTCGCTCCAGGATGGCGCGCATGGTCGGCAGGAAGTCGTCGGCCACGGTGCAGCAGATGCAGCCATTGGCGAGCTCGACCACATCCTCCTCGCGGCAGCCTTCGATACCGCAGCCATTGATGATCTCGCGATCGATGCCGAGATCGCCGAACTCGTTGATGACCAGTGCTATCCGCCGTCCCTGGCTATTGGTCAGGAGGTGGCGAATGAGGCTGGTCTTGCCGGCACCGAGAAAGCCGGTGACGATCGTGGCCGGGATCTTGCGGCCGCTCTTGGGCATGGTCATCGAGGCACTTTCTTGTTGAGGCTGGCTAATGGAGGCGCGAGCGGCAGGCGGGCCTGGGCTCGAGCCGCTCGCGCGGATAAGCGGTGGTCGTGCGCAGCAGTGCCAGGAGATCGAGCACCGGTCCGCTCCGGCCGGGCAGGGCGGCAGCGCGCTCCAGCAGCAGTGCGGCCGCATGCGCAGCGTCGACCTCGATCGGCAGGTTCATGAGCCAGGCGAGATACAGCTCTCTCGCCGACCACGCCTCGCCAGCATCACCGCCGCCGAGCGCATCGCGGATCAGATGTTGGGGATCACAAGATTCGACGCTCAGGACCGGCGTCGTCTGGACGAGCATTCAAGGTCACCTTTCTCCGGCGGCACCCCGCCCCGGACTGGAGGTTGACGAGTGGTGGCAGGTCTCCTGGCTCACGGCTCGACGCCTCGATCGGCCTTCCCGGAATAACCTCGAAAGGGTGCTTCCAGTGGCGTATGACGATCGACGGCTCGCCGCTTACAGTTGCGGGGGCAGCCCCGGCATTGCCGACCCGAATCGAGGGGCCTGCGCACCGGGTTCCCTTTTCACCCGAAGCGTCCGCGACTAGGACGCTCAAGGAACCACCAGCCCTGTTTATGGCAGCCAAGGGCCAGCGTCGCAATCGCCGCCTTCGGCTCGAGAGGATCCCGCCTGTGCCCGTCGCCCTGGAGCTGCAGGAAAAGGCCGTGAGACGCGGCATGCTGCTGATGCTTGTTGCCGTCTCGCTGCTGCCGCTCATGGATGCGATGGCCAAGGAGCTGGCCCAGCGCTACCCGGTCATGCAGGTGACCTGGGGCCGCTACGTCTTCACCCTGCTCTGGATCCTGCCCGGCCTGCTGCTGCGCTACCGCGACCGGCTGCTGCCGGTGCCACAGCCCTGGCTGCAGCTGCTGCGTGGCCTCGCCCAGGTCGGTGCCACCTTCCTCTTCTTCTTGACGCTCACCTTCCTGCCTTTGGCCGATACCGTGGCCCTGGCCTTCCTCTATCCGCTGATCGTCACGGCCCTTTCGCCGTTTGTGCTTGGCGAGCGGGTCGGCTGGCGGCGCTATGTCGCTGTTGCGGTGGGTTTCCTCGGCGCCTTGGTGATCATCCGGCCAGGTCTCGGTGTCTTGCAGCCGGCCTCCGTCTTCGGGCTCGGCATTGGCTTCGTCTTCGCGCTCTACATCCTGCTGACCCGCAAGCTGCGTGGCCAGACGCCGCCTCTGGTGACGCTGGCCTGGGGGGCGATCATCGGGGTCATCGTGACCAGCTTGCCGATGCCGTTCCTCTTTGTGCCGATGACCGGGCTCGATTGGCTCGGCTTGGTCATGATCGGGCTCTTGGGCGCCATTGCACATCAGAGCTTCATCATGGCGTTCGAGATGGCGCCCGCCGCGGTGCTGTCACCGCTCGGCTATGCCGAGATGCTGATGGCCGTTTGCGTCGGCTATCTCTGGTTCGGCGATCTGCCGGACGGCTTCACCTGGGCCGGGATCGCCATCATTGCGGGCGCTGGCCTGTATGTGGGCTGGCGCGAGCGGCGGGCAGGTTGACCAGTGCCACGCCGACGACGACCGCAGCCATGCCGAGCAGCGCCAGGGGCGGCAGCCGCTCGTCGAAGAGCAGCCAGGCCATGAGCGCCGTCGTCGGCGGCACCAGGAAGAACAGGCTGGAAACCCGCGACGCAGCACCTTGGGCAATGAGCCACATCAAGAGCGACACAGCACCGAACGACAGAACGATGATCGACCAGAGCAGCGCGGTCACGAGCGCTGGCTGCCAATCGATGACCCGTGTCTCGAACACCAGCGCGGCGAGCCCAGTGGCGACAGCCGCCGCGGCAAACTGGAAGGCATTGCCAACGCGAATGTCGACGCCCTTGCCGTAGCGTTTTTGGTACAGCGTGCCGATGGTGATGCCGAACAGTGCCACGATGGCGAAGGTGACGCCCATGGTGGTCCCTAGACCCTGGCTGAGCTTATCGCCGACCACCAGCCCGACGCCGAGCAGCCCGAGCGCCAGACCCAGCCACTGCCGGGGCCCCACCCGCTCGCCGAGCAGAGGGGCGGCGACCGCCGCGACCAGCAGCGGCTGCATGCCGACGATCAGCGCCGCCGCACCCGCCTCGACACCCTGGGCGATGGCGACGAACACCCCGCCCAGATAGACGCCGTGCAGCAGCAGCCCCGACGCCATCTGGTGCAGCATGTCGCGTGGTCGCGGCCAGCGCAGGCCCAACCAGAGCACGAGGCCGAGAAAGCCCAGCGCTGCGATGCCGAAGCGGAGAGCGAGGAAGGTCATCGGCTCGATATGCGGCAGGCCGAGCTTGGCGCTGATGAAGCCGGTGCTCCACAAGAAGACGAAGAGCGCTGGCGCGCCGATGCCGAGCAGGGCGGCGCGGCTCATTCGACAAGCGCCTTCAGGAGCACGAGGACGAACGGCAACGTCATCATCGAGGCCAGGGTCTGCAGGGCCACCGCATTGGCCATGAACAGCGCATGCCCGCCCATGGCTCGGGTCTGCACATAGGCCGTGGGCGACAGCGGCAAGGCGGCGAAGAGGACGACGACCGCCAGTGTCAGGCCATCGAGGCCGAGGGCCATGCCGAGCGCGAGTGTGAGCAAGGGCTGCCCGGCGAGCTTGAAGATCGCGGTTCCGATCAGCCAGCCGAGCTCGGCGCTGATCCCCTGCCAGCGCAGCCCGGCACCCGTCGCCAGCAGTGCGAGCGGCAGCGAGGCCAGGGCCAGGATGCGCAGCACCTCGTCGAGCACGGCCGGCAGCTCGATCTGGCTCAGGCCTAGCGCGAAGCCGAATGCGCAAGCGAGAACCAGCGGGTTGAGGACGAGGGCCCGGACGAACGCCATCGGTCTAAGACGCTCTTGCGCGTTCATGCCCAGCAGCAGCGCCCCGGCCAGATTGACACCGGGCGCGTAGGCGGCGACCGCGATGCCCAGCGGCAACAACGCCGCGTCACCCCAAGCAGCGATCGCTGCGGCAAACGCGATGTAGACGTTTTGCCGAGTGGCCGCCTGGGCCACTGCCGGCACCAGCTGCCGGCCGAGCCCGAGCCGCGGCCCGACGAATGCCGCCAGTGCCATCACCAGGAGGATCGGCAGGAGCACGGCAACCGCGATCCGCCAGATCTCGCCGGTGAGATCGATGGCAGCGGTGCTGCGGATCAGCAATGCCGGAAACAGGACGACGTAGACCAACCGCTCGACCATGGGCCAGAAGCCGGCGCCCGGAAACGCCCGGAGGCCGAGGGCAAAACCGATGAGCAGGAGGAGGAAGATGGGTGCGATCGCACCGAAGGCTGCGGCCATGCGGACTTTTTTCGTCGAAGGCAGCCCGTCCATAGCGCTGCGTTAACGATATGGCAAAGCTTCGCCGTTAAGGTCGAGACCCGGATCATCCTTGCCCGCGTCGGGAGCCTGATGTCGTCCGCCTCGCATCCGTTGAACATCCTCCTGGTCGATGACGCGCGCAGCGAGCGCGTGCTGCTGCGCCAGGCGATCTACGACGTTCGCCGCAATCTGCGCCTGTTCGAGGCCGCGAGTGCTGCCGAGGCACGCCAGGTCTTTCGCAGCTACATGCTCGATCTGGTCTTCCTCGACGTCGAGCTGCCCGGTGCCAGCGGCCTCGAGGTCCTGCCCTACTTCCGCCAGGCCGACCCCCTCGTGCCGGTCGTGATGGTGACCCACCACAACACCCAGGACGTGGTGGTGCGCTCGCTGCGTGAGGGTGCGTTTGGCTTCATCGTCAAGCCCTACAACCTGAACAAGCTCAAGGACATTTTCGCCAAGCTCGAGCGCCGAATCACCGATGAGCCGGCAGCGCAGTCCCAGCACGTCTGAGCGCATCAAACACGTCTCCGGCTCCATCACCGACTAGCGCCACCTGCAGGTGGGTGGTATGCGACAGGCCGTTCGATCAGAGCGCTGCCAGCTCGCTGGCTGGCGGCATCGAGACCGGTGCTTCGGCCACAGGCAACCAAGCGGGACGGGGAGGGGCGGCAATGCAGGGCGCGGGCGTTCTCGTCATCGATGTCGGTGGCAACAACATCAAGATCATGCGCAACGCCGATGGCGACCGGCGCAAGACGAAGTCAGGGGCGGACCTCACGCCGGGTGCGATGGTCAAGGCGGTCCGGGCACTCGCGCATGACTGGGCCTATGATCGCGTGACCATCGGCGTTCCTGGCGCCGTTCGCGGCAGCAAGATGGTGCTGGAGCCGCACAATCTCGGCATGGGCTGGATCGACTTCGATTTCCAGGCCGCCTTCGACCGGCCGATGGTCCTCGTCAACGACGCGGTCATGCAGGCCGTGGGCTCGTATGACGGGGACAAGATGCTGTTCCTGGGGCTCGGCACCGGGCTCGGCGCGGCGCTGGTCGGCGACCATGTCGCAGTGCCGCTCGAGGTTGCCCATTTGCCATACGAGAAATCCTTCACCTTCGAGGACTGCGTCGGCAAGCGCGGCCTGGAGCGCCTGGGGCAGAAGCGCTGGGAGAAGGCGGTGCACGATGTCGTGGCACGGCTCAAGGCGGCCACCGTCGCCGACTACGTCGTGCTCGGCGGTGGCAACACCAAGCTCTTGAAAGAGCTCCCGGAGGATAGTCGGCCCGGTCACAACGAGAAGGCGTTTCTCGGTGGCACGCGGATCTGGCAGGAGAAGTTCCGCGTCCTCTGATCCGACCACCGCCGGCCGCACTGAGCCTGCGGAGCCGTCGGCTGGCCCGGCGCCGGCGTCGGGCGGAGGCCGCCTGACGACAGCGCCGCTCGGCGGGCTGATCCGTGGCATTGCGATACCGGCCGGCACAGGCCTCTTGTTCCAGATCCTGTTCAATTTGATCGACAGCTTCTGGGCGGGCTTCGTCTCGACCGCGGCACTCACCGCCCTCGGCGCGTCATTCCCCGTTTTCTTCATGATCCTCGTCGTCTCTGTCGGCGTCGGCTCTGCCGCCCAGGCGCTGATCGCCAACCGCCTCGGCCGCGACGACGAGGAGGGTGCGAGGCGGCTGCTCGGCCAGGCGCTGCTCTTGACCCTCATCGCCGGAGCGCTGATCGCCGCCTACGGCCTGCTCGCAGCCGAGCCACTCCTGCGCTTTTTGGGCACCTCGGGCGAAAGCCTCGAGGCAGGCACGGACTACCTGGTTCCGATCCTCGTCTTCGGCGTCGTCTTCCTTTTGAACCAGGGGCTCAATGGCTGGCTCACGGCGCAAGGCGACAGCAAAAGCTTCCGAAATGCGCTGGCGATTGGTGCCGTGCTCAATATCGGCGTCGATCCGCTCTTTATGTTCGGCGTGCCGGCGCTGGGTATCCCGGGCATGGGCGTCGCCGGCATCGCCGTCGCCACGATCCTCATCCAGTTCATGCAGCTGGCCTATCTGCTGCACCGGGCGCGGCTGAGCCCCTTGGGGCTGCATCTCGGCCTTACCGACATCATGCCGGACGTTCCGCTGCTCGCCGATTTCTTGCGCCAGGCCGTGCCGGTGACGATCAGCATCGGCGCCACCGGCTTCGGGCTTTTCTGCATCACCTGGTTCATGGGCCGCCACGGCGAGGCGGCGATCGCGGCTTATGGCATCGGCCTGCGCATCGAGCAACTCGCCATGCTACCGATGATCGGGCTGAACACCGCAGCGCTCACCGTGGTCGGCCAGAATCACGGTGCCGGGCTGCCGGGTCGGGTGCGCGAAACCGCCAAGATCGTGCTGCTCTACGGCGTTGGCGTGATGAGTCTCGGCGTCGTCCTGGTTTGGCCGCTGCGCGCGACGCTCATGGGCCTCTTCAGCAGCGATCCAGAGGTGATAGCACTGGGGTCGGCCTATCTCGGCTTTGCCGTGGTCAACTTCAACGCCTATGCGCTCCTGCTGCTCGGCGGCGCCATCCTGCAGGGCATGCGACAGCCGACCTTCGCCATGGCGGTCGCCCTCTTTCGCCACGTCTTCGGCCCGCTCGTTGTGCTCTACATCCTCGATCCAGTGCTCGGCTTCGGCCTCTTGGGCATCTATTGGGGCATTGTCTGCATCGCCTGGATCGGCGCGATCGCCACGATGCTCTATTTGCGACGAACCCTCCCAGCAGCATCGCTCGCCCGCCAGGAACGCGCGTAGGAGGCCGGTGCCGGGACGAACGCCGGACGCTGCGACACCGAACGGATAGGCTTCTCGGGCAACTGCAGTGGCCTGTCCCGAAGCCACTTGTTGAGCCGCTCGTCATTGAGCGCCAAGGCGCCGTCTCCAGCGATGCCAGAATCACCGTACCGCCGGTCAGTGAAAAGCCAGCAAGGTCGAGCATCAGGCCGCCCACACAAAAGCAGATGACATGCCAAGCGCTCTTCATTGCCTTGGGCGTCATGCCATATGATTTTCGGTAGCCGCAGCGGCGTGCCGGAACAAAACGCGTGGTGGCCAGGTCATGTCGATCTGGTCTTGACAGAGTAGCGTTTGTCGCGGCTTGCGAATGCGCCGTTATGATCCGGCGAAACCCAGCCAGCACGAAGGTTCAGTGCGCCATGTACACGCCTCAGCAATTCAAAGAGGAACGCGTCGAGGTTCTTTGCACAGCGATGCGGTCCATTCAACTGGCTGCCCTGGTGTCACCGACAGCAGGCGGCATCGAGATCTCGCACGTGCCGATGGTCGTTGGAGCGGAAGGTGACCAGATAGCGCTCGAGACGCATGTGGCGCGAGCAAACCCCCATTGGCGGGCGATCAACGAGGGCGTTCTGTCAGTCGCCATCTTTCAAGGCCCGCAGGCCTACGTGACCCCATCCTGGTAGCCGTCTAAGAAGGAGGACGGCAAGGTCGTGCCGACTTGGACGTACATCGCGGTTCACGCGCATGGGATGCTTGCGAGCGTCAGGGATGAAGCGTGGCTCCGAGCGCATCTGGATGACCTGACGCGGGCAAACGAAGCAGCACAGGAAGAGCCGTGGAACGTCTCGGATGCCCCGGCTTCCTTCACAGCATCGCTGCGGCGCGGGATCGTTGGTCTACGGCTGACGGTGGATCGGGTCGAAGGGTCTTGGAAGATCAATCAGCACAAGAGCGAGGCCGACAAGGCCGGGACCGCCGCCGGTTTCGCGGGCTCCGGCGAGATGGGCCGTGAGCTCGCCAACTACCTCAGAACTCCGGTTGCCTGAACGCGCCGCTTGTTCGCATGGCCGAACGAAACCCGCCGGCAAGCGATGGGCGTTTGCACGGCAGCTGACCGCGGGCCGTGCAGCGCTCAATCTGGCGACAGGCGAGCGCTGCAGCTCGATCGTCAGGCGACGAAGCTCTTGCCGTTCTTCTTGATGTCGGCGCAGTCCGGGTGGGACTTGTGCACATAGCGGCGGTCGCAGTATTTGCAGGTGGTCTGCCCGCCCTTGACGAGGGTCAGATATTCGACCGGATGGCCGAGCGGGCCACCGCCGCCGTCGCATTGGACCTGCATCCGCTCGGTGATGACGATCTCCTCGCCATCCAACATAAACACCTCGTCGTCCGCCATCCCGCCATTCCCCCGGCCGGTCCGCTGCCGGCAACTGCGCAAACTGGAACTCTCGGATGACCGCCGCCCTTGGAGCCTCGACCACCGCCACCATCGATCACTTGCCAGCTTCGGCGATCCGGCTCAAGGGCTTGCGCAAAACCTATGCGCCGAGCAGCGGTCAGCCGGCCAAGGAAGCGCTCAAGAGCATCGACCTCGAAGTCCCGCGCGGCTGCATCTTCGGCCTCCTCGGACCGAACGGCGCCGGCAAGTCGACGCTGATCAACATCCTCGCCGGCCTCGTTGTCAAATCGTCAGGGTCTGCCGAGGTTTACGGTATCGATATCGACCGCAACCCGCGTCGCGCACGCCGCGCCATCGGGGTCGTGCCGCAGGAGCTCAATCTCGACGCCTTCTTCACGCCGCGTGAGTGCCTGGAGCTGCAGGCCGGGCTTTTCGGCGTGCCCAAGCGCGAGCGCACGACGGACGCAATTCTGGCGGCCGTTGGCCTCGCCGACAAGGCTGACGCCTATTCCCGCTCGCTCTCCGGTGGCATGCGGCGTCGCTTGCTGGTCGCCAAGGCGCTGGTTCACCACCCGCCCGTGGTGATCCTCGACGAGCCGACGGCCGGCGTCGACGTCGAGCTCCGCCGCCAGCTCTGGCAGCACATGCGCGATCTCAACAACAGCGGCATCACCATCGTCTTGACCACCCACTACCTCGAGGAGGCCGAGGCGATGTGCGACCAGATCGCGATCATCGACAAGGGCAGCGTCGTCGCCTGCGACGAGACGTCGACCCTGCTTCGCCGCCTCGACGAGAAGACGCTGACCATCACGCTCGATCGACCGCTCGAAGACCTGCCGCCAAACCTCGCCAGCCACGGCGCCGAGCTGCAGCCGGATGGGCGCGTTCTCGTCCGCTACCGGCCGAGCGTGGCGAAGGTTGGCGACGTCCTGGATGCCGTCCGGCAATCGGACCTCACCATCACCGACCTCGCCACCAGCGAAGCCGACCTGGAGGAGCTGTTCATCCGGCTCACCGGCAAATCGGCCGATAGCTGAACGCGACCGGTTGCCCGGCAATGCGCCGACAGCCTCGAGCCGGGTTGCGGCAGAGACCCTTTGCGTCGGCCATGGCTTAGGCTATAGCCAACCCGTCAAGCGCCCGTAGCTCAGTTGGATAGAGCGCGTGCCTCCGGAGCACGAGGTCAGAGGTTCGAGTCCTCTCGGGCGCGCCAACACAACCCACGCACATCATCGCTGCCCGAAGCGGAACGCCAAGCGCCATGCCGCATCGGCCGCGCCGTCGTTCCTCGGGAGAGCCCAGATGCCGCGCAGCTACCGTATTGCCGCCATTCCAGGCGATGGGATCGGCATCGAGGTGATCGAATCGGGCTGCACGGTGCTGGCGGCGCTCGCCGAGGTCGAGCCCGAGCTCGGCTTTGCGGTTCAGCGCTTCGACTGGGGTGCCGAGCACTATCTCGAGCATGGTCGAATGATGCCCGAAGATGGCGTGGCACAACTCCAGCCGTTCGACGCCATTCTTTTCGGCTCCGCCGGCGACCCGCGCGTGCCCGACCACATCACGCTCTGGGGGCTCCGGCTCGCCATCTGCCAGGGCATGGACCAATACGCCAATGTCCGCCCGACACGGTTGTTGCCGGGCATCGAGGGGCCGTTGAAGGGCGTCGGGCCCAAGGAGCTCGACTGGGTGATCATCCGCGAGAACAGCGAGGGTGAGTATTCCGGCGCCGGCGGTCGCGTGCATCAGGGCTTCGACCACGAGGTCGGCCTCGACGTCTCGGTGATGACCCGAAAAGGCGTCGAGCGGATCATCCGCTATGCCTTCGAGATGGCCAGGTCGCGGCCCCGCAAGCGGCTCACCGTGGTCACCAAGTCCAATGCGCAACGCCACGCCATGGTGATGTGGGACGCAATCGCCGAGCAGGTGCGCGCAGACTTCCCCGATGTGACGAGTGATCGCATGCTGGTCGATGCGATGACCACGCGAATGGTGCTCGATCCGGGGTCGCTCGATGTGATCGTGGCGACCAACCTGCACGCCGACATCCTGTCCGATCTCGCGGCTTCGCTGTCCGGCAGCCTCGGCATCGCGCCGACCGGCAACATCAACCCGGAGCGGGACTTCCCGTCGATGTTCGAGCCGATCCACGGCTCGGCTTTCGACATCATGGGCAAGGGAATTGCCAACCCGATTGGCACGTTCTGGTCGACAGCGATGCTGCTCGACCATCTGGGCGAGGCGGCAGCAGCCGCACGGTTGATGAGCGCGATTGAGACCGTGACGGGCCGTGGCGAGGTGTTGACGCCAGATCTCGGCGGCACCGGGACGACCGAGGCCGTGACCCGTGCGGTCTGTTCGGCACTCGCCGGAGCCAATGCCTGAGCCTCGCTCGATGAGCGCTCGGCAAGGCTCGAGCTGACGGAGAAACGGCCAAGGCCGAACAGCTCACAGTCATCGCCGCATTGATTTACGGCGAGTGAGCCGCTAACTGCCGAGGGATCGGCCGCTTGATGGCCATCGGGGCAACTCCTTGATCACGTTTTACGTCGTCGCGATCCTGCTGCTGCTTTTGCTATCGGGTATATTTTCAGGCAGCGAGACCGCGGTAACCGCTACCGGCAGAGCCAAGGCCACCGGCCTTGCGCAGTCGGGCAATCGGCGTGCGGCAACGCTCGTCACGCTGCTCGACGACCGCGAGCGGCTGATCAGCACGCTCCTGCTCGGCAACAACATCGTCAACATCCTGGCGGCAGCGCTGGCCACCGATGTTCTGCTCAGGCTCTTCGGCGATGCGGGCGTGGTCTACGCCACCGCGATCATGACGGTGCTCATCGTCATCTTCTCCGAGGTCGTGCCGAAGACCATAGCGATCCGGCAGCACGACGCGATCGCGCTGCGCATCGCTGCACCCTTGCGCGCCCTGGTCATCCTTTTCCGGCCGCTCACCACCGCCATCGGCTGGGTGGTCCGGCTCGTGCTGCGCAGCCTGCGCATTCCCACCAATGCCGAGGACGTGATCTCCGCGAGCCAGCAGCTGCGTGGAATCATCGATGCGCTGGGCGCCGGCGGTGAGCTCGCCAAGCACGCGCATGACATGCTCGACGGTGTGCTCGATCTCGAGCATGTCGGGGTCGACGAGGTCATGACCCATCGTCGCCGCGTCCTGGCGCTCGATGCCGGCATGTTGGTCCGCGATGCCGTTGTCCGGCTCAAGGACGAACCGTTCAGCCGCTATCCGGTCTATCGTGGCTCGATCGACCAGATCGTCGGCATCCTGCACCTGCGCGATCTGCTAGCTGCCCTGGTTTCCGAGATCGTGCCGCTGACCGACCAGACGCCAGCCGGCCAGACGCCGGCGGAGCCGACGATCGGCGATGTCATGCGCGAGCCGTGGTTCGTGCCGGAGACGACCCCGCTCAGAAAGCAGCTCGAGCAGTTCCGGCAGAAGAAGACGCACATGGCGCTGGTCGTCGACGAGTATGGCGACCTCCAGGGGCTCGTGACGCTCCAGGACATCCTGGAGGCCATCGTCGGCGAGGTCGCGGAGGCCGACGACCGCGAGCTCGACGACGTCGAGCGGCAACCGGGTGGTAGCTTGCTGGCTGGCGGTCAGACCCAGATCCGGCGGCTCAACCGGATGATGGATTGGGACCTGCCCGAGGACGATGCGGTGACGCTGGCCGGGCTCGTCATCGATCTGGCCGAGCGCATCCCCAATGAGGGTGAGACCGTGAGTCTCGGCCTCTACCGCGTCACCGTGAAGAAGCGCGATCGACATCGCTTGTCGCTGCTCGAGATCGCCCGTCTCGAGCCGATTTCCGAGGACTGACGGGCCAGAGGAAGAGGCAGGATGGCGGGAAGGCTGGCCGGCAAGGTCGCTTTGGTCATGGGTGCTGGATCGTCGGGGCCGGGCTGGGGCAACGGCAAGGCGACGTCGGTCCTCTTCGCCCGTGAGGGTGCGAAGGTCGTCTGCGCCGACATCGATGCCAAAGCCGCTGCCGAGACGGTTGGCCTGATCGAGGCGGAGGGCGGCAGCGCCCTGCCACTCGGGTGCGACGTTACCCGGCATGCTGAGGTCAAGGCCACGGTCGACGCCGTCATCGAGGCGCACGGGCAAATCGACATCCTGCACAACAATGTCGGCATTGCGGAGACCGGCGGCGTCGTCGACGTCGACGACGCGTTGTGGGACCGGGTGCTGGCGGTCAATCTGAAGGGCGCTTTTCTCGCCATGAAGGAGGCGATCCCGCATATGCGCCGGCAAGGCGGAGGTGCGATCATCAACATCTCGTCGATCGCTGCCATCCGCCATATCGGCGTCCCTTATGCGACCTACTATGCGAGCAAGGCCGCGCTGACCCATCTGACCCGAGCGACCGCGGTCGAGGAGGCGGCGGCCAAGATCCGCTGCAACGCGATCCTGCCGGGGCTGATGCGGACACCGATGGTCGAGCACTCGGCCGGGCTCGCCCAGAGCTACGCCGGGGGCGACATCGAGGCGATGTGGAATAAGCGCGACGCGCAGGTGCCCATGGGGCACATGGGTGACGCCTGGGACGTCGCACGTGCAGCGCTCTTCCTCGCCAGTGACGATGCCCGCTACATCACCGGCATCGAGCTCGTGGTCGATGGTGGCCTGACGCTCAAGATCAGCTGAGCAGCGGCTCGCCCCGCCGGCCAATCGCAGCCAGCCATTCGCAGGGAGCCTTAGCCATGGAGTTCTCGCTGACGCCCGAGCAGCAGGCGCTGCAGGACATGGCGTGCGACTTCGCGGTGAACGAGCTGGCACCGCACGCGGCCCATTGGGACGAGGCTGAGATCTTCCCGGAAGAGACCCTGCGGAAGGCCGCCGAGCTCGGCATGGCGGCCATCTGCGTAGCGGAGGAGAACGGCGGCGCCGGTCTCGGGCGCGCCGAGGCCGCGATCCTGTTCGAAGCGCTGGCGGTGGGCTGCACCTCGACGGCGGCCTATCTCTCGATCCACAATATGGTCGCCTGGATGATCGACCGCTTTGGCGATCCCGCGCAGCAGGCGCGCTTCCTGCCGGCGCTGGTCGCCATGCAGCATTTTGCGAGCTACTGCCTGACCGAGCCCGGCGCCGGCTCTGATGCGGCGAGCTTGCGGACGACGGCGCGCGCCGACGGCGAGGCCTACGTGCTGGACGGCAGCAAGGCCTTCATCTCCGGTGGCGGGCGAAGCGATCTCTATCTGATCATGGCGCGGACCGGTGGCCCTGGGCCAAAGGGCATCTCCGCGTTCCTGGTCGAGGGCGATCGCCCCGGCATTAGCTTCGGTGCCAATGAGCGCAAGCTCGGCTGGCACTCCCAGCCTACCGCCATGGTGCACCTGGACGACTGCCGCGTGCCGCGTGCCAACCGCCTCGGCGCCGAGGGCACAGGCTTCAAGATCGCCATGGCCGGGCTCGATGGTGGCCGTGTCAACATCGCTGCCTGCTCGCTGGGTGCCGCAGCGGCCTGCCTGGATGTGAGCCTCAAGCATGTGAAGGACCGACGCCAGTTCGACCAGCCTCTAGCCGACTTTCAGTCGGTGCAGTTCACGCTTGCCGACATGGCGACCGAGCTCGAGGCGGCGCGGCTCCTGGTCTACAGCGCCGCGCAAAAGCTCGATGCCGGTGCCGCCGACGCCACGATGGCAGCCGCGATGGCCAAGCGCTTTGCCACCGATATCGGCTTTGCCGTCGTCGATCGGGCGCTGCAGTTGCTCGGCGGCTACGGCTATCTCGAGGACCACGGGGTCGAGCGCTATTTTCGTGACACGCGCGCGCATCGCATCCTCGAAGGCACGAACGAGATCATGCGGCTCGTCATCGCCAAACGGCTCTTGTCGGGCCGCTGATGTCCCTATGGCCGCAGGTGCCTTGCCGTTGCCCTGAATTGGTGGCCTGTGTAGAAGCGCCCGACCGGCATGGCAGCGAGAACTGCCGTCAAGGACCGGCCGGCAGGGACTGGGAGGCGACATGGACAACCTCGCCCGCTTCGTGCGCGGCGTCGACCGGCTGAACGACACGATCGGTCGAACCGTCTCCTGGCTGACGCTCGCCATGGTGATCGTGACCTTCGGCGTCGTGGTCGCGCGCTACGGTTTTTCCTGGGGGCGTGTCTGGATCCAGGAGACCTATGTCTGGATGCACGGTGCGGTCTTCATGCTGGCCGCCGCCTACACGCTGCTGCATGACGGGCATGTCCGGGTCGACGTCTTCTACCGGCCGGCCGGTAATCGCTACAAAGCCTGGATCAATCTCTGCGGCGTGGTGTTCATGCTGCTGCCGATGATGGCCATCGTCTTCTGGTTCTCGGTCCCCTATGTCGGGGCGTCCTGGGAAAGGCTGGAGATGAGCCGGGAGGCCGGCGGGCTGCCGGGCCTCTTCCTGTTCAAGACGATCATCCCGATCTTCTGCATCCTCGTCACCCTGCAGGGCCTGTCACTGGCCGGGCGCAGCATTCTGGTGCTCAAGCGTTATCCGGGCTTCACCGTCGATGCCCAGCCGCTGACCGAGCTCAAGGCATGAGCGACGCCCTGATCGGTGAAATCCTCAGCCTGGTCATGTTCGCCGTGACCTGCGTCGTGCTGATCTTGGGATTTCCGGTGGCGTTCACGCTGGCCGGCGTGTCGCTCTTCTTCGCCTCGCTCGGCTGGTGGCTCGGGATCTTCGACATCCGGCTCCTGGGCGGCCTGCCGTCCCGCTATTTCGGCACCATGGTCAACGAGGTGCTGGTGGCCGTGCCGCTCTTCGTCTTCATGGGCGTGATGCTCGAGCGGGCGCGAATCGCCGATCAGCTGCTGCAGACGATGGGCCTGCTGCTCGCCAGGGTCAGGGGCGGTCTGTCGGTCTCAGTGACCATCGTGGGAGCACTGCTCGCCGCCTCCACCGGGATCGTCGGTGCCACGGTCGTGACCATGGGCCTGCTGTCGCTGCCGACCATGCTCAAGGCCGGCTACGACCCGAAGCTCGCCACCGGCACGATCTGTGCCGCAGGCACGCTCGGCCAGATCATCCCACCCTCGATCGCGCTCGTCATCCTGGGCGACATCATGCAGGGCGCCAACAGCCAGGCCCAGCTGGCACTCGGCAATTTCGCACCGTCGCCGGTCTCGGTGGTCGATCTTTTTGCTGGCGCCATGCTGCCCGGCCTGATGCTCGTCTGTCTCTACATCACCTGGCAGATCATCCAGGCGACGATAGCGCCTGAGAAGGCGCCACCACTCGTCATGGAGGCCGGCACCAATCTCTGGCGCGACGTCCTGACCGCGCTCCTGCCGCCGGCGATCTTGATCATCGCGGTCCTGGGCTCGATCCTGGCCGGCATCGCCACTCCCACGGAATCAGCCTCGGTGGGTGCTATCGGTGCCATGCTGCTGGCGGCCTTCCGGGGCCAGCTCAGCTTCGAGGTCATTCGCTCGGTCATGCAGCAGACGACCAAGATCAGCTGCATGGTCTTCGTCATCCTGCTCGGCGCCTCGGTCTTCTCGCTGGTCTTTCGTGGCCTGGGCGGCGAGGAGATCGTCACCGACGTGCTCTCGGCCATGCCGGGCGGTGCCTTCGGCGCCATGCTCGTCGTCATGGCGCTGATGTTCTTCTTGGGCTTCTTCCTCGATTTCATCGAGATCGTCTTCGTCGTCGTGCCGATCGTCGGGCCGATCCTGCTCATGATGGGCCTCGATCCGATCTGGCTCGGGGTGATGATCGCGATGAACCTGCAGACCAGCTTCCTCACGCCGCCCTTCGGCTTCGCCCTCTTCTACCTGCGCGGCGTGGCACCACCCGAGGTCACGACCATGGATATCTACCGTGGCATCATCCCCTTCGTGATCATTCAGCTCATCGGCCTCACGCTGCTCGCCTTGTTCCCGGCAATGGCGACATGGCTGCCGAGCGTCATCTTCGGATGAGCGCCGACGTGCCGCCGTTCTGGGAAGCAAAGCCGCTTTGGGCCTTCACGACCGAGGAATGGGAAGCCGTTTGCGACGGCTGCGCCAAGTGCTGCCTCGTCAAGCTCGAGGACGAGGATGATCCCGACACGGTCTATTTCACCGACGTCGCCTGTCGCCTGCTCGATCTCTCGACCTGCCGCTGCACCGACTACGCCAACCGCACCGATCGCGTGCCGAGCTGCGCCCGACTGGCACCCGAGCGAACGGACCTCCTGGGCCTGATGCCGCCGTCCTGCGCCTATCGCCGCCTCGCCGAGGGAAGGGGCCTGCCCAGCTGGCATCATCTCGTCAGCGGCGATACCAGCACGATCCATGCGCGAAATCGCTCGATCCTGGGCCGCGTCGTTGGCGAGCCGTCGGTCGATCCAGAGTGCCTCACCGAACGCCTGGTCACATGGCCATTCGACGACAGCCGTGAATGACCGGTCGTCCGCGGAGAAGAGAACACGGCACTACTTCGTATCGGATTACGCCTGAGTGTCGATTAGTTCCACGAAGCGGCGCCGGCTGGCAAAATAGACAGTGGGTGCGTCGTAGTCGGCCTCTTGAGGCCGGATCGGCTTGCCCACCGAGATGCGCCCCCAGACGCCGTGAGTGACGGCGACGTGGCCGAGAGCGCATCCTAAACGTCCAGGGTGGTTGCCGATGTCACAGTGTCATAGGCCAATCTCGAGCAGAATTCGCGCCGGGTCATTCGGCGGCGGCAAGCGTGCCGCGGCGCCGATGGACGCCCGAAAGCGGCAAATGCGCGGCTGATGCCCCTCCATCCGCCCTCCGGCATGCTCGGCAATGGCCCGCGGGCTCTGGATCGGGTGGGTCTGCCGGCGCGCGATGGCGACGATGCTCGAATGGGTGTCGGCGAGGCAAGCGCGCCATGGGGCGTCCGATGGGCGATGCTGGTTGCGACTTTGGCCGGCCTGCTTGTCTGGCTGGCGATCTTTCTCGGCCTCAGCCTCATCGCTTGGTGACAGTCGCTCGGATCGCCTGGGGATCGACCGGCTTGGGCGCACCAAGCAGAAGCGCCGGCCAATTGCTGGCCGGCGCTTCGTCTCCTTACGCAACAGGCGCGATGAAGTGGCGATCAGCCGCCTGACGGTTGCGCGAACTCGAAGGGAAGCAGGCGAGCGGTCATGAAGGACTGCTCGGAGACGCCAGCCCAAGACTTCGCCATGTCACGGAAGTTCAAGAGGCTGTCCATGACCTCGCGCGAGAGCGGGTCAGCCGATGCCTCGTCGCTCATCACCTCACCCGCGAGCTGGCCGAGGCCGGCCAGGATCTCGTCATTGAACGGCCGAAGCTCGACCCCGTGCTCGTTGACCAGCGTGCTGAGCGCATCGTTGTTGCGGGCGACGAACTCGGAGAGCACGGTGACATTGACCGCGCGATTGGCCGCCTCGACGATCGCCTTGAGGTCGTCGGGCAAGCCGTTCCAGGCATCGAGATTGATGAAGTTCTCGAGCACGGTCGCCGGCTCGTGCCAGCCCGGGTAGTAGTAGTATTTGGCAGCGCGGTAGAGGCCGAAGGCCAAGTCGTTGTAGGGGCCGACCCATTCAGTGGCATCGATCTGGCCGGCCTGCAGGGCTGGGGGAATCTCGCCACCGGGCAGGTTGACCACCGTGCCGCCAGCAGCGGCAACGACCTTGCCGCCGAGACCGGGGATTCGCATCTTCAGGCCCTGATAGTCGGAAAGCCCGTTCATCTCCTTGTTGAACCAGCCGCCCATTTGGGTCCCCGTATTGCCCGACGGGAAGAACTTGGCGCCCATCTCGGCATAGACTTTGTCGGCCAGCTCCTGGCCGCCGCCGTAATAGAACCAGGCGTTCTGCTCCTGGGCCGTCAGGCCGAACGGGATCGCAGCCAGATAGGCAGCGGCGTTGACCTTGCCTTGCCAGTAATAGGGCGCGCCATGGCCCATCTCGACGGTGCCGTTGCCGACGGCGTCCATCGACTCGAACGCCGGGACGATCTCGCCAGCGCCAAAGACCTGGACGGTCAGCCGGCCGTCGGACATCTTGGTGATCAGCTCGCCCAGCAGGTTGGCACCAGTGCCCAGGCCAGGGAAGTTGGCGGGCCAAGTGGTCACCATCCGCCATTCACGGCGGTCCTGCGAGATGGCGGGCTTGGGAAAGGTCGAGGCTGCGGCGCCGGCGGCTAGGCCTCCGACGCCGAGCGTCTTGATGATGTTGCGACGCTGCGTTGCCATTTTTATTCCTAGTGTTTGCAAGCGTACCCGACGCCTCCGGTCAGGCTTCCAGCTGTTTGGATAGCCCAGCATGCCGCAAGGTGCCAGCGACAGGATGCCACGACCCGCGGCGGTGGATCAGCTGTCGGATGCTGCGGTCAAGGGCGGCAACGGGCACCAGCCGCTTGGCCCGAGCTGCTCGATTGGCTGGAATTGTGCCTTGTAGCGCATCTTGCGCGAGTGCTCGATCCAATAGCCGAGATAGACGAAGGGCAGGCCCAGTCGCGCCGCCTCGACGATGTGCCAGAGGATCACGAAAGTGCCGGGGCTCCGCTTCTCGAGGTCCGGCGCGAAGAATTTGTAGACGCCGGAAAGGCCCGACAGCAACTGATCGGAGAGGGCCACCGCCGCCAGTTTGCCGGCTTGGCGGAACTCGACGACGAATGTGTCGCTCGGTGCGTTCTCGACCAGCTCTCGGTAGTCCTCGCGGCTCATCCGGGCCATGCCACCATCGTCGTGGCGGGCTTCCAGGTAGCTCTTGAACAACGCGTATTGCTCGTCGGTCGCCGTCGCCGGCCGTCGCTCGGCTGTGATGTCGGTGTTCTTGCCCCAAACCTTGCGGAACCGGCGCGTCCAGACAAATCGCTGGACCGGCACCCGGACGGGAATGCAGGATTGGCAGCCGGGGCAGGCTGGACGGTAGAGAAAGCCGTGGCTGCGGCGAAAGCCGGCCTGGTTGAGGCCGTCGAAAAAGACGGCGTCGTCGCCGGCAAAAAAGGGCGTGACGATACGTTGCTCTGTCCGCCCGTCGAGATAGGGGCAAGGCGCCGGCTGGGTCGCATAGAACGACCGGGAGAGTGGCTTTTCGTGCACCTCGATGGACGATCGCTGACTGCTTGTTCCTGAACGATTGGACAATAGCACGGCCGGCAGCGGCGGAGCCAGCAGTGAGATGTGGCAGCGTTCTCAGCGCTTGGCCGGCTTGTCCTGCAACGGCTTGCGCAAGGCGACCAGCTCGAAGCTCGGGCCGAGCAGGCCCCAGAGTGCGATCGGCGCAAAGAAGACGATTGTCCAGCTGTGCAGCGCCTCGCCGAAATGGCGCGCCAGATCCGGGGCGTCGAGAGCCGTCGGCAGATACAGCCCGATGACGAAGGCAAGGGTCAAACGGCAATAGGCTCGGGCAGGGCCCCTCGAGCGCCGTGCCAGTGATGCCCTCCAACCCGACGTCGACGTCCAACGATGGCGAGACATCGTCGCTTCCGATGCGCTGTTCCGCTCTGCGTTAACGATTTCTTCATGGCGGGTCGGCTAGCGATTGTCAGACCCGATCGCCCATTGACGGTACCGGGAGACGGGTATAAGAGAATATTCCTATCACATGGAGCCAGCAATGGAGTCGAACATGCGTCCAGAGAGCCAGGTCGTCCGCCGGATCAACAGCTGGGCACGCTGCATCGTGCTGATCGAGACCGGAGAGCCGGTGGAGCTCGTGCATCTCGAGGAGCTCGACGGCAAGAGCCGCGCCTTCATCGAGCTGCCGAGCGGCATTCGCACCTATGTGCCCGAGGCGGCGCTGACCAACCGGCTGGCGCGGCTGGCGGATAGCAGCCTGACCCTGGCCGGCGTGGCCATTGCCGGTGTGCTGCTCGGCTACACGCTGGGCCTGCCGGCAGCCGACCACCTCGCCTCGACCGAGCAGGCACCGGCCATGGTGCGAAGCGTCGACGGCTGAGCGATGGGCTCTCAGGCAGTCGTCCGCGGCGCCAGCTGCAGCCGGTCGAACGCCTCGTCGATGGTGAAATGGCGGCTCAGCAGATCGGCGCCGAGCACCGCCTCCAGCGTCGGATCGTCGCTCACCGCAAAGCGTGTGGCGGGCAGGCGGTAGTGCTCCAGGACCACCTCTGTAGCCAGCCAGCCGTCCGGGCTCGGCTTGGCGCCTGGAGGCAACAGCGCCGTGCTCAATCGCGACCGCGGTGCTGCCGGGTCGACGAGAATGTTCACGATATGCCCGTCGAGCGTCAGGTCGGCATAGAAGCGGCCGTCGCCAGCCCGATGCAGCACGATGGGCCAGGCCCGCGCAGCAACCTCCGCCGACGGCCCCCCCCTGGCGCCGAGCTGCTCGAGGCTCTGGCCAACGCCGGCAAAAAACGACGGCAGGGCAGGCTCGGCGAACGAGCCCGACGCTCCGCTACCGGGCTCGGGCAACTGGAGTGGCTCGGCCGTGATGTACCAGCCCAGGCCACCACCGATCGCCATGGCAGCGAGCGTGCTCAGCAGAGGCATGGACCAGGCTTTCGGCCGTGGTGATCGTGGGACACTGGCGCGTGCGTTCGCATAGTTGTCCTGTACCTTCACCGGGAACGTCTGCACAGGGCTCCGCATGGCACGTTTCCTTAATCATCCGTTAACAGCCGCCATAAAGCCCCGGATAGATTAAGGAGACGTTAAACAATTTGGTTACCCTGACGTTAGCACTATCCAAAGGTGCCTTGCGTGCCAGAGGCCGATGGGTCGCAGGCGTGTGGCCGCCTTGGCTTGATCTAGCATCTATGCTGCCGACGCAGCGGCGCTCTTGGTGCCTGGTGCGGCAAAGACCAGCTGCACCTTCAAGCCCGGCGTGTTGTCGGTCAGCTCCAGTGTCGCCTCGTGCAGCTGTGCGACGGCATTCACCAGACTGAGCCCGAGCCCATTGCCCGGTGTCGAGCGCTCCGGCTCGAGCCGGCTGAAGCGCTCGAGCGCCTTGCCGCGCAGATGCATCGGGATGCCCGGACCGCTATCGGCGACGGCAAGCATCGGCGCAGCCTGCCCGCCGGACCCTACATGACCGGCGGTCAGCACGACCTTGCCACCCAAAGGCGTGTACTTGATCGCGTTGTCGGTGAGGTTGGCGAGCGCTTGCGCCAGGATCTGCCGGTTGCCCATGACCGTGACACCGGGTTCGGTTGCTGCCTGCAGGCTGATCTCGCGCTCCTCGGCCAGCGGCTCGTAGAGCTCTTGGACGTCGTTCACCAGCTCGCCCAGATCGACGCGCTCCCAAGACGCCCGGTGCTCGCCGGATTCGGCGCGGGCGATGCTCAAGAGCGCATTGAACGTCGCGATCAGCCCTTCGGCATCGGCGACCGTCTCCTCCAGAAGCTGGCGTGCCGACTGCTTGTCGATGTCGCTCATCAACGCCACCTCGAGCCTGGAGCGGATGCGGCTCAAGGGCGTGCGCAGGTCGTGCGCGATGTTGTCGGTGACCTCCCGCATGCCGGCCATCAACCGCTCGATCCGCGCCAGCATCGCGTTCAGATTGGCGGCCAGCGCATCGAACTCGTCGCCCGAGCCCTCGACCAGAATGCGCCTGCCGAGGTCGCCTGCCATGATCTGCGCCGTCGTGCGGTTGATCGTCTCGATGCGACTGAGCATCCAGCGGCTCATGACGAGGCCGCCGATCACGCCGAAGACCAGCATCATCAGGCTGCCGAGCCCGATGGCGTTGACCAGGAGCGACTGGGTGCGCAGCTTGTCCTCGACGTCGCGGGCGACGAGCAGCCGCGCATCGTCGAGCAATACCTGGCGGCCGAGAAAGCGCCGCGGCCCGAGCCCATCGCCTGGATCGAACGAGAAGCGGACCCGATTGCTCATCGGGTCGTCGGACTCCGGCCACTCACCGACATTGCCGGCGATGATCCAATCCGCATCATCGACCAGCAGGTAGATGCTGCCGAGCTCCTCCTCATCCGCGGCACGTTGCGCGATGATCCGCCCGAGCCCGAAAATGCCGAGATCGCGGTACTGCTCGCGCAGGCCGGTCAACTCGGCCTCGATCGTCTCCTCGGTCTGCCGCTCCATGAAGTCGACGGCGGCGACGTAGACGAACGACAACAGCGCCAACGCCGAGACGGTGAAGATCGCGAAATAACCGACGGCGAGCCGGAAAGTGGAGGAGCTAAGAGACCTGGTCGGGAACGCGAAGCGCGTAGCCGGCGCCTCGGACGGTCTGGATGAGCGCGGGCTCGAAGTCGCGGTCGATCTTCTGTCGGAGTCGGCTGATGTGGACGTCGATGATGTTGGTTTGTGGGTCGAAGCGATAGTCCCAGACCTTTTCCAGGAGCATGGTGCGCGTCAGCACCTGCTCGGGGTGACGAAGGAGCACTTCCAGCAGGCGGAACTCGCGCGGTTGCAGATCGATCCGCTTGCCGCAGCGCTCCACCCGTCGGCCGAGCAGATCCATGGTCAGATCGGCATAGCGGAGCGTTGTGGTCGGCGCCGGCTCGCCGCCGCTCGACTGGCCCCGCCGGGTCAGCGCCTCCAGACGCGCAATCAGCTCGCTGAAGGCATAGGGCTTGACCAGATAGTCGTCACCGCCGGCGTTCAGCCCCTTCACCCGATCGTCGACGTTCGAGAGCGCCGATAGCACCAGCACGGGTGTTCGATTGCCCGTTGCCCTCAGCGTCTTGATGACGTTGAGGCCGTCCAGGCCGGGCAGCATCCGGTCGACCACCAGAACATCGAACTCGTGGCCGGCCGCCATCATCAGCCCGTCGCGCCCGTCATGGGCGACGCTGACATTGTGGCCGCTCTCCTCGAGGCCGCGCGCCATGTAGGAGGCAGCAGCGACATCGTCTTCGATAACCAGAACGCGCATATTCATGATATGGCCTCGAACCAAGCTCGGCGCCACTGTCGACGACGATGAAAAAACACTCCCCGACCGTGTTATGGGCACGGAGCTTGTCGGGATAGTTGCCACCTCGTGAAAAGCTTTTAAAGAGATTCTCCCGATGTCGGTGCGAACCGTCACCATTGCCGTCATGCGCCCTGGCAGGGTCTTGGCGGATTCCGCAGCCGCCGCCCGAGCCTCGAGCGCCGATCTTCTCGTCCTGCCACGGCCACCGGAACGGTCGCCCGAGGCCAGCGACGGGGCGCTGGCGCATGAGATGGGCGCCCTTGCCGAGAGCCATGGACAGGCGCTCTGCTACGCCTACCGCGAGGCATGCAGTGGCCAGGTGCATCAATCTTTTCAGTTGGTTCAGGCCGACGGCCGGGCGACGGCGAATTACCGCTGCACGCATTTGAGCGAGGCTGCCATCGTCGCTGGCCTCACGCCGGGCAACTGGCTGACCATGGCTCGCCTGGAGCCCTCAGGGTTACGGGAAGGGCAGGGGGCGGGGCAGGCGCCGTCGACCGACGTGTCGGTGGTGCTGGGCTTGCTCGGCGGCATCGACCATCTGGCACCGGAGGTGGCTCGGGCGCTTTCGGCCCTGGGGGCGGAGCTGCTCATCGCCGTGGTCGATGCCAACGAACGATGCGCGCCCGAGCTGCTGGCGCCACTCGCCCGGCTGCGCGCTATCGAGAATGGCGTGCCGATCTTGATCATCGACCCTTCGGGCGAGGTCCGGGCGGCAACAGCAGGTGGTGCTCCAGCCGAGGCCGTCGGGGACGGTGACCTCACGTTGGCGACGCTGACCATCGAGGTGCTGGCCACCGAAGCGGCACCCAGAGCCATGCCGAGGCGGCCCGATCTCTATGGCCAGCTGACGCGCGCGGGCCAGAGCTGACACGATCCTCCGAGCGCGCGCCGGTGGGCAAGGCGAGGACCACAATTGACGTCGGCGGCCGGGTCGGGCAATCCGTGACATGGCATCTCAGCCGTGCCCCAAGCGGAAAGCAGTCCGATGCGCACGATTTTGGCTCACCTCGAGATCAGCCCGGTCCTCGAATCCATCCTCGCCGCGACCCTGATCGTCGCGAAACGCTACGAGGCCTACATCGAGGGCTTCCACATGCGTCCCGGCCAGCCGGACGTCATCGCCGCCGGCGCCGACGGGTTCGTGGCCGCAGCGCCTGACCTGGTGGCCGGCTTCGAGCGTGAGGCGAAGGATCGCGCCGAGCGTGCATCGGTACGCTTCGAGGCATTCATGGCCGACAACGGCCTCAGCCGGCCTGGCGCGCTCGATCAGCCGGGGCTCTGCGCCGACTGGCGGGTCGAGACCGCAAGCGGACCGTCGGCGCTCGGTAGTCGCGGGCGTATCTTTGATCTCCTGGTGCTGGGCCGGCCGCTCGACGACGAGGTGACACCCTCGATCGCGGCGCTCGAGGCAGCGCTCTTCGATAGCGGCAAGCTCCTGCTGGTGGCGCCGCCTGAGCCGCCCGCGGATTTCGGCCGTCATGTGGTGATCGCCTGGAATGGCAGCACCGAGACGGCGCGCACCATCGGCTTCGCACAGCGCTTCCTCGCCGATGCCGAGCGGGTCACGGTGTTGAGCGTCGAGAAGGGCAGCGTTCCGGGCCCGTCCGGTGCAGAGCTGGCGCATAATCTGGCGCGGGGCGGCATCGAGACCGATTTCCGTGAGGCTGCGCTCGATGGCCGCCAGGTCGGCGAGGCCATCCTCGACGAGACCGCGGCGATCGGTGGTGACCTGCTGCTCAAGGGCGCTTACACGCAGAGCCGCCTCAGGCAGATGATCTTTGGTGGTGCGACGAGCTACATTCTCGCCAAGGCCACGCTACCTGTCATCATGGCGAACTGATCGTCCACGCCAGGGCGACGCTCGACGGGCAAGCGGTTGAGCGTCGTCCAGGCCTAGTCACACCAACACACCGTATTGGAAGCCATGTCCGCGCTCGCTCTCGCCTCGCACGCACTCGCCGCCGCCATCTGGGTAGGTGGCATGTTCCTGGCCTATGTGGTGCTGCGCCCGAGCGTTGCCGCACTGTCCGCCGGTGACCGCCTGGCGCTCTGGCAGCGGGTGTTCAGTGGTTTCTTTCCCTGGGTGATCGCCGCGATTGTCGTCTTGCTGGTCAGCGGCTACTGGCTGCTGTTCGTGACCTATGGCGGGTTCGCCAGCGTCGGTGTGCATGTTCACGTCATGCACCTGACGGGCCTGGTGATGTTCCTGCTCTTCTTCCATCTCTACTTCGTGCCGTGGAAGCGCTTTCGCCACGCCATGGCCGCGGGCGACAATGGGCTGGCCACTCGCTGGCTCGGCCAGATCAGAACCATCATCGCCGTCAATCTCGGCCTCGGCCTCCTGACCGTCGCTATCGGTGCCAGCGGCCGGTTCTGGCCCTGATCGCCTGGCACCGGTCATGGCGATCCGATGACGCGATTGCCTATTCCTGTGTGACAACCGGCACTTGGATCGGGCAACGCATACTCCAGAGCACGTGGATGATTGATGCGCGGCGCCTCGACCGCTATTCAGCCGTGACAAGAATGATTGCGCCGGTCGTGCACCCTTGCGTTGCACCGGGGCCTGGAGGAACGTGGATGACCGCTGCTGGGGCCTGCCTGCCGGGCGCTCGATACCGTCGCCTGCTCGCGACTGTCGCCGTTCTGGCGCTCTCGCTGGGCGCGCCGGCTTTGGCCGATGAGGCCGCCGATGCTGCTGGCTCTGCGGCGAGCGATGTGGCGCAGCCGCCGGGTGCCGGGGTTTCCGCGAGCGAGCTGCAGGATGCCATCGACTCCATCAAGCGACGCGTGGCCGCTCAGCAGGACAATCGCGCGAGCACGGCCTCGAGTGAGCTGGTCGCCGAATTGCGCTCGGCCCGCGAGACGATTGCCGAGCTGTCCCAGAGCCTGGCCCGGCTGCGTGGCGAGCGAGATGCGCTGCAGGTCGACCTCGCGTCGGCGCGCGAGGCCAATACCGCCGTAACGGCAGCGCTCGATGAGGCCACGGCGGAGGTGGCTGCTGCCCAAGACGCGCTAGCAGCGGCGCGCGACTCGGCCGAAGCCGATCGAGCCGCACGCGAAGCTACTTTGGAGGCGAGCCAGCAGTCTCTCGACGCGCTGGCCGAGCAGAGCGCCATACTGGAAGCGGAGCTGGCCAGCGAGCGCGACATTCGGCGCAGCTTGGCGAGCGATCTCGAGGCGCTGGAGACGGACAAGCGTGCCGCAGACGACGCGCTCTTGGCGGTGCGCGGCGAGGTCGCGGCGCTGCAGACCGCGCTGGCCGAGGCGCGCGATGGCCTCGCTGCTCGCGACGCCGAGCTGGCGGCTGCCACGACGGCCGTCACTGAGCTCGAGGCGCGGCTGACCGATGCCGACACCGCCGTCGAGACAGCGACTCTGGCCCTCGACCAGCGGGTCGCCGAGCTCGACACGGCCCGCCTCGAGCTCGAGCGGCAGCTGGAAGCCACCGCAGCCGGGCAAAGCGCGACTGCCGCCGAGCTGGCCGCGAGCGAGGCAGCCAGGCTGGACGGCGAGCGCGAGCTCGAAGCGCTTCGCGTCATCGCCAGCCAATCCGTGGGCGAGATCGAGACCTTGGGCGAGTCGTTGCTCGAGACGCTGGCGGAGAACGAGGAACTGGTGACCGCGCTCGCCGAGGCGCGCGGTAGTCGGACGTTGATCGAGAACGAGCTGAAAGCAATGCGCCAGGATCTCGAGGCCTATGCTGCGGCACCGCCCGGCTCGGTTGCGCTGGCCGCCGAGGACGATTCCGAGTTTCCGCTGGCGCTGGTGGCCAGCGACGCGGTGGTCGAGGCGTTGGATGCCGATCTGGCCGAGGCCAAGGCGCAGATCGCAGCGCTCACCGAGGAGTTGATTGCCCGCGACAAGCAGTTGGCCTCGGCACGCGCCGAAGGCGATGTCGACGCCCTGTCGCAGCAGATCGGGCTTCTGGAGCAGGCGGTCGAGGCGCTGAGTGCCGAAAACGCGTCCATGGCCGGCCGGCTGGAATCGTTTCAAGCCGAGGCCGATCTTGCGGCACCGGAGCTGATTACCGCGTCGCTCGCACCGGACGAGGCGGTCGAGCATTTTCTCGGCCAGCTCAACGCGGTGGATACCGGCGATGGCTGGTGGATGACCGTGCCCGAAGGCCTGATCTTCGCACCAGGCAGCGATGTTCTGGCGGCTGGGACGGAGCCGGTGATCGCCCAGATAGCGGCACTGATCGGCTATTTCGGCGACGCGCCGGTGCGGATCGTCGGGCACACCGACAGCTTCGGCGACGCCGAGGTCAATCGCGAACTGTCCTTGCAGCGGGCGAGCGCGGTCGGTCAGCAGCTGGTCAACGCGTTTGCCGTTGATGGCGCGCGAATCGTCACGGAAGGCTTCGGCGAGGAGCAACCGATCGCGTCCAACGCGACGATCGAAGGCCGCCGTGCCAATCGGCGCGTGGAAGTCTACATCAAGCGCTAGACGAGCGATGGCGGCTTTGACAGGATCGACTAAATAGGAATATAATCAGCATCTCGATGCCTCGCATGGGACAAGCTGATGTATGTCGAACCTTCCGCCATCCAGGCCGAGATGCGGCTGCCGCCTTATGATCTGGTGGAGCTGGCGCGCGACGCCGAAAGCCTCGCACCGTTCGCGATGCAGCGACAGGAGAGGCTGCGCTGGGGCGAGGAGCTGCTGCGGCTGCCCGAGGTCTGGCGCCGCACCAGGGGCGAGGGCGTGCGTGTTGCCGTGCTCGACACCGGGGTCGACCCCGATCATCCCGATCTGCAGGGTGCCGTCGAGCAGGTTCGCGATTTCACCGGCGAAGGCATTGAGGATCTGAACGGTCACGGCACGCATTGCGCCGGCGTCATCGCCGCCCGGAGGAACGAGATCGGCTTCATCGGCACGGCGCCCATGGCGTCGCTGCTGATCGCCAAGGTGCTGCGCAATAGTGGCGGTGGCACGCTGCGGGCCGTGGCCGACGCGGTGACCTGGGCGAGCGAGGAAGGTGCCGACATCATCTCGATGTCGCTCGGCGGCTCGGCCAGCAGCCCCGAGCTGTTCGAGGCGATCCACAAGGCCTTGGCCAATGGCACCACCATCGTTTGCTCGGCCGGCAACTCGGGTGCGCTGTTCACCAACAGCATCGGTTATCCCGGCCGCTACGGCAGCGTGATCACGGTCGCCGCCCATGATCGGCACGGGCAGCCGTCGGGCTTCTCGTCGAGGGGCGCCGAGATCGATTTCATGGCACCCGGTCACGACATTTGGTCGACATTTCGACAGGGTGGCTACGCCAAGCTGAGCGGCACCTCGATGGCGACACCGTTCGTCGCCGGCCTCGCAGCCCTGGTGCTCGCCAAGCACCGCGAGACAGGGGATCACGCGACACCGATCCGCAATTGCGAGGACATGCGCCAGCATTTGCTCCGCATGGCGGCGCATCCGGGCCATCACGACAGCGCTCGAGGGCACGGGCCGCTGCTGCCGTTTGCCTACTTCTCGCGCTAGCAGGCCTCGAGGCCTGCCGCGATCAGGAACCCTGGCGGTTCTCGACCATGGCGAACAGCTCGTCGAGGACGTTGGCTGCGCTCGGCGGATGCTGCACCTGTTGTGCTCGCAGGAGATTGACGTCGGGATCACCCACGACGATCAGACCGACCAGGCCGAGGGCGTAGGCAGCGCCGCATTTGTGACCGTAGACGCCGGGCTCCGTGAAGGCGATCTCGAGATCCTCGCCGACCTGACCCCACCAGCCGGCAGCGCCATCCGGAACCATGCCGGCAATCACCCGGCTGGCGAAGGTCTTGCCGTCCATGACGAAGCGGACGGTATCGCCCGGCTCGATGAAGAGCAGCGCCGGCTCGAAGCGCGGCTCGCCGGTGATGGCGTCGTCGACGACACGCACGGTGTGATCGGCCGTCGCCGCAGCCGCCGGCCAGACCGGCAGTGCTGCCAAGCAAGCAGCGCCGATGACCCCAGCCACGGCTTGCCGACGGCTCGGGATACGGTGCGCTAGTGGCGAGGGCAGGTCACGTCGCACGGGCAAGGGTTCCAGCGTAGCGGGTTGGCGTGACACGAGATGTCGCGCCAAACCGCCGGAAGCGCCATGCACGCATGATCAAAACTGCGTGCATGGCACTCGGTCACTGGAGCAGAGCCGCCGGACACCAAGGCGCCAGCGACCAAGCGGTCAGAGCGAGCCCATCAATGCGGCCGTGTCGCCCATCCGGCAGGAGAAGCCCCACTCGTTGTCGTACCAGGTGGCAATCCGCACCAGCTGGCCATCGACCACCTTGGTCGACAGGAGGTCGACCGTCGAGCTTGCGGGCCAATGATTGAAGTCGATCGACACGAGGGGTTCATCGGTGACCGACAACACGCCGGCGAGTGGGCCGTTCGCGGCCGCCTTCAGCGCCTCGTTGACCTCCTCGACACTGGTGCTGCGACCAGCATTGAAGGTGAGATCGACCATGCTGACGTTCATTGTCGGCACCCGGATGGCGACGCCGTCCAGCTTGCCCTTGAGCTCCGGCAGCACCAGGCCGACGGCCTTGGCGGCACCCGTCGAGGTCGGGATCATCGAGGCCGTGGCCGCGCGCGCGCGACGCAGATCCTTGTGGAAGACGTCGAGCAGGCTCTGGTCGTTGGTGAAGGAGTGGATGGTGGTCATGTGGCCGCGGATGATGCCCACCGTGTCGTTCAGCACCTTGGCCACCGGTGCCAGGCAGTTGGTCGTGCACGAGGCGTTGGAGACCACCGTGTGCTCGGCCTTGAGATCCTTGTGGTTGACCCCGAAGACGACGGTGAGGTCGGCGTTTTCGCCGGGTGCCGAGATCAGCACCTTCTTGGCACCGGCGCCGAGATGGGCCGCCGCCTTGTCGCGGGCGGTGAAGATGCCGGTGCACTCCATCACCAGATCGACGCCGAGATCGCCCCATGGCAGCTTGGCGACATCGCGCTCGGCGGTCACCTTGATCGGCCCGGTGCCGACATCGAGCGTGTCGCCCTCCATCGTCACCTGGCCCGGAAAGCGACCATGCACGCTGTCATAGCGGAGCAGATGCGCATTGGTTGCCGGAGGTGCCAGATCGTTGACGCCGACGACCTGAACGTCGGTGCGGCCGTTCTCGGCGATCGCCCGCAGCACGTTGCGCCCAATGCGGCCGAAGCCGTTGATACCGACCCTAACAGTCATGATGTCCTTACTCCCTCTGTGGTGGCGGTCGACGGCCGCAGCCGTGAACCGCCTTGGTCTGTGTCAAACGAGGCGGCGAACCCGCTCGGCTACGGCCGCCGCTGTTATGCCGAAATGGCTGTAGAGCTTCTCGACAGGCGCGCTGGCGCCGAAGCTCGACATGCCGACGACGTCGTCCTCGCTGGCGACGTAGCGTGTCCAGCCGAACGGTGACGCAGCCTCGACGGCGACCCGCGGCGCCTTGCCGAGGACGGACGCCCGGTAGCCTGGGCCTTGCTGCTCGAACAGCTCCATGCAGGGCATCGAGACGACTGCCGTCGGCAGGCCTTCAGCATCGAGCGCGGCCTTTGCCGCCATGGCGATGCCGACCTCCGAGCCCGTGGCCAGAAGGGTCGCCGCCCGGTCGCCATCCGCCTCGGCCAGCACATAGGCGCCGCGCGCCGACAGATTCTCGGCAACGGTCTCGGTGCGCAGCGCGTCCAGGCTTTGCCGGGTGAGCGCCATGATCGACGGGCCGGTGCCGTGCTGCAGCGCCGCCACCCAGCATTCCAGCGTCTCGACGGCATCGGCCGGTCGGAAGACGAGGCAGTTCGGGATGGCACGCAACGACGCCAGCTGCTCGACCGGCTGGTGCGTCGGCCCGTCCTCGCCGAGCCCGATCGAATCGTGCGTCGCCACGACGATCACCCGCTGGCGCATGAGGGCAGCCAGCCGGATCGCCGGTCGGGCGTAGTCGGTGAAGATGAGAAAGGTGCCGCCATAGGGAATGACGCCGCGGTGCAGCGCCATGCCGTTCATCGCCGCCACCATGGCGTGCTCGCGGATGCCGTAGTGGATATGCCGCCCCTTGAAGCTCGTCGGGTCGAGCGGTGGCGTGCTCTTCGTGTCGGTGTTGTTCGAGCCGGTGAGGTCGGCCGAGCCGCCGATCATCTCCGGGATGACCTCGGTCAGCAGGGTCAGTGCATTCTGGCTCGCCTTGCGGGTGGCGAGCTTGGGCTTCTCGGCGACCAGCTGCTCGAGCATCGCCTCGACCGCGGCCTCGAGCCCCTCCGGCAGGTGCCCCTCGGTGGTCCGCAGGAACGTCTCGCGCGTTGCGGCGTCGCCACCGTCGAGCTGCTCTTGCCAGGCGGCGCGCAACGCCTCGCCCCGCTGGCCGGCCGCCGCCCACACGGCACGGATGTCGTCCGGCACATGAAAGGGCGGGTGCGACCAGCCGAGCGCCTTGCGCGCGCCGGCGATCTCGTCGGCGCCCAAAGGCGAGCCGTGGCTCGAGGCCTTGCCGGCCTTCGAGGGCGCGCCCTTGCCGATCACCGTCTTGCAGGCGATCAGGCTCGGTCGCGCGTCGGCCTTGGCGGCCTCGATCGCCTGATCGATCGCCGCTGCATCGTGCCCGTCGATCGCGAGCGTGTGCCAACCGTAGGCGGCAAAGCGCGCCAGCTGATCATCCGAGCACGACAGCGACGTCGGTCCGTCGATCGAGATGCCGTTATCGTCGAACAGCACAATCAGCTTGCCGAGCTGGTAGTGGCCGGCGAGCGAGGCCGCCTCGTGGCTGATGCCCTCCATCAGGTCGCCGTCGCTGGCGATCACGTAGGTCCGGTGATCGACGAGCGCAGCGCCGTGCTTGGCGGCGAGCCAGCGCTCGGCCATGGCCATGCCGACGGCCGTCGCCAGCCCCTGGCCGAGCGGGCCGGTCGTCGTCTCGATGCCGCTCGCATGGCCGTATTCGGGATGACCCGCGGTCTTCGAGCCGAGCTGGCGAAAGCGCTTGATCTCGTCCAGCGTCATGTCGGCATGGCCGGTCAGATGCAGGATGGCATAGAGCAGCATCGAGCCGTGGCCTGCCGAGAGCACGAAGCGGTCGCGATCGGGCCACTCCGGGTAGGCGGCGGTGAACTT
Organism: uncultured Alphaproteobacteria bacterium; assembly: GCA_942491185.1. Classification (GTDB taxonomy): domain Bacteria; phylum Pseudomonadota; class Alphaproteobacteria; order Geminicoccales; family Geminicoccaceae; genus SLRI01. The sequence goes on along the minus strand of CALOAB010000018.1, from coordinate 206,742 downwards.
GAGATGCCGGGTGAACAGCGTGGTCGCCACGTCCGCCATGCCCATCGGCATGCCTGGATGGCCGGAGTTGGCCTGCTCGACGGCATCCATCGCCAATGCACGGACCGCATTGGCGAGGTCGTCATGGGACACGGTCTGCTGGGACATCGGCTGCTGCTCGTTTCGCTCGTGGCTTCGACCGGTTCGGCCTTGTCGCCTGGCTGGGCTGCCCGCCCCTGGTTCGTGATCGGGCCTCGTCGGTTGACGCTCGCACCCGGATCGGCAGGCGGGAGAGTGGCCGATCGATCAAAAAAATCAACGTGGTTTTCCCAGATGAGCACGCCGATCGCAACGGCAGCGGGGTCGCACCGTGGGTTTTTGCCGGCAAGCTCGGGGCGCTGCGGCAAGCGCCATCGATTGACGGATGGTGGACGCTATGCCATCGATCCTCGACGGTTGCACCGACCGCCAGATTGACGAGTCCCGAAAATAGCTGCCATGTCCGCCATCGATCACGCCCAATCCCGCCTCGACGCTGCACTCGACCGCCTGGAGCGGGCGTTCGAGACGCGGCGCTCGGCCACTGACCAGCCTGCCGACGCGGCGCTCAAGGGCGAGGTCGAAGGACTGCGCGACGAGTGCCAGAGCCTGCGCGAGCGGCTCGCTATGGCCGAGCAGCGTCATGTCGAGCTGAAAGGTGCCATGGGGTCGATGGGCACCCGGCTGGATGCGGCGATCGGCGAGCTCGACAGCCTGATCGAGGCGAAGGCCGCCGAGTGAGGGCAGGGTGCCCGGTGCAGCTGCGGCAACGGCCCGGGCTAAGCGAGTATCGGCCGACCTCCAACGGCCAAGCGAACAGGCGAGAGCGATGCCGACCCTAGACATCACGATCCACAACCGGCCCTACAACGTGCAATGCGGCGAGGGCGAGGAGCTGCGCCTCAAGCGCCTGGCCAGCTACGTCGATGCGCGGGTTCGCGAGTTGGCAGGCGCGCATGGCCAGCTCGGTGACGCGCGCCTGTTGGTCTTGACCAGCCTGCTGATCGCCGACGAGCTCGACGATGCGCTCTCCGAGATCAAGCGGCTGCAGGCCGGCGGTGCGAAAGCCGCGGCCGGCGACGACGACGGCACGGCAGCGATGATCGACCGCCTCGCCGAACGCCTCGAGCAGCTTGCGGCAGCGGTGGAGACGACCTAACTGTGATGACGGCGGGGCTGCCCGGTTCGTCAGCGGCTACAAAGTGCTCTGGGCCTAGTGTGTTCCTTAGGGAGCTGCCTCTGTCCGGGCCCTGGTCCGGGTATTGCGGCGCCCACCTGCTCCGCAGGTCCCAGGGACATCGTCGACCGCAACGGCCAGGGTGGCTCCGCCGCTATGCCTGGCAGCACCAGCTGAACAGCCGGTGGCGGACGTGACCGAGCCTCCCAGCGGTGACCAGGGCGTTGCTGCCGACGTGGCGTCGCAGAAAAAAGTACTGCGCAAGCAGGCGATGCAGCAGCGCAGCATGCTGGATGGCTGCGTCAGGCTGGCGGCGAGCAGGCGTGCGCTCATCAATCTCGTCAACCTGATCGAGCTCCGGCCCGACAGCATGGTTGCCGCTTTCTGGCCCATCGGCGCAGAGCTCGATACGCGCCCGCTGTTCGATGTCCTGGCCGCACTGGGTGTGACCGCTTGCCTGCCACGCATGGTGGCCCCCAAGCAGCCGCTCGAGTTCTATCCGCATCGTCCGGGCAACGCGCTGCTCGAGGGGCCGATGCGGGTGCTCGAGCCGTTGCCCGAGGGACCGGCGCTACACCCGACCATCGTCATTGTGCCGCTGCTCGCGTTCGACGCTGCCGGCTACCGCCTCGGCTATGGTGGCGGCTTCTACGACCGCACGCTGCCGACCTTGCTCCCCAGCACGGTCGTGGTCGGCCTCGCCTTCGAGGCACAGCAGGTCGCTAGCCTGCCGCACAACGCCACCGATGCCCGCCTGAAGCAGGTCGTCACGGAGGCGGGCGTCCACCACTTTGCCTGAAACGGGCTCTGATTGGCTCACTTGCTGCGCGCGTCGCCATGACGCGGGAAAGTCGCGATCTTGAAGATACTCCATGTTGGTGACGTCGTCGGCCGGGCCGGCCGCGCGGTCGTCCTGGCGGAGCTGCCGGGCCTGCGTGAGCGGCTCGGCGCCGATGCCGTCATCGTCAATGCCGAGAACGCCGCCGGCGGCTTCGGCCTGACCGCAGCCATTGCCGCCGATCTCTTCGCCGCCGGCGCTGATCTGCTGACGCTCGGCAACCACGCCTGGGACCAGCGCGAGCTGATCGGCCACATCCAGAGCGAGCCGCGCATCATCCGCCCGCTCAACATGCAACCCGGCACACCCGGGCTCGGCGTCGCCAGCTTTCGCACGCCACGGGGCCGGCGGGTCGTCGTGCTCCAGGTGATGGGACGGCTGTTCACAGGTCTCTACGGCGACCCGTTCGCTCATCTGGAGGAAGCGCTGGCGGCGTGGTTTCTCGGCGGTAATGCCGATGCCATCGTCGTCGACGTGCATGCCGAGGCGACGAGCGAGAAAACCGCGATCGGCCATTTCCTCGACGGCCGCGTGTCCCTGGTCGTGGGCACCCATACCCATGTGCCGACCGCCGATCATCGCGTGCTTGCCGGGGGCACCGCCTATATCACCGATGTCGGCATGACCGGCGACTACGACAGCGTCATCGGCATGGACAAGGCGATCTCGCTCGAGCGCTGGCGCACCAGCGTGCCGGGCCCTCGGCTGCAGCCGGCGGTGGGACCCGCCACCCTGTGCGGCATTCTGGTTACCACCGATGCGGCAAGCGGGCTGGCGACGGGCGTTGAGCCCGTCCGTCTCGGCGGCTCGCTGGCGCCCACGACGCCCTAGCGCGTTGCTGAAGAGGTCGAGAAGCGTCGCCGCGACTTTTTCAGCAGCCCGCTAGTTGAAGAGGGCAGCGTCCAGACGGCCGGTGCGCAACAAGAACTCGACCAAGGCCGCAAGGCGCCCGCTCTCCTGGTGCATCGCATCGAGAAAGCGCCGGCGCTCCGGCTCGGACAAGTCCGGATGATCGCGCAGGATCTCGCTGATCGAGAGTATCGACGCCAAAGGTGTGCGCAGCTCGTGCTCGAGCTCGTCGATGTTCCGCAGCGGATGTTCGGGGGCGTTTTGCAGGTCCATCCGAAAAACTCTCCTCGAGGAGATCGTCGAAACGAACAGACGATCACATCACGCACATAAGATAGCATGCTGCGGTGCAAACAACGTTAACGGCCGCTGCGGCGTTTCATCGCTCACCTGATGGTTGAGGAGCGGGCAGTTGCCTAATTGCCCAGCACGATACCCTCGCGGCGCGGGTCGGCAGCGCCGCGCCAACCGCTGGGCACGCGCTCGATCACGTGGAGCCCGCTATTGAGGTCGCGGATCGAGACCGTGTGCCCGAGCGCCTCGAGCGCGCCGGCCATGGCCGCGGTGTCCGTGCCTTCCTCCAGATCCGTGTCGCCATTGCGGTTGACGAAATGGCCGAGCGACAGGGCGGCATCGACCTCCATGCCCCAGTCGACGACGGCGACGATGGTCTTGGCCACGTAGTTGATGATCCGCGAGCCACCGGGTGAGCCGACGACGAGCATGGGCTCGCCACTGGCGTCGAGGACGATGGTGGGTGCCATCGAGCTGCGCGGCCGCTTGCCCGGCTCGACGCGGTTGGCCACCGGCAGGCCGTCGATCTCCGGCTGGAAGGAGAAATCGGTCAGCTCGTTGTTCAAGAGGAAGCCACCGGCCATCAGCCGGCTGCCGAAGCCGGTCTCGATCGAGCTGGTGAGCGAGACGATGTTGCCGTCCGCATCGACGATCGAGACATGGCTGGTGCCGTTGGAGCTGTCCTGCAGCTGGGGTGCCCGCCTGGACGCATCACGCCAGGGCGGATTGCCGGCTTCGGCCGGCGCCATCGCCTGGCTATGGCTGATCGCCTGGGCGCGGAGCATGAGATAGGTCGGATCGAGCAGCCCCGCGGTCGGCACACTGACGAAATCGGCATCCGCCATGTAGAGCGCCCGGTCGGCATAGGCGAGCTTCGCGGCCTCCAGGAAGAGATGCATGCCGGCCGGTGTGGGCCCGTAGCTCGCCATGTCGACGTGGTCGAGCAGGCCGAGGATCTGCCCGACCGTGAGCCCGCCCGACGATGGCGGGCCCATGCCGCAGACCTCGACCGCGCGGTAGGCGGCGCAAACCGGGTCGCGAAAAACCACCTCGTAGGCGGCGAGGTCGGCCATGGTCATGCCGCCCGGATTGCCCTCGGCACCATTCACGGCGGCGACGATCGCCTCGCCGATCGCGCCTGAGTAGAAAGGCGCGCTGCCTTCCGCGGCGATGGATCGAAGAGTCTGGGCGAAATCGGCATTCGCAAGCGCAGCATTCTCGGCCAAGGGCGCGCCAGCGTCGTCGAAGAAGTAGGACCGTGCCGCGTCGAATCGATCGAGCCCGCGCTCGGCGGCGCCGGCGATGGCGCCTGCGAGCCGTGGCGAGACGGCAAACCCCGTCTCGGCGAGCGCAATGGTCGGCTCGACCAGCGTTGCCCAGGGCTGGCTGCCGAAGCGGCCATGCACCTCCTCCAGGAGCTTCAGCGTGCCGGGCACGCCGACCGACCGGCCGCCGATCACCGCGTCCCAAAAGCCCAGGGGCTCGCCCGTGGCAGGGTCGATGAAGAGGTCGGGGCCGGCTGCCGCAGGCGCCGTCTCACGCCCGTCGACGGCATAGAGCTGCCGCTCGGCCGCGTCCCAATAGAGGAGAAAGCTGCCGCCGCCGATGCCAGACGATTGCGGCTCGACCAGGTTCAGCATGAGCTGGACCGCCACCATCGCGTCGACCGCGTTGCCGCCCGCTTCCAGCACCTCATGACCGACGCGGCTCGCCTCGGGATGGGCGGCGGCCACCATGAACCGCTCGGTCGTCACGGCAGTCTGCGCCGCGACGGCGATCGTGTCCTCGGGCTGGGCCGGCGTGTCGGCTTGCGCCGGAAGTGCCAGGCAAATGGGCAAGGCCAGCAGGAGTCGGTGCAGCATCAGCGGGGTCCTCCAAGCAAAGCCCCAAGCTACGGCTCCAGACCTCGGACGCCAAGCATCGCTTGCGGCGCCAGGGCCGCTCGGGCATCAAGACGGCCGCACAGCCAGGCCACATCCCATGACAAGCTACCCGACCATCAAGATCACGCGCGGCCACGACCGCCGCCAGAAGGCAGGAGCGCCCTGGCTGTTCTCGAACGAGCTCAGGCTCGACGACGCTGCAAGGGCTTGCCGCCCGGCAGCATCGTCCGGCTGATGGCGCCCACCGGCAAGATCGTCGGCGTGGCCCATTTCAACCCGCATTCGCTGATCGCCGCCCGCCTGTTGAGCCGCAACAAGGACGCGTCGATCGATCGCGCCTTTCTCGAGCGGCGGATCGCGCGCGCCCTGGCGCTGCGCGAGAAGCTCTACGATCGGCCCTACTACCGCCTCGTCCATGCCGAGGGCGACGGCCTGCCCGGGCTGGTGGTCGATCGCTACGGCGATCTTCTCGTCGTCCAGCTCAACACCGCCGGCATGGTGGCGCTCGAGGCCGAGCTCACCGCGGCGCTGGTGGCTGTGGTCGGTGCCACCACCGTGCTCGCCCGCAACGATTCGCCCGGCCGCTCGATGGAGGGGCTCACCGAGGAGGTCCGCGTTCTGCAAGGCACGCTGCCCGAGCGCATCGATGTGGAGGAGAACGGCCTCGTCTTCGTGACCAACCCGAGCGCCGCGCAGAAGACCGGCTGGTATTTCGACCAGTCGATGAACCGGGCCTTCGCGGCACGCCTCGCCAAGGCCGGCAGCGTTCTCGACCTCTACTCGAATGCCGGCGGCTTCGCGCTGACCTGCCTCGCCCAGGGAGCGAAGTCGGCGCTGGCCGTCGATCGATCACAGCCGGCGCTCGCCCTGGCGTCGGTCAGCGCCGAGCGGCAAGGCGTGGCCGATCGCCTGACGACGAAGGCGGCCGAGGTCTTCGCCGCCATCGACGCGCTCGGCAAGGAGAAGGCACGCTTCGACCTCGTCATCGCCGATCCGCCGGCATTTGTTCGCTCGAAGAAAGACCTGGCCGTGGGCCTGCGCGGCTACCGCAAGCTTGCCCGCGAAGCGTCCGCCCTGGTCGCCGAGGCCGGCTTTTTCGTCATGGCCTGCTGCTCGCACAATGTGTCGCGCGAGGCCTTCGCCGACGAGGTGGCGGCCGGGATCCGTGCGGCTGGGCGCGGTGCGCGCCTGCTGCACGAGGCGGGTGCGGCACCGGATCATCCCGTGCACACGGCACTGCCGGAGACGGCCTATCTGAAATGCCTTGCCTATGCGCTCGATTGACCACACTGCCGAGGCTGCCGTGGATGCGAGGAGATAAATCAACCAAAGGTTGTTGATTGTGATCTGAGCTAGCGATATACGCTAGTCTTACCCGATCACTCACAGCCGAGGTCGAGCTCTTGCATCGATTTTTCGCTGCTTCGGCCCGCCGTGCCGGCCGCTCGCCAACCAGCCAGGCGACGGATACCCGAGCACTCGTCGAGAGCTTCGCCAAATTGTGTGCGCAGCTCGACCGACCCTTGCCCGAGGCGGAGCTGCAGGCTGTCGCCCGTGACCCGGCAGAGGTCGATCTGGATCGTCTGGTGCGCCTTGCCGACCGGCTGGGCCTGGAGGCGCAGATCCTGCCGGCGACGAAGGGGCGGCTGAAGCGCACGACACCACCCTTTCTGCTCGTTGGCGAGGATGGGCAGCAGGCCTGGTTCGCCCGGGCGCGGATCAAGACCCGGCTGATGCTGGTCGATCCGCTCAAGGGCGGACGGACGGTCCCGACGACGCTGGAGCAAGCCGCCGGGGTCGGCAGCCGTATCCTTCAGCTCCGCCAGCGCCGCGCGGCGACGACCGATGGCCGTCAGCTTTGGCGCCAGGCGATCTGGCAGCGGTTGAAGCCCGTTTTTCTCGAGGTCGGCATCGCCTCGGTCTGCATCAATCTGCTGGCCCTGGCGATGCCGCTCTTCATGATGACCGTCTACAACAAGGTCATCGGCCAGGGCTCGCTCGGCACGCTCGACGTGCTGGCCATTGGCATGGTGACGCTGTTCGGCTTCGAGCTGCTGCTCCGCTCGCTCCGCGGCTACGTCATGAGCCACACCGGCGCCAAGCTCGACCTGGCGCTCAGCAGCGAGGTCGTGCACCACCTATTGCGGCTGCCCTATCGGGTGTTCGAATCGATGCCGCAAGGCCAGCTGATGGAGCGCCTGCGCCAGCTCGACCAGCTGCGCACCTTTCTCTCAGGCAATCTGCCGCTGCTCCTGGTGGATTTCGCGTTCGTTGGCCTCTTCATCGCTGCGATCTTTCTCTTCAGCCCGCTCCTCGGCTGGGTGACGCTCGCGGCCTTGCCGCTGTTCATCGGCCTCTCGGCCATCGCCCAGCTGCGCCAGGGCCGACTGCTTCGCGCCAATTTTCGCGCCGTCTCGAAGAAGGCGGCAGGCCTGGCGGAGACCGTCAGCCAGGCGCTCACGGTCAAGGCCCTGGCGCTCGAGCCCGAGATGCAGCGTCGCTTCGAGGACCGTCAGGTCGAGAGTGCCTGGACCGGGTTCAAGGCAAGCCGCCTCGCCAATGGGGTCGCGGCTACGGGCCAGGTCATGCAGCACCTGGTCAGCCTCGTCGTCATCTATCTCGGTGCCCGGATGATCGTCGCCGGCGAGCTCAGCATCGGCGCGCTCATCGCCTGCACGATTCTCTCGGCCAGGGCGCTGGCGCCTATGCGGCAGATCTTCTTTGCCTGGCACCAGCTGCAGCAATCGCGCGATGCGCTGGCCAGGCTCGGTGATCTGATGGGCGAGCGACCGGAGCAGATTGGCGCGGCGCTGCCCTTGCCGAACCCGCTGCATGGCCGGTTCCGGTTCGAGGCGGTGCGCTTCAGCTACGATCCGGCCAAGCCACCGGCCCTGGACGATCTCGACCTCGGCATCGAGCCGGGGCAGATGCTCGCCGTCGTCGGCCCGCCCGGTTCCGGCAAGAGCACGCTGGCCAAGCTGTTGATCGGCCTCGAGAAGCCGGATAGCGGGCGGATCCTTGTCGACGATGTCGATATCGCCCGACTGGACCCGGCCGAGTACCGCGCCCAGCTCGGTGTCGTGCCGCAGGAGATCCAGCTTTTCGCCGGCAGCATCGCTGAGAACATCGGCATCGCCGCTGTCGATCGCTCGATGCAGCGGATCGTGGCGGCGGCGAAGTTCGTCGGCATCCACGATACCATCCAAAAGCTGCCGGACGGCTACGACACCGATCTCGGCGAGCGCGGCAACGGCCTCTCGCTGGGCCAGCGTCAGCTGCTCTGCATCGCCCGGGCGCTGGTGCGCAACCCGCGGCTCCTGGTGCTCGACGAGGCAACCAGCGCGCTCGATATCGCGAGCGAGGCCTACCTGCTGCGCAATCTCAGGCGAGCCGGCAGTGGTCGCACCATCGTCATGGTCACCCATCGCCTCTCGGTGATCGAGATGTGTGACCGCGCCATCCTCCTGGAGCAGGGCCGCATCGCCATGGCGGGCCAGCCGAGGGATGTGGTGCGCCGCGCCCGCCAGCCGGTCAACGAGAGCGAGGCCAGGGCATGACGCGGGGCATGAGCAGGGGAGCTGACAAGGGTCGCGGCATGGCCGAGAGCAAGCCAGACGGGCGGCGATCGCTCGGCAAATGGGCGTCATGGACGACGTCGGAGGCGACGGCAGAGCTGTTGCCGGGCGACATCCGCGCGCTGCTGGAGAGCCGTCGCTCGCCGGTGGCGGGTGTGCTCATCGGCAGCGTCGCGCTGATGCTGGTGGTCGCCATTGCCTGGACGGCCTGGGCCCGGGTCGACGAGGTGGTCAAGGCGCAGGGCGAGGTGGAGCCGGCCGAGCGCGTCAAGCTCATGAACCATCCGCGCGGCGGGCGGATCGCGACCCTCGACGTCATCGACGGCCAGCGGGTCTCAGCCGGCCAGGTGCTGCTCACCTTCGCGCCCGAGATCGACGCCAAGGAGGAGGCCGAGCTGCGTGGTCGCTGGCAGGGGCGGTTGGCCGAGATCGCCGTGCTCAAGGCGGAGATCGAGGATGAGCCGCTGCAGCCTTCGGCCGAATTGCTGAGCAGCCGCGCCGACCTCGTGGCCGAGGCGGAGGCACGGCTCATAGCCCGCCGCGAGGCGCGCGAGGGTCAGCGGGACGCGCTGCAGCGCAATGTCGAGGGCCATCGAGCAGCACTGCGCAGTGCCGAGGCCGAGATCGACCGGCTGGAGAGCGGCACCGTGCTGCTCGCCCAGCAGGCGGACTCGGTGCGCCAGCTCACCGAGCGCGGGCTCTACCCGCGGATGAAGATGGCGGAGCTGGAGCGGCAGCTGGTCGACATGCGGGGCGAGCTCGCCAAGGCCAAGGCAGACCTCGGCACCGCCCGAGCGTCGCTCGCCGAGAGTGAGAGCCGGCAGAGCGCTTTCGACAAGGATTGGCGGCGCGAGCTGTTGGAATCGCTGAGCATCGCCATGGCCGAGCGCGACCAGATCGCCGAGCAGCTGGGCGCGCAAACGGCGGTCGTCGAAGAGCTGGTGCTCAAGGCGCCGGTCGACGGCATCGTGCAAGAGCTCAAGCCGGCAGCCGCCGGCCAGTCGATCGCCGCCAACGAGACGATCTTGAAGCTGGTGCCGGTGGCCGACGGACTGGTCATCAAGGCCCTCGTCGCCAATCCGGATATCGGCCGCGTGGTGCCGGGCATGGCAGCGACGGTCAAGGTTCGCGCCTACGACTTCGCTAGGTTCGGCTCGATCGACGGCCAGGTGACACGGATCAGCGCCGACGCGCTCACCGGCGAGGTGCCGGGCGAGCTGCCGAGCTTCGCCGTGGAGGTGGCCACGATCAAGGATCACATGGGGGCAGGTGGGTCGCTGCCGGTTCTGCCGGGCATGGTCGTGGACGTCGAGCTGCTGGTCGGCGAGCGGACGATTCTCTCCTACCTCACCGACACGCTGACCACCATGAAGGAGCGCGCCTTCAAGGAGGGCTGAGCCCAAGACGATGGCACAGCGTCAGGCGCGGTCGCGTCAGCCGGTGTTGAAGTTCTGCCTGACGTTGCGCCGCGCGCCGTCCATGTCGGTGACCTGCAGCGTCCCGTCCTCCATCTTGGCGAAGGTGAAGGTCCGCTCGGCGAAGCCGCGGCAGCTCAGCGCGGAATTGTAGGGAAAGACCCGATCGTCGGTCACCATGCCCTGGTCGCTCCAGTAGTAGCGCACACGCATGACCACCTGGTCCTCGGTCTCCTCGATCGTCTCGGCTGCGGTGACCGAGCGGATCAACGGGCCGGTGCAGCTACCCCCGACCTCCGTCGCCTTGCCGGCATAAAAGCGCTGGATTTCCCATTCGAGACCCGGCTGGCCGTTGACCGATCCGGCACTGGCACAGGCGGAGAGGGCCAGGGCCATTGCAACCATGGCGAAGCGCAGATTGGGCAGCCTAAACCACATCATCTCAACCCTTTCGCGTGACGGTCTCAGGCAGCGGCGCGACGTGCCGCCACTGGCAGCTCCAAAGAGAATGTCGTTCCCTCGGGGCCACTTGCCAAGAGCCGGAGCTCGCCACCATGCGCGCGAGCGATCTCGCGGCTGATCGCAAGGCCGAGCCCGGTGCCACTGGTGGAGGCCGCAAAGGGCTCGAAAAGATGCGCCGTCACGGCGTCCGACAGTCCGGGGCCGGTATCGGCGATGTCGATTGCGGTGAGACCTCGGGCCCGGCGGTTCTTGAAGGTGAGCCGGCCGCCGTCGGGCATGGCCTCGATGGCGTTCTTCGCCAGGTTCAAGAAGAGCCGGTGCAGCTGGTCGGGATCGGCACGAACGGCGACGCCCGGGATCACCTCGTTGACGATCTGCACCGTGCCCGGCGCCAGGTCGAGCGCGCCGATGACCTCGTCGACCAGACCGCTCAAGTGGACCTCGTCGAGCCGCGGCGGCATGGGCCTGCTGCGGGCGAAGTCGAGCGTGTGCTGGCAGAGCCGAGCCGCCCGCTCCAATGTCTGGATGAGCTTGGGTGTGACCGCCTGGACGGCCGGGTCCTGGCTGCGCTCGAGCCGATCCGAGACGAGGAGTGCGGTGCCCAGAATGTTGCGCAAATCGTGGTTGAGCTTGCTCACGGCCTCGCCCAACGCCGCCAGCCGCGTCTTCTGCGACAGCGCCTGGCGCAGGTCACGGGTCATGGCAGCCAGCTCGCGATCGACGATGCCGATCTCGTCGCCCCGGGTGGAGGCCGGCTGATCGTTGCTCTGGTCCTCCGGCTGCTCGCGAAAACGCGCGATGCGATCGGTGACGCCGACCAGCGGCTGCACGATCAGCTGGCGGAGCGCGAAGAACAGCATGGCGGCGACGATCAACGACAGCACGACCGACAACACGAGGATGCGCCACGCATAGTCGGTCATCGCGGCATGCAGCGGCACCTCGGTGAGCGTCACCTCGATCATCGTGCCGAAGGCCATTGGTGCCGGCCCGACGACACGGATCACCCGCTGCCCCCCCAACCGCAGGGTCTCCATGGCCGCTGAGATCAGCTCCAGCCAGCTCTCGCCACCGATCTCGAAGGTCGCATCGACCGGCGCCTCGAGCCCCAGCATCAAGACGGGTTGGTCGTGGATCACGGTGACCGAGAGCACGCCCGCATGGGTGAGAAGCGCGTCCTCGACGGCCGGGCTCGGCTGCTCGCGCTCGTGCGCCAGGCCGATGGTCGCCAGATGCGCGGCAGCGATGCGCTCCTCGAGATAGACCATGCGATACCGCGCGATGGACGGCAGGAAGATCAGCACCTCGCCGAGGAGCAGGAAGACGGTGGTCAGCAGCAACAGCCGCGCCGACAAGGAGCGTCCCCAGGTCGGGCGGGCCGTCGATGTCGTCAACGGACGGCCGCGCGCGAGCACCACCGAGCCGCATCCGGCGCCGGTGATCGAAGAGGTGCAATCGGCACCGTCGGCTGGCGCATGGTGCTCGCTGGCTCACTGATCGCTGTCGTTCAACGCCCAGTCATAGCGGTAGGCGTCGATTGTCTCAACGCCGGCAAGCAGTTGTCGGGTTTCGTCAGTCGCGTGCTGGCGCAGATGCGCGATGACGCCGGCGTCACTGCCGCCGAAATCGGCCTGAAACCAGTCATAGATCCGCGACGCCGTCAGCCGGTCGCCGCCGAAGGTGCGTGGCACCAAGGCAACGCCGCGCGGATGATTGACATAGTCGCGCGCACCAGCGTCGAGCATCGCGTCCAGCCGATCGGCGGTGAACGGCACCGGCTGCAGGTTGGGGCAGCCGATCGACGCGCAGTTCACGGCATAGTGGATGCGTGGGTCCTGCCAGATCGGCCGCAGGATGCGGTGCTCGATATCGTCGAGCGACAATGCCTCGCCCATCACCGTCACCAGCTTCTGGCCCCAGGGCCCGCTCGCGAACAGCCCTGGCGAGGTGTCGATGTCGCGGATGCTGTCCACCGGGTAGTGATCGACGATGACCTGGAGCGTCAGCGCGTTGTAGAGATTGATCCAGTAGGCCATCTGCTCCGGCCGGGACAGATCGTCCGGTCGAGCCGCCTGCAGGCTGGCGAGATAGGCGTCCAGCGCTGCCCGATCCTCGGCCGCGAGCGCTCGATAGCCAACGCGGTTGATGCCGTCCGGGTAGCTTCGCACATGGCGCTCGAGGATGGCGGCGTAGGCGCTGTGGTCGACAGTGAGCGTGCTCGCTGGATCGTGGGCCTGCCAGCGGGGCCAGAGATCGGCTTCGGGAGCGGCCTCGGCTGAGGTCCGGCCGAGCAGGGACGGTGCCACTGTGGCAGCAACCACCGCGGCCAGCGGCCAGCTGAGACGGGCGCGCATCGAGATCCCGGGTGAAGCCCCAGAAGGGCTGTCGGGGCGACCGGCGAAACAAGCGGGTCGAGTCGGCGGAACGGTCGGTCGATCAGGCGGCAATGTGCACCTCCAAGCTTGTTTGACAGCCAGCAACCGTCCGCTTATGTGTGCCGACCGGTCGGCATTGCGCCGCCCGACATGCATGATCTTTTGCCGATAACAAGGAATTGAGCTTTGAAGAGAACGTACCAGCCTAGCCGGCTCGTGCGCAAAAGGCGCCACGGCTTTCGCGCCCGCATGTCCACGGTAGGCGGCCGGCGAATCATTCGTGCCCGTCGGGCGAAGGGCCGCAAGAAGCTGAGCGCCTGAGGCGTCGGCTCAACTCTTGGCAAACCCCTGCAGATCAACGCAACGCCCAGTGCCCGATCGCTCGCCCGCCTCAAGAAGCGTCGAGACTTTCTTGCCTGCGCGCGAGGCCGCAAAGCCGTGCGTCAGTCGTTCATCCTGCAGATGGCCCGGACACCGCCTGCCGGCGAACCAACGCATTGTGCCGGGAACGGCGCGCCACTGCGGCAGGACTCGGGCTCGGAGCATGACGCCCGGATCGGCTTCACCGCGTCGCGCAAGATCGGTGGTGCCGTTTCGCGCAACCGGGCCAAGCGCCGACTGCGGGCGGCTGCCGCCAGCATCATGCCGGGCCGCGTCTTGGCCGGGCATGACTATGTCCTCGTTGCCAGGTCGGGCGTGCTGACATGCGTCTTCGCCAACCTTGCGGCCGAGCTGATCTCGGCGCTGGACGAGATGGCGCGCCGGCAAGCCGCGCCGAACCGCGCCCGCCGGTCGGAGCGCGTGCCGTCGGAGCCGGCTTCGATCGCGCTCTAGGGTTGCTGCTTCGTGGCCTCATCGCGCTGTATCGCTATTTGCTCTCGCCATTCCTGCCGCAAGCCTGCCGCTATGCGCCGACATGCTCTGAATATGCGGCGGAAGCGCTGCGCCGGCATGGCGCGCTCGTCGGCAGCTGGCTCGCCCTTCGCCGGATCGCGCGCTGCCATCCCTGGGGTGGCTCGGGCTTCGATCCCGTGCCCAGGGACCCGCGGCCCGACCGTGCGAGCCAGCGCCATTCGCCCATCCCAGACGCCCCGGAACCGATCGGTCCGCCCGCATGACTGACCAAAAGAACCTCATCCTCGCCATCGTCTTCTCGGTCGGCATCATCTTGCTGTTCCAGGTGTTCTACGAGATGCCGAAGATGCGCGAGGAGGAGCGCATTCGTGAGCTGCAGGAGACCTCCGAGCAGCAGTCGGATGCCATCGTCCGCCCGGCACCCAGTGGCGAGCGTGTCGTGCCCGGCGGCGATTCGCTAGCACCGGGCACGCCCGAGATCGGCGGTCCCGCTTCGGCTGCTGCCAATCGCACTGCCGTCCTGGAGCAACAGCCGCGCGTCGCCATCGACAATGGCCGTGTGCACGGCTCGATCGTGCTCGAGGGTGGCCGGATCGACGACATCACGCTCGTCGACTACCGCCAGACCATCGCCCCCGACTCGCCCGAGGTCGAGCTCTTGAACCCGGCCGGGACCAGGGCACCGTACTTCGCCGAGTTCGGCTGGGTGACGACCGACGGACTGAACGTGCCCGATGCGGAAACGCTGTGGCAGGAAGAAGGAACTCTTCTAACCGCCGACGAGTCGCTCTCGTTCAGCTGGGACAACGGCGAGGGCCTGATCTTCAAGAAGCGGATCAGCCTCGATCCGAACTACATGTTCCATATCGAGCGGTCGGTCGAGAACACGACGGACGAAGCGGTCACGCTCTACCCCTATTCGCTGCTGACACGCTGGCCGACGCCCGAGACGATGGGCTTCTTCATCCTGCACGAGGGCCCGATCGGCGTGCTCGAAGGCACGCTGAAGGAGATCGACTACGATGATCTGATCGAGGGGCCGCAGCAGTTCGACAGCACCGGCGGCTGGGTCGGCTTCACCGACAAATACTGGCTCGGCTCGTTGATCCCCGACCAGTCCGAGCCGATCGAGGCCACGTTCCGCCACACGCTGCGCAACGGCGAGGACCGCTACCAGATCGACTATCTGGGTGCGGGCCGGGTGATCGCGGCTGGCAGCACCGTCGAGGTCAGCGACCGCCTGTTCGCCGGTGCCAAAGAGGTCACGCTGCTCGACTCCTACAGCGAGCTCTATGGCATCCCGCTCTTCGATCGTGCCGTCGATTTCGGCTGGTTCTACTTCCTCACCAAGCCGATCTTCTACGTCCTGACCTGGCTCTACGCGCTGCTCGGCAATTACGGCCTGGCGATCCTGGCGCTGACCTTGATCGTCAAGCTGCTGTTCTTCCCGCTGGCGAACAAGTCCTACCGCTCGATGAGCCAGATGAAGAAGCTGCAGCCGGAGATGGTCAAGCTGCGCGAGCGCTACGGCGACGACAAGCAGAAGATGCAGCAGGAGCTGATGGCGCTCTACAAGCGCGAGAAGGTCAACCCGGTCGCCGGGTGCCTGCCGATCATCGTGCAGATCCCCGTCTTCTTCGCGCTCTACAAGGTCCTGTTCGTCTCGATCGAGATGCGCCACGCGCCGTTCTTCGGCTGGATCAAGGACCTCTCGGCACCCGACCCGACGAGCCTCTTCAACCTCTTCGGGCTGTTGCCGTTCGATCCGCCCAGCTTCCTCATGATCGGTGTCTGGCCGTTGATCATGGGCGTGACGATGTGGCTGCAGTTCCGCTTGAACCCGCAGCCGGCAGACCCGATCCAGGCGAAGGTGATGAGCTTCCTGCCGTTGATCTTCGTCTTTCTGTTCGCGACCTTCCCGGCCGGGCTGGTCATCTACTGGACCTGGAACAACATCCTCTCGATCGCCCAGCAATGGTTGATCATGAGGCGGATGGGCGTGAAGGCCGGATGAGCGACACGGCCGAGCTGCTGCCCAATGAGCGCGTCGTCCCGCTGTTCTCGGCGGCGGATATCGAGACGCGTATCGACGAGCTGGCGGTGGCCATCGCCGACGTCGTGCCGCGTGACGTGACCGTGGTCGGGCTCTTGAAAGGCAGCTTCATGTTCGCGGCCGACCTGATCCGCGGCCTCGACCGGCACGGCCTGGCACCTTGTGTCGAGTTCCTCCAGGTCAGCTCGTATGGGCTCGACAAGGAGAGCAGCGGCCGGGTCAAGGTGATCGGTGGCATGCCGGAGACCGCCGCCGGCAAGGACGTGCTGCTGATCGACGACATCCAGGACACCGGCCGCACGCTGGCCTTCACCGCCGAGCTGCTGCGCTCGAACGGCGCCCGCAAGGTCTGGAGCGCCGCCCTGCTGGACAAGCCGTCCAGACGCGTGGTGCCCTTCGATGTCGATTTCATCGGCTTCGAAATCGAGGACGTCTTCGTCGTCGGCTACGGGATCGACTACGCCGAGCGCTACCGGCACTTGCCGTTCATCGGCCGTGTCGAGCAAGGCTGAGAGCCAGCTCGAGGCCGACGCGGCTGCAGCGCTCGCGGAGGAGGCGCGGCTGCTCTTCGCCCGCCCGCCGCGCTTCATGCTGGGCGTCGCCCGGCTCGACCAGCTGCCCGAGCCTGCCGGGCCCGAGGTGGCCATCGCCGGTCGCTCCAATGTCGGCAAGTCGAGCCTGATCAATGCGCTCACCGGACGTGGCGATCTGGCGCGCACCTCCAACACGCCGGGCCGCACGCAGCAGCTCAACTATTTCGAGCTCGATGGTCGACTCCGCCTGGTCGATCTGCCCGGCTACGGCTTTGCCCGGGCGCCCAAGTCCATGGTCGATGCCTGGACCGAGCTCGTCTTCGCCTTCCTCAGAGGCCGGCCGACGCTCCGGCTCGTGGTCCTCCTGATCGACGGCCGGCATGGCTTCAAGAGCGCTGATGAGGAGGCGATGAGCCTGCTCGGCAAGGCCGCCGTGCCGTTTGTCGTGGTCCTGACCAAGGCCGATCTGGTGCCGGCGGCGGAGCTCGACCGGCGGCTGGCGGCGATCACGGCGGCGCTGGCGCGAAAGCCCGCGGCCTGGCCGAACGTGCTGATCAGCAGCGCCAAGAAGGGGCGTGGCCTGGAAGAGCTTCGCGGTCTGCTGGCCGGTCTCCTGGCGACCAGCTAGGCGGCCAGCCCGACGTGGCTGGGATCAAGGCACGCCAGCGATCCAAAGGTGTTTGCGCTAATGCGAGGAGGGAGACCGCCCATGGTCGTCAGGCCGGAGTCGAACGCCAGCGACAAGACCGCCATCGCCCAGACGCTGATCGAGGCGCTGCCCTATATGCGCCGCCACCACGGCGCCACCTTCGTGATCAAGTATGGCGGCCATGCCATGGGCGAGGAGCACCTGGCGCGTGACTTCGCCCGTGACGTCGTGCTGCTCAAGCAGGTCGGCATCAACCCCGTGGTCGTCCATGGCGGCGGGCCGCAGATCAAGTCGATGCTCGATCGCCTGGCGATCAAGAGCGAGTTCATCGACGGGCTGCGCGTGACCGATGCCGCGACCGTCGAGGTCGTCGAGATGGTCCTGGCCGGCAAGATCAACAAGGAGATCGCCTCTGCCATTCAGTCGGCTGGCGGCAAGGCCGTGGGCATCTGCGGCAAGGACGCGCAGCTCATCTCCGCCGAGCGGCTGACCCGCACCCGGCGCGATCCGGAGAGCCACATCGAGGCCCTGGTCGATCTGGGCTTCGTCGGCCAGCCCAAGGTGGTCGATCCGACTATTCTCGATCTCCTCGCCAAGTCCGAGATCATTCCGGTGGTGGCCCCGATCGGCACCGGGCCGGAGGGCCAGACCTACAACATCAATGCCGACACCGCTGCCGGCGCCATCGCCGGCGCGCTTCGGGCCAAGCGGCTTTTGATGCTCACCGACGTCAAGGGTGTCCTGGACAAGGCGGGGCAGTTGCTCTCGCTGCTCGGGTTGCGCGAGGTGCGCGGGCTGATCGCGGACGGGACGATCCACGGCGGCATGATCCCCAAAGCCGAGACCTGCATGGCGGCGATCGAGTCCGGTGTCGACGCTGCGACGATCATCGATGGCCGCGTGCCGCACGCGCTCCTGCTGGAGCTCTTCACCGAGCACGGCATCGGCACGCAGATCCGCGGCACCTCGCCCGAGCAGGGCTCGACCGCAGGCGAGGGGTGATGGAGCGGGCGCTGCCCCGCCGATAGGCGCCTGTGTTAGCAGGTACCTCACAAGCCACTGACGCAGTCGTTATCCAACGCGATTTGAGCGCCTCGTCGCGCTCCCATAGGGTCTGCCCCGCGATCCACTCGCTTTAAAAGGCAGACAACATGCATCCATCAAGGTTGCTCAGCGCCGGCCTCCTGGCCTTTGGCATATCGCTGACGGCGAGCAGCGCGCTCGCCGGCTCGCAGTATGTCGACGAGACCGGCTTTGCGCTCAGCGGCTACGACCCCGTCGCCTTCCGCGATCTTGAGCAGAGTCCGGTCGGCGAGCCGCAGCCCCACGCGGTGCCGGGCCGTAGCGACATCACGGCCGACTGGAACGGCGCCACCTGGGCGTTCGCCAGCGAGGCCAATCGCGATCTCTTTCTCGCGGATCCCGCGGCCTATGCTCCGGCTTATGACGGGCATTGCGCCTACGGCATCGCCCAGGGCGGCAAGGTGCCGGGCAATCCCAATCTCTGGCGCATTGTCGACGGGCAGCTCTTCTTGAACATCACGCCCACGGTCGTCGGTTTCTGGGAGGAAGATCTGGACGGCAGTCTCGTCAGCTCCGAGGAGAACTGGCCAGATCTCGAGCCCGCCGATGCCTCGGCCAAGTCCTGGACCGCCATCGACGACAATGCCGGCACGTATGAGACCTTGGCGCCCATCGACGGCTGAGCGACCCCGACCACTGCGTCCAAATCCCCACACGAGCCCATCAAAGGAGACCCTGATGACCCAGAAGTCGAACACGTCCGCGACCTTGCTCGCCGGCGCCGTTGCCGCGGCGATCGCCAGTGCCGGCAGCTTCGCAGCACCGGCGCACGCGGCCAACGAGAAGTGCTACGGCGTCTCGCTCGCCGGCCAGAACGACTGCGCCGCCGGGCCGGGCACCACCTGTGCCGGCACCTCGACCGTCGACTACCAGGGCAATGCCTGGACCCTGGTGCCCGAGGGCACGTGCGAGAAGTATGGCACTGTCGACGAGGCGAGCTTCGAGCTTCCTGGCGACCGCAAGGGTTCGCTGGAGCCGCTTGAACGCGATGTTCCCGCCTGACACAATCGCTATCGAGGGCGGAGGACGGGGTGGTGCTGTCGAAGCGCCGCCCCTCGCCACCCTCGGGTCAGGATCGGAGGCTAAAGGATGCGAACCACCATTCCGCCAGCGGCGGGGCTCGGGCTCAAGGCCGAGCACTGGGAGGCGATCGAGGCCACGAGGCCGGCGGTCGGCTGGTTCGAGGTGCATCCCGAGAACTACATGGGCGCCGGTGGCCCGCCGCACCGCCATCTCGAGAGGATCCGCGCCGACTATCCGTTGTCGCTGCACGGGGTGGGCCTCTCCATCGGCGGCGATGCGCCGCTCGACGACGAGCATCTCGAGCGCCTGAAGGACCTTTGCGACCGCTATGATCCGGGCCTCGTCTCCGAGCATCTGGCCTGGTCGAGCCACGACGGCATCTTCTACAACGACCTCTTGCCGCTGCCCTACAACAGCTCGACGCTGCTTCGCGTGGCCGACCACATCGACCAGATGCAGCACGTGCTCGGTCGCCGCATTCTCCTCGAGAACCCGTCGTCTTATCTCTCCTTCGCCGAGAGCAGCCTCGCCGAGACGACGTTCTTGGCCGCGCTGGTGGAGCGCACCGGCTGTGGCCTCTTGCTCGACGTCAACAATGTCTTCGTCTCGGCGACCAATCTGGGCTTCACGCCCGAATCCTATATCGCCGATTTCCCGCTCCATGCCGTCCGTGAGATCCATCTCGGCGGGCATGCCGTCGATTCGACCGGCCTCTTGATCGACGCCCATGATCGAGGTGTGGTCGATCCGGTCTGGTCGTTGTTTGCGCATGTCCTGGAGCTGACCGGCCCGGTCCCGGCCCTGGTCGAGTGGGACAATGACGTGCCCGAGTGGCCAGTCCTGCTGGCCGAGGCAGGGCGCGCGCAGCTTCTGCTCGATGCGGCGATTGCCAAGGATCAGCTTCTTGCCCGGGCAAGCTGACCTCGCGGCAGCGCTGCTCGCACCAGAGCGTGCGGCGCCCGCCGGGCTGGCGCCAGAGGCGCGCCTCGCCGTCTACCGCAACAATGTCGTCGTCAGCCTCACCGATGCGCTCGCCGCCGCCTACCCCGCCGTCCTGGCCCTGGTCGGCGAGCGCTTCTTCAGGGCTGCAGCCGGCGTCTATGTGCGAGCAGAGCCGCCGCGCTCGCCGGTGCTGATCACCTATGGCCAGAGCTTCGCGCAGTTTCTCGAAGGCTTCGCGCCGGCGGCCAAGCTGCCGTTCCTCGCCGACGTCGCGCGGCTCGAGCGGCTCTGGCTCGAGGCCTACCACGCAGCCGATGCCGCACCGCAGACGATCGAGGCGCTGGGCGCGATCCCCGAGGCCGACTTGCCGGCGACGCGGATCACGCTGCACCCATCGGCACGGCTGCTCCGCTCTCGTTGGCCGGTCGCCAGCTTGTGGGCCGCCAATACCGGCCGCGGCGCGCATGATGACGTCGACCTGCAGCGCTCGGAGGCGGTGCTGGTGATCCGCCCGCACCAGACCGTGCATGTCCATGTCGTGACCCAGCGGCTCTTCGCGCTGCTCGAGGCGCTGCAGGCGGGCCAGCCGCTGGCCGCGGCTGCCGACACAGGCTCGCGTGCCGACGACACGTTCAACATGGCCGCAGGCATCAGTTCGCTCTTCGAGCTCGAAGCCGCCGCCGGCATCTGCCCGCATTAAGGAAACCGAGCGCATGATCGACGACCTCGCCAGCCTCCACCATGGCATCTTCAAGCGCCTGGAAGCCGAGCTGGACAGCTGGTTCCTCGGGCTCTTCGCCCGCTTCGTCTTCGCCGCCGTGCTCCTGGTCTACTTCTTGAGCTCCGCCATGACCAAGCTCGGCGACGGGCTGCTCGGCTTCATCCACCTCTCGGCCGGCGCCTATGTCCAGATCGTGCCCTCGATCATGGAAGCCTCGGGCTACGATCCGAGCGCCATCGCCTTCTTTCCCTGGGGCCTGATCGTCTATCTCGGCACCTACACCGAGATCATCCTGCCGCTGCTTATCGTGGCGGGCCTCTTCACCAGGCTGGCGGCGTTCGGCATGATCGGCTTCATCGCCGTGCAGACCTATGTCGACATCAATTTCCACGGCGCGGATGCCACCACGATCGGCACCTGGTTCGACCGCACCTCGGACTCGGTGATCGCCGACCAGCGCCTGCTCTGGCTGATGCCGCTGGTCTATCTCGTGGTCAAAGGTGCCGGCGCCATCTCCCTCGACCACCTCCTCGCCCGCCACTACATCGACGACGTCGAGCCCATCGCCGAGGTGCCGTGAGGCGCTTGCATGGCTTGGCCTGCCCTGATCGGCCCGACAGTGGCAGAGCGGACGATCGCTGGCTTCAGCCCGCCGGGGAGGCGGCTCGAAGACGGTTTGAGACCCCGTCAATGACGCCAAATCATGGAGCTCGACAATGACCTGCCGCTGCCGAGAAGATGGATCGGCGCTCGGTCTGCACCGGGTGAAGGCTCACGCACGAGAAAGCATGCCAGGAGTGGCTAGAATCCCCCTCATGATGTTCACGCTCGCCGTGACCTGCGGGCTTGCCGCTTGTGTCGGAGGCGACCCGGACGCGCACCCACCCACGGTCGGCCAACCCAATCCAGCCGCGGTCTTCTGTGAGCAACAGGGGGGCACGCACGATTTGGCCGCCGGCAGCTGCACGCTGGAGGACGGCTCGGTGGTCGACGCCTGGGAATTCTATCGAGAGAGTAGCGCGGGCGCGGACGGCTAGGCCAGCCGATAGATGCTGTCGTCGTCTGCGGTGCGCCAGCCGGCGACGATCCGAACGGCGACGACCGTATCCTCCGCATGCAAGCGCCGCTGATGCATTGCCAGCACCGCGAGCAGGCCATGCAGCCCGCCACCCTTGCTGGTCGACATGGCTTCGGCACATGCATGGCCGGAAGACGGAACGAGGAAGCGGCTGATCACCTCAGCCGGCCGGTGCCGTGACGGGCGGCAGCGCCTACTCCCACTCGATCGTGCCGGGCGGCTTGCTGGTGACGTCGTAGGTGACGCGGTTGATGCCCTTGACCTCGTTGACGATGCGTGTGGCCACGCGCGTCAGGAACGCCGCCTCGAACGGGTAGACGTCGGCGGTCATGCCGTCGGTCGAGGTCACGGCGCGGAGCGCGCAGACCCACTCATAGGTGCGCCCGTCGCCCATCACGCCCACGGTGCGGACCGGCAGCAGCACGGCGAAGGCCTGCCAGATGTCGTCATAGAGCCCGGCCTTGCGGATCTCGTCGAGATAGATGGCGTCCGCCTCCTGCAGCACGGCGATCCGCTCGGGCGTGATCTCGCCCAGGATGCGCACGGCCAGCCCCGGTCCCGGAAAGGGATGGCGGCCGACGAACGAGGCGGGCAGGCCGAGCTCCTGGCCCAGTGTCCTGACCTCGTCCTTGAACAGCTCGCGCAATGGCTCGACCAGGCCCATGCGCATCCGCTCCGGCAGCCCGCCGACATTGTGGTGCGACTTGATGGTGACCGACGGACCCTTGAATGAGACGCTCTCGATCACGTCTGGGTAGAGCGTGCCCTGGGCCAGGAAATCCGCGCCGTCCAGCTTCTCGGCCTCGGCCTCGAACACGTCGATGAAGGTCTTGCCGATGATCTTGCGCTTGCGCTCCGGGTCATCGACGCCCTCGAGCGCTGCGAGGAACGTTGGACCGGCATCGACGAGAACCAGCGGGATGTTGAAATGGCCGCGAAAGAGCTCGACCACCTGGCGCGCCTCGTCCTTGCGCATCAGCCCGGTGTCGACCAGGACGCAGGTCAGCTGGTCGCCCACCGCCTCGTGCACCAGAATCGCGGTGACGGCGGAATCGACGCCGCCCGAGAGGCCGCAGATCACCCGGCCCCGGCCAACCTTGTCGCGGATGGCGTCGATGGCCTCGTCGCGATAGGCGGCCATGGTCCAGTCGCCGGAGAGTGCTGCGATCCCGCGGCAGAAATTCTCCAGCAGCATGCCGCCAATCTCGGTGTGCATCACCTCGGGGTGAAACTGCAGCCCGTAGAAGCGGCGATGCTCGTCGGCAATCGCGGCAAACGGTGAGCCCGGGCTCCGCGCCAGCGTGACGAAGCCCTTGGGCAATTCTGCCACCTTGTCACCGTGGCTCATCCAGACAGTGGCCTTGGCGCCGGGCGTCATGATGCCGTCGAAGAGCGGCGAGGGGTAGACCAGCTCGATCTCGGCCCGGCCGAACTCGCGGATGGTGCCCAGCACCACCGAGCCGCCGAGCTCCGCCACCATGGTCTGCTCGCCGTAGCAGATGCCGAGCACCGGCACAGCCAGCGCGAAGACGACGGGCGGCGCCTTCGGGCTCACCGCATCGGTGGTCGAGGCGGGGCCGCCGGAGAGGATGATCGCCTTGGGCGCGAAGTCGCGCACCACCGCGTCGTCGACCGTACACGGCAGGATCTCGCAATAGACCTTGAGCTCCCGCAGCCGCCGGGCGATCAGCTGGGTGAATTGCGAGCCGAAATCGAGGATCAGGACTTTCTCGTGCATGGCCTCAGGCCTTAACCGAATCCCGGTTGTCGCTCCAGCGGCAAAACCGTTGGCGCAGGCTTTCCACCTGAGGTATCAGCACGCGTTGTGCGGGCGTGGTGGAATTGGTAGACACGCAGGATTTAGGTTCCTGTGGCGCAAGCCGTGGGGGTTCAAGTCCCTCCGCCCGCACCAGCTTTCATGGGCGCTACCGCGCTTCGCGCTACTTGAGCGCGGTCAAATGGGCGCTATCGCGCTTCGTGCCGCTTGAGCGCGGTCGGATGGCCGCTATCGCGCTTCGCGCTGCTTGAGCGCGGGTAGGCGACGACTCGGGGCAAGCCCTTAAACCCTTGGCGTTTGTGGCGGCTATGCTATAGCCCTTTGCGGGTTCGCCATTGCTGTCGCCAAGGGCGACTGGCGCGCGGACGGACATCCCGAAAAACGTGACGTTGGGCCCGGCGATTGCGGCGGTCGCCCCAGGCTCGGACGACGAAAGGCAGAATGATGCAGGTCACAGAGGTGGCAGCCGACGGCTTGAAGCGTGAATTCAAGGTCGTGGTTGCCGCGAACGAGATCGAGGGCAAGGTCGAGGCCCGGCTGAAGAAGATGGCGAAGACGGCCAAGGTGCCGGGCTTCCGGCCGGGCAAGGTGCCGCTCTCTCTCCTGAAGCGCCAATATGGCCGTCAGCTGATGGGCGAGATCCTCGAGCAGGCGGTCGACGAGGGCTCCAAGCAGGCGATCGCCGACAACGAGCTGAAGCCGGCGCTGCGCCCCAAGGTCGAGGTGATCGCGTTCGACGACGGCGCCGATCTCGAGTTCAAGCTCGATCTCGAGGTGCTGCCCGAGGTGCCGGAGCTCGATCTGGCGGCGATCAGCCTGACCCGTCAGGTGGTCGAGGTCGAGGACAGCCAGGTCGACGACGCGATTGCCAATCTCGCCAAGGCGCGGCGCAGCTTCGAGCCTCTGGCCGAGCCGCGTCCCGCTGCCGACGGCGACCAGGTGACGCTCGACTTCGAGGGCAAGATCGACGGCGTCGCCTTCGACGGCGGCAAGGCCGAGGATTTCGATAGCGTCATCGGCAGCGGTCAGATGATCCCCGGCTTCGAGGACAGCCTGATCGGCAAGGCCGTGGGCGACGAGGGCGAGATCGAGGCGACCTTCCCCGAGGATTACGGCCGCGACGATCTCCAGGGCAAGACCGCGACCTTCACGATCAAGATCAAGGACATCAAGGCCGGCAGCCCGGTTGCTGTCGACGACGATTTCGCCAAGGGGCTGATGGCCGAGAGCCTCGACGACCTCAAGGTCAAGATCCGCGAGCGCCTCGCCAGCGACTACAGCGGCGTTTCCCGGCAGAAGGCCAAGCGGGCGCTGCTCGACGACCTCGCCGAGCGCTGCCAGTTCGGTGTGCCGGAAGGCATGATCGAGCTCGAGTTCAACGCCATCTGGCGCCAGCTCGAAGACGAGATGAAGCGCACGGAGAGCACGTTCGAGAGCATGGGGCAGACGGAGGAAGAGCTGCGCGCCGAGTACCGGCAGATCGCCGAGCGTCGTGTCCGCCTCGGCCTCGTCCTCTCCGACATCGGCCTCAAGAACGAGGTCAAGGTCGAGGGCCCGGAGTTGAATCAGGCGGTGATGGAGCAGGCCCGGCGCTACCCGGGCCAGGAAAAGGCGGTGTTCGAGTATTTCCGCGACACCCCAGCCGCGCTCGAGCAGCTCAGGGCGCCGATCTTCGAGGACAAGGTGGTCGACCTCATCCTCGAGCGCGCGGCGGTCAAGGACGAGACCGTGAGCATCGAGGAGCTGATGAAGGATCCGGACGCCGAGGAGGAGGCGCCGGCAGAGACCACCAAGAAGGCGACCAAGCCGAAGAAAGCGACCGCCAAAGCGGCAGCGGAGCCCAAGGAAGAGACCACCGAAGCGGCAGCCGAGCCGAAGGAAAAGGCCGCCAAAGCGAAAGCCGAGCCGAAGAAAGCGACCGCCAAGGCCGCAGCCAAGCCGGCGAAGAAGAAGGCCGCTGGCAAGCCAGCCGAGGAGAGCGAGGCTTGATGCGCAACGTACCGACCGAGACCCAGCTGCTCAGCGAGCTGGCACAGGGCCCGACCAGTCAGCTCGTGCCGATGGTGGTCGAGCAGACCAGCCGCGGCGAGCGCGCCTACGACATCTTCTCGCGGATGCTCAAGGAGCGGATCATCTTCGTCACCGGCGGCGTCGAGGATCACATGGGCAGCTTGATCTGCGCCCAGCTGCTTTATTGCGAGGCCGACAACCCGGACAAGGACGTGTCGCTCTACATCAACTCGCCGGGCGGGTTGGTGACGGCTGGCCTCGCGGTCTACGACACGATGCAATATATCCGCTGCGACGTTGCGACATTGTGCATCGGCCAGGCCGCGAGCATGGGCTCGCTGCTGCTGGCAGCCGGCGCCAAGGGCAAGCGGTTTTGCCTGCCCAACGCCCGGGTGATGACGCACCAGCCATCAGGCGGCTACCAGGGTCAAGCCTCCGACATCGAGATCCACGCGCGCGAGATTCTCAACGTCAAGAAGCGGCTCAACAACATCTATATGCAGCATACCGGCCGCACCATGGATGAAATCGACGCCAAGCTGGAGCGCGACACCTTCATGAGCGCCGAGGAGTCGCAAGCCTTCGGGATCGTCGACGAGGTGGTCACACACCGGCCGACAACGCTCGCCGAGCCGGAGAGCTGAGGCACGGGGCGGCAAGCTCCGGCAGGCGTTGCAGCGACGTCGCCGGAAGGGCGGTCGAGCATCACGCTCTCGACAACGAGGGTTGCAACCCCATCTCCCTCGTGGTTGGTTGACCATTGGTGACGATTGGGTGCGGTCGGACGGACGGGGCGACTGGTGGCGCGGCGAGCCCGGGCTGGCTCTGCGTTGCAACCAGCGAGGCTCCTTGGCACCCGGCGACGGCGCCACAACAGGCGATTGAGGTCAGATAGTCGATGAGCAAGTCCAGCGGCGACTCGAAGAACACCTTGTACTGCTCGTTCTGCGGGAAGAGCCAGCACGAGGTCAGGAAGCTCATCGCCGGGCCGACGGTCTTCATCTGTGATGAATGCGTCGAGCTCTGCATGGACATCATTCGCGAGGAGAACAAGAGCGCCATCGCCAAGAGCCGCTCGGGCGTGCCGACGCCGAGCGAGATCAAGGAGGTGCTCGACGACTACGTGATCGGCCAGGCGCACGCCAAGCGCGTGCTGTCGGTCGCCGTGCACAACCACTACAAGCGATTGGCGCATGGCTCGAAGGGCGGCGAGGTCGAGCTCGCCAAGTCGAACATCCTGCTGATCGGCCCGACCGGTTGCGGCAAGACCCTGCTCGCCCAAACCCTGGCGCGCACGCTCGACGTGCCCTTCACGATGGCCGACGCCACGACCCTCACCGAGGCCGGCTATGTCGGCGAGGACGTCGAGAACATCATCCTCAAGCTGCTGCAGTCTGCCGACTACAATGTCGAGCGGGCGCAGCGCGGCATCGTCTATATCGACGAGGTCGACAAGATCAGCCGCAAATCCGAGAACCCGTCGATCACCCGTGACGTGTCGGGCGAGGGCGTGCAGCAGGCGCTCTTGAAGATCATCGAGGGCACGGTCGCCAGCGTGCCGCCGCAGGGCGGCCGCAAGCACCCGCAGCAGGAGTTCCTGCAGGTCGACACGACCAACATTCTCTTTATCTGCGGCGGTGCGTTCTCCGGGCTGGAGAAGATCATCGGCCATCGCGGCAAGCCGCGCTCCATGGGCTTCGGTGCCACGGTCGCCGGCCCGGACGAGCGTTTCAGCGGCGAGGTGCTGCGCGAGGTCGAGCCCGACGATCTCTTGAAGTTCGGCCTCATTCCCGAGTTCGTCGGCCGCATGCCGGTGGTCGCCACGCTCACCGACCTCGACATCGAGGCGCTCGTCGAGATCCTCAAGCAGCCGAAGAACGCGCTGGTCAAGCAGTACCAGAAGCTGTTCGAGATGGAGGACGTGAAGCTCACCTTCACCGAGGATGCGCTGCGCGCCATCGCGGATAAGGGCATCAAGCGGAAGACCGGTGCCCGCGGCCTTCGCTCGATCATGGAAGGCATCCTGCTGGAGACCATGTTCGAGCTGCCATCGCTCGGCACGGTCGAGGAGGTCGTCGTCAACAAGGAGGTCGTGGAGAACAGCGCCAAGCCGTTGATGATCCACGATCAGCAGCGCAAGGGCGATGTCGGCTCCGCTTCTTGAGGTGCGACGTCCTAGCATCGCCGGAGCGGTTGCAATCGCGAGCTTGTCTGACCAAGCGACCCGTCGCCACGAGCGCCTGACGCGAGCGTCCTAGCCTCCTTGGCCTCATCGTGGCGTCTTCGCGCCTTGAAAGACCTTCACCTGCAGGCCACCTCTTAAGCCGTAATCAGGCGCCCCTGGTCAGCCCAACCGGTGCCACTGCGGTGAGGTCTAATGGTCGAGACACCCAAAACAACGATTTTTCCTGTTCTACCCCTGCGCGACATTGTCGTTTTCCCGCACATGATCGTGCCCCTCTTCGTCGGTCGCGAGAAGTCGATCGCGGCGCTCGAGGAGGTGATGAAGGAGGACAAGCAGATCCTGCTGGTCGCGCAGAAAAACGCGAGCCAGGACGATCCAGGTCCGGACGACATCTATCGCGTCGGCACCGTCTCCAGCGTGCTGCAGCTGCTCAAGCTGCCAGACGGCACGGTCAAGGTCCTGGTCGAGGGCACGGCCCGCGCCGACATCGCCGGCTTCGTCGACAATCCCCGCTTCTTCCAGGTCTCCGCCAGCGTGCTGGAGGACGCGTCGACCGACATGCGCGAGGTCGAGGCGTTGGCCCGCGCCGTGGTCACGCAGTTCGAGCAGTATGTGAAGCTCAACAAGAAGGTACCGCCCGAGGTTCTGGTCTCGCTCTCGCAGATCGACGATCCGGGGAAGCTCGCCGACACGGTGTCGGCGCATCTCTCCTTGAAGATCGCCGACAAGCAGGATCTGCTCGAGACGGCGTCCTTGGGTGAGCGGCTGGAGCGGCTCTACGGCTTCATGGAGGGCGAGATCAGCGTCCTTCAGGTGGAGAAGCGCATCCGCTCACGCGTCAAGCGGCAGATGGAGAAGACCCAGCGCGAGTATTATCTCAACGAGCAGATGAAGGCGATCCAGAAGGAGCTGGGCGAGCTTGAGGACGGCAAGGACGAGGCGTCCGAGCTCGAGGATCGAATCAAGAAGACCAAGTTCAGCAAGGAAGCCCGAGACAAGGCGATGGCCGAGCTGAAAAAGCTCAGGACCATGAGCCCGATGTCGGCCGAGGCGACCGTGGTGCGCAACTACCTGGATTGGATGTTGTCCATCCCCTGGAAGAAGCGCTCCAAGGTCAGGAAGGACATCAAGCTGGCGCAGGACGTCCTTGATACCGACCACTACGGCCTCGAGAAGGTCAAGGAGCGGATCGTCGAGTATCTCGCCGTCCAGCAGCGCGTCGACAAGATGAAGGGGCCGATCCTCTGCCTCGTCGGCCCGCCCGGCGTCGGCAAGACCAGCCTGGGGAAGTCGCTGGCCAAGGCGACCGGCCGCAACTTTGTCCGCTTCTCGCTGGGCGGGGTGCGGGACGAGGCCGAGATCAGGGGCCATAGGCGCACCTATATCGGCTCGCTGCCGGGCAAGATCATCCAGAGCATGAAGAAGGCCAAGACGTCCAACCCGCTCTTCATGCTGGACGAGATCGACAAGATGGGTGCCGACTTCCGCGGCGATCCGTCATCGGCGCTGCTGGAGGTGCTCGATCCGGAGCAGAATGCGAACTTCAACGACCACTATCTGGAGGTCGATTACGACCTCTCGGACGTGATGTTCGTCTGCACCGCCAACACGCTGCGCATGCCGCAGCCGCTGCTCGACCGGATGGAGATCATCCGTCTCGCCGGCTACACCGAGGACGAGAAGGTCGAGATCGCCAAGCGGCATCTCCTGGAGAAGCAGCGCAAGTCGCACGGGCTGTCCGAGCAGGAGTGGTCGCTCAACGACGAGGCGCTCATCGATCTCATCCGCTACTACACCCGCGAGGCGGGCGTTCGTAACCTCGAGCGCGAGATAGCCAACTTGGCGCGCAAGGCGGTCAAGGAGATCGTCGCCGGCGACAGGAAGCAGGTGAAGCTGACGCGGCGCAACCTCGAGAAATATGCCGGCGTGCGGAAGTTCCGTTACGGTGAGGCGGAGCTCGAGGACATGGTGGGTGCCACGACGGGCCTCGCCTGGACCGAGGTCGGTGGCGAGCTCTTGACCATCGAGGCGGTGCAGCTTCCCGGCAAGGGCAAGATGACCATTACCGGCAAGCTCGGCGATGTGATGCAGGAATCGGTGCAGGCGGCGAAGAGCTATGTCCGCTCGCGCTCGCGGCTGCTCGGCGTGGAGCCGTCGCGCTTCGACACCACCGACATCCACATCCACGTGCCGGAAGGCGCCACGCCCAAGGACGGGCCATCGGCCGGCGTCGCCATGGCGACCTCGATCGTCTCGGTGCTGACCCGCATTCCGGTCAAGGCCTCGGTCGCCATGACCGGCGAGGTCACGCTGCGCGGCAGGGTGCTGCCGATCGGTGGGCTCAAGGAGAAGCTGCTCGCAGCGCTCCGCGGCGGGATCAAGACCGTCTTGATTCCCAAGGAGAACGAGAAGGACCTGGCCGAGATCCCCGACAACGTGAAGAAGGGCTTGAAGATCATCGCCGTCGCCAATGTCGACGAGGTCTTGCAGGTAGCCTTGGCGTCGCCGCTCGAGGCGCTCGCCGAGGAAGAGCCGATCAGCCCGGAGATCGCTGCACAGGCGAAGCCCGGTGCCGATCAGGCCCGCCTGCCGAACTGACCTTCCGGCCAAGCCAAGAGGAAGCCCGCGAGCGCTCGGCTCGCGGGCTTTTTCTTTGGCGGCACCATCCACTTGCGAATGGAGGGCACGAGATGCCGATCCGCGGCCTTGAGCTTGTCGCCATCGGGCGGCTGGTCCTGGTGGCACTTCTCTTCGCGCTCGGCGTCAAGGCAGCGTTGGCCGAGCCACTGGTCATCGCGCATCGCGGTGCATCCGGCTACCTGCCGGAGCACAGCTTGGCAGCCCAGGCCATGGCGGTCGGGCAGGGTGCGGATTTCATCGAGCACGACGTCGTGCTGAGCGGTGACGGCGTGCCCCTGGTGCTCCACGACATCACGCTCGACACGGTGACCGACGTGGCCGTGCGGTTCCCGGATCGTGCGCGTGGCGACGGACGCTACTACGCCATCGATTTCGACCTGGCAGAGCTGCGCAACCTCGCCACCCATGAGCGGATCGACCCCGAGACGGGCCAGCCGGTCTTTGCCGATCGCTTCCCGCAAGGCCCGGGCGGCTTCTCGATCGCGACGCTCGAGGAGGCGATCGATCTGGTTCAGGGACTGGAGATCTCGACGGGCCGGTCGATCGGCATCTACCCCGAGATCAAGCGTCCCGCCTGGCACCGCGCCCAGGGCCAGGACATCAGCCGCATCGTGGTCGATCTGCTCACGGCCAAAGGCTACGGCGCGCCCGACGATCAGCGGCTCTTCCTGCAATGCTTCGACTGGTCCGAGACCCAGCGCATCCGCGCCGAGCTCGGCTATCGCGGCCCCCTCGTCCAGCTCATCGGCCGCAACCATTGGGCCGACGCCGCCGGCACCGATTACGACGCGCTCCTCACGCCGGCCGGCCTCGAGAGCCTGGCGCGAACCGTCGACGCCATCGGCCCCTTCATCGGTCTGGTGATCGATGACGGCGGCAATCCCACCGACCTCGCCCGGCATGCCACTTCGGCCGGGCTCGACATCCACGCCTACACGCTTCGCGCCGACGCCCTGCCGGGCTGGGCCACCGACATGGCGGCGCTGACCACGCAGCTGGTCGATGCGGGCGTCGATGGCCTGTTCACCGATCACGCCGACCAAACACTGCAAGCGCTGGGCCGCTAGACTGCCAAAGAAGCCGAGTGGGAGGACGTCCTCCACGCCGACCGTCACAGAAAAGACACGGGCGCTCCCCGGCAAGCTGCGGCCAAGCCGCGTCCCGGACCAGCCATGGCTCAGTTGGCCGCCTGTGGGATCTCGAGCCGCGCAAATGCTTGGTAAGCCGCGGCGAGAGGCGGGCAGCTGGCACAACGCTCGATCAGACGACGAATAGCTGGCAGAGGCCCTCCCACATCAAGTGCATCGCCCGGGGTCTCAGGATGTCCGGCGGCCGGTTCAGCGTTTCGTGATTGCGCTCGATCGGCCATTGCCGCTTATTTGCACACCGTTCCGTTCCTTGGGATTGAAGGAGCCTATCGTCGATGCGCCGGCTATCCAGCTTTGTCATTGTCGGGCTGCTGCTCGCGGCCCTGGCCGTGGCGGTCCTGGCACCAGCCGATGAGAGCGGTCAGCCCGCCGGCACGCTCCAGGCTTTGGCCACCGAGCTCGGTCTGGCCGAGCCATCGGCGTTCGTCGCCACGGTGGAAAGCGTGCGGGCCACCGGGCGACTGCCAAGCGACTACGTTCGC
The DNA here is from genome assembly GCA_942491185.1 of uncultured Alphaproteobacteria bacterium. Classification (GTDB taxonomy): domain Bacteria; phylum Pseudomonadota; class Alphaproteobacteria; order Geminicoccales; family Geminicoccaceae; genus SLRI01. Next base: position 174,677 of record CALOAB010000018.1, on the reverse strand, counting down.
AAAGGCGAGGCGCGGGATCTCGGCTGGCGGCCGGGCAGCGATCTCTGCGACAGCGCGCCTGACCGAACGATCGGCGGTGATCGGTTCCAGAACCGCGAGGGCAGGCTGCCGGATGCGCCGGGCCGGCAATGGTTCGAGGCCGACCTCGATTTCGACTGCGGTCGTCGGGGCGCCAAGCGGCTGGTCTTCTCGAACGACGGCCTGATCTTCGTCACCACCGACCACTACGAGAGCTTCACCGAGGTGCCGGAGTGAGCGGGGCATCGGCAACCCTGCGCGTCGCGCGACTGGACGGTCGGCAACGAACCAAGCGCGCCGTGCTGGCCAAGCTGGCCCACGATCTGGCCTTCCCGGCCCATTTCGGCGGCAATCTCGATGCCGTGTTTGATGTCCTGACCACCGACATCGCCGGCCCGCTGCGCATCGAATGGCGGGTGACCCAGAATGCCGCGGCCGCCCTAGGACAGGATCTCGAGCCATTGCGCCGTGTGCTCGCCGATGCCGCAGCCGAGCGTGACGACCTGGAGCTGGTGACCTCACGCCAGCCGGAATGAAGCCTGGACGACGCGGCGACATGCGCATGGCGTCCCGGCGGCTCGCTGAGCATTGCAACGGATCAAGAACAAGAAGCTGTTGCACCTGCGGCCTGCCGAGCCGCTCGACAGAGCCGGACTGACGGCTTTGGGAGCAGTGCATTTGCCAGATGTCGCTCGGCGACACTGGTCTCCTGCCGCCAGTCGACCCAGATCGGAACCAACCATCGACTGATGAGTGGCTGCGAAATGCCCCCGGCCCGGTACGATGGCCTCTTTGGCAAGCGGAGCGCAGTTGGTCCCGGTTCTGCAGCACAACCGCCTCCATCGAGCGCCCCGACAGTTGCCCAGAGACCGAGGGTCAATCGCGGCTTTCGCCATGCTGCTCGACGTCGTGTCACGACCGTAGCCGAAGATAGAGAGACACCGCACCGCCACCAGGTTCGCTCTTGAGTCATTATCGGTTGCCAAATGACCTCGATGCGACTCCAGAGGCCAGGTGCGACCGGTTCGCCGCCAGCGATAGATTGGTCAACGAGATGTTGGCAAGGCCGCGGTTGTCGACAAACATGAACGCCGAAACAGCTCGGGACTTTTCCCTGGCAATCCAATAGCGGCAGGGCCTGCCGGTGCGACGCTCGCAGAGCTTCATGCCTTAGGCCTGCCGACGACCGCGACGGCACGCTCCGAGACGGCACGGTTGCCGCCGGTCTCCGTGGCGTGCTCACAGGCTCGCGATGCTCGGCCGATCAGGCGCTTGGGCGGCTCGCCCGGCCGGTAGGTGCTCACCCCGATCGAGACCGTGACCGGGGCGAGGCGCGGGTCGGCGGCGCGCTCGTGGTCGGCCACCTCGATGCGCAGGCTCGCGATCAGTGTGCAGAGCCGCACCGCCAGGGCTTCGGCGCCGGTGAGATCGGTGCGGGTCAGGACGATGCCGAAGCTGGCGCCGTCGAGACGGCCGATCGTGTCGGCCCCCTTGATCGCCATGGCGAGGTTCCGGGCCGTGGCCTTGAGCACGAGATCGCCGAGCTTTCGCCCATTGGCCGCGTTGAACGCGTGGAACTGGTCGAGATCGACGAGCAGGAAGGAAAGGCCCGGGCCCGGGCTGCTGGATGCACCGTCCTTCGCCGCGGCGCCATTGGCCCTGGCAATCGCTCGATCGACCGACCGCATGGCCTCGGCAAGCGCCTGCTCGAGTGTCTTGGACGAGGCGACGCCGCTTACCGGGTCGAGCTGGTTGTTGCGTCCGGCGGCGTCGAGCTGGGCGCGGAGCTGGGCGATCTCGCCCGCGTGCTCGACCACCCGGCTCTCCAGGCGCGATGCAGCGGCGCGCATCGCTGCCGTCTCCTTGATGATGTCGCCGACGATCTTGCGCCACAACGCGGGATGGCCGGCCGATTCCGATTCGTCATCTGCCGCCGCCTCACCCTCGGCCAGGGACTGGCCGAGATCCGCGAGCCGATCGCCGCGTTGCCTGGCGTCGGTCTCGACGAGCTTCAAGTCCATCGCCAGAGCGGCCAGCAACCGCTCGAGATTGCGGCTCGCCTCGCAGACGCCGGTGACCTCGGGGTCGGTTGCGAAGTAGCGCTCGAACAGCTCGGCGATCAGTGGTGGATCGAAGGTGGCCCCGCTCGTCTCCAGCTCCTTCAGGCGCCGCGTCAGATCCGGGCGCTGGCCGGCGAGGTGCCGATACCATAGCGTGTAGGCCTCTGGCGTCGGGTCGATCCGGTGCTGCCGCAAGACGAGGTGGGTGGCGTCCGCGAGCGGATCGATGGTCGGACCAGCACCGCCGTTGTCCTTCCCGCCCAGCCTCGCAAAGAGCTGACCGACCAGGCCCAGCCGCCCGTTGGCACCGCCTCGACCCTTCTCCATGCAAGCCCTTGCTGTCCGCTTCTTCGCCTGCCGCCAGTTTGCTGCAGGGGAGTGAAGCTTCCGTTAAGATCGCGGGAAAATGCGGCGAGCTCGGGTCGGGGTGCCGCCGCCAGAGCTTCGAGGAGGGCTGGGCCATGCGGCTGCGAACGATCCTGGAGACCGTGCTCTACGTCGACGACCTCGATCGGGCGGCGCGCTTCTATGGCGGTGTGCTCGGTCTCGATCAGGTGAGCCACAAGCCAGGCGTGTTCGTGTTCTTCCGGCTGGAGCAGCAGATGCTCCTGCTCTTCGATCCCACCGGGGCAGAGAAGGCGCGCGGTGTTCCAGCACATGGAGCGCGCGGGCCAGGACATGCCTGCTTCGCCGTTGCGTCGAGCGAGCTGGAGCCTTGGGCTGCCGCGTTGGAGGCTGCCGGCATCGCCATCGAGCAATGGCAGGATTGGCCGGGCGGCGGTCGCTCTTGCTACTTTCGTGACCCCGCCGGCAACAGCCTCGAGCTCGCAACCCCGCGGATCTGGGGCTTTTCCGACGACTTGTCCACAAGCGATCAGGCCGGTTGAGCCGGCAATCAGGGCGCTCAGCGACGGCTCATCGCCCCAAGAGCAGGCGCCCGAAAACCGCCGTCACCGAGACGTTGCTGTAGGATCAGGGACGCCACGCCTCGTAGTCGCCGGTGGCGTGGTCGCGCTGGCCGCCGCGGGTCGGGTGTCCCGGCGGAACGTAGGCGGCCGGCGTGCCGGACAGGTTCGGCACGTGCTCCTTCTGCCAGAAGCGCTCCTTGGGTGGCGCCTCGCTCGGTGACTGCTCGCGGTTCTTGTGCAGCCAGGCGTTCCAGCCGGGCTCCACTGCGCTCGCCTCGATCTCGCCATCGCCGGCATAGACCACCCAGCGACGCTCCAGGCGCCAGTCTCCGCTGCGCCGCCGATCGCGATAATAGACGTTGCCGAGCGCATCCTCGCCGACCTTCTCGCCGCGCCGTCGGGTGAAGAGGAAGGTGCCGAGGCGATTATTGGTCAGCCACTTCAAAACAGACACGGCGGCTAGCTCCATCGTTGGGGCGGGGTAGTGGGGCGGGGCGGGCGCGCTCATGCGCCCGGATCACCGACACGCCGATCCTTATGGACTGGGCCCGGTGCAGCGTCCAGTCGGCAGGCCGTCGCAAGTCGGGCGGGCCTGTGGATGAAATGTGGGCAGACCAGCCTGTGGAAAGCTGGGGAAAAGTGCGCTGCTTGAGTGAGGCTGATGGCATTGAGCGATACTCAAGAGAACAAAGCCGCAACGAAATGCGGCAAGCTATCCACAGCTTGCCGGTCTTTTCCACAATTGCTCGGCGGAGCCGATGGCTCAGCATCCAACTCAGTTGAGTTGCTGTGTTCCTCAAGCGCCGGCTGATGGCTGCTCAGGCGATTGGTGTGGCAGTGTGGCCGGTCGTCATGGCATTGCCGCAACAGTCCCGGGCCGGGCTGCAGCGCTGACTGTGGAAAACACAATATCTTGTTGTGGCGGCGTCTCTTTCTCGTATATGTAGATAATGAGGGCTTCGGGCTCGCTGAGAAGATCGGCGCCGGACCCTCTCTTGGTCGTCTCGACGGTGGTCGTCCGCTGGCGCAGCGCAGAAATGTGCCCGTGATTCAGCTGCCGTTGCAGGCTTGTTGTTGAGATTCGTGGCGGGCGGTTCTAAACTGATCGTTGAGTGATCGAGAGATCACCCGACGCTGATCGTAGAGCCCAGCAGCGCGCGCCGCGCTGATTGACGGGAAGCCGATGATGGGTTTGACGAACAAGACGAGAACATCTTAGTCTTGCAGCGACGAGGAGATCGGTGTCGATGAAGATCGAGCGGGCCTTTACCAAAGCCGGAGCATCGCCCTACGCGGCGATCGCCTTCCGTTCGGCGTCGAGCGAAATTCGCAACCCGGACGGGTCGGTGGTCTTCGCGCTGGATGCGCTTGAGATCCCGGCGGGGTGGTCCCAGGTTGCCATCGACGTCCTGGCGCAGAAATATTTTCGCAAGGCCGGTGTCCCGGCGAAGCTGAAGCCGGTGCGTGAGAAAGGCATGCCGCTCTGGCTCTGCCGTCGGGTCGCGGACGAGGCGGCGCTCGCCAAGCTTCCGGAGGCCGAGCGCTACACCAGCGAAACGACCGCCCAGCAGGTCTTCGACCGGCTCGCCGGCGCGTGGACCTACTGGGGCTGGAAGGGCCGCTATTTCGCCGCCGAGGAGGACGCCCAGGCGTTCTACGACGAGATGCGCTTCATGCTGGCGAAGCAGATGGCGGCACCCAACTCGCCGCAGTGGTTCAACACCGGCCTGCACTGGGCTTACGGCATTGACGGCCCGGCGCAAGGCCACTTCTTCGTCGACGAGACGACCGGCAAGGTGCACGCCTCGAGCTCGGCCTATGAGCGGCCGCAGCCGCATGCCTGCTTCATCCAGAGCATCCAGGACGACCTCGTCAACGAGGGCGGCATCATGGACTTGTGGGTCCGCGAGGCGCGGCTCTTCAAGTACGGCTCGGGTACCGGCACCAATTTCTCGAATTTGCGCGGCGAAGGCGAGCGGCTCTCCGGCGGCGGCAAGTCCTCGGGCCTGATGTCCTTCCTCAAGATCGGCGACCGGGCGGCCGGTGCCATCAAGTCCGGTGGCACGACGCGTCGAGCGGCCAAGATGGTGATCGTCGACGTCGACCACCCCGACATCGAGGCCTTCATCGACTGGAAGGTCACCGAGGAGCAGAAGGTGGCGGCGCTGGTTGCCGGCTCGAAGCTGCTGGCGATGCATGCCAACGCCATCATCGAGGCCTGCCACGGTGCGGCCGATGTCGAGGAAGGCAAGCGCTACGAAACCTCGACCAACCCGGCGCTCAAGCTGGCGGTCAGGGCGGCGCGACGCGCCTTGCTGCCTGAGGGCTCGATCCAGCAGGCCATCCTGCTGGCCCGGCAAGGCTACAAGGGCGTCGACGTTCCGACCTATGACGCCGACTGGGACAGCAACGCCTACCTCACCGTCTCTGGCCAGAACTCGAACAACTCGGTGCGCATCAGCGATCCGTTCTTCCAGGCGGTGCAGCAGGACCGCGAATGGCCGCTGACCGCGCGCCGGACGGGCGATGTCGCCAAGACCGTGCGGGCCAAGGCGCTTTGGGACAAGATCTGCTTTGCCGCCTGGGCCAGCGCCGATCCCGGCGTCCAGTACGACACGACCATCAACGACTGGCACACCTGCCCGGCCGATGGCCGAATCAACGCGTCGAACCCGTGCTCCGAGTACATGTTCCTCGACGACACGGCCTGCAATCTGGCGTCCTTGAACCTGATGCAGTTCCGCAACCAGGACGGCAGCTTCAAGGTCGCCGACTTCGAGCACGCCGTCCGGCTCTGGACGCTGGTGCTCGAGATCTCGGTGATGATGGCCCAGTTCCCGGCCGCCAGGATCGCCGAGCTGAGCTACAAGTTCCGCACGCTCGGCCTCGGCTACGCCAATATCGGCGGGCTGTTGATGGCGTCGGGCATCTCCTACGACAGCGACGAGGGCAGGGCCTATTGCGGTGCCATCACCGCATTGATGACCGGCATCTCGTATAAGGTGTCGGCCGAGATCGCCGCCGAGCTCGGCGCGTTCCCCGGCTACGCCGACAACCAGGCCGCGACCCTCCGCGTGCTCAGGAACCACCGCCGCGCCGCGCACGGCCAGGCACGAGACTACGAAGATCTCGCGACCATGCCGGTGCCGCTCGACCACCACCATTGCCCGGACGCGCCGCTGCTCGGGGCCGCCACCAAGGCGTGGGACGAAGCGGTGGCCATGGCCGAGAGCCATGGTGTGCGCAATGCCCAGGTCTCGGTGATCGCGCCCACCGGCACGATCGGCCTCGTGATGGATTGCGACACCACCGGGATTGAGCCGGACTTCGCGCTGGTCAAGTTCAAGAAGCTGGCCGGTGGCGGCTTCTTCAAGATCATCAACCGCATGGTGCCGACGGCGCTCGAGACCCTGGGCTACGACAAGACGCAGATCGATACGATCACCCGCTACGCCGTTGGCCACGGCACGCTCAAGGGCTCGCCCGGCATCGATCACGCCAAGCTCGAGTCCAAGGGCTTCACGTCTGAGGTGCTGGCCAAGCTCGAGACCGGCCTGCCGACCACCTTCGACATCCGCTACGCCTTCAACCGGCACAGCCTCGGCGACGCCTTCTGCAAGGACGTGCTGGGCTTCACCGACGAGCAGCTCGGCGACATCCGCTTCGACATGCTGCAGTCCCTGGGCTTCAGCCGCGACGACATCGAGCGGGCGAACGCCTTTTGCTGCGGCACCATGACCATCGAGGGTGCCCCGGAGCTCAAGGCGGAGCATTTGCCGGTCTTCGACTGCGCCAACCCGTGTGGCCGCATCGGCAAGCGTTATCTCTCGGCGTCGAGCCACATCCGCATGATGGCGGCAGCCCAGCCCTTCATCTCGGGCGCCATCTCCAAGACGATCAACATGCCGGCCACTGCTTCGGTCGACGACTGCCGCGAAGCCTATCTCGAGGGCTGGCGGCTGGGTGTGAAGGCACTCGCCCTCTACCGCGACAGCTCGAAGCTGAGCCAGCCGCTCTCCTCGATGCTCGCCGACGACATCGAGGACGACGACAGCGTCGAGCAATCCCAGGTCGAGCGCATCGTCGAGGTCACAGAGCGGGTCGTCGAGCGCTTCGTCAACGGCCGGCGCAAACTGCCGACCCGGCGCAAGGGCTACACCCAAAAAGCCATCGTCGGCGGTCACAAGCTCTATCTCAGGACCGGCGAGTACGAAGACGGCGCCATCGGCGAGATCTTCATCGACATGCACAAGGAAGGCGCCGCCTTCCGCTCGTTGATGAACAGCTTCGCCATCGCGGTCTCGATCGGCCTGCAATACGGCGTGCCGCTCGAGGAGTTCGTCGAGGCCTTCTCCTTCACCCGCTTCGAGCCGTCGGGCGTCGTCCAGGGCAACGACACGATCAAGATGGCGACCTCGGTGCTCGACTACATCTTCCGCGAGCTCGCCGTCTCCTATCTCGAGCGCACCGACCTCGCCAACGTCGATCCGCAGGCGCTCCGCCACGACGCCATCGGCGAGGGCACCAAGGAAGGCGACATGGGCGAGAACGTGGCCCAGCTCGCGTCCTCCGGGTTCATCCGCGGCAATCTGCGCCTGCTCGCCGGTGGGGCCGGCGGCGGTGCCAACGGCACGGTGCTCGACGCGACGGCGACAGCCACGGCAGCCGAGCTGCAGGGCAGCGGCGGGGCAGGCGGCTCCGTCGCCTCGCTCGCCCGGGATGCCGCCACGACTTCACGAGACAGCCGCCGCCAGCAGGCGGAAATCGCCCGCCTCCAGGGCTACGAGGGCGATCCCTGCTCGGCTTGCGGCAACTTTACGCTGGTGCGAAATGGCACCTGCCTGAAATGTGACACCTGCGGCAGCACGACTGGCTGCAGCTAGGGGTTGCATGGCGTTCCGTGGGCAGCGGGACGTCTCTTTCCTTGTATTCTCCTCCTTGGCGGTTCCGGGGTCACCCGGAACCGCCTCTCTTTCTCTGGCATCTTGAAGAAGTCAGGTTCGGGGAGAATGATTCTCCCCGTAGCCCCTCCGTTTGCTTTTCTGCCGGGCGCTTGACCTGGCGGTGTTGGCTGACATGTCTACCGCCATGCAGTGGTCTCGGCGTGGTGCTCTAACCTTCGGCATTTCCAAAATGTCAGACACTCCACGATAGCCAATGAAATGATAACTCACTGAGAGTAATATGGTTTCGTGAGGTGTCAGACACCTTTCTCCAGACACCTTTCTCAACCGCTCGGCCATTGCTGAGTTGCTTGCCTCTGGCCATTGTGAGACCGACCACCTAAGTCCCGACCATGCCACTGAACCGTCGCCACCTTCTCGCCGCCGCATCCGCGTTGCCGCTACTCGCCGCAGGCAGTGGCCGTGCCGCTGGCTTCGATCCGGCGGTCATTCGTGCGCGTGCTTCTGCCCTGCCGCGCTTGCAGACGCTCATCGTCTCGCAGGGGAGTGAGATCCTGGTCGAGCAGACCTTCCACGGTCCCGCCGCCGACCGGCCGGTCAACATCAAGTCGCTGGCCAAGACCATCATCGCCACACTGGTCGGCTGCGCCATCGACCGGGGCGTGCTCGACGGCACCGACCAGCCGATCACCACGGCCCTGGGCCCGCTGGTGCCTGCCAACGCCGACCCCCGCCTCGCCGAGGTCACCATCGGCAACCTGCTCTCCATGCAGGCCGGCCTCGAGCGCACCTCCGGGCGCAACTACGGCGCCTGGGTGACCAGCCCGGACTGGATCGCCTACGCGCTCACCCGCCCCTTCGTCGCCGAGCCCGGTGGGCCGATGCTCTACTCCACCGGCAGCTCGCACCTCCTCTCGGCGATCCTCACCCAAGCCACCGGCGAGAGCACGCTCAGCCTCGCCCGCGCCTGGCTGGGCAACCCGCTCGCCATCGACATCCCGCCCTGGGACCGCGACCCGCAAGGCATCTACCTGGGCGGCAACAACATGCTGCTCTCGCCCCAAGCCCTCATCCGCTTCGGCCAGATGATCAACAATGGCGGCACGTTCGACGGCCAGCGCATCGTCGCCGAAAGCTGGATCGCCACCTCCTGGCAACCCCGCACCGCATCCCGCTGGACCGGCCACGGCTACGGCTACGGCTGGTTCATGACCGAAACCAACGGCCACCCCCACTACTACGGCTGGGGCTACGGCGGCCAAATGCTCCACGTCATCCCCACCCTCGACCTCACCATCGCCATCACCTCCGACCCGACGGTAAGATCGAGGGAAGAGGGGCATATGGCGGGGCTGCGGGCATTGGTTGCGGAAGCGGTCACACTGGCGGCCAGCTAAGGCAGAATAAATGGGGAGAATGATTCTCCCCATGGCCCCACCGGGATTTCGGGCTGAGAGGGACACACTCGTTATTGGCCTTCGAGCGGCTCGGGTGCTGCCCCGATGCCATCCAATTGATACCACCCAGGAAGTCCAGAGGGGGCACGGGGGAACTCAGTTCCCCCGCTCTTCCTCCTGCCTTCGTCAGCCCCCGACCGTCACCGCCTTGCCGGTCGCCAGCGACTCGTAAGCCGCATTCGCCAGCAACAACGCCCGCCTGCCGTCCTCGAAACCGACCGGCATGGGTGCGTTGCTCTCCACCGCGTCGACGAAGGCCTGGATTTCGGCGTTGTAGGCTTCCTGGTAGCGCTCGATGAAGAAGTTGAGGACGGGCGCCTTGGCCTCGGTGGTCTGGGCGTCCCAGCGTTCCATGGTGTGTGGCCGGCGGTTCTCGGCCTTGACCATGCCGGTCTCGCCCACCGCTTCGATGCGCTGGTCGTAGCCATAAGTGGCGCGCCGGTAGTTGGTGATGCAGGCCTGCCGGCCGGTGGCCGTCTCCATGATGATCATCGCCGTGTCGTGGTCGTTGAGGTCCTTGACCTCCTGGGCGATCAGCGCCTGGGCGAAGCAGGCGACCTTGACCGGCTCGTCGCCCAGGAGATAGCGGGCGAGGTCGAAATCGTGGATGGTCATGTCGCGGAGCAGCCCGCCGGCGACCTTCATGTAGGCGACCGACGGCACGTCCGGGTCGCGGCTGGTGATCGTGACCTGGCGGAGGTCGCCGATCTCGCCCTGGCGGATGGCGTCGTGCACTGCCTTGAAGGAGGGGTCGAAGCGGCGGTTGAAGCCGATCATCACGCGCGGCGAGCGGTCCTTGATCTGCTGCCAGCAGGCATCGACCCGGGCGATGTCGAGGTCGATGGGCTTCTCGCAGAGCACCGCCTTGCCGGCCTCGACCGAGCGCTGGATCAGGTCGATATGGGTGTCGGTCGAGGACGCGATGAGCACCGCGTCGACCGCCGGATCGGCGAGCGCCTCGTCGACGCTGGCCGAGGCCTTCGCACCATGCTTGGCCGCCACCTCGGCAGCGGCATCGGCCACGACGTCGTAGACATGGCTCAAGGCGGCCTTGGGATGGCGGACCAGATTGTCGGCATGCATCCGCCCGATCCGGCCAGCCCCGAACAATGCGAAGCGCAACATGGCCTTCCTCCCCTTCTTTATGCCATCAGGGTGGCTTGGATAGTTTGTTCCGTTCGTCACTGCAAATGGAATGTACGTTTCATTTCGACTTCACGCCGCTCGCGGCAAGCGCTATGCTCGAGGCTCAACGAGAACAGGGGGAGGGTAGCGATGAAGACGATCCGGCTGACCATGGCGCAGGCGCTGGTCAAGTATCTCGTCAATCAACGGATCATGATCGACGGCCACGAGCAGCCGCTCTTCCCTGGCGTCTTCGGCATCTTCGGCCACGGCAACGTCACCTGCCTCTCCGAGGCGCTGGAAGCGGTGCAGGACGAGCTGCCCACCTGGCGCGGCCAGAACGAGCAGTCCATGGCCTTGGCCGCCATCGGCTACAACAAGGCGATGAAGCGCCGGCAGATCATGATCGCCACCTCGTCGATCGGCCCCGGCGCCACCAACATGATCACGGCTGCCGCCGTCGCGCATACCAACCGGCTGCCGCTGCTCATTCTCTCCGGCGACTACTATGTCAGCCGCGCCCCCGATCCCGTGCTGCAGCAGGTCGAGCATTTCGGCGACCCGACCATCTCGGTCAACGACGCCTTCAAGCCCGTCACCCGCTACTGGGACCGGATCACCCGGCCCGAGCAGATCATCCAGTCGCTGCCGCAGGCGGTGGCCACCATGCTCGACCCCGCTGATTGTGGTCCGGCCTTCATCGGCATGTGCCAGGACGCGCAGGCCGAGGCGTATGACTACCCGGTCCGCTTCTTCGAGCGCCACGTCCACCGCATCCCCCGACCCCGCGCCGATGTCGAGCAGCTGAAGGCCGCGGCCCAGCTGCTCAAGACCGCGAAGAAGCCGCTGATCATCGCCGGTGGCGGCGTGCGCTGGAGCGACGCCGAGCCCGAGCTCGCGGCCTTCGCCGAGAAGCACGGCATACCGGTGGGCGAGACGCTGAACGGCCGCACCGTGCTGCTCCACGATCACCCGTTGAACGCCGGCCCCATCGGCGTCATGGGGGCGTCGAGCGCCAACGATCTCGCCGCCGAGGCCGACGTCATCCTCGCCGTCGGCACGCGGCTGCAGGATTTCACCACCGGCTCCTGGACGCTGTTCGCCACCGACGCCCGCTTCATCGGCCTCAACGCCGCGCGCTTCGACGCGGCCAAGCACCAGAGCCTGGCCGTTGTCGGCGACGCCAAGGTCGGGCTCGAGGAGCTGGGTGCAGCGCTCGGCAGCTGGCAGGCGCCGGCGAGCTGGGGCGAGCGCAGCCGCAAGCTCTACGCCGAGTGGAACAGCTATATCGAGCAGCGCAGCGGCCCGACCAATGCCGAGCTGCCGACCTATGCCCACGTGGTGGGTGCCGTGAACCGCCTCGCCGGCGAGCGCGACCTGGCGCTCACCGCCGCCGGCGGCATGCCGGGCGAGCTCTCGATGAACTGGAAGGCCAAGGGCATCGGCACGTTCGACTGCGAGTTCGGCTATTCCTGCATGGGCTACGAGCTGGCCGGCGGCTGGGGTGCTGCCATGGCCGACCCGAGCCGTGAGGTCTTCGTCATGGTCGGCGACGGCAGCTATTTGATGATGAACTCCGACATCTATTCCTCGGTGATCACCGGCCACAAGATGATCGTCGTCGTTTGCGACAATGCCGGGTTCCTGGTCATCGACCGGCTGCAGCGGGCGAAGGGCGTACCCTCCTTCAACAACTCGCTCGACACCTGCCGCGGCACCAACACCGGCGCCCGGGTCGACTTCGCCAAGCACGCCGAGGCGATGGGCGCCATCGGCGTCAAGGTGAAGAGCATCGGCGATCTGGAGGACGCGGTGCGCCAGGCCAAGGCCGCCGACCGCACGACCGTGATCCACATCGACATCCATCCCACCGACTGGACCGGCAACGACAATAGCTGGTGGGAGTGCGGCACGCCCGAGGTGAGCGAGCGCGACGCCGTCAAGGCCGCCCGTCACGACCACGTCACGGCCAAGAAAAAGCAGCGGGTAGGGGTCTGAGCGATGACATTGAAGCCAGGGGCCATTCGCCTCGGCATCGCCCCCATCGGCTGGTCGAATGACGACCTGCCGGAGCTCGGCGGCGACATCACGCTGGAGCAGTGCCTCCGCGAGGCCAGGCAGGCCGGCTATAGCGGGGTCGAGAAGGGCGGCAAGTTTCCGCTGGACCCCAAGGTCTTGAAGCCGATCATGGCCGACCACGACATCGAGCTCGTCTCCGGCTGGTTCTCCGGCCGCTTGCTGGAAGTGACGGTCGACGAGGAGAAGAGCCGGATCAAGCAGCAGCTCGAGCTCTACCAGGCGATGGGCTGCCCGCTCATGGTCTACGCCGAGACCGTGGGCACCGTGCAAGGCCTGATCGACACGCCCGTTTCGCAACGCCCCAAGCTGACCCACGACCAGATCAAGCGCTACGGCGAGAAGCTCACGCGCTTCGCCGAGTTCCTAAAGAGCGAGCACTGCCCGATGAGCTTCCACCACCACATGGGCACGGTGATCGAGGTCGAGGAAGAGGTCGACCTCCTCATGGAGCACACCGACAAGGCGGTGGGACTGCTGCTCGACACCGGCCACCTGACCTTTGCCGGCGGCGACGTGACGGCGACCACCGAGCGCTGGGGCCATCGCATCAACCACGTCCACACCAAGGACATCCGGGCCGATGTGCTCAAGAAGCTCAAGGCCGAGGACTGGAGCTTCCTCAAGGGCGTGCTCGAAGGGGTCTTCACCGTCCCCGGCGACGGCTCGATCGATTTTGTCGCATTTATGAAGTCCTTGAAGACCATCGACTATTCGGGCTGGGTGGTGATCGAGGCCGAGCAGGACCCGAAGAAGGCCAATCCCTTGAAGATGGCCGAGATCGGCATGGCGGCGCTGCAGGAAGCGGCTGCCGGGGCGGGGATCGAGATCGTTTCGTGAGAACAGCCACGGTCGCTCCGGCGACCGTGATGGGCTAGACTGCGTGCCTGCCCAAAAGGGGACGGCACGATGACGCTCAGCGATACCAAGCGCCAGCTGATGGTGATCCTGGCCGCCGACATGGCCGGCTACAGCCGGCTGGTCGAGCTCGATGAGACAGGCGTGCTCGACCGCCAACGGCAGCATCGCCAGGGCCTGATCGATCCCACGATCGCCCAGCACGGCGGAACGATCGTCAAGACGACCGGCGACGGCCTCATCGTCGCCTTCGACAATGTGCTCGATGCGGTTCAGGCTGCGCTCGCGATCCAGAAGGCCATGCCGGAACGCGAAGCGGAGGTGCCTGAGGCACGTCGTATCCTTTATCGGATCGGCATCAATCTCGGTGATGTCGTGGTCGAGGATGGCGACGTCTTCGGCGATGCCGTCAATGTCGCTGCACGTCTCGAAGCGCTGGCCAAGCCCGGTGGTGTTTGCGTCGCCGATCTGGTCCACCAGCTCGTGGCCGAGCGTCTCGATGCGCGGTTCGCCGATCTGGGGCCGCAGCGCGTGAAGAACATCCAGCGGCAACTCCGGGTCTGGCAATGGGTTCCCGAGATGCCCGACGATGCCGAGCCGTCGGCGGCGCTGCCGGCGACCCAGGAAGTCCGCTTCTGCACGGCGAGCGACGGCGCGCAGCTCGCCTATGCCCGCATCGGGCGAGGCCCAAAAGTCGTGAAAGCGCCCAACTGGGTCAATCATCTGGAATACGAATGGCGAAGCCCGGTCTGGGGCCCGGTCTTGCGCTCATTCGCGGAGCGTGCCGAGCTCTTGCGTTTCGACCAGCGCGGCAACGGGCTCTCTGATTGGGACGTCGACGACATCTCCGAAGAGGCGATGATCGGTGATTTGGCGACCGTGGTCGATGCCGCCGGCTTCGATCGCTTCGCGCTCTTCGGGGTCTCGCAAGGCTGCGCCTTTGCCATTCGCTACGCCGTCGAGCACCCCGAGCGCGTTGGCTGCCTCATCCTGCTCGGTGGCTATATGCGCGGGCGGCTCAAGCGACGGTCACCCGAGCACGAGCGCTGGCACGAGCTGTCGCTCATGATGATCAGACAGGGGTGGGGATCGCCCAATCGGGAGTTCCGTCAATTCTTCAGCGAATCGTTCATGCCCGACGCGACAGCTGAACAGAAGGCCAACTTCGACGAGCTTCAGCGCATCACCATCACCCCTGAGAATGCGGTGCGCATCCTGGAGATGAACGCCAACGTCGATGTTTCGCATCTGGCTCCGTTGGTTCAGGTGCCCACGCTCGTGCTCCATTGTCGCGACGACCGGATGGTGCCGTTGGCCGAGGGACGCCGTATGGCAGCCACGATCCCCGACGCGCTCTTCGTCGAGATGGAAGGCGCCAACCATGCCCTGATCGAGGGAAGTCCGGCCTTCGAGCAGTTCTTCGCGGAGGTCGACAAGTTCCTTGGCGAGCACGCTCGGGACTAGGTTATGCCAAGGGCCGGGCGAAGCTATTCGGCGTCCGTCACCTCGACCTGACCATGCCCGGCCAGCTGAGCCAGGCCGTCCGCACTGATCGGGTGGACACGCTCGCGACCGATGGGCAAGAGCAGATACTGCGCAACATCGTCCTCGCCTTCGCTCGCCACCAAGCCGGTCGCCACTGCCCGATAATCGGCGGCCGGAAGCGTAATCTCGACGCCATCGATTTCCTCGCTCAAGTTCTCGCTGACATGCAAGACCAAGCCATTGTCGGTCGTCATCGCTCTACCCATGCTGTGCTGATCAATCTTCGCTCTACTGTAGAGATCAATGGTGCAGCGGGCAATCGGAGGTTGATCTGAAGCGCACTCACTGGATCGCCGGCCTGCCGATGTACGACCTGCCGGCGTTGGCTTGGGCAACTGATGCGCTCTGGTCGGCCATCGCTCGCGCCTTGGCGCCCAGGGTGTGAGCGATGTGCCGGACCGTTTGAGCCGCGACCTCGAGCCCGAGGCCTTGTGGACCGATCCCGACCTGTTGCTCGGCCAGACCTGCGGCCTGCCGCTGGTGAGCCTGCTCGCCGGGCGGGTCCGCTTCGTCGCCACGCCGATCTACGCCGTCAGTGGTTGTCACGGCGGCGATTATCAGAGCTGGCTGGTGGTGCGGCGCGCCGACGGCCGACGATCGGTCGCCGACCTGGAGGGCAGCATCGCCGCCGTCAACGCACCGCACTCGCAATCCGGGGCCAACGCGCTCGCCGCAATGACGGCACCGGTCGCCCAGGGCCGCGCCTTCTTTGCCGACATCCGGCTCACCGGCGCCCATGCGGCATCACTCGCGGCCGTGCGAAGCGGTGCCGCCGATTGCGCGGCGATCGACTGCGTCACCTGGGCACTGCTGGCGCAATGCGTACCCGAGGTGCTGAAAGGGCTGGAATGTCTGGCCGCAAGCCCTCCCGTACCGGCACTGCCCTTCATCACTGGCCTCGAGCGTGACGATGCCACGATCCTGGCGCTCCGCCGGGCTCTGGCCACGGCAGCGGCCGATCCACAGGCCGCGGCAGCCTGCCGAAGCCTCGGCTTTGCCGGCATCGCCGCGACCGACGCTGCCGCCTATCAACGCATCCGCGACATGCTCGAGACCAGCTTGTCGGCGGGCTGCAACAAGCTCGCCAAACTGCTTGGTAACCTTGTGTTAATCGACTGAACATCCCTGCAAACGAGCCATGCACGAGTGTGCGGTTGTGCGCTGGCCGGTCGTCGCCATCTCCTGTGCAGTGCAGCAAGGCTTGCCCTTGTTGCCTGAAACGGACCTGGAGTTGACGACAATGAACGACCTGCAGCTCGACAGCAGAGCCTACGATCCCGCCTACATCAACGCGGTGATGCGCGATGCCCGCCGGATGCGGAACGAGGTCTTGATCGACCTCTTCAAGGCGATCTTCGATGGCAGGCTCACCGCTCAGCTGTTCGGCAAGTCAGAGACCGACCCGACCAGCTATCACGGGCCTACCCCCCTGCACAGCTGACGATCGACGCTGCCCACCGCCACCGGTTCTGGTGGCGAGGGGCACAGCTCGACCTGTTCACCGGCGATCAGCTCGAAATTCCCACGGCCGGCTGATCTCTTGACGATCCTTCGTGATCGTCAACAGCCAGGCAGACGTCATGGCTCGGCGCATCCGCTGTTGCCGCTGACGTCTGTCATTCCGAGCCGCGGCGTCGTTGGTCGTTGGCCTCATTTTGACGATGCCTCGGGGCATTTGCCCGAAGCTCGGCAGCGCATGGCATCTTGCGCCGCTCGCTGGTAGCCTCTCTGGAGCGAGAGCGGTGATTGCGCCGCCGAGACAGGGAGAGCGCCGAATGACGTCGGACCGAAGCCTCGAGGGCAAGATCGCCCTCATCACCGGTGGCACGCAGGGCCTGGGCGAGGCGACCGCACGGTTGTTCGTCGAGCGGGGTGCTGCCGGCATCGTGATCTGTGGCCGCAATGCCGCGCGCGGTGCCGAGGTCAAGGGCGTGCTCGAGACGATGGGCGCGGATGCCATCTACGTTCAGGCCGATCTCGGCAAGCTCGAGGACGTTCGTAAGGTCGCCA
The DNA here is from genome assembly GCA_942491185.1 of uncultured Alphaproteobacteria bacterium. GTDB lineage: Bacteria > Pseudomonadota > Alphaproteobacteria > Geminicoccales > Geminicoccaceae > SLRI01. The sequence goes on along the minus strand of CALOAB010000018.1, from coordinate 157,716 downwards.
AGGCTGCCGACGACGCCTTCGGGCGGGTCGACTGCCTCGTCAACGTCGCCGCGATCACCGACCGCGGCACCATCCTCGACACCAGCCCCGAGCTCTACGAGCGGATGTTCAGTGTCAATGTCCGGGCACCCTTCTTCTTGATGCAGGACGTCGCCACCATCATGCGGCGCGAGGGCATCACCGGCAGCATGGTCAACATCCTCTCGATGTCGAGCCATGGTGGCCAACCCTTCATCTGCGCCTACTCGGCCTCCAAGGCGGCCTTGGCCGGCCTCACCAAGAACGTCGCCTACTCGCTGATGCGCGACCGCATCCGGGTCAACGGCCTCAATATCGGCTGGATGAACACGCCGGGCGAGGACTCGATCCAAAAGCGCGAGCACGGCGCCGAGGACGGGTGGCTCGACCAGGCCAAGGCCCGGCAGCCCTTCGGCCGGCTCCTCGAGACCACCGAGGTGGCCAAGGCCATCGCTTTTCTTTGCTCCGCTGAGAGCGGCATGATGACCGGCTCGCTGGTCGATTTCGACCAGTCGGTGCTCGGCTGCTACGACGCCCCGCCGCAGCCCGGCGCAAGCCTATAGGCAGGCTTAGCTCGACGGCTCGGCATTCGGAAAGAAGAGCTGCTCGCCGTCGATGGTGTAGCCGGCGATCGCTTGCTGACCATCGGCCGAGACCAGCCAGTCGATGAAGGCCTGGCCGGCCTCAGCCTTGACGTGCGGATGCCGCTCGGGGCTCACGAGAATGACGCCATAAGGATTGAAGAGCCGCCCATCGCCTTCGATGGCGATCTCCAGCGGCCCGCGATTAGCGAAGCTGAGCCAGGTGCCGCGATCGGTCAGTGCATAGCCAGGCTGCTGGGCCGCGGTGTTCAAGGTGGCGCCCATGCCCGAGCCGAGCTCCCGATACCAGTCGCCATCAGGCGCCACGCCCGCCGCGTCCCAGAGCCGGAGCTCCGCCTGGTGCGTGCCGCTATCGTCGCCGCGCGAGGCAAAGACAGCCTCGACCGCAGCGATCGCCTGCAGCGCCACCACCGCATCCGCTCCCCCGGCGATCCCCGCCGGATCGTCCGCCGGGCCGACGATAACGAAATCGTTGTACATCACGTCGACTCGCTCGACCCCGAAGCCCTCGGCGACGAAGGCCTCCTCGGCCGGCCGCGAATGGACGAAGACGATGTCGGCGTCACCCCGCCTGCCGGTTTCCAGCGCCTGGCCGGTGCCCTGCGCCACCACCCGCACCTCGATCCCGCTCATCGCCTCGAACATCGGCAGGATGTGGCCGAAAAGGCCCGAGGCCTCGGTCGAGGTGGTCGAAGCCACGGTGATGAAGCGGTCTTGCGCCGCGGCCGGAGCCGCGACCAGCAACGACAGCAGAATAACCAGGGCGAGCATGCGCATGGGCAACGTCACCAGAGCAGATCACCATCGAGGAATGCCCGGGCTTCGTGCGTCGCCGGGCGGGCGAAGAATGCGACGGCCGGGGTCTGCTCGACCAGCCGGCCCCGGTGGAGGAAGACGATCTCGTCGCCGAGACGCTTGGCTTGGCCGACACTATGGGTGACCAGCACCAGCTTGACGCCGTTCCTGGCCAGCTTTTGCAACATCGTCTCGATCCGCGCCGTGGCCCCCGGATCGAGCGCCGACGTGGGCTCGTCGAGAAACAAGATCTCGGGCTCGAGCGCGGCCGCTCGGGCCAGCGCCAGCATCTGCTGCTCGCCGCCCGAGAGCGAGCGCGCCTGGCGCAACGCCAGCGGCTCGAGCCCGAAGCGGGCGATCGCCGCATCGGCCCGCCGCCGGCGCTCGCTGAAACCCATCCCGGCCAGCGCCAGGGCATGGTGGAGATTGGCAATGGCCGTGCGGCGCAGCAGCACCGGCCGCTGAAACAGCATGGCATGGCGCCGCCTGGCATCGCCGCTCCAGGTGACCCGTCCGGCCGTCGGGGCCAAGAGCCCGTGGCAGAGACGCAAGAGCAGGCTCTTGCCGGCGCCGTTCGGCCCCATGACCACCGTGCGCCGGCCGTGCTCGAGGGTGAGATCGATGCCGTCGAGAAGTGCCGTGCCCTTGACCGCGAAGCTGGCGCTCTCGAGGCGCAGCGGCAGGATCGTGGGGACAGGGGCGTCGCGCCGATCGGCCCAGGCCGGCAGCTCGGGCGGGCTGAGCGCGCTCATGCCGTGCGCCACCGGTCGAGGCGGGCTGCCAGATGCGCCAGGATGTTGAGGGCGAGCGTCAGGCCGAGCAGGATGATGCCGAGCCCGAGCGCCAGGGCCAATGCACCGCGGCTGGTTTCGAGCGCGATCGCCGTCGTCATCGTTCTTGTGTGGCCGGCAATGTTGCCGCCGACAATGAGCACGGCACCCACCTCGGCGCTGGCCCGGCCGAAGCCGGCGAGCAGGGTCGTGACCAGGCTGTAGCGCGCATCCCACAGCAGGGTCGGCACGGCGCGCGCCACGGACGAGCCGAGCGAGCGCAGCTGCTCGGCATACTCGCTCCACAGATCCTCGACGACCTGGCGGGTCAGCGAGGCGACAATCGGCAGGATCAAGATGGTCTGGGCAGCGATCATGGCCGCCGGCGTGAACAGCAGCCCGAGATCGCCGAGCGGACCGGATCGCGACAGCAGGAGATAGATGGCGAGCCCGGCCACCACCGGCGGCAGGCCCATCAGCGCGCTGGCAAAGACGACGACAACACCCCGGCCGGGAAATCGCGCGAGCGCCAGAACGGCGCCCAAGGGCAGGCCGATAAGGGCAGCGATGAGGAGTGCTGTAAGCGTGACGCGCAGCGACAGGAGGACGATCTCGACCAGCACCGGATCGCCGTTCCAGATCATCGACAGCGCCAAGCCAAAGGCACTCATGTCACTCATGTGCCCCCTCCAGGCGAGGCAAAGATAATGGACGGGACCCACGAATCCGTAAACAGTGCAATCGAAACGAGCCGAAGCGTGGTCTTGCCGCGATGCAGCCGATCACCATGGCCAAGGATGTTGCCTGCCCCCGGCTCGAGGCTTGCAGCCTTTACGACCTCGCTAGCGGCGCTACCGACATGCCCAACTCTTGATCTGCTGCTCTCAGAGAAGCACTTGTCCGAAGAGAAACAAACCGCACCGGAAGGACCGCCCAGCCTTGCCACGTCCCCGCGATCTGGTTCCCGCCACAGCACTCCGCGACCTGGCCCAACGTCGCGACGCGCCAGGGCTCACTTTTCTGGCGGCCCACTTGGCGACGCTTGCGCTGACCGGCAGCCTCGTCTGGCTCAGCCTCGGCAGTGCCTGGCTCTGGCCGGCGATGTTCCTGCACGGCGTGGTCATCGTGCACCTCTTCGCGCCCTTCCACGAGACCGCGCATTCGAGCGCGTTCCGCTCGCGCCGTCTCAACGAGAGCGTCTACTGGGCCACTTCGCTGATCCTCGGCCTGCCGCCGACGCATTTCCGCCTGGAGCACGCGGCGCACCACGCCCACACCTCCGATCCGGCGCACGACCCGGAGATGATCACCGCCGGCAACACGGTCAGGGGCTATCTCTGGTACGCATCCAGCCTGCCCTATTTCTACTACCTCCTCTCGTCGCTGGTCCGGCATCCCTTCGCCGCGTTCACCGACGTCGAGAAGGGCTTCATCGCGGAGAGCCAAAGGCAGCGCGTGCAGCGCGAGGCGTGGGTGATGTGGGCGGTCTATGGTGCCATTTTCGTCCTTTCCCTCGGCACGGGCTCGACCGCGGCACTCTGGCTCTGGCTGGTCCCGCGGGTCATCGGCGAGCCGGTGATGCGGATCATCCGCATGAGCGAGCACGGCGCCTGTCCGCTGGTGCCGGACATGCTGCGCAACACAAGAACGGTCCTGACGCTCGGGCCCATCCAATGGCTCAACTGGAACATGGCCTTCCACGTCGAGCACCACAGCCTGCCCGCCGTGCCGTTCCACGCGCTGCCCGATCTGCACACCCATCTGGCACCGCATATCGCCGAGCTGGAGCATGGCTACGCCCGCACCCAGGCACACATCCTGGCCAAGGCCCGCACGCATGCCGGGCGCGACAGTGCTGCTGCCACAGCGGAGAATTGACCGCTTGGCGCCGGCGCGCCTAGTCTCGCTGCCACAAAGGGCGCGAGACAGGCAGCCCAGCAGGAGGAAGGCACGAATGACGCGTTTGACCAAGCTGGCCTTTGCCGGAGCGGCGACTCTGGCGCTGGCCGCCGGCGGCACTGCCGCGGCCGAGACGTGGGACATGCCGATGGCGTATCCCGACAGCAACTTTCACACCGAGAACGGCAAGGAATTCGCAGCCTGTGTCGGTGAGGCCTCGGGCGGCGAGCTCGAGATCATCGTGCACGGTGGCGGCTCGCTCTTCGGCGGCGCCGACATCAAGCGCGCGGTGCAGACCGGCCAGGCCTTGATCGGCGAGCGTCTGCTCTCGGCGCACGCCAACGAGGAGGCGCTCTTCGGCGTCGACAGCATCCCCTTCCTGGCATCCAGCTTCGAGGATTCCGACAAGCTCTGGGCAGCGACCCGGCCGGCGCTCGAGGAGCTGCTCGACAGCCAGAACATGGTGCTGCTCTATTCGGTGCCGTGGCCGCCGCAGGGGCTCTACACCAAGAAAGAGATCAACGCGGCCTCAGACCTCGAGGGTGTGAAGTTCCGTGCCTACAACTCGGCGACGGCGCGGATGGCCGAGCTCACCGGCGCCGTGCCGGTGCAGATCGAGGCGGCCGAGCTGAGCCAGGCGCTGGCCACCGGCGTTGCCGAGAGCTTCATCTCGTCAGGCTCGACCGGCTATGACAGCAAGGTCTGGGAGCAGCTCACCCATTGGTACGAGGTCAATGCCTGGCTGCCGCGCAACCACATCCTGGTCAACAAGCAGGGCTGGGAAGGGCTCGGTGATGCCTCGCGCCAGGCGCTGGTCGATTGCGCCGCCGAGGCCGAGGCCCGCGGCACGGCCAAGTCCGAGGAGCTGAACGGCTGGTACAAGGAGCAGCTGATGGCCAACGGCATGACCGTGACGCCGGCCGGCGATCAGCTTCGCGCCGACCTCGAGGGGATCGGGGCCACCATGACCGAGGAGTGGCTGGCCATCGCCGGCGATGACGGCAAGGCGGTGATCGACACCTACCAGGGCATGTAGTCGATGCTGGCGGCGATGGGGCGCACGACCCGGTTGGCCCTGGATGGGATGTACCGGGTGTGCGGCTTCATCGCCGCGCTCTTCCTGATCGCTGTGCTCGTCATCATCCTGGTCCAGATCGGCGCCCGCTGGCTCGGCCTGCAGTTCCCGGGCTCGACGGCCTATGCCGGCTATGCCATGGCCGGCGCGTCGTTCTTCGGACTCGCCTATGCCTTGAACCACAATGCGCATATCCGCGTGTCGCTGGTGATCAGCCGGCTCACCGGACCGGCGCGGCGCTTCGTCGAGATTTGGTGCTTGGTGATCGCCACCGGGCTCTCCAGCTACTTCGCCTGGTACGCCATCAAATCCGTGCAGACGTCGCGGCTGATCAACGACATCAGCCAGGGTCAGGACGCAACGCCGCTCTGGATCCCACAAATGGTGATGGCCATCGGCACGGTGGTGCTCGCCATCGCCTTCGCCGATCACCTGATAAGACTGCTGCTCGGCGGTCCGATCACCACCGACGAGCAATCGCAGGCCTAGTCGAGGCAGCCGCCCTGATCCTGATCCGGCAGGTTCGGGTACGGCAGAAAAAGACCTCGAGAGAGCGACCAGTGGGAGTCGACCGATGATCTTCAGCGATCCGCCAGCGGCGTTGGAGCCGCTTCGTCAGGCGATCGACGACCACTACCGCGCCGACGAGGCATCCTGCGTCACGGCATTGCTCGACCAGCTGGCACTCGACGACGAGGCGCGAGGGCGCATCGACGGGGTCGCCCGTGATCTGGTCACCGTGGTCCGCGGCCAGCGCCACCGGCCAGGCGGCATCGACGCGTTCCTGCAGGAGTACGGCCTCTCCACCCAGGAAGGCGTCATGCTGATGTGCATCGCCGAGGCGCTGCTGCGCGTGCCGGACAACGATACCCAGGAGCGGCTGATCCGCGACAAGATCGCGCTCGCCGACTGGGACAAGCATCTGGGCCATTCGCGCTCGCTCTTCGTCAACGCCTCGACCGTGGCCTTGATGCTCACCGGCCGCGTCGTCGGGCTCGGCCGCTTCAAGGGCAGCTCGGCCGGCGCCCTGGTCGGCCGGCTCGTCGCCCGGCTCGGCGAGCCCGTGGTCCGCGAAGCCGTTGGCCAGGCGATGAAGATCCTCGGCCGGCAATTCGTCATGGGGCGCACCATCGACGGTGCTCTCGACCGGGCGAAGGCCATGGAGGCCAAGGGCTACGGCTACTCCTACGACATGCTGGGCGAGGCGGCACGCACCGCCAAGGACGCCGAGCGCTACTTCAACGCCTACAAGTCCGCGATCGGGCGGATCGGTGAAGCCGCGGCCAAGCGCGGCCCGGAGCAGGGGCCCGGCATCTCGGTCAAGCTCTCGGCCCTCCATCCGCGCTACGAGCTGGCGCAGCAGGCCCGGGTCATGGACGAGCTGCTGCCACGGCTCCAGGCGCTGGCCCGCCTGGCCGCCAGCCACGACATCGGCTTCAACATCGACGCCGAGGAGGCCGACCGGCTGGACCTCTCGCTCGAGCTGATCGAGGCCGTGGCGAACGACCCGGCGCTCGGCGACTGGCGCGGCTTCGGCATCGTCGTCCAGGCCTACCAGAAGCGTGCACCCTTCGTCATCGACTGGCTCGAGGATCTGGCACGGCGCAGCGGCCGGCGGCTGATGATCCGGCTGGTCAAGGGCGCTTATTGGGACAGCGAGATCAAGCGCGCCCAGGAGCTGGCGCTGGACGGTTACCCCGTCTTCACCCGCAAGCCCTCGACCGACGTCTCCTATCTCGCCTGCGCCAGGAAGCTGCTGCACAAGGAGCAGCTCTTCTACCCGCAATTCGCCACCCACAACGCGCACACCATCGCGGCCGTCCTCGAGTTCGCCGGCAACAGCCGGGCCTTCGAGTTCCAGCGGCTGCACGGCATGGGCGAGGTGCTCTACCAGGCGATCGTCGAGAGCGACCGCTTCGGCGTCGGCTGCCGGATCTATGCGCCCGTGGGCCAGCACGAGGACCTGCTGGCGTACCTGGTCCGCCGGCTCCTGGAGAACGGTGCCAACAGCTCCTTCGTCAACCGCCTGCAGGACGACCGGCTGCCCATCGAGGAGATCATCGAGGACCCGATCGGCAAGGCCCGTGCCTATCACGGCAGGCCGCACCCCCGCATTCCAGCCGCGCGCCAGATCACGATGCCGGAGCGCGAGGCCGGAAGAGGGCTCGACCTCAGCTCGCCCGGCACGCTCGCCACCCTTCGCAATGCCATGCTCGGGGCAGGGGCCGGCGACTGGCAGGCCGGTCCCATCATCGCCGGCCGCATGGCGACGGACGGGCTCGAGCCGCGCCGCTCACCGTCCGATCGCGACCGCATCATCGGCCACGGCCGCGATTCCACCCCGGACGAGATCGAGCGCGCCCTCGACCTGGCCGAGCGGGCTTCTGCCTCCTGGGCCGCAACACCGGTGGACGACCGTGCTGCCTGTCTCGAGCGGGCGGCCGACCTCATGGAGCAGCGCCTGCCGCGGCTCATGGCGATCTGCACGGCCGAGGCCGGCAAGACGCTCGCCGACGGCGTTGCCGAGGTCCGCGAGGCGGTCGATTTCTGCCGCTACTACGCCGCCCGGGCCCGCGCCGACATGGGCCGGCCGATCCCGCTGCGCGGGGCCCATGCCGGCCAGTCGATCGAGCTCACCGGCGGCGGCGTCTTCGTCTGCATCAGCCCCTGGAACTTCCCGCTCGCCATCTTCATGGGCCAGATCACGGCGGCTCTCGCCGCCGGCAACGCCGTCATCGCCAAGCCCGCCGAGCAGGCGCCGCTGATCGCCGCCGCCGGTGCCGCCATCCTGCACGAGGCGGGCATACCGCCGGATGTCCTCCACCTCCTGCCCGGCGACGGCGCCAAGGTGGGTGCTGCTCTCGTCGCCGACCAACGGATCGCCGGCGTCTGCTTCACCGGCTCGACCGAGGTGGCGCGCGCCATCAACCGCCAGCTCGCCAAGCGCAGCGATCGACTGGCCGTGCTGGTCGCCGAGACCGGCGGCTTGAACGCGATGATCGTCGACAGCACGGCGCTGCCCGAGCAGGTAACCCGTGACGTGCTGGTCAGCGCCTTTCAGAGCGCCGGCCAGCGTTGCTCGGCCCTTCGCCTGCTCTACGTGCAGAGCGACGTCGCCGACCGCATGCTGGCGATGATCGAAGGCGGGATGGACGAGCTGCTCGTGGGCGACCCGGCTTTTCTTGCGACCGATATCGGCCCGGTCATCGATGACGAGGCCAAGGCGATGCTGGAAGCGCACAAGAAGCGCATGCTGGGCGAGGCGCGGCTGATCAAGTCGGTGAAGCCCGGCCCCGGCACGGCCCGCGGCTCCTTCGTCGCTCCCGCCGCCTTCGAGCTGGAGCGGTCCGGACCAACTGAAACGCGAGGTCTTCGGCCCGATCCTCCACGTGCTGCGCTACGAAGCGGCCGATCTCGACCGGGTGATCGACGGCATCAACGCCACCGGCTACGGCCTGACCTTGGGCGTGCACACGCGCATCGACGAGACCTGGCAGCGCGTCGCGGCCAAGGCCCGAGTGGGCAATGTCTACGTCAACCGCAACCAGATCGGCGCGCTGGTCGGCATCCAGCCCTTCGGCGGCATGGGCCTGTCGGGGACCGGCCCCAAGGCCGGCGGGCCGCATTATCTGCACCGCTTCACCGGCCAGCGTCCGACGACTGAGCATGGCGGCGAGCCGGCGAATGCAGCACCCGGCCTGGCGCTCGACAAGGCCGGCCTCGCCAGCGCGCTTGCCCAACTCGGCAAGTCGCCGATGCCACCGCTCGAGAGTCGGGCAGCAATCCTCGAGAAGCTGGCGGTTGGCATGGAGGGTTCCGCTGCAGCCTATCTCGGCTATTTCGCGGCCGAGGCCAGGAGCGCGCTCGAGAAACCGCTCAGTCTCCCAGGCCCGACCGGCGAGCGCAACGAGCTGTCGACGGCACCGCGCGGCACCTTTGCCTGCGTCGCTGCCGACCCGGACATCCTGCTGGCCCAGGCTGCCGCCGCCTTCGTCACCGGCAATCATGTGGTGGTCGTGGGCAACGAAGCCGAGGCTTTGGCCAAGCGCTTCGGCGTTCCAGGTATCGTCGTCCCGGTTCCACCCGGCAGCTCCGCAACGCTCGACGAGCTCGCGACCGATCCTGCCATCGACGGCATGGCCTTCGCCGGCCCCCTGCAGCTGGCGACCCGCCTGGCAAAGACGCTCGCCGCCGGCGACGGTGCCCTTCGCCCGCTCATCCACTGGCAGCCGACCGGCAATGGCATCGGCAGCACGGCGCCCGGCAGCCCGGCCTACCTGCACCGCTTCCTCACCGAAAAGACCATCTCCAACGACACCACCGCCTCGGGCGGCAACGCCTCGCTGCTGGCACTCGGCGGTGGTGCGTAGCTAGCTCACGGTCTTGCGGTAGAGGTGCCAGGTGGCGTGGCCGAGGATCGGCAGCACGGCCAGGAGTCCGAGCAGGAAGGGCAGCGCGCCGATGAACAGGCTGGCGCCGACGATGACACCCCAGGCGAGCATCGGTCCCGGACTCCGCGCGAACACCCGAAGCGACGTCGACACCGCGGTCGCGACATCGACCTTGCGATCGAGCAGCATGGGAAAGGCGATCGCCGTCCCCGCCAGGATGGCGAGCGCGAAGAGCGCGCCAATGGCGTTGCCGAGAATGATCAGTGTCCAGCCGTGGCTGGTCGAGAAGAGCTCAGTGGCGAAGCCGCCGACGGCGAGCTCGGTGTCGCCGAAGGTGGAGCGCAGCAGGGCCATGGCCACACCGAGCCAGGCCAGGAAGATCAGTGCCACACCGAGGCCGAGCCGCAGGATGGCACCCCGGTTGGGCGATTTGAGCACCTCGAACATGTGCCAGAAACGCGCTTCCATGCCGCGCTCGCGCCGCCGGCTGAGCTCGTAGAGGCCCAGTGCGGCGAACGGCCCGACCAGGGCGAAGCCGCCGATGATCGGGAAGATCAAGGGCAGCAGGCTGTAGTTGAAGCTCCAGCGGATGATGAACAGCCCGAGCACCGCATAAATGAGCCCAACGAAGAACGCATGGGTCGGAATCGCGCGAAAATCGTCGATTCCCCGCAGCAACGCGGTGCGCAGGTCGGCAAAGCCGATGGGATTGATGGTGACCGGGGCGTCCCGATCCGAAGGTGCTTCTGCAAGCGACAATGCGCGGTCGCCAGCGTCGCCAACTCGTTCAACCATGATAGCCTCCGAGATGCGAACCCTGATCGGCTGAGTGTCGAGGCAAACCGCTCTGCAACGCAAGCGAACTCGCCTCACGATCCGGCGAAGACCACAACGCAGCGGTTCCTGGATGGTGCGCTGCAGGGCGGCGTTGCACCGGCCGGTAAACCATGCGATCACCCGGCCAGCCGACTACCGACCCATCCTGCGGTAGATCGGGCAACCCGCCGAGCAACCGCCAGCCGAGCAACCGAGTGACCCATGCGCCTGTCCCGCTATTTCCTGCCCGTGCTCAAGGAAACCCCGGCCGAAGCCCAGATCGTGAGCCACCAGCTCATGCTCCGCGCCGGGATGATCCAGCAGCTCTCCGCCGGCATCTATGACTGGCTACCGCTCGGCTACAACGTGCTGCGCAAGGTCGAGGCGATCGTCCACGACGAGATGCAGCGCGCCGGCGCCATCCCGATCCTCATGCCGACCATCCAGCCGGCCGACCTCTGGCAGGAGAGCGGCCGCTATGACGGCTACGGCAAGGAGATGCTGCGCATTCGCGACCGCCATGATCGCGACATGCTCTACGGCCCGACCAACGAGGAGAACGTCACCGACATCTTCCGTCGGCACGTCAAGAGCTTCAAGCAACTGCCTTTGAATCTCTACCATATTCAGTGGAAGTTCAGGGACGAGGTGAGGCCGCGCTTCGGCGTGATGCGCGGTCGCGAGTTCCTGATGAAGGACGCCTACAGCTTCGACGTCGATTACGACGCTGCGCAAGCGGCTTACGACAACATGTTCGTAGCCTATCTCAGGACATTTAGGCGGATGGGCCTGACCGCCATCCCGATGCAGGCCGACACCGGCCCGATCGGCGGCAATCTCAGCCACGAGTTCCAGATCCTGGCCTCGACCGGCGAGAGCGCCGTCTATTTCGATGCCGCCTTCGAGGATGTCGACTTCACGCGTGCCGATCTCGATGTAGCCCACCTTAAGAGCCTTTACGCCGCAGCCGACGAGAAGCACGACGCGGCCGCCTGTCCGGTCCCGGCCGAGCGCCTGCGTAGCGGCCGTGGCATCGAGGTCGGTCACATTTTCTATTTTGGCACCAAGTATTCCGAGCCCATGGGTGCCACTGTGATCGGCGCCGATGGCACGACGCAGCCGGTCCACATGGGCTCCTACGGCGTCGGCGTTTCGCGGCTGGTGGGTGCCCTGATCGAGGCCAATCACGACGAGAAGGGCATCATCTGGCCGGAGTCCGTGGCCCCTTTCCGCGTCGGCCTCGTCGACCTCCGCCCGGACGATGCGCTGGCGCACGGTCTCGCCATGGATCTCTACGAGAAGCTGGGCAATGCCGGCGTCGAGGTGCTGCTCGACGACCGCGAGGAGCGCGCCGGAGCGAAATTCGCCACCATGGAGCTGATCGGCCTGCCCTGGCAGGTCACGGTCGGCCCGCGTGGTGCCAAGCAGGGCGTGGTCGAGCTGAAATCCCGCAGCAGCGGCGAGACCATAGAGCTCAGCCCGGAAGCACTGCTCGAGCGGCTCGCCGCCTGATGCGCCAAGCTGCCCAATGAGACAAGCCGAGCGCCTGATCGCCTGGCGCTACCTCAAGCCGACCAAGGGCGAGGGCTTCATCTCGGTCATCGCCGCTTTTGCGTTGATCGGCATCGCGCTGGGCGTCGGCACGCTGATCGTCGTGCTCGCCGTCATGAACGGCTTTCGCAGCGAGCTGCTCGGCCGGGTGCTGGGCGTCAACGGCCACGCGACCATCATCGCCGGGCCAGAAGGCCTTGCCGACGATGCGGCGCTGGTGACGCGCATCCGGGAGATCGACGGCGTCGTCGATGCCATGGCCTATGTCGAAGGCCAGGTCATGGCGAGCGCCAACGACGTCGCCGCCGGTGCTGTCGTCAGGGGCGTGCGCGCCGAGGATCTGGCCAGGCGCGACATCTTCGCGGACAACATCGTCGCCGGCACGCTCTACGGCCTCGACGAAGGTGATGGCGTGCTGATCGGCACCCGCATGGCGCAGCGCATGGGCCTCGGGCTCGGCAGCCAGGTCAGCCTGATCTCGCCCAAGGGGGCAGCCACCGCGTTCGGGACAGTGCCGCGGATCAAGAGCTTCACCGTCGTCGGCCTCTTCGAGGTCGGCATGTACGAGTACGACTCGAGCTTCGTCTATATCGGCCGCGAGGACGCCCAGCGCTACTTCCAGCTCGACGACCGGGTGACCGCCGTCGAGGTCATCGTCGATCGGCCGGAGGAGATCCGCCGCTGGCGCGAGCCGCTGGCCGGTGCCGCGCAAGGACAGGGGCGCGTGGTCGACTGGCAGCAGCTCAACTCGCACTTCTTCAACGCGCTCGAGGTCGAGCGCAACGTCATGTTCTTGATCTTGACGCTGATCATCCTGGTCGCCGCCTTCAACATCATCACCGGCATCACCATGCTGGTGAAGAGCAAGGGCCGCGACATCGCGATCCTGCGCAGCATGGGGGCGACGCAAGGTGCGGTGATGCGCATCTTCTTCCTCGCCGGGGCCAGCATCGGCATCGCCGGGACGCTGATCGGCTTCGTGCTCGGGATCACCTTCGCGCTCAACATCGACACCATCCGCCTCTTCCTCGAGAGCCTGACCGGCGCTGAGCTGTGGTCGGCCGAGATCCGCTTCCTCTCCGGCTTGCCGGCCGAGGTGAATGCCAGGGATACGGGCCGGATCGTCGCCATGGGCCTCGGCCTCTCGTTCCTCGCCACGCTCTACCCCGCCTGGCGGGCGGCCCGCGTCGATCCGGTCGAAGCGCTCAGATATGAGTAACATTCTTCAGCTCGCCGGCATCGAGCGCCGCTTCCATCAGGGCGCTGCCGAGCTCTTGATCCTCAAGGGTGCTGACCTCACCCTGGCCTCGGGCGAGCTGGTGGCCCTGGTCGGGCCGTCTGGCTCGGGCAAGTCGACGCTCTTGCATATCGCAGCCCTGCTCGAGCGGCCGTCGGCCGGTGAGGTGACCATCGACGGCAAGGCCTGCTCGAAGCTCAAGGACAGCGAGCGCACCAGCCTGCGCCGCAACCGCATCGGCTTCGTCTACCAGTTCCATCATCTGCTCGCCGACTTCACCGCACTCGAGAACGTCATGCTGCCGCAATTGCTCGCGGCCGTGAGCATGGCCGAAGCCAAGCGCCGCGCCGGCGAGCTGCTCGACCGGGTCGGGCTCGGCGAGCGTCACGACCACCGCCCTGGCCGGCTCTCCGGCGGCGAGCAGCAGCGCGTCGCGATCTGCCGCGCACTCGCCAACCGGCCGGCGCTGCTGCTCGCCGACGAGCCCACCGGCAATCTCGACCCCAAGACCTCGGCCCAGATCCTCGATCTCCTGATCGGTGTCGTGCGCGAGACCGACACCGCCGCCTTCATCGCCACCCACAACCCCGATATCGCCGCCGCCATGGACCGCACCTTGGAGCTGGTCGACGGCCAGCTCCGACCATGGGTGGCAAAGGCGAAGACGGCGGCGGCAGAACCGCAGCCTGCGCCGGTCCAATAAAGAATCCGGGGAGATGATCTCCCCGGCCCCCTCGGGATTTTGCGGTCCTTTAGAACGACCAGACGCGTGCATCGTCGTCCAGCATGGCGGCTGCCATGTCGGGTGGGCTGGCGACGCCGACACCGTCGAGCAGCACCTCTGGCCCCTCGCCACGGCCGGGCAGGTAGATGGCGCAGACCTCGACCGTGCCGCCCTGCTTCATGATCGCCTGCATCAGCCCTTGCGGGCTCATGTCACGCGGCGGCTGGGCAGCCGTCGCTGTCTCCGGTGCCTCGCGCAGGCCCAGATCTCCCCCCGGCCCGCAGAGCAGCATGTGCACGTCCGTGCCCTGCTGGGCGGCCTGCATGGTCAGCACCATCGCCATGAGCTGGGTCTGCGGCTCGGGCGAGGTCACCACCGTGACCAGCCGGTCGTTCTCCGCGTGCGCCGCACCGGCCACGGCCAGCAGCATCGCGCCAGCCGCCAGAAGGCTGCGTTTCATCGTCTCTCTCCATCGTTGTATCGAGGGCGGCACGGCCCTCGGCTGAGCAGGTCGGCTTCGGTCAGGTGGCGCAGGTCTTGAAGCCGAACAGCGCGTAGGCCGGGCAGAACTTCAAGAACGCCGTGCCGACCAGCACCAGCCCGAGCCAGCCCCAGATCCCGATTGTCCCGAAAAGGGTGAGCGCGATCAGGACAATGCCGAGCCCCAGCCGCAGCATGCGATCGATCGTGCCGATATTCGTCGTCATGTTCATCTGGCCGTTTCCTCAGTGGCGTTGTGATGACCACCTGCATAGGCCGGCCGGCACAGCGCATCAGTGACTTCGTCACCGTGGCCAGAAAAGCGGCGAAAGAAGCTCAGCCGGAGGCGGCGAAGCGGCCGAGCGCCTCGGGCTCGAGGATGTCGATCGAGCCGCGCCGAAGAGCTATCCAGCCGCGCCGCTCGAAGTGCTTGAGGATGCGCGAGACCACCTCGCGCGCCGTCCCGAGCTCGCTCGCCACCACCTGATGCGTCGCGGCGGCCGTCGGCGCCCGGGATGCGAGCCATTCGGCCAGCCGGAGGTCGACGCGGTGCAAGAGCAGCTCGTCGATCACCTCGACCAGCTCGCCGAGCCGCCGCGTGAAGACGCCGAGCGCCATGGCACGGAAAGAGGGGTCCTCGGCGAGCAGCGCCTGGAAGGTGTCGGGCGCCAGCACCAGCGCCTCGACCTCGCCCTCCGCATAGCCCCAGCCGCGATAGAGCGACTCCTCGACCAGGCACGCGGTGGTCATCACGCAGGTCTCGCCGGCGCCCACCCGATAGAGCACGACCGACCGGCCGTTCTCACCCACATGCTCGACCCGCACCGACCCGCTGAGCACGACGACGAACCCCTGGCAGACGTCACCCGGCGAGAAGAAGAGCTCGCCGGCTGCCTTGCGCACCGCCATGCCTCGCGCTGCCACAGCCGCCCGCAACGCCGCCGGCCAATGCGGCACGACAGCGGCAAGCGCAGCTTCGTTCGTCGACTCGCCCATGGTCCTCGCTCCCGATCAGCCCATCCCGCAAGGTTATCCTGTTGCGGCTGGATCGAAGACGGTCAACGGGCCAGCGTCAGATTGCTGACATTAGAAGAAGAATCCGGGGAGATGATCTCCCCGGTCCCCACGAGAATTTGCTCATTGGCGGGAAAGAGGCATCCCCACGCAACCATCACCGGCTGCGTGGAGATGCCGCGCTGGGATCAGGCCAGCTCGAAGCGGTCGGCGTTCATCATCTTGGTCCACGCCGCGACGAAGTCGTTGACGAACTTCTCCTGGTTGTCGTCCTGCGCATAGACCTCTGCGTATGAGCGCAGGATCGAGTTCGAGCCGAAGACGAGATCGACCCGGGTCGCCGTCCACTTGGTCTTGCCCGTCTGGCGATCGCGGATCTCATAAAGACCGCTGCCTGAGGGCTGCCAAGTGTACGCCATGTCCGTCAGATTGACGAAGAAGTCGTTCGTCAAAGCACCTTCGCGATCGGTGAAGACGCCGTGCTTGGTGCCACCATGATTGGTGCCGAGCACGCGCATGCCACCGACCAGGGCGGTCATCTCGGGCCCGGTCAGACCCATGAGCTGCGTGCGATCTAGCATCAGCTCCTCGGGGCTGACGGCGTAGTCCTGCTTCAACCAGTTGCGATAGGCGTCGTGGATCGGCTCCAGCGGCTCGAACGAGTCGGCATCGGTCATCTCGTCGGTGCAATCGCCACGCCCCGGAGAGAAGGGAACGGTGACGTCGAAACCGGCAGCCTTGGCCGCCTGCTCGATGCCGACATTGCCGGCCAGCACGATCACATCCGCGACGCTGGCACCGCTCTCGGCAGCGATCGGCTCGAGCACGCCCAGCACCCGGGCGAGACGCTCGGGCTCGTTGCCGGCCCAGTCCTTCTGCGGCGCCAGGCGCAGCCGCGCGCCGTTGGCACCGCCCCGCATGTCCGAGCCGCGATAGGTGCGCGCACTGTCCCAGCCCGTGGCGACCATGTCGCTGATCGAAAGCCCGCTCGCCGCGATCCGCGCCTTGACGGCGGCCACGTCATAGCCGCTCGGACCCTCAGGCACCGGATCCTGCCAGAGAAGCTCCTCTTGCGGAACGTCCGGGCCGAGATAGCGCACCTTGGGGCCCATATCGCGGTGGGTCAGCTTGAACCACGCCCGCGCGAACGTCTCGGACAGGTAGTCTGGGTCCTTGTAGAAGCGCTCGGAGATCTTGCGATAGGCCGGGTCCTTGATCATGGCCATGTCGGCATCGGTCATGATGGGATTGTGGCGAATCGAGGGGTCCTCGACGTCGACCGGCTTGTCCTCTTCCTTGATATTGATGGGCTCCCACTGCCAGGCACCGGCCGGGCTCTTCTTCAGCTCCCAGTCATAGGTGAACAGCAGGTAGAAATAGCCGTTGTCCCACTTCGTCGGATGGGTGGTCCATGCACCCTCGAGGCCGCTGCTCACCGTGCCATTGCCGACGCCCTTGCCGTTCGGGTTGCGCCAGCCGAAACCCTGCTCGGCGATATCGGCGGCTTCGGGGTCCGGGCCCAGGGCGGCAGCATCGCCATTGCCGTGGCACTTGCCGACGGTGTGACCGCCGGCGGTGAGCGCCACGGTCTCCTCGTCGTTCATCGCCATCCGCGCGAAGGTCTCGCGCACCTGGGCTGCCGTCTTCAGCGGGTCGGGCTGGCCGTTCACGCCTTGCGGGTTGACGTAGATGAGGCCCATCTGCACGGCGGCTAGCGGGTTTTCCATGGTCGAAGGGGCGTTGACGTCCTCGTAGCGCGTGTCACTCGGCGCCAGCCACTCCTTCTCCGAACCCCAATAAACATCCTCCTCGGGATGCCAAATGTCGGCGCGGCCAAAGCCGAACCCGAACGTCTTCAAGCCCATCGAGTCATAGGCGATATTGCCCGCCAGAATGATCAGATCGGCCCAGCTCAGCTTGTTGCCGTACTTCTTCTTGATCGGCCAGAGCAGACGGCGCGCCTTGTCCAGGCTCACATTGTCCGGCCACGAGTTCAACGGCGCGAAACGCTGATTGCCCGTGCCGCCGCCGCCTCGGCCGTCGGAAATGCGATACGTTCCGGCAGCGTGCCACGCCATGCGGATCATCAACCCGCCGTAATGACCCCAGTCCGCCGGCCACCAGGGCTGGCTGTCGGTCATCAGCGCATGCAGGTCCTTCTTCAACGCCTGGACGTCGAGCTTCTTGACCTCCTCGCGATAGTCGAAGTCGCGACCCATCGGGTCGGTCTTGCTGTCGTGCTGATGCAGGATGTCGAGGTTGAGCGCGTTCGGCCACCAGGACATGTTCGTCTGATTGATGAGGGTCATGCCCCCATGCAGCACCGGGCATTTGCCGGCGGTGGTCATGCTGTCTGCGTCCATGATGCTCTCCGTTTGTGGTCTTCTTTGGTGGACCGGCGGAAACCCGGCTCGAGCTATGCAAGCCCCCCGTTCATTCCGTCACCCGCCAGCAGCTCTGCTGCGAATCTTCCCTAAACCGAAAGTTCTCTAGCATTGAATCCTCATAATGAAAATTTGCATTTTCTGATCACACCGATAGAATTTTCTTATGAATGCGATTTCCATGAAGCACCTTCGCTACTTCGAGGCGCTGGCCCAGCATGGCCATTTCGGCCGCGCTGCCGAAGCCTGTGCGATCTCGCAGCCGGCGCTGTCGGCGCAGGTGAAGGAGCTGGAGGAAACACTGGGCGCGCTCCTGGTCGAGCGGGGAGCGAGACAGATTCGCCTGACCAGCCTCGGCGAGGCCTTCGCGCTTCGCGCCCGCGACATCCTGCGGGCCGTGGACGAGCTGGCCGATCTCGCCCGCGCTTCTTACAGCCCGCTCGTCGGTCGACTGCGCATCGGCGTCATCCCGACCGTCGCCCCCTACCTCTTGCCGACGGTCATCAAGGGCCTCACGCAGCTCTACCCGGGATTGGACCTCAGGCCACGCGAGGCGGTGACGCAAAAGCTGGTCGAGGACCTGATCGCAGCCCGCCTGGATACGGCGATCGTCGCCTTGCCGCTGGCCCAGCCGTTCTTGAGCGAGGTCCCGCTCTTCGACGAGGAGTTCGTCCTGGTGCGACCGCTTGGCGATGCGGCGGAGCCGGTGCCGGACCCCAGAAAGCTGCGCGACATGCGACTGCTCCTGCTCGAGGAGGGGCACTGCTTTCGCGACCAGGCAATCTCCTTCTGCAAGATCTCATCGCCCTTGCCCCGCAACCTGATGGAGGGAAGCTCGCTCTCGACCCTGGTCCAGATGGTCGGCGCCGGCATCGGCGTCACCCTCATCCCGGAAATGGCCGTGCCCATCGAAACACGCTCGGCCGCCGTCTCGATCGCCCGCCTGCCGCGACCCCGGCCATCGCGAACCATCGGCATGGTCTGGCGAAAAACCAACCCACTCTCCGACCAGCTCGTCCACATCGCCGAGGTCATCCGCCAAGCCAGCGTGAGAACTGACGACGGCACCAGCGCCAGTGTAAGTGCAGGAAAGAGTCTGGGGAGATGATCTCCCCAGGCCCCTCGTTACCTTATAGCTGCGGCCGTCCAGTCGATGCTCAGGCCTCGGGTACGTCCATCCCGGCGCGGCGCAGGCCCTCCATGAGGCCGTCGATCAGCTCGGGCTGCATGCCACGATCGCGGAACGGCTGGCGCGGATCGAGGGCGTAGTCGGGCTGCAGCTCCAGCACGCGCGCCAGCGTAGCATTCGCCTGTGCCTCCTGGCCGGCCATCGCCTGGGCCGACGCCACGGCAGCTTGCACCATGTAGTTGCCGGGCAAATTGACTTTCTGGGCAATCTCGAGCGACGCTTGGTAGTCGTTCAGGAGAAAGGCGTGCAGCTGCCAGATGAAATGCCACCAGCTCTGATGCGTCGGGTTGAGGAGCATCGCCCGGCTCACCCAGTCCTTGCCCTTCTCCCACTCACCAGAATAGGCCATCCAGGTGCCGAGGTCGGCGAGAATGAACGCGTCGTTCGGGTTGAGCTCGATCGCCCTCTCGGCATTGGTCTTGAAGACCGACCGCTCCTCGCCGCGCATCTGGCTCAAGATGGCGCGGGCGTAATAGGCGTCCGGATTGGCCGGATCCTGATCAATCGATCGGCGGGTCGCAGCAAGCGCCCGTTCGGCCCAGTCGGCTGGCGGGTCGATCGAGTACTTCTTGGATTCGATGAAGGCGAAGGCCAGTCGTGACCAGCCGAGCGAGTAGCCGGAATCGCCTTCGACGGCATGCTCCAGGCACGCCCGGGCGCGGCGATGCCGCTCGGGAGCAAAGTTCTCGTAGAACCAGTAGGATAGCAGGACGCACTCATAAGCGGTCAGATCCTCGGGCGCTTCGTCACGCAGGTCGCGGACGACGGCGGAATCGAAAATCGGGGCATCGCTGGAACCGACTTGCGCCACCACTTTTTGAGCAATCTCGAGTTGAACATCGAGCACGCTCGAAGCGGTAAGCTCGCGATCGAACGGGCCGGGTGCGGCAAGCTCACGGCACGTCCGGGCGTCGGTGAAGGTGGTCGTCACGCGCAACTGATCGCCGGCCCGCCGCACCGTGCCAGCAAGGATGAAATCGGCGCCCAGCCGCTCGCGAATAGCCGAGCAGCGCGGGTCGTCCGCAACCGCGGCCGTCGCGTCGGGCGCCAGCACGAAGAGGTTGGAGAAATCCGCGAGCAGCGCATTGATGTCGCGGCTGAGCCCGCGCGCGAAGAACGCTTCCTCGGCACCGCTGCCGATTTCGTCGAAGGGCAGCACCGCGATCCGAGGGCCGCCCGCAACCTCACCGAGGCGTCCCTCCTGCTCTGAAGTGACCACGACGAGACCGGCCGCGGCGACCAGGGCGACCGCCAGGCAAGCCGGCACCGCGCGGCGCAGCAGGCGCCGGCGGCGCATGCGCCTCGCCTCGATGCGCGGCCAAACCCATGCGCTGATCGGCCGGGCGATGTTCTTCAGCCGCCGCTTGCCGATCGCCTCGAAGCCATCCTCAATGCGCCCGACGATCTGATCGGCGACGACATCGGAGATGCAGATGCCGCCGGCGGGAGCCAGCGCTTCCAGCCGGGCGGCGACGTTGATCCCGTCACCCAAGAGGTCTTCGCCGCTGACCCGGACATCGCCGAAATGGATGCCGATGCGAAAATTAAGGGCACGAACGGCATCGTCCGAGGGCTTCGTCTCACGGTGCGTCGCGGCGTGTTGGATGGCGAGCGCCGCCTCGGCGGCCTGGACGCTGGAGGGAAACTCGGCAACGACGCTGTCACCGGCCGTGAAGATGATACGTCCCTGCCGCGCCAGGATTTCCGCATCGATCGTTGACCGCGCACTCGCTAGCGCGCGAACGGTCGCCGCCTCGTCCTGCTCCATCAGCTGGCTGTAACCCACGGCATCGGCGGCAAAGATGGCCGACAGGCGTCGCTCGACCGTCGCGTCCGCCGTTCCGTCACCGGGGTCGCCCAGTGCAGTTCCAGTGCCTATGCTGTTGTTACCGATGACTGCCCGACCCCTTACTCTTTTTAAATACTCTACACGAACTGGCCGTCATGGCACAGCCAGCAGCGGGTCGTATCCAGCCGCCCAGCCCTGGGCAGGCTGCGGGCGAGCGGGGCCGCACGATCGCCGGTGGCCGATGTGTTAGCGGAGCCGAACTGGGCACGATCGGCACACCCCCGCGACACTCGATGGCTCGGCGACGGACAGCAGTTCACGCCGCCCGTATCCTGCGGTATCAATGCCGAAGCTCCACCATATCTAGCTATTGAGGCGTCCTTATGCCCCACGCTCCCTTCGTCCACCTGCGGGTTCGCTCGGCCTACTCGCTGCTCGAAGGGGCGATCGATTATCAAGCACTGGCAAAGCGCTGCGCGGCGCTCTCGATGCCGGCCGTCGCGGTCACCGACCACGCCAACCTCTTCGGGGTGATGCAGTTCGGTGCTGCGGCGATGGGCCAGGGGGTCCAGCCGATCGTCGGCGCACTCCTGCCGATCGGTCTGCCGAGCCAGCCGGGCAGCATGGCCAAGCAGCGCCGCGAGCGCGTGCAACGGCCGCCGCTCCTGCCGGTGCTGGCCCAGGGCGAAGCCGGCTACGGCAGCCTGCTGAAGCTGATGAGCGCCATCTATCTGGACGATCCCGACGATTCTTGGGTCGCTCTCGACGCGCTCGAGCGATGGAACGACGGCCTGATCGTGCTCACCGGCGGGGCCGAGGGGCCGCTCGGCCGCCTCGTGCAGCGGGGCGACAAGGATGGTGCCGTGGCCTTGCTCGACCGGCTGCAGGCTGCCTTCGCGGGGCGGCTCTACATCGAGCTGCAGCGTCACGACGAGGAGGCCGAGGCGCTCACCGAGCCCTTCTTCCTCGATCTCGCTTTCGACCGTGAGCTGCCGCTGGTCGCCACCAATGACTGCCTCTTTCTCGACCCCGACATGCACGAGGCGCACGACGCCCTGATCTGCATCGCCGAGGGGCAGAACATCCAAAACGACGATCGCCGCCGCTTCTCCCTCGACTACCGCTTCAAGACGCCGGCCGAGATGGAGGAGCTGTTTGCCGACCTGCCGGAGGCGATCGAGAACACGCTGCTCATCGCCCGGCGTTGCGGCTTCGTGGCACCCTCCCGCCAGCCGATCCTGCCGCCCTTCGATACCGGTGCCGGGCGCGACGAGGCCGAGGAGCTGCGGGTGCAGGCGCGAGAAGGGCTCGAGCGGCGCTTGCAGGCACTCGATTTGGCCGGAGAGGCGACCACACCCTACCGGGAACGCCTGGAGTACGAGCTCGACGTCATCGTCCAGATGGATTTCCCCGGCTACTTCCTGATCGTCGCCGACTTCATCAAATGGGCCAAGGGCGAGACCATACCGGTGGGGCCGGGGCGCGGCTCGGGTGCTGGCTCCGTCGTCGCCTGGTCGCTCGACATCACCGACCTCGACCCGCTGCGCTTCGGCCTGCTGTTCGAGCGCTTCTTGAATCCCGAACGCGTGTCGATGCCGGATTTCGACATCGATTTCTGCCAGGACCGCCGTGACGATGTGATCCGCTACGTCGAGCAGCGCTACGGCCACGACCGGGTTGCCCACATCATCACCTTCGGCAAGCTGATGGCCAGGGCCGCACTGCGCGATGTTGGCCGTGTTCTGGGCCTGCCGTTCGGCCTGGTCGACAAGATCTGCAAGCTCGTGCCCTTCAATCCGGCCAAGCCCGTCACCCTCGCCCAGGCGGTCGAGATGGAGCCGCGGCTGAAGGAGGCCCGCGACGGCGACCCTGCGGTCGCGCGGATGATCGAGATCGCGCTCAAGCTGGAAGGCCAGCCGCGCCACGCCTCGACCCATGCCGCGGGCGTCGTCATCGGCGATCGGCCGCTCGACGAGCTGGTGCCGCTCTACCGCGACCCGCGCAGCGGCAGCTCGGTGACCCAGCTCAACATGAAGGACGTCGAGAAGGCAGGGCTGGTCAAGTTCGACTTCCTCGGCCTCACCACGCTCACCATGCTGCGCCTCGCCGAGACCATGGTTCGCGCACGTGGGACCGACCTCGACCTGCAGTCGCTGCCGCTCGACGACAAGCCGGCTTACGAGCTGATGAGCCGGGCCGAGACCAATGGCGTGTTCCAGCTGGAATCGGGCGGCATGCGCGACAGCTTGCGCAAGCTGAAGCCGGACTGCTTCGAGGACATCATCGCCATGGTCTCGCTCTACCGGCCAGGCCCGATGGACAACATCCCCCGCTACATCAACGTCAAGCATGGCGAGGAGCCGGCAGCCTATCTTCACCCGATGCTCGAGCCGATCCTGAAAGAGACCAACGGCGTCATCATCTACCAAGAGCAGGTGATGGAGATCGCGCAAAAGCTCGCCGGCTACACGCTCGGCGGCGCCGATCTGCTGAGGCGCGCCATGGGCAAGAAGATCGCGGCCGAAATGGAGGCGCAGCGGGCGGTCTTCGTCGAGGGCGCGGCCAAGAACGGCATCGAGGACGGCATGGCCAACACCATCTTCGATGCGGTCGCCAAGTTCGCCTCATACGGCTTCAACAAGAGCCATGCCGCAGCCTATGCGCTGCTCGCCTACCACACGGCCTATCTCAAGGCGAACCACCCCCTCGAGTTCTATGCGGCGGTGATGACCATGGAGATGGCGAACCAGGAGAAGCTCGCCGCCTATCGTCATGAAATGCGTGGTCGCGGCATCGAGCTCTTGCCGCCCGACGTGAACGCGTCGCTGCCGACCTTCTCGGTGGAGGATCAGCCCGCCAATGGTGCGCCAGCCTCGAGCGGCGTTCGTTTTGCGCTCGCGGCCATCAAGGGCGTCGGGCAGGCCGCCATGGAAGCCCTGGTCGCGGAGCGCGAGGCGCACGGCGCCTTTAAGAGCCTGTTCGATCTGACCCGGCGGCTGGCCGGCAAGGGCTGCAACCGGCGGCTCCTGGAGGCGCTGGTCAAGGCCGGCGCGCTCGACGGCCTCGATGCCAACCGCGCCCGGCTGACCGCATCGCTCGATGCCGCCATCGCCCATGCGACCGCGCTCAAGGCCGCCGAGGACAGTGCCCAGACGGGCCTTTTCGGTGGCGGTGGCGAGACGGTGCCCGAGCCGCGCCTAGCCGAGGCCGAGGAGTGGGACCTCACCGAGCGGCTGGCGCATGAGTTCCAGGTGCTGGGCGTCTATCTCTCGGCGCACCCGCTCGATGGCTATGCCGAGGCGCTCGAGAAGTTGAGCGTCGTCGCTGCGGCCAAGGTGTTCGAGTCACCCGGCCAGTTCGCTGGTCAGATGGTGGAGTTGGCCGGCGTGATCGTCGCCAAGAAGGAGAAGAAGACGGAGCGCAGCCGCTTCGCTTTCCTGCAGCTCTCCGATTCGACGGCGCAATACGAGGTGATGCTGTTCGCCGATGTGCTCGAGCAGAACCGGCATTTGCTGGAGATCGGCACGGCCGTGATGCTGACGGCGGACATTCGCGTGGATGGCGACGAGGTGAAGCTCTCCGGCCAGCGCTTGCGGCCACTGGACGCCACGGCCGATCGGCTCGACAGCCTGCTCGACATCGAGCTCGCCGACCCGGCGGCCGCGATCCGGCTGAAGCCGCATTTGATCGAGGGCGGCAGCGGCGCCGATGTGCGTCTGGTCATCCAGATGCCCGACGGCCGCGAGGTCATCGTGGCGCTGCCCGAGGCCCTGTCGCTCAGCCACGCCAAGCGACCGACGGTCGAGCGACTCGAAGGCGTCGTTCGGGTCAGTCAGCAGGCGCGACGTCCAGCGCTGCACTGACGCGCTGCACTCAAGCTCTGTACTGAGAGGGTTGCCCCGGGCGGTGCTTCAGCCGTCCCGATCGTGCACTGCAGGTGCTGCAACGACGCCGGCCGGGGCGGCATCAACGGCGGCGAGATGCGGCAGTGGTGCTGTGGCAACGACCAGGCCCAAGGCGATCGTCGCTGCGACGGTGCAGCCCCAGGCAACCGCCAAACCCGTCCAGCTCTTACCGCTGCTACGCTCGATCGTCGTCATCCGCTACCCTCGCACCATCAAAAAACCGCAGTCCGCAAGAACTCGTGTCGGGAAACACCGTCATTCGACGACCAGCAGGAGCATCGCCTTTTCGGGTTAAGAAAGGCTTGCTCAGCTGCCACGCGTGCAGGATTTGCGCGCTCATCGAGCGTATGGTCGTACTCACCCTTGCGTCCTGATCGCTTTCCCGTACATCGATGCCACAATGCAAGCATCGATTGACATCGGGCCGCTGAAACTGGCCTCCAACGTGATGCTGGCCCCGATGACCGGGGTCAGTGATTTGCCGTTTCGCCGTCTGGTTGCGGGCTTCGGCGCCGGCCTCGTCTTTTCGGAAATGATCGCCAGCCCGCACCTTCTGGCGGCGACCGCGAAGACCCGCCGGCAGCTCCGCTTCGATGCGGCCACGCGCCCCTGGGCCGTGCAGCTCGCCGGCCACGATCCGGCCACCATGGCCGAGGCGGCGCGCTTCGTGGTCGATCAGGGCTGCGACCTCGTCGACATCAATTTCGGCTGCCCGGCGAAAGAGGTGGTCGGCAAGGCCGCGGGCTCCGCCTTGATGCGCGAGCCGGCGCAGGCGGCGCGGATCCTGGACGCCGTGGTGGCCGCCGTCGACGTCCCGGTCACCTTGAAGATGCGCCTCGGCTGGGACGACAGCCAGCGCAACGCGCCCGAGATCGCCCGCCTCGCTGCTGCCGCTGGCATCCAACTGCTGACGGTGCACGGCCGCACCCGGGCCCAGCTCTACAAGGGCCACGCCGATTGGCGGGCCGTCCGCGCGGTCAAGGCAGCGACGGACCTTCCATTGATCGTCAATGGCGACATCACCGATCTTGAGACGGCGCGTCAGGCCTTGGCGTTAGCCCATGCCGACGGCGTGATGATCGGCAGGGGCGCCTACGGCCGTCCTTGGCAGCCGGCACGCATTGCAGCCGGACTTGCGGGTTTGCCAGTACCGCGATTGCCGACGCCGGCCGAGCGGCTGGTGACGATCCTTGGACACTACGACGCCATGCTCAGCCATTACGGCCGCGACCTCGGCAAGCGCAACGCCCGCAAGCACCTGGCCTGGTACCTGGCCGACCTGCCGGACGGACGCGCGCAGGCCAGCCAGATCAACCGTCTCGACGAGCCCAAGGCGGTGGTCACGGCGCTGCGTGAGATCTTCGAGCGCTACACGGATCAGGCGGCGCCGCTGGCCGCCTGACGGACGCGCCGGTCAAGGCTCAGAGCGGCAGATGATCGAGCCAGGGTGCCAGCAGCGCCAGCGCCAATGCCAGCTCGAAGACGGTCGAGAACAGGTTGTAGCCCGTCCGCGTCTGGTGCTGCGCCATGATCGGCCAGCATCGCGATCGCCCGGCCCAGCGCCGCGCCCAGCCAGCCGGCACCAACGGCGAAGCTGGCGCCGATGACACTGGCCATCCCCGCCTGCTCGCGCATGAAGATGGCGAGTAGCACGGCCAGATGCGCGAAGAGCAGCAGACCGCCATAAGTCGCGCGGAACTCGGCGAAGCCGCCTTTGCTCGCCGGGTCTGGGCAGAGCCGCACGATGCGGGCGGCCTTGTGCGGCCAGAGCAGGGAAATCAGGCCGAGAAGCGCGCCGATGGCCGCGGCGCCGCCGGCCAGGATCAATGTCATGCAAAGCTCTCCAGGGATGCACTCGAGGTTAGATAGCGTGTTGCCGATCGCTGTCGATTGCCCAGATCGAGCAAGCAGAGGCTCACAGTCGAGGAATGTGCCTTGTGATGCGCCTTCGATCAGCGACGCCTGAGGACCGCGAGCTCCTGGAGCACTGGGACCGGCAGCCGCATGTCACCGCCGCCGGCGGCGGTGACGACTTCTTCGACTGGCAGGCCGAGCTGCCGCGGTTGCTGCCGTGGCGGGAGCTCTTGTTGGCAGAAATCGACGACCGGCCGATCGGCTTCATCCAGATCATCGACCCGCAGGCCGAGGAGACCCACTATTGGGGCGAGGTCGGCGCCGGGCTTCGCGCCATCGACATCTGGATCGGCGAGGCGTCTGATCTCGGGCGAGGCTACGGCAGCAAGATGATGCAGGTCGCGCTGAACCGCTGCTTCGCCGAGCCTGTGGTAAAGGCAGTTCTCGTCGATCCGCTGGCGGCCAATCACCGGGCACATCGCTTCTACGAGCGGCTGGGCTTTCACCGCATCGAGCGCCGGCTATTCGGTGCCGACGATTGCTGGGTCTATCGGATCGACCGCCAGGAGTGGCTGCTGCCAACCAGCAGCTGACGCCGCCAACTCACGCCTTGATGCCGCCCTCCATCAGACCCTTGAAGAAGAGCTTCTGGGCGAACATGAAGGCGATCAGGCCGGGTGCGGTGACGATCACGTAGACGGCGGCGATGCGTGGCCAGGCCCACTGGCCGAGGCCGCCCGCCGCATGTGCCAGCATGACCGGCACGGTGCGGGCACTCTGGTCGTTGGTCAGCGTCGAGCAGAGCAGGTACTCGCCCCAGGCGGTGACGAAATTGACGATGATGATGACGACCAGGCCGTTGCGGACCAGCGGCAGGCCCACCATCCAGAGGCTCTTCCAGGGCCCCGCACCGTCGATCTTGGCGGCATCGAACAGCTCGACCGGCACCAGCTGGAAGACGCTGCGCATGATCAGGATCGAGACCGCGAGGCTGAGCGTGATATAGGGCAGGATGAGCCCGGTCGTGCTGTTGATCAGGCCGAGATCGCTCTGGATGCCGTAGATGGTGATGATCGAGACCACGCGGGTCGGGAAGTAGAGCGTGGCGATCAGCATGCCGATGATCCAGGCCTTGCCGCCGAACTTGAGGTGGACCAGCGCATAGCCGGCGAGCACCGCGCAGAAGCAGGTGATCAGGACGGTGAAGCCGGTGACGTAGATGCTGTTGAACATGTTGATCGGCAGGGTGTCGATCTTCTCCAGCACATAAGTGTAGTGGCTGAAGTCGAAATTGCGCGGCCAGAGATTGCCGCGCATCGAATCGGGCAGCGACTTGATCGACAGCAGCAGCACCCAGAGCAGCGGCAGGACGATCACCAGGCAGAAGAAGATGATCACCGCGTGGCGGATGACCACCGCCCGGTTGTAGCCGCGACCCGGCTGACGGGTGACGACGGCGGGAAGGGCTCGGATGTCGGTTGCCATGCCGTGTCAGCCCTTGCGCCGGAAGACGTAGAGAAGGGCGCCGACGAAGGCCATCATCACCACGGCACCGATCATGCCGATGGCGGCGGCGAACCCTTGTCGCCAGAGCCCTGTCTTGAAGGCCTGGTCATACATGAAGATGGTCCAGGTGTAGGTCGGTGAATCGCGGTTGAAGCCGCCGAAGATCAGGTACTCGTCGATCACCGCCATCGAGGTGCCGAAGCGCAGCACGATCAAGATCATCATGATCGGCTGCAGCGCCGGCAGGGTGACGTGCCAGAAGATCTGCCACTCGTTGGCGCCGTCGATGCGCGCCGCCTCCGGCAGGTCCTTGGGGATGGCGGCCAGCCCGGCGAGGAAGAAGACGGTGTGGTAGCCGAGCCCCCACCAGACCTCCATGACCGCGATCGCCGGCAAGGTGAGGGGTGTGCCGCCGAGCCATTGCGGTGCGGTCTGGATGGTGAAAATGCCCAGGACCTCGACCAGGAAGTGATTGATCGGGCCGACCTGGAAATTATACATCCACTTCCAGAGCACGAAGATCAGCGTGCTCGGGATCACCGCAGGGATCAAGATGATCACCCGATAGATGGTCGCTAGCCGCTGGTCCTCGACCCGGTCGACCAGGATCGCGAGCAGCAGCGGCAGGATGATCGTGCCGGGCAGGAACATCGCGGTGAAATAGGCCGCGCGCCCGAGGCCGGCCCACATCAACGGGTCGTTCAGCGCCTCGACATAGTTGGCGAAGCCGATCCAGTTGGTCGGATCGTTGGTCAGGAACTGGTAGTCGGTGAAGCTGATCCAGATGACGCGAATAATCGGCCAAATCTGGTAGCTGATGAAGAACGCCAGCGCCGGCAGCAGGAACAGCCAGACATTGCTGCGGTCGATGAGACCTGCCAGCCCACCGCGCTCGCCGGCCGCCACAGCGCGGCTCATGCGATGTCGAGAGCCGATGAGAGGTGAGCTGCCATCACATCACTCCAGCCATGACATGGCTCCAGCTTGCGGCGACGACGGGTTGCTCGCCGTCGCCGCTCCGTTTCTCAAGTCAAATAGCCTGGTTTCGGTCTAGCCGCGGTTCATCTCGGCCTGGACGGCCTCGACGACGTTGGCCAGTGCCACGCGAGGATCGCTCTCCTCGCCGGTCAGGAAGGTTTCCCAGATCGGCTTGCCGATGACGAACTGCTGCAGGCCGAAGAGGTGGTTGTCGATGGCCCGGGCACGGTCGAGCTGGCCGCGCACCAGATCGACGAAGGGCGGCATCCACTCCGGCGTGTTCTCGGCCCAGCCGGCGTAGATCGAGGCGTAGGGCGGCAGCTGGCCCGGGTGCGCGGTCGCCGTGCCGGCGATCGAATCCTGCCAGATCTGCGGGTTGTAGGTCAGCGCCTGGATGTACTCGGCCGCCTTCTCCTTGTTCTGCCCGTGCTTGAACAGGGCAGAGCCGGTGGTCCAGAAAACGGTCGAGCCCTCGCCACTGGCAAACTTGGGCAGGCCCGCCATCTGCAGCGCCTTCGGGTCGTCCCAGTACTGGGCCATGCGCAGCGGCGCATTGAAGTACTTGGTGTAGTAGCCGACGCGCTGCGAGGCGAAAGCGACCTCGTCGGGCGTGCCGTTGACGCCGCCGTCGCTGGTCCCGGCGAGCAGGATGTCGGGATTGGCCAGCGTCATCAGTTCCTTCATCAACATCAGCGATTCGACCGCCGCGTCGCTGGTGAAGTCGAAGAGATGCTCGTCGGTGTAGACGTCCGGCGTCATCGAGTGCGCGAACGGGGCCAGCGAGCGCCAGCCATGCGCATCGAAGGTGGCACCATATGGTGCGGCGCCCGACTCCATGACCGCCTTTGACGCTTCGATGTAGGCGTCCCAGGTCTCGGGCGGGGGACCGTCGAGACCCGCCTGGCTGGTGAGGCCGGAATGCCAGCTCATGCCGATGACATCGAGCAGGAAGGGCCAGCTGTAGAGCTTGCCGTCGATCGAGCACTCCTCGCGGATCGAGGGCAGGATGTCGTCGATCACCTCTTTGGGGATGTAGTTGTCCCAGGGCTCGATCACGTCGGCCTCGATCATCGCCGACATCTCGACGAACGGCGTCTGGCCGACATAGACGTCCCAGGTGCTCTTCTGGTCCTTGGCCTCGGCGACGAAGCGCTCGATGCCGAAGCCCTCGACCGGGGCGATCTGGAAGTTCAGCCCGGGAAACCCGGCATTGACCTCGGGGATGGCCGGGTGGAGGTCCTCGATCCACTGATAGAAGGTCGGCGTCAGCGGGCGATCTTGGGCCATGGCCGGGCGCGCGCCCATGCCGAGCTTGGCGGCAACGCTGACTCCCGCGACGCCGAGGCCGGCGGTGAGTGTGCGCGAGAGGAACTGTCGCCGATCGATCTCGCCACGCAGCAGGCGCTCGCGCCACAGCTGCTGAAGAATAATTTCCCGCTCTTTGCGCACGGTCATGATCAGCGTCCTCCGTTATCGGGCTGTCTTTTGTACCCCTCTTGAACGATTTATAACCTGGATCAGGGCGTTGGCAACAAGCTCGCTCAGTGACCGGACGCGCGGGAGCGCCATCGAGCGGTGCGAGCGGTGTGGCGGCAAGTGAGCCCGCCGCACGGAGGCGGATGACAAGCGCCGCACCGCCTTGATACACAGCGAGCGAGGATACGCACCGACCTGATAGAGCAACGCCGGCCGACGCGCTGTCTTGCCGGAGCGCGCACCAAGGGGGTCACCGATGTCGAGCAAAGCCGTCTACGTCTATGCCTGGGACCTCGTCGACGAGGGGTTCGCCACCGTCGCCGATCGGCTGCGCGACGCCGGCGCCGACAGCATCGCCATGGCGACGAGCTACCACGCCGGCAAGTTCGTCCGGCCGCACGGCCGCTCCGGCAAGGTCTATTTTCCCGACGACGGCACCATCTATTTCCGCCACCGAGCGCAGCGCTACGGCCGGGTCGCGCCGATCCCGCACCCGATGCTCGAGCATGTCGACCCGCTGATCGAGCTGGAGCGGGCTGCCCCCGACATGGCGCGGATCGGCTGGACCGTCTGCTGCCACAACACCCGTCTCGGCCAGGCCCATCCCGAGCTGATCTCGAGGAACGCCATGGGCGACGGGCTGATCTACAGCCTCAACCCGGCGCACCCCGACGTCCGCCACTACATCGTCAGCCTCGTTGCCGATCTCGCCAGCGGCTATGACCTGGAGGCCGTGACGCTCGAGACGCCGGGCTGGCTGCCCTATGCGCACGGCTACCACCACGAGTTCGCGCTGGTGTCGCTCGATTCCTGGATCGACCTCTATCTCGGCCTCTGCTTCGCGCCCGCGACCATGGAAGCGGCCACCGCAGCCGGCATCGACGCCGAGGGTCTTCGCCACCGGGTCGTGGCGCGGATCGAAGCCTGGATGGCGAGCGACGTCGATGCGGGCGAGCGCGCGGCCGATTGGTTCCAGGCCGACCTGGTCAGTGACGGCGAGCTGCAGGCCTATCTCCAGTGGCGCTGCCGCTGCGTCGCGGATCTGGTGGCAGAGATCAAGGCCGCCATGCCCAAGTCGACGGAGCTGCGCATCATCCCCTCGGTGCAGCGGCCGTCCGCCAAGAGCTGGATCGAGGGCAGCGACCTGAAGCTGCTGGGGGAGGCGGCGGACCGGGTCGAGATCTGCTTCTACGAGCCGTCCGCCGCCGCCATCGCTGCCGACCTCTTCGATGTGCGCCAACGGCTCGGCTCGAGCACGAGGCTCAACGCGATCCTGCGGCCGAGCCACCCGGATCTGGCAGGCGGCCGTGAGACGGTGGCCGCAGCCGCGCTGCTGAAGGCCGCTGGCGCCGAAGGCCTCGGCTTCTACAATTACGGTCATTGGCGCCTATCGGCGCTCGATCATGTCCGGGCGGCCTTCGCCGCCTGGTCGGCAGCTGAGGAGACGACATGATGCGACGCTACGTCGGCAAGACCGTGCTGATCACCGGTGCTGGACGTGGCATCGGCCGCGCCACGGCACTCAGGCTCGCCGACGAAGGTGCCGCGGTGGCCATCGCCGAGATCGACAGCGAGCCGGCGCACGCCGTCGCCAAGGAGATCGTCGCCAAGGGCCGGACCGCCGTGGCGCTGGTCGCCGACGTGGCGGCCAAGGGCGCCCCGGCACGGCTGGTCGCTGACGCCGAGCGGGCGCTCGGGCCACTCGACGTGCTGGTCAACAACGCGTTCAAGGCCGGCCCAGCCGTCATCGCCGACACCGACGACGAGGGCTGGGACGAGGAGCTCGCCGTCACGCTGCGGGCCGCGTTCAGCATGGCCAAGGCGGTGCTCCCGGGCATGAGCGAGCGCGGCCGCGGCGCCATCGTCAACGTCTCCTCGATCAACGCGCTGATGACCTTCGGCAATCCCGGCTACAGCGCCGCCAAGGCCGGCCTGCTGTCGCTCACCCGCACGCTCGCCACCGAGTACGGGCCCAAGGGCATCCGCACCAACGCCGTCTCGCCCGGCACCGTGCAGACCGAGAACTCCAGCTGGAAAAAGCGTGTCGCCGAGGACCCGAAGATCTTCGAGAAGCTCAATCGCTGGTATCCCGTGGGCCGGGTCGGCCAGCCCGACGACATCGCGGCCGCCATCGCCTTCCTCGCCGCCGACGAGGCGGCCTTCGTCAACGGCACCAACCTCGTGGTCGACGGCGGCGTCACCGCCGGCATGGCGCCGATGATCAAGGAGCTGATCCCGGGCGACTACTGAGCCGCCGCAAGGGCGCTCCGGCATGCTGATGGGCCTCGGTGCCGCGCTTTCCGCGATGCTCATCTATGGCGGCTACGCACTTCTCTTCTCGACCGGCATCGCCATCCGCACCGACGCTCGGTTCTTTCGCCTGATCGAGGCCAGCGGCGACGCCGTGCCCGACGTCGTCGGCACGAAGCTGCCTCTGAGCATGCTGGTGACAGCGCCGCCAGCGAAGGCCGACGCGTTGAAACGGCCAGAGGTGATGCCCCTGTCGAGCTGGCTGGTCGACAAGCCCGAGCTGCTGTTGCCGGCAAAGAGACTGGCGGATCGGATGCTGGCACCACCGCTGGCGTTGTCGTTCCTGACCATAAGACTCCGCTCGACGCCGCCGATGCCGTTGCCGGCGAAGAGGCCGGTGGCTCTGATGCCGGCACCGCCGCTGGAGACGCCGCTCGAGGAATCCGAGCTGCTCGTGCGCGCAAAGGTGCCGGTGGTTTGGACGACGGCACCATTGTCCGTGCTGCTGGTGCGGACCACGATCTGCTGGCTCGCGGTGCTTGTTGTCGTTGCCGACCTGTCGTTGCCGGCAACGGCGCCGCTGTTGAACACCGCGACGCCGATGCCGGCAAGGTTGCCGTCGCGCAGGATCAAGCCACCGCTGGCGCCGACCGCGTTGCCTGCATCGTCACCGCTGATGCGAGCAGCGCTGGTCGGAGCGGCGAGAGCGGCATGGTCGGCTCCAGCCTCGGCGCTGCGCCGCGCATCGATGAAACCGCTGTCACCGTCGCTGGTGCTGCGGATGCGGATGATGGTGTCGTCGGTGTCGAGGCCGTCGTAACCGAGAGCTTCGACGACTCGAGCAACGACGCCGATGTTGCGCACGTCGGCGGTCACGCGATCGAGATCCGTGTCAGCGAGGCGCAACGGCTCGGCCGCAGCCGTCGTCGCGGCGAGGGTCAAGCCGATGACAACCAATGATAAGCTGCGCATTGCCAGCGCTCCTCCGTCGGTTGCTTAGTTAAGGTTTCTTTAAGCTTAACCGCCACGTTAACCGATGGATGCCGCACTGGCCACCCGTTCCGCGCCGCGCTGGCGCTGCATGGTATTCACCTGCAGCAATACTTTGCTGGAGCACTGCGGCAGCGGCCGACGCCTGCCTTGACGGTGCCGGTCAGGCCTCGCTGGTCTGGACCCAGAGGCCCATCGCCTTGGCCTTGGTCTTGATCCAGTCGATGACCAGCGCCTTGACCACGCTCGTCATCACGCCGACGGCGACCGCCTGGCCCATGTTCAAGGCGAGCTGCACCCAGGCCTCGTGGCCGAGTGCCTGCAGCTCACCGCTCGCGGCTCGCACCGGCTCCGGCTCGGGAACGAAGGCAGTCGCCTGGGCAGCCTGCTCAGCGACGAAGGTCCGAAGCTCGGCCTGAAAGGCGTTGACGACGGGCGCCGGGCCGCGGACGAGGACCTGCTCGGTCATGGCTCTCCTCCTTCAATGGATGAATGCGACGTGCAAAAATCAATCGAAGGTTGAGAATACCATAATCAAGAACGGCGGTCACCCACCGGCGGCTCAAGCCCGCTTGCGCTTCGATTTGGCAAACGTGTCGAAGGCGACGGCCAGCACGATGATCACGCCGATGATGATCTGCTGGACGTAGGAGCTGACATTGTTGAGCACGAGGCCGTTCAAGAGCACGCCGATCAGCATGGTGCCGATCACCGTGCCGAAGATCGTGCCGACCCCGCCGAAGAGCGAGGTGCCGCCGATCACCACCCCGGCGATGACGGTGAGCTCATAAGTCAGCCCGGCCACGGCCTCGGCCGAGTTGAGCCGGGCCGAGAGGACGAAGCCGCCGAGCCCGGCCATGAAGCCGATGATGACGTAGACCGAGAGCGTGATCCGATCGACGTTGAGGCCGGAGAGCCTGGCCGCCTCGGGGTTGCCGCCGACCGCGTAGACGTTGCGCCCGAAGCGGGTGTAGCGGAGCACCACCCAGGCGACGATCGCTGCCACCGCGAAGATGATCACCGGCACCGGCACCTGGCCGATATAGCCCTGGCCCCACCAGCGATAGCCCTCGTCGAAGCCGGAGATCGGCCCGCCGCCGGCGAACAGGAGGGCGGCACCGCGAAACGCCGACATGCCGCCCAGCGTCACGACGAAGGGCGGCACCTTGAGCTTGGTGATGGCGATGCCCTGGAGGAAGCCGCAGGCCATGCCGACGGCGATTGCAGCCAGCAACGCCAGGGGCCAGCCATAGCCCGCGGCCTCGGCGGCGGTGCCGACGGCGAAGCGGCTCTCGAAGCCGCCCTTGGCGACGGCAGCACCGACCAGGCCGGTGAGGGCGATCAGCGAGCCGACGGAGAGATCGATGCCGCGGGTCAGGATGACGAAGGTCATGCCGATCGCCAGGAGGCCGAAGATCGACACCTGGCGCATGACGTTGAACAGGTTGAGCGGGCTCAAGAAGCGCGGCTCGAGGATGGCGAAGACGGCCATCAACACGAGGAGGAAGATCAGCGGCGCGAAGCGGGCGAGCAGGCCGAAGACGTCGACATCACGCGATTCCTGGGCGCGGCGCTCAGCCATGCCCGATGCCCGCCCCGGCCGTTTCCTGAATTCGGCCCATCGTCATCAGCTGCATCAACCGCTCCTCGCTGGCCTCGGCGATGGGCACATCGCCGGTGAGCCGCCCCTCGCGCATGGTCAAGATTCGATCACTCAAGGTCATGACCTCCGACAGCTCCGACGAGATGGCGAGGATGGCGATGCCGGTCGCGGCCAGCTCGAACAGCAGCTGATGCACCTCCGCCTTGGCGGCGACGTCGATGCCCCGGGTCGGCTCGTCGACGATCAGCACCTTGGGCTGCAAGGCGAGCCAGCGGGCGAGCACCACCTTCTGCTGGTTGCCGCCCGAGAGATTGCCGACCGCCACTTGCGGGCCGGGCATGCGGATGTTGAGCCGCTTTTGATACTCATCGACCAGCACGGTCTCGGCGCGCTCGTCGACGAAGCCGAGCTTGCTGGTCAATCGGCCGAGCGCGGCAATCGAGAGATTGAGGCGAACGGCGAGCGCCAGGAAGAGCGCTTGCTGCTTGCGGTCCTCGGGCACGAGGCCGATGCCCGCGGCGATCGCCCCTTGCGGCGTGCTGCGGTCGATCTCGCTGCCATCGACCAGCACCCGGCCGCGGATGATCGGATCGGCGCCGAAGATGGCGCGGGCCAGCTCGGTGCGGCCGGCGCCGACCAGGCCGGCAAGGCCCACGATCTCGCCATGCGACACGCTGAGCGAAATGTCGTGCAACCGCGTCGCTGATGGGTCGCTCGGATCGCCCTCGGCCGAGAGGTTCTCGACGCTCAGCGCCGGCTCGCCGGTCTGGTGCGTGCCACGCCGCTTGAACAATTGATCGACCTCGCGGCCGACCATCATCTTGATGATGTCGTCGATCGAGGTCTCGGCAACTTCGGCCGAGCCCACCAGCTGGCCGTCCCGGAGCACGGTCAGCCGGTCGCAGAGCCGCTTCACCTCGTCGAGCCGGTGGCTGACGAAGACGATGCCGATGCCCTGGTCCTTGAGGTCCCGGCAGATCTGGAAGAGCTTCGCCACCTCGCTCTCGGCCAGGGCCGAGGTCGGCTCGTCCATGATGATCAGCTTGGACGACACGGCCAGCGCCTTGGCGATCTCCACCATCTGCTGCTCGGCGACCGAGAGGTCGGCCACCAGCCGGTCGGGGTTGAGATCGAGGCCGACCCGCTCGGTGATGCCCCGGGTCTCGCGGCGCATCCGCGGCCAGTCGACGATGCCCCACTCGCCCTTGCCGATGCGCAGGGGCTCGCGGCCGATGAACACGTTCTCGGCCACGGTCAGCGACGGGATCAGGTTGAATTCCTGGTAGATCGTGACGATGCCACGCTCTTGCGCATCGAGCGGGCTCTCCAGCTCGACCCGCTCCCCCTCCAGCTCGATCGACCCGCTATCCGGCGGCTGCGCGCCGGCCAGGATCTTCAACAGCGTCGACTTGCCAGCACCATTCTCGCCGAGCAGTGCGTGCACCTCGCCGCGGCCGACCACGAAATCCACATTGTCCACCGCCTTGACGCCGGGAAAGGACTTGCTGATCCCGGTCATCCGCAGCAGTGGCGGCGCGCCCGTGGCCGACGAAGATTCGGACGCGCCGCTCACCATCTCGACGTCAATCGCTAGAGATCGCCGCTCAGTTCAGCTCGCCGAGCCGCTCGGCCTCGTCGATATTGTCGGCGGTGATGATGATGGGCGTGAGCAGCACGACGTCGCTCTCCGGCGCCGTCTCGTTCTTCAAGTACTCGACCATGATCTGCATCGCCTGGCGGCTCTGCCCACCGGGGAACTGCTCGACCGTGCCGGCGAGGACCCCGTCGCGGACGGCGGCCAGCGCCTCGGGCAGGGCGTCGAAGCCGAGGATCGCGATCTGGTCCTCGAGGCCTTGCGCGCGAACGGCCTCGACCGCGCCCAATGCCATGTCGTCATTGGCGGCGACGATCACGTCGGGCGGGCTGTCGAGCCCGGCGAGGATGCTCTCGGTGACGGCCAGGCCCTGGTCGCGGGCGAAGTTCGCCGTCTGCTCGACGATGAACTCATAAGAGTCGTCGCCGTCGAGCGCGTTGTGGACACCCTGGTTGCGGTCGATCGCCGGCGAGGCGCCGGGCTGGCCCTGCAGGTTCACGATCCGGGCACCATCGGGATAGTTGGCCTTGATCCACTCGCCCTGGGCTTCGCCGCCCTTGACGTTGTCGGCACCCACATGGGCCAGGATGCCGTCGACTCCGTCGACCCGGCGGTCGATGGTGACGACCGGCAGGCCGTTCTCGATCGCGGTCGCGATGGCCGGGGCCATGGCGTTGACGTCGGACGGGCTGATCACGATGCCGTTCAGGCCCTGGATGACGGCGGCCTCGACATCGGCGGTCTGCTTGGGCGTGCTGTTCTGGCCATCAGACTCGACGGCGGTGACGCCAAGCGCTTCGGCCTCGGACTGGAGCTCGTTCATCATGTGGACAAAGAACGGAAAGCCGAGGCTCGGCACGGAGGTCAGGACGCTCATGTCCTGGGCCCTGGCAAAGCCAGTGGGCACGGCGAGACCGAGGGCCAAAGCGGAGGCGAGCAGCAGACGACGGCTGTGACGCAACATGAGGCAACTCCCTGTAAGCGGCATCATCTGTTCGGATGCCGTTCGTTTGTTCGCGGCTGTACTGTCCCGCCTGCGCCCATGCTGTCAAGCGGCTGGGTGCCTGCATCAACACGTCGATGCGTGGTCTACTTCGAGGAGAGCAAGCGATGAGCCGACTGATCGAGTACGCCGAAGCCTCGCCCGAGGCCCGCGCGGTCTTTGACGACATCAAGGCCACCCGCAACGTCGCCGACGTCAACAATTTCTGGAAGGCGCTCGCCGTCCACCCGCCAACCCTCAAGCGCACCTGGGAAAGCCTCAAGGAGGTGATGGCGCCAGGTGCGCTCGACCCCTTGACCAAGGAGCTCGTCTATCTGGCGATCAGCGCCAGCAATGGCTGCGACTACTGCATCGCCAGCCACGGCAAGGCGGCCGAGGCCAAGGGCATGACCGAGGAGATGTTGGGCGAGCT
This sequence comes from uncultured Alphaproteobacteria bacterium, assembly GCA_942491185.1. Classification (GTDB taxonomy): domain Bacteria; phylum Pseudomonadota; class Alphaproteobacteria; order Geminicoccales; family Geminicoccaceae; genus SLRI01. The sequence continues at coordinate 119,411 of CALOAB010000018.1, read as the reverse complement.
GCTCGCCATCGTCGGCATGGCGAACGAAACCAACCGCCTCGCCAATGCGTTGCGCGTGCCCGTTGACCCGGCGTTCGAGGACGAGCGGTAGCTCAGTTGCTGATGTCGCTGGCCTGATCGGGCCGGGCCGGGCGGCAGATGCCGATCGAGCCTTCGGCACAGATCGTGGTCCCGTCGATCCAGGTGGCGCCGGAGAAGTCGGCGCGCGCGAAATCGGCTTCCAACGGCTCGGCCCCGGTGAAATCGGCGCCGCGCAGTGTCGCGTTGATGAAGCTCGTGCGCCTGAGCGTGGCGCCCTTCAGCGACGCATCGGTGAGGTCCGCATTGGTGAACTCGACGAGCGTCAGATCGGCACCGGCGAAATCGGCGCCCACCAGCGACGCCGAGGTGAAATGCGCGCGGCGCGCGCGGATGTCGGCCAGGACCGCACCGTCGAAGTTGGCACGCCTGAACGAGGTGTCGCGGAGATCGCCGCCGCTCACGTCGGCACCGCCGAAATCGGCTCCGTCATGCAGGCAGCGCCGCCACTCGACGCCGGGCTGCGGAAACGACGTGCACGCCGCCTGCGCTTCTCCGCCCGTGCCCAGGCCGGCCAGGAGCGCCGCGAACGGCAAAGCAATCAAACGCACGGTCATTCGTATATCCATCAGACAAAGGTAGTCCGAACCTAGCGCGACAGGCCAGTACCGCAAGCACCGTGCTGCCAACCGCTCGCTGCCCGGCGTCAGCGCCGGGGTGCGAGCAGCCCACGCCGAGGCGCCAGCAGCTCATGATAATGGCGCTCCAGCTCACGATCGACATCGTCGAGGCTGGCCTGCACACCCAGCGCCGCCAGCGACGTGACGCCGAACTCGGCGATGCCGCAGGGCACGATCGCCGCGAAATGGTCCAGCTCGGGCGCCACGTTGATCGCAATGCCGTGATAGGCGACCCAGCGCCGGACCCTGACACCGATGGCGCCGATCTTGCGCTCGCTGCCGTCGGGGGCGGCCACCCAGATGCCGACCCGACCAGAGCGGCGCTCACCCTTGACGCCGAACGCGGCGATCGTCCGGATCACCCACTCCTCGAGGCTCTGGACGTACCAGCGCAGATCCTGCCGCCGCCGCTTGAGGTCGAGGACGGCATAGACGACGCGCTGGCCGGGGCCGTGATAGGTGAGCTTGCCGCCGCGGCCGGTCTGGTGCACCGGGAACCGCTCGGGCTCGAGCAGGTCGCCGGTCGACGCACTGGTGCCGGCCGTGAGCAGAGGCGGGTGCTCGAGCAGCCAGACCAGCTCGTCGCCATGGCCCTGGCCCAGCTCTGCGACCCGGGCCTCCATGGTCGCAATGGCGCGATCATAAGCAACGAGGCCGTGCGAGCGGCGCCACTCAAGCCCGGGCACCGTCGCCGGCGGGTCGCCTTGCGGTGCTGCGGCGAATTGGCTACCAGCGTCGATCACCTCGGCCATGCGTCGTCAGCTTTCGATTTCTGGCGTTTCCGTGTTCGCTGCACCCACGCAGCTCCCGCGGTGGCTTCGGTCGCAAGGATCGGATCAGGGAGAGGATCAGGGATGGCGGACCCGCTCGAGCGCGACGCGCTGGATTACCACCGGCTCCCGGTAGCGGGCAAGCTGGAGGTGGTCGCGACCAAGCCGCTGGCAACCCAGCGCGACCTCTCGCTCGCTTATTCGCCCGGCGTCGCCATTGCGTGTCAGGCGATCGTCGCTGACCCGGATGCCGCCGACACGCTGACCGCCAGGGGCAATCTCGTTGCCGTCGTCTCCAACGGCACGGCTGTTCTCGGCCTCGGCGCAATTGGCCCGCTCGCCGGCAAGCCGGTGATGGAGGGCAAGGCCGTGCTGTTCAAGAAGTTCGCCGGCATCGACGCCTTCGACATCGAGGTGGCCGAGACCGATCCCTTGAAGCTGGTCGAGGTGGTGGCGGCGCTCGAGCCCACCTTCGGCGCCATCAATCTCGAGGACATCAAGGCGCCCGACTGCTTCATCGTCGAGGAGCAGCTCCAGGCGCGGATGAAGATCCCGGTCTTCCACGACGACCAGCACGGCACCGCGATCATCGTCGGTGCCGCGGTCACCAACGGCCTGGTGCTGGCGAAGAAAAACCTCGCGGACTGCAAGCTGGTGACCAGCGGGGCCGGTGCCGCGGCGCTCGCCTGCCTCGACCTCCTGGTAGCACTCGGCCTGCCGCGCGAGAACATCATCGCCACCGACATCGACGGCGTGGTCTTTGAGGGCCGGACGGCCAGCATGGACCCGTACAAGGCCCGCTACGCCCAGCCGACGCAGATGCGCACGCTGGCCGAGGCCATTGTCGGTGCCGACATCTTCCTCGGGCTCTCGGCACCCAACGTGCTCAAGCCGGAGATGCTGATGACCATGGCGGCGGACCCACTTGTCCTGGCGCTCGCCAACCCGGTCTCCGAGATCAATCCCGAGCTCGCGCGCGAGACCCGCCCGGATGCCATCGTCGCCACCGGGCGGAGCGACTACCCGAACCAGGTCAACAACGTGCTCTGCTTCCCCTTCATCTTCAGAGGTGCCCTGGATGTCGGGGCCACGACCATCAACAGGGCGATGCAGCTCGCCTGCGTCGACAGCCTGGCCAGCCTGGCGCGCAGCACGACGCCCGACACCGTGGCCTCGATCTATGGCCGCGACAGCCTCTCCTTCGGCCGCGACTACGTGATTCCCAAGCCGTTCGACCCGCGCCTCGTGGTCGAGTTGCCGCTCGCCGTCGCCAAGGCCGCCATGGAAACGGGCGTCGCCAGGCGGCCGATCGCGGATCTTCGTGCCTATCGGCAGAAGCTGTCGGCGCGGGTGATCCGCTCAGGGTTCCTGATGAAGCCGCTGTTCGAGACGGCGGCGAGCCATCCGCAGCGGCTGGTCTACACGGACGGCGAGGAGGAGCCGGTGCTGCGCGCCGTCCAGGTCGTGGTCGACGAGGGCGTCGCGCGGCCCATCCTGATCGGCCGGCCCGAGGTGATCGAGAGGCGGATCGAGCGTTTGGGTCTGCGCCTCACCCCGGGCGTCGATTTCGAGGTCACCGATCCCGACGACGATCCGCGCTACAACGACTATGTCGCGTTCTATCAGGAGTTGATGTGTCGCCATGGCGTCAGCCCGCGGGCGGCGAGCGAGATCGTCCGCACACGCCGCACGGTGATCGGCACGATCATGCTCGCCAAGGGCGACGCGGACGCACTGCTCGCCGGGCCGGTCGGCACCTTTGCCGGCCATCTCAGGCATATCATCGACGTCATCGGTCTCAACGAGCGTATGCACGAGGCCTCGACCCTGCACGCGCTGGTCCTCGACCAGGGGCCGCTGTTCTTCAGCGACACCAATGTCAGCGACGAGCCCGACCCGGCGGAGATCGCGGCGACCACGCTGGCGGCTGCCGAGATCGTGCGCAGCTTCGGCATCGAGCCCAAGGTGGCGCTCCTCTCGGCGAGCGACTTCGGCAGCCGCATCACGCCCTCGGCCCAGCGGATGCGCGACGCGCTCGAGCTGATCATGAGGGCCGAGCCCGGCCTCGAGGTCGATGGCGAGATGCATGCCGATAGCGCGCTCGTCCCGGTCATTCGCGATCGATTGCTGCCGCAGTCACGGCTGATCGGCCCGGCCAATCTTCTCATCATGCCGTCGCTGGATGCCGCCAATATCGGCTACAATCTGGTCAAGACGATCACCAGTGCTGTCTCCATTGGCCCGATCCTGATCGGCCCGAATCGTTCCGCACACATCATGACGCCCTCGATGACCACCCGTGGCATCATCAATATGAGTGCGGTGGCCTGCGCGCAGGCGACCCGCGCCGCGAGCTGACAAGTCACCAAGCCTGACTCTTGAGCACCCACCGCCGCCCCGCCGCCAGGAAGACACCCCGCATGACCACCACAGATGCGCCGCATGCCTTCATCCCGCGCTCCGGCATGGATCTGCCGCGCTTTGCCGGCCCGGTGAGCTTCATGCGGCTGCCGGAGGTCGATCTCGACGATCCGCGCATCAAGGACGTGCAGATCGGCCTGATCGGCGTGCCTTGGGACGGCGGCACCACCAATCGCGCTGGTCCGCGCCACGGTCCCCGGCAGCTGCGCGACCTCTCGACCATGGTCCGGCTGATCAACCAGGCGACCGGCATCCGACCGTTCCACCAGGCGCGCTGCGCCGATCTCGGCGACTGCCCGGTCAACCCGGCGAGCCTCGAGGACACGCTGGAGAAGGTCACTGACTTCTTCACCCGACTGCGCGATGCCGGCATCATGCCAATGACCGCGGGCGGCGACCATTTGATCTCGCTGCCGGTGCTGCGCGGCGTCGCCAAGGGCAGGGCACCTTTGGGCATGGTCCATTTCGACGCCCATACCGACCTCTACGACACCTATTTCGGCGGCTATCGCTACACCCACGGCACGCCGTTTCGCCGCGCCTGCGAGGAGGGCCTGCTCGACCCGACGCCGCATCGTTCAGATTGGCATTCGCGGCACGGCCTATGACGGGCTCGACGTCGAGTGGGGCAGGGCCAACGGCGTGCGGATCGTGATGATCGAGGAGCTGATGGACCGGGGCGTCGACGACGTCATGGCAGAGGCCCGCTCAATCGTCGGCGACCAGCCCACCTATGTCAGCTTCGACATCGACGGCATCGATCCATCCATGGCGCCCGGCACCGGCACGCCCGAGATCGGCGGCTTCACCACCCATCAAGCGCAGCGCATGGTCCGTCATTTGCAGGGCCTCAATCTGGTCGGCGCCGATCTCGTCGAGGTGAGTCCGCCCTTCGACCCCTCCGGCCAGACCGCCTGGGTCGGCGTCAACATCATGTTCGAGCTGCTCTGCGTCCTCGCCGATGCGATCGGGCGCCGTTGATCCAACCACTCAAACGGGCGCTCAGCGGCGCAGCAGTCCCCCGCCCGGTTGCACCGCCACGCTGTTGCGTGCTTCCAGGAGCTTCGTGCAAGAAGCGAGGGCCGTGGCCGGTCGATCAGCGCTCTTGAAGATCCGCGCGTTGATGACGATCCGCACCAGCCCGCTCAATGGCAACGGGCTCACGCCGAAGCGACGTGGCCCGGCGAGCGAGTCCTCCAGAAAATTCCGGCAGACCTCGTGATGAACGCTGTCGGAACGTAGCGCGCCGACGAGAACATTGACGTCAGCAAGGATCACAAACCGTCCATGAGATCGCGGAGCGCGGCATTGCGGGTGAGATCGACACCCGGTCGAACACCACCTTTGCAAGCCGATACGGGCAAGGTCATCTTGCCCCGCGGCTTTGCCGGCGGCTTGTCGACAACACGCGCAAGACCTTCCTCGATCAGCGAGGTAAGGCTGCGGCGTTCACGCAAAGCCTTCGCCTTTGCGCGCATCAACAACTCGTCGGGCAAGCGCCCGGTGGTCTTCATGCCAGAGATGAGCTTCTTGAGGTAAGTATGTCTACGCTGCCGCCGCCGGCACGGTCGGCAGCAGGCCCTTGACCGCCGAGGCGTGGATTACCTCGCCGGTGGCGACGAAAGCCTCGTGATTGGCCGGGATGCGCGCCTGGTCGTAGCGGTAATTGACCAGCATGCCGGCCGACTCGGCAATCCCCTTGGCCGAGACATCGCCCAGCCAGTTCAGCCGCTCGAGCCTCGCGCCATTGCCGAGATGGAAGCGCGCCACCGCGTCCAGCGGCCGGCTCCCCCTCTTCTCGCGCACGAGGTAATGGGCGCAAAGCCCCATCAGCACGGGCTTCAGAGCTTCTGCCTGGGCCTCGTTCCGGTGCCAGTCCGGGCTCGCCAGGGTGGCGGTGAGGTCGGCCGGCACCAGCGGGTCGCCGGCCTCGGCAGCCCGGTTCAGCCAAGCAGTGAAGCCCGGGATCGGCGAGAGGGTCGCGAAGCCGCGCAGCTGCGGCAGCTCCGCCTCCAGCGCCGCCACCACCATCTTGATCAGGAAATTGCCGAGGCTGACGCCTTTGAGCCCGGTCTGGCAGTTGCTGATCGAGTAGAAGATCGCGGTATCCGCCTCGGCCAACGGCTGGAATGGCGCCTCCTGGTCGAGGAGCGGCTGGACCTGGTTGGCCATGCCCTTGAGCAGCGCCACCTGGACGAAGATCAAGGGCTCGTCCGGCAGGGCGGGGTGAAAGAAGGCAAAGCAGCGCCGGTCCGAGCCGAGCCGCCGCCTGAGCGCCTCGAGATTGGCGATCTTGTGGACCCGTTCGTAGCGGATCAGCTTCTCCAGCAGCGAGGCCGGGCTGTTCCAGTCGATCGGCCGGAAGGTCAGGAATCCAGGGTTGAACCAGCCGGCCAGCAGCTCCTGCAGGTCGTCGTCGACCGGCCGCAGTGCCGGGTGGTCGGGCAAGAGCTCGAGCAGATCGCGGCGCATCGCCACCAGTTGGCGGGTGCCGTCCGGGGCCATGTTGAGGCGGCGGAACAACTCGTGGCGCTTAGGCTCGAGCGCTTGGCGCAGGCGCTTCAGGCTGGTGGCATCCGGCGTCTGGCGAAAGGCGTCGATCGCTGCCTCGACCGTATCGATCGGCACGTCGTGCTGGATGGCCAGCTGGGTGAAGAAGCCGCGCTTGGCCTCACGATCCTGCCCGCGATAGGCCTCGATCAGCTCCATCGCCAGCGCTGCGCCCGAGGCGTCGCCCCGGGTCGAGAGCAGCTCGCCCGCCAGCGTCTCCGGCGAGCGACGGCGGTTGCCGAGCCGGCCGCGCAGCAGCTCGCGGCCGGCATCGGCCAGCGACGTGAAGAGCAGATTGACCGAGTAGCTGGGCATCCCGGGCGACCCCTGCCGAGTGGCATGTGACACGTGCATGACAGCGCGCCGACGTTCAGCACGACAGTACACACGCTATATTACCATTAGCCTAATTCGCTGGCTGCGCCAATGTGGCGAAGCGCCAAAGGATACGACGTGTCGCGACTGCGCTGCTGCGTAGCGCTGCGATGGCAGGCTCAGGCAGTCTCGCCTGCGCGGATCACTTGCCGCGAGCGGTGCTTGGTCAAGACGAGACGGCGAACGAAGGCCAGGATGAAGACGGCCGTCATGATCAGCACGATGGTCGGCGCCGGTGCGCTGTCGAGGAAGAAGCTCAGATAGGTGCCGAGCAGCATCGAGGCCATGCAGGCGCCGATGGCGACCAGCATCATCGCGCCGAAGCTGCGCACCAGCAGAAAAGCGATGGCGCCCGGCGCGATCAGCAGGCCGATGGCGAGGATCAGCCCGGCTGCGGCCAAAGTGGCGACGATGGTGAGCGAGAGCGCCGCCAGCAGCCCGTAATGCAGCCAATTTACCCGAAGCCCCGATGCCTGCGCCTGCGCCGGATCGAAGCTGTGCAGCAGCAGATCCTTCCATTTCAGGGCGATCGCCGCCGAAACACCGAACGAGATCAGGCCGGCGAGCCAGAGCTCGTCGGTGGTCACGCCCAGCATGTTGCCGAAGAGGATGTGGTCCAGATGCGCGTTGGTCTCGATCGAGACATAGAGAACGATGCCGACGCCGAACATGCCGGAGAACACGACCCCCATCACCGTGTCCTGTTTGACCCGGCTGTTATGCGCCAGATAGCCGGTGGCGAGCGCGCAGGTCATGCCGGCGGCGAAGGCGCCGAGGATCAAGGGAAAGCCGAAGACATAGGCCAGCACGATCCCGGGCAGCACGGCGTGGCTGACGGCGTCGCCCATCAACGCCCAACCCTTGAGCACGAGAAAGCAGGAGAGCAGCGCCGTCGGCACCGAGACGAGCATCGAGATGTAGAACGCGTTACGCATGAACGCGAAGTCGAACGGCAGCAGCAGCGCCTCGATGCTCACCCGACAGCCTCCTCGACGCTCGGTGCCGCGAGCTCGGCCGGGCGCCGCTGCAGCGCCAGGCGTGCCTGACGCCTGGCCGCCAGGAGCCCGTGCTTGGGGGCGAGGACGAAGGCGGCAAGAAAGACCAGGGTCTGCAGGGTGACAATGATCCCACCGGTGGCACCGTCGAGGAAATAGCTGGCATAGGCGCCAACGAAGCTGGTGATGGCACCGATGGCCACCGACGTCGCGATCAGCCGCGGAAAGCGGTCGCAGAGCAGATAGGCCGTCGCCCCCGGCGTGACGACCATGGCGATGACCAGGAAGGCGCCGACGGTCTGCATGGCGGCCACGACCGAGGCAGAGAGCAGGACGAAGAAGACGGCCTTCAACAGGCCCGGACGCAGGCCGATCGAGCGCGCGTGGTTTTCGTCGAAGAAGACCACCATCAGGTCCTTCCACTTCGCCAGCAGCACCGCCAGCGAGACGAAGCCGATCAGCGCCAGCTGCAACGTGTCCTCGGGCGTGATGGCGAGAATGTTGCCCATGGTGATGGTCTGGATGCTGACCGACATCGGGTTGATCGAGACGATGAAGAGGCCGAGCCCGAAGAACGAGGTGAAGATCAAGCCGATGATCACGTCGATCTTGAGGCCCGAGCGCTCGGAGAGGAACAGCATGGCACCGGCCGCGAGCCCGCCGGCGATGAAGGCGCCCAACGCGAAGGGCAGGCCCAGGACATAGGCGCCGGCCACGCCCGGCACGACCGAGTGCGAGAGCGCATCGCCGATCAAGGACCAGCCCTTGAGCATGAGATAAGCCGAGAGGAACGCGCAGACGCCGCCGACCAGTGACGACACCCACATGGCGTTGGTCATGTAGCCGTAGCTGAAGGGCTCGAGCAGGTAGGCGATCATTTATCGTCCTCACGCTGCACGGTGAGCTCGCCATACTGCACGAACGGCCGCTCGTCGTCGGTCAGGATGGTGACCGTGCGCGTGTCGCTATCGGCGTCCTCGTGCAGGGTCTCGCCACCCAGGGTGAAGTGGCGGAGCACGCCGCCGAATGCGCGCTCGAGGTTCTCGCGGGTGAAGGTGGTGGCGGTCGGGCCGTAGGCCAGCACCGTGCCCTTGATCAGGATGGCGCGGTCGCAGAATTCCGGCACCGAGCCCAGATTGTGGGTCGAGACGAGCATCACCCGGCCTTCGTCGCGAAGCTCGCGCAACAGGCCCACGATCTGCTCCTCGGTCTTGACGTCGACCCCGGTGAAGGGCTCGTCCAGCAAGATCACCTGGCCGTCCTGGGCCAGGGCCCGGGCAAGGAAGACACGCTTGCGCTGACCGCCCGAGAGCTCGCCGATCTGCCGCTTGCGGTAGTCCTGCATGGCCACCCGCCCGAGCGCCTGGTCGACGGCGGCATGGTCGGCCGGCGAGGCGCGGCGGAGAAAGCCCATATGCCCGTAGCGGCCCATCATCACGACGTCCTCGACCAGCACTGGAAAGGCCCAGTCGACTTCCTCCGACTGCGGCACATAGGCCACGAGGTTCTCGCGCAGCGCCTGGCGCACGGAACGGCCGAGCAGGCGGATCTCGCCCCTGGCCGTCGGCAGAAAGCCCATGATGGCCTTGAACAGTGTCGACTTCCCGGCACCGTTCACGCCGACCAGTGCGGTGACCGTGCCGCGCGGGATCTCGAAGCTGGCATCGTGCAGGGCCGTGTGGCCCGTGCGGTAGGTCACGGTCACGTCATCGGCGAGGATACCGCTGCCCGGGCCGTCCGCGCTGGTGCGCAGGTCGATCGGGCTGTTCGTTTGGAGCATTAGCTTCCTGGTGTCTTTCTCTGGCAATGGTCGGTTCAAAGGCGGGGCTCGGTGCTGTCGAGGCGATCAGTCACCGTGCGCGGTGAGGCCGTCCGCGACCGTTTGCGAGGTCACCGTGAGCAGATCGAGATAAGTCGGCACAGGGCCGTCGGCGGTGCTGAGCGAATCGACATAGAGGACCCCGCCATAGCTGGCTCCGGTCTCGCGCGCCACCTGCTCGGCCGGTGCCGAGCTGACCGTGCTCTCGCAGAAGACCACCGGAATGTCATTCTCCCGCACACCGTCGATGACGCCCCGGACCTGCTGCGGCGTGCCGACCTGATCGGCGTTCATGGGCCAGAGATAGAGTTCGCGCATGCCGAAGTCCCGCGCCAGGTAGCTGAACGCACCCTCACACGTCACCAGCCAGCGCCGGTCCTCCGGAATCGCCGCGATCTGTTGGCGCAGCGGCTCGATCGTGGCGCGGAGCGCGTCCTTGTACGCCTCGGCGTTCGCGGCATAGGTCGCGGCGTTCTCAGGATCGTGCTCACTGAAAGCCGTGGCAATGTTATCGATGTAGATCAGCGCGTTATCGAGGCCCATCCAGGCATGCGGGTTGGGCTTGCCAGCGTACGAGCCGGAGCCGATCGCGATCGGGTCGATGCCTTCGGACAAGGTGACGGACGGTATGTCGCCGAGATTGGCGACGAACTGCTCGAACCACAGCTCGAGGTTCATGCCGTTCCACAAGACGAGGTCGGCGTCGCTGGCGCGGACGATGTCCTGCGGCGTCGGCTCGTAGCCGTGGATTTCAGCACCTGGCTTGGTGATCGAGACGACCTCGGCCGCATCGCCCGCCACGTTTTGCGCCATGTCGGCCAGCACCGTGAAGGTGGTGACCACCTTCATCCGCTCCTCGGCCGCGGCAACCGTGGCCAGGGATCCGACAACGGCGGCTGTCGCTGCAATCCGCAAGAGGACTCGGGGCATTCGGGTTTCCACGCTGCGATGTTGGGCTGTCATGGGCTGATAGTGCGAAGCATTCGCAAGTGTCAATGATCTTGCGAGTCATTCGCATTTAGGTCGGCGATTCGCATTTGGAATTGCGAATGCGCCGCATGTCGCGCTATCAGCGGCGCGTTATGAGCAGCAGAGCAGATGACAGGATCGACACGGCAATCCGTTCGGCAGGTCTCAAGGTGACACGGCAGCGCCGGGCGATCTTCCGGGTCTTGTCGAATGCCGGCGACCACCCGGATGCCAACGAGATCCACAGGCGTGCGCAGGAGATCGACCCGAGCGTCTCGGTGGCGACCACCTATCGCACGCTCGCGGCGCTTTCGGACAAGGGCTTCGTCAACCGCTTGGCGTTCGAGGGCGCATCGACGCGGTTCGAGACCACCGACGCGCCGCACCACGATCACATCGTCGATCTCGACAGCGGCCAAGTCATCGAGTTCGTCTCCGCCGAGATCGAGCGGCTGCAGCGGCAGATCGCCAGCGAGCACGGCTACGAGATCGTCTCGCATCGCCTGGAGCTGTACTGCCGCAAGCGCCGCAACTGATCAGGGTGATCCAGACCCCGGCCGAGTCGCAGCGCCGGCGCCACGCCGTTCTCTCGCCGCGCCGGAAAGATCCGCTGCGGACGCTGTGTCCTCCGGCCTGGAGCTGTCCTTGAGCACCGACCAGATCACCGTCCTGAGCATCCTCGTCGCCACCATGGGCCTCTTCGTCTGGGGTCGCTGGCGGCACGACATGGTGGCGCTCGCAGCATTGCTGGCCGTGGTGGTGACCGGGCTCGTGCCAGCCGATGCCGCGTTCAACGGGTTCGGCAATCCGGCGGTCATCACCGTCGCCTGCGTCTTGATCCTCAGCCACGGGCTACAGAGCTCGGGCGCCGTCGACCTCCTGGCTCGCGCCGTCCTGCCCGGCGAGGCGGGCCCGCTGGTAACGCTATCGGCGCTCACGCTGCTGGCCGCCACGCTCTCGGCCTTCATGAACAATGTCGGCGCCTTGGCACTCTTGATGCCGATAGCGCTGCAGGTCTCGGGCCGGCTCGGCCTGCAGCCGGGGCAGGTGTTGATGCCGCTCTCCTTCGGCTCGATCCTGGGCGGCATGACGACGCTGATCGGCACGCCGCCGAACCTGATCGTCGCCGGCTTTCGCGAGCGGGCGACCGGCGAGGCCTTCAGCATGTTCGACTTCTCACCGGTCGGCGTCGCGGTCGCCGCCTGCGGCATCCTGCTGATCGCCGCCACCGGCAAGTGGTTGATCCCGATCCGCGAGCGTGCCCAGGGCGAGGGCTTCGAGATCGCCAAGTATCTGACCGAGGCGCTGATCGGCAAGGACAGCCGGGTCAAGGACCTCACCTTGCGCGAGGTCGAGGCCGCGCTCGAGGAGGCCGACGCCCAGGTCATCGGCCTGGTGCGTGACGAATTCCGCATGCCGGGCCCGCATCCCGGCCGGCGCGTGCGCGAAGGCGACATCCTGGTGATCGAGGCGGAGCCCGAGGCGCTCGCCAAGGTGCTGGCAACGCTCAACCTCAAGCTCGTCGAGGACCAGCCGGAAGCGGCCAAGCACAAGGAGGAAGGCGAGGGCGGTGCCCCGCAGGACACGGACCCCGCTGACCGAGCCGTGCTCACACCAACCGCAGAGGCCGCGGTCATGCCGGCGGCTTCGGCCGACGGCGGCGACCAGGACGAAGAGGGGAAGGAAGACAAGCCTGCCGACGAGGAGGTGGTGCTGATGGAGTTCGCGGTCCTGCCCGATGCCGGCATCATCGGCCAATCGGCGAGCAGCGTGCATCTGCGCACCCGTTTCGGCGTCAATCTGCTCGCCGTCTCCAGGCAAGGCAGCCGGACGATCTCGCGGCTTCGCTCACTGACCATTCGCGCCGGCGATGTGCTGCTCTTGCAGGGCGCCACCTCGGCGCTGGCTGAGTTCGGCGCCTATTCCGGCGCGCTGCCCTTGGCCGAGCGGCCGCTCAGGCTGCCCAACCGCCGCGCCGCCTACACGGCAGGTGCGATCATGGCCGCGACCATCGGTGCGGTGACGTTCGGTCTGTTGTCGGCCGCCGTGGCCTTTACCGCGGCTGTGCTCGCCATCATGGCGACGCGGGTCGTGGCACCCCGGAACATCTATCAGGCCGTCGACTGGTCGGTGATCGTGCTCCTGGGCGCGCTTCTCGCCCTGGCTGATGCGATGGCCGCGACCGGCACGGCCGATGTGATCGCCCGCTATCTGATGGACGAGGTGGCGCAGGGCAACGCGGTGATCGCGCTCGTGCTGATCCTCGTCGTCACCATGGTCCTGACCGACTTCATGAACAATGCCGCCACCGTGGCGGTGCTCTGTCCGATCGCCATCGGCGCCGCGGATACGCTGGGCGTCAATCCGGACGCCTTCTTGATGGCCGTGGCGGTGGGTGGCTCATGCGCCTTCCTGACGCCCATCGGCCATCAGAACAACACGCTGATCCTCGGGCCTGCGGGGTTTCGCTTCGGCGACTACTGGCGCCTCGGCCTGCCGCTCGAGGTCGTGATCATCGCCGTCGCCGTGCCGATGATCCTGCTGGTCTGGCCGCTCTGACAGGCACTGAGACCCTGATCGGGCAACCTGGTCGGCGCTACGCCGTCCGGAGCTGGAAACGGTAGGGCGAGTGCATGCCGCCGGCGATGATCTCGAGGCAATTGCCGCGAACCAGCGGGATTGGTTCCGGGCCGAGCCGGACCCCGTCGACGAAGGTGCCGAGCCGGCTGCCGGCATCGCTGACCCCAGCACCAATCTCGGTCTGCACAATGGCGAACTGGCGGCGGGACAAATGATGGGGTGGCTTCTCATCGAGCAGGAGCGCGCTGCGCAATGGCAGCGACTCGCTCGGATGTGACGATGAGCGGCCGATGACGAACGGAAAGTCGGTGATCGCCAGGCCGTCCGTTGGCAAGGCCGCAGCACTGGCCGTCGAAGCCGGGAGCAAATGCACGACCAGGGGAGCCGCTTCATGGGAGAGCGGCGAGATGGCCTCGCCGAACCGCTCGAGAAACACGTCCTGGGCCAGCATCTCGACGGTCACCCTGGTCAACGCCCGTGCGGTATGCCGGCAGATGCCGTCGCTCAGCACGGCGTCGTCGCCGATGACGCTACCCTTGCCCCGTACGGCGACCCGGCGTAGCGCGCCATCCTCCTCGCTGAGGATCTCCACCTCACCGTCACGGATCCAGGCGACCGCTCGGCACGGATCACCGCTGCGAAACAGAATCGTTCCGGCCTCAATTCGCTTTTCGATTGAGGGCCTGACCTCGTCCTCGGGTCGCCCCAGCAGCTTCGACCGCCATCCCATATCGACTTCTTCGCCCCGAATCGGTTGGCTCTGACTTTTCTACCGATGATCGTTTACCAAGCGGGCCACGGCGTCAACTCGGAATCGGGTGCGACCTGACAGCGCCGGACCCGGCTTCGCGTCGAGTGATGCACCGCCACCGCAGCGTGCCGCTGCCCACGGCCGCAGCCACAGCCACTCAGGCTAGCGGTGCGGCGTCCTCGATCTCCAGTTGCACGCGCGTCTCGCCCTTCCAGCTGTCGCAACGGATACGCCCGGCGAGGCGGAGCGGGTGGCCTGCCAGGAGCGGTCCATCGAGACCACTATCGGCGGCACGAAACGCGATGCCGCGGATCGCCGGGCCGGCGGGCGGTGCCAAGAGGCAGCTCACATGGCCGCGGCCGACCGTTCGGCCTTGCAGGATGCGGGGCGCCTCGATGACGAAGCGAGGCTCGGCATGACCGGCGCCGTACGGCGCCATCTGGGTGAGCTTGCGGGCCAGCTCGACGGTGACGGCCGGCAACGTCAAGACGCCATCGACGCGGAGCTCGGCGCGGCCGGGCGTGAAGGCCGGGCTCGCCTCGTGCGCGGCGAGAAAGGCAGCAAATTCATCAATTCGCTCAGCCCGAACGGTCATGCCCGCGGCCATCGGATGCCCGCCACCGGCCTCGAGCAGGCCGGCCTGGCGCGCGGCGATGACGGCAGCGCCCAGATCGTAGCCCGGCCGCGACCGGCCCGAGCCCTTGCCGACGCCGTGCGCAATATCGATCACCACGGCCGGCCGGGCGAACCGCTCGGCAAGGCGTGCCGCGATGATGCCGACGATCCCCGCATGCCAGCCTTCGCCGGCTGCGACCAGCACCGGTGCATCCGCCTTCAGCTGCGGCTCGACGGCGCGCAAGGCGGCATCCAGCGTGCCACGCTCGAGCGCCTGGCGTTCGCCATTGAGCTGGTCGAGCCGTGTCGCTAGTTGCGCCACCCGCGTTGGATCGTCGGTCGCGAGCAAGGCCGCCGCCAGCCCGCTCTCGCCCATCCGCCCGCCGGCATTGAGCCTCGGGCCGAGCATGAAGCCCAGCTTGCGGGCGTCGTCGACACGCTCGACCCCGGCGAGTGACGCCAGCGATGTAAGCCCGAGATTGCCGCCCCCCGCCTCGGCAACCTTGATGCCCTGCACCACGAAGGCCCGATTGAGGCCATGCAACGGCACCACGTCGCAGACCGTGCCGAGCGCCACCAGATCGAGGGCGCCCAACAGGTCGGGCAAGTCGGCAGCAGCGTCATGCGCCGCTTCACGCAAGGCCCGGCCGAGGCCGACGAGCAGCACGAAGGCGACGCCGACGGCGGCCAGGTGGCCGAGCGGGCTGGTCTGGTCGAGCCGGTTCGGGTTGATCACCGCCAGGGCCGGCGGCAGGGTCGGCTCGGCGCTGTGATGGTCGACGACAATGACCTCGAGACCCATGGCCTGTGCCGCCTCGAGCGGTGCCATGGCCGTGGTCCCGCTGTCGAGGCAGAGGACCAGGCGGCAGCCACTATCGCGCAGCGAGCCGAGCGCCGCCTCGTTCGGGCCATAGCCGTCGGTCAGCCGGTCGGGAATCCGTATCTCGGTGGGCACGCCCAGCGCCTGCAGGTAGCGGCCGACCAGTGCTGTCGAGGTGGCGCCATCGACATCGTAGTCACCGAGCAGGCCCACGGTCTCGCGCTGCCTGACGGCATCGACCAGCCGGGCGACGGCCCGATCGAGATCGAGCAGGTGCGACGGATCGGGCAGCCAGTCGCGCAGACGGGGATTGATGAAGCCGTCGATGTCGGCCTCGTCCAGGCCACGTGCCGCGAGCACCCGGCCGACGATCTCGGGCAGATCATGGCGTTGGCTGATGGCCCGCGCGACCTCCGGCCGCTCGGCGGCGAGCCGCCAGCTCTTGCCGGTGAGCGAGCGCTCGACCAGCAGCTCGGTTTCCGGCTCGGCCGTCACAGGCGCGCGCACGCTCTGTTCAATGGTGGAAGAACGGGGCTCAATGGTTGAAGTGCGGCACGAAGGCGCTCTTGCGCACCAGGTTGTGCTCGGCCTCGACCAGCCGCACGGTGCCGGTTATCGAGCGCATGACGATCGATTCGGTGAACAGCCGGTCGCCCACCCGGCGCACGCCTTTGAGCATCGTGCCGTCGGTGACGCCGGTGGCGGTGAAGGTGACATCGCCCTTGGCGAGGTCGTCTGCGGCATAGACCCGCTCCAGGTCCTCGATGCCGAGCCGCCGCGCCCGGTCGCGCTCCTCGTCATTGCGGTAGACCAGGCGGCCCTGGAGCTGCCCGCCGATGCAGCGCAGCGCGGCAGCGGCGAGTACGCCCTCCGGTGAGCCGCCAATGCCCATGTAGATGTCGATGCCCGTGCCCGGGCGCGAGGTGGCGATGACGCCGGCGACATCGCCGTCGCCAATGAGCCTGATGCGGGCACCTGTCGCCCGGACCTCGGCGATGAGCCGATCATGCCGTGGCCGATCCAGGATGCAGACCACGAGCTCCTCGATCGACACGTCCTTGATCTCGGCGAGCCGCGCCAGGTTGGTCGCGGGCGTATCGTTGATGTCGATGGTTCCCGGCGGCAGGCCACCACCGACGGCGATCTTGTCCATGTAGATCTCAGGGACGTTCAAGAAGCCGCCACGCGGCGCCATGGCGAGGCAGGCAATGGCGTTGGGACCGCCCTTGGCGGTGATCGTCGTGCCTTCGAGCGGATCGAGCGCGATATCCAGCTTCTGCCCGATGCCGCTGCCGACCTGCTCACCGATGAAGAGCTTCGGTGCGTCGTCGCGCTCGCCCTCACCGATGACGACCAAACCGTCGATGTCGAGGGCGTTGAGCGCCTCGTGCATGGCGTCGGCCGCCGCCTGGTCGGCGGCGTGCTCGTCGCCCTTGCCCATCCAGCGCGCCGAGGCCAGGGCAGCCGCCTCGCTGACGCGCACCGAGTCCAGCGCCAGATTACGGTCCGTCGTACGGTACTCGTTCATTCGCCCCACCTCCCTGGTCGTTCTTCGGCGCGCAGTCGCTGACGGTCGAGCCGACGGCCTGATCAATCCTCCTCGATCCGGATCATCCGCGGCGGCTCGATCACCGTGGCCAGCGCACCGATCGCCGTCATCGCCGCCGTCATCCGTGCCTCGACCGTCTGGTGGCTGGTGAGGACAATCGGCACCGGCTGGTTGGGGTTCCGCGCGCGCTGGATCAACGCCTCGATCGAGACCTCCTGGTCCCTGAGCACGGCCGCCACATCGGCCAGCACGCCCGGCTGGTCGAGCACCATGAGGCGGATGTAGTAGCAGCCGCGATGCTCACTCATCGGCGCCATCGCATGATCGACGAGCAGCGAGCTCGGCACGCCGAACGCCGGCAGACGATTGCCGCGGCCGAGATCGACGAGATCGGCGACCACGGCGGATGCCGTTGGCCCGCCGCCGGCACCACGCCCCTCGTGCATCACCAGGCCCACCGGCTCGGCATCGACGCCAACCGCGTTGAACACACCATCCACCCGGGCGATCGGTGCATCCTTCTTGACCATCGCCGGGTGCAGGCGCTGCTCGAGCCCGGCCGCGGTCATCCGGGCACTGCCGAGCAGCTTGATGCGGTAGCCGAGCTCGGCCGCGAACTCGATATCGACCGCGCTGATGTGCCGGATGCCGTCGATGTGGATGGCATCGAAGCGTGGCCGCCCGCCAAAGGCGATGGCAGCGAGCAGGGCCAGCTTGTGGGCGGCGTCGATGCCGTCGATGTCGAAGCCCGGATCGGCCTCGGCGTAGCCCAGCGTCTGCGCCTCGGCGAGCACGTCCGCGAACTCCCGGCCGGTCTCCGCCATGACCGACAAGATGTAGTTGCAGGTGCCGTTCATGATGCCGAAGACGCGGTTCACCCGGTCGCCGGCGAGACCTTCCTTCAGGCTCTTGACGATCGGGATGCCACCGGCGACCGCCGCCTCGAAGGCCAGGACACCGCCATGCGCCTCGGCCGAGGCGGCGAGCTCGGCGCCGTGATGGGCGAGCATCGCCTTGTTGGCGGTGACCACCGACTTGCCGTTCGCCAGTGCCAGGCGGGTGAGCTCGAGAGCGATGCCCTCCGACCCGCCGATCAGCTCGACGACGACATCGACATCCTCGGCCCGCGCCAGCTCGAGCGGGTCGTCCGCCCAGCGGCAGCCGGCGAGATCGAGGCCGCGGTCACGGGCCCGGTCGCGCGCCGAGACGGCGGTGATGGCGAGCTTTCGGCTGGCGCGCTGGGCGAGCTTCGCGGGATCGGCCTGGAGCAGCTCGACGGTGCCGGCACCAACCGTGCCGAGGCCGGCGATACCGACGCGCAATTCAGCCATGTCGCTCATCCGACCGTCTCCGTCAGGCGGCCAGCGGTGACGCCGCGGCGGGCGAGGAAGCCCTTGATGTTGCGTACGGCCTGGCGCAGGCGGTGCTTGTTCTCGACCAGGGCCATGCGGACATGGCCGTCGCCGTATTCGCCGAAGCCGATGCCCGGCGAGACCGCGACATCCGCCTCCTCGAGCAGCAGCTTGGCGAAGGCGAGCGAGCCCATGTCGCGGCAGGCCTCGGGCAAAGGCGCCCAGCAGAACATCGTGGCCGTCGGCCTGGGCACCGACCAGCCCGCCTTCTCGAGCCCGTCGATCAGCACGTCACGACGCTCGCGGTAGAGCTCGCGAGCCGCGGCGACACAATCCTGGGGACCGTTGAGCGCGGCGGTGGCCGCCACCTGGATCGGCGTGAAGGCGCCATAGTCGAGATAGGACTTGATCCGCGTCAACGCCTCGATCAACTGGCGGTTGCCGGCGGCAAAGCCGATCCGCCAACCGGGCATCGAATAGGTCTTCGACAGGCTCGAGAACTCGACCGCCACGTCGAAGGCGCCGTCGACCTCGAGGATCGAGGGCGGCGGCTCGTCGAAGTAGATCTCGGCGTAGGCGATGTCGGAGAGGATGAACATGCCGCGCGCCTTGGCCAGCGCCACCGCCTCTTTGTAGAAATCGCGGTCGACCTGCAGCGCCGTCGGGTTGGAGGGGAAATTGAGGATCATCGCGGTCGGCGTCGGCACCGAGTGCTCCGCCGAGCGGGCCAGATCGCGGATCAGGTCACGCCCGGGCGCCAGCTCGACATGGCGGATCGCCGCACCGGCGATGATGAAGCCATAAGGGTGGATCGGATAGGAGGGATTAGGCGTGAGGATGGTGTCGCCTGGTGCGGTGATCGCCTGCGCCAGGTTGGCGAGACCCTCCTTGGAGCCCAGCGTAACGCAGACTTCGCGCTCGGGGTCGAGCTGGACGTCGAAGCGCCGCTGGTAGTAGCCGGCGAGCGCGCGCCTCAGGCCTGGAATGCCGCGGCTGGTGGAGTAGCGGTGCGTTCGGCCGTCCTTCACCGTCTCGATCAGCTTGTCGACGATGTGCTGCGGCGTCGGCTGGTCCGGGTTGCCCATGCCGAGATCGATGATGTCACGATGCGCGCCACGTGCCTTCGCCTTCATCGCGTTGACCTCGGCGAAGACATAGGGCGGAAGGCGGCGGATACGGTGGAACTCGCTCTTGCTCATCAACCTTTGCCCTCTTCGGGCTTGAAACAGAGAAATCGATTTTCTGGAAAACGGCGTCGTGCGGCAAGCCTGCCTCCGCCGGCTCACAGTCAGCCGGTGTCGCCGTCCGGCTCGTATACGACCACCACGTCGCTCTCGCCACCCATCTCGATGATCAGGCGCTCTGCCGGTATGCCGGCATTGACCAGCAGCGCCGCGACGCTCCGTGCCCGCTCCATGGCGAGCCCCGGGCGCGGCCCGTTGCCGACCACGAAGAGCTGCGGCGCGTCGCTATTGGCGTGAGCGAGCGCCTCGAGCTTGGCGGTGTCGCGCACGGCGATGGCGGCATCGTCCACGGCAAACAGGATCGCCAGCGGCAAACGGGGCGCCGCCGGCGCCGTGACGCCCGCTGTGGCTCTCGCCTCCACCGGGGCCGCGAAAGTGTCGACCGGCGGCGCTCCGCTATCGCCAGCGGCCGGCTCGATCGTCGCCGGCACGAGATCGGCTGCGGCTTCCGGCTGAGGGCTCTCGGGCAGCGACGGTTCTCCGGGCTGGAGCTGCTCCTCCAGCACGTCGCCATCGCTCGGCGAGGGCGCAGGGGCGGCCGCAGGCCTCGCACGTCGGGCTCTGTCCGCTTGCGCCGCATTTGCCGCTGCCGCCGCTGCGGCGCGCTCGGCCGAGCGCGGACCCGGACCTATCGGCGGCTGCTGCAGACGGTCGAGAAAATCGTCGAGAGTGCCATTGTCGGCATCACGGGCCAGGGCCTCCTCGACATAGGCGAGCGCCAGGCCGCCTTGCGGGCTCGCCGTGCCGCCTTGCGCCCGGGACGCTGGCGCCGCTGGCGGCGAGGGCAACGGCACCGGCTGGTCGGCCAGGGCCGGGCGGGCATTGTCGCGGCGGAGCGCGTCGCCGGCGTGGCGCGCGTTCGCCCGATCGGCGACGAGCCCCTCGGCGATCTCCCGACGCTGCTCGAGCGGGTAGGAGAGCTGCGGCCGGGCCGGGACGCTGTTGACGCTCGGATAGGGGGTCGCCTCGACCGCCGGGTCGTTGGTCGCCGCCGGGCGCGGCGGCACGTTCCGCCAGAAGTCGCCGCACGCCGCCAGCGCCAGCACCGAGACCACGGCCAGCAGCGAGGCGACCGGTGGCACAGTGACCGGTGGCGAGGTCCAGGAAGGCCGGCTCTTTCGCTTCCGCATTGATCGAAGGACTCTCATGCGTGTTTTTTGTCGCGACCCCCGCGGTTGGCGCCATCCAGGAGTTCGGCTAAAACGATCGATGCGATGGTGCAGCTCCCGAGGCGGGCGGGCTGGCAGGACCTGATCCGCACCATCGCCGAACCGTCGGCAGCCGCGCGTCGGGCGCGACCACGGCAAGATAGGGTATCTCCGAATGGCGAAGCAACAGCAAGCAGACGATCCGCAAACCGATCCCGGCGCCAGCCCGGAAGAAATTGCGCAGATCATGAGCGAGATCGCGGAGCGCAGTCGCGCGATCGTCGAGGATTTCCTGCAGCGGCAGGCCAGCGGCGATGGCCAAGCCCCCTCCCTGGGCGGTATCGGCCAGACCTTCGTCGAGCTGACCCAGCGCATGATGACCAACCCGAATGCGGTCATCGAGGCGCAGTTCGGCCTCTGGCAGGACTACATGCGGCTCTGGCAGACCACCGCGCAGAAGATGCTCGGGCAGGAGCCCGACCCGGTCATCGCGCCCGAGAAGGGCGACCGGCGCTTCCGTGACGATGCCTGGAACGACAACGTCATCTTTGATTTCATCAAGCAGTCCTACCTGCTCTCCTCGCGCTACGTCCTCGACACGGCGAGCCGCGACCACGGCATGGAGCCCAAGGAGCAGCAGAAGATCGAGTTCTACACCCGCCAGTTCGTCGACGCGCTGGCGCCATCGAACTTCGTCATGACCAATCCCGAGGTGCTGCGCGCGACCCTCGACTCACGCGGCGAGAACCTGCTGCGCGGGCTCAAGCACATGCTCGAGGACCTCGATCGCGGCAAGGGCCGGCTGTCGATCCGGATGACCGACCTCGACGCCTTCGAGGTCGGTCGGAACATCGCCACGACCGCCGGCAAGGTGGTCTACCAGAACGAGCTGATGCAGCTCATCCAGTACACGCCGACCACCGAGACCGTGTGCAAGCGGCCGCTGATGATCGTGCCGCCCTGGATCAACAAGTTCTACATCCTCGACCTGCAGCCGAAGAACAGCTTCATCCGCTACGCGGTCGACCAGGGCTTCACCGTCTTCGTGATCTCCTGGGTCAATCCCGACGAGGAGCTGAGCCACAAATCCTTCGAGTGCTACATGAAGGAGGGCCCGCTCGAGGCGCTCGACGCTATCGAGCAGGCGACCGGCGAGAAGGAGGTGACCTCGATCGGCTATTGCCTCGGTGGCACGCTGCTCTCGGCCACGCTCTCCTACATGTCGGCGAAGAAGGACAATCGGATCAAGGCGGCGACCTTGTTCACGACCTTGCTCGACTTCAGCGATCCGGGCGAGCTCGGCGTCTTCATCGACGAGGAGCAGCTCGCCATGGTCGAGGACAAGATGGCCAAGCGCGGCTATCTCGACGGGGCGGAGATGGCCGGCACCTTCAACATGCTGCGCGCCAACGACCTGATCTGGTCCTTCGTGGTCAACAACTACCTGCTCGGCAAGGAGCCGTTCCCGTTCGACCTGCTCTACTGGAACAGCGACAGCACGCGCATGCCGGCGACCATGCACAATTTCTACCTGCGTCGCTTCTACCACGAGAACAAGCTGGTGGAGCCCGGCGGCATCGAGCTCGGCGGCGTGCCGATCGACCTCGGCCGGGTCCGGGTGCCGTTCTACTGGGTCTCGACCAAGGAGGACCACATCGCCCCTTGGACCGCGACCTACCAGTCGACGCAGATCTTCAAGGGTCCGAAGAAGTTCGTGCTGGCGGGCTCGGGGCATATTGCCGGGGTGATCAACCCGCCCGTGTCCGGCAAGTACGGCTATTGGCTGAACGACGAGCTGCCGGCCAATCCGGACGACTGGCTGGTCAACGCCGTGCACCACGAGGGCTCATGGTGGGACGACTGGTCGGCGTGGAATGCCGCCAAGTCCGGGCCCGGCAATCGTGTGCCGGCGCGGCAGCCTGGCGATGGCGCGCTGCCGGCGCTCGAGGAGGCACCCGGCAGCTACGTCGCCGCGCGCAACCTTTGACCCAATGGGCTGACGAGGCAGCCGGCTAGGCCAGCTTGATCTCGACGAGGACCAGCCGTGATGCCTGGGCGTTGCTCAGGCGTTGCGGCACCTCAGGCTCGCCGCGGGCCATGCTGCCGACCGCGTGCCGCGCTGCGCTGCCGTCCGCCTCGACCGTCAGCGTGCCCTCGACCACCTGCCAGCTGACGCCCCGCGCCGCTTCCGCGGTGACCTCCAGCGCTGCACCCGGGTCGATCACCAGCTCGCGCAGGCGATAGCCTGGCCGCTCGGCGATGAGCGTGGCACTGCCCCATGGCAGCATCTCCCGGCGATGCCGGACGGCTTCCGGCCGCTCTGCCGCGACCAGCTCAGCCACCAGCGCCTTGACCGCCTCGGAATCGCCGCGTGGTGCCACCAGAAGCGCGTCCGCCGTGTCGATGACGGCAAGATCGTCCACCCCGGCCAGAGCCACCAGCCGGCTGTCGCTGCGCACCAGATTGTTGCGACCGCCGACCACCAGCGCATCGCCGGTGAGCGCATTGCCGCTCGCATCGCGGCGCGCCAGCTCCCAGACGGCGTGCCAGGAGCCGACATCCGACCAGCCGGGCGCGCAGGGCACGACCGCAACGCGGCTCGAGCGCTCCATCACCGCCTTGTCGATGGGCGCCGATGGCACGGCTGCGAATCCCACCGGATCGAGCGTGGCAGCACCATCGCCGACCCTGCCCATGGCCGTCTCGACGGCAGCCAGGATGTCAGGGGCATGCAGGGCCAGCTCGGCCAGCATGGTCGAGGCCTTGAAGAGGAACATGCCGCTGTTCCAGACGAAGCCGCCCTCGGCCAGCATCGCCGCTGCGACCTCAGCACTCGGCTTCTCGACGAAGCGCGCGGCCTGCCGAACACTAGGCGCGCTCTCGATCGGCTCGCCCAGGGCGATGTAGCCGAATCCCGTCTCCGGCCGGGTCGCGGTGATCCCGAAGGTCACCAGGCGGCCAGCGCGGGCGGCCACGGCCCCGGCCTCGACGGCGGCGTGCAGGGCCTCGGGCTCGGTCATCAGATGATCGGAAGGACAAATCCACAGCAGTGCGTCGGGCCCCCAGACGGCGCTGACCTGGAGGGTGGCAACCGCCACGGCGGCAGCCGTGTTGCGCGCCTCGGGCTCGAGCACGAGATGCCGGCCGAGCCCCGGGCGAAGCGCCTCGAGCTGCTGGCGGATCAGCACTGCCTGGCTGGCCGCCGCCACCGTCAGCAGCCGATCCTCGTGTGCATGCTCGGTGATCCGCAGCGCTGTCGACTGCAGCAGTGAGGTGTCGCCGAAGAGATCGGCCAGATGCTTCGGCAGGGCGGCGCGGCTCGCCGGCCAGAGACGGGTGCCAGACCCGCCGGCGAGGATGACCGGGACCATATCTGTGATGATGCGACGCGACAATCGAGAGCTCCGGGCTGTGGCAACCTGTCGAGGGGCTCTAGGCACCCAGGGCCGTGGCGTCCAGTCGCCCGGCGCAATCGAGCGCGAAATGGGGCTCTGGATCGTCTGGCTGTTAACCAATCCGACATTTTTTCCGGCTAGGTTGAGCGACGTCCAGACGAGCGGGAAGAGGCGAGACGGGTTCATGAAAGAGACGGAGGATCCGGCAGCGGTCAGCCGGTCGGCAGAACGAGCGTTGATGGCGATGCAGACGCGCTCGATTGCGCCGACGCCTGAGAACTTCGCTATCTGGTACCTGCATCAGTGCGGCGGTTCGCCGGAGCTCGATGCGGCGATCGAGGCGATTGATCGCCGGCGCAAGGGCTTCTCTGCCGAGCAGATGGCCGAGCTCTGCAGCCAGTTCGGTGATTGCGACGACCAGTGCCGGCAGGTGCAGCTCGTCAGCCAGCGCGTCGGCGGCCTGGTCGACGAGGTAAGCAGCAAGCTCGACGCCGCAACCTCGCATACGCGGGACTACAGCGCGCGCCTGTCGTCGCTCGGCCAGGGTCTCAGCTCGATCATGGAGCCGAGCGACCTCGTGGCCATGGTCCGTGAGCTGGAGCACCAGACAGAGCTGATGCGCAACCGTGCGGAGAAGCTCGAGACCGAGCTCGAGCGCAACAGCCGCGAGATCGTCCACCTCAAGGACGATCTTGCCACGGCAAGGCGCCTGGCGACCACCGATCCGCTGACCGGGCTCGGCAACCGCAAGCTCTTCAACGATATCTTCGCGCAGGAGGTCGAGCGGTCGATCGCCGAGGGCACGCCCCTGTCGCTGCTGGTCGCCGACATCGACCATTTCAAGCAGTTCAATGACCGCCACGGCCACCAGATCGGTGATGCGGTGCTCAAGCTCGTGGCCGACAAGCTCAAGCGCTCGGTCAAGGGGCGAGACACGGTGGCGCGCTACGGCGGCGAGGAATTCGTCGTCATGCTGCCCGACACCGAGCAGGCGTCGGCCGCCAGCCTCGCCGACCAGCTGCGCACGGAGATCGCCAAGAGCCGCCTCGTCGTGCGTAACAAGGGCCAGGATCTGGGCAAGGTGACGATCTCGATCGGCGTTGCCGAGTTCCGCAGCGAGGAAACGCCCGATTGCTGCTTCAGGCGTGCCGACGAGGCGCTCTACCAGGCGAAGAACACGGGCCGGAACCGTGTCGTCACGGCGGACGAGGCGCTAGCGCCGGAAGCCGTGTTCGCGTGATGGTGGTCGATCGTCGGCACGGCCGGCCTGGCGGGGTCGAGCGAGGGGCCCGCAATCGTGATCTCGTGCGTAGTGGACGTTGCACGGGCCCAGCGCCTGGGTGCCAGGCTCGAGAGGCTCCGGCGCTGCGCTCCAGGAATACCGAGCGCCATTATTGCCGTGCGCGAGCGACGCGGCCTCGTGAGGACTCCGGCGTCGCATCGAATCGGTGCCGAGCGAGCACGGTGATGCTGCACCCCGCCTTTCTGCCAACGCGACACTGGACATCAGTGGCCGACTAACGCATATAAATAACTCTATCTCGTCAGTTTTGCCTAATGCACAGCGGCACGCGCGGCGGCGGCATACTGGTCTACTTAACTCTTACGGGTTGGGGGATCGGCATGATCCAGTCCTACGGCGGCGCGGCCGCGATGATTCGTGACTTCGCTCCAGAGCTTCCCATCGTCGGCATTCGCCCGCATGTGATTCGTGAGCGCACCAGGCAGGTGCTGGCCACCTTTCCGGGTGACGTGCTCTATGCGGTCAAGTGCAATGATCATCCGATCGTGCTCGAGACACTGCACGCCGCTGGCGTTCGGCATTTCGACACCGCGTCGATCAAGGAGATCCGCACGGTGCGCCGGCTGCTCCCGGACGCGGTTTGTCATTTCATGCATCCCGTGAAGAGTGCGGAGGCGATCGCCGAGGCCTATGTAGTGCATGGCGTTCGCCGCTTCGTGCTCGATCATCCGCGTGAGCTGGAGAAGATCGTCGCCGCTACCGGCGGTGCCGAGGATCTCGAGCTGTTCGTTCGCCTGGCCGTGCCGGGCGAGGGGGCCCTGCTGACGCTAACCGGCAAGTTTGGCACCGTTCCGGACGAGGCGATCGAGCTCTTGCGTCAGGCCAAGACCATCGCTCGGGCCACCGGCATCACCTTCCATGTGGGCTCGCAATGCCTGTCACCGATCGCCTTCGACCGGGCGATCGCGATCGCGGCCGAGGTCATCGATGCCGTGGACGGTGTCGACCATCTCGATGTCGGTGGCGGCTTTCCGGCGGCCTATACCGGCGATGAGCCGACCTTCCCGATGTTCGTCGAGGCGATCCTACGCTCGGTCTATCGGCATGGCTTGAGCTGTCGCCTGCAATGTGAGCCGGGTCGGCTCCTGGTCGCTGACGGCGCTTCGGTGTTCGCGCGTGTCGAGCTGCGCCGCGGGCAGGCGCTCTACCTGAACGACGGCGTCTACGGCAATCTCGCGGAGCTCAAATGGGTCGGGCCGCAATTCCCGACCCGGGCACTCGGGAGCGCCGGTCCGCGCGCCGGCAAGGAAGCCGCCTTCGATCTGTTCGGCCCGACCTGCGACAGCATCGACAGCATGCCGGGGCCCCACTGGCTCGCCGCCGCCGTCACCGACGGCGACTGGATCGAGGTCGGCATGATGGGCGCCTACTCGAGCGCCTTGCGGACGGACTTCAACGGCTTCGCCGACTGCCATACCGTCCTGCTCGACGACGCGGCCTGGTTCGTGCTCGAGCCGGTCGAGACGCGGTTGCGCGAAGCGGCTTGAGTCCACCATAGGTCCACTCCTCGACGCTTAACGGTTGCACCGCCCGGGCTGGGCCGCAGCGTGTTGTCGCGCGCGGCCCAGTTGGGGCGTTGCGAGTGCGGTTCACGACCGCTAGAAGCTCGACCATTGCGCAAGGCGCTCACAGCGCATGCTGCCACTCGAGCCTACTTGCCGCGCCCCACATCTCGATCGAGGAGCCCCGTCGGCGATGTTTCGTTTGCGCGTCTGCCACGAGCTGCCGGGAGCCCAACAGCTCCTCGCAACCCAAGAGCTGCTGCGTGCCGTGCGGCTGGCGTCGATCGGCTGCTTGCTGGCCGGCGCCGCAGCTGCCCAGGCCGTTGATGACGAGGGTCTGAGCCGGGGCCACGCGCTTGCGGGCGAGCTCTGCAGCGGTTGCCACGTGGTCGACCCCCGGCAGAGTGGGGTGGTGAGCGACGGCGTGCCCACCTTCATGAGCATCGCCGGCCAGCTCGACGATGCGGCGATCGAGACCCAGCTGCTGGCGCCCAGTCACCCGGCGATGCCGGACGCACCGCTCGATCGCGAGCAAAGTCGAGACATCGTCGCCTACATCCGATCGCTCGCTGCCGATTAGAGGCTGTCCGAAGACTTTGTGAGGCATTTCATCGATTTGCGATCGACCGCCCTTGCTGTGCCGAGCGCAGCCCGATGCCGGTGCATCGGGTAAGTTCGGCGACAAAGCTGGGGCCGATCGTAAGTCGACCGGAGGTGAGCTTGGCAGCAGCACCTGCTTCGTCGTCGGTCGACCGACGATGCTCCAGCATCGACGGCCGACCAACTCCTCGCATCTGCTCAATGCCAAGCTCATGAAATGCCTCGGAAACTTTGGCCACGTCCGCATTGTGTGTTGATGATGACGCACGGTCGCGGAACATAGGACGAACATTCACCGGTTTCGCGAGGTGTTCTATGGATCCGGTCCGCTTTCGCCGCCTCTGCGCTGGCCTTCACCGCCTGTCGCCGCGGCAGGTGAGCGAGATCGAGGCCCGGCTGGCCGGCCTCGGCGCTCGAACGGAGGTGCTGGCCGGGCTCGACCGGCGCGGGCTGCCGCGCCTGCGGGCGCACCTGCTCGGCCTCGGCGGGCTCGCCGCTCGCCGGGCTGCGCCGCCCCGAGGCGTTCCGCGAGGTGGTGCGCGACATGATCTGCGCCGTCCGTCCCTCCCCGTGCCGGCGGCTCGCCGAACGGCACAGGCTCGACAAGACAACGGTCTGGCGCTGGCGCATCGTCGCCGCGCTGGAGCATGCGGCGGGACCGCTGGGCGGCGTGGTCGAGGCCGACCAGACCACGCGCCGCGAGTCGCGCAAAGGCTCGCGCGAATGGGTCCGGTATACCCGGGACCCGCAGGCCTTTCCGAATCCGCCGCGCCCGACCTGGCGCGAATGGCGCCGGCGCGGCCTGCCCCTGCCGCTCGGCGCCAGCCGGTGGCGGGTACCGGTGCTGGCGAAGGTCGAGCGCGCCGGCCGGCTGGAGGACCATGCCACCACCAGGCTGCTCGCGGCGCTCGATCCCGCGTTGCGTCGTGACGTGGTGCTCTGCTCCGACGGCGATCCGGCCTTCGCCACCTTCGCCAGCGCCAAAGGCATCACCCACCACGCGATCCCGGCCAAGCGCGGACCGCGCGTCGTCGACGGCGCCTTCCACATCCAAACGGTCAACCAGCTCCATGCGGCGTTCAAGGACTTCTTCCGGCCCTTCAGAGGCCCTGCAACCCGATATCTCGACGGCTATCTGGCATGGTTCATCGCACGACAGCAGCGAGAGGACCCGTGGAACGCCATGGTCGGCGCATGACCAACGCAGAATGCGGACATGACCGAAACTTCTCAAACAGATGGGGTGATTGGGGTTGTGCCCTACAGGTGAGGATGGCTGCTCCGTTTTGGATGTCGGAACGTGGTCGGTGTGAGCCGCCACAAGCATCGCAAAGGAGCAGCCGTGACGTACTCTGCAGGACTGGACGTATCGCTGGAAGAGACCGCGATCTGCGTGGTCGATGCGACTGGGATGATCGTGAAGGAGATGCGGGCGGAGAGTGAGCCCCGGGCGTTGGACGATGGCCTGAGACGGCTCGGCCTGCCGCTCGAGCGGGTCGGGATGGAGGCCTGCTCGCTCGCCGCCTGGCTGCACGACGGCCTGACCGCGGCGGGCTGGCCGGCGGTCTGCATCGAGACGCGGCAGGCCGCCCCGTGGGGCTGCGGGGACCCCACGGCCCCGCAGGGCGCCGCGATGAAGACCATGCCGAACAAGACCGACAGGAATGATGCGCGGGCTCTGCTGTGGGGTGCGGGGTCCCCGCAGCCCCGCACCATGGCGCAGATCATGCGGACCGGATGGTTCCGCCAGGTGCACGTCAAAAGCCCGCAATCCCGTCGCTGGCCGCTCGCTCCTGGTCGCCCGGCGGACCGTACTGAGTCACCTGCGCAGCATTGAGAACGTGGTCCGCGCGAGGACGGCATCAAGCTGGGCACGCCGAGCCGCAAGGACTTTGCCCCGCGGGTGCGCGAAATGGCCGGAAACGAGCCCGAGCTGATGGCGATGTTGGAGCCGCTTCTGGCCGTGCTGGCTTCGATGCTGGAGCAGCGCACCCGGCTGACCAGGCAGGTCCTCGACATCGTTCGCGACAATCACATCTGCCGGCAACTGATGACCTCGCCCCTCCGCGGTCTGCTGACCGCGTCCCTTCCAGGGATCGGATCGAAGGCCTCCTGGCCTTCGATGGCATCGGTCCGATCCCCAGTGGGGCTGCGGGGTCCCCACGGCCCCGCAAGGGCGCTGACCTATCGTGCGACGATCGACCGGCCGGACCGGTTCGACCGTTCGCGCGACGTCGGTGCGCATCTCGGACTGACGCCGACACGCTATCAGTCCGGCGAGACGGATATCACGGGCAAGATCAGCCGCTGCGGCGACGAGCTCGCCCGCACGGCATTGCTATGCTGATGGCCCGCTTCGTATCGTGTTGCGCTGGCGTGCCAGCGCTCGGGCGGAAGGCCCCGAGATCGGGAACAATTCGGCGCTTGAGCGGTTGCTGCCTGGACCCTGTTCAATGCGCCATCGAAGGAGCTTGCCATGTCGACCCGGGCCGAGCCTGATGCCGGGCGGGCGTTCGAGATGCCGACCCATCTCGGCGCGCGCAACTGGTGGCACGTGGCCAAGCGGATCTTCCGCGATCTCAGCAAAGACCATTTGTCGCTCATTGCTGCCGGTTGCGCCTTCTATGCCATGCTGGCAATCGTTCCAGCGCTCACGGCACTCATCTTGGTCTATGGGCTGGTGTTCGATCCGGCGTCGGTCCGCGGTCAGTTGGAAGTGCTGTCGGGCCTCATCCCGGACGGCATGCAGACGATGCTGCAGGATCAGCTGACCCGGATCGCGGAGACCTCTGATAGCCGTCTCGGGTGGAGCTTGGTCTTGGCGTTGGCGCTCGCACTCTGGCCCGCCTCGGCCGGCATTAGGGCGCTGATCGAGGCAATGAACATCGCCTATCACGAGGAGGAGAAGCGTAACCTTCTGCTCTATTATGCGACCGGGTTGGGCTTCACCCTGCTCGCCATTCTGGCAATGACGTTGGCCCTCTTCGTCATCCTCGGTGTGCCTGCCTTGCTTGCGGTCGTCGGTCTTGGTTCCATTGCCGAGCAGATCATGCGGCTGGCGCGATGGCCCATTCTTGCGGCCCTGGTCGTCTTCGGTCTGGGCTTCCTCTACCGCTACGGTCCGTCTCGCGACAACGCCAAGATAAAGTGGGTCACCATAGGCGCCGTCGTCGCCATGGTGATCTGGATACTGGCGTCTGTCGGATTCTCGCTCTACATCGCCAATTTCGCGAATTACAACGAGACCTACGGTTCGCTCGGCGCTGTGATCGTCGTCCTCTTCTGGCTCTATATCTCCGCGTTCGTGGTGATCCTCGGCGCCAAGCTGAACGGCGAGCTGGAGCACGAGACGTCGGTCGACACGACAGTCGGCGCACCGAAGCCGCCGGGCAAGCGCGGCGCCTATGTCGCCGACCACGTTCCCGAGGGCCCGATAGCCGAAGACAGCAGCAAGGCATGAAGGCGGCAGCGCTGGGCGTGGCGGGCCTGCTGCTGGCCGCTGTCATCGCGCTCACCGTTGCCTGGCTCGCCCTCGAACGTGGTCTGCTCAACGGCTTCATCGAGCAACGCATCGCCCAGGCGACTGGCCTCGCACTGGAGCTAAGACAAGCACCCAGTCTCGGCTGGCAGGACGGTCGCCTGGTCGTCGGCACGGGTGCCTTCGACCTGCGCGACCAGGACGGTGCCATCATCGCCAGCGTGGATGAGGCCTCGGCAGTCATCGAGCCCTTGGCGATCATGGGCGGCACGATCGACATCGCGGATGCTGCCATCGATGGGTTCAGTGTCGATGGCGATGCGCTGCAGGAGCGGTTGGTCACCGACGAACCGACCGACGAGGAGCCTTCGAGCTGGGCCTTCGAAATGCGCGAGATGTAGCTGGCAGACGGTGAGGTTCGCTACGGTGCAGAAGGCTTAGCCGAGCCGCTGACGGTCTCGATCGATGACGCGGCGGGGCAGTGGGGCCAGACCACGCCTTTGCAGATCGATGGCGCCGGTGCCCTGCAGACGCGACACTTCAAGCTTGAAGGTAGTGGTCCGACGTTGGGCGACTGGGGGAAAGCGTCAGCGGAGACTGGACCGATCGAGGTAACGGCTGAGCTGGCGGACAGCACGATGAGCTTGTCTATTGGCACGGCAGCCGAGAGCATCACTGCCACGCTCGATGTCGAGGCCGAGCTCGTGCGGCTGCTGAACGAGCTTCTACCCGGTATGCCCGACCTGCCGCCCTTGCAGGCCGAGGCGAGGCTCGATCGAAGCGGCGAGCTGCTCGACGTGGCGATCGAGCTTTCGGTCGAGGGCACTGACGCAGCCTTCGAGGGCGAGATCGACGGGCTGACCGCAGATGCCGGCATTGCCGGCCGGCTACAGCTGTCTAGCCCGGACCTGACCCCGCTCCTTGCCGTTTTCGAGCTGCCGGCGGCATCGTCGCCGCCCGTCGAGATGACCGTAAGCATCGTTCGCGACGGTGGGACTGTTCGATTCGACGAGATCGATGCCGGCATCGGTGCGAGTGATGTCAGCGGCTCGCTCTCGGTCGACCTGGCGGCCGAGCCCATCGTCGTCGCAGGCGACTTGCAGAGCGAGCGTCTGAATGTCGACGAGCTCTTGGCGGTCATCGGCGTCGCACCGCATGAGGCAGCCGAGGCGGCGGTCGAGGCGGGTGATCGGGGCGTCTTGCCGTCGGCTCGGATCGACCCGAGCGCCTGGGCGGGTATCGATATCGACCTCCATATGCAGGTGGCTCAGCTGGAGATGGAGCAGCTGCCGTTCGACCGGGCGCAGCTCCATGTCGTCGCCGAAAATGGTTGGCTGACGGTCGATCCGCTCGATCTCGGCCTCGGCGATGGCCAGCTTCTGGTCTTCGGCTCCTACGACACGACGCAGAGGCCGCCGGTCGGCCGGCTCGACGCGCGGTTTCACGGCATTCCGATCGGCACCGTGCTGCAGCGGCTGGGGCAGGAGGGCGAGATGGTAGGAGCCTTCGATGGCCGCGTGCAGCTGGAAGGGCGGGGCTACGCTGTCGATGAGTGGCTGGGCTCCAGCAACGGTCGTATCGTGCTGCTCATGGCGGATGGCCGCGTCGACGCCGTCTTGCTGGAGCTGCTCGGGCTCGACGTTTTCGAGAGCCTGCTCGCACTCGTGGCGGACGACGCGGAGTCCGACGCCGCTGTGCCCATCGCGTGTCTGGTGCTCAACATCCCGGTCGAGACCGGCATCGGGCGTGCGCGGCCGATTCTCCTGGATAGCCGCGACAGCAAGCTGACGGTCGATGGGACCATCGGCTTTGCCGGTGAGACGCTCGATCTGATCATCCGGCTGCATCCCAAGGATGCCAGCCTGCTTAGCGGCAACCAACCCATCTCGGTCGAGGGCTCTTGGCGCTCGCCGGAAATCGCTCCGGCGCCGGGCGGCGTCGAGAACCCGGCCCTCGGCTGGCTGATGGCGCCACTGGCGGCGATCTTGCCCTTCGTCGATCTGGGCCTAGCCGACGATGCGCCGTGCGGACAGCTGATCCGTGAAGCGGAAGCGGAGAGCGCTGCGGAGTAGCGCCGGGCACGGTCGGGCTACCGGATGGTGGCTCGCTCCAAGCAAATGCCGATTTCGATGCAACCATCGCCGCGCCGAGGCGTTGAGAGGGTGGTGAAAGCATCGGGAGAACGCATCATGGGCCTCGAAATTGGCGGCCTTTTCGGTCTGATCATTCTGATCGCCGATATCTGGGCGATCGTGCATGTCTTCGGCAGCTCGTCCTCAGTTGGCGCCAAGGTCGTCTGGACCGTCGTCATCCTCCTGCTGCCGATCATCGGCTTCGTCGCGTGGTTCCTCTTCGGACCACGCAGCGGCCGCGTGGCGCGCGCCTGACACCTAACAACTCGAGCATGAGGAACAACAGATGAACAGCGATATTCTCGAAGGCAACTGGACCCAGTTCAAGGGCGAGGCCAAGGAGAAGTGGGGCAAGCTGACCGACGACGATCTCGACGTGGCCGAAGGCCAGTACGAGCAGCTGGTCGGCAAGATCCAGGAGAAATACGGTAAGACCCGCGAGGAGGCCGAGCGCGAGGTCGAGCAGTGGCAGAGCGGCAAATGATGCGTCGCCTCGCCCTTCTCCTGCCTCTGGTGGCCCTTCTCGGCCTCGCCGCTTGCGACGATGGCCCGGCCGAGGAGGCTGGTGAAGCGCTCGACAACACCGCCGAGGAAGCCGGCGACGCGGTCGAGCGTGCCACCGACTGACGACCATACCTTGACTTCACCGCGGCCGGTAGATCTTGGCAGATAGGTGAAGTAGAAGAACTCGCACAAGGCGGCCCGATCCTCAATGGATCGGGCCGTTTTTGTGTCGTGGGAATTCTCCCTATTGAGGCCGAGCGGTGTCCGTCGGCTCGATGTTTAACGGGTTGTCGGGCTGTATTTGCGGAACCCGACATTGCATTGACGCGTTGTTGCAGTCTCAGGGGCCAGCCCGCTGGCCCGACACATCCGGAGACCAGCAATGCACAACATTTTCTACCTGATCGGCCTGGCCGTCGTCGTGCTGGTGATCATCAATCTCGCCCTTTGAGTCCACCTGGGCAACAGAGAGGAACTATCGTGACACAACCTGGAAACATGCCACCGAGGGCGTCGACCGACCCCTCGGGTCGTTCCGCCGAAGAGCTGACCAAGTCGGCGGGAGCGACCGCGCGATCCGCTGTTTCGGACGCGGCGGACACGATCACGTCAACCGCGACAGCGAAGGGCGCGGAGATGCGTCAGGACGTCGCCGAGGAGGTCGCCGGCGTCGCCGCGGCGCTGCGCAAGGCGGCGGACGAGATGCGCACCGGCTCGCCCCAGCAGCGGACGATGGCGCAAATTGCGAACGGCTTTGCCGACGCCTCTGAGGCGGTGGGCAACAAGGATCTGGGCGAGCTCGCAGGCGATTTGAGCGGTTTCGCGCGGCGCAGCCCACTGGTCTTTCTGGGCGGTGCGGCACTCGTCGGATTCGCGGCCGCACGGTTCGCCAAGGCATCGTCGACGAGCCCCTGCAGTCGGCCCGGACACGGTCGCGTCGCTCCGCCTTCTGCAGTCGATACGCCCGCCAGCAGCGCGCCGGTGGGTCCTGCCGGCGCGGGAGGCTACGATGACCGATAACGAAACCCAGAAGTCGAGCCCCAACCTCATCACCACGGCGCTGACGCAGCTCAGCACGCTGGTGCGCAAAGAGGTCGACCTGGCACGCGCCGAGGTGACCGAGAATGTGAGCAGCGCCGGGGCCGCCATCGGCTTCATCGTCGCCGCGATCGTCATTGCGCTGACGGCGCTCAATGTCCTGTCGGCGGCCGTGGTCGCCGCCCTCGCTGAGCTGGGCATCGAGCCTGGCTGGAGCGCCTTGATCGTCGGCGGCGGGCTCGGGCTTCTCGCCTTCGCGCTGATCACCAAGGGCACGAACGACCTGAAGCTGTCCAGCCTGGCGCCGACGCGGACCGCCAAGAACATTCAGCGCGACGCGCAAGCCGTCAAGGAGGCCTATGATGCCAAGTGAGAACCAATCCCCACGCGAGATCGAGCGCGAGATCGAAACCGAGCGCGCCGAGCTCAAGGACACGATTTCCGATCTGCAGGACAACCTCTCCATCGAGGGTGTGGTGCGGCAGGCGACAAGTCTGATGCGCGACAATGGCGGCGAGATCGGTCGGTCGATCAGCCGCTCGGTCAAGCAGAACCCGCTAGCGCTGGCGGTTACCGGTGTCGGCCTCGCCTGGCTGATCTTCGGCAGCGAGCAGCGCTCGTCCGACGATCGGCCGCGCTATCGCGGCTTCAGCGACCGTGAGTGGGACGACGGTGACGACGACGAACCGATGTTCCGTCGCCGGCCTGCAAGTCGCGCGTCCGCCCATTACGGCGGCGCGCAGTCGCCGTCACGGGCGGCCGACCACTTTCCAACGCGACGTGACCTCCCAGAATGGGTAATGCCGGAGCGGCGCCGTGACGAACGGTATGCAGCCGGCCATCACGAGCGCGATACGCGTTCGAGCATGCCCGTCGCCGCCTACAACGACAAGTTGGACGCAGAGAGCGGGCGCTCGTCGAACGCTGCCGCCGACGCCAAGAACAGGGCGCAGGACGCTGCCGCCAGTGCCAAGGATACGGCACAGGGTGCCAGGAACGCCATGCGCGAGGGCGCGGCTGACTTGAAGGCCAAGGCGGATGGCGCGCTGACCTCCGCCAAGGACGGTCTCTCGGCGCGGGCCGATGCAGCGCGCGATCGCGTGGACGCTCTGCAGCGTCGCCTATCGCAGGGAACGGAGGAGCTGAGCGAGGCAGCGCGGGAACGCGTGCTCGTGGCGCGGGAGAAGGCGCTGGCAGCGCAGGGGTCGATGACAAGGGCACAGCGGCGCGGTGCCGACGCAGCGGCCGACTTCTATGACGACTACCCGTTGGCGGCAGGCGCCCTCGCGGTGGCGGTGGGTGCTGCGATCGCCGGCGCCATGCCGCGCACGCAGATGGAGGACGAGATGATGGGGGAGCAGAGCGACGCCCTCATCGACGAAGCCGAGCGGATCTTTGCCGAGGAGAAGGCGAAGGCCCAGGAGGTGGCAGCGACCGCGGTGTCCGAGGCGAAGGCCGTCGGCGCGGAGACCAAAGCCAAGCTCGACAGCAGCGCACCCGGCAGGAAGAGCGCCGAGGAAGCGGTTGTCGACGAAGCGAAATCGGCCACCGACCGAGTGATCCACGCCACCACCGCCAAGGCGGAGGAAACCAAGCTGGGCCAGCCCGGCAAAAGCTGAGCCATGCGGACGATCCCTGCCACAGGCACGGCAGGGATCGTCCGTCCCTTGACGTCTTGGTCCAGCTCGACGCTGGGCCGCCGTCGCTCAGCTGGCGCGGCGGGCGACCGTGAGCGGTTCCTTGAAGGTGAGCGTGCGGTGCGGGAAGGGGATCTCGATGCCGGCGTCGTCGAGCGCGGCCTTGATCGCGGTCACGACCTCGTCGCGCGATCGGCGCACCTCGAACGGGGTCGAGATCGTCCACCACGTGACCTCGAAATCGATGCTGCTCGACGAGAAAGCGTTGGCAAAAACGTCGACATCGCGGTCGGCGTCCACCGTGCCCAATGGCCGGACGGCGCCCTGAATGGTGGTGCGCGACTGGTCGATATCCTCGCCGTAGGCGACGCCCACGATGAGCGAGACGCGGCGCTTCTCGAGGTCGGTGCGGATCTCCACCGGGCTCTTGAGCAGCACGGCGTTGGGCAGCACGGTGAGCTGCCCGTCGGCGCGGCGCAGATGGGTGTCGCGGATGGTGATCCGCTCCACCTTGCCCTCGACATCGGCGCAGGTGATGTAGTCGCCCAGCCGCATCGGCTCGCGGGAGAGCACGAACACGCCGGCGATGAAGTTCTCGAACACGTCCTTGAACGCAAAGCCGATGGCGATCGAGCCGACGCCGAGCGCTGCGGCCAGGTCGGTCGGCGACATCTCCGGAAAGAGAATGGTCATCGCCAGCAGCAGGCCCAGAACCCAGGTGCCGATGGCGGTCAGGTTCTTCAAGAGCTCGACGAGCGACGGCCGCAAGCGGCGCCCTCGCGTGACCCAGACCACGAGCCGTTGGGCTGTCTTGGCGACCAGCCAGGTCAGCACCAGGACGCCCATCGCGCCCAGGATTTGCGGCAGCAGCCGAACAAGCTCCTGACCACTCACGAAGAGTTGCTCGAACCCTCTTACCCATCTTTCTTTCTCCAGGTTGCCGGCGAGACAACATCGCTTGCTGCAAAAGGTGCCCTCGACGTAGCCCCGGCAACGCTTCTTGGCACGCGTCCGCTGGCGATGCCGCGATGCCGCATCGGGTCGCCATTGGCCGCTCGCTGCGCTAGACAGCTCAATGCGGCACGGTCGCTCCAGCTGCCAATGAGAAACGCGACCAAACGGGTTCAAGGGAGGGATCATGGACCACTCGACAGACGGCCAAGCGCGGGACGACCTGGTGGCGAGGGGCGAGCTTCGCGTGGCAGCCGAGCTCGCTGCGTTCATCGAGGCCGAGGCGCTGCCCGGCACGGGCGTGGCGGCGGAGGCGTTCTGGAGTGGGTTCTCGGCCCTCGTGCACGATTTCGGGCCCAAGAATGCGGCGCTGCTCGAGAAGCGCGAAGCGTTGCAGGCGGAGATCGACGCCTGGCACATCAAGCGGCGCAACCAGTCGCATGACCACGCGGCCTACAAGGCCTTCTTGAGCGCGATCGACTACCTGCGCGACGAGGGCGGCGACTTCAGCATCGAGACAGCGAACGTCGATCCGGAGATCGCCACCGTGCCGGGGCCGCAGCTGGTCGTGCCGATCACCAATGCGCGCTATGCGCTGAACGCGGCGAATGCGCGCTGGGGGAGCCTCTATGACGGGCTCTACGGCACCGACGCCATGGGCAGCGCGCCGCCCACCGGTGGCTACGACCGGGGCCGCGGTGCCAGGGTCGTGGCCCGCAGCCGGGTGTTCCTCGACGAGGCGTTCCCGCTCGCCGGCACCAGCCATGCCGATGCGCGGCGCTACCACGTGCATGGCGGTGCACTCCTGGTCGACGATCTGCCGCTCCTGCAGCCGGAGAAGTTTGCCGGCTATCGCGGTCATCCGCGCGCACCCGACGCGGTGCTGCTGCGCAATAACGGCCTGCATGTCGAGCTGGTGTTCGATCGCACGCACTCGATCGGCAGCCGGGACCAGAACGGTCTGGCCGACGTGCGGCTGGAGAGTGCCGTCTCGGTGATCATGGATTGCGAGGACTCGGTCGCCTGCGTCGATGCCCCGGACAAGGTTGCGGCCTATCGCAACTGGCTGGGTCTGATGAAGGGCGATCTGACTGCCAGCGTCGAGAAGGGTGGCAAGACGCTGACCCGCAGCCTCAACCCGGATCGCACCTACACCTCACCCGATGGCGGCGAGGTCTCGGTCAAGGGCCGGGCCTTGATGCTGGTGCGCAATGTCGGCCATCTGATGACCAACCCCGCGATCCTCGACCGGGACGGCGGCGAGGTCTTCGAGGGCCTGATGGATGCGATGATCACGACCCTGATCGCGATGCACGACCTGCAGAAGACGGCGGGTCCGCGCAACTCGGTGACCGGCTCGGTCTACGTGGTGAAGCCCAAGATGCACGGGCCGGACGAGGTGGCCTTCGCGGACGAGACCTTCGCCCATGTCGAGGAGGTGCTCGGCCTGCCCCGCTACACGGTGAAGCTCGGGATCATGGACGAGGAGCGGCGCACCAGCGTCAACCTCAAGGAGTGCATCCGGGCGGCCAAGAGCCGGGTGGCCTTCATCAACACCGGCTTCCTCGACCGCACCGGCGACGAGATCCATACCTCGATGGAGGCGGGCCCCTTCAGCCGCAAGGACTTCATCAAGCGCAAGGGCTGGATCACGGCGTATGAGAACCAGAACGTCGATATCGGGCTGGAATGCGGGCTGTCGGGCAAGGCGCAGATCGGCAAGGGCATGTGGGCCATGCCGGACCGCATGGCGGCGATGCTCGAGACCAAGATCGAGCACCCCAAGGCGGGTGCCAACTGCGCCTGGGTGCCGAGCCCGACCGCGGCCACGCTGCACGCGCTGCACTACCACAAGGTCGATGTCTTCAAGGTGCAGGACGCGCTGGCGAAGGGCGGCAGGCGGGCCTATGTCGAC
This sequence comes from uncultured Alphaproteobacteria bacterium, assembly GCA_942491185.1. GTDB lineage: Bacteria > Pseudomonadota > Alphaproteobacteria > Geminicoccales > Geminicoccaceae > SLRI01. Next base: position 80,300 of record CALOAB010000018.1, on the reverse strand, counting down.
GCCGTCCTCGACATTCCAACGGCCAGCTACCGCAAATGGTCGCCTGAGCAGGTGCGGCGCGAAGTGGAGAACAACGCGCAGGGCATTCTCGGCTACGTGGTGCGCTGGATCGACCAGGGCGTCGGCTGCTCCAAGGTGCCCGACATCAACGATGTCGGCCTGATGGAGGACCGCGCCACCTGCCGGATCTCGGCCCAGCACATCGCCAACTGGCTGCACCACAGCGTGGTCGACGAGGCCGAGGTGATGGACATCATGCGGCAGATGGCCGAGATCGTCGATCGCCAGAACGCCGACGACCCGGCTTATGAGCCGATGGCGCCGCGCTTCGACGGCATTGCCTTCCAGGCTGCCTGCGACCTCGTCCTCAAGGGCACCGAGCTGCCGTCCGGCTACACCGAGCCGGTGCTGCATGCGCGACGGATCGAGCGGAAGGCGGCCGCCGCAGGCTGACGGGTCGAACACGCGTCTGCCGTTCTCGCTATCCGGATACGAGCCAGCGGAGCACGAGCGGCAGATAGAGGGCGGTGGCGATCGCGTTCAGGCTGAGCGCTAGCCCGCCATAGGCGCCGGCGACCTTGCTTTGCTCGAGTTGGCGGGCCGTGCCTATGGCGTGTGAGGCGCAGCCGATCGCAAGACCCCGTGCGCGTTGGTCGTGAACCCGGACCAGGTCGAGCACGCGATCGCCGAGCACGGCACCGAGAATGCCACCGGCGATGACCGCGACGGCGGTCAGCGCCGGCAGGCCGCCGGTGAGGGCCGCGATCTCCATCGCGACCGGTGTCGTCACGCTGCGCGGTGCCAGGGAAAGCGCCAGGGCGTCCGGAGCACCCAGGCCGCGGGCGAGAAAGAAGGCCGTCATGCAGGCGATGATGCCGCCAATGACGACGGAGATCAAAATGGCTGGCAGCGCCGCACGGACGCCGCTGAGCTGGCGGTAGAGCGGCACGGCGAGGGCGACGACGGCAGGGCCGAGGGCCAATTGAAGCGGCCAGACGCTGGCGAAATATTCGGCATAGTCGGTAGGGCTCGCCACGATGACGATGGCGACAATGGCGATGGAGATCAGGACCGGATTGACCAGCGGGTTGCGTCCTGCGCGGGCCTGCAGCCACAGACTGCCGGCATAAGCGGCGACGGTGACCCCGAGCCACAGCGTTGGCAAGCCGCCGATTCCAGACGCGCTCATCTTCGCAGCCGATCGGGCTGCATCCGGCGAGTTGGCACCCGACCGGCAGCAAGGGCCGCGTTGCGCGTCCGGGCGGCGCGCTTGCCGAGCGTCTGCATGACCAACCCGGTTACGACGATCGTCAGTAGCGTGCTGACAATGACGGCGACGACCACGGCAAGAGCGGATTGGCCGAGGAGGGCCAAGTGCACGATGACGCCGACGCCGGCCGGTACGAAGAGCAGCGACATGTGCCGCAGCAGCCCGAGGATGACCTCTTCGACCTCCGCTGGCGGTCCGCCCCACCAGGCGAGCCAGCCGAGAAGAAGCGCCATGCCGATCACCGAACCCGGGACCGGCAGCGCGACCTGTGCCGCCAGGATCTCACCGACAGCCTGGCAAAGAAGAATGATCGCTAGAAATCGGAGTGTCGCCACCGGTAATCTCCTCGGTGGGATCTACGACTGGAGTTTGTGCGTGGTCCTCGGCGGAACCCCGATTACGGCTCGGGTGCCCACTGTGGTCGTCGTCGAGCACCGATGGTGGCTATGCGTATGGTCAGCACGCCTGTCTCCTTACCATTGCAAGGATTCTGCAGCGGAAGCCAAAAGCCTCAGTAATGACGAGACACGCAAAAAGCAGCGCACTGCCAGCACATTATTTTCTCTCGACTAAGGCGTCGCTGGAGAACTTAAAGTAATTCGAACGCGTAACGTATGACCGCTTCCCGGTAGAATGATGAGTCCAGTTCAGAACAGCTCACGAGTGGCCGCGGCGAGCCGTTGCACGGCAGATCCGATGTCGCGCTCGGGGATCGCGCCGAAGCCCAGATGCACGGCGTTCGGTGGCTTGGCGCTGGCATGGTAGACGGCCATTGGCCGGGCCATGAGGTCGACTATTGCAGCCCGCTGCTCCACGTCTTCGGCAGCGACCGATGACGGCAGTCCGGCCACCAGCTGAAGCCCGCCGATCGGCTGCGTCACGCTGAGACGGTCGCCGAAGGTCGTTCCCAGCGCTTCGATCAGCAGGCCGCATCGCTGGCTGTAGACCTTCCGCATGGCCAAGAGATGGCGGGCGAAATGACCCTCGGCGAGCAAATCACTGAGTGCTGCTTGGAGATGCTGTGCCGGCTCCCAACCGCTCAAATGGGCGGCGTCGACGAACGGCTCAGCGCGGTCCTCGGGAACGACCAGGTAGGCGCAGCGGATCGACGGCGCGAGCGTCTTGGCGAAGGTGCCGACATAGATGACCTGTTCGCCCTTGCCGAGGCTGTGCAAGGTGGGCGGCGAGGGGCCCGCATAGTGAAACTCGCTGTCGTAGTCGTCCTCGATGATCCAGGCACTGGTCTTTCGGGCCCAATCCAGCAGCTCTAGCCGGCGCTCGAGTGAAAGCCTGACGCCGGTTGGCCATTGGTGGCCGGCAGTCACGTGGACGAGGATCGGGCGCTCTTCGGTTCTGGCGAGACGTTCGACCTGCAGTCCAGCACCATCCACAGAAATTGGGACAATCCGGCGGGACTGGCCCAGGCACTCCCGACCGGTGACCCAACCCGGGTCCTCCACTGCAACGGCCGACCCAGGCGGCGTCAGGACATAGCAGGCCAGCTGCAGCGCGGCCCTGGCTGAGCCAACGACCACAATCTGCCGAGGCGAGCACGTGACGCCGCGAGAGGCCGTGAGATAGCGCGCCAGCGCGTCGCGCAAGGGCGCGTAGCCACCCGGATGGGCGTAGTCGAGGATCGACAAGTCGGCACGAACCGCATGACGCCGCAGCAGGCGTGCCCAGAGCAGACGCGGAAAGTGATCGAAGGCCGGAACGCCGGGCCGGAACGCGAGCACACCCTGCTCTGCGGTTGACAAGCCTTGCGGTTCGCCCTCGGTGTGCGGCGCTGCGCGCGCCATGATGGCACGACCTAATGCGGTAACGGCCCCGTCCATGGCATTTGCGTCGGTGGAAACACGGGTGCCCGAGCCAGGAAGAGCCTCGAGAAACCCTTCTGCGATGAGCTGCTCATAGGCCTTGAGCGTGGTGATCCGCGACATGTCGAGCATCAGCGCCAGGTTGCGCGAGGACGGCAAAAGGATGCCTGAAGGCAGGCGCCCGCGAAGAATGGCCTCGGCGATCTGCTCGGCGATCTGCCGGTAGGCCGGCACGTCGGTGCCGGGCTCGATCTTGAGCCAGTCGAGTAGAGCCCGTTCGCGCGTCATGGCTCGCTCCTGTTGTCCAGGCGGCCCGATCGTCACGAGTTATTATCGTTTTTCCGTCTCAGCTGCCAGATGTGCGACTTGCATCATGCCGACAGGCGACCGTACGGGTCGACGGCAAGGAGCGAGTGCTGATCGCGCGGGGACACTGCGGAACGTGAGGCGGCGGGCAGATGATCTCTTGAGCGCCGCTGGCACGGCGGCCGGACGGGCTCGTTCCCAGCACCGATCGGCACACCGAGCGGGTACGGGCACTCTTGCGCCGAGCAAAGGTGCCGGTGGTCGAGATCTGGCAGCTGCCGGAGCGGCCGCTGGACATGGCCGTGGGCTTCTCCAACCGCGCCGCCGGCCGGGGGATCACCACCGCACTGGTCGACTGGGGCTATCGGCGGATCGGCTTCGTCGGTGCCTTGGGTGCGGACGACCATCGCGGCAAGAGGCGGCATCAGGGCTATGAAGAGGTGCTCGCCGAACACAGGCTGGGGCCGGCGCGAACTGTTGCGTCTGAAGATGCGAGCGCCAGCATCGCCGATGGAGCCGGCGGGCTGCGTCGACTGCTGGAGCACTGGCCGGACTGCGACGCGGTTTTCTGCGGCAGCGATCCCATCGCGTTCGGCGCGATCAGCGAGGCGGCGCGGGCGGGGATACGGGTTCCAGAGGATCTGGCGGTCGTCGGCTTCGGCGATTTCGATTTCGCCGGCGCGGCCGGGCTCGGCCTCACCACCGTGCGCATCCCGGGCGAGCGGATCGGCCGCGAGGCAGCCCGGTTGATCCTCGCGGCCAAGGCCGGCGAGGCGCTGGCGTCGACCGTCATCGATGTCGGCTTCGAGATCGTCAGGCGGCGCAGCGCCTGATGCGCGTCCTTGGCGGCGAGGCGCGTGACTTCCTGGCCGGTGGCGCTAGCGTGTTCTCCGCCTCGTGGCCGGCGCACCGACCACCCCGATCGACTTCTTGAATGATGAAAGATGACCGATGACTGACGCGGCAACACCCCATCTATTCCGGCCCTTCACCCAGCGCGGGGTCACCTTCAAGAACCGCGTCTGCATCTCGCCGATGTGCCAGTACCAGGCGGTCGAGGGGCGGATGACCGACTGGCACTACGATCATCACGTCCGCTTCGCCATGGGCGGTGCCGCCGTCGGCATCGTCGAGGCGACCGGCGTCTCGGCGGATGGGCGCATCACCCATGGCTGCACCGGCCTCTATGCCGACGACCAGGTGGCGCCGATGGCCAGGGTGGCTGCGGCCTACAAGCGCTATGGTGCGGTGCCGGGCATCCAGCTCGGCCATGCCGGGCGCAAGGCGAGCACGGCGCGGCCCTGGGACGGTGCCCAGCCGCTGGGTAGCGACGCGGGTGCCTGGCCGACGATAGCACCCAGCGCCTTGCCGGTGCGCGACGGCTGGCATGTGCCCAAGGCCATGGACGAGGCCGACATCGAGCGGGTCAAGGCGGACTTCAAGAGCGCCGCCGGAAGGGCGCTCGCCGCCGGGTTCGAGGTGGTCGAGGTGCATGGCGCGCACGGCTACCTGCTGCACAGCTTCCTCTCGCCGGTCGCCAACAAGCGCAACGACGGCTATGGCGGCGATCTCGACGGTCGCATGCGCCTGCCGCTCGAGGTGGCGGCCATCGTGCGTGACGCCTGGCCCGCGCATCTGCCCGTCTGGTACCGGGTCTCGGCTGTCGACGAGGTGGAGGGCGGATTGCCGCTCGCGGAGACGACCGAGCTCGCCCGCAGGCTCGAGGCCATCGGCATCGATCTGATCGACTGCTCGTCGGGCGGGATCGGCGGTAGCCCGAGCCTGGCGACCACGCATCCCGGGCCCGGCTTTCAGGTGCCCTATGCGGCGGCGATCCGTGCCGAGGCGGAGATCGCCACCATGGCGGTGGGCTTCATCACCGAGGCCCTGCAGGCAGAAGCCATTCTCGCCGAGGGCAAGGCCGACATGATCGCGATTGCGCGTGAGCATCTGGCCGACCCGGCCTGGGCCTACCACGCGGCGCTGGCGCTCGGTGCGCCGGAGCCGGAGGCGCTGCTGCCGCATCTCTATGGCTGGTTCCTCGAACGCCGGGCGCGGTTGACGCGCGCGTGAGACAAGCGGCGCGGCTTGGCCCGAGGCGCTTGCGCTGGCCGGGAGGCTGATGGGATCTGCTACAGGATCAGCCGAGCCTCGTGGTGGTCGGAGCTGGCGTTTCACGTGAGGACAAGCCGCTGCAGCCTCGAGGAGTGATCGCGAGGCAATTGACAAGGCCGCCGCCAGCAACACCTCAACCATGGAACGAACAACAACAGGGAGAGCGACGATGGTCGACGTCAAGTACCGGACGAGTGCCAGCGCCAGTGGCGGTGGTCGCGAGGGCCATGCCAAGACGGCGGACGGCAAGGTCGATGTGCAGCTGAGCGTGCCCAAGGAGCTGGGCGGCGGTGGCGGTGGCGGGACCAATCCCGAGCAGCTGTTCGCGGCCGGCTACTCGGCCTGCTTTCTCGGCGCCATGCGCCACGTCGCCGGGCAGGAGAAGATCAAGCTGCCCGATGTAACGTCGGTCAGCGTCGAGGTCGGGATCGGACCACGCGACGACGGCACCGGCTTCGGCCTCGAGGTGGCGATCACGGCCAAGGTGCCGGGCATGGACCGCGTCGCGGCCGAGGCGCTGGTCGAGAAGGCGGACATCGTCTGTCCGTACAGCCATGCCACCAAGGGCAACATCAAGCGCAGCGTGACGGTGGCCTGACCCGCCGGCAGCCCGGCGTTTCGTTGCTGGCTCGATCGAGCACGGCCGAGCGGGTGATTGACCGCTCTGGCCCATCAATGTATGCGTTGTCGTATGGGTCATCACACCCGGCCGATGCGGATCGTGGCTGCTGCCGCCGCTTGGGCTGGTGGCGGAACAGGCGGACGACATGAACGGGTTCAAGATCGCGGTGCTGCCGGGCGACGGCATCGGCCAGGAAGTGATGGTCGCGGCGCGAGGCGTGCTGGCGGCGCTGGAGAGCCGCTTCGGCCTGGCGCTGGGGCTCGAGCACCATGATGGCGGGGCCGCCTATTACGCCGAGACCGGGCGCGACCTCGCACCTGGCGTGATGGAGGCGTGCCGCAGCGCCGATGCCATTCTGTTCGGCGCCATGGGGATGCCCGACATCCGCTTTCCCGACGGCACCGAGATCGCACCGCATCTCGATATGCGCCGCGAGTTCGGCCTCTTTGCCGGCGTCCGGCCGGTCCGCGCACTGCCCAACACGCCGGCCGTGCTCAAGGATCCGCGCGCCGCCGAGATCGACTTCATCATCATCCGGGAGTCGATGGAGGGACTGTTCGCCTCGCGCGGCGTCGGCAGCGTCGAGGACGACCGGATCGCGCGCGAGACCATGGTCATCACCCGCGACAACTGCGAGCGGCTGTTCGATTTCGGCTTTCGCCTGGCCGAGCGCCGCAAGGCCAAGGGAAAGCCGGGCCGGCTGACCTGCGTCGACAAGGCCAATGTGTTCGTCGCCATGGCCTTCTTCCGCAAGATCTTCGACGAGCGCGCCTCGAGCTTCCCGGACATCCGGGCCGATCACAACTATGTCGACGCCACGGCCCTCGATCTGCTCAGGAAGCCCTGGGAGTTCGACGTCATGGTGATGGAGAACATGTTCGGCGACATCATCTCCGATCTCGGCGGCGGGCTGGTCGGCGGCATGGGCCTGGCGCCCTGCGCCGAGATCGGCCTCGAGCATGCGCTCTTCCAGCCGAGCCACGGCTCGGCACCCGACATCGCCGGCCAGGGCATCGCCAACCCCACCGCCATGCTGCTCTCGACCGCGATGATGCTGGACTGGCTGGGCGAGCGGCACGGCGAGGCGGCCATGGTGACGGCCGGTGCAGTGCTGGAGAAGGCGGTGGACCTCGCCTTCGCCGGTGGGGCACGGCCGCACGATCTCGGCGGCAGCCACGGCACGCAGGACATGGCCACGGCCGTGATCGACCAATTGGAGGCGGCTGAGCGCTCAATGGCGTAGCTGCCGGACCATTTGGACGAAAGCCGCAGGCTTCCGCGGCGGCGAACGCCGCCAATCAATCATGCTGGTCCAGCGGCTGCGGGTCGATGGGAATGCCGTAGAGGCCGCTCCGCTGCTCCTCGAAGAACACGAAGGCTGGCGGGAAATAGGTGAAGAGGCTGTAGGCCAGAATTTGCGCGAGCAACAGGGCGCTGCCGATCGCCTGGGTCCATTTATCGCCATGCCGCTCGAGGAAGCCGAAGAGTGCGGCCGTGCTCGCTTGACCTGCAGCCACGGCAATAACGAAGATGCCGATGTCCAGGGGCAGGATATTGTGCCCGATCAGCGTTTTGTAGCCGTAATAGAGGCAGACCACCGTGAGCGGCACGATCAGGAGCCCGATTGCCTTGGCGAGGCGGTAGGGCGCTTCAGGTGGCTGGGCCAGCCGACGAACGACGAGTGTCCAAAGGAGCGCCGGCCAGAAAGCCATCTTCAAATGCTCCCAAACGGATTCGTTGACGGCGGCGATGAGAGCGAGCGGTCGCCAGCCACCGGACCAGTCGAAAGCGAAATGCAACACCGAGCCCAACAGCACGATCGGTACAATGCCGAGCAGCTCCCATCGCCAGATCGACGGGCTCCGCTCTTCTCGGAAGCTAGGCGTCTCTCTCGAAGGCTTGTTCATCCATCCAATCGCCTGCGCATCAGTCGACCGTGGAGCCGGCGCAAGCAGCCTTCCTGACCCGCTCGGTGGCGCTTTTCGCCATAACCGGGCGGAACGCGGCGAGCCCGAGCCTGATCATGATCGAGTGAACGCTCGACTCGCCGCACGCGCTCGCTCAGGCGATCGCTATCTCTTCCCCTGTCATCACCAGGCACTCCGTCGACTGGGTTGTGCACGCCGTGTCGAACGACGACGCAGCGCCGACGCCCGAGGCGATCTCTGCGGTTGCGGTGTCTGCCGTCTCGGTCTCGTCGCCATCCGTGGCGAGGGCGTTTCCGATGAGCGCCGCAAGGTCGACGTTGGCCTCGATGATCGTGCTGCCTTCCGCGATCTGGATGTTTCCATCGAGAAGATCGGCGGCCATCACATTGTCGACAACGGCCAGCAGTGTCGGCTCGGGAACGTTCTCCGTGGTGGCGAAGATCAGCGCCTGATTGCAAAGCTGCACCACATCGAAATGCGCGTCATCGATGTCCCGAAGATCGACGATGTCGCCGCCACGGCTTTTGTCGCTCGCATTGAAGCCGCGAACCGTATCGACGCCGTTTGCTAGATCGTCTGCGAAAAATCGTACACTGTCAGTCGTATCGTCATCGGTTAGGACGTGCAGGTCGTCTCCCGCGCGTCCCTCCAGGATATCTTTGCCAGTGCCATCTTCAAGCGTGTCATTATCGCTGCCGCCGATGACGCGGTCGTTGCCAGAACCGCCATAGAGCTGATCGTCGTCTTCGCCGCCACGGATCTTGTCGTCGCCGGACCCGCCCTTGACGATGTCGCGGCCCCGGCCCGACTGCACGTCGTCATCGCCGCGATCAGCGCTGACAAAATCATCACCGTCGGCGGTCTGGATGGTGTCGTCGCCTCTGCCGCCATGAACCTCATCATCGCCACCGAACGTGTAGACGAGGTCATCACCGCCACGGGCGTGGACAATATCGTCGCCACCGACATCGTCGAATACCGTAGAATCAGCAAATATCGTGTCGCTCTTATCCGTCCCACGGATGACGTTCTCTCCATTCCCTTTGATTATGGCTTTGTCGCCATCGATATTGGCGATGATTCTATAAAAGTCATCTGTTGCGCCGTCGAGTGACAGACTGGCCAATGAACTAGAGGCACTGTCGAATTCTTTGCTGATTTTTTTGTCGAAGAAAGACACCGTGTCGCCCCCTTCGGAGAGATGAGAATTCAACCGGAATTGTACTATAGGAGTGCCAGGATCGCTAGCAGCCGCGACGCCGCAGGCGACCGACCTTCGGTGACTGGAGGTAACTGGTTCGACGTCAAAGCTGGCTGAGGCCGTGGCGCTCTAATAAGTCGACCAGCATGCGACCGCTTTTCGCGCGATGCTCGTGGTGAATGCGCCGGGCCGTCTCTGGGTCGCGGCGCTCGATGGCATCGACCAGCAGGCGGTGGTCGGCGTTCGATCCGGAAGGCTTGGGCCGCAGCCGCAACGTCAGCATGCGGACCCGGTGCGACTGGTCCCAGAACTGCTCGATGATGGCCTTCAGCCGATTGTTGCGGCAACTTCCCAGGATCAAACGGTGGAAGCGATCGTCGGCCCGGGCCCAGGCATCGAGATCATCGGCCTCCAGAGCCCGGTCCATCTGGGTAACGCTTTCGCGTAGGTCACTGATCCGCGTCGGCGTGGCACCATCGCCGGCGATTTGCCCCGCCACCTCGGATTCGAGGGCCGTCAAGATCTCGTAGATCTCGCGCATGTCGTCGGCCGACACCGGCAGCACCCGCATGCCGTGCCGCGGCCGGATGTCGATCATGCCTTCCCGCGCCAGCCGCACCATGGCCTCGCGCACCGGCGTGCGGCTCATCTCCAGGAGTGCTGCCAGCTCCTGCTCCAGCATGATCGTGCCGGCCGGGAACTGGTTCTCGAGGATGCGGTGCTTGATCGCGCGGTAGGCACGCTCGGCCATGGTGAGCTTGGGCTCGGCCTTTGGCTCGGCCAGCGTCGCCGGCATCTCAGAGGGTCACCAGGCGGCCCTCGGCCGAGGCGCGATAGACGGCTTCCTCGATCCTGAGATTGGCGAGGTAGTCGCTGGCGAGGCTGGCGATGGCGCCTCGGCCCAGGAGATGATCGACCACGTGACGCTGAAAGGCGTGGACGCTGTCGCCGGCAAAGCCCTGGTCTTGCCAATCGTAGCTGATGGGTTCTTCCTCGTTGCTGCCGAACGCACGATGGAAGAGGCGGCCGTCGCCGTCCAGCCTGATCACGCCGGCAGCACCCTCGGCGAGCAGCTCACCCATGGTGAGGCGGCGGTTCTGGGCGACATGATCGACCAGTCGGTTGCCGTCGAAGAGCGCGCGGCGGTTGCCTTCGAACTCGAACAGCATGACGCCCGCATCCTCGCCCTGGATCGCCGGGTTGAGGCGGGTGAGGCGGGCCATGACGCTCTCGGGCTCGCCCAGCAAGTAGCGAAACACGTCGATCAGGTGGATGGCGGTCTCGTGGACGAGAAAGCGCTCCATCTGCTGGAAGTAGGGTTGGCGATCGAGATAGGCGCGCGGACCCTGGCCGTCGCCGGGACGCAGGCGAAAGCTGACCTGGTAGAGCTCGCCGATCCGCCCGGCATCGAGCTGGCGCTTCAGCTCCATGTGCCAGGGCTGGAAGCGGAAGTTCTCGTGCACGACGAGCAGCGTGTCCGCGGCGTCGGCGAGGCCCACGGCCGTCTCGGCCTCGTCGAGCGAGCGGCAGAAGGCCTTCTGGCAGATGGTCGGCAGGCGGCGTGACGTGGTCTCCTTGATGAGCGCCAGGTGCGTTGCCGGCGGCGTCGCGATATCGACCAGATCGGGGCCGATCGCATCCAGCATGGTGGCGGCATCGGTGAAGGTCTGGGCGATCTGGAAGCGCTCGGCATAAGCCTCTGCCTTGCCGGCATCGGCATCGCAGACGGCGACCAGCTCGACCTCGGGGATGCGGGTCCAGGCGTCATGGTGAAAGGCGCTGAAATAGCCAGCACCGATGGTGGCGACCCGGAGCCTGCTCATGCCTCCGTGCCGACGAAATAGGCCTCGAGCGCGCCGAGATCGAAGCGCCAGTGCACGGGCTCGGCGCCGGCCACCGGCCCGTCGATCAGCATCAACCGGTCGCCGAGCAGGCAGCCGAGGCAGAGCGTGCGGCGCTTGTCGCCGGTGAAGGCCAGGCTCGAGATGTTCTTCAAGGGGCCAGCGGGAGGGCGGTCGAGCAGCGCCCGCTCCAGGCGGCCTGCAAGGTAGGCGCTCTCGACGGCCTCGACATGCCCAGCATCGGCGTCCTCCAGCATCAGCGTCTGCTGGCCGTCGGGCGTCACGCGGATGACGCGGTTGCTGACGATGCTGGTGATCCAGATGCCGCCCTCGACATCGAAGGTGAGGCCGTCGGGGTAGGTGCCGTGGCCGAACGTGGCGACCGTCTGGCGCTGGCCCAGCCCGTCGCCTGCGATGCGAAACCGACTGAGCCGCCGGCCGAAGGTCTCGTTGACGTAGAGCCAGGCGCCGTCCGGCGAGACGAGGCATTCATTGGTGTAGCCGAGCCCGTCAGCGACGATCCGGGCGCGGTCGTTCTCGACGAGAATGATGAAGCCGTCGGCGACGTCTGGTCGCGCCGCCGCATGGCGGGGCTGGTGGCGGGTGCTGACAGTGACCCAGAGCCGCCCGGCATCGTCGAGATGGACATAGTTCGCAGGCGGCAGCGCCTTGCCGTCGATCTCGAGCAGCACGGTCTCGACGCCGCCATCGGGCAGCAATCGCCAGATACCACCGGTCTCGGCGCCCAGCTCGGCCAGGAGAAAGCTGCCGCCGGGCTCGAGCGCGATGCCGTTGGGGCGCAGGTGGCGCGGTGGGCTCTTGGCCAGATGGCGGATCACGCGGCCAGACGGGGTGACGATCGAAACGCCGCCCTGGTCGGTCCAGTCGGCGGCGAACAGCAGGCCCGAGCGGTGTGCCAGCACACATTCGGGGCGGACCAGCCCGGTGCCCCGGGTCGTCAGGTTCGAGAGGCTCAGCATCGGTCTTTCACATTGACGTGTCAGCGGATCTACGTATACGTAAAGGCATACTGAATCGCATCCGATAATCAAGCATCTCGCCCGTGTCGGATGCGATCGAACGGTACGTGAGCGCAACAAGGGGGGCAAACCATGCGCAAGATCACCACTGTCGCCGTCGGGCTCGCGACGGCGCTCGTCATCGGGCCGGCCATGGCCCAGGACTACCCGACCCGTGACCTCACCAATGTCGTGGTCTGGTCCGCCGGCGGCGGCACGGACACCGCCAACCGCCTGATCATGGCCGAGATGCAGGAGCAGCTGCCGGTCAGGATCAACGTCACCAACCGGCCAGGCGGCGTCGGCGGCTCGGTCGGCATGAGCTACGTCTTCGACCAGCCGGCCGACGGCTACACGCTGGCTGGTATCTCCGAGTCCGTCGTCACGGCAGGCGTGCAGGGCGGCTGGGACCAGCGCATGGAGGTCTGGTACCCGTTCATCGTCGGCGGCTCGCCGGACCTGATCTCCGTTTCGGCCGACGCGCCCTGGCAAACGCTCGACGAGCTGATCGACGCGGCCAAGGCCGACCCCGGCTCGATCCCGGCCGGTGCCAGTGCTGCAGGCTCGATCCACCACCTCAACCTCCTGGCGCTCGAGAAGGGCACCGAGGCGACCTTCAACTACATCCCCTATGACGGCTCGGCGCCGGCGCAGAACGCGGCCGTTGCCGGCGAGGTGCAGATCGTCGTGACCTCGGTCGCCGAGCAGCAGCAATTGCTGCGCGCCGGCAGGCTGCGGCCGCTCGCCATGCTGGTGCCGGGGGCCATGGAGCTGGAGGGCGTCGGCAGCATTCCCTCGGCCTTCGATGCCTATCCCTCGCTGACCGAGCATCTGCCGATCAAGCAGGCCATCGGCTTCGCCGTGCTCGACAGCGCGCCCGATGACGTGAAGGCGACGCTCACCGAGGCGTTCGATGCCGCCATGGCGAGCGAGAAGGTGCAGTCGTGGCTGGCCGAGAACTACTACGAGGCCTCGGGCGCCTCCGGCGATGCCGCGAAAGAGGAATTCGCGCGCCTCGAATCGCTCTTCGCCTGGACGCTGCAGGAGCTCGGTGCGGCTTCGGTCGATCCGGCAACGCTCGGCATTCCCGAGCCCAACTGAGCGTCGTTTCGAACTGAGGCTTGGCGCCGGGCCGTTGCGGCCGGGCGCCAAGCCCATGTCTGACGCTTTCTCGACGGAGAGCTCATGACCGCCGACCTCGAGCAGCCGCCGGCCAGGCGTGTCGCCGATCTTTGGACCAGCCTGATCCTGCTCGTCCTCGCGGCCGCGATGATCGGTGGTGCCCTGCAGTTTCCCTTGCGCGGCACCTATGCCGGGGTGCGCAACGCCTGGTACGTCTCGCCGGCCCTGTTCCCGCTGATCGTCGCCGGCAGCCTCGGCGTTCTGGCGCTGGTGCTGCTGGCGGGAGCCCTTCGGTCCGGTGCCGCGACGGCGGCGTTTGGCCGATCCGAGGCCAAGCCCGGCGGCATGGATGTGCTGTTGATTGCCGGGCTGATCGTGGCCTTCGTCTTCGCCTTCGTGCCGCGGATCGATTTCGTTGTTGCCGCCGCATTCTTCCTCTTCGCGTTCACGACCGTCTTTCACGGTGGCAATCGGGCGTCGTCGCGGATCGTGCTCTTGGTCTATTTCGGCTCGGCGCTTGGCGTCGTGGCGATGGCGCTGCTCGGCTGGACCCCGGCGCCGCGCTCGACGGAAGCGTTTCTGGTCGACGGCGTGCTGCTCGGCACGCTTGCCGTCGTCATGCTCGCCACCTGGTTTCAGACGCGCGGCAAGAGCGAGGACCGCCGCAAGCTGCGGCAATGCATCGGCGTCTCGGTCCTGACCCCGTTCATCCTGACCGCCGTCTTCAAGTTCTTCCTGCTGGTGCCGCTGCCGCGCGAGGGGGTGATCGTCGTGGCGCTCGACACGCTGCGCTACGCGCTTCGGGCGGCCAGCTGAGCGATGGCGGTGCTCGACCAGCTGCAGGGCTTCTTCGCCGCCATCGTCCACCTCTTGAGCCAGCCGACGATCGTCGTCGTGCTCATGGGCTCGAGCCTGATGGGCATCGTCTTCGGCGCCTTGCCGGGCCTGACCGCGACCCTGGGCGTCGGGCTGCTCGCCACGCTCACTTATGGCTTCTCGCTCGATGTGGCGCTGGTGGCGCTGATCTCGCTCTATGTGGGCGCCATCTATGGCGGCTCGTATCCTGCCATTCTCTTGAACATCCCGGGCACCGCGGCCTCGGCCGCCTCGGCCATGGACGGCTACCCGCTGGCCCAGTCAGGGTGCCGGCGGCCGGGCGCTCGGGCTCACCACCACGGCATCGTTTCTCGGCACGGTGCTGGGCATGCTGGCGCTGGTCTTGAGCGCGCCCTTGATCGTCGAGCTGGCGCTGCAGTTCACCTCTTACGAGTTCTTCCTCCTGGCGCTTTTCGGGATCATCATCTCGGGCTCGCTGACCAGCCCCGATCTGGTGATCAAGGGCTGGATCGCGGGCTTTCTCGGCCTGGCCTTGGCCACGGTCGGCCGCGACAAGCTGATGTTCTACCCGCGCTACACCTTCGACCTCTCGGTGCTCGATTCCGGCATCGAGGTGGTGCCGGTGCTGATCGGCGCCTTCGCCATCCCGCAGATCATCAAGACGCTGCGCGAGCAGGCGCCACTGGGGGCCCTGCAGGATATCGGCCGGGTCGTGCCCGACTTTCGCACCATCATCGCCAATGGGCGGCACATCGTCCGCTCGGCCCTGATCGGTGTCGGCATTGGCGCCGTGCCGGGTGTCGGTGAGGATATCGCCGGCTGGGTCTCCTACGGTGCGGCGAAGAACGGCTCGGCCACGCCCGAGCGCTTCGGCAAGGGCGAGCCAGCGGGCCTGATCTCGGCCGAGACGGCCAACAATGCCTGCATCGGTGGTGCCCTCATCCCGCTCACCACGCTTGGCATCCCCGGCAGCCCGCCGGCCGTCATGCTGCTCGGTGCCTTGATGCTGCAGGGGCTGACGCCGGGCCCGATGCTCTCGATCGAGCGGCCGACCTTCCTCCTCGAGCTCGCCGCCATCATGGTCCTGGCCTCGGCCGCGATGTGGCTCAACGGCATCCTGCTGGCGCGCCAGGTGGTCAAGCTCCTGAACGTCCCCGCCACGCTCTTCCTGCCGATCGTCGCCCTCCTGGCGGTGCTCGGCTCCTACTCGCTCGGCCTCAACATCACCAATCTCTACCTCATGGTGGCCGTCGGGCTCATCGCCTACGTGCTGACCGAGATGGGCTACCCGATTGCGCCTTTGGTGATCGGCGTGATCCTCGGGCCCATGGCGGACGAGAACCTCAGGCGTGCCTTGATGGTCGGCAAGGGCGATCCGTCGGCGTTCTTCACCCGGCCGGTGAGCGTCATCCTGATCCTCGCGATCGTGCTCACCATCCTGGCCCAGGTGCCGGCCTATCGCCGCTGGCGGCAAGGGCTCGGCGCCCGAGTTCGCGCCCGGCTGAAGGGCTAGAGCACTCTTAGGTTGATTGCAGACGAGGAAGGCAAGGCGATCGGCGCGCAGCGTAGCCAACCTACGTGAGCACCGATCGTCCGCAGCCTGACGACGTATGCGGTCACGCTGAGAGTGCTCTAGATCACCTCGTCGTTGCGCGAGATGGTCTCGCCGTAGCGGCGGAGTGCTGGCTGGCGGAGGCCGTCATAGAGGTGCTGGGTGCGCTCGTTGATCAGCCGGCCCTCGCGCTCGAAGAGGCCGTTGCCTTTGAGGTCGCTCTCGACCAGGAAGGGGCCGAACTTCTCGACCTCGAAGACCCAGAGCGCCTGGGCGATGCCCATCTCGTCCAGCCAGTAGACGTCCTTCACCCGCTTGACGCCGCGGCCGAGGAGTGCCCCGGTGCCGTAGCCGACGGTGGTGAGGTAGACGGCACCGTTGGGCACGAAGTGCTCCTTGTAGTCGGCTTCCGACATGCCGCCCTTGCCGATGATCACCTTGGCCCCGGAGAGCGCGAACCACTTGGTGAGCCAGCGGCTGAAGCGGAAGCTGGCCGTCGCGGTCACCGCACCCACGCGGTAGCTGCCGTCTGCCTCGACGCTGGCGGCGGGCGAGCAGTGGAAATTGACGTTGGAGAGCGAAGCCAGGTCGACCGGGGGCGCAACGCCGTCGTCGATCAGCCGTTTGTAGAGCCCTTCGCGGCCCGTGTAGACGAGACCGTCCAGGTAGACGACGGTGCCGATCTCCAAGGCCGCCAGATCGTCATGGCTGACCGGGATCTTGAGCCGGACCTCCTTGAGGCCGCTCATTCGACGCCCTCCCGCCGGTGGTGGTCGGTGAACCACATGGGATCGGTGCGGTAGTCGACGCGCCCGTCGCTGTGGATGCGGGCGGTGGCGCGGCGCGACGACAGGCAGAAGGTGTGCACGCTCATCGGCATGCCGCCGGTATGCGCAAAAGCGATCTCGACATGGCAGTCGACGACCATGGACGAGCCGACGAAGCCCATCGGCCCCATGCCGATGGTGTTGCCGATCTCCTTGAGCTCGGCCTCGAGCTTGGCCACCTCCGGGTCGGGGTGGCTCGAGCCCACGGGCCTGAGGCAGGCGGCCTGCTTGCCGATGACCATGCAGGTGTCCTTCGACCCGCCGAGGCCGACGCCGACAATGGCCGGCTGGCAGGCGAGGCCGCGCCTGCCGAACTGCATCAAGACGTCGAGGAAGAAGCGCTTGATGCCCTCGATGCCGTCGCCCGGGAACAGCATGCGGTAGTCGGTGCCGAAGAGGCCGCCCTTGTGCACCGTGGTGATGTCGAGCCAGTCGCAGCCGGGCTCGAAGCTGTACTCGATCTCCGGGGCCAGGATGCCGACATTGTTGTTGTTGTCCTTGCGGGTCAGCGGATGGACGCGATTGGGGCGAAGCGGGATGTCGTGGGTGGCGCGGGCCGTCGCACTGCGCAGTGCTCGCTCCAGGGCGACGAAGCCGCCCTCGATCACCGCCTCGTTGCCGGCCTTGACGTAGTAGCGGGGCAGGCCCGTGTCGGCGCACATCGCACGGCGGTCCTCCTCCGCCACCTCCCAGTTCTCGACCATGGCCTGGAGCACGAAGCGCGACAGCTCGTTCTGCTCGGTCTCCTGCATGGCCTTGATGCCGTCGAGATAGTCGCGCGGGATCTCGATCGCGGCCTTCTTCATGATCTCGAGCCCGGCGGCCTCGATGGTCTGGGCCGGAATCGCGCGGGTCTTCTCCAGGGTCGGCATTGGCCTACTCCGCGGCCGTTTGGGCGGGGTCGATGAGCGAGTCGCCCGGGCGGACATGGGTGAAATCGACCGGTCGCGTCGTCACCTCGATGCGGCCGTCGTCCAGTCGCGTGACGGTGTTCGCCGATTGGTCGAGCGCGCCGGCGGTCGGGAAATCGGTGCGGAAATGCGCACCCCGGGAGTCGTCACGGGCGAGCGCCGCGGCGCAAACGGCACGGCTGACCAGGAGCTGGCTCT
This sequence comes from uncultured Alphaproteobacteria bacterium, assembly GCA_942491185.1. Lineage (GTDB taxonomy): Bacteria > Pseudomonadota > Alphaproteobacteria > Geminicoccales > Geminicoccaceae > SLRI01. Next base: position 62,734 of record CALOAB010000018.1, on the reverse strand, counting down.
CGAGGTTGAGCCAGTCCTGCCAGGTGAGGTTGAAGCGGCGGTCGGCGCCGGCGACGCCCGTCGCCTGGAGCTGGGCTTCGAGCGCGCCAAGCTCGGCAGCGGCGGCGCGCAAACCATCGCCCGAGCGGATGATGCCGACCTCGTCCCACATCAGCTGGTAGAGCCGCTCGCGAATGCTGTTCAGATCGCCCGCTTGCTGCTCCAGGGGTCGAAGCGCACGCGCAACGGCGGTGTCGACGGCAGCCGGGTCCGGCTCGGCGAGCACGCCTTCCTTCGGCACCCAGTCCGCCATGGCGTCGCCGGCGATGCCGCCGAAGACGGTCGAGTTGGCCACGCCATTGCCGCCCAGGCGATTGGCGCCGTGCACGCCGCCGGTGTCCTCGCCGGCGGCGAACAGGCCGGGAAGGGCGGTCCGGCAGTCGGGCGCGAAGGCGACGCCGCCCATCATGTAGTGCGCGGTCGGCACCACCTCGACGAGGCCCGAGACGAGGTCGAAGCCGACATCGCGGCAGCGATCGACCATGCCCTTGAAGTCGCGTTTGACCATGGCGGCATCGAGATGGCGCATGGTGATGAAGAGCCCGCCATTGGCGCCGGTGCGGCCGGCGCGCATCTCCTCGAACATGGCGCGGCTGACGATGTCGCGGGTGGCCCGCTCCTCCTTGGCGTCGTAGCGGTGCATGAAGCGCTCGCCGGCGCCATCCAGGAGGTGACCGCCGGCGCCGCGCAGGCCCTCCTCGATGATCGTGCCGGTGAGCCGGGTCTCGACGCCGCCGGCAAGGAGCCCCGTCGGGTGAAACTGGACCATCTCCATATCGAGCAGCGGCAGCCCGGCGTTCAGCGCCATGGCCATGCCGTCGCAGGATTTGTCGCCCGACGGCGTGTGGTAGAGATACATCGTGGGCCCGCCGCCGGTGGCGAGCAGGACGGCCTTGGCGCGGACCAGGCGAAAGCCGCCGGTGCGCATGTCGATCAAGAGGACGCCGGCCAGCCGCTCGCCGTCCTTGTCCGGGATCAGTGCTATCGCCCGGTGCTCCTCCAGCCGATCGATGCCGCGGGCGAGCACCTGCTCCATCAGCCGGTTGATGATCTCGATGCCGGTCAGGCTGCCTTTGTGGACGGTGCGGTCGAAGCTCTGCCCGGCGAAGGCCTTTTGGTGCAGGGAGCCGTCGGGGTTGCGGTCGAAGAAGCAGCCGACCTCGTTCTCGAGCTCGTGCACCCGCTCGACGGCGGTGGTGACCAGCTTCCAGGCGAGGGCCTGGTCGTTGAGCCACTTGCCGCCCTCGATCGTGTCCATGAAGTGGCGCTCGATGGAGTCTGCTGGGCTCAAGGCGACGTTGTAGCCGCCCTGGACCATCCGCGTGCAGCCGCATTTGCCGAGCAGGCCCTTGACCGCGACCGTGACCTGCAGCTCGGGTGCTGTCTGCTTGGCATGCAGTGCTGCGAAGAGCCCGGCACCGCCGGAGCCGAGGATCAGGATGTCGGTGGTGTGCTGCTCGATGGGTTCGGCCATGGTCCGCCTACCAGGCAACGAGGAGGAAGAGGAGACCTGCTGCCAGCGCAAAGCCGAAGGCGAGCGCGATCCGCGTCTTCTGCACATCGCGCCAGGGCAGCAGCTCCAGTGCGAGAAGACGCAGCCCGCCAGTGAAGTGGGCGGCGAGGAGGATGACGAGCACGGTCTCGGCGAGCTTGACCAGCGGATTGTCGGTCCAGCTGAAGAAGGCGTCGGCTGTCGCCGGCTCCAGCAGCAGGGCCAGGACCCAGAAATGCAGCGGCAGGAAGAGGGCGAGGCCGACGCCGGAGATCCGATGCACCAGGAACGCCCAGTAGGCTGGGTGGTTGCGTGCCGGCACCAGGCGTTGTGCTGTGGCGAGGCTGCTCATGTGACGGCGCCAACGGCGCGCAGGCCGAGCACGAGCAGGCCGAGGCCGAAGACCGCCATCGCCACATCCAGCCCGCGGCCGCGCCAGCCGGCGGTCTCGGCGAGGACGGTGCGCAGGCCGATCGTGCCGTGGATGGCAGCAGCGATGACGAAGAGCCCGTAGAATCCGGCCCAGACCAGGCTGCCCTGGGTGCGGCCGAGGATCGCCTCGGCGCTCAGTCCTTGCTGCGTGGCGTAGACGATGACGGCCAGATGAACGAGGACGAGCGGCGCCATGATGAGCGCCGTGGCGCGCTGCAGGATGTAGAGGCGAAGGGCGATGCGGCTTTTCGGGCGCTGCCGCTGGACCGCGGCCGTGCTCAAAGCGCGCCCCGAAGCGCCGCCTTGACCGCCAGCCGCTTGAGCCCGGCGATCGAGGCCGTGGGGTTGAGGCCGTTCGGGCAGTGCTGGGCACACGAGCCCAGGCTGTGACAAGAGAGGCAGCCCGAGCCCTCGGCGACCGCAGCCAGGCGGCCGGCATGATCGCCGTCGCGAACGTCGTTCTGCAAGGTCCAGGCACGGTTCAGGGCAGCGGGGCCGAGATAGTCCGGGTCCCAGCCGACGACATCGCAGGCAGCGGTGCAGATGCCGCAATTGATGCACTCGATCCCGGCATCGGCGGCCTGCCGCTCGGCGCTCGCCGGCGGGATCCTTGGCGATCGCATCCTTGCGGGTCGCGGTCGGCACGAGCCGGCCGCCGGCCTCCTGCCACTTCTCGAAGAAGCCGGCCATGTCGACAGCCAGGTCCTTGATCACGGGCATGTTGCGCAAGGGGCGAAGCTCGAGCCGGCCGCCCTTGGCCACGGTCTCGACATTGGTGCGGCAGGTCCAGCGCGGCTTGCCGTTCACGGTCATGGCGCACGAGCCGCACATGCCGACGCGACAGGCGAAGCGGTAGGCGAGCGACGGGTCGAGGCGGCGCTGGATGAAGGTGACGACGTCGAGAACCGTCTGCTTCTCGGCTGCGGGCACGTCGTAGCGCTGCAGCTCGCCCGTGTCGTCGCCGCGCCAGACATCGACCACGAGGTCAAAGGCGCCGGTCATTGCCGCTGCATGCCCCATTTCTGCACCGTTCGCGCCTCGATCCAGCGGAAGATCACGTTCTCGATCAAGAGGCCGATGATGATCACCATGGCGAGCCCGGCGAACACGTTGTCGATCAGGAGCTCGTTTCTGTTCTGGAAGATGTACCAGCCGAGCCCGCCCGAGCCGGAGCTGGCGCCGAACACCAGCTCGGCCGCGATCAGGGTCCGCCAGGCGAAGGCCCAGGCGATCTTCAGGCCGGCCAGGATCGAGGGGAAGGCGGCCGGGATCAGGATGTGGATGACGTAGCGCACACCCGTCAGGCCGTAATTGCGGCCGGCCATCCTGAGCGTGTCGGAGACCGCCATGAAGCCGGAATGCGTGTTCAAGGAGAGGGGCCAGAGCACGGCGTGGATGAGGACGAAGATCAAGCTCGCCTCGCCGAGGCCGAACCAGAGCATGGCGATGGGCAGGAGTGCTATCGCCGGCAGCGGGTTGAACATCGAGGTCAGCGTCGAGAGCAGGTCGTTGCCGATCCGGGTGGAGACCGCGAGCGAGGTCAGCACCATGGCGATGGCGATGCCGATGAGGTAGCCCTTGAACAGGGTCGAGATCGAGACCCAGGCCTTGAGCAGCAGCTCGTCGGAGCCCAACGAGCTGACCAGCGCCTTGGCCGTGGCCCAGAAGGTGGGCAGCATCAGCGGGTTGTCGAGCAGGCTCGCGTAGACCTGCCAGATCACCGCGATGGCGATCAGGATGGCGGCCCGGCGCAATGCCGTGATGTTCTGGATCTTCTCCCAGGTGGAAAGCGGTCGGGCGACGTCGCCGATATGGCCGGCATCGTTGACCGTGACCTCGAACTCGCCGCGCAGCGGCGGGACGGGGCGGTCGCCGAAGCGAGATCGGCGATCCGTGCCTCAGCCATGCTCGATGACCTCCTCTTCCTCGATGCGATCGGCGAACAGCATGTCGTGGATGCGCTGCTGGGTGTTTTGGAAGTCGCTGCCGCCGACGGTCCGGTGATCGAAATCGTGGGTGTTGAGCTCGGCCTTGACCTGGCCCGGATGCGGCGAGAGCACGAGGATGCGGTTGCCGACGATCATCGCCTCCTCGATCGAATGGGTGACGAAGAGAACGGTGAAGCGCACGTCGTCCCAAAGGCTCAAGAGCTCTTCTTGCATCTTGCGCCGGGTCAGCGCGTCGAGCGAAGCGAAGGGCTCGTCCATGAGCAGGATCAAGGGCTCCATCGCCATGGCGCGGGCAATGGCGACCCGCTGCTTCATGCCGCCGGAGAGCATGTGCGGGTGGGCGTCGACGAACTTGGTCAGATTGACCTTGTCGATATAGGCGAGCGCTCGCTCCTCGGCCTCGCGCCTGCCGTATTTGCGGGTGACCAGGAGCGGGAACATGACGTTCTGCTTGACCGTCTTCCAGGGCGGCAGCTGGTCGAATTCCTGAAAGACCATCATCCGGTCCGGGCCCGGCCCGTGCACGGCCTTGCCGTTGAGCCGCATCTCGCCTTCGACCGGGTCCATGAAGCCGGCCACGCCCTTGAGCAGCGTGGACTTGCCGCAGCCGGACGGGCCCAGCAACACGAAGCGATCGGCGCCGAACACCTGGAAGCTCACCCGGTAGGTTGCGGTGACCAGGTGGTCCTTGGTCTTGTACTGCAGCGTGACGCCATCGACCTCGAGCAAGGGCGAGGCCGGCCCTGCCGCCGCCTCGCCCTTCTCGTGCTCACGCGCCAGGACGGCCTGATCGTCCAAGATCAGCTGCCCGGCAGGTCGTGAACGTCCTCGAAGTAGTAGTCCTTGAACGATTCCGGCTTGTTCTTCAGCACGTCGATGCCGTGCATGAACTCGGCGAACTTCATCGTGTTCAAGGGCGTCGTCGTGAAGGTGATGTCCGGGTCCTCGACGATGCTCTGGATGAAGGCCTGGTCCAGGCCGGAGCCGGTGACGCGGATATAGGCCTCGGCCGCCGCCGGCTTGTCGGCGTTGATGATCTCCATGGCCTCGTTGAGGGCGGCGAGGAAGGCTCCGTAGGTCTTCGGGTTGTCCTCGCGGAAGCCCTCCGTGGTCCAGACCGAGTTGAAGGTGTGCGGTCCGCCCATGACGTCGTAGGAGCTCAGGATATTGTGGATGTAGTCGTGCTGCAGCTGCTGGTACTGGAAGGGCGGGCTGGTCAGATGCGCCGAGATGCCCGGCACTTGCGAGATCAGCTGGGCCGTGGCGTCGGGGTGCGGCAGCGAGACCTGGTTGTTCTCGAGCGCATCCCAGCTGCCGAGCTGCTGCTCTGCGGCCATCTGCAGGACGCGGGCCTGGATCGAGACGCCGGCGGCCGGCACCGCGATCTTGTCGTCGGGGCCGAAATCCTCGAGGCTGTCCAGCCCGTCGACGTTGGAATTGAGCATCAATGGCATGGTGTTGATGGCGGCAATGCCCTTCACGTCGCCATTGGTCCGGTCCCAGATGAGGAGCAGCGGGCCGACGCCGCCGGAGCCCACATCGACGCTGTCGGAGAGCAGCGCCTCGTTCATCGCCTGGCCGCCGGAGAAGCGCGCCCACTCGACGGTGATCTCCAGGCCCTCGGCCTGCCCGTGCTTCTCGATCAGCGACTGGTCGCGCATCACCTGCAGCGGCAGGTAGCCGACGCCGAACTGCTCGGCGATGCGGATCGTGCCTTCGGCGGCAGCCTGGCTGGCGAGCCCCGAGGTTCCCAGCAAGGTCAGGCCCAGCACTGCTGCCAGAGCCATGCGGCCGCGTGCCGAGGTCGAATGTATCGATGTTGTCATGACGCCTCCCGAATGAACCATTTTGCCCGCGAAGGGGGCTGTATCGCCATGGTCGAGGACGGCTTCTTGGGGAAATTTACGACGTAGCAAGACGATCGCCCTCCTCTTGACGGAAAGCTAACTCCTCTAGAGTTGTTGCGTCAAGTTGTCCCGAGCCGAACGCCGAGCGGCTTTCGAAGGCCGGCACTCTGGCGTAAGCTCGAATTCACGCCGGGGCGCGTGACAGGTCGAGCGGTGCCAAGTCCTGCAGAGGATGTAACGAAGTTGGCAAGTCGTTGAAGCAGGTGAGGACACGAGGTCGAGACGCGATGCCGGCATCGCGGCCGCGGGGTAATGTGCTGCCTTTTCAAGGCATCGCGGCGGCTTCGGGCCAGCCGAGAAGCACCGGCCGCCAACCGAAATATGCGCGGATCGCAAGCATGCTGCTGGCCCAGATCGAGGCCGGCGTCTGGCGACGCGGCGATCGGCTGCCGGCCGAGACGGCATTGGCCGAGGCCATGGACGCCAGTCTCGGCACCATCCAGCGCGCCTTGCACACCCTGGCCGAGAAGGGCGTTCTGGTCCGCGTGCACGGCCGCGGCACGTTCGTCGGCGGCGACACCTTTGCCGGCAGCGATCGAGCACCGGCCGATGACATTCGCCACTTCCGCTTTCTCTCGGAGTCGGGCGAGGCCATCCTGCCCGTCTATGCGCGGATGCTGGCGATCGAGACGATCCACGAGGGGGGGCCTTGGGAGCGCTTCTTGGGCCCCCAGCCGTCCTTCCTGCGCCTCAGCCGGCTGCTCAATGTCGATGGCGAGTTCGACGTCTTCAGCGAGATCTATCTGCCGGGCGACCGCTTCGCCGCCTTGCGCGACGTCGAGCCGAAGAGCCTCGATGGCGTCTTGATCCGCGACTACCTCGCCTCGCGGTTCAACGCGCCGACGCTCGAGGTCGAGCAGCATCTCACCATGGGCGTGCTGCCGCCCCGGGCCTGCAACGCCATCAAGGTGGCGCGCGGCAGCATCGGGCTGGTGTGGGTTCTGCTCGGCCGCTCCTATCGCGGCCAGCCGATCTCCTGGCAGCGTGCCCATGTGCCGCCGGTCGACCGTGCCTTGCAGATCCTCGACCGGCCGACGCGGGGTGCGGCACATTCGATTGAGCGCTGAGATGAGAGCAGGGAGCGGTTGGGAATGGTGACGGGCCGAAGCGGCGATGAGGCGCCATGGGCGGCGGTGAACAGCGGCGTGATCAGGTCGCCGATTGGCGATGAGCACCTGGGCACGGCGACATTGGAGCCCAAAGGTGCCTTCGAGGCGGGCTCGTTCGCGTCGTTCACGCTGACCTACACCGCCGGCACCTACGGCATCGACGATTCCGGGGCCTTGCGCGTCTGCTTTCGCTTCGCGTCCGACCAGACCGACCCGCAGTTCACCGATCCCGAGGCACCGGGCTACACCACGATCGAGGCCTCGAACGGCGCGGTCCTGCAATACCGCTTCGATCCCAAGGCCAATGTCCGGCCCTGGGATCGCACGCTCTACATCAAGGTGGTGAAGGGCTTTCTCGAAGAGGGCGACCGCATCACCATCCGCTTCGGCGCCGGCCCGGCCGGAATGCGGCTGCAGACCTTCTGCGAGGACACGTTCGAGTTCCGCGTGCTGGTCGACCCGATCGCCACCTTCAATTTCCAGCCGCTGCCCGTCCAGCCGATGATCGCCCTGGTGCCCGGCCCGCCTGAGCGCTTCGTCGCCGTCCTGCCGACGCTGCGGCGGGTGGGAGAGCCCTTCGCGCTCAAGCTCAAGGGCGAGGATCGCTGGGGCAACCCGTCCGACCAGTGTGACGTGACCTTCGAGCTGCGCACGACGGGCGCGATCGAAGGCCTGCCCGAGCGGGTCACGCTCGAGCCAGGCGACCGGGCGTTCACCGTGGATGGTCTGGTCGCTTCTGCACCGGGCGATCTCCTGATCGAGCTGGTCGATGCCAGCGGCAGCGTGGTCGCCGAGAGCAACCCGCTGCGGCTCGTCGAGGACAGCCCGTATCGTCACTATTGGGGGGATCTGCACGGCCAGTCGGAGGAGACCATCGGCACCAACAGTGCCGAGGCCTATTTCGCCTTCGCCCGCGATCTCGCCTTCGTCGATGCCTGCGCGCACCAGGGCAACGACTTCCAGATCACCGATGCGTTCTGGGATGAGTTGAACGGCATCACCGAGCGCTTCGACGCGCCGGGCAGCTACGTGGCGCTGCCGGGCTACGAGTGGTCGGGCAACACCGCCCTTGGCGGCGATCGCAACGTCTTCTTTCCCGAGGCCGGGCGGACCATCCGCCGCTCCTCGCACGCGCTGATCGACGATGATGGCGATCGCAGCACCGACTGCGTCACCGCCGGCGACCTCTTCGAGGCGTTTGCCGCCAACGCCGAGTGGGACACCGTCTGCTTCGCCCATTGCGGCGGCCGCTACGCCGATATCCGGGTCGCCCATGACGGCCGCTTCGAGCGCTCGGTCGAGGTGCACTCGGCCTGGGGCACCTTCGAGTGGCTGCTGCACGATGCCTTCGAGCTCGGTCATCGCGTCGGCGTCGTGACCAACTCCGACGGCCACAAGGGCCGGCCGGGCGCCAGCTACCCGGGCGCCGGCAAGTTCGGCGCCGTGGGCGGGCTCACCTGCTACCTGATGCCGGAGCTGAACCGCGAGACCCTGCTCGATTGCCTGCGCAAGCGGCGGCATTACGGCACCACCGGCGGACCGGCCGGGCGGCTGGTGATCGACCTCGAGGCGCGGTTCTCGGCCGACGCCAGCATCTATCACGACGATCCGGCGCTGGGCCCAGCCGAGGCGCGAGTTGGCCGCGAGGCGTTGATGGGTGACATCGTCCATCTGCCGGCGGGCGATGTCGTGCTCCAGGGCGACATTCTCGCAGCCGCACCGATCGAGCGGGTGGAGCTGTTCAACGGCAAGGAGCTGATCCAGACCATCCGCCCCTACGGCGAAGCCGATCTCGGCCGGCGCATCCGTGTGCTGTGGGAAGGTGCCGAGTATCGCGGCCGGTTTCGCGAGGTGATCTGGGACGGCACGGCGCGGTTCACGGGCGACCGGATCGAGGCGGCCACGCCCATCAATTTCCTCAACCCGGACAAGACGCTCGACCCTGTCGGCGCCGACGGCCTCGCCTGGCGGGCGCTGACCACCGGCAATTTCGGCGGCTTCGATGCCGTGCTGGCCGACGGCAAGGCCGGTCGGCTGGAGCTGAGCACGCCCTTGATCACCGTCGAGCTGCCGCTCGCCGAGATCGGGCTCGAGGACCGCTTGTTCGAGGCGAACGGCGTGCTGCCGCGCTTCATCAAGGTCTTCCGCCTGCCCGATGCGCCGCCGGTGCGTCGGCTCAGCTTCGAGCTGCCGGTGACGCTTCGCGCCGCTGGCGACAACCCGCTCTTCTTGCGGCTGACCCAGGCGGACGGCACGCGCGCCTGGACCAGCCCGATCTACGTCTTTCGCTGAGCCGTCCGTTCAGAGCGTGGCGAGATAGGCACGCCAGCCGCCGTGATGGGTGATGTCGAGGGCGTTAGTGACGCCCGCGGCTTCGGCCAGAAAGCCATGGACGCGGCTGCCGTCGGCGAGATCGATCGTGCCGAGCCCGAGCGGCTGCGGGATGGCTTGCAGGATCTCGCCGATCCTGGCGAGCGGGATGGCCCAGACCTCGAGCGCGATGGCAGCGCCGTCGTCCTCGCTGCGGACGAGCCCCGGCCGTTCCGGTGGGCCGCCGTCCAGCGCGTAGAAGCGGTAGACAGGTGCGGTGGTGGTGGCACGCAGCAGGCGTCCGCCGCGCCGCGTCAGCTCGTGATTGAGCGGCAGGCCGGACATGTGCGCCCCGACAACGGCAAGCGCCAGCTCGTGCGGTGCCGGGACCGCCTCGGGCTCAGCCGCCGGCGGCAGGGTCCAGCCGGTAGCACCCAGCGTGACGTCGGCCTGGGCGTGCAGCCTCGCAGCCAGCGCCGCGGTCATGCCGTCCGAGCCGGCGCTTGCCAGGAGCGTCACGCTGCCGGGCCTGCCATCGGCGCGGGCAGGGGTCGGCACGGCGATGCCGGCCATGTCCATCAGGTTGACGAAATTGGTGTAGGTGCCGAGCCGCGCATTGGGCTGCAGCGGGTCGGCGGCGAGGTCGGCGAGCGTGTAGAAGGTGGGCATGGTCGGCACGGCCAGCAGGTCGACGCCCGCCAGCAGCGGCAGGGCGCGACGCTTGAGCTCGGCCAGTCGATAGATGCCGCGAAACGCGTCCACCGCGGAGAGCTCGGCAGCGCCAGCGATGATCGAGCGGGTGACGGGGTGCACGGCGTCGGGCTGGTCTTCCAGCAAGTCCTCGATGACGGTGAGCCGCTCGGCCACCCAGGCACCCTCGTAGAGCATCAGCGCCACCTCGAAGAGGGGGGTGAAATCCAGCTCGACGATCTGCCCGCCCTGGTCCTCGATCAGGCCGAGTGAAGTGGTGAAGGCGTCGGCCTGGAGCTGGTCGCCGAAGAACTGCCGGCTGGCTGCGTCCGGCACACCGACGCGAAAACCGGGTGCCGGCATCGCGAAAGCGGCAACCGGCAGCTCCCGGGCGAAGGCATCGGCGGGGTCGAGATCGGCTGCCACCGAGAAGGCCGCGAACGCGTCCTCGGCGGTGAGCGCGAAGATGGAGACCGTATCGAGCGTCCGACACGCAGGCACCACGCCGGTATTGGAGAGGAGGCCGAGCGAGGGCTTGAGCCCGACGATATTGTTGAGTGCCGCCGGCACCCGGCCGGAGCCCGCCGTGTCGGTGCCGAGCGCGAAGCTGACCACACCTTGGGCCACGGCCACGGCCGAGCCGCTGCTCGAGCCGCCCGGGATGATGTCGGGGTCGAGCGCGTTGCGCGGCACCGGGTAGGGCGTGCGCGTGCCGACGAGGCCGGTGGCGAACTGATCGAGATTGGTCTTGCCGATGGGAATGGCGCCGGCAGCGCGGAGACGCGCCACGACGTGCGCGTCCTTGTCGGGTGTGTAGGCGTAGGCCGGGCAGGCGGCCGTCGTCGGCATGGCCGCGACGTCGATATTGTCCTTGACCGCAAACGGCAGGCCCCAGAGCGGAAAGACGGCGGGATCGAAGGCGGGGAGGGTTGCGGCCGCCGCCAGGACGGTCTCGAGCGGTGCCAGATGGATGAAGATGCCGGGATCATCCAGCCCGGCCAGGCGCTCATAGGCGTCGCGAAGCACCGTCTCGACCGGGACACCCTGGGCGTAGGCGCGGTGCAGCTCGTGGCGATGGAGCGCCAGGGTCGCTGGCATGGGCAGTTTCCTTCAAGGCCGAAATGCGTGCAATCATGCATGCAAGGAGTGCGCCGACGAAGCGGCGCTCAGTAATCCGGCACCAGGCTCGCATCGGGCTGGCGGGCCGCGATCGTTCCCTCCGCCCCGTGTCCGGCGAAGCTGCGATAGGCGTCGCGGACGGCGAAGATGTGGGCACGCATCGAGCGGTAGGCAGCCTCGCCGTCGCCGCCCTCGATGGCCTCGACCACGATCTGATGCTCGGCGTGGCTGGAGGCGAGGCGGCCTTCGAGGCGGAACTGGGCACGGCGAAAGGGTGCCAGTCGCCGGCGCATCTCCTGCGTCGTCTCGACCAGAAAGGGGTTGCGGCCGCCTTCGTAGATCGAGCGGTGAAACGTGCGATTCAACGCCTCGTAGCGGTCGACGTCGCCGGCCTCGACATCGGCCAGGCTCGCCTGGTGCAAGGCGACAAGATCGCTCTTCTCGGTGGCGCTCATCCGCTCGGCGGCGAACCGCGCGCAGGCGCTCTCCAGCTCCGCCATCACCTCGAACATCTGCAGCAGCCGCTCGAGGCTGACATTGGCGACCACCACACCACGATGCGCCCGCTTCTCGACGAGGCCGCTGGAGGCGAGGCGGCTCAACGTCTCGCGAACAGGGGTGCGCGAGACATCGAAGCGACGCGCCAGGGAGTGCTCGTCCAGCTTGGTGCCGGGGGCCAGCGCTCCTTCGGCGATGTCGTCGGCGAGCTGCTGGCTCAAGCGCTCGACCAGGGTCACGCGTGGACCGGCGCTTGCGCTCACCGCTGGCGCTCGGCGGCGCCAGGGGCGGCGGCGATGGCCCAGCCGGCCCCGGCCCTGATGGTGGGCACCTTGTTCGGCAAAGAGGGTCTCCTTTTCACACCCTGGACGGCCTGAATAGCCGCCTGCCGCGCGATCCGCCAGTAGGCCGGTCCAACTCCTTGGGCTGCGAGCCTCGCATGCCGCGGCTGAAATTTTCGGCATCTGCCGATCAAGAAGGCGGCAGTCCATGCTCGATGTCGCTGATGCCAATCGGCCGAGCCCGGCGCGGCTGCGGGAAGACGCCCGTCTGGCAGGGTTGGCATTCTTTTTGAATGCAAGCGTGCATGCAATAGGCCAAACCGCCTGGAGGACGTGCATGCCGAGCGTCACCGTCCGTGCCGAGCCGGCACCCTTCGCCTTCGAGTCTCAGCAGGCGGCGCTCGTCATCATCGACATGCAGCGGGACTTTCTCGAGCCCGGCGGGTTCGGCGAAAGCCTCGGCAACGACGTCTCGCTGCTCCGCCCGGCGATTGGCCCCTGTGCCGCGGCGCTCGCCGCTGCCCGGGATGCCGGCATCCTGGTCATCCACACCCGCGAAGGGCATCGTGCCGATCTCGCCTGCGCGCCGCCCGCCAAGATCGCGCGCGGCCCTGAGGGTGCCCGGATCGGCGATCCTGGGCCCATGGGGCGCATCCTGGTTCGCGGCGAGGCCGGCCACGACATCATTGCCGAGCTCGCACCCGTCGTTGGCGAGCCCGTCATCGACAAGCCGGGCAAGGGTGCCTTCTACCAGACCGACCTCGACCTGATGCTGCGCAATCGCGGCATCGACACGCTGCTGGTGGCCGGCGTCACCACCGAGGTCTGCGTCCATACCACCGTCAGGGAGGCCAATGACCGGGGCTATCGCTGCCTCGTGCTGGCCGACGCCTGCGGCTCCTACTTCCCCGAGTTCCACCGCGTCGCACTCGAGATGATCAAGGCCCAGGGCGGCATCTTCGGCTGGGTGGCCGAGGTGGCCGCGCTGAGTGATGGATTGGCCGCACCACAGGCGGCCTGACGGCCCGCTATTCTAGCTGCTGATCGATGCAGGAACGACGTATGGCATCGACAACCGCACGAGCCTGCGGTCAGCACCGCAGTGACGCCGATGGTGGCCTTGCTATGCCATGGTGGCGGGGCTGCTCGGCCTCGCGGAGACGCGTGGGCTGGCCAGTGCGCCGACACCGGCATCGGTGCCTGCAGAGTAGGATAGAGTGGCAGGGGGCCCTGATTCGGCTGGCCCCGCGTGCTGCGTTGGCACCTCGGTCGCGGCTGAACGGGGCCTCCATCACGCCGCGGATGCTTGACAAATGACCGTCTCCGGCCGCTCCCTCGACCTCCTGGGCGCGGAAGTGAGGATGGCGGGGGCATGGCGAAAGACGGTGTCGCACGACAAGCAAGGAGGTACCCAGGAGCCGACCGTCTATCTGGTGATCCTCGGCGTCAGCCTCTGCCATCTCTTGAACGACGTCATGCAGTCGCTCCTGGCGGCGATCTACCCGCTGCTGCGTGAGGAGTTCAGCCTGGCCTTCTGGCAGATCGGCCTGATGACGCTGGCCTTCCAGGTGACCGCCTCGCTGCTGCAGCCCTTGATCGGGCTCTACACCGACAAGCACCCGATCCCGCAATCGCTGCCGGTGGGCATGGGCTCGACCATGTGCGGGCTCGTGCTGCTGGCGACGGCGACCAGCTACCCGCTGCTGCTCGCGGGCGCCTCGCTGATCGGCATCGGCTCGGCGATCTTCCACCCCGAGGCGTCGCGGGTGGCGAGGCTCGCATCCGGTGGCCGCTACGGCGCGGCGCAGTCGCTCTTTCAGGTCGGCGGCAATGCCGGCAGCGCCATCGGCCCTCTGCTCGCCGCCTTCATCGTGGTGCCGCTCGGCCGGCCGAGCATCGCCTGGTTCTCCTTGGCCGCGCTTCTGGGCATGGTGATCCTCTGGCAGGTCGGCGCCTGGTACGGGCGCTACCGCAAGGCCAGTGCGGGCCGGACACCGCTGCCCACCGTCGCCCGCCTGCCGCGACGGCGGATCGTCATCTCGATCGCGGTCCTGGCCATCCTGGTCTCGACCAAGAACGTCTACACCGCTGGCATTACAAGCTATTACACCTTCTTCCTGATCGATCGCTTCGACCTCACCACCCAGCAATCGCAGCTCATGCTGTTTCTCTATCTGGGTGCCATGGCGATTGGCGTCGTGGCGGGTGGGCCGCTCGGCGACCGGGTCGGACCGTTGGTGGTGATCTGGATCTCGATCCTGGGCGTGCTGCCGTTCACGCTGCTGCTGCCGCATGTCGATCTCTTCTGGACCGGGGTGCTCTCGGTGATCATCGGCATGATCCTGGCGTCCGCCTTTCCGGCGATCGTCGTGTTCGCTCAGGAGCTGGTGCCAGGGAGGGTGGGGATGATCGCCGGCATCTTCTTCGGCTTCGCCTTCGGCATGGCCGGGTTGGGGGCGGCGGCCCTGGGTTTTCTCGCCGACGCCAAGGGCATCGCCTATGTCTACTGGGTCTGCTCGTTTCTGCCGATCCTCGGGCTCTTCACCATCTTCCTGCCGCGTAGCGAGGAACTGGCGAGAGCCACGCGCTGAACCGCGGCACATCATCGACCTCGGCATTTCGGCAGATGGCGCCTCTCACTCTCAGGTGATTGGCCCGAGCAAGCGACGTATGATCAAGCTATGTCTCCAGCGTGGAGGGACATGTTCATGACAATTTCTAGGCGGCAACTGCTTTTGTCGACCACGGCACTCGCCGGCCTTGCGAGCATTGCGCGATCGGTGTCGCTTTCTGCCCAGGAGCCGACGCCGGGTGGGACGCTGATCGTTGCCTCCGACACCGAGCCGCGCAATCTGAACCCGGCCATGGTGGCCTCGAACGGCGTTTTCTTCGTGGCCTCGAAGGTGGTCGAGCCCTTGGCCGAGATGGACTTCGAGACCGGTCTGCGGCCGCTTCTGGCGACGTCCTGGCAGGGCTCGGAGGATGGCCTCAGCTTCACGATCGAGCTGCGTGAGGGCGTGACCTTCCACGACGGCGCGCCCTTCACCTCGGCCGACGTGGCGTTCAGCGCCATGGAGGTGTGGAAGCCGCTGCAGAACCTGGGCCAGGTGGTGTTCGCCAATCTCGAGGCCGTCGACACGCCGGACGACCACACGGCCGTCTTCCGCTTCGCGGTGCCGACGCCGCCGCAGCTCATCGAGAACGCCCTGCCGGCGCTGACCTCCGTCCTGCCCAGGCATCTCTACGAGGGCACCGACATCGCCGAGAATGCGCTGAACATGGCGCCAGTCGGCACCGGCCCCTTCGTCTTCGCCGAGCACCGGCCGGGCGAATTCTATCGGCTGGAGCGCTACCCGGGCTACTGGGCCGAGGGCCTGCCGCTGCTCGACGAGATCGTCTTTCGCGTGCTGCCCGATGCGGGTGCGAAGGCCGCCGCCCTCGAGACCGGCGACATCCAGGTCGCGGCGTTCTCGGCGGTGCCACTGGCCGAGATGCCCAGGCTCGATGCCCTGCCCGATGTCAGCGTGGTCGATGCCGGCTACGAGGGCATCACCTACCAGATCACGCTCGAGATGAACCACCGCCGGGCCGAGCTCGCCGATCCGCTGGTCCGCCGCGCGCTCCGCCACGCCGTCGACAGCGCGTTCATCGTCGATGTGATATTTATGGGCTATGCCACTGCTGCCACGGGCCCAATTCCGTCCAGTGCCACTGATTTCTACACCAGTGACGTCGAGACTTATGCGCCGGACGTGGCCGCGGCCGAGGCGCTGCTGGACGAGGCGGGCTATCCGCGCGGCGATGACGGCACCCGCTTCAGCCTGCGGCTGCGGCCCGCACCCTGGTTCGAGCAGACCCGTGCCACCGGCGACTACGTCCGCCAGGCGCTGCAGAAGGTCGGCATCGAGGTGGAGATCGTCACCGCCGATCCGGGCGGGCATATCAACGCCGTCTACACCAGCCATGATTTCGACCTCGCCATCGGCTCGCCGGTCTACCGCAACGATCCGGCGATCTCGACCACCATCCTATTCCAGGGCGGCCTGCCGCCGGGCGTGCCGTTCGCCAACCAGTACGGCTACGACGACCCGGAGATGAACGCGATCATCGAGCAGGGCCTCTCGACCATCGACAGCGCCGAGCGGGTTGCCGTCTACGAAGCGTTCCAGCAAAAGGCGGCGGCCGACCTGCCGCTCATCGTGCTCGTCGACTTCACCTTCCTCACCGTCGCCCGCGACGAGGTGATGGGCGTCGCCAACAACCCGCGCTGGGCCACGTCGTCCTGGGCCGATACCTGGCTCGCTGTCTGAACGGGCGACGGCAAGTGCCATGAACCTGAGCTTTCTCGCCCGGCGCCTGCTGCAGGCGGTGCCGGTGCTGGTGCTCGTGGCGATCGGTGTCTTCATCCTGCTCGAGATCGCCGAGGGCGACGCGGTCGATGCCTATCTGGCCGGCACCGGTAGCGGTGGTGCGCCGGGCTTCGCCGCCGAGCTGCGGGCGCAGTATGGGCTCGGCGACAGCTGGCCCGTGCGCTTTGCCACCTATGCGTTGCGGCTCGTCACGCTCGATCTCGGCTGGTCGATCGCCTTCTCGCGGCCGGTCGGTGCGCTGATCCTCGAGCGGCTGGGCAACACGCTGCTGTTGATGGGCTCGGCCGTGCTGCTCTCCGCCAGCCTCGGCGTGTTGCTCGGCGGGATCGCCGCCCGGCGCCAGGGTGGGCCAGTGGATGCGCTGATCACCACGAGTGCCCTGGTCCTCAACGCGATGCCGGGGTTCTGGCTCGGCCTGCTGCTGCTCATCCTCTTCGCGGTCAAGCTGCGCTGGCTGCCGCTGGGCGGCATCGCCACGCTGGGCGCCGAGACCGGCGGCCTGGCCGGCGTCCTCGATACCGCTCGCCATCTGGTCCTGCCGGTGGTGACCCTCTCGCTCACCTATCTCGCACTCTATGTCCGGCTGATGCGTGGTGCGATGCTGGAGGCTGCCGGCAGCTTCTGGGTCCTGGCGGCCCGCGCCCGGGGGCTCTCCGCACGGCGGATCGTGATGAACCACATGGCGCGGCCCTCCCTGCTGCCGGTGGTCACCATGCTCGGCCTGCAGGCCGGCGCCATGCTCGGCGGCAGTGTGGTGATCGAGACGGTGTTCGCCATCCCGGGCCTCGGCAGCCTCGCCTACGAGGCGGTGACCCAGCGCGACCTGCCGCTCCTCGCCGCCATTCTGCTGGCCGGCACGCTGCTGGTCGTCGTCGTCAACATCCTGGTCGATCTCCTCTACCGCCGGCTCGACCCAAGGGTGGCGGACGATGCCGGCCTGGCGGCAAGGCGCTGATCCCGGTGGCCGGCAGGTTCGCAGCGCTGCTTGGTGCAACGCTTCTCTTGCTGCTGGTACCATCGCCGCCACGGCGTCGTTGCTGGCGCCCGGCGATCCGCTCGACATGGTGGCACGGCCGCTGCTGCCGCCCTTTGCCGATGGCGCCCACCCCCTGGGTACCGACCAGCTCGGCAGGGACGTGCTTGGCGGCATCGTCCATGGCGCCCGGGTATCGCTCGCCGTCGGGCTCGCGGCGGCTGCAGCGGCGATCGGGATCGGTATCGTCGTCGGCACGATCGCCGGCTTCAGGGGCGGGCTCATCGACGAGGCCCTGATGCGGGTGACCGAGGCCTTCCAGACGGTGCCGACCTTTCTCCTGGCGCTGGCGCTGGTCGGCGTGTTGGGCGCCTCGGCCGGCAATGTGGTGCTCGCCATCGCCATCTCGTCCTGGCCGCCGGCAGCGCGGCTGGTGCGCGCCGAGGTGCTGCGGGTGAAGACGCTGGACTATGTCGACGCGGCGCGGATCGCCGGCATGGCCCCGCTCTCGATCGCCTTCGTCGAGGTCCTGCCGGGGGCCCTGCAGCCGGTCGTGGCGCTGATCGGGGTGACCGTCGGTGAGGCCGTTCTGGTCGAGAGCGCGCTGGCCTTTCTCGGCCTCGGCGATCCCAACCTGGTGAGCTGGGGCGGCATGATCGCCAATGGGCGGGCGCTGATCCGCACCGCCCCCTGGCTGGTCGTGCTGCCCGGAATCTGCGTGGCGCTCACCGTGATCGCCGTCAGCCTGAGCGGCGACGGCCTCGCCGCCCGGCTGGGCCTCGGGAGCCGGCGTTGATGGACCGGCCGAAGCTGCTCGAGCTGCGCGGCCTGGAGATCGCGTTTCCGCAGCCGGGCGGCGGCTGGCAGGAGGTGGTGAGCGGCGTCGATCTCGACCTGGCGCGTGGCCGGGTGCTGGCGGTGATCGGCGAGAGCGGGTCGGGCAAGAGCAGCATTCTCCTGGCGATCGCTGGCCTGCTGGCGGCGACCGCGAGGGTGCGCGGCAGCCTCCGATTGCCGCCGGATACGACCGACTACCTGGCAGCAGGGGCCGACCGCGAAGGTCTCGCCGGGCGTCGGGTGGGGATGATCTTCCAGCATCCGGGGCTCAGCCTCAATCCGGTGCTGCGGATCGGCACCCAGCTCGACGAGGTGGTGCGGGCGCATCGCCAGCTGAGCCGGCATCAAGCGCGTCGGGTCAGCCTGAAGCTGCTCGAGCGGGTCGGCATCGACGCGCCGGAGCGCCGGGTGCTGGCCTATCCGCACCAGCTCTCGGGCGGCCAGAAGCAGCGCGTGGCGATTGCCGCAGCGCTGGCCGGCGAGCCCGCACTGCTGCTCGCCGACGAGCCGACGACGGCGCTCGATGCGATGACCCAGGCGCAGATCCTCGACCTTCTCCTGGGCCTGGTCGATGCGACCGGCATGGGGCTGGTCCTGGTCACCCACGATCTCGCTGTCGCCGGTGCCGTCGGCGACGACATCGCGCTCGTCCATGCCGGCCGGGTCGTCGAGAGCGGCCCGGCGCGGCTGCTGGTCGAGCGACCGCTGCACCCTTATGGCCAGGCGCTCGCCGGCTCGGCCTTGCCGTTCGCGCCAGCGGGGCACGCGCGCGACGACACACCGTTTTCCGAGCCGGTCGTGGCGAGCGGGCCACCACCGGCAGAGGGCTGTGCGTTCGCGCCGCGCTGCCCGCTCGCCATCGCCCGCTGCTGGCGAGAGCGGCCAATGCTGGAAGATATCGAAGGCCGCCGCGTCGCCTGCTGGCGGGCCGCGGAGGCAGCTTCTTGAGCGGGCTTCGGCTGGAGCGGATCGTCCGCAGGTTCGGCCGGGGCCGGAGCGCCCTGTTGGCCGTGGACGGTGTCGATCTCGAGGTCCGGCCGGGCGAGATCCTTGGGCTGGTCGGCGAGAGCGGGTCGGGCAAGACGACCATCGCGCGGATCGCCACCGGGCTCGACCGGCCGGACGACGGGACGGTGACCCTCGACGGCCAGCCGCTCATGGATGCGCAGGGGCGGGTCGGACGGGTCACCCGGCGCGCTGTCCAGATGGTGTTCCAGGACCCGCTGGCGAGCTTCAACCCCGGCCGCCGCATCGGCAAGGCCATCGCATTCTCGCTCAAGCTCCACCAGCGGCTCAGCCGCGCTCAGTTGCTGGTGCAGATCGACGAGCTGATGGCGGCCGTGGGCCTGGCGCCCGAGCTCGCCACGCGCTTTCCCGCCGAGCTTTCCGGCGGTCAGCTGCAGCGTGCAGCCATCGCCCGGGCACTGGCGAGCCGGCCCTCGATCCTGGTCTGCGACGAGCCGGTGGCATCGCTCGACGTCTCGGTCCGCGCGCAAGTGCTCAACCTCCTCGTCAAGCTGAAGGCGACCCGCGGCCTTGGCGTGCTCTTCATCAGCCACGATCTGGGCGTGGTCCAGCGCCTGGCCGACGCGGCGGTGGTGCTGCATCGGGGCCGGGTCGTCGAGCGTGGCACGGGCGATGCGCTCTGGCGGCAGCCGTCGCACCCCTACACGCGGGCACTGGTGGCCGCCGTGCCGACCGGCCTCGTGCCCTGGCGCGAGCAGCGGCGCTTGGCGTGGCCGAGCAGCTAAAGCATTCTCAGGGTGACCGGAAACGAGAAAGGCAAGGCGATCGGCGCGCAGCGTAGTCCAACCTACGTGAACACCGATCGTCCGCAGCCTGACGACGTATGCGGTCACCCTGAAGGTGCTTTAGGCCGAAGCCTCGGTGGCGAAGCAGGCAGCCGCGTGCGGCCCGGCGCTGAGTGTCGGCCGCTCCGCCTTGCAGCGCTCAAACGCGAGCGGGCAGCGGGGATGGAACGCGCAGCCCTCGGGCGGGTCGATGGGGCTCGGCACCTCGCCCGCCATGGGCGTGCGGTCGCGCTTGGGTGCCTCGAGGTCGGGGATCGTCTCGAGCAGGAGACGGGTATAGGGGTGGCGCGGGGCGGCAAAGAGCTCGGCCGTGGGCGCCATCTCGACGATGCGGCCGAGATACATGACGGCGATGACGTCGGCCATGTGGCGGACGACGGAGAGGTCGTGGCTGATGAAGAGGTAGGTGAGGCGAAACTGCCGCTGCAGCCGCTTCATCAGGTTGAGGATCTGCGCCTGGACCGAGACGTCGAGGGCCGAGGTGGGCTCGTCGCAGACCAGGAACTCGGGCTCGCCGGCGAGCGCCCGGGCGATCGAGATGCGCTGGCGCTGGCCGCCTGAGAACTCGTGCGGGTACTTGGCACCGTCGCCGGCGTTGAGCCCGACGGTCTCGAGCAGCTCGTCGACCCGGGCCAGCACCGCGTCGTCGCCGCGGCCGGGCTCGAGCGTGCGGATCGGCTCGGCCACGATGCGCGCCACCCGCCAGCGCGGGTTGAGGCTGGCGAACGGGTCCTGGAAGATCATCTGCACCCGGCGCTCGTCGCCGCGAAAGGTGATGGCACCACCGCTCGGCGGGTAGAGCCCGACCACCAGCTTGGCGATGGTCGACTTGCCGCAGCCGCTCTCACCGACCAGGGCCAGGGTCTGGCCGCGCTCGATGGCAAAACTGACCCCGTCGACGGCCTTGAGGATCTGCCGCGGCCGGCGCTCGATCACCCGGTTGAGCCAGGGTGCGGAGACATCGAAGCGGCGCTCGAGCCCGCTCACCTCGAGCAACGGAAAGCCGCTCATGCGCCAACGCCTCCCTGCTCGAGCCAGCAGGCGACCCGGCCCTCGGCGAGGCTCGGCCGATCGCTTCGGCAACGGGGTCCGGCATGGTCGCAGCGCGGGTTGAAGGCGCAGCCGGTGGGGATGGCGTTGAGCCTCGGCATGCTGCCGTCGATCTGGGTCAGCTCCTCGACATCGCGCCGCAGGCTCGGAATCGAGCCCATCAGGCCCTTGGTGTAGGGGTGGCGCGGCTGGCGCACGACCTCGGCCACCGGGCCGATCTCGGCGATCCGGCCGGCATACATGACCGCCACCCGGTCGGCCGTCTCGGCGATCACGCCCATGTCGTGGGTGACCAGCATCACGGCGGTGCCGTGCTCGCGGCAGAGCCGCTTCAGGAGGGCGGTGATCTGCGCCTGGATCGAGACGTCGAGCGCGGTCGTGGGCTCGTCCGCGATGATCAGCTCAGGATCGGCGGAAAGGGCGAGTGCAATGACCACGCGCTGGCGCATGCCGCCAGAGAACTGGTGCGGGAAGTGGTCGATGCGGCTCTCGGCACCGGGGATGCCGACCTCGCGCAGCAGGTCCAGCGCCCGGCCGCGGGCGGCGTCCTTGCCGAGCGCGAGATGGAAGCGGATGGTCTCGATCAGCTGGTCGCCGATCGAGAAGAGCGGGTGCAGGCTGGTCAGCGGGTCCTGGAAGATGGCGCCGATGCGCCGGCCGCGGACCTTCTGCAGCCCGGCCTCGTCCAGCTGGTCGATGCGCTCGCCGCCGATGCGGATCTCGCCCGACGCGATGCGCCCCGGCGGCTCGAGCAGGCCCAGCACCGCCATGCCGGTCATCGACTTGCCGGCACCACTCTCGCCGACGACGCCCAGGATCTCGCCCGGCGCGATGCTGAGCGAGATGTCGTCGACCGCGGTCAGCAGACCGGTTCGCGTCGGGAACTCGACCCGGAGGTTCTTGATGTCGAGCACCGGCTCAGCCATCGCGGGCGCGTCTCGGATAGCTGCTGTGGAAGATGTCGGCGACCGGCGGGTGACCCATGGTGCGGTCCGGATAGCGGGCAATCAGGCCATCGAATTGCGCCTGCGCCTGCCTCGCTGCCGCCGTCTCGTCGAAGCCCGGGATCTTGCGGTCCTGCATGACCAAGCGCCCATCGATGAAGACCGTGGTCACGTCGCGGCCGCTGGTGCCGGTCATCAGCGTCTGGATCGGATCGGTCGTTTGCAGCGTCCGCGAAAGATCGATCACCGCGATATCGGCCTTGGCACCCGGCTGCAACCGGCCGAGATCGGGACGGCGCAGCGCGTCGGCACCGCCCAGCGTGGCGGCATCGAAATAGTCATCGCTGCGGCAGCCGAGCGCGTCCGCCTCGACGATGCGGCAGACCATCAGGCCCAGCTGCATGTTCGAGATCATGTCGGGCGGCCAGGTGTCGGTGCCGAGCCCGATCCTCTGGCCCATCGCCTTGTAGCTCGCGAACGAGCGGATGGCGCCGCCATGCCGGGCGGCGACCAGCGGGCAGTGCACGATGGCCGCACCGCCATCGCGGATGATGGCGAGATCGTCGCCGGAGACGTGCGCGGCGTGCGGCAGGAGGGCGTGCTCGGACAAGAAGCCCAGGTCGCGCAGCCACTCGGGCGGCGTGCAGCCGTGCAGCCGGCGGACGATCTCGAGCTCGGTCACGGACTGGCAGCAATGCAGGCGGATGGGAACGTCGAGATCGCGGGCTGCCGCGGCCGAGCGGCGCAGCAGCTCGGGCGTGCAGGTCTCGATCCGATCGGGTGCCAGCATGGTGCGCACCAAGCCGCCGGCGCTGTTCTCGTGCCGGCGGCAGAAGGCGATGGCGTCATCGAGGCCGGCCATGCCGCGCGGCTCGTCGAAGACCGTGCCGATGCTGCCGTCGGGCTCCACCACCTGGCCACCGGTGCGGTAGGCGGGACCGAGATAGACGCGCAGGCCGAGCTCTGCCGCGGCCGTGGCGGCGGCCTCGAACTCGGCCACCGTCTCGCCCCATTCGCGGTAGAAGAGCGACGCAATGGGCAGGGCGGTGGTGATGCCGTTGCGGATCAGCTGGGCGAAGGCGAAGCGCTTCTGAAAGGCCAGCTCTTCGGCGCTGTACATCTCGTACGGGCCGCGCTCGATGTAGCTGCGCGGCCAGATCCGGCCGGTTCGTGCCGCCGGGCCGCTGTCGATGCCGAGGATGGTGGTGTCGAGGTCGCTCAACGCGTCGAGGTCGACGAAGCCCGGCGAGATGACGGCCTCGCCGAAATCCATGCGCTCCGCCACCTCGCCTTTGAAGTCGTGGCCGACGAAGACGACGCGGTCCCGCTCGATGACCAGCTCGCCCCGCTCCAGGATCTGGTGGCGGCCGCCCGTGTGGCCGATCAGCCAGCGGGCGGTGAGCAGGGTCGGGCCGGCTGTGCTCATGGCGCCTCGAGCACGCACTCGCCGCGCTCGGCGGTCACCCGGCCACCCTTCATGACCAGCGGCCGCGGCGCCCGGTTGGCCACGGCCTCGGCCAGGGTCTCGCCCTCGAGCAGGACGAGATCGGCGTTGCAGCCGGGCTCGATGCCGTAGCCGTCGAGCGCCATGACCGCGGCACCGCCATGGGTGCAGATGTCGAAGGCGATCGCCACCTCGTCGTCGCGCCGCAGATTGTTGCGCTGGCCGAGGAACATGGCGCGCTCGAGCATGTCGGCATTGCCGTACGGCCCCCAGGTGTCGCGAATGCCGTCGGAGCCCGAGCAGACGACCACGCCGGCGGCGCGCAGCTCCTTGACCGCGGGGCAGGGCGTGCCCGAGGGGCCGGTCGTCATGATGTGGATCTGGTTCTTCGCCAGCTGCTCGGTCAGCTCGGCCACACAAACGCGGTCGGGCATGCCGAGGCAGAAGGCGTGGCTGATCGTGACCTTGCCCTGCATGCCGAGCGCTGCCGTGCGCTCGATGATCAGCTCCATGGAGAAGCCGCCGAGCTCGCCCCGCTCGTGCAGGTGGATGTCGACCGGCTTGCCGTAGCGCTGGGCGAGGCCGAAGACGACGTCGAGCTGGCCCTTGGGATCGCGGTCGATGCCGCACGGATCGAGCCCGCCCACCACCTCGCAGCCGGCCTGCATCGCCGCATCCATCAGCTCGGCGGTCCCTGAGCGGATCATCAGCCCGGATTGCGGGAAGGCCACGAGCTCGATCATGATCAGGTCTTTGAGCTTGTCCCGGGTCGCCATGACGCCCTCGATGCCCTTGAGACCGTGCTCGGTGTCGACGTCGACATGGCTGCGGATATGGGTCGAGCCCTTGGCGGCGGAGAGGATCGCCTGGCGCTCGCTCTGGCGTGCCGGGTCGATGTCGAGCGCCACCTTGACCCGTCGCTCGTTGTCGATCTTGTCGATCAGCCGCGGGCCGACCTCGTTCTTGTACCAGGGCAGGCCGAGCAGCGACTTGTCGAGGTGGGTGTGCGCCTCGACCAGCCCCGGCGCCAGGATGCAGCCGAGCCCGTCGATGGTCTCGATCCCTTCTGGCGCTGGCGTGCCGGGCGCGGCGAACCGGCCGTCCAGGATCAGCACGTCGGTCATCGGGCCGGCCATCGGCCGGACATTGGTCAGGAGCGCGTTACCGCTGGTCATGGGGGCCTCAGCGTAGCTTGGGGTTGAGGGCGTCGCGCAGCCAGTCGCCGATCAGATTGACCGAGACGACGATCAGGCAGAGCTGCAGCGCCGGGAAGACGACGATCCACCAGAGCCCGGAGAACAGGAACTCGTTGCCGAAGCGGATCAGCGTGCCCAGCGACGGCTGGTCGGGCGGCATGCCGACGCCGAGAAAGCTCAAGGTGGCCTCGGACAGGATGGCGAGGCCGAAATTGAGCGTGGCCGCCACCATGATGGGCGTCAGCGTGTTGGGCAGGATGTGGGTGAGGAGGATGCGCCAGGAGCGGACGCGGATCAGCCGCGCCGCCTGGACGTATTCCTTGCCGGACTCGACCATGGTCGAGGCGCGCACCGTCCGGGCGTATTGCACCCAGGACGGAATGGCGATGGCGACCACCAGGATCGGTGCGGCCAGGACATCGCGCATGCCGGGCGGCAGGGCCTCGCGCGCCATGGCGCTGATCAGGATGGCGATCAGGATGTAGGGCATCGACAGCAGCACGTCGCCGACGCGCATGATGGCGTTGTCGATCCGCCCGCCCGCGTAGCCGGCGATGAGGCCGAGCGAGAGGCCGACGGCGAGCGACAGCAGGACCGAGGCGAAGCCGATGATCAGCGAGATGCGCGAGCCGTAGAGGATGGCGGAGAGGATGTCGCGGCCCTGCACGTCGGTGCCGAGCAGATAGGGCCAGCGGCCGTATGCCTCCCAGATCGGCGGCAGCTCGGCATTCATCAGCTCGAGCGCGCTCAGATCATAAGGGTCCTGGGGCGTGATCAGGGGGGCTGCGAAGGCGCTGAGCAGCAGCAGCGCCAGCAGCACGAGCGCCACGATCGCCGAGGGGTGGCGCTTCAGGCTCCACCAGAGCTCGTGCTCGCGGACCCGCGTCGTGAGGCTAACGGCCATCGCTGCCACCGCGAACGGCATTGTCGCGCAGGCGCGGATCGACGACGGCATAGGTCAGATCGACGATGGTGTTGAGCACGACGAAGATGAAGGAGACGAGCATCAGGTAGGCGGCCATCACCGGGATATCGACGAAGGTCACCGCCTGGATGAAGAGCAGTCCCATGCCGGGCCACTGAAAGACGGTCTCGGTCACCAGCGCGAAGGCGATCAGGTTGCCGATCTGCATGCCGGTGAGCGTGATCACCGGCATCAGGCAGTTGCGCAGCGCGTGGCGCCAATGGACGATCCGGAGCGGCAGGCCGCGGCCGCGCGAGAACTTGATGAAGTCGGTCCTGAGCGTCTCCAGCATCTCGGCGCGGACCAGCCGCATCACCAGCGTGATCTGAAAGAGCGAGAGCGAGATAGAGGGCAGCACCAGCGCCGCCCGGCCGCTCGGGGTCAAGAGGCCGGTGCTCCACCAGCCGATCTGCACCGTCTCGCCGCGGCCGAAGGCGGGCAGCCAGCCGAGGTTCACCGAGAAGACCAAGATAAGAAGGATGCCGACGACGAAGCTCGGCAGGGAGACGCCGACGATCGAGCCCAGCTGCAGCGCGTCGGCGAGCCGGCTGTCGCGGCGGATCGCGGTGATGACGCCGAGCGGGATGCCGATGACCAGCGAGAGGATGGTGGCGACGATCACCAGCTCGAGGGTGGCCGGCAGGCGCTCGCCGATGAGCACCATCACGTCCTGCTGGTTGCGATACGAGATGCCGAAATCGCCCTGCACGGCGTTGGTGACGAAGCGCACATACTGGACGATCAGGCCGTCATTGAGCCCGAGACGCTCGCGCAATTCGGCGCGATCGGCCTGGGTCGCCTGCTCGTTGACCATCATCTCCACCGGATCGCCGAAGAACCGGAAGATGACGAAGGCGAGAAAGGCCACGGCCAGCATGACCAGGGCCGCGTTGGCGATCCTCTTGATCAAGAGAGCGAGCATGGGCCCGATACACCTCTGCTGGGCGGGAAACCGGCCCTGTCTCGACTGTCGAGGCCAGGGCCGGGGTAGCGCATCGCGGTCGGGCGGCGGCCTACTTCATCTTGGCGAACCAGAGGCGCGGCTTGTTGTCGGGGAAGAGCGGCATCGCCTCGACACCCTCGGTCACCGCCCAGGCCATCGGCTGCTGGTGCAGCGGTGCCATGATGATCTCGTCCCTGACGATCTGCAGCGCGTCGCCCTGCAGCTCCAAGCGCCGCTCGAGGTCGAGCTCTTGTCCTGCCTCCTGGACCAGGGCGTCGAGGTCGGGATAGGACCAGTCGCCCCAGTTGAAGACGCCGGAATTGCCTTCCTTGGTGTGGAAGATCTGCAGGAGCGGGCTGTAGGAGTCGAGCATCGGCAGGGTCGCCCAGCCCAGCGTGTAGACGTCGGTCTCGCCGTTGGTGCGCTTTGGCGTCTGCACCGCACGCGGGGCCACGTCGAGCTCGGGATCGAGGCCGATCCGGCTCCACATCGAGGCGATCGCCTGGCAGAACTGCTCCTCGTTGACGAGACCGTCGGAGAGGCAGTTGAAGCCGAAGCTGAAGCCGTCACCGTAGCCGGCCTCGGCGAGCAGCGCCTTGGCGGCTTCCGGATCGTAGGGCAGGCGCTCGTCCTGCGCCTCGACATAGCCCGGGATCGGCGGTGCGACGACGGTGCCGGCATTGCGCGACTTGCCGCGCATGACGCGGGCCTGCAGCTGGTCGATATCGATCGCCTGGTAGAGCGCCTGGCGGACCTTCAGGTCCTGAAACGGGTTCGGGCTGCCGTCGACCAGCGTGTCGCGGAAGCTGAAGCCGATCATCACGGTGCGCAGGTCGACGCCTTCCAGCACCTCGACATTGGGCGCTGCCTCGAGCCGCGGCAGGTCCTGGACCGGCGCGTCGTTGGTGAAGCTGATCTCGCCCGAGAGGAGTGCGGCGACGCGGGTCGCCGGCGAGTTGACCGGCAAGAGCTCGAAGCCGGTCAGGTTGTGCTGCGGCTCGTCCCACCAATCGGGATTGACCACGAAGACGGTGCGCGCGTCGGGCTGCCGGCTCTCGACGATGAAGGGCCCGGTGCCGTTGGCGTTGTAGGTGGCGAAGCCCTCGACATTGGCGCCGATGTCGGTCGGCAGCTCGGCGCCGTTCTCGACCAGCCACTCGGCGTCGAAGATGTGGATGTTGGTGAGGTCGTTGAGCAGCAACGGGTAGGTGCCGTTGAGCGTGATGTCGACGGTGTGCTCGTCGACGACGGCCGAGCTGACATAGGCCGGCAGGTTGCCCTTGAGCGGCGAGGTCTCGTGGCTCACCCGCTCCAGGGATGCCACGACATCCTCGGCGGTGAACGGGTTACCATTGTGGAAGGTCACGTCGTCGCGCAAGGTGAAGCGCCAGGTGACCTGGTCGTCGAGGATTTCCCAAGAGGTCGCGAGCGCCGGCTCGATCTTGAGATCGAGATCGTAGCGAACGAGGCCCTCATAGACGTGATTGAGGACATTGATGGTGAAGCTGTCGCCATAGGAATACGGATCGAGCGAGCCGATATCCCGGTTGGCCCCCCATTTGAGCACCTCGGCTTCGGCCGTGCCGGTAAGCAGCAGAGCAGCCGTGCCGGCCAAGAGGATCGAGCGCGGACCAACCATGGGCGATACCTCGTCTGGATGATTGTATGCGATCCGTGATCAAGATCGTATACGAAACTTGACCAAATCGTATCCGATTGGCAAGAGGTAATTCTTCGAATGGGGAGCTTCGGTTGACGGAAGCGGAGACTGAGCCGCGCGGCGCGGTTGTCTATCGATTGCTGCGCAAGGCGATCATCGAGCAGTCGCTGCTGCCCGGCACGCGCCTGCCGGAGGACACGATCGGCGAGCAGTTCGGTGTCAGCCGGACGATCGTGCGCAGCGCCCTGGTCCGCCTGCAGAGCGAAGGGTTGGTGGAGACCAAGCCCAATCGCGGCGCCTTCGTCGCGACGCCATCCTTCGAGGAGGCGCGGCAGATCTTCGAGGTGCGGCACTGCCTGGAGCGGGAGGTGATCCGCCGGCTGGTCGAGCGGGTCTCGATGCTCGGTCTCGACGCGCTCGGCACCCATGTCGCCCGCGAGGCGCAGCTGAAGAACAAGGACGGACCGGGCTCGGTGCGGCTTGCCGGTGAGTTCCACATCCTGCTGGCGGAGCTGGCGGGCAATGCCATTCTCGCCCGCTACGTCGCCGAGATCGTCTCACGCTGCTCGCTCATTTTGGCCATTTACGGGCGCTCGCACTCCTCCGACTGCGCCGTCGACGAGCATCGCCGGATCATCGAGGCGGTTCGTTCCGGCGACGAGCAGGCGGCCATGGCGGTGATGTCGCATCATCTGGGCGCGGTCGAGGAGCGGGCGCGGCCCACCGTCGACGCGACGCCGGACCTCGAGACCGTGCTCGCCCATTACGGCAAGGAGGCCGGGGTTTGACCCATCGGATGTTCGACTTCACGACGCTCGACCCGCGGTCCTGCTACAAGCTGCTGATCGGTGCCGTCGTGCCGCGGCCGATCGCCTGGGTGACCACCCGCAGCCTCGAGGGCGTCGTCAACGCCGCGCCCTACAGCTTCTTCAATTGTGTCTCCTCAGACCCGCCGATCCTCTGCCTCGGCATCGAGAACAAGGCCTCGACCAGCTTCAAGGACACCGGCTGGAATATCCGCACCACCGAGGAGTTCACGGTCAATATCGTCGACGACCACAATATCGACGCGATGAACGTGACCGCGACGGCCTTCCCGCCCGAGGTGGACGAGCTGGCGATGGCTGGGCTCACGGCGGTGCCAGGAGAATTGGTCGGCTGTCCACGCATCGCCGAGGCGCCGGTCTCGTTCGAGTGCCGGCGGCACACCACGATCGCCGTCGGCAAGTCGCGCGAGATCGTGCTCGGGCTGGTGGTCGCAGCACACATCCGCGAGGACATCGTCGATGCCGAGCGGTTTTACATCGACCCGGCCGGGCTGGACGCCGTGGGTCGCATGGGCGGGCATGGTTACGCCCGAACGCGCGACTATTTCGACCTGCCGACGATGACGGTCGATACGTTCCAGGAGCGTCGCAAGGCCGGTCAGAGCTAGCGGGCCACAGCATCGGTTGCGAAAGCCCCGATGCCGCCAAGACGACCGCGCTTGATCACACGTTCGACGCGTCAAGAACGCCCTGGACCAGGGCCGACGACGACCGAGGCAGCCTGTTAGCCGAGCAAGCGGTAATCGAGAGTTTCGCCGCGGGTCGTGAGCAGACCCTTGACCCAGTTGCCGTCGGCGTCGAACCAGATGTCGCCATTGCGGCCGGTCTTGGCGGCGAACTTGAACTTCTGCGCCTCGATCCGGCGGCCTTGGGCTTCGATGGTCTCGGTGCCCAGGCTTTCGGCCGCGACGTCCGTCAGCAGCGCCTTCTGCAGGTCGACCAGCGACCGCTGGCGGACGATATCGATGTTCCAGAAGGCGAGGTCCGTCATGGTGCCGAGCGGCACGAGCAATTGGCGATCCGCGACACCGCCCTCGACATTGAGCTTGCCACCCTCCGAACGGAGGAACGTCTGGCTGACCTCACCATTGTCGTCGGTGTCGACCCGGCTCTCGACCAGCTGTCCGTCCGTCCAGACATCGGCCGCGTTCTGCTTGAAGCGGAAAGCGGTGATGAAGGCGATCTTGACCGCAACCTCGACCTCGGTCTCGGCCTTGAACCCACCGTCGGTCGGGGTGAACCTGACGACGTGGTGGCCAATCTCCTTGCCGTCCCGGTAGATGGCGAAGTGGCGGTCGGCCGGCGGCGTGCCGGCCAAGCCGAGACGAGGCATTGCCAGGCAGCCCGCGCCGGCAAGGCATGTCAGCCCGAAGCCGCGACGCGATATCCCCTGGCGAATGCCACCGGCCATCGAGACAAAAGAAACCTGACCCACGTTCACTTCTCCAAAGCAAGGCCCAACGCCATCGCTACGAAAATCACCAGCCACCCAGGCGGTTCCGGTCAAAAGGTCGCTCGCTGCGCAAAACCGATCGGCGCGGTCTGACTGGTCGCTGCTCTCTCGACCCGATCGACCCTCGCCAGAGCCGGCCCGGCCTTGCAACGAAGCACCACCTCGTCAACGGCCGCCGCGTCACCGCTGAGCAACGCCTCGACGGTACCATCGGCGCGGTTGCGAACCCAGCCATCGACCTGCAGGGTAACCGCCTCACGAGCGAGCCAGGCGCGGTATCCGACACCTTGCACCCGTCCGTGTATCCGCAGAAGAACCGCCAAGCGCTCCTCGACTCGACTAAACTCTAACATCGCGTTTACGACCCGCAATTGCAAGCTGAAGCGGTCGGCAAAGCTCTCGCGGCGTCCCATGCGGCGTCGAATTGTTATCAGTGTCACAAATCGCCAACAATGAATCGCCGCTTTTGCGGTCCTCTTGCGCGTGCTAGCCCGGCGTCATGGCCAACGCGAACGATCTTGGACCCATCATCGAGGCCGCCGATCTCGAGAAGAGCTTCGGCGCCGTCCCTGCGGTGAACGGCATCAGCTTCGCCATCGGTGCTGGCAGCTGCATCGGGCTCTTGGGGCCGAACGGGGCCGGCAAGACGACGACGATGCGCATGATCATGGGGCTGACCCGGCCGACGGGCGGCAGCATTCGGGTCTTCGGCCGGCCGGCAGCCCTTCTCGATCGGGCGTCCCGGGCACGCATCGGCCTGGTGCCGCAGGAGAACACGCTCGACCCGGAGCTGCCGGTCCGCCGCAACCTCGAGCTCTACGGCCGCTACTACGGCATGGCGCCCGAGCGGATCGCCGTCCGGGTCGAGGAGCTCCTCGCCTTCATGCAGCTCGAGGGCAAGGCCGAGGCCCGCGTGAACGAGCTTTCGGGCGGCATGAAGCGACGCCTGGTGATCGCTCGGGCACTGATCAACGACCCCGACCTCGTCATCCTCGACGAGCCGACCACCGGCCTCGACCCGCAAGCCCGCGTGCTGATCTGGCGCCAGCTGCAGACGCTGGCCGCCGCCGGCAAGACGCTCCTCTTGACCACGCACTACATGGACGAGGCCGAGCGGCTGTGTGATCGCATCATCGTCGTCGACAGCGGCCGCGTGCTGGACGAGGATTCGCCGGCAGGGCTCGTCGCACGGCACGTCAAGGGGCATGTCATCGAGATCGCGAAGCCGCTGCCGGCGAGCCTCGATCTGGCGACCTGGCCGAGCGAGGACCTGGGCAACGCCGTGCTGGTCTATGTGGCCGATGTCGACGCCTTGCTCGCCAAGCTGCCGGCGGAAACCAGCTTCACCCATCGACCCGCCAATCTCGAGGACGTCTTTCTCCGGCTGACCGGCCGGCAGCTGCGCGAGGCCTGATGCGCTTTCTCGTCAACCGCTACACCGGCGCCGTCGTGCTGCGCAACCTGCTGACCTGGCGCCAGCAGATGTGGCCCTCGCTCGCCAGCAATGTCGGCAACCCGCTGCTCTTTCTCTTCGCCTTCGGCTTCGGGCTCGGCGCGTTTGTCGGCGAGATGGACGGTGTCGACTACCTGACCTTCATCGTTCCCGGGATGATGGCCTATTCGGCGATGTTCGCCGCCAGCTTCGAGACGTCGATCGGCGCCTTTGCCCGTTTCAGCTTGCAACGCTCCTGGGACGCCACGCTGGCGACGCCTGTCCGCCTGGTCGAGCTGCTCGCCGGCGAGCTCATCTGGGCCGCGATCAAAGCCGTCTTCGCCGGGTTCTGCGTGCTCCTGGTGGGGACGCTCTGGGGCGGCGTGCCCAGCCTCATTGGCGGTCTCCTGGCGCTGCCGGTGCTGGCGCTCGCCAGCCTCGGCTTTGCGGCATTCGGGCTGTGCGGCACGGCGCATGCCAAGAGCTGGGAGTTCTTCTCCTATTTCTTCACCTTCTGGGTGACGCCGATGTTCATCTTCTCGGGCACCTTCTTCGCGGTGGACCGCTTTCCCCCGGCGATCGAGACCCTGGCCTGGCTGTTGCCGATGACCCATCTCATCGCCGTCATCCGCCCACTCACCATCGGTGAGCCCCTGGCGCTGGTGCCGCTGGCGGTGCATCTGATCTATCCGGCGGCCCTCGCCATTACCGCATTCTGGCTGGCACATTACCGTTTGAGCAGACGGCTGTTCGACTGACCCTCGACCCTCTCGACAAGCGCTGTCGGTTCTTGCAGGCTCGACTTGCCAATCCTGCGCGCAACCTCATCGGAGCACGGCCCCCTGTCCACCGAGCCACCATCGCTCGCCGCACGGCTGGAGCAGGCCAAGCCTTTGGCCTGGCGCGAGGCGGCGCGCATTGCGGCGCGGATCGCCCGTGTCCTCGATCGTCAGCATGCCCAGGGCAAGCCGCATGGCGGCCTCGAGCCGCTGACCGTGCTGTTTGTCGGCGGCAGTGTTCGCCTCGCCGATCCGCTGCCGCCGGCGTCGCGCGACCCGGCCTATCTGGCGCCACGCCTCGTCGCCGGCGAGCCACCCGACCGGGCGAGTGATTTCCACGCCCTGGGCTGCCTGTTGGGGGAGATGGTCGGCCCTGGCGACGGCCTGCCACCGCCGATCGCCGCCGTTCGCCGGCGGCTGCTCGCGAGCGCTTCCGGCACCGGCTACGGGTCCGGCAATGATATCGCCGCCGCCCTGGAGCTGGCCATCGCCGCGAGCGAGGGGCTGGCCCCACCACCGCCGCCACAACCGCCACCGGCAGCACCTGCGCCAGCTGCATCCACAGCGCCGCCGTCCGACGAGGACGGGCACATCGGAGCGCGCGATGCCGGAGCTGCGGTGGCGCCACCCTCTACCGCCGGCCAGTTGCGCCGCCGCAAGCCCGCCCGGTTGGTCCCGGTCCTGGTCGGGCTGGTCGTGCTCGCCGCGGCCGCGATCCTTTGGCTCTCTGTGGGCGACGAGCCGGCGATCGTTGCGCCGGAGGGGGCGGACGAGGCGGCACCCGCCGAGCGGCAGGCGGAAGCGGCACCGCCGGCGGACCCGCAAGCGCCACCCTCGACGGTCGCAGAGAGTGCCCCCGAATCGTCGCTGGAGGAGGTGCTGGCGGCGCTGCCCGACGAGCCGCTGGGTGATCTGGAACCGCCGCCCGAGATCGCGGCGCAGCTAACCGCACTGCTCGCCAGCATGGAGCAGCGGACCTGCACGCGGCTCGAGGTCGAGCCGTCGATCACGGGCGTCCGGCTGGCGGGCTCGACCGCCACGGCGGCGGATCGGCAGGCAGTGCTGGCCGAGATCGCAGCGCTCGACGATGTCGACAACGTGACCCTCGAGGTCGATGCCACCAGCCGCTTCTGCCAGCTCTACGACCTCCTCGGCCGGATGACGACGCCGTCGATACCGCGGCTCTTCGATCTCCTGCCCAAGCGTTCGAGCTACCGGCTGCGCGCCGCCGAGCCGCTGGTGGTCGACGCGCTGACCCCGGGCTTTCCCAGCCATCTGAGCGTGCACTATTTCGCGGCCGACGGGATGGTTGTGCATCTGACCCATGGCGAGTCGGAGATGCCGCTTCATCCACCCGCCACGGCGCTGCGGATCGGCGATCCGGCGGACGGCCACTGGCTGAAGATCGCCGAGCCCTTCGGCCGCGAGCTGATCGTCGCCTTGGCCAGCGAGGAGTTGCTGTTCGCCGAGCCTCGACCACGCATCGAGCCGGCGGTCGCCTACCTCGAAGCGCTCGAGCAGGCGCTCGCCAGCCAATCGCGCCGACCGATCGCTGCCACGATGATGATCGAGACTGTGCCTGCTTCCCCCTAAACAGGGTGTTTTTCACTACATTGATATAATATAATTAAATATTTCTCATTGAGAAAAAAATAAAAAGCGTCCAAAGTATTTTATGAAGGGAAAAATCATGACAGAAATGAAAAAACAATCGTTGGGCGAGCGTTGGGGTCAATTGCAACCATCAAAGACCTTGTTGGTCTGGTCGTGCATTGGCTCGGTGGCGGTAGCACTGGTCGCCGGGTTCACCTGGGGCGGCTGGGTCACCGGCGGCACGGCAGAAAGCATGGCGGCGGATGCTGCCGACGAGGGTCGCTACGATCTGGCTTCCGCCATCTGTGTCGAGAAGTTCATGGCGGCACCGGACGCCGCGGCTCAGTTGACGGCACTGCAGGATATCAGCAGCGGCTATCGCCAACGCCAGTTCGTCGAGGCGGGCAGTTGGGCGGTCATGCCGGGCCTTGAGAAGGCAGCTCGGGAATCGGCGGATCTGTGCGCCAAGAGCTTGGCTGCGATCGAGCCTGTGGCGGCCGCACCAGCGGTCGAGGCAACGGCCGAGGATGCTGGATCGACCACTCAGTAGACCAACAGCCGATCGCCGGGTAGCTCAGCTGCCGGCGATCGGTCGGTTCTTCTGCTGATGGTCGGCGAAGAGCGCGGCTACGGCACAAGACGCCATCCGCGCGCGCGGCGTGTCGGCCCGGCTGGTGAGCACGATCGGCACGCGTGCACCGAGCACGATCCCGGCGGCATCCGCGTTGCCGAGGAAGGTGAGGTTCTTCGCCAGCATGTTGCCGGCCTCGAGGTCGGGAACGACGAGGATGTTGGCCTGACCCGCGACCGGCGAGACGATACCCTTGATCTTGGCGGCCTCCGGGCTGATTGCATTGTCGAAGGCAAGCGGACCATCGAGCTTGCCGCCGGTGATCTGGCCGCGCTCTGCCATCTTGCAGAGGGCTGCCGCATCGATGGTCGATGGCAGCTTCAGCGTCACCGTCTCGACCGCCGAGAGGATCGCGACCTTGGGCTCGAGATTGAGCGCCAGCGCCAGGTCGATCACATTCTGGACGATATCGCGCTTGTCATCGAGGTCGGGAAAGAGGTTGACCGCCGCATCGGTGATCATCAGCGGCTGGTCGTAGGTCGGCACGGCCATGGCGAAGACGTGGCTGATGCGTCGCTCGGTGCGCAGGCCCGTCGTCCGGTTGGTCACCGCACCCAGGAGCTCGTCGCTGTGCAGGCTGCCCTTCATCAGGAAGACGCCGGCGCCCTGGCGGATCAGCTCGACCGCCCGCTCGGCCGAGGCGTGGCTGTGCTCGGTGCTGACGATCTCGATCCCCTCGACGGAGCGACCGATTTCCTCGGCAGCGGCGAGGATGCGCGCCTTGGGGCCAACCAGCACAGGCTCGATGATCCCGCCATCCATCGCGTCGAGCGCACCCTGGAGTGACGGGCCGTCACAAGGATGCGCCACGATGGTTCGCGCCGCCGGCAGCTCCTCGTTTGCCGCGATCAGCCGCTCATAAGCTGTGTGATCCCGCGGCGTTACCGGCATTTCCACTGTATCACTGACCTGCATCTCATTGTCCCTCGGGAAATGCTTCGACACGCATCATGCTGCGACGCACAATTATGTAGGTACCGCATGATATCCGTCAACGGATGCGGCGGCTCGTTGGTCGCTGTCCTGTTCTCAGAGCCTGTCCGAAAGGTTTCCGAGGCATTTCATCGACTTGCGATCGATCACTGGCGCGAAGCCGAGCGTAGCCCGATGCAGGGGCATCGGGCAAGCCATGCTCCAAAGCCGGTGCCGATCGCAAGCCGACCGGAGGTGAGCTTGGCACCCTGCGGGGCTGTGGGGACCCCGCAGCCCCACAGCGAGGCACCTGCTTCGTCGTTGGTTCACCGACGATGCTTTGCATCGACGGCGAACCAACTCCTCGCATCTGCTCACTGCCAAGCTCATGAAATGCCTCGGAAACCTTTCGGACAGGCTCTCAAGGCTCCATGACGTAGCGGCCCGGTGCCGGGTCGAGCGGCGGCAGCCCGCGCCTTGGCGCACCCATTCCGGGCGGTGCCGTCCGCGCTCCGCTATGCTCCGCCAGCCAGTCCGCAAACGCCAGCCACCACGAGCCCTCCTCGGGTGTGGTCGCGGCATACCACTGCTCCGGCGGCTGGTAGTTCGCGTCGGCCGGTATGGTCTCCAGGCGATAATGCCGGCGCGGGTGATCCGGGCGGCTGACGATGCCGGCATTGTGCCCGCCATTGGTCAGCGCCATGGTGACTGGCACATCGGTGAGCAGGCGGATCTTGTAGACCGACTCCCAGGGCGCGATGTGGTCCTTCTCGGTGCCGACGGCGAAGATCGGCACGCGGATGTCGGTGAGCGCCACCGCCCGACCCTCGACGGCATAGCGGCCGCGGCTCAGGCGGTTCTCCAGGAAGAGTGCCCTTAGATACTCGCTGTGCATGCGTGCCGGCATGCGGGTGCCATCCGCGTTCCAGGCCATGAGCGCCGTCATCGGGTCCCGCTCGCCCAGGAGATACTGCCGGATGATGCGCGACCAGACGAGATCGTTGGAGCGCAGCAGGCGAAAGGCACCGGCCATCTGCTCGGTGTCGAGATAGCCCTGCTCCCACATCATGTCCTCGAGATAGGCGATCTGCCCCTCGTCGATGAACAGCATGAGCTCGCCGGCCTCGCTGAAATCGGTCTGCGCGGCGAGCAGGGTCAGCGATGCCAGCCGGTCATCGCCGTCGCGGGCCATGGCCGCCGCCGCGATCGCCAGAATAGTGCCGCCGAGGCAATAGCCCAGCCCGTGCACCGGCACCTTGGGCTGGATGGTCGAAATCGCATCGAGCGCTGCGAGCACGCCCTGGCGCCGATAGTCGTCGAGCCCCAGCGTAGCATCTTCGGCACCCGGATTGCGCCACGAGATGCAGTAGACGGTGTGTCCCTGGCCCACCAGGAACTCGATGAGTGAGTTACCGGGCTCGAGGTCGAGGATGTAGTACTTCATGATCCAGGCCGGCACGATCAGCACAGGCTCCGGATGGACCGTGTCGGTGGTCGGCGCGTACTGGATGAGCTCGATCAGGTCGTTGCGCATGACCACGCGGCCGGGGGACAGCGCCAGGTTGCGCCCGACCGCGAAAGCCTCGCTACCGGCCGGTCCTTCTCCCGCTGCGCGCCGCTCGAGATCCTCGGCCAGGAGCTGAAAGCCGCGCACCAGGTTCTGCCCGCCCTCGGCAAGCGTCCGCTCCAGCACGTCGGGATTGGTCAGCGGGAAATTAGACGGTGCCAGGCGATCGAGCGCATTGCGCGCCAGGAACCGCATCTGCCGCTCGTGCTGGCCGCTCACGCCGGGCAAGCCGGTGGTCGCCTGGCCCCACCATGCCTCTGCTGCCAGAAAGCTCTGCGCCCAGGCATTGAAAGGGAACTTGTGCCACGCCTCGCCGGCGAAGCGGGGATCGTCGCCCTCCGGCAGATGCGGCTCGCTGCCGCCGGCGCGTGCCGCAAAGAGCCAAAGCCGCCAGATCTCGTGGGCTGCGGCCTGGCCCAGCTCGATTTGCCGGCCGGGCGCGTTGGCGAGGTTCGTGGCCCAGTCGGTCCAGGCTGCGGTGATCGCGGTCGGTGAGATGCCGGCCGTGAGCTTGGCCTGGCCGGCATGCGACAGCCGATCGAGCTGCGTGAAGCGGGGCAGGAGCGGGCTCACCGCGCCACGCTCTTCTGCTCTCTGGCCGGTGATCGGCTTATCGGCACGCACCGCAGCCGTGCGGCTCTTGGCAATGGGCTTGCCGGCCATCTCTCTCCCCCGAGCGAATGCGGCATCGCACCAAACGTGGCGCTGCTGCCGGCGCTCCGCAAGTGGCCTCGCTTCGCGTCACATTGGCTCTGACGTCTCGCCCGGAAAGCATGGACAAGCCGCCGGACGCGGCCTAGGCATCCGCAGATCAACAACTATACAACGGGAGCGCGCATCATGCGGCTTTATGATTTCGGGTTTGTGATCATCATTGCCGGCATCGCCGCCGCGGTCGCCCTCGTCGTGGCCTCACAGGTCTGATGCGATCGGACCTGCTCTAGCAGGCCGCTAAGGCGGCGCTCGGCGCCGTCGGCAGGCGACCTGGCGGCGGCCTCAGCCGAGTCGGCTCTGATGCCAGGCGATGTGCTCGGCCATGAAGCTCTGCATGAAGTAGTAGGAGTGGTCGTAGTCGGGTTGCCGCCGTAGCTCGAGCGGGATGCCGGCCTTGGCGCACGCCGCCTCGAGCAGCTCCGGCTTCAGCTGCTCGGTCAGGAAAGTGTCGCCAAGTCCCTGGTCCACGAGGATTCCAGCGGCCTTCTTGCCATCCTCGATCAAGGCCGTGGCGTCATGGGCGCGCCACGCCTCGCGATCCGCGCCGAGATAGGCGGTCAGCGCCTTCTCGCCCCAGGGGCAGCGCATCGGTGAGCAGATCGGCGCAAAGGCGGAAACCGATCGGTAGATCTCCGGATTCTTGAGCGCCAGGGTGAGGGCACCGTGCCCGCCCATCGAGTGGCCCGAGATGCCCTGCCGGCCGACATCGATCGGGAAGTGGGCGGCGACCAGCTCTTGCAGCTCGCTCGTCACATAAGCCGCCATGCGGTAGTGCCGCGCCCAGGGCTCTTCCGTCGCATCGACGTAGAACCCGGCACCGGAGCCCAGATCGTAGCTGTCGTGCTCGCCCGGCAGGTCGAGGCCGCGCGGGCTGGTGTCCGGACAGACGACGATCATGCCGGCCGCCGCCGCCGGTCCCTGAAAGCCAGCCTTGACCGTGGCGTTCTCCCAGCTGCAGGTGAGCCCGGAGAGCCACCAGAGGACCGGGCAGCGCTGCCCCGACTCCGCTTGCGGCGGCAGGAAGATCGAGAACTCCATGGGCGTGCCGGTTGCGGCCGAGACATGCCGACAGACCGCCTGCACGCCGCCATGGCAGCGATGGCCGGCGAAGAGCTCAGGTGCGGCTGCCGCCATCAATAAACCACCACGCCGCGGATCGACTTGCCCTCGTGCATCAAGTCGAAGCCCTTGTTGATGTCGCCCAGCGGCATCGAGTGGGTGATCAGGTCGTCGATATTGATCTTCCCCTCCATGTACCAGTCGACGATCTTCGGCACGTCCGTGCGGCCCCTCGCACCGCCGAAGGCCGTGCCCCGCCAGGAGCGGCCGGTGACCAGCTGGAAGGGGCGGGTGGAGATCTCCTGGCCCGCACCGGCGACGCCGATGATGATGCTCTCGCCCCAGCCTTTATGCGCACATTCAAGGGCTTGGCGCATGGTCTGCACGTTGCCGATGCACTCGAAGCTGTAATCGGCACCGCCCTTGGTCAGCTCGACCAGATGCGCCACGATGTCCTGGTCGCCCAGCGTCTTCGGGTTGACGAAATGGGTCATGCCGAACTTGCGGCCGATGGCCTCGCGCTCAGGGTTGAGGTCGACACCGACGATCATGTCGGCACCGACCAGCTTCGCACCCTGGATCACATTGAGGCCGATGCCGCCCAGGCCGAAGACGACGACGTTCGAGCCCGGCTCCACCTTGGCCGTGTTGATCACCGCACCGATGCCGGTGGTGACCCCGCAGCCGATGTAGCAAAT
The DNA here is from genome assembly GCA_942491185.1 of uncultured Alphaproteobacteria bacterium. Lineage (GTDB taxonomy): Bacteria > Pseudomonadota > Alphaproteobacteria > Geminicoccales > Geminicoccaceae > SLRI01. The sequence continues at coordinate 23,051 of CALOAB010000018.1, read as the reverse complement.
CTTGTCGAACGGCGCGTCGGGGCGAACCTTGGCGACTGCGATCTCGGGCAGGACAGTGAAATTGCTGAAGGTCGAGCAGCCCATGTAGTGAAAGATCGGGTCCTTGCCGATCCGAAACCGCGACGAGCCGTCCGGCATCAACCCCTGGCCTTGTGTCGTGCGGATCGCCTGGCAGAGATTGGTCTTGGGATGCAGGCAGTAGTCGCACTCGCGGCATTCGGGCGTGTAGAGCGGAATGACGTGATCGCCGGCCTTGACCGAGGTGACCCCGGCGCCGACGTCGCGCACGATCCCAGCACCCTCATGGCCCAGGATGGCCGGGAAAATGCCTTCGGGATCGCCACCGGAGCGGGTGAACTCGTCGGTATGGCACAAGCCCGTGGCCATGATCTCGACCAGGACCTCGCCATCGCGCGGCCCGTCCAGCTCGACCGTCGTCACCTCGAGTGGCTTGCCCGCCTCGAACGCCACCGCCGCCTTCACCTGCATCGTCACGTCTCCCCGCCGCTATTCCGTCGCCGAGACCCTAGGCGGAGTGCGGCAACAGGGCAATCACGGGCAGGCGTTCCAACCGGCAGTTCCGAAAATGCAGCGGGTATGTGACCCCGGACCCAACACTCGGATGATTTGCGCCTATCGCTCAGTGGCGAGAGGCGGGTTCAACGAGAGGACGAGATCGAGAGGTTTGCGCGGAGAAACCGGAACCTTGAAATGGTCCTTGAGGTGGCCGGCAGACATGAAGGTGATCACCAGCTCATTGTCGGGGATGCCGACCCGCTCGCGCAAAGCGATGTCCGTTTCTTTCTCCACGCTCCAGTTCAGGAAACAGGCTCCCAGCCCCTCGGCATGGATCGAAAGCGCCAAGGTCTGCGCAAAGATTCCGCCGTCGATCCAACCCTGATAGCGCTCTCCAATCAGGTTCATCTCGGCCATGTTCGCCGTGACGATGAAGAGGGTCCTGATCTCTTGCCGGAAACCTGCATTGCCGGCCTGATAGGTCAAAAGCTCTTGAACGGTGTCGAAGTCGTTGAAAGCATAGACCTTGACCGTCTGCCGATTGCATACGTTGGAGCATTCCCGTGAATTGCGAACGATGCGTTTGATCGTGTCGTCGTCGATCGGCTCGTCCGTGTATTGTCGCACGCTGTGCCGGTTGAGCAGAAAGGCGCGGTAATCGAAGGCGGTTGCCGTTTGGATTTGGGCTTTGGTCACCGTCTCGACCCCGCCGGGGCTCGCATGGCTGACGTTGCGGGCAACGATGTTCAAGCGATCTTCGATGGCTTCGACCGCATAGTCTCTGGCTTGATGATAGGCGACGTAGTCAGCGATCGTCGCGACGGCCCATGCCGCCGTGTCGTCGCTGCCGAAATCCGCCAGATAGCTCTCGAGCTTGTCCAGAATAGAGTGGATCTTCTCCTGCCCGTAGCCGAGGCGCACGTCCGGGAAAGACATACCCCCCTCGATATAATGCGTCAGGATGCGAATGATCGCCCGGCGATGATCCCTGCTCGATCCCTTCTCGACGAAGCTGTGTGCCGCGTAGCGTTCGAAATCATAGAGCGCATTGGCCGCAAGGTCGGTATCCGGCCAAGTGCTTTGCTTCATCGGGCATCTCCCAGAAGGATTGACGTGGCTGATCAGCCTCCTCCGACTGGTCGGTGTCGATTGTTAGAGCCTGTTTGAGAAGTTTTCATGGTATTTCATGAGTTTGGCAGTGAGCAGATGCGAGGAGTTGGTTCGCCGTCGATGCAGAGCATCGTCGGTGAACCAACGACGAAGCAGGTGCCCCGCCCCCCAGCCCCGCAGAGTGCCCACACCCCCGCCCCCCGCTCGCGCTTCCGCTGTCGCCGAGCTTCGCCGCCTGCCCCCGCACCACCCCCGCGCTCGCTCCGCCGGTGTCGATCGCAAGTCGATGAAATAGCGTGAAAACTTCTCAAACAGGCTCTTATACCAATCTTCAATGACTCACTCGCGTTCTATAATCTATATTGGTTATGGGATCTGGCACCGGGCCAAGGAGGAAGCGATGCCGGCAGCTGTTGGTGTTGCGATCGGATTGGAATGTGGAACAGGTCGAGGCTGCTGCTCGCGCCTGCAAGGACGCCAAGCAGTATCGCCGTTTGAAGACCATAGCGGGGGTCTATGGCGGCATGTCTCGGGCGGCGGCGAGCATGCTCGGAGGGATGGACCGACAGACGCTGCGCGATTGGGTTCATCGCTTCAATGCTAGTGGTTAGTCTCTAACGTTTGATGCCCACGTTTGGCGGCGGCGATGATGTCCTTCGGATCGGCACGCCAGACGAAGGGCTTTGGGCTCTCGTTATGCTGCTCGACGAAGTCGTTGATGGCTGATTGCAGTGCGACCACGGAATGGAAGACGCCGCGTTGGAGCTTGCGGCGGCTGAGCTTGGCGAAGAAGCCCTCGACGGCGTTCAGCCACGAGGCGGAGGTGGGGGTAAAATGAAAGGTCCAGCGTGGGTGGCGGGCGAGCCAGGCGCGGACCTTGGGATGCTTGTGGGCAGCATAGTTGTCGAGCACGACGTGGATGTTCTTGCCTCTCGGTAGCTCGCGCTCGATCGCGTTGAGGAAACGGATGAACTCCTGGTGGCGATGCCGCTGCATGTTGCGGCCGATGACCTTGCCGTCGAGCACGTTCAGCGCCGCAAACAGTGTCGTCGTCCCGTTCCTCTTGTAATCATGAGTCATCGTGCCGAGCCGACCGCGCTTCATCGGCAGGCCAGGCTGCGTTCGATCGAGCGCCTGGATCTGCGACTTCTCGTCGATCGACAACACCACCGCATGCTCAGGCGGGTCGACGTAGAGCCCGACCACGTTCTCGACCTTCTCGGCGAAGGCGGGGTCGTTCGACAACTTGAACTGGCGCCAGCGATGCGGCACGAGACCGGCTTCGCGCCAGATGACGTGCACCTTCGCCCGCGACACGCCCGTCGCCGCCGCCATCGCCCGACGGTCCAGTGCGTGCCGCCATCGGGCGGCGCCTCCGCTTGCGTCCGCCGGATCACCTCGGCCACCTTCGCGTCCGCCAGCTTCGGGATGCGCGACGGCCGCGTCTTGTCGCGTAACAGCCCATCGACGCCCTCGTCGATGTAGCGCTCCTGCCAGCGCCAGACCGAGACCTTGCCCAGTTCCGTTCGCCGCATGATCTCCGCTGTGCCGACCCGATCAGCGGTCAACAGCACCACCTGCGCTCGCCAAACATGCTTTGCGGGTTGTTGCGGTCGGCGATGATCGCTGCCAGTCGCGCACGATCCGCCGAGGAGACGAAAAGTCCAAGGTTCCCTCGCATCGCGCGACCGTAACACTAGGGACTCATATGTCAAAGACTATCCACTAACGGCTCCGAGGGCGTGATCGATCGCCCGGCGCCGGGCAAGCCACCCAAGCTGACCGAGCCGCAGAAAGCCGAACTGGCGGAGATTGTCGAGCGTGGGCCGGCCCTGGCCAAAGACGGCATCGTGCGCTGGCGTTGCGCCGACTTGGCTGGTGTGATCGAACAGCGTTTTGCTGTCACGGTTAGCGAGGTGACAGTTGGCCGGCTGCTCAAGGAACTGGGTTTCACCCATGTCAGCGCCCGGCCCCAGAATCCCGGCCAAGACGTTGAAGCCATGGAGTCTCGCCGGGCGGGTAAGCGAAGCGGTCGGCGATCTCGACCGCGGAACACCGCTGGAGATCTGGTTTTAGGACGAGATGCGGGTCGGGCAGAAGAACGGCACTGTCCGGCAGTGGAACCGCAAAGGTACCCGTCCGCGCCAACCACAGGATCAGCGCTATCTCTCGACCTATGTCTTCGGCGCGATCTGTCCCGCTTTGGACAAGGGTGCCGCACTGATCCTTCCCTCAGCGAATACCGAGGCGATGCAGATGCATCTCGACGAGATCGCCAAGGCAGTCGCGCCTGGCACCCATGCCGTCCTGGTGATCGACCAGGCCGGCTGGCATATGACCGACAAGCTCGCCTGGCCGTCCAATGTCTCGCCGTTGCCTTTGCCACCACGCTCGCCAGAACTCAATCCGGTCGAGAATATCTGGCAGTTCCTACGCCAGACCTATCTCTCCAACCGGGTCTTCGAGACCTACACCGACATCCTCGACGCCTGTGAGGCGGCATGGAATGCCCTCGTCAACGAGCCTGGACGAATTCGTAGGATCAGTATCCGTCGTTGGTCCGCAATCGGTCAAACTCATTGAAGGTTGGTATTAGAACATCTGCGCTTGGAAAGGGAATCCACCTTTGCGCCGGCAGTCGATCGCATGTCGATGAAATGCCCCGTGAACGTTTCCGACAGGCTCTGACTGACATGAGAAAAGCTACTCCCACTCGATCGTGCCGGGCGGCTTGCTGGTGACGTCGTAGGTGACGCGGTTGATGCCCTTGACCTCGTTGACGATGCGCGTGGCCACGCGGGTCAGGAACGCCGCCTCGAACGGGTAGACGTCGGCGGTCATGCCGTCGGTCGAGGTCACCGCACGCAGCGCGCAGACCCACTCATAGGTGCGCCCGTCGCCCATCACGCCCACGGTGCGGACCGGCAGCAGCACGGCGAAGGCCTGCCAGATTTCGTCATAGAGGCCGGCCTTGCGGATCTCGTCGAGATAGATGGCGTCCGCCTCCTGCAGCACGGCGATCCGCTCGGGCGTGATCTCGCCCAGGATGCGCACGGCCAGCCCCGGCCCCGGAAAGGGATGGCGGCCGACGAACGAGGCGGGCAGGCCCAGCTCCTGGCCCAGTGCCCTGACCTCGTCCTTGAACAGCTCGCGCAATGGCTCGACCAGGCCCATGCGCATCCGCTCCGGCAGCCCGCCGACATTGTGGTGCGACTTGATGGTGACCGATGGTCCCTTGAAGGAGACGCTCTCGATCACGTCGGGATAGAGCGTGCCCTGGGCCAGGAAATCGGCGCCGTCCAGCTTCTCCGCCTCGGCCTCGAACACGTCGATGAAGGTCTTGCCGATGATCTTGCGCTTGCGCTCCGGGTCATCGACGCCCTCGAGCGCCTCAAGGAAGGTCGGGCCGGCATCGACATGGACCAGCGGGATGTTGAAATGGCCGCGAAACAGCTCGACCACCTGGCGCGCCTCGTCCTTGCGCATCAGCCCGGTGTCGACCAGGACGCAGGTCAGCTGGTCGCCCACCGCCTCGTGCACCAGAATCGCGGTGACGGCGGAATCGACGCCGCCCGAGAGACCGCAGATCACCCGACCGCGGCCAACCTTGTCGCGGATGGCGTCGATGGCCTCGTCGCGATAGGCGGCCATGGTCCAGTCGCCGGAGAGTGCTGCGATGCCGCGGCAGAAATTCTCGAGCAGCATGCCGCCGATCTCGGTGTGCATCACCTCGGGGTGAAACTGCAGCCCGTAGAAGCGGCGATGCTCGTCGGCAATCGCGGCAAACGGTGAGCCCGGGCTCCGCGCCAGCGTGACGAAGCCCTTGGGCAATTCTGCCACCTTGTCGCCATGGCTCATCCAGACCGTGGCCTTGGCGCCGGGCGTCATGATGCCGTCGAAGAGCGGCGAGGGGTAGACCAGCTCGATCTCGGCCCGGCCGAACTCGCGGATGGTGCCCAGCACCACCGAGCCGCCGAGCTCCGCCGCCATCGTCTGCTCGCCGTAGCAGATGCCGAGCACCGGCACAGCCAGCGCGAAGACGACGGGCGGCGCCTTCGGGCTCACCGCATCGGTGGTCGAGGCGGGGCCGCCGGAGAGGATGATCGCCTTGGGCGCGAAGTCGCGCACCACCGCGTCGTCGACCGTACACGGCAGGATCTCGCAATAGACCTTGAGCTCCCGCAGCCGCCGGGCGATCAACTGGGTGAATTGCGAGCCGAAATCGAGGATCAGGACTTTCTCGTGCATGACCTCAGGCCTTAACCGAATCCCCGTTGACGCTCCAGCGGCAAAACCGTTGGCGCAGGCTTTCCACCTGAGGTATCAGCACGCGTCACGCGGGCGTGGTGGAATTGGTAGACACGCAGGATTTAGGTTCCTGTGGCGCAAGCCGTGGGGGTTCAAGTCCCTCCGCCCGCACCAGCTTTCATGGGCGCTACCGCGCTTTGCGCTACTTGAGCGCGGTCGGATGGCCGCTATTCGCGCTTCGCGCTACTTGAGCGCGGCTTGTTGGCTCTCCCGCGCGCTGCAATTGCCGGAAATCTCCGGCTGCGCTACCGTCTCCAATTATCGACCCTTGCGATCATTCCGACAGGAGCCTGGGCCATGCGCGGACCGATTCTCGTGATCGATCCCAAGCTCGGCATTTCGGCCGACGAGCTCGAAGCCCTCTGGAACACCGATTCCGAGGCCAGTGCCGAAGCCCGTCTCGAGCGGGTCGACATCGGCCCCCGCCAGTTCGACCCGACCATTGGCGGCTTTGCGCTCACCTTCGTGCTCGGTGTTGCAACCGGTGTCACTGCCAACTTCCTCACCGACGTTCTCCGCCGACTGCTCGGGGGGCGGGTGCCGGCCGAGGATCTGGAGATCGACATCCGCCGCGACGCCCAGGGCAACGAGCAGATGATCCTGCGCCGGAAAACCGCGCCGTAATGGCGACTATCCGCATCGCCGAAGGCAGTCTCGATGCGGCCACGCTAGACGTCGACGGCTACACCTACCAAGCTACGCTGACGCCCATCTTCAGCGAGGGGGAGCGGGCCGAGCTCGACTGGTACTTCGAGGAGTGGCTGGCATTTCCCTTCACCGATCGGGTGCGCGCCCGCGAGGCGGCGGCCAGCATCACCCGCTACGGGGAAGCGCTCTTCGGCCAGCTCTTCGCCGATCGGAAGGCTTGGGCCGCCTATAAAGCTCTGCTTGACCGCGAAGGTGCGGAGAGCCTGCGCTTCGAGATCATGGGCTCGCCCGGCTTTCACGCTCTGCATTGGGAGGCGCTCAAGGACCCGGACTTGCCTGAGCCCTGCGTGCTGCTGGCACCCATGGTTCGCAAGAACACTGGCAGACCCGCCGTCGAGGCGCGGCCCGAGCCTTCCTCTACCTTCAACCTCCTGGTCGTCACCGCTCGGCCGGGCGAGGGCCGGGATGTCGGCTACCGCACCATCACCCGGCCCTTGATCCAGAGCCTGCGCCAGGCGCGGCTCAAGGTCGCTGTCGACCTCGTCCGGCCCGGCACCTGGGCGGCGTTCCGGGAACAGCTCGAGGCGAAGGGGCCCGGCCACTACCACGCCGTCCATTTCGACCTGCACGGGGCGCTGCGCCACCGCCCGGGCCTCGGCGAGGGCAGGCTCGGCTTCGATAGCGCTACAGAAATCGACGCCCAGGAAGCCATCCTCGCCTTCGAGGCGGCCGCGGGCGGCAGCGACCCGCGCACCGCCGCCGAGGTCGCCGATCTCCTGCTGCTCAACCGCATCCCGCTCGTCGTGCTCAATGCGTGCCAGTCCGGCAAGCAGGTGGGCGACGCCGAGACCAGCCTCGCGGCCCGGCTGATGCAGGCCGGCGTGCAGAACGCCGTCGGCATGGCCTGGTCGCTGACGGTGACGGCGGCCGAGCGGATGATCCCGGTCCTCTACGAGAAGCTCTTCGCCGGTGCGCCGCCCGAGGCCGCGATCCTCGCCGGAAGGCGGGCGCTCGACGCCGACAAGGCGCGCCGCGCCTACATGAACGAGCGGATCGAGCTCGAGGACTGGCTGCTCCCCGTCGTCCACGAGAACCGCCCGCTCCGGCTCGACTTCCAGCCGATGACGGCGGACGAGGAGACGCGCTGGTACAGCGCCCAGGCCGTCCGCTCACCGGAGCCGCAGACGGCCTACGGCTTTTTCGGCCGCGATCTCGACGTGCTCAGGATCGAGAAGGCGCTGCTCACCCGCGGCAACATCCTCCTCGTCCAGGGCATGGGCGGCAGCGGCAAGACGACGCTTCTGCGCCACCTCATGCACTGGGGCGAGATCACCGGCCTCGTCGCGCGCTCGGTCTATTTCGGCTGGGACAGCGAGGCCTGGACCCGGGCGCGGATCATGCGCGAGACGATCCGCACGCTCTACCCCGAGAAGCTCGACCTCTTCGACCGGCTGCCCGACGACGAGGCGCGCCAGGCGATGCTCGCAGAACGGCTGCGCGCCGACCGCCACCTCCTCGTCCTCGACAACCTCGAGAGCATCACCGGCGAGCGCCTCGCCATCCAGCACAGCCTGGACGAGGGCGAGCGGGCGGCACTGCAGCGCTTCCTCCGAGCGCTGGTCGGCGGCCGGACTCTCGTGCTGCTCGGCTCGCGGGCGCCCGAGGCCTGGCTGGCGCCCGGCACGTTCGCGGCCAATGTCCACCGCCTGGGCGGGCTCGATGCCGAGGCCGCCTCCGACCTCGCCGACGCCGTGCTGGAGCGCGCCGGGGCCAGGGAGCGGCGGGCGGAGACGGCGTTCGGCGACCTCCTGCGGCTGCTCGACGGCTACCCGCTGGCGCTCGAGGTGGTGCTGCCCAACCTGAAGACGCAGTCGGCGCAGGAGGTGCACGACGCCCTGCAGCAGGGCCTCGCCGAGATCGACCAGCCGGCCGACGGCGATGTGATCGAGGCCAAGACCAAGAGCCTGATCGCCTGCATCGACTACAGCCACGGCCATCTCGACCCGGCGCAGCAGACGCTGCTCCTCTGCTTCGCCCCGTTCACGGGCGTGATCAACACGGAGTTCCTGCCGCAATACATCGAGCAGCTGAAGGCGCAGCCGGCGCTCGCCGGCCTGCCGCTCGACGATCTGCCTGCGGCCCTCACCGAGGCCGAGGCGCGCGGTCTCCTCAGTCCCGACGCCGACAACCCCGCCGCTTCCGCCGCCCGCAGCCGGCCTTCGGCTATTTCCTCGCCAACCGCCTGACCGACCCGGCGCTGGCCGAGACGCGGGCGGCGATCGAGGCGGCCTTCGTCGCGCACATGAGCGGCTATGCCGGCGCGATCTACCAGGCGCAGGAGAGCAAGCAGCCGGACGAGCGCAAGGGCGGCCTGTTCCTCGCCGGCGTCGAGTACGCCAACCTGCAGCGCGCGCTGATGCTGGCGCTCGACCAGGGCCGCTCGATCCTGAGCTGCTACAGTGCCTTGTCAGGCTTCATCGACGCTCGGCAGGACCATGCGCGCGGGCTGGAGCTGGGCGAAGCGGTCCTTGCCGCTCTGGACCGTGGCACTGGCGAGGCGACGAGCGTACCGCAGCTCAACGAGCGGATCGGCGTCATCGACAACATCGCCAAGCGCTACCTGCTGCTCAGGCGCTTGGATGACGCCAAGGCCGCCTACCAGCAGGCCCTCGCGCTCGCCGACCACCCGGAGATATCGGCCAAGGGGCGGGCCAGCATCCTCCACCAGCTCGGCCGGGTGGCGCAGGAGCAGCGTTCAATTCGACGAGGCGGCGGGGTACTACCGACAATCGCTCAAGCTGGAGCTTCGGCACGGCGACCGGGAGGATGCGGCCGATGAGCTTCCACCAACTCGGCATCGTGGCCAAAAGCAGCGCCGCTTCGGGCGGGCCGCGCGATACCTCCGTAAGTCGCTCCAGCTCAAGCTCGAGCATGACGACCGTCGCGGTGCGGCTTCGACCTACCACCAACTCGACAGGGTGGCCGACGAGCAGGATCGGTTCGACGAGGCAGCGGGATACTACCGACAGGCGCTCGAGATCTCTCTATCGAGTACGGCGACCGACGCGGTGCCGCCATGACCTATCAGGACCTCGGCAATATGGCCCAGGATCAGGGTCGGCTCGACGACGCAGCGGGCTACTTCCGTCAGGTGCCAGAGATCTGGTTAGCGTACCGCGATCGGCATGGTGTGGCGACGATTTATCACCAACTCGGCATTGTGATGGCTCGGGGCCGCAGGCACGCCGAGAGCCTCGACTACTACCTCAACGCCCTGCCGATCCTCGCCGAGGCCGGCGACGGCGGGCATTCGGTCGGCATCACCCTCCACAACCTCGCCCGGCTCTGGCGCGCCTGGGGCGACGATGCGGTCGTCGCCCGCACCGCCGAGGTCATGGGCCAGCCCCCCGACGACGTCCGCGCTTTCTTCGAGCGAGTGCCGGCCGAGGCGGCCGAGCCTTAAACCCTTGGCGTTCGTGGCGGCTATGCTATAGCCCTTTGCGGGTTCGCCATTGCTGTCGCCAAGGGCGACTGGCGCGCGGACGGACATCCCGAAAAACGTGACGTTGGGCCCGGCGATTGCGGCGGTCGCCCCAGGCTCGGACGACGAAAGGCAGAATGATGCAGGTCACAGAGGTGGCAGCCGACGGCTTGAAGCGTGAATTCAAGGTCGTGGTTGCCGCGAACGAGATCGAGGGCAAGGTCGAGGCCCGGCTGAAGAAGATGGCGAAGACGGCCAAGGTGCCGGGCTTCCGGCCGGGCAAGGTGCCGCTCTCTCTCCTGAAGCGCCAATATGGCCGTCAGCTGATGGGCGAGATCCTCGAGCAGGCGGTCGACGAGGGCTCCAAGCAGGCGATCGCCGACAACGAGCTGAAGCCGGCACTGCGCCCGAAGGTCGAGGTCATCGCGTTCGACGACGGCGCCGATCTGGAGTTCAAGCTCGATCTCGAGGTGCTGCCCGAGGTGCCGGAGCTCGATCTGGCGGCGATCAGCCTGACCCGTCAGGTGGTCGAGGTCGAGGACAGCCAGGTCGACGACGCCATTGCCAATCTCGCCAAGGCGCGGCGCAGCTTCGAGCCGTTGGCCGAGCCGCGTCCCGCCGCCGACGGCGACCAGGTGACGCTCGACTTCGAGGGCAAGATCGACGGCGTCGCCTTCGACGGCGGCAAGGCCGAGGATTTCGATAGCGTCATCGGCAGCGGTCAGATGATCCCCGGCTTCGAGGACAGCCTGATCGGCAAGGAAGTGGGCCACGAGGGCGAGATCGAGGCGACCTTCCCCGAGGATTACGGCCGCGACGATCTTCAGGGCAAGACCGCGACCTTCACGATCAAGATCAAGGACATCAAGGCCGGCAGCCCGGTCGCTGTCGACGACGATTTCGCCAAGGGGCTGATGGCCGAGAGCCTCGACGACCTCAAGGTGAAGATCCGCGAGCGCCTCGCCAGCGACTACAGCGGCGTTTCCCGGCAGAAGGCCAAGCGGGCGCTGCTCGACGACCTCGCCGAGCGCTGCCAGTTCGGTGTGCCGGAAGGCATGATCGAGCTCGAGTTCAACGCCATCTGGCGCCAGCTCGAGGACGAGATGAAGCGCACGGAGAGCACGTTCGAGAGCATGGGGCAGACGGAAGAGGAGCTGCGCGCCGAGTACCGGCAGATCGCCGAGCGTCGGGTCCGGCTCGGCCTCGTCCTCTCCGACATCGGCCTCAAGAACGAGGTCAAGGTCGAGGGCCCGGAGCTGAATCAGGCGGTGATGGAGCAGGCCCGGCGCTACCCGGGCCAGGAAAAGGCGGTGTTCGAGTATTTCCGCGACACCCCGGCCGCGCTCGAGCAGCTCAGGGCGCCGATCTTCGAGGACAAGGTGGTCGACCTCATCCTCGAGCGCGCGGCGGTCAAGGACGAGAAGGTGAGCATCGAGGAGCTGATGAAGGATCCGGACGCCGAGGACGAGGCGCCGGCAGAGACCACCAAGAAGGCGACCAAGCCGAAGAAAGCGACCGCCAAAGCGGCAGCGGAGCCCAAGGAAGAGACCACCGAAGCGGCAGCCGAGCCGAAGGAAAAGGCCGCCAAAGCGAAAGCCGAGCCGAAGAAAGCGACCGCAAAGGCCGCAGCCAAGCCGGCGAAGAAGAAGGCCGCTGGCAAGCCAGCCGAGGAGAGCGAGGCTTGATGCGCAACGTACCGACCGAGACCCAGCTGCTCAGCGAGCTGGCAGAGGGCCCGACCAGTCAGCTCGTGCCGATGGTGGTCGAGCAGACCAGCCGCGGCGAGCGCGCCTACGACATCTTCTCGCGGATGCTCAAGGAGCGGATCATCTTCGTCACCGGCGGCGTCGAGGATCACATGGGCAGCTTGATCTGCGCCCAGCTGCTTTATTGCGAGGCCGACAACCCGGACAAGGACGTGTCGCTGTACATCAACTCGCCGGGCGGACTGGTGACGGCTGGCCTCGCGGTCTACGACACGATGCAATATATCCGCTGCGACGTTGCGACATTGTGCATCGGCCAGGCCGCGAGCATGGGCTCGCTGCTGCTGGCAGCCGGCGCCAAAGGCAAGCGGTTTTGCCTGCCCAACGCCCGGGTGATGACGCACCAGCCATCAGGCGGCTACCAGGGTCAGGCTTCCGACATCGAGATCCACGCGCGCGAGATTCTCAACGTCAAGAAGCGGCTCAACAACATCTATATGCAGCATACCGGCCGCACCATGGATGAAATCGACGCCAAGCTGGAGCGCGACACCTTCATGAGCGCCGAGGAGTCGCAAGCCTTCGGGATCGTCGACGAGGTGGTCACACACCGGCCGACAACGCTCGCCGAGCCGGAGAGCTGAGGCACGGGGCGGCAAGCTCCGGCAGGCGTTGCAGCGACGTCGCCGGAAGGGGCGGCCGAGCATCACCCCGGTCACGCTCTCGACAACGAGGGTTGCAACCCCATCTCCCTCGTGGTTGGTTGATCTCTGGTGACGATTGGGTGCGGTCGGACGGGCGGGGCGACTGGTGGCGCGGCGAGCCCGGGCTCAGGGTCGCAACCAGCGAGGCTCCTTGGCCCCAGCGACGGCGCCACAACAGGCGATTGAGGTTAGATAGTCGATGAGCAAGTCCAGCGGCGACTCGAAGAACACCTTGTACTGCTCGTTCTGCGGGAAGAGCCAGCACGAGGTCAGGAAGCTCATCGCCGGGCCGACGGTCTTCATCTGTGATGAATGCGTCGAGCTCTGCATGGACATCATTCGCGAAGAGAACAAGAGCGCAATCGCCAAGAGCCGCTCGGGCGTGCCGACGCCGAGCGAGATCAAGGAGGTGCTCGACGACTACGTGATCGGCCAGGCGCACGCCAAGCGCGTGCTGTCGGTCGCCGTGCACAACCACTACAAGCGATTGGCGCATGGCTCGAAGGGCGGCGAGGTCGAGCTCGCCAAGTCGAACATCCTGCTGATCGGCCCGACCGGTTGCGGCAAGACCCTGCTCGCCCAGACCCTGGCGCGCACGCTCGACGTGCCCTTCACGATGGCCGACGCCACGACCCTCACCGAGGCCGGCTATGTCGGCGAGGACGTCGAGAACATCATCCTCAAGCTGCTGCAGTCCGCCGACTACAATGTCGAGCGGGCGCAGCGCGGCATCGTCTATATCGACGAGGTCGACAAGATCAGCCGCAAATCCGAGAACCCGTCGATCACCCGTGACGTGTCGGGCGAGGGCGTGCAGCAGGCGCTCTTGAAGATCATCGAGGGCACGGTCGCCAGCGTGCCGCCGCAGGGCGGCCGCAAGCACCCGCAGCAGGAGTTCCTGCAGGTCGACACGACCAACATTCTCTTTATCTGCGGCGGTGCGTTCTCCGGGCTGGAGAAGATCATCGGCCATCGCGGCAAGCCGCGCTCCATGGGCTTCGGTGCCACGGTCGCCGGCCCGGACGAGCGTTTCAGCGGCGAGGTGCTGCGCGAGGTCGAGCCCGACGATCTCTTGAAGTTCGGCCTCATTCCCGAGTTCGTCGGCCGCATGCCGGTGGTCGCCACGCTCACCGACCTCGACATCGAGGCGCTCGTCGAGATCCTCAAGCAGCCCAAGAACGCGCTGGTCAAGCAGTACCAGAAGCTGTTCGAGATGGAGGACGTGAAGCTCACCTTCACCGAGGATGCGCTGCGCGCCATCGCCGACAAGGGCATCAAGCGGAAGACCGGTGCCCGCGGCCTTCGCTCGATCATGGAAGGCATCCTGCTGGAGACCATGTTCGAGCTGCCATCGCTCGGCACGGTCGAGGAGGTCGTCGTCAACAAGGAGGTCGTGGAGAACAGCGCCAAGCCGTTGATGATCCACGATCAGCAGCGCAAGGGCGATGTCGGCTCCGCTTCTTGAGGTGCGACGTCCTAGCATCGCCTGAGCGGTTGCAATCGCGAGCTTGTCTGACCAAGCGACCCGTCGCCACGAGCGCCTGACGCGAGCGTCCTAGCCTCCTTGGCCTCATCGTGGCGTCTTCGCGCCTTGAAAGACCTTCACCTGCAGGCCACCTCTTAAGCCGTAATCAGGCGCCCCTGGTCAGCCCAACCGGTGCCACTGCGGTGAGGTCCTAATGGTCGAGACACCCAAAACAACGATTTTTCCTGTTCTACCCCTGCGCGACATTGTCGTTTTCCCGCACATGATCGTGCCCCTCTTCGTCGGTCGCGAGAAGTCGATCGCGGCGCTCGAGGAGGTGATGAAGGAGGACAAGCAGATCCTGCTGGTCGCGCAGAAGAACGCGAGCCAGGACGATCCAGGTCCGGACGACATCTATCGCGTCGGCACCGTCTCCAGCGTGCTGCAGCTGCTCAAGCTGCCAGACGGCACGGTCAAGGTCCTGGTCGAGGGCACGGCCCGCGCCGACATCGCCGGCTTCGTCGACAATCCCCGCTTCTTCCAGGTCTCCGCCAGCGTGCTGGAGGACGCGTCGACCGACATGCGCGAGGTCGAGGCGTTGGCCCGCGCCGTGGTCACGCAGTTCGAGCAGTATGTGAAGCTCAACAAGAAGGTACCGCCCGAGGTCTTGGTCTCGCTCTCGCAGATCGACGACCCGGGCAAGCTCGCCGACACGGTGTCGGCGCATCTCTCCTTGAAGATCGCCGACAAGCAGGATCTGCTCGAGACGGCGTCCTTGGGCGAGCGGCTGGAGCGGCTCTACGGCTTCATGGAGGGCGAGATCAGCGTGCTCCAGGTGGAGAAGCGCATCCGCTCACGCGTCAAGCGGCAGATGGAGAAGACCCAGCGCGAGTATTATCTCAACGAGCAGATGAAGGCGATCCAGAAGGAGCTGGGCGAGCTCGAGGACGGCAAGGACGAGGCGTCCGAGCTCGAGGATCGGATCAAGAAGACCAAGTTCAGCAAGGAAGCCCGCGACAAGGCGATGGCCGAGCTGAAGAAGCTCAGGACCATGAGCCCGATGTCGGCCGAGGCGACCGTGGTGCGCAACTATCTGGACTGGATGCTGTCCATCCCCTGGAAGAAGCGCTCCAAGGTCAGGAAGGACATCAAGCTGGCGCAGGACGTGCTCGATACCGACCACTACGGCCTCGAGAAGGTCAAGGAGCGGATCGTCGAGTATCTCGCCGTCCAGCAGCGCGTCGACAAGATGAAGGGGCCGATCCTCTGCCTCGTCGGCCCGCCCGGCGTCGGCAAGACCAGCCTGGGGAAGTCGCTGGCCAAGGCCACCGGCCGCAACTTCGTCCGCTTCTCGCTGGGCGGGGTGCGGGACGAGGCCGAGATCCGCGGCCACCGGCGTACCTATATCGGCTCGCTGCCGGGCAAGATCATCCAGAGCATGAAGAAGGCCAAGACGTCCAACCCGCTCTTCATGCTGGACGAGATCGACAAGATGGGTGCCGACTTCCGCGGCGATCCGTCATCGGCGCTGCTGGAGGTGCTGGACCCGGAGCAGAATGCGAACTTCAACGACCACTATCTGGAGGTCGATTACGACCTCTCGGACGTGATGTTCGTCTGCACCGCCAACACGCTGCGCATGCCGCAGCCGCTGCTCGACCGGATGGAGATCATCCGTCTCGCCGGCTACACCGAGGACGAGAAGGTCGAGATCGCCAAGCGGCATCTCCTGGAGAAGCAGCGCAAGTCGCACGGGCTGTCCGAGCAGGAGTGGTCGCTCAACGACGAGGCGCTCATCGATCTCATCCGCTACTACACCCGCGAGGCGGGCGTTCGTAACCTCGAGCGCGAGATAGCCAACTTGGCGCGCAAGGCGGTCAAGGAGATCGTCGCCGGCGACAGGAAGCAGGTGAAGCTGACGCGGCGCAACCTCGAGAAATATGCCGGCGTGCGGAAGTTCCGTTACGGTGAGGCGGAGCTCGAGGACATGGTGGGTGCCACGACGGGCCTCGCCTGGACCGAGGTCGGTGGCGAGCTGCTGACCATCGAGGCGGTGCTGGTTCCCGGCAAGGGCAAATTGACATACACTGGCAAGCTCGGCGATGTGATGCAGGAATCGGTGCAGGCGGCCGAAGAGCTATGTCCGCTCGCGCTCGCGGCTGCTCGGCGTGGAGCCGTCGCGCTTCGACACCACCGACATCCACATCCACGTGCCGGAAGGCGCCACGCCCAAGGACGGGCCATCGGCCGGCGTCGCCATGGCGACCTCGATCGTCTCGGTGCTGACCCGCATTCCGGTCAAGGCCTCGGTCGCCATGACCGGCGAGGTCACGCTGCGCGGCCGGGTGCTGCCGATCGGTGGGCTCAAGGAGAAGCTGCTCGCAGCGCTCCGCGGCGGGATCAAGACCGTTTTGATACCCAAGGAGAACGAGAAGGACCTGGCCGAGATCCCCGACAACGTGAAAAAGGGCTTGAAGATCATCGCCGTTAGCAATGTCGACGAGGCCTTGCAGGTAGCCTTGGCGTCGCCGCTCGAGGCGCTCGCCGAGGAAGAGCCGATCAGCCCGGAGATTGCCGCCCAGGCGAAGCCCGGTGCCGATCAGGCCCGCCTGCCGAACTGACCTTCCGGCCAAGCCAAGAGGAAGCCCGCGAGCCAAGCGCTCGCGGGCTTTTTCTTTGGCGGCACCATCCACTTGCGAATGGAGGGCACGAGATGCCGATCCGCGGCCTTGAGCTTGTCGCCATCGGGCGGCTGGTCCTGGTGGCACTTCTCTTCGCGCTCGGCGTCAAGGCAGCGTTGGCCGAGCCACTGGTCATCGCGCATCGCATCCATCCGGCTACCTGCCGGAGCACAGCCGGCAGCCCAGGCCATGGCGGTCGCGCAGGGTGCGGATTTCATCGAGCACGACGTCGTGCTGAGCGGTGACGGCGTGCCCCTGGTGCTCCACGACATCACGCTCGACACGGTGACCGACGTGGCCGTGCGGTTCCCGGATCGTGCGCGTGGCGACGGACGCTACTACGTCATCGATTTCGACCTGGCAGAGCTGCGAACGCTCAGCGTCAATGAGCGGGTCGACCCCGAGACGGGCCAGCCGGTCTTTCCCGATCGCTTCCCGCAAGGTCCGGGTGGCTTCTCGATCGCGACCCTCGAGGAGGCGATCGATCTGGTTCAGGGACTGGAGATCTCGACGGGCCGGTCGATCGGCATCTACCCCGAGATCAAGCGTCCAGCCTGGCACCGCGCCCAGGGCCAGGACATCAGCCGCATCGTGGTCGATCTGCTCACGGCCAAAGGCTACGGCGCGCCCCACGATCAGCGGCTCTTCCTGCAATGCTTCGACTGGTCCGAAACCCAGCGCATCCGCGAAGAGCTCGGCTACCGTGGTCCACTGGTCCAGCTCATCGGCGGCAAAAATTGGCCCGACGCCGCCGGCACCGATTACGATGCGCTGCTCACACCCGCCGGGCTCGAGAACCTGGCGCGAACCGTCGACGCCATCGGCCCCTTCATCGGCCTGCTGATCGATGACGACGGCAATCCAACCGAGCTCGCCCGGCATGCCACTTCTGCCGGGCTCGACATCCACGCCTACACGCTCCGCGCCGACGCCCTGCCGGGCTGGGCCACCGACATGGCGGCGCTGACCACGCAGCTGGTCGATGCGGGCGTCGATGGCCTGTTCACCGATCACGCCGACCAAACACTGCAAGCGCTGGGCCGCTAGTCGTTAGTCTCTAACGTTTGATGCCCACGTTTGGCGGCGGCGATGATGTCCTTCGGATCGGCACGCCAGACGAAGGGCTTTGGGCTCTCGTTATGCTGCTCGACGAAGTCGTTGATGGCTGATTGCAGTGCGACCACGGAATGGAAGACGCCGCGTTGGAGCTTGCGGCGGCTGAGCTTGGCGAAGAAGCCCTCGACGGCGTTCAGCCACGAGGCGGAGGTGGGGGCAAATGAAAGGTCCAGCGTGGGTGGCGGGCGAGCCGCGCGGACCTTGGAATGCTTGTAGGCAGCATAGTTGTCGAGCACGACGTGGATGTTCTTGCCTCTCGGTAGCTCGCGCTCGATCGCGTTGAGGAAACGGATGAACTCCTGGTGGCGATGCCGCTGCATGTTGCGGCCGATGACCTTGCCGTCGAGCACGTTCAGCGCCGCAAACAGTGTCGTCGTCCCGTTCCTCTTGTAATCACGAGTCATCGTGCCGAGCCGGGACCGCGCTTCATCGGCAGGCCAGGCACCGTTCGATCGAGCGCCTGGATCTGCGACTTCTCGTCAATGCTCAGCACCACGGCGTGGGCCGGCGGGGCGACGTAGAGGCCGACGACGTCATGCAGCTTCTCGACGAAGGCGGGGTCGTTGGACAGCGAACTGGCGCCAGCGATGCGGCACGAGCCCGGCTTCGCGCCAGAAGACGTGCACCTTCGCCCGCGACACGCCCGTCGCCGCCGCCATCGCCCTGACGGTCCAGTAATCCCGCCGTCCGGTGGTGCCTCCTCCGTCGTCCGCGTGGCGGATCACCTCGGCCACCTTCTCATCCGAGAGCTTCGGGATGCGCGACGGCCGGGTCTTGTCGCGTAACAGCCCGTCGACGCCTGCCTCGATGTAGCGCTCCTGCCAGCGCCAGACCGAGACCTTGCCCAGTTCCGTTCGCCGCATGATCTCCGCTGTGCCGACCCGATCAGCGGTCAACAGCACCACCTGCGCTCGCCAAACATGCTTTTGCGGGTTGTTGCGGTCGGCGATGACCGCTGCCAGTCGCGCACGATCCGCCGAGGAGACGAAAAGTCCAAGGTTCCCTCGCATCGCGCGACCGTAACACTAGGGACTTATATGTCAAAGACTATCTGCTAGACTGCCAAAGAAGCCGAGTGGGAGGACGTCCTCCACGCCGACCGTCACAGAAAAGACTTGGGCGCTCTCCGGCAAGCTGCGGCCTAGGCCGCACATCGGGCCAGGGGCAGTGCCTCCGCCGGACACATCTCGATCGGCGCGACGGGCCCCCCGGCGTGTGGCCAGCGCAGCTCCCTCTGGTCCGCCCATGGTCGTCACCGCTTTCGTGCCCGCCGTCGGCACTTCCGCTGTTACTTCGAACTATGGCTTCCGCCGGCGAGGGGGCCGCGGCCGCCGGTCGGTTCAGCGATTTCCTGATTGCGCCCGATCCGTCCTTTCGGCTTAGCTGAACGAGGTCACCTGATCTTGACTCGAAGGAGTCCATCGTCGATGCGCCGGCTATCCAGCTTTGTCATTGTCGGGCTGCTGCTCGCGTCCCTGGCCGTGGCGGTCTTGGCACCAGCCGAGGAGAGCGGTCAGCCCGCCGACACGCTCCAGGCGATGGCCGCCGAGCTCGGTCTGGCTGAGCCGTCGGCGTTTGTCGCAACGGTGGAAAGCGTGCGGGCCACCGGGCGACTGCCGAGCGACTACGTTCGCAAAGGCGAGGCGCGGGATCTCGGCTGGCGGCCAGGCAGCAATCTCTGCGACAGTGCGCCTGACCGGACGATCGGCGGTGATCGGTTCCAGAACCGCGAGGGCCGGCTGCCGGATGCGCCGGGGCCGGTCAATGGTTCGAGGCCGACCTCGATTTCGACTCGCGGTCGTCGGGGCGCGAAGCGGCTGGTCTTCTCGAACGACGGCCTGATCTTCGGGCTTTTGCCGGCCACCGACCACTACGAGAGCTTCACCGAGGTGCCGGAATGAGCGAGGCATCGGCAACGCTGCGCGTCGCGCGATTGGACGGCCGGCAACGAACCAAGCGCGCCGTGCTGGCCAAGCTGGCGCACGATCTGGCCTTCCCGGCCCATTTCGGCGGCAATCTCGATGCCGTGTTTGATGTCCTGACCACCGACATCGCCGGCCCGCTGCGCATCGAATGGCGCGTGACCCAGAATGCCGCGGCCGCGCTCGCGCAGGATCTCGAGCCATTGCGCCGTGTACTGCCGATGCCGTGCAGCCGAGCGTGGGGACGACCTGGAGCTGGTGACCACGCCAGCCGGAATGAAGCCTGGACGACGCGGCGACATGCGCATGGCGTCCTGGCGGCTCGCTGAGCATTGCAACGGGTCAAGAACAAGAAGCTGTTGCACCTGCGGCACTGCCGAGCCGCTCGACAGAGCCGGACTGACGGCACAGGGAGCAGAGCATTTGCCGGATGTCGCTCGGCGACACTGGTCTCCATGGCCAGTCGACCCAGATCAGAACCAACCATCGACTGATGAATGGCTGCGAAATGCCCCCGGCCCGGTACGATGGCCTCATTGGCAAGCGGAGCGCAGTTGGTCCCGGTTCTGCAGCACAACCGCCTCCATCGGAGCGCCCCGACAGTTGCCCAGAACCGAGGGGTCAATTGCGGCTTTCGCCATGCTGCTCGACGTCGTGTCACGACCGTAGCCGAAGATAGAGAGACACCGCACCGCCACTTGGTTCGCTCTTGAGTCATCATCGGTTGCCAAATGACCTCCGTGCAACTCCAGCGGCCGGGTGCGGCCGGCTCGCCGAAGAGAGTTGAAGAGTTACCAGAACGTGGGCGACACCGCCTTTGTCGACAGGCATGAGCGCCGAAACAGCTCGGCGCTTCGTTTGTGGCAATCCAATAGCGGTAGAGCCTGCCGGTGCGACGCTCGCAGAGCTTCATGCCTGAGCCCCTGCCGACGACCGCGACAGCGCGCTTCCGAGACGGCACGGTTGCGCGCGGTCTCCAGTGGCGTGCTCAGCAGGCTCGCGATGCTCGGCCGATCAAGGCCTTGGGCGGACCAAATCGCCCGGCCGGTAGGTGCTCACCCCCGATCGATGACCGTGACCGGGGCGGAGGCGCGGGTCAGCGGCGCGCTCGTGAGTCGGCCACCTCGATGCGCACTGGCTCGCGATCAGTGTCGCAGAGCCGCACCGCCCAGGGCTTCGGCGCCCGGTGAGATCGGTGCGATTTTTATCGGGACGATGCACTAGAAGCTAGAGCAAGCCGTCGAGTCACCAGGCCGATCGAGTGTCGGCCCCCTTGATCCAGCCCATGGCGAGGTTCCGGGCCGTGGCCTTGAGCACGAGAAAATCGCCGAGCTTTCGCCCATTGGCCGCGTTGAACGCGTGGAACTGGTCGAGATCATTGAGCAGGGGATGAGAAAGGCCCGGACCCGGGCTGCTGGATGCACAAGCCGTCCTTAGCCGCAGCGCCATTGGCCCTTATGATCAAAGCCATCGATCGACCGACCGCATGGCCTCGGCAAGCGCCTGCTCGAGTGTCTTGGACGAGGCGACGCCGCTTACCGGGTCGAGCTGGTTGTTGCGTCCGGCGGCGTCGAGCTGGGTGCGGAGTTGGGCGATCTCACCCGCGTGCTCGACCACCCGGCTCTCAAGGCGCGATGCAGCGGCGCGCATCGCTGCCGTTTCTTTGATGATGTCGCCGACGATCTTGCGCCACAACGCGGGATGGCCGGCAGACTCCGATTCGTCATCTGCCGCCACCTCACCCTCGGCTAGCGACTGGCCGAGATCCGCGAGCCGATCGCCGCGTTGCCTGGCGTCGGTCTCGACGGGCTTCAAGTCGATCGCCAAGGCGGCCCAGCAACCGCTCGAGATTGCGGCTCGCACCGCAGACGCCGGTGACGTCGGGGTCGGTTGCGAAGTAGCGCTCGAACGGCTCAGCGATCAGCGGTGGATCGAAGGTGGCACCGCTCGTCTCGAGCTCCTTCAGGCGCCGCGTCAGATCCGGGCGCTGGCCGGCGAGGGTGCCGATACCATGGGCGATGTAGGCCTCTGGCGTCGAGTCGATCCGGTGCTGCCGCAAGACGAGGTGCGTGGCGTCCGCGAGTGGATCGATGGTCGGACCAGCACCGCCGTTGTCTTTCCCACCCAGCCTCGCAAAGAGCTGACCGACCAGGCCCAGCCGTCCGTTGGCACCGCCTCGACCCTTCTCCATGCAAGCCCTTGCTGTCCGCTTCTTCGCCTGCCGCCAGTTTGCTGCAGGGAAGTGAACCTTTCGTTAAGCTCACGGGAAAATGCGGCGATCTCGGGTCCGGGTGCCGCCGCAAGAGCTTCGAGGAGGGCTGGGCAATGCGGCTGCGAACGATCCTGGAGACCGTCCTCTACGTCGACGACCTCGATCGGGCGGCGCGCTTCTATGGCGGTGTGCTCGGTCTCGATCAGGTGAGCCACAAGCCAGGCGTGTTCGTGTTCTTCCGGCTGGACCAGCAGATGCTCCTGCTGTTCGAGCCCACCGGGGCAGAGAAGGCGCGCGGTGTTCCAGCACATGGCGCGCGCAGGCCTTGGGACATGCCTGCTTCGCCGTCTGCGTCCGGCGAGTTGGAAGTCTTGGGCCACCGCGTTGGAGCCTGCCGGCATTGCCATCGAGCAGTAGCCGGATCAGCCAGGCGGCGGTCGCTCCCGCTACTTTCCTACCCCGCCGGCAGCAGCGCCGTAATCACGGCCCCGCGGATCTGAGGCTTTCCCGACGACTTGTCCACAAGCGATCGGGCCATTTGAGCCGGCAATCAGGGCGCTCAGTGACGGCTCATTGCCCCAGAGCAGGCGCCCGAAACCGCCGTCACCGAGGCGTTGCTGCCGGATCAGGGACGCCACGCGCCTCGTAGTCGCCGGTGGCGTGGGTCGCGCTTCGGCCACCGCGGGTCAGGTATACAGGCAGCACGTAGGCGGCCGGCGTGCCGGACAGGTTCGGCACGTGCTCCTTCTGCCAGAAGCGCTCCTTGGGTGGCGCCTCGCTCGGTGACTGCTCGCGGTTCTTGTGCAGCCACGCGTTCCAGCCGGGCTCCACTGCGCTCGCCTCGATCTCGCCGTCGCCGGCATAGACCACCCAGCGACGCTCCAGCCGCCAGTCCCCGCTACGCCGCCGCTCGCGATAATAGACGTTGCCGAGCGCATCTTCGCCGACCTTCTCACCGCGCCGTCGCGGGTGAAGAGGAAGGTGCCGAGGCGATTGTTGGTCAGCCACTTCAAAACAGACACGGCGGCTAGCTCCATCGTTGGGGCAGGGCAGTTGGGCGGGGCGGGCGCGCGCATGCGCCCGGATGGCCGGCTCGTCGAACCTTATGGACTGGGCCCAGTGCAGCGTCCAGTCGGCAGGCAGTCGCAATTCGGGCAAGGCCTGTGGATGAAATGTGGGCAG